>NZ_JAAAMG010000003.1 GCF_010500815.1 Jiella pacifica
TGCGGTCCAAGCAGCGCCAGCAGGCCGAGGCAGCCGGCGATCCTGTCGTTGCCGAGGACATTGCCAGCGTCTGTGCCTTCCTCGACGAGCGGATCACCGCGATCGAAGCCGAGATCAAGAGCCAGGCATCCTGCGACACCAACGTCGCCCGGACGATCGATCGACTGCGGTCTGCGCCGGGCGTCGGACCGGTCACCGCCAGCGTCTTGGCGGCGATCCTGCCGGAACTCGGCATCACCTCGCCGAAGCGGATCACCGCGCTCGTCGGCCTTGCACCCTACAACGACGACAGCGGGCCGCGCAAAGGCCAACGCCACATCAAAGGCGGCCGGGCGCGCGCCCGCCACGCCCTCTACATGGCAGCGCTCGGGGCCATCCGTGCCAACAAGCGCTTCAACGACTTCTATCAGGCTCTCGCCAATCGCTCGGGGTCGAAAAAGCTCGCTCTCACCGCCGTCGCGCACAAGCTGCTCGTCGTCCTCAATGCCATGCAACGCGACCAAAAGGCGTTCGCATGAACACAGTTGCCAGGGGCACCCGCCGCAACATCGGCCGCTTCCGCCTTCTGCAGCTGAAGCCGATCGCGCCCGACGATCTCTGGATTCTCGGGACGGGGCCCGAGAATGACGAAGCGTTGGGGCTGGCGCCTCCGCCGCGGCCGGCCGCAGGCGTGTCAATCGACGGCGATCTCCCGGTCCGCTCCCGCCATCATGCCGGACAGGGCGAGGACGATGGCGAGCAGCCCTGCCATGCCGAGATAGACGGTGGCGAGGCCGACATGCTCGGCGATGAAGCCGATGACCGAGGGGGCCATCAGGCCGCCGGAATAGCCGATGGCGGTGGCGATCGAGATGCCCGTGCCGTCGGGAAGGCCCTTGACGTTGCCGGCGGCGGAAAAGGCGATCGGCACGATGTTGGCAAGGCCGATCCCGGCGAGCGCGAAGCCGGCGAGGGCGACGAGGATGTGGCCGGCAAGACCGGCAAGCAGCAACCCGCAGGCCGCGACGAAGGCGAAGAGCCGCACCGTCTTCACCGCGCCGAGCCGGTTGCGGATGTCGTCGCCGAGAAAGCGGAAGATCGCCATGGCGGCGGAAAAGGCCGCCAGGGCGAAGCCGGAGGTCGCCGTGTCGGCGCCGAGCTCGGTCTTCAGATAGAGCGCGCTCCAGTCGATCGTGCCGCCCTCGGGCAGCATGGCGACGAGGGCGAAGAGGCCGATGGCGACGGCACTGAAGAGGCCGGCCGGCCCGTAGGCGACTGCCGCAGCCCCCGTCGCGGCACCGGTCTTCCCGGCCGAGACTTCGCTCGGCGTCTGCACGGCGGCGGCGCGGTCGTCGCGGGCCATCTTCCAGACGAAGCCGAAGCAGACCAGGATGACCGCCGCCACGACGGTGGCATGGGTGGCGGGGCCGAAGGCGGCGATGATCGGTCCGCCGGCGCCGGCGCCGACGAAGCCGCCGACCGACCAGAAGCCATGGCTCGACGACATGATCGCCCGATCCATGTGACGCTCGAGGCTGATGGCATTGGCGTTCATCGCCGCGTCCATGCCCGCGAACATCGCGCCGAACAGGAAGATCGCCACGAAGGCCCAGGCAAGATCCGGGGCGAGGATCAGCGCCGGAAAGGCGAAGGTCGCGAAGAAATGCGTGAGCAGCATCGGCGGGCGCGAGCCGAGGCGGCCGATGGCTCTGGCGATCAGCGGCATCGTCAGGATGCCGCCGAGGCCGAAGGCGACGATCAGGAAGCCGATGGTCTTCTCGCCGATGTCGAGGCGGGCGGCGAGGATGGGTACCTCGGGCGCCCAGCTGCCGATGCCGAAGCCGTTGACGAAGAAGGCCAGCGCCACGGCGCGGCGGGCCGGCGGGAAATGGCCGAGGACGGTCGGCGAGGCGAAGGTCATGACGGGATCCGGAATCGGTGATGCGTGAGGGAGCTGTTGGAGACGGGCGTGAGGGTCAGCGGCCGATCGGGCCGGCGAGGACGATGTCGGCTCCGGTTTCGCCGAGAGCGTCGAAGGCCGGACCTTTCGCCGCCGCTTCGGTGACGATCCTCCCGACGGCTTCGACGCCGACGACGAAGAAGGGTGCCACGGTGCCGAGCTTTTCGGCCGTCGCGAGAACCATGATCGCGACGCTGCTGCGCACGAGACGGCGCTTGATCGCCGCGTCCTCGGGATCGAAGGCGGTGACGCCGGCGACGGCGTCGAGGCCGCAGGCCCCCAGGACGAGCAGATCCGGCCGCAGCCTTTCCACCTCGGTCAAGGTTTCGGCGCCGAGGCAGGCGCCGGTCTCGGCGTCGTAGCGCCCGCCGATCAGCGTCACCGGATGCTGGGGGCGCGGCGGAACGGCGAGGGCGATGGCCGGCGAATGGGTGACGATCCGCAGCCGCCGGTCGGTCGGCAGCCGGGCGGCGAGGGCGAGATTGGCGGAGCCCGCGTCGATGAAGACCGTTGCACCGTCGACGAGATATCGGGCTGCCGCGGCGGCCAGAGCGTTCTTCTGCGGCGCGGCGATCGTTGCCCGTTCGTGCAGCGGCGGGGGAGGCGGTGCGGAGGTCCGGGCGAGGGCGCCGCCATAGACCCGTTCGCAGAGCCCGGCCGATGCCATTTCCCGCAGATCGCGGCGAATCGTATCCTCCGAAACCTCGAAGGCAGCAGCCAGTTCGCCGGCCAGAACCTTGCCGTCGCGCGTCAGGCGGAGGGCAATGGCGGCCTGTCTTTCCCGGGTCAGCATCTCGAACCTCCGAGTCATCCAACATTGTGCGTGTTCATGCATGATTCGGAGACAACATGCAATCCAGATCCATGCCGTCGTCGGGGGAAGAAGCATGCGCAGCTAGCGATTGTCTGACGCGCCGCTTGGAACATGGGCCGCGGCCGCCGGCTTGATGGGAAAGGACAGTGGACGAGCCGGAGCGCCGACTGCCGGCGCCGCCGCGACGGGCCAGCGATGCCCGGTCCCGTCGAAACCCGATCCGATCAGGAGATCCAACCATGCCCCGCGATCCCAGAAACTGCTATCCGCGCCCCGAGCAGATCGCCCAGCAACAGGCGATGCCCGGCCACACCGATGCGATGACGCCGAAGCCCGACCATGGCGAAGAGAGCTACGAGGGACACGGCCGGCTGAAGGACCGCGTCGCCATCGTCACCGGCGGCGACAGCGGCATCGGCCGCGCCATCGCCATCGCCTATGCCCGCGAGGGCGCCGACGTGATCATCTCCTATTGGGACGAGCACGACGACGCCAAAGACACGGCCGCATGGGTCGAGAAGGCCGGCCGCAAGGCGGTTCTCGTTCCCGGCGACGTCAAGGACGAAGCCTATTGCAACGGCCTGATCGACCGGGCGTTCGACGAGTTCGGCCGCTTCGACATCTTGATCAACAACGCCGCGCACCAGGCGACTTTCGAAAAGCCGGAGGACATCTCCGCCACCGAGTGGGACGTGACCTTCCGCACCAACGTCCACGGCATGTTCTACCTGTCGAAGCGGGCGGTGGAGCGGATGGAGCCAGGCGGCACGATCATCAACACCGCCTCGATCAATTCGACCGATCCCTCGCCGGGCCTGCTCGCCTATGCCACGACCAAGGGAGCGATCCAGAACTTCACCGCCGGCCTGTGCCGGATGGTCGCCGATCGCGGCATCAGGGTGAATGCCGTGGCACCCGGCCCGATCTGGACGCCGCTGATTCCCTCGACCATGCCGGAGGAGAAGGTGAAGAGCTTCGGCGGGAACACGCCGCTCGGCCGGGCCGGCCAGCCGGCCGAACTCGCTGGCGCTTACGTCTTCCTCGCATCGGAAGACGCCACCTACATCACCGGGGCGGTGATCGAGGTAACGGGCGGCCGGCCGATGCTCTGAGGGACGCCCTGGGGATCGAAGGCGGGTGGCGTCACGCCACCCGCTGCTCCGCACTCGGCGCCTCGGCGGGCATGGCGGAGCCGGTTTCGCGCGCGGCCAGCCGGTAGAGCGCCTCGATGCGCGTGGCGAAGTTTTCGTCGGTCTCGATCAGAAGGCGGCGGGCTTCGGCGAGGCCTCGCTCGCGCAGCTCGCTCTGCTTGCGGTCGACCAAAGCCAGGAGCAGGGACAGGGTCTCCTCGTCGCCGAATGCCTTCGCATCGGCGCGGATCTCCGCCCGCATCACCGCGAAGTCGTGGTCGCGGCCGAGGTCGTCGGCGATCGTCTTGGCAAGGTCGATCGGCGCCTCGAAGGCCTCTGGCCAGGCTGGAGCCAGAAGGCGCAGATGCATCCAGTGATACTTCACCCGCTTGCGCAGCTCGTGCAGATCCTCCGCCTTGCGGGTCTTTTCGGCGCGCCGCAAAGCGGTGCGGGCGCGCGCATAGGTCTTCCCCGCGCCCGCCGCGAGGAGGCGGCCGGCCTTCTTCGCATCGTGGCGACCGCCACCGATCTGAAATGCCTCGACCTTCGAACGCGTCTGTTCGAGGGCCTGGGCCGCGTGGCGGCCGGCGTCGGCGAGTTCGCCCTCGTGCTCTGCCGCCCCGTCGCGCTCGGCCACCAGCTTGCGCCGGACGCTCGCGAGGGAGCGGACGCGGAGCTTGTCGTCGAAACCGGCGACGAGATCGTCGAAAGCCTCGATCAGCGCCGCCTTGTCGCGCACACCGGACAGGCCGCGGGCGCCGTCCCGGAAGGCGGCGTTCAGTTCGCCGTAAAGGTGCTCGTCGGCCGGCCGGAGCAGGCGAACGAGGCCGCGCAGCTTCTTGAAGCGCTTGCGGGCCTCGTGAACCGCTTCGTGCGGGTCGCCCTCTTCCTGCCGAAGGTCGTTCAGCGCCCGATCGATCTGGGCAAGGGCCGCCTTGCGAAACTCCGCGTCGAGTGCGCGGGATGGACGGATCTCGTAGGCCACTTCGGGTCCACCTCTTCGTTCAATGGGGCTCGGGCGTTTCGACCTGGGGTCGAAGCGCCAGCGTCTGATTGAGGTAGCGCTCGTCCCCGGTGACCTCGGCTCCGAGGAAATCCGGGTGCTCGAAGCTCTCGTCCTCGTCCGTCAGCTCGATCTCGGCGACGATGAGGCCGTCGAGGGCGCCTTCATAGACGTCGATCTCGATGGTGTGACGGCCGTTCGCAACCAGATGGCGGGTTTTCTCGATGACTCGGCCGAGGGCGCTGTCGCGCAGGGTCTCGGCGTCTTCGAGCGGAATGTCGTATTCGAATTCCCCGCGGCTGAGGCCGCGCCCGGTCTTCAGCGTCAGCTTCGCCGATGCGCCGTCGGTGATGCGCACCCGGCAGGATCGATCCTCGCCGGCAAACAGGTAGAACTGCTCGAGGCGCTTGGCCGAATGGGCGTGCGGCCGCCAGCCATCGCCCGCAAGGAGAAACTTCCGCTCGATTTCCCGGGCCATCGATCCCTCTTCCTTCCCGTCATGGCGGGCAAACTTGCGAGCGCCGGCCTTCGTTCCTGTCCGTCACGCATCGAGGGCCGACCCTTCCTGCCCGGACGTTGCGCCGATGGGTCAGAGCCAGCGGCGGCTCCGGCGCAGGAAGTCGCGATAAGGCTTGCCGAACTTCGCGGTGAGATAGCGCTCCTCGCGCAAAATGACGCCGAAGTGGATCGTCAGGACGGCGGGAACGAGCAGGGCGGCGGTGAAGGCGCAATCGAGGAGGATCGCGATCCCGGCATAGACGAGGGCCATGCCGAGATACATCGGATTGCGGGTGAGGCGGTAGACGCCGTCGACGACCAGCGCCGTCGAGGGCTTCCACGGCTCGGGGCTGGTGCCGGCGCGGCGAAAGCGCAGGAGCGCGAGGGCGATCGGCACGATTCCCGCCGCCAGCGCGGAGAGGCCGAGGACGAGGCGCAGCCAGAGCGGCAGGCCGAAATCGAGCCCTGCGCCGGAAAAATGCACGATCAGGCCGAGAAGCAGCGGCAGGCCGAAGATCAGCGGCGGCGGGGCGAGGACGCCTGGATGGTCGGTGCGGGAGGGATCGCTCATGGCTGGAAAGCCTATAGCAACCTTTGGAACGGCGCCATGTTCGTATGTCGCCGCGTAGGCGGCAATTCCGGGCGAGTTCGCTCGAGACCTCGCCGCTGTCCTTGGGCGCGATCTCCTCGACCCGCCGCTTCCGGCCTTGCGATCACCTTCCGCAGGCCGAAAGGCCTCAAGGCTTCCAGTCGAGGAAATTGGCGAGCAGCCTCAGGCCGAGGGTCTGGCTCTTTTCGGGATGGAACTGGGTGCCGGCGAAGTTGTCCCGCGCCACCATCGCCGTGACCGGGCCGCCGTAGTCGGCGGTCGCAACGACCATGCCCTGATCGCTCGCGGCGAGGTGGTAGGAATGGACGAAATAGGCGTGCAGCCCTTCCGGCCCGGTCGGGATGCCGGTGAGGAGCGGATGCTCCCGGCCTGCGGTGATGGTGTTCCAGCCGATCTGCGGAATCTTCAGCGCCGGGTCCGAGGGCGTAATCCTGACGACGTCGCCGGGGATCCAGCCGAAGCCCTCGGTGACGCTCTTCTCCAGCCCGCGCGAGGCCATCAGCTGCATGCCGACGCAGATGCCGAGAAACGGCCGTGCCTTGGTCTCGACGGTTTCCAGCAGGGCCTCGACCATGCCGGGCACGGCTGCCAGCCCGGCCCGGCAGTCGGCATAGGCGCCGACGCCCGGCAGGATCACGCCGTCGGCCGCGCGCACCACGTCGGGATCGTCGGTGAGGGCGACGGTGACGTCGCTGCCGGCTTCACGGGCGGCGCGCTCGACCGCCTTGGTGGCCGAACGGAGATTGCCGGAGCCGTAGTCGATGATGACGAATGTCCGCATGGTCAAAGCCTGCCGATCGGCTGGCGCCGTCCGCCGGGCAGCCTGGCGATCTCGACGCCCGGCTTGTCCCAGCGCTCGGCCCAGCCCTCGACCTTGATGGTGCGTTCCAGCTCGGCCTTGAGCCGGGCGCTCGGATCGGTCTTGGTCGAAGCTTCGGGGTCTGCCGGCACGGCCTCGACGGTATCGGCACGCCGGTCGACCTCGTGTCCGGTTTTCGGTTCGGCCCCTTCGGCCTCGCCGGCAGAAGCCGGAACGAGCGCGGTGGTGGCCGCCGGCTTGTCCGGCTCGGATGTTGGATCCCCGCCGGCCGGATCCTCCGGCTCGCCCGACGTCGTCGATGGAGCCGGTGCGACCGGAGTGCTCGAGGAAACGGGAGGCTCGATCAGGGCAATTTCCGTCGCGTGATAATAGATCAGTTCGGCCTCGTCGGTGTTCTGCGCCTCGAAGGCGGCGACGTCGCTCCAGCCCTTGCGCCGCAGCCTAGCGGCCCGCAGGCTCGGCCCTTCGAGGCCGATAAGGACGCCGAGGAGGACCGAGATCAGCGCCGCGCTCAATTCGAAGCCCTGGACCGTGCCGAGCACGTTCAGCGCCACGAGGATGGCGATCGTCACCAGCCCGGAGAGCCACAGCCCGTAACGGAACATCCACAGGAAGGTGAAGACGAAGGCGAGGAACGAAAAGCGGTCGCGCAGGAAGATCGCCGCCTCGCTCGGCCCCACGGCCTCCGGCGGTTCGAAGACGACGTAGCGGCTCATGACCGCAGCCCCCGCCTCATGCCAGAAGCCCCTTGGTGGAGGGAACGAGGTCCGCCTGCCGCGGATCGATCTCGATCGCCTGGCCGAGCACCCGCGCCACCGCCTTGAAGCAGGTCTCGGCGACATGGTGGGCGTTGTCGCCGTAGAGGTTCTCGACATGCAGCGTCAGGCCGGCATTCTGCGCCAGCGCCTGGAAGAATTCGCGCACCAGCTCGGTGTCGAAGGTGCCGATCTTCGCCCGGGAGAACTCGGCCTTGAAGACGAGGAAGGGCCGGCCGGAGACGTCGATCGCCGCGCGCGTCAGGCACTCGTCCATGGCGAGGTCGAGCGAGGCGTAGCGGCGGATGCCGCGCCGCTCGCCGAGCGCCTGGCGGATCGCCTGGCCGATGGCGATGCCGGTATCCTCGACGGTGTGGTGGTCGTCGATGTGGAGGTCGCCCTCGGTGGCGATGTCCATGTCGATCAGCGAGTGACGCGACAGCTGCTCCAGCATGTGATCGAAGAAGCCGACGCCGGTCGCGATCGTCGAGCGACCGGTGCCGTCGAGATCGACCCGGACCCTGACCTTGGTTTCCTTGGTCGCACGTTCGACCACGCCGTCGCGCCGCCCGGCGGTGTGAGCCATGTTCCTGCCCCTGAACACGGATTTCATTTTCCTTGGCTTCTACGCTGGAATGCGGCGGGTGGAAAGCCGTCTGTCGCAAAACCGACGCAAAAACCGCCCGCTCGCCGGTGTTCTCGCTTGGCAAGAAAGCGGTGGACGCCCACATGGGGAGCGAACGGGGAAGCGACCACGCGCATGGCCCAGTGCCATCTCTCCAAAGTCGGCCCTGCAAGAGGATCTGCCATGAATTTCGAACAGCACGACCCGGCCAAGATCTACGGCACGACCATCGTCACCGTCCGCAAGGGCGGCAAGGTGGTGATCGCCGGCGACGGCCAGGTCTCCCTCGGCAACACCATGATCAAGGGCAATGCCAAGAAGGTTCGCCGGATCGGCAAGGGCGGCCAGGTGATCGCCGGTTTCGCCGGCGCCACCGCCGACGCCTTCACCCTGCTCGAGCGCCTGGAAGGCAAGCTCGAACAATATCCCGACCAGCTGATGCGCGCCTGCGTCGAGCTCGCCAAGGACTGGCGGACCGACCGGTATCTGCGGCGTCTCGAGGCGATGATGATCGTCGCCGACCGTTCCGTCACCCTGACCTTGACCGGCACAGGCGACGTGCTCGAGCCGGAACAGGGGCTGATGGCGATCGGTTCGGGCGGCAATTATGCGCTGGCGGCGGCCAGAGCCCTGGCCGATATGGACATGGACGCCGAGGCGATCGCCCGCAAGGCGATGAAGATCGCCGCCGAGATCTGCATCTACACCAACGACAACGTCGTGGTCGAAACGATCGACGACGCCGCCTGAGGATGGCGTCGAGCGTCGCGGCGGGATCGCGGTTCAGGCCGCGCTGCGCTCTTCGTCGAGACGGGCGAGCGCCCGGCGCAAGGCCGCGACGCAGGCGCCGTCGACGATCGTGCCCGTCCCCTCGTCGAGGATCGCCAGGGCCTTCGACAGCGGCATGGCCGGCCGGTAGGGCCGATCCGCGGTCAGCGCGTCGAAAATGTCGGCGACGGTGACGATGCGCGTGTCGAGGCCGATGTCATCGCCGGAAAGGCCGAGCGGATAGCCCGTGCCGTCGAGGCGCTCATGATGGCGACCGCCGATGAGGGCGAGTTCGCAGAAGGCGCCGATCTTCGACAGGATCTCCTCAGAATAGACCGGATGCCGGCGGATCTCGGCAAATTCCGCCTCGCTCAGTCGGCCGGGCTTGTCGAGAATGGCGTTGGAAATGCCGAGCTTGCCGATGTCGTGGAGAAGCGCCGCCCGCTTCAGCCGGCGCCGGTGTTCGGGCGGGTGGCCCATGGCCTCGGCGATCATGTCTGTGAACAGCGCCACCCGTTCCGAATGGCCGCTCGTATAGGGGCTCTTGGAATCGACCACTTCCGCGAAGGCTTCGGCGATGTCGTCGAGATAGTCTTCGTCGACGGCCCGGCGCGCCTGGGCGGGTTCGAGCGAAAGAACCGTCTCCGACAGGTCGTCCTCGCCGAGCCTTGCCACGAAGGCCTGATCGGCGGCGAGGCTCTCGAAGGCCGCGACCAGCGCCGGATCGAACCAGCTGCCCGAACGGGCCTTCACCTCGGCGAGCGCCGCCGCGATGCCGCCGACCCGGAAGAACACGTCGGCGACCTGGGCGAGCAGCGCGACGCGGGAATAGAGCGGGATCGCCTCTCCCGTCAGCCCCTGTGGCCGGCCGCCGCCGTCGAAATGCTCGTCGAGGCTGCGAATGCCGTCGGCCACCGGCTCGCCGAAGCGCAGCTTGCGGGCGATCGCCGCGCCGCGCCGGCAGCGGGTCTCGATCAGCTCCTGGGCGATCGCGCCGCCATTGCGCACGATGTTGGAGAGCGCCCTGAAACGCTCGGCGAGCCCGGCCTTCAGCCCGGTCTGCTGCAGGACGAAGCGCAGGACATGGGCGAGGCTGTCGTCGATCTCCTTGAAGCTCTTCTTGAAGCCGATGTCGTCGGTCAGATAGAGCTCGCAGATCCGCGCCGCATTCGACGAGCAGCCAAGGTCCTTCAGGAGCAGCGTGTAGTAGAGTTCGCCGGTTCGAACGGCGTCGAGGCCGATGGTCCGGGCGATGTGGATGCCGATGTAGCAGCAGCGGATGCAATGGCCGGGCGGCTGCCCCTCGGTCAGATCGAGTGCCTTGGAGAGCGCGGCGAGGATTTCGGCGAGTCGGAGCGAGCCCGTCGTCCCATTGGCCGAGTGGGCCAGATCGGCGGCTTGCATTTCGTGCTCCGTTGCGATGGTCGCTCGTGGCGCCGGATTGCGATGCGAGGGCCCGATGCGCGGGTAACCCGGCCTCTTCGACGACTGCGCGAATGTCGGCTTCTCCGGCAGTTAATCATCGCGACTATAAAAACTGATGAATATTGAGTCGCGAACTGTCTGGATTCGGCAGGCGATATGCGTGATCGCGGCTTCCTCGATGCGGATGAGGCTGGCGGTTCGCGCCCGAACGCGGCATCTTCGCGGCGGTGCGCCCACGAGGGCGGCCGGCGGATGCGCCGGTGGCCGGCTCGTCCGGGGCGAACGATCGAACGGAAGTGGGAGAGCGGCAATGTTCAGAAACCGGTTGAAGGCACTCTGGGACGAAGGGCGACCGGCGGTGAACGGCTGGCTGTCGATCGCCAGCCCCTTCGTCGCCGAGATCATGGCGGGGCAGGGCTATGACAGCCTGACCATCGACCTGCAGCACGGCGCGCTCGACTATTCCGGCGCCCTGCCGATGCTCCAGGCGATGCGCGGCTCGGCCGTGACGCCGATCGTGCGGGTGCCCTGGCGCGAACCCGGCATCGTCATGAAGGCGCTCGATGCCGGCGCCATGGCCATCATCTGCCCGATGATCGACACCGCCGAGGAGGCGGCCGAGTTCGCCAGCTTCATGCGCTACCCGCCGCGCGGCACCCGCAGCTACGGCCCGACGCGGGCGGCCGTAGCCCATCCCGGCTACGGGGTTTCGGCCAATGACGAGGTTCTGGCCTTTGCCATGATCGAGACGAAGGCCGGCCTTGAAAACGTCGAGGCGATCGCCGCGACGCCGGGCATCGACGGGCTCTATGTCGGGCCGTCGGATCTCGCCCTCGGCACGACCGACGGCCGGCTCGCCCCGGGCTTCGATCCCGAGGATCCGGATCTCGTCGCCAGCATCAAGCGCATCGCCGCCGTCGCCAAGGCGAACGGCATCAGGGCCGGGCTTCATTGCGGCTCGCCGGACTATGCGGCGCGCGCCGTCGGCTGGGGCTTCGACCTGACGACGGTCTCCGGCGACACGCGGCTGCTCGCTTTGGCCGCGGCCGCCTCGGTGGCCGAATGGCGCCAGCTCACCGGAGCGGCGGCCGAAGGCGCCGGCGCGTAAGGGCTTCCGGCGCCGGGGCGAAAGCCGCCTCTCGCGCCCCCGATCCGGGCCGACCGGGCGGGGCGCGGTTGCATCTCCGCCGATCCGGCGTCACAAGGACATCCCGTCGCACCGTCCTGCCGGAGCGCGGCAAGGTCGAAAAGCGGCGGCGCGGCGGGCCTCGCCGTGCCGCGACGGACATGATGAAACGAAGGGGCGAACACTGACGAAGATCGACGCCCACCAGCATTTCTGGCATCCCGCCCGCGGCGATTACGGCTGGCTGCCGCCGGAGGACCCCGTCCTTTCGCGGCCTTATCTTCCGGCCGATCTCGCCCCGGCGCTGGCGGCGACCGGCGTCGAGCGCACCGTCCTCGTCCAGGCGGCGCCGACGACGGCGGAGACGGAATATCTCCTCGGCCTCGCCGATGCGACCGATCACGTCGCCGGGGTGGTCGGTTGGATCGACTTCGAACGGCCCGAAGAGATCGACACCTTGAGGCGCCTCGCCGCCCATCCGAAGTTTCTCGGGCTGCGGCCGATGATCCAGGACATTTCCGACGTCGGCTGGATGCTGCGGCCGGAACTCGACTGGGCGTTCCGGGCGATCTGCGACCTCGACCTGACCTTTGATGCCCTCGGCTTTCCGCGCCACATCGAATACTTCTCCGCGCTGCTCGCCCGCTATCCCGGAATGCGGGTCGTGCTCGATCATTGCCTGAAGCCGATGATCACCGACGAAAGCCCCGAGAGCTTCGACGAATGGGCCCGCGGCATCGCCCGGCTCGCCAGCGGCACCGGCGCCTATTGCAAGCTCTCCGGCCTCGTCACCGAAGCCAAGGATGACTGGCGGCGCGAGGATCTCGCCTATTACTCCGACCATGTCATTGAGGTCTTTGGCGTAGATCGCGTGATGTGGGGCTCGGACTGGCCGGTCTGCCGCCTCAGATGCGAATACGAGACCTGGTACGAGACCGCGCTGTCGCTCGTCTCGCATCTGTCAGACGCGGACCAGGCCCGCATTTTCGGCGGCACCGCCAGCGAATTCTACCGCATCGGCTGAGCGCATTTCTCTCCCATGAGGTCCAACCCTCGCGGATCCTGCGTGATTTGGTCGCGCGGCTCGACCGATAGAACATTTGTGAACGTCGTTGCCATGACAAGCCGTCGGGCTAAGTGCCACCTCCGACGCGATCGTCAGTGATGTGAACCACTTCGACGACCAGACATCGACGCAGCCATCGACCGAGGAGGTCCGATATGTCGAAGCTTTCCCAAAAGCCTCTGAGCCAAAATTCTCTCACCCAAGCCTCGCCTGTGTCCGAGCGCTTCAAGCATGTCAGGGCCACCAGCCGTGAACTCGGCGCGCCACTCTCGGACGCCGATGCGACGGTGCAGTCGATGCCCGACGCGAGCCCGGCGAAATGGCACCTCGCCCATACCACCTGGTTCTTCGAGACCATGGTGCTGAAGCCGAATCTTCCCGGCTACGAAGTCTTCGACGAGAGCTTCAACTACCTCTTCAACTCCTATTACGAAACGATCGGCGAGCGCCAGCCGCGGCCGATGCGCGGCATGATCACCCGGCCGCATCTGGACACGATCTACGCCTATCGCGACCATGTCGACGCGGCGGTCGAGACGCTGCTCGATCGCGGCGCCTCGCCGACGGTCGCCGAACTCGTCGAGCTCGGCTGTCACCACGAGCAGCAGCATCAGGAGCTGCTCCTGACGGACATCCTGCATCTCTTCGCCCAGAGCCCGCTAAAGCCGGCTTACCGCGACCCGCAGCCGCTCGGCGTCGGAGCCGAGCCCGGCGAGGCGCGCTTCGTCTCCTTCGACGGCGGCATCGTCGAGATCGGCCATGACGGGGAGGGCTTCGCCTTCGATTCCGAAGGCCCGCGCCACCGGGCGCTGCTCGAACCCTACCGGCTGGCCGACCGGCTCGTCACCAATGGCGAGTTCATCGCCTTCATCGAGGATGGCGGCTATCGCGACCCGCTGCTCTGGCTCTCGGCCGGATGGGCGGACATCCTCGCCAACAAGTGGGACAAGCCGTTCTATTGGTCGAAACGCGACGGCGAATGGTGGACGATGACGCTGCGCGGCGCCCAGCCCGTCGATCGCGATGCGCCCGTGACGCACCTGTCCTATTTCGAGGCGGACGCCTTCGCCACCTGGGCCGGAAAGCGGCTGCCGAGCGAGTTCGAATGGGAGAACGCGGCGGCGGGCCTTTCCATGGACGGCAACTTCGCCGGGTCTGGACGCCTGCGTCCGAAGCCGGCGGGGCCGTCGAGCGACGGTACCCTGCGCCAGATGTTCGGCGACGTCTGGGAGTGGACCCGCAGCCCGTTCTCGCCCTATCCGCGCTTCAAGCCGGTGGAAGGCGCCGTCGGCGAATACAATGGCAAGTTCATGTGCGGCCAGTTCGTGCTGCGCGGCGGCTCCTGCGTCACGCCGGAGGGGCACATTCGCGCCACCTATCGCAACTTCTTCCCGCCGGATGCCCGCTGGCAGTTCTCCGGGCTGCGGCTGGCGGAGGACGCCTGAGATGCTCGACAAGACCGACACCGAGGCGCAGCAGCGCGAGGCCTTCCACCGCGACGTGCACGCAGGGCTCGCCAAACCGCAGCAGAAGACCCTGCCGGCTCGCTGGCTCTACGACGATCGCGGCTCGGAGCTGTTCGAGGAGATCACCCAGGCCCCGGAATATTATCCGACCCGCACGGAGACCGGCATTCTTCAGGAGAATGCCGGCGCGATCGCCGCGCTGTTCGGTTCCGAGGCGGTGATCCTCGAATATGGCGCCGGGGCAGGCATCAAGACCGAGATCGTGCTGGAAGCCCTGGATCGGCCGAGCCTCTACGTTCCGATCGACATCTCCGGCGATTTCCTCGCAGCTTCTGCCGAGCGGATACGGGAGCGCTTTCCGGATCTCGCGGTGGAGCCGGTGACCGCCGACTTCACCCAGGAGTTCGATCTGCCGGGCGACCTGCCGGAGGCTGGCAGTCGGGGCGGTTTCTTTCCGGGCTCCACCATCGGCAATCTCGACCGGGCGGAAGCGCTGGCCTTCCTGAAGCGCATGCGCCGGCATGTCGGAGAGGGGGGCGTCGCCGTCCTCGGCTGCGACCTGAAGAAGGACATCCCGACGCTGATCGCCGCCTATGACGACGCGGCGGGTGTGACTGCGGCCTTCGACCTCAACATCCTGACGCGGATCAACCGGGAACTCGGCGCCGACATTCCGGTCGAGAGCTTCGCCCACGAGGCCCGCTGGAACGAAGCGACCTCGGCGATCGAGATGCATCTCGTGGCGCGCGAGCCCGTGACCTTCTCGATCGACGGTCGCCGGTTTGCGATGGAAGAGGGCGAGACGATCCACACGGAAAACTCGCGCAAATACGACGTCGAGGGGCTGGCGGCGCTGGCCAAGGAGGCCGGCTGGTCGCTGGACGAGGTCTGGACGGACGGAAAGAAGCGGTTCGCGGTAATGGGGCTCAAGGTCGGATCGTCCGCCTGAAGATCGCCAAATCTACCGGGGGGAGCGTCTGACGGGAACCGGCAGGGCTCCAGCGTCTTTCCTTGCACGCCTGCGACGAACCGGCTTATGCCGGCCGTCGCAGGCGCAGTTCCCGCCCTCCGGCCACAATGCCGCGCAGCCAGCCCCCTGCACCCGCCAGGAAGATCTGATAGGTCCGGCCTATGTGGTCTTCGTCTCGCGCTTTCACGCCTCCCCGATTGCTGTCGCGCCTTCGGCGCCGATCTCGTGCCGGAAACGGCGGCGGTGGATCGGGACGCCAGGCGCTTGGGACCGTCACCGAGCGCGAGGCCGCCCGCATCCGGCAGGATGTGCCGACGCCCGATCCCGACGTCTCTGTCTATGAGAACTGCTTCGTGCCGCCGGCCCGGATCGACGTGATGTGGCCGCTTGAAATGGCTGCGGGGGCATACCGGGCGGATGGCACGATGATCGCTGGAACCGGGCTGCAACGGCCGGCTGGCGGCGGGATCCGGGAGATCGTCCGCAGCTACGACGAACTGCCGGTCGCGAGCTCCGAGGAATGCGCCGAAGCCGTCTATGGCGGCTACATTCTTCCCCATTTCGGACATTTCATGATCGAGAGCACCGCGCGGCTCTGGTGGGTGGCGCTCAACCGTTATCAGGGCCCGGTGATCTTCCAGACCGTCCAGCCGGAGGTTCCGGACTATGCGCAGCGCTTCTTCTCGCTGCTCGGCATCAGGCCTGTCTTCCTCGACGGCGCCGAAGGCGTCCGCGTCCGCTCGCTGATCGTCCCGCAGGCGGCCGCCATGGAGCGAGGCGGGGTGCATCGCAGCTTCACACTGCCGTTCCAGCAGATCGCCGAAGGATCGAGGGGGAAGAGCGGGCCGGAAAGGCTCTATGTCTCGCGAGGACAGGGGGTCGGCGCCGTCTTCGGCGAACGCACGGTGCAGAACGTGCTGCGCAGGGAGGGTTTCGCGGTCCTCGACCCAACCCGGGCGACGCTGCCGGAACAGATCGCGGCCTTCGCCAATGCCCGGGAAATCGTCGGCTGCACCGGTTCGGCGATGCACAACGTGCTTTACTGCCGCCAGGCCGAGAAGGTCGCCTATCTCTGCCGGGGCGGGACGATCCCGCCGACATTCCCGGCGATCGACCAGGCGTTCGCTTCCTACGAAAGCTTCTACATCTATGCGGCCCTCAACCCGCTGCCCTCGACGAGCGGCCTGATGAGCCCGCATCTCATCGATTCCGAAGCCTGCTGCCGGCACCTCTTCGAGGCCGGCTTCCTGTCGAAGCCGCCGCAGGTCGATCCGCGCGACCTCGTCGAGGAGCGCGATCTCTACATGCGGGAATGGCGACGCCTCCACGACGCCAAGACGCTCCCGGCCGAAGGTCGCACGCCGTGACGACGGCCGGGCAACGATCGGGACGGGGCACTCTCTGAAATCCTGCGGAGACCTTGCTGCGCGGACCTGCCGGCACGCCGAGCCGTCGTTCGCCGAAGCTCAGACTACTCCGTCACCCCCATCAGCCGCAGCGCGAAGGCGTAGACATACGCCACCTCCTCGAGCTTCGAGAACCGCCCCGATGCGCCGGCATGGCCGGAATCCATGTTGGTCCTCAGCAGCACCGGATTGTCGTCGGTCTTCAACTCGCGCAGCCGCGCCACCCATTTCGCCGGCTCCCAGTAGGTCACCCGCGGATCGGTCAGACCGGCGAGGACGAGGATCGGCGGATAGGCCTGGGCCTTGACGTTGTCGTAAGGGCTGTAGGAGGCGATCACCTCGTAGTCCTCGCCGGACAAGACCGGATTGCCCCACTCCGGCCATTCCGGCGGGGTCAGCGGCAGGGTGTCGTCGAGCATGGTGTTGAGGACGTCGACGAAGGGGACGATGGCGACGATGCCGCCGAACTTTTCCGGCGCCATGTTGGCGACGGCGCCCATCAACATGCCGCCGGCCGAGCCGCCTTCGGCGATGATCCGGTCGTGCGAGGTGAAGCCCTCCGAGACGAGATGATCGGCCGCCGCGATGAAGTCGGTGAAGGTATTCGCCTTGTTGCGCCGGCGGCCGGCGTCGTACCAGCGGAAGCCCTTGTCCTTGCCGCCGCGGATATGGGCGATGGCATAGACGAAGCCGCGGTCGACCAGCGACAGGATGTTGGTGCTGAAGCTCGCCGGGATGGTGATTCCGTACGAGCCGTAGCCATAGAGGAGGCAGGGCGCCGAGCCGTCGAGCGGCGTCGCCTTTGAGTAGAGAAGCGTCACCGGCACACTCTCGCCGTCCTTCGCCGGCGCGAAGATCCGCCGGGTGACATAGCGCTCGGGATCGTGGCCGGAGGGAACTTCCTGGGTCTTCAGAAGCGTCCGCTCGCGCGTCTCGACGTCGTATTCATAGGTCTGGGAGGGCGTCGTCGGCGAGGAATAGGAAAAGCGGATCGCCGTCGTGTCGAATTCGTAGGTGCCCGACAGGCCGAGGGAATAGGCCTCCTCGGCGAAGTCGACGGCGTGCTCCGCACCATCGGAAAGACGTTTCACCACGATGCGCGGCAGGCCCTCGCGGCGCTCCAGCCAGATCAGGTGGTTCTTCAGGACGAAATGGTCGAGGACCAGCCGGCCGTCCTCGTGCGGGACGTAGTCGGTCCACTCGCCCCGGCCGACCGCGTCGACCGGCGCCACGACGATCTTGTAGTCGTGGGCTCCGTCGGCATTGGTGCGGATGTAGAGCCGGCCGCCGCCCTCGTCGACGTCGTATTCGACGCCCGTTTCGCGCTCGGCGAGAAGCCGCGGCTCGGCCGCCGGGTTGGCGGCGGGGATCAGCCAGCATTCCGACGTCTCGTGATCGTGGATGTCGATCACCACGAACTCGCCCGACTGGGTCTTGCCGACGCCCATGAAGAAGCCGGGATCGGTCTCCTCGTAGATCAGCGCGTCCTCGGCCGGGCCGTCGCCGAGCCTGTGGAAGAACACCCGACTCGGCCGATGGTTCGAATCCAGTCGCGTATAGAAGACGCCGTTCGACCGCGCCGACCAGATGCCACCGCCGCCGGTATCCTCGATGACGTCGGCAAGGTCCTCGCCGCTTTGAAGATCGCGGACCCTGAGCGTGTAGAACTCCGAGCCCTTGTCGTCATAGGCATAGGCCAGCCAGCGATGGTCGCCGGAGTGGCTGGCGCCGCCGAGGGAGAAATACGGGCGGTCCGCCGCCTCGACCTGCGCATCGAGCAGCACCTCCTCGGCGCCGCCCCCGCGTGCAACGCGGATGAAGCGTGGATGTTCGGCGCCGGTCTCATAGGCGATGCCGTAGGCGAATGGGCCGTCGGGGGCGGGAACGGAGGAATCGTCTTCCTTGATTCGCCCGCGCATTTCCTTGACCAGCGTCTCGCGCAGGGTCTCCGTCCCGCTCATGACGACTTTTTGATAATCGTTTTCCGCTTCGAGATGGGCGCGGATCGCCGGGTCGAGAAGCCCCGTGTCCTTGAACACCTCCTGCCAGTTGTCCGCCCGCAGCCAAGCATAGGAATCGCGCCGCTCGCGGCCGTGACGCGTATCGCTCAAGGGACGCTGCTCGGGGAGCGGCGGCTTGGGAAGTTCGGCAGGATGAGCGAAACGTTTCATTGTGAGAGGCTTCCACGCGTGTCGTCGAAAAGGCAGGCGGGTCGGATCGCGCCGCGATCGTCGCAATTTCCTGGAACATGCCAGGGCCGCCGCCCCGCCGCGAGCAGACGCCGAGAGATTGGTGACGAAACCCTTGCAGAATTGTCGGCAAATCGCGGCGCGAGCCCGTTCCGGACCTAATCCGTCCGCCGGCGCTGCGCAAGTCTGAGACCGTCGCCAGGCCAATTCTGTACGCACGGCGTCGCTGCCGTCCTTGCCCCCGGCTTTGCCGGTTCTTATAGAACGGAGGATCCGATCCGGCGTCAGCGCGCCCGGTCGTCGCGAGGGAAGGACTAGGACGGCGAATGGCGGAAATCGAGGCGACGACCGGAGGAACCCTGGCCCTTGCCCTGCCATTCATCGCCGCAGCGCTCGCGCCGATCCTGAAGCGGATCTTCGGGGCCTATGCGGGCTGGATCCTGGCGCTTGCGCCGGCGGCGGCTTTCGCGCTCCTTTTCTCCTTCCTGCCGACCATCGCCAGCGGGGGCGTGGTTTCCTTCGGCTACGACTGGATCCCCGCCTTCGACGTCCGCTTCTCCTTCCGCATCGACGGCCTTGCCTCGACATTCGCGCTGCTGATCACCGGCATCGGCACGCTGATCGTGCTTTATTCCGGCGGCTATCTCGCCGGTCACCGCGACCAGGGTCGGTTCTTCTCCTTCATCCTGATGTTCATGGGCGCGATGCTCGGCCTCGTTCTCGCCGACGATCTGATGACCCTGTTCGTCTATTGGGAGCTGACCTCGATCACCTCCTTCCTGCTCATCGGCTTCGACCATGAGCGGGAAAAGGCGCGGCGCGGCGCGATCCAGGCGCTGGCGATCACCGGGGGCGGCGGTCTGGCGCTGCTCGCCGGCTTCATCCTGATCCGCGAGGTCGCCGGGCTCAACTCGATGAGCGAGATCCTCGCCGCGGGCGACGCGCTGCGCGACAGCCAGTACTATCTGCCGATCTTCGTCCTCGTCCTGTGCGGCGCCTTCACCAAGTCGGCGCAGATGCCGTTTCACGTGTGGCTGCCCAACGCCATGGAAGCGCCGACGCCGGTCTCGGCCTACCTCCATTCGGCGACGATGGTGAAGGCCGGAATCTACCTGCTCTTGCGCACGCAGCCGGCGCTCGGGGACACCGCGCTGTGGACGACGGTGCTGCCGCTCTTCGGCGCGGTCACACTCGTCATGGGTGCGCTGTTGGCTGTCCGCGCCACGGACATCAAGATCACGCTGGCCTATACGACCGTGTCCTCGCTAGGGCTGCTGGTCATGCTGATCGGCGTCTCGACCGAATACGCGCTGATCGCCGCGGTGCTCTATCTGATCGCCCATTCGCTGTTCAAGGGCGGGCTCTTCATGGTCGCCGGCTCGGTCGACCACGGCGCCCATACCCGCGAGATCGGCAAGCTCGGCGGCCTGGCCAAACACATGCCGATCACCTTTGCCGCTGCGCTCCTCTGCGCGCTGTCGATGGGCGGCATCACGCCCTTCGTCGGCTTCCTCGCCAAGGAGGAGATCTACCACGCGCTGGAACATGGCGACGCCTATCACGTCGCGCTGATGGCCGCCGCGATCCTCGGCAACGCGCTGATGTTCGCCGCCGCCTTCATCGTCGCCTTGAAGCCCTTCGTCGGCAAGCTGCCCGAGACGATCCACCATCCGCACGAAGGCTCGCCGACCATCTGGCTGGGCCCGCTCGTCCTTGGCGTTCTCGGCCTTCTCGGCGCGCTGTTCTACGAGACTTACCACCAGCTCTTCTCGGTCCCGATGGCGAGCGCTGCAGTCGGCGCGCCGGTCGAGATCGACATCTCGTGGGTGCCCCATCTCAACCTCGCATTCGCCCTGTCGCTCGCGACGATCGTCCTGGGCATCGTGATCTATCTCGCTTCCAACGCCATCCGGACGGCGACGAGCCGCGTCCTGTCGGCGATCGGCTGGGGCCCGGATCACGGCTTCGATCAGGCGATGCGCGGGCTCCTGCGCTTCTCCTTCTTCGTGACGAGCCGCCTGCAGTCCGGCCGGCTCGACTACTACATGACGGTCACCGTCATGGTGATCGCCGCCGGGCTGTTCGCCCCGATGATCCTCGGTGGGGCCCTGCCGGCCGAGCCTTCCATGCCGACATTGTATTTCTACGAGTGGATCGTTCTGGCGCTGATTCTCGTCGGCATTCTCGCCGTCGTCATCGCCAAGAACCGGCTGACGGCGATCGTCTCGCTCGGCATCCAGGGCTTTTCGATCGCGCTTCTCTTCATTCTTCTGGGCGCCCCGGATCTCTCCTTCACCCAGTTCATGGTCGAGACGCTGTCGGTCGTCATCCTCGCTCTGGTGATGACGCGGCTGAAACTCTCGCCGGCCGACCACCGGCCGATGCGCGAGACGCTTCCCGATGCGGCGCTGGCCCTGGCGGGCGGCGCCGGCCTCGGCCTGTTCCTGCTGTCGATCGTCCAGCGGCCCTTCGATCCGGTTTTGTCCGACTTCTTCGAGAGATACAGCTATCCGATCGCCCACGGTCACAACATCGTCAACGTCATCATCGTCGACTTCCGCGGCGTCGACACGATGGGCGAGCTTGCCGTTGTCATGGCCGCGGGCCTCGCGATCCTCGCGCTGATCCGCATCCGGGCTGGCGGGAAAACGGATGTTCAGCCCGACCCGATGGAGACGACGCCATGAGGACGGTCATCTTCCGCTTCACAGCGCCCTATCTCACCGCGCTGATGGTGCTGTTCTCGATCTTCGTGCTCTTGCGCGGCCACAACGATCCTGGCGGCGGCTTCATTGGCGGCCTGATCGCCGCTTCGGCCTTCGCGATCTACGGCATCGCCTGCGGGGTCGTGGCGGTTCGCCGGGCGTTGTGGTTCCATCCGATGGCGATCTCGGGCGCGGGCCTGTTCTTCGCCGTCGTCGCCGGCCTGTTCTCGCTGTTCGCCGGCACCGGCTTCATGACGGGGCTGTGGATCTTCCCGGTCTTCTTCGGCAATGAGGTCGCGCTGTCGACGCCGCTGCTCTTCGACATCGGCGTCTATCTGGTCGTCGTCGGCGGCATCACGTCGATCGCCCTCGCCCTCGAGGAACGGGACACCGATTGATGGAAACCGCCCTCTGCCTCGTCGTCGGCTGCCTGTTCACCGTGGCGCTGTACCTTCTATTGTCCAAACACATCATTCGCATGCTGCTCGGGGTCGTCCTGCTCGGCAACGGGGTCAATCTCTTGATCTTCACGGCCGGACGCGTCTCCTCGATCGCGCCGCCGCTGGTGCCGGCAGGCGCCGAGACGCCGCTCACCGACGTCGCCAATCCGCTGCCCCAGGCGCTGATCCTGACGGCGATCGTCATCTCCTTTTCCTTCTTCGCCTTCCTTTTGGTGCTCGCCTATCGCGCCTATCAGGACCTCGGGACGGACGACACCGACCAGATGCGTGTCGCCGAGCCCGAGGACGACGGCCCGCCACCGCTGGGATACTGAGAACCGATGGCCGGACCTTCCGATCTTGCAGCCTTGAAAGCCGAAGCGATGGTGGAGGGCGCCCTGGCGCCGATCGACTACCTCGTCGTCGCGCCCGTCGCCGTCTGCCTTTTGTTCAGCGCGGTGCTCCTGATGCTGCGCAAGCGCATCGACTGGCACCCCTGGCTCGCCATTCCAGGCTTCCTCGCGCTCTTTGCGATCGACGTTCTGTTGCTCCTCAAGGTCGCGCTGGAAGGCCCGCAGACCATGATGATGGGCAACTGGAAGCCGCCCTTCGGCATCGCCTTCACCGTCGACATGCTGGGCGCGCTGTTCGTCACCACGGCGGGCTTCGTCGGGCTGGCGGCGACGATCTACGCCACCTTCTCGATCAGCCGGACGGAGCGTCGCTATGGTTTCTTCCCGTTCCTGTTCCTGATGATGGGCGGCGTTTCCGGCGCATTCCTCACCGGCGACGTCTTCAATCTCTATGTCTGGTTCGAGGTGCTCCTGATCGGCTCCTTCGGTCTTCTGATCCTCGGCTCGGAGCATGAGCAACTCGACGGCGCGACGAAGTACTGCTTCCTCAATCTCGTCGCGACGACGCTGTTCCTCATCACCATCAGCTATCTCTACGGCCTGTTCGGCACGCTCAACATGGCCGACATCAGCGGCAAGGCAGGCCGCTTCGAGGATGACGGTGCGCTGCTCACCATTTCGGTGCTCTTCCTCATCGCCTTCGCCATGAAGGCGGCAGCCTTCCCGCTGAACTTCTGGCTGCCGGCCTCCTACCACACGCCGCGTTTCGTCGTGTCGGCGCTGTTTGCCGGGCTGCTCACCAAGGTCGGCGTCTATGCGCTGATCCGCATGGTGCTGATGCTGTTTCCGGCCCAGCATGCCGACCTTGCGACGATCATCGGCTGGGTCGCGGCGCTGACCATGCTGGTCGGGGCTTTCGGCGCGCTGGCGCAGAGCGATCTCAGGCGGCTCCTCAACTACTTCGTCATCGCCGGCATCGGCACGATCTTCGCCGGCCTGGCGCTGACCGAGACGGGCGGGGCGGGGGAAGCCTTGGCAACGGCGGCGAGCGCCGCGACGGGGACGGACGGCGGAATGAGCGCTGCCGCGACCACGGGATCCGCTGCGCCACTCGTCACAGGCACCTCGAACCTCGTCGTCGGTCTCTCCGGCGCGGTGTTCTATGCCCTCCACTCGATCGTGGTGATGACCGCGCTCTATCTCACCGCAGGCACGGCGGCGCGCATTGCCGGCTCGTCGTCGCTGCGCGGCATGGGAGGGCTGTGGCGCCGGGCTCCCGGGCTCGCGGCGCTGATGCTGGTGTTTCTTTTCGCGGTTTCCGGCCTGCCGCCGTTTTCCGGCTTCTGGCCGAAGGTGATCCTGGTGCGCGGCGCCTTCCAGTCGGGCCTTCCCTGGCTCGGCGCGGTCATCCTCCTCACCGGCTTTTTGATGACGGTGGCGAGCGCCCGGGTCTTCGCGCTCGCCTTCTGGCGCGACGCGCCGGAGCCGGCCCTGGCAGGCGCCCGGGACTTCGGGCCGACGGGCCAGCCATCGCCGCTTCTGTCCATCCTGCCGCTGCTCATCCTCGCGGTGTTCGTCGTCGCGGCCGGTGTCTCGCCGCAATGGCTGGTGACGCTGACGGAGGTTGCCGCGCGTGGCGTCGTCGATCCGGCAGCCTATGTCGGCTCGGTCTTCGGAGGTGCGTCGTGACCCTCTTTTTGATCAACATCGTCCTCGCCTTCGTTTGGACGATCGTCACCGGCTCGTTCACGCTGCTGAACCTCGGCTTCGGCTTCTTTCTCGGCGCCGCGTCGCTCTATCTGATCCGCCGGGAAATCGGCACGGTCGGCTATGTCGGCCGCATCTTCCGGATCGGGGCGCTGTTTCTGCTTTTCCTGTCGGAACTTTTCAAGTCGGCCTGGCGCGTCGCCGCGACGGTGCTGTCGCCGAAAATGGACCTGAAGCCCGGCATCTTCGCCTACAGGCTTCAGGTGAAGGATGATTTCGAGATCACGCTGCTCGCCAATCTCATCACCCTGACGCCCGGCACCCTCTCGGTGGACGTCTCCGAGGATCGCTCGACGCTTTATGTCCATGCGCTGGATTGCTCCGATCCGGAGGGCACCAGAGCCGAGATCGCTTCAGGCTTCGAGCGGAAAATTCTCGAGGCGTTCCGATGAACCGAACCGACTTCGCAACGACCTTTCTCGACGTCTGCCTCGACGTCTCGCTGGCGCTGCTCGCCCTCGCCTTCTTCTTGACGATCATCCGGATCATCAAGGGCCCGACGCTGCCGGACCGGGTTCTCGGCCTCGACATGCTGACCTCGGTGGCCATCGGCTTCATCGCCGTCCTCGGCATCGACACCGGCTTCACCCTTTATGTCGACATCACCATCGCTCTTGGGCTGGTGGGCTTCCTGGCAACGGTTGCCTTCGCCCGTTTCATCCTGGCCCGGGGCAAGACGGCGGATGATGGCGAGAAGAAGGAGGTCCGGAAGATCGACGGCGACCCGCACGAATCCGGAGAGGGCGCCATCGCCTCAAGAGGAGCGGAGCGTTGATCGACACGGTTTTCACCATCCTCGCTGGCGCGCTGGTGGTCGCCGGCGCCGGCTTCGCGGCAATCGCCGCCCTCGGCCTTTTGCGCCTGCCGGACATCTACACCCGCATGCATGCCGCCTCGAAGGCCGGTTCGGTCGGGTCGGGCATGATGCTGCTGGCGCTGGCGCTGGTTTCCGACAGCGGTCCGGAGACCCTGCGGGCCTTTGCGGCCATCTCCTTCGTCCTGCTGACCGCGCCGCTTTCGGCACATCTTCTCGCCAAGTCGGCCTATGCCGTCGGCTACAAGATGTGGCCGGGCTCCGTCCTCGACGAGATGCCGAAGCTTTCCGTGACGACGGGTGAATCGAATACGCCCGCCGACCCCCATCTCGCCTCGAACGAGGACCTCGAGCCGTTCCGCCAACGGGAAGACTGAGATGTCGGCGAGCGGAATACGCGTCCTCTGTGGGCTGTTCATCGTCTTTGCCGGGCTCTTCGGCGCGGCGGGCGTCGCCGGTGCTGCGCTGGCGGCCCATGTCGCCGAGGGCGATCGCTTCGTCGCGATCGCCGCCTCCATGGCGCTCATCCACGCCCCGGCACTGCTCGGCGTTGCCGCGGTCCTTCCCCGCACGCCGCGTCTGCTCGGCCTTGCCGGCGCCGCGATGATGGTCGGAGTCGTCCTGTTTTCCGGCGATCTCGCCATGCGGGCAGCCACCGGCGCCTCGCTGTTTGCCAATGCCGCGCCGACCGGCGGCACGATGCTCATCGCCGGCTGGCTGCTCACCGCCGTCGCCGGCGTCGTAGCGATGTTTCGGCGGCAGGAGACGGGTGTTCGCTCCTCCGCCCCCCGGATCGATGGAGTGACGCGATGATCGGTTTCGACCCGGCGCTGTTTTCCGGCAAGACCGTCGTCGTCACCGGCGCCGGGCGCGGCATCGGCGCGGCGGTGGCGCGCGGCTTCCTTCGGACCGGCGCGCGGGTGATCGCCCATGCCGGCCGGACGCTGGACCATGCCGAAGACGGCGTCCTCTCCGGTCTGTCCGACGACGAAAGAGGCCGCCTCGACCTTCTCATCGCCGACCTCGGCACGAGGGACGGCGGCGAGAAACTTGCCGGATCGATCCTCGCAAAGCTCGACGGCCGGCTCGACGGCCTCGTCAACAATGCCGGCACGATGATCGGCCGCATCCCGGCCGCCGAGGTCGATGCCGAAGCATTCGACGCCGTGGTCGATCTCAACGTCCGCTCGGTGGTGGCGCTGACGACGGCGCTGTTGCCGGCGCTGAAGGAAGGCGGCAAGGCCGAGGGCGGCGCCGCCATCGTCAACACCTCGTCGATCTCGGCGATCGTCGGCGGCAGCCCGGGCTCCTCGCTCTATTCCTCGTCCAAGGCCTTCATCTCCACCTGGACCCGGGCGCTGGCCCGCGAGCTGGCGCCGGACCACATCCGGGTCAACGCCGTCTCGCCCGGCACGATCATGACCGATTTCCACCGCCGCTATTCCTCGCCGGAAAAGCTCGAAGCCACCGCCGCCGCGATCCCGATGAAGCGCCTCGGCACGGCGGAAGACTGCGCGCCGGCCTATCTGTTTCTGTCGAGCGCGAGGCTATCGGGCTACATGACGGGGCAGGTGATCGAGGTGAATGGCGGGCAGTTCATGGGGTGAGGGGGGAGCGGGGCGTGTGGCCGCCTCGTTCGCGGTTGTCATTCTGGGCGTGATGCGTAAGCCAGTTTTCCGTGTCGAGCGGCAACGGATTTTCGACAGCCAGGGACCCGATGCTGTCGTTCTTGATGGCCACTTCGCCTGCTGCCGGTGTCAACTTTGCGCCGAAAACCGGGCCGACGGCTTCGGGCAGAGCAGGCGGAGAGCTGCCCTTCGGGCTTCTCCTCATTGCCGTCCAAAATCAACGCGGAGTTTCCGCTCAAGCAGTCTGGCGCGATCCCAAGTCCGCGTGCGGCCGATAGCGGCTCGGTGTCACGCCGAGCGCCTTCTTGAACATGACGATGAAGGCGGTGACGGACTCGTAACCGAGGTCGCCGGAAACCTTCTGCACCGTGGCGCCACCTGCGAGTTCGCGAACGGCGATGATCAGATGAAGCTGCCGCCGCCAGTGGCTGAAGGTCAGACCGGTCTCCTTCACCATCAGACGCTTCAAGGACCGTTCGCTCACGGCGACATGACGGGCCCATTCGCCTAATGTGCGGCGATCAGCGGGATCGGCCGCCAGTGCCGCGGCGATGAGTGCGATCTTGGGATGGTCGGTGAGCGGAAGCACAGGACCGCCATTCGGCATGAGCGCCAGTTCATCGAGGAGCACCCGCATGAGACGGCTGGTGCGCTCGTCAGGTGCGGCGTGATCGACGTCCGCCAGGCGCAGGATCATCTCGCGCAGCATTGGCGAGACCGACACGCTGCGGCATGTCGGCGGCAGGTCCGACTCAGACGGCTCCACGAACAGGTAGATCAGACGCGCGTTGTGGGTCGCCTGATTGCTGTGCGGGACGCCGCCCGGAATCCAGACAGCCGAGCCTGAGGGAACGAGCCATAGGCCGCCCACCGCCGTGCATGTCACCGCCCCATGCAGCGCCAGGATCAACTGACCCTGGGCATGCCGGTGTTCGGGGACCTTGGTGTCGTCGTCGCCAAAGCCGACCCGCAGGGCCATGGCCGGCCCGCCGAACCGATTGAAATCGATGTCTTGAGCGCAGGGCGGCAAGGCCTCAGCCGATTGGCCTGATTTGAAGATCATTCGGCACTATCTCGAAATTCGTGCAGCCAGCGATCGACTAACACGCTCCGACCAACAAGCAAATGGAGATCGTCATGCGCATTGCCGTCGTCGGCGCCACCGGGAGGATCGGTGCCAAGCTCACGCGGACCCTCATCGGTTCCGGCCATCAGGTCAAAGCCATGTCCAGAGGCGGCCCGGCGCTCGATGCCCTGGTTGAACAGGGCGCCGAGCCCTTCCTCGGCAGCTTCGATATTGGCACCGGAAACCTCGATGCCTTTTTCGCGGACGTCGAGGCGGCTTTCCTCATGGTGAAAACCGACTGGTGCAATATCGACGGCCACTATCCCATGGTCGCGCAGCGCTTCGTCGACGCCTTGCGCGGCTCGCCGGTCCAGCTTGCCGTCAGTCTTACGGCGATGGGTTCCGAGGTCGCGGGGAAGACTGGCCATTTCGAGGTCTTCCATCACCTAGACCAAAAGTTGAACGAGCTCGACGGCATCGATCTCGTGCATTTGCGCGCGGCCTGGTTCATGGAGAACACCTTCGCATGGATCACGCCGGTCGCCCGCTTCGGTCGTCTCCCATGGTTCCAAGGGGCAGACTTGAAGATGCCGTGGGTGGCGACGGATGACATCGCAACATTGGCGGCGAAGGAGTTGCTGAACCCTTCTGGCGAGCACCGCGTCATCCGCGAGGTAGGGTCCCAAGATCTGTCGATGCGCGAAGTGACGGCGATCATCAGTCGTGAGTTGGGCAAGCCGGTGGAGTATCGCTTGATCGACCGCTCCCTGCCCGAAATCAAAGACGAGTATCTCAAACGGTTCGGCACGCATGAACACTGGCTGGACGACAGCCGAACCACCGACGCAATCAACAATGGCGTCGTCCGTTTTCATGAAGGCAAGGAAACTCGTCCCTCCCTGCCGACCACGATGGAAGCGTTCATCAGAGAAGTATGGAAGCCGCGATACCTGAAGTCGCTCGACATGGGTGAGGAAGCCGAAACCTTCTATACTTGGCTTGCCCGTTAGGGTCGGCTCTAGCGATCAGAGATGGCGGGGTGCGAAGCCGGACGATCTGAGACCTATGCGTCGAAGCCGATCACGCGCAGCCGACATTCTGGAGGTTCGCATCAATTTGTCCGATAGATCGGCCTTTCGAGGAAGCTGAGAGCATCCCTACCTCACTGGCCGGAAATTGATGCCATTATGACAGGGACCAGCAAGGTCCGCGTGAAGAGGAAGTGCCGTTCTGCTGAACGGCAGAAGCAGGGCGTGGAGCAGTCACTGAGATCGGGTAATCAGTCGGCTGCTTTCCAACCGACACTGCCGTGCCCCTTAATCCGGCCGGCAATCTGCCTTTGGCCGGTTTTCACCCATCCTCCTCAATCCGGCGGGCCGAGATGCGGCGTCTCATCCTCCGGCCGGTACTTCATCGCCGCTTCCCAGCCCTCCCGCCGCGCTTCGTCCAGCGCCTCTTCCCGAGCCGCGATCTCGTCTTCCAGCCCTTGCCGCAGCAGGCGCTGGCGGCGGAAGGCGAGACCGATGAGGATCATGGCGAGCATCGTCAGGGCCGAGAAGGCTTGGCGCTTGTCGAGTTCGGGGACGGGCTCGGCGCCGATCAGCGCGGCAACGGCGAAGAAGCAGAGGACGAGACCGATCATCACCGCTCCGCGTGCGAGAACCAGCGCGACGAGGAAGGCCAGCGTGATCGCCGCGGCGAGGATGGGATGGCCCTGAGCCACCGCCAGACAATCGCGCGCCAGTGACCCGAGCAGCATCAGGAGGTCCCAGAGAACCCGTCCGGGGAAGGCGACGATGTCGTCAAAGCTCACGGACGGGGCTCACGGCCGGGACTTGCGGGCGGGGCTCATGGGCGGGGCCGGCTCCTTCGGGGGCTGTTCGGCGGTGGCTATTCGGCGGGGTCGGTGTCGCTGGCGAGCTCCTGCTGCGCCTCGACGTCCGGCTGGCGGGTAAAGCCCTTCAGCCCCGCATGATAGTTGCGGTCGCGCTCGATCTCGACCGGCGAGGTCAGATAGGCGGTGATCAACTCCGACAGCGAGCGCAACGCATGCATGTGGATGCGCTCGTAGCCGTGCGAGGCGTCGACGCCGAAGGTGATGAGGGCGGTGCGCACGTCATGGCCGGCTTCGAGCGCCGAGGCGGAATCCGAGCGGTAGTAGCGGAAGATGTCCTTCTGGTAGCGGATGTCCTCGTCCTGGCAGATGCGCACCAGCTTCTTGGTCAGGTGATAGTCGAACGGCCCGGTCTGGTCGGCCATGCCGATGGTGACGCCGAACTCCGCCGAGTTCTGTCCCGGCGCCGAGGTGCCGTTGTCGACGGCGATCATCGAGGCGATGTCGGGGGTGAGGATCGAGGCCGCGCCGACGCCGACCTCCTCGGCGATGGTGAACAGCCAATGGGTGTCGACCGGGGTCGATGCGCCAGAGTCCTCCATCGCCTTGATCGCCGCCAGCATGACGGCGACGCCGGCCTTGTTGTCGAGATGGCGCGAGACGATGTAGCCGTTGTCGAGGAATTCCGGCTGCGGATCGATCGCCACCGTATCGCCGACCTCGATGCCGAGCCTGGTCATCTCGGCGACGTCCCGCGACAAAGCGTCGACCCGCAGCTCGACATAGTCCCAGCCGACGGGAAGCGTGTCGACTTCCTCGTTATACGTATGCCCGGAGGCCTTCAGCGGCAGGATGGTGCCGCGATAGGTGCCGGCATCGGAAAAGATCATGCAGCGCGCGCCCTCGGCGAAGCGCGCCGACCAGTGGCCGATTGGCACGAGCTCCAGCCGGCCGTTCTCCTTGATCCGCTTCACCTGGGCGCCGAGCGTGTCGAGATGGCTGACGATCGCCCGGGCAGAGGCGCGCCGCGAGCCCTGGCGCATCGCCGAAATGGCGCCTCGCCGGGTCAGTTCGACCTTCAGGCCGAGCCGTTCGAGCTCTTTGGCGACATGGCGGACCACGGTGTCGGTGTAGCCCGTCGGGGAGGGGATTTTGAGGAGCGCCTTCAGCTGCTCGGTCAGATACTCGGTATCGATCGTAAGCCTCGGCACTCAGCCCTCCTTCAGCGATCTCCGCCGGTTGGTGCGGGCCGCTCTCACTGAAAATGGCACGGACAGCGGGAACAGCAGGTCCACGAACCGCTCCGCAGTCGGCTGCGGTTCGTGATTTGCGAGGCCCGGCCGCTCGTTCGCCTCGATGAACACGTAGTCCGGCAGCGCCGGCGACTTGATCATCAGGTCGATGCCCGTCACCGGTATCTCAATTGCCCTTGCGGCGGCAACAGCTGCCTCGACCAGCGCCGGGTGGATATCACCGGTAACGTCGTGGATGGTGCCGCCGGTGTGGAGGTTGGCGGTCTTCCTGACGGTGACCCGCTCGCCCTCGGGCAGCGTGTCGTCCATGCCATAGCCCGACTGGCGCACGCAGCGCTGCGTCTCCGCATCCATCGGCACCTTGCTTTCGCCGCCCGTCGCCGCCGAGCGGCGGCGCGACAGATGCTCGATCAGGTCCTTCACGCTGGAGCGGCCGTCGCCGGTGATCACCGGCGGCTTTCTCAGCGCGGCGGCGACGAGGCGGTAATCGATGACGATGAGCCTGAGGTCGTCGCCCGCAAAGCAGGCCTCGACCAGGACGTGCGGCGAATGCTGCCGCGCCGCTTCGATGGCGGTCTTCGTATCGTCGAGCGTCTCGATGCCGACGGAGATGCCGCGGCCCTGCTCGCCGCGGGCAGGCTTCACGACGACCTGGCCGTGCTTTTCGAGAAAGGCCGAAAGCGCCGCGTCGTCGCTGTCGCCGGAGATCTGTTCGGGGACCGTGACGCCTGCCCCCTCGACCATCCGCCGGGTCACCCGCTTGTCGTCGCAGATCGACATGGCCACGGCGGAGGTCAGCTCGGAGAGGCTTTCGCGGCAGAGAACGGTGCGGCCGCCATGGGTGAGCCGGAAGAAGCCACCGGCCGCGTCCACGACCTCGGTGTGGATGCCGCGGCGCCGGGCCTCCTCGACGATGATCCGCGCATAGGGATTGAGCTCCTCATATTCGGCGTTCGGGCCGGTGAAGAGTTTTTCGTTGATCTCGTTCTTGCGCTTGATGGTGAAATAGGAGACGCGGACGAAGCCGAGCTTTTCGTAAAGCCCGATGGCCTGCTCGTTGTCGTGCATCACCGAAAGATCCATGAACGCGCAGCCCCGCGCCTGGAAATGCTCGGCGAGACGGCGCACCAGGCTTTCGCCGATGCCGGGATGGGGCGCCTGCGGATCGACCGCGAGGCACCACAGCGAGGAGCCGTTTTCCGGATCGCCGAAGGCGCGCTTGCCGTGAACCCCGGTCACCGTGCCGAGGATCGCCCCGGTGGTCTCGTCCTCGGCGACGAAATAGGTCAGCGCCCGGTTGTCGCGGTTCGACCAGAAGAAGGCGGGATGCACCTGCACCATGCCGCGGGACTGGTAGATGCGGTTGACTTCGGTGGCGTCCTGCTCGGACGCCAGACGCCGGATGAAGTAGCCGCGCGGGCGGCGCGTGCCCGGCCGGTAGGTCGAAAGATCGAGGCGGTAGGTGTGGGACGGATCGAGAAACAGCTCTTGCGGCGCGTGGCTGAGGAGGACGTGCGGATCCTTGACGTAGAAGGCGATGTCGCGGCGGTCCGGACCTTCCTCGCGCAAGGAGTTGGCGAGTTCGCGCGGATCGGCGAAGGTCTGGCCGAAGACCAGCCGGCCCCAGCCGCAATCGAGGATGGCGTTCTTCTTCAGCCCGTTCTGGTCGGCCCGCGCGCGGGCGGCAGGGCCGCTCGGCCCGGAGGCGCGCAGCTTTTCCAGGCGATGGTCTGTCTTTTTGTCGACAGCCATCCGATCAGACCCCCTGTTCCTGCAGCCACATCTCCAGCAGCGCGACCTGCCACAGCTCCGAACCGCGCAGCGGCGTGATGTGATCCGAGGGATTGGCGAAAAGTTCGTCGAGATAGCTCTGCTGGAACAGGCCGCGACCCCTGGCCGCCTCGGACCCGAGCGTGTCCTTGACCATGTCGAGATAGGGGCCGGAGATGTATTTCAGCTGCGGCACCGGGAAGTAGCCCTTCTTGCGGTCGATGACCGCGGACGGCACGACCTGCCGGGCGACTTCCTTGAGGACGCCCTTGCCGTCCTGCTTCAGCTTCTCCTCGGCCGGCACACGGGCGGCAAGCTCGACCAGCTCGTGGTCGAGGAAGGGAACGCGGGCTTCGAGGCCCCAGGCCATGGTCATGTTGTCGACGCGCTTCACCGGATCGTCGACCAGCATGACATGGGCATCGACGCGCAGCGCCTTGTCGACCGGGTTGGTGGCGCCGGCCATGGCGAAGTGCCGGGCGACGAAATTGCGCGAAACGTCCTCCTCCGTCTGCCATTCCGGCGCGATCTGGCCCTTCAGCGTCTCGTGACTGCGGTCGAAGAAGGCCCTCGAATAGGCGGCGAGGGGATCGTTGGCGCCGACCATCGGCGGATACCAGTGATAGCCGCCGAAGATCTCGTCGGCGCCCTGGCCGGACTGCACCACCTTGATGTGCTTGGAGACTTCCCGCGAGAGGAGGTAGAAGCCGACATTGTCGTAGGAGACCATCGGCTCCGACATGGCCTGGATGGTGCCCGGCAGATGCTCCATCAGTTCGGAGCCCGGCACGAAGATCTTGTGATGCTCGGTGCCGTAATGCTTGGCGATGATGTCGGAGAATTCGAACTCGTTGCCGACCTCGCCATTGGCGTCCTCGAAGCCGATCGAGAAGGTGTTGAGGTTCTTCTGCCCGGCTTCGGCCAGAAGCCCGACGATCAGCGAGGAATCGACGCCGCCCGAGAGCAGTACGCCGACCGGAACGTCGGCGACCATGCGTCGGTCGACGGCGAGCTTCAGCGCGTCCATGACGAGGTCGCGCCAGTCGTTGGAGGACAGCTTCTCGTCGCCGGCGCGCGGCGAAAACTCCGGCGCCCAGTAGACCGCGTCGTTAAAGGAGCCGTCGGGCTCGATCATGCGGGTGGTGGCGGGCGGCAGCTTGCGCACGCCCTTGACGATCGTCAGCGGCGGCGGGACGACGGCGTGGAACGTCATGTAGTGATGCAGCGCCTCCCGGTCGATCGTCCGGTCGACGTCGCCGGTGGCCAGAATCGCCGGCAGCGAGGAGGCGAGATAGAGGCGCTTGTCGGTCTGCGAGAGATAGAGCGGCTTGATGCCGAAGCGGTCGCGCGCCAGCATCACCCGGCCGCTCTCTCGCTCGGCGATGGCGAAGGCGAACATGCCGTGGAAGCGCTTGACGCAGTCGCGGCCCCAGGCGTGATAGGCCTTGATGATCACTTCCGTGTCGCCGGTCGAGAAGAAGCGGTAGCCCTTGCCTTCCAACTCCTGGCGAAGCTCGGGGTAATTGTAGATGCAGCCGTTGAAGGCGATGGTCAGCCCGAGTTCCGGGTCGACCATCGGCTGTTGGGCCTTTTCGCTGAGGTCGATGATCTTCAGCCGCCGGTGGCCGAGGCCGATCGGTCCGCGCAGCACCTGACCGGCACCATCGGGGCCGCGCCGGGCCAGGCAATCGCCCATGCGTTGCAGCCGCTCGCCCGAGGCCTGGTTTCCGTCGAAGCGAATCTCGCCGCAAATTCCGCACATGTCGCCTCAGTCTCCGTCGATCTCGCTTGCTCGAAATTGTGTCGTTCGGATGGGATATAGAGGCTGACGCGAAACGAGAACCGTTTTCGGGCGATGTTTTTGCGCTGCGATAGTGCACCGATCCTGCGGTTTGCTCGAAATACGGCTTGATGGCGGTGGGAGAGACTGTTCGCCTCGCGTTTCAAGGCGGCTCGATGGGCGATGACGGGAGGCGCGGGCGGCTGTGAAGACGCTCAGCGGAAGGTTTCTCCGTGCCGGGCGATTCGCTCGGCCGGGGGCTTGAAGGGATCGCGGCGGCGATTTCGCTTGGCGCTCGCCAGGGCGGCTGCTAGTCTCGCCGCGCTCGGGCGCCACGTCTGGCGCCGGGCGAAGGACGGTTCCCCCACCGCAAAGCGGTAGGGGCGAAGAGGGAATGCGACGGGTCGACCCAAGTCGGGGGCCTTCATCGCAGCCGACCCCGCGACTGTAGAGCGGCGAGAGATTCGTCACTGGCCCGATGCGCTCGATGCGCGTCGGTGCCTGAAAGCCACTGGAGAGACCTCCGGGAAGGCGAGACGCATTTCGACGACCCGCGAGCCAGGAGACCTGCCGGCCTTCCAACATGCGCCGCTCGTGGTGAGCGGCCGTCACGGAGGTTGATATGACGACTGACACCAATCAGATTGCGGGAACCGCCTCGAGCACCCGCGTCGCCACCGGGCTTTTCGCCCTCGTTCTCGGCGCCTTCTTCGTTTGGGGTGCGGGCTTTGCCCATTCGGCCGCCCTGCACGACACGGCTCACGACGTTCGCCACGCCTTCGGCTTTCCCTGCCACTGACCGCGGCTCTTCCGGCGCAGCGCCGGGCCTTTCGCACATCCAGTCAGTCACAGGCCGGCGTGTCGTCGCCGGCAACGGGAAAGCTTCATCATGTTGGTCAGATATCTCTTGGCAGCGCTTGCGGCCGGGCTCTTCGTCGGCGTCCTGATGACGCCCATCCATTATCTCAAGCTCGTGCCGCTGATCGAGCACGCCGAGGTCTACGAACAGGGCGGTCACGGCATCGCGCCGACCCACGAGCATCAGGCCTCGCTCGTCTCCTCCGCCTATGCGCACGGGCTTTCGAACCATCAGGCCGGCCGGGTCATCCTCGTGCACGGTCCGGCCGCAGCCGGAGGTGAGGAGGAAGGCGATGCCAGCCTGTTCGAAAGCCGGGCCCTCGGCACCTTGACGGCGAACCTCGTCACCGGGGCGGGCTTTGCCCTGATGCTCGGCGCCGTGGCGCTTCTGACCGGTCATCGGATCACCTTGCGGACCGGCGCTCTCTGGGGCCTTGCCGGCTTTGCGGCGATCTCGCTGGCTCCGGCCCTCGGCCTGCCGCCGGAGCTTCCGGCGATGCCCGTCGCCGATCTTTCGACCCGCCAGATTTGGTGGATCATGACCGTCGTCATGACCGCCGCGGGCCTTTACTGCCTCGTCCTGAGGCGCCAGCCCGTCGTCAGGGCCGGCGGCGCTCTCCTCTTGGTGGTGCCGCATCTCTTTGCAGCGCCTCACCCGGCGGATCTTTCCAGCCCGATCCCGCCGACGCTGGCGGCCGAATTCGCCGTCGCGTCGCTTGCGACGGGGGCGCTGTTCTGGGTGCTTCTGGGCCTGTCCCTCGGCGCGGCGATGGACAGATACGTCGGCGCCGAGGCCTGAGCGATGGGCGAGGAAGCGCGGCTCACCCTGGTTCTGGGCGGGGCGCGCTCCGGCAAGACGGCCTTTGCCGAAGGCCTCGTCGCCGGGAGCGGCCTCGAGCCGGTCTATGTCGCGACCGGCGAGGCCCATGACGACGAAATGGCGGACCGCATCGCCCGCCACCAGAGCGATCGCGGGCCGACCTGGCGGACCGTCGAAGCACCGCTCGACCTTGCCGGAACGCTGCGGCGCGAGGCGGCGGCCGGCCGTTTCCTCCTCGTCGATTGTCTCACGCTCTGGGTGACCAATCTGATGATGGCGGGGCGCAACGTCGATGAGGAAGCGGACGCGCTCGGCGCGGCTCTCGAAGCCGGGGTGGGCGGCCCGGTCCTCCTCGTTTCCAACGAGGTCGGACTCGGCATCGTGCCGGACAATGCCATGGCACGGGCGTTTCGCGACCATGCCGGCCGGTTGCACCAGACGATCGCGGCGCTGGCGGGGACGGTGTATTTCGTCGCCGCCGGCCTGCCGCTGAAGATGAAGGGCTGAGCAAAGCGCTCGGGCCCTTCGAACGATCCAAGACCGCAGCGACGGCGTCTCGCCGACGCGCTGCGGCACAACGCGATTCAAGGAGGCATCGATGCCTGCACAGAAAATTCCCGCCACCGTCATCACCGGCTTTCTCGGGGCCGGCAAGACGACGCTGATCCGCAACCTCCTGCAGAACCCCGGCGGCCGCAGGATCGCGCTGATCATCAACGAATTCGGCGATCTCGGCGTCGACGGCGACATCCTCAAGGGCTGCGGCATCGAGACCTGCAGCGAGGACGACGTCGTCGAGCTCAACAATGGCTGCATCTGCTGCACCGTCGCCGACGATTTCATCCCGGCGATGACCAGGCTGCTCGAACGCGACATCCTGCCCGACCACATCGTCATCGAGACGTCCGGCCTGGCGCTGCCGCAGCCGCTGGTCGCCGCCTTCAACTGGCCGGAGGTGAAGACGAAGGTGACGGTCGACGGCGTCGTCACTGTCATCGACGCGCCGGCGGTGGCCGCCGGCCGGTTCGCCGACGACGAGGAAAAGGTCACCGCCCAGCGGGCCGCCGACGAAAGCCTCGACCACGACAACCCGCTCGAAGAACTCTTCGAGGACCAGATCCGCGCCGCCGATCTCATCGTCCTCAACAAGGCCGATCTGATCGACAGGGACACTCTCGAAAGGGTGCGCAAGGAGACCGCCGCGGCGACGGCGCGGACGTTCAAGACCATCGCCGCCGAGAACGGCAAGCTGCCGGCCGACGTGCTGCTCGGTATTTCCGCCGGGACGGAGGATCTCATTGCCGACCGCAAGTCTCATCACGAGATCGAGCACGAGGGCGGCGAGGAGCACGATCATGACGAGTTTGAGAGCTTCGTCGCAGAGGCCGGGCCGCTTCGTGACCAGACCGCTTTCGTCGAGGGGCTGAAAGCCCTGATCGGCGAGCACGACATCCTGCGGCTGAAGGGCTTTGCCGATGTTCCCGGCAAGCCGATGCGGCTCGTCGTCCAGGCCGTTGGCCAGCGCATCGAGACCTATTTCGACCGGCCCTGGGGCAAGGACGAGGCGCGGGCGACGCGGCTGGTCGTCATCGGCCTGCATGACGGGCTGACGGAGGAGGTCTGCGACACGATCGCCCGGCGGATCGAAGCGCTCGCGGCCGGCGAAGGCGCCGCGCAGGCGGCGGAATAGGGGCCGGCGGCTTGCATCTTCTCCTCGCCCAGAAGGGCGCGATCGACGATGGCGGCGAGGCGGTGGATCTCGGCCAGTCGCCCGGCGACATCGTCTTTCTCTCCGCCGCCGACACGGAGATTGCCGCGCTCGCCGCGGCGGCGCGGCGGCTTCGTCTCGGCGCGAGCGATCTGCGCCTCGCCAACCTGTTGCGGCTGAAGCATCCGATGTCGGTCGACACTTTTGTCGGGCGGACCCTTCGCCATGCGCGGCTGGTGGTCGTGCGGCTGCTCGGTGGGCAGGCCTACTGGCCCTACGGGCTCGACGCCCTGCTTGCCAACGCGCAAGCGACTGGCAGCAACCTCGCGGTGATCCCCGGCGACGACAAGCCGGATCCGGGGCTCGACGCCTATACGACCATCCCGCTGGGAGAGCGCGACCGGTTGTGGCGGTATCTCGTCGAGGGTGGCCCGGCCAATGCAGAGGGGTTTCTGCAGGGGTGTCGGGCGGTGCTGGGCGAGGGAGAATGGCCCGGGGAGGCGACACCGCTGTTGAAGGCGGGGGTGGTGGAACTGTGCGGAGAGGGGGGCGACGGCGACCTTCATCGCGGCGGCCGCGATTTGGATTGGATCCCGGGTCAAGCCCAGGATGACGAAACAGGTGACAAACCCCTCGCCGCCATCGTCTGCTACCGCGCGCTCGTCCAGAGCGGGCAGACGGAGCCGGTGGAGGCGCTGGCCAACGCCCTGTCCGAGCGCGGTCTCGACGTCCTGACCGTCTACGTCTCCAGCCTCAAGGACCCGGTCTCGATCGAGACCGCCCGCTCGCTCTTCGCCCGCCGCCAGCCTTCCGTCGTGATCAACCTCACCGGTTTTGCCGTCTCATCGCCATCCGCCGGCGCCGGGGCCGAGCGCGTGCCGACCGTCCTCGAAGAACACGGCGCCGTCGTCCTGCAGGCGGTGCTCGCCTCGGGCTCGCAGGAGGCCTGGCGGGACTCCAGCCAGGGTCTTTCCGCCCGCGATCTCGCCATGAGCATCGCACTGCCCGAGCTCGACGGGCGCATCCTGTCGCGCGCCGTCGCCTTCAAGTCGGCTGGCGAATGGGACGCGCTGACCGAGACCGACATCGTCGCCCACCGGCCCGTGTCGGACCGGGTCGGTTTCGTCGCCGAACTCGCGGCGCGCTGGGCGCGGCTGCGCAACAAGGCGAATGGCGACAAGCGCGTCGCCATCCTGCTCGCCAACTATCCGAACCGCGACGGGCGGCTCGGCAACGGCGTCGGTCTCGATACGCCGGCCGGCACGGTCGAGGTGCTGAAGGCGATGCGAGGGGCGGGGTACCCTGTCGCCGACGTCCCGGCGGACGGCAACGCATTGATCGCTCATCTGACGGCCGGTCCAACCAATGCCGGAATGGCTGCCCGTGAGGTGCGTGAGACGATGCCGCTTGATGCCTATCAGGCGTTTTTCGGTCGGCTTCCGGAGGCTGTGAGAGCCGCCGTGCTGGAGCGCTGGGGCCCCCCGGAGCGTGATCCTTTCATCGTGGACGCAAATGGTAAGCCGGCTTTTGCGCTGCCGTTGGCCCGTTTCGGCGAGACGCTGGTCGGCATTCAGCCGGCGAGAGGCTACAACATCGATCCCAAGGAGACCTACCACTCCCCCGATCTCGTGCCGCCGCACAACTATCTGGCGCTCTACGCCTTCCTGCGCGACGTCTACGACGCCGACGCGGTGGTCCACATGGGCAAGCACGGCAATCTCGAATGGCTGCCGGGCAAGGCGCTTGCGCTGTCGGAAAGCTGCTTCCCCGAGGCCGTCTTCGGCCCGCTGCCGCATCTCTATCCCTTCATCGTCAACGATCCGGGCGAGGGGACGCAGGCCAAGCGCCGGACCTCGGCCGTCATCATCGATCACCTGACGCCGCCGCTGACCCGGGCCGAGACCTACGGCCCGCTGAAGGACCTAGAGGCGCTGGTCGACGAATATTACGAGGCCTCCGGCGGCGATCCCCGCCGGGTGACGCTTCTGAAGACCGAGATCCTCGACCTCGTCCGCGACATCGGCCTCGACCACGACGCGGGGATTGCCGAAGGAGAGGGTGACGAGACGGCCTTGACCAAGCTCGACGCCTATCTCTGCGAACTCAAGGAGATGCAGATCCGCGACGGGCTGCACGTCTTCGGCGTCGCGCCGGAGGGGCGGCTGCTGACGGATCTCGTGGTGGCGCTTGCCCGTTTGCCACGAGGCAGCGAGCCGGGGGATGCGTCGCTGATCCGGGCGGTGGCGGAGGATCTGGGGCTGTCCGTCTTGTCCGACGATCAAGGCGGCGGTGGGCACCTCTTCGCTTCTTCGGAGGTCGGTGGCGGGACAGAGGGGGGCGCCAAAGGGCGCGGCGTAGGCCGAGCGAGTTCTTTCGACCCGCTGGACTGCGACATGGCGGCGCCATGGGCAGGTCCTCGTCCACAGGTACTTGCAGATCTGTCCACAGCATCCTGGCGAACTGCCGGCGATGTCGTCGAACGGTTGGAAATGCTCGCCTCGGAGTTTCTCGACGGTAATCTTCCACAGGATATCCACTGGAGGTCCACCGCGCCGGTGCTCGAAGCCATCGCATCGAGCCTGCGGCCGGCCGTCACCTCCTCCGGCCCGGCCGAGATCGCCGGCCTCCTCGCCGGCCTTGCCGGCCGTTTCGTCGCGCCCGGGCCTTCCGGCGCACCGACGCGAGGGCGGCCGGACGCGCTGCCCACCGGCCGGAACTTCTTTTCTGTCGACACCCGCGCCGTGCCGACCGAGACCGCCTATCGGCTCGGCAAAAAGTCGGCCGAACTCCTCGTCACTCGCCACCTGCAGGACCATGGCGAATGGCCGACGTCGCTGGGGCTCACCGCCTGGGGCACCTCCAACATGCGCACCGGCGGCGACGACATCGCCCAGGCCTTGGCGCTGATCGGGGCGAAGCCGGTCTGGGACCGGGCGTCCCGCCGGGTCACCGGCTACGAGATCGTCACTCTGGCCGAACTCGGCCGGCCGCGGGTCGACGTCACCTTGCGCATCTCCGGCTTCTTCCGCGACGCCTTTCCGGACCAGATCGCGCTCTACGACCGGGCGATCCGGGCCATCGGCGCCTTGGATGAGGACGCGAGCGACAATCCGATCGCCGCGCGCATGCGGGCCGACAAGACCGCTCTGATCGAAGCGGGGACCGACGCGGCCGAGGCGGACCGACGCGCCGGCTTCCGGGTCTTCGGCTCGAAGCCGGGCGCCTACGGCGCCGGGCTGCAGGCGCTGATCGACGAAAAGGGCTGGGACGACAAGACCGATCTCGCGGAGAGCTATCTCGTCTGGGGCTCCTACGCCTACGGGGCCGACGCGGAAGGCGAGGCCGAGCGGAAGACGTTCGAGACGCGGCTTTCCGGCATCGAGGCGGTGGTCCAGAACCAGGACAACCGCGAACACGACCTGCTCGATTCCGACGACTACTACCAGTTCGAGGGCGGCATGACGGCGGCGGTCGAGCATCTCTCCGGAACGCGGCCGGTGGTCTACCACAACGACCATTCGCGGCCGGAGCGCCCGGTGGTGCGGACTCTGGAAGAAGAGATCGGCCGGGTGGTCCGGGCGCGGGTCGTCAACCCGAAATGGATCGCCGGCGTCATGCGCCATGGCTACAAGGGCGCCTTCGAGATCGCCGCGACGGTGGACTACATGTTCGCCTTTGCCGCGACGACCGGAGCGGTGCGCGACCATCACTTCGAGGCCGCCTGGAACGCCTTCCTCATGGACGACCGGGTCCGCGATTTTCTCGAAGCGAACAACGCGGCGGCGCTCGCCGAAATCCGCGACCGGTTTGCCGAGGCGATCGAGCGGGGGCTGTGGACGCCGCGGTCCAATTCCGCCCGTGCCGAGCTGCAGGCCAAAGGAGCATCTCATGGCAGGGCTTGAAGCGCGGCTGGGTTCGGATCATGACAACGCGATGACCCCAACCCCCACACTTCCACCCACCACGTTCCCGGCCATCGAGCGCCTCGAGCTTCCGAGCTCGGACCTGAGGTCGTGCATCGTCGCGCCCCTCGCCGAGTTTTCGACCAAGAAGGATTTCTCCTTCACGCCGCGCTACGTGACGCTGGCGCTGAAGGACGAGAGGGGCGTCGACGGCGGGCTGATCGCGCAGGTCTACTGGGACTGGATGCATGTCGAGATCCTCGCCGTGCCGGAGCGCTGGCGCGGCCGCGGGCTCGGCCGCGCGCTGATGGAAAGGGCCGAGGCGATCGCCCGGGACGAAGGCTGCACGGGCGTCTGGGTCGATACCTATTCCTTCCAGTCGCCCGGCTTCTACGAGGCGATGGGCTATCTGCCCTTCGGCCGCCTGCCGAACTATCCGAAAGGCGAGGAGCGCATCTTCTTCGCCAAGCTTTTCAACGACGACCAGTCGACGGAAACCGGGAGGGCCGCATGAGCGACACGCCGAGCGAACGTACCAAGATCACCGATGGCATGAGCGAGGAGGAACTGAACGCCCGCCATGCCGAAAAGATGAAGAAGAAGAAGGCCGCGCGCGACAAGATCCTCGCCACCAAGACGATCGAGAAGGGCCTTCTGATCGTCCATACCGGCAAGGGCAAGGGCAAGTCGACGGCGGCTTTCGGGCTGGTCTTCCGGGCGCTCGGCAACGGCATGAAGGTCGGCGTCGTGCAGTTCGTCAAGGGCAAGTGGGAGACCGGCGAGCGCAAGATCCTCGAGCATTTTCCCGAGCAGGTGACGATGACGGCGATGGGCGACGGCTTCACCTGGGAGACCCAGGACCGCCAGCGCGACATTACGGCTGCGAAGGCCGCCTGGGAGCGGGCCAAAGCGATGATCATGGACGAGGAGCACCAGATGGTGCTGCTCGACGAGATGAACATCGTCCTCAGATACGACTATCTCGACATCGGCGACGTCGTCGCATTCCTCAAGGAAAAGCCGGCCAACAAGCACGTCATCGTCACTGGCCGCAATGCCAAGGACGAGCTGATCGAGCTGGCCGATCTCGTCACCGAGATGGAGATGGTCAAGCACCCGTTCCGCGCCGGCGTGAAGGCGCAGAAGGGGATCGAGTTCTGACAGCGGACCAGGCGACGGGCGGCCGCAGGGCGGGTCGCAGCGACGAGGCCCCTGCGGCAGACATTGCCGACCGATCCTCCGACGTGGACCTCGCGGAAGGAGAACTGACCGCCGCAGGGCCGTTCTCGGAGGCCGAGCGGGCGGCGGTCTACCGGGCGATCGAGACCCGCCGCGACGTGCGCGGCGAGTTCCTGCCGACAGAGGTTCCGGACGCGGTTCTCGCGCGGCTGCTCGAAGCCGCCCATCACGCGCCGTCCGTCGGGCTGATGCAGCCATGGAACTTCATCATCCTGCGCGACATGAAGACGCGCCGGGCGATCCGCGACATCGTCATGGCGCGCAACGCGGAAGCCGCGGCGATGTTCGACGACGATCGCGCCGCCGCCTATCAGCGCCTGAAGCTCGAAGGCATCGTCGATGCGCCGCTGAACATCTGCATCACCTGCGATCGGACACGTGGCGGCAAGGTGGTGCTCGGCCGCACCCACCAGCGCGACACCGACCTTCTCTCCACCGCCTGTGCCGTCCAGAACCTGTTCCTTGCCGCCAGAGCGGAAGGGATCGGCGTCGGCTGGGTGTCGATCTTCGAGCCGGACGATCTGAGGCCGATTCTCCAACTGCCCGATCCGGTCGTGCCGGTCGCCTATCTCTGCGTCGGCTATGTCGAGGCGCTTTTCCGACGGCCGGAGCTGGAGGCCCGGCGATGGTCGAAACGCCTGGCGCTTGAGGATCTCGTCTTCGAGGAAAGTTGGGACCGACCGTGGCGCTTCCCGGAGGAAGGGTGATACGGCGACGTCGCGCAGGATGAGGTTTTCGCCGAGGCTACTCCGGGGCGAGCGACAGCTTCTCCAGGAGGTCGAGTGCCGTGCGGGTCGAGGCGGCGGCGGCCATGGCCATCTGCGGCAGGATCATCCATTCCAGCGACCAGGCGGCACCCGAGCGCTCGTTCTCGTGGACGAGCGCCTGGTGCATGCCGGAAACGAGGGTGGCGTTGAACCGGGCCAGCGTCACCAGGAGTTCGGCGCCGACCGGATTGTTCTTGTGCGGCATCGCCGAGGAGCCACCGCCGCCGGTGAGTTGCAATTCGCCGACCTCGTTCTGCAGCGACAGCACCGCGTCCTGACCGAACTTGCCGAGTGCCCCGGTGATCAGCGAGAACCAGTCTGCCACTTCGACGAGGCCGTCCCGCTCGGAATGCAGCGAGGACGGCGCGGCGTGGAGGCCGAGGCGCGCTGCGACGGAACTGGCGATCTGGTCGGCCTTCTCGCCGAAGCCGGTTCTGTCGCCGACGGCGCCGCCGATCCGCAGGGCGAAGGCATGCGGCGCGATCGCCTCGCGCTTCAGGCGGCAGCGCACCAGCGGATCGGTCCAGGCGGCGAGCTTGCGGGAAAACCGCGTCTCCTTCGCCGCCTGCATGCGGGTATGGGCCATCACCCGCCGCTCGCCCGATTCGAGGCTCCAGCCGGCGAAGGCGTCGGTGAGCGCCGCCAGCCGCCGGTCGAGGACCAGCGAGACGCCCTGCATGCGCATGGCGAGCGAGGCGTCGATCACGTCCTGGCTGGTCGCGCCCTTGTGCAGCGCCCTGGCGGCGGCGTCGTCCAGCCCGGCGCGCAGTTGCTTCAGGAGGCTCGGCACCACGACGCCATCTTGCGCCGTTCCCGCGGCGAGCGCCGCGAGATCCGGCGCGAACTCGGCCGTGCGGGCCCGAATGGATTCGAGTTCGGCACTCTCGACGAGGCCGAACTCAGCCTCTGCCTCCGCCAGCGCCACTTCAAACGCGACCATCGCTTCGATGTCCGCGGCCGCGGTGAAATAGCTGGCGATCTCCTCGTCGCCGAACAGCGAGCCGAGGAACGGGTGGGTGAAGACCGACGCCGTCAACGCGGCGCGTCCTGGCCGAAGATCGCGTCGGCAAAATCACCGAGCAGCCGGGCCGTCGTCTCCGGCCGTTCGATACAGGGCAGGTGTCCGGCGCCTTCGACGATCTCGAACCGCGCGCCGACGATGAGATCGGCGCAGGCCTTGACGAGATCCGGAGGCGTCGAGCCGTCCTGATCGCCGACGATGCACAGAGTCGGGACCTCGAGGTTGCGGACCGTCTCGGTATGGTCGGTATCGCGCAGTGCGGCGCAGGAGCCGAGATAGCCCGCGACGGGCGAATTCACCAGCATGTTGGAATAGCCCACGAAGGCGGGATTGCCCCCGCTGCGGAAGGCGGGGGTGAACCAGCGCGTCAGGATCTGATCGGCGATCGCGGCGATCCCGTCCTTCCCGATCGCGTCGATCCGCCCGTTCCAACTCGCCGCATCGCCGATCTTGTGGGCGGTGTCCATCAGGACGAGACCGGCGAGGCGGTTCTGGTCGATCGCGGCGAGGCCGAGGGCGATCTGGCCGCCGATCGACAGGCCGACGACGAGAGCCTGCGCGACGCCGTAATGGTCGAGAAGCGCCAGGAGATCGGCCGAATGGTCCTCCATGCGGTAGGGCGCGGGCGGCACCTCGGAGAGACCGTGGCCGCGCTTGTCGTAGCGGATGACCCGGTAGCGGCCCGCGAGCTTCGGGACGACGTCGTCCCAGATACGATAGTCGGTGCCGAGCGAATTGATCAGGACGAGGGTCGGGGCTGCCTCGGGCCCCTCGGCCTTGTGATGGATGACGATGTCGTCGAAGCGATCGAAGGGCATTGCCTGGTCCCGGCTCGGTCTCGGTTGCCCGGCATCATAGGGGTCGCGGGCGGCGAAGGAAGGCCCCGACGCCGCGCGCCGCTCTTTTCCGCCGGCGGCGCATGCCGCTCTTTTCCGAATGCCTCATTCCTGCTAGCCGCTGTTGCATCACCCAAGGGAGGATCGTGGATGTTTCTCAGCTGCGGAGATTGCCTGTTCGATCTGTTCGCCGTCCCGCAGGAGGACGTATCCACCATCGCCCTGTCCGGGCGGATCGGCGGATCGCCCCTCAACGTGGCGCTGGGGCTCGCGCGGCTCGGCCACCACGCCGGCTATTTCACCAAGATGTCGGGCGATCTGTTCGGCGAGAAGATCCGCGCCTTCATGGAGCGCGAGGCGATCGACCAGCGCTTCCTGATCCCCACCGACCGCCAGACGACGCTCGCCATGGTTTCGCTCGCGCCGGACGGCTCGGCGAGCTACGCCTTCTACATCGAGGGGACGGCCGACCGGTCGATCGAGCCCGAGGAGGTGCCGCAGTCGCTCCCCGCCGAGGTCGAGGTCGTCCATGTCGCCTCCTATTCGACGGTGACCGAGCCGACGGCATCGGCTCTCCTGCAGCTGGTCAGGCAGGAAGCGCCGAACCGTTTCATTTCCTACGATCCGAACATCCGCGCCTCGATCGAGCCCGACCTCGACGTCTGGCGGGCGAAGGTCGCAGAACTCGTGCCCCTGGCGGGCCTGGTGAAGGCCAGCGAGGAAGACATCGCCCAGCTCTATCCCGGCCGCGCCGTCGACAGCGTCGTCGGCGAGTGGATTTCGGCCGGGGCCGAGATCGCCGTCGTCACCCTGGGCGAGCACGGCGCGATCGCCGCGACGAGCCGGGGCGAGACGGCGAAGGTGGCGGGCCGCGCGGTCACGGTGGTCGACACGGTGGGCGCGGGCGACACCTTCCAGGCCGCGCTGCTGGCGGGCCTGAAGGAGCGCGGCGCTTTGTCACGCGCTGCGATCGCCGGCTTCGCGCGATCGGATGTCGAGGAGCTCGTCGGTTTCGCCGTCAGGGCGGCAGCCGTCACCTGCACGCGCAAGGGGGCGGATCTGCCCCGGCGCGCCGAACTGGGGCTTGCGCCGCTCGTTTGACTCGCAACGGCGGAGCGCGGGCAATCCTTCGGACCGGCGCCGGAAATTTCCAAAGATCGACGCGAAAAGGGCCGACGGATGCGATCCGCCGGCCCTTTTGCGTGTCCAAGAGAGGCGAGCGGCCCCGGCCGCCCGGATCGTCTTAGTTGAAGTGGTAGGACGCCTTGGCCCAGACCGTGTGGAAGTCGAGGTCTTCGTTGCTCGAATCGGTCGTGTACTTGATCGTCTGACCCGCATTCGGTCCGGTGCCGGTGCCGGTCACGGACTGCTCGTTCGAGCCGAGGTTGGTGTAGAGATACTCGACGCCGAAGGAGAGGTTCTGCGTCGCCATCACGTCGACGCCCGCGCCGACCGAATAGCCGATGTCGGCATCGTCGCCGTTGTTGTCGAAGTCGTAGTTGGCGATGTTCGGCGCCGAGATGTCGTTGTCAACGCCGGCATAGGCGAGACCGCCCGAACCGTAGACGAGGACGCTGTCGAAGGCATAGCCGAGGCGGCCGCGCACGGTACCGAGATAGTTGATGTCGCTGTTCGAGTTGAACTCAGCGCCGCCCGGCGTGGTGTAGGAGCGGTTCGTCTCGGCATCGATGTAGTTGATGTCCGCGACGGCGCCGACGACGACGTTGTTCTGGAACTGGTAGTCGTAGCCGATATGACCGCCGCCGATGAAGCCGGCATTGTCGTCGTCGTCGAATACGCCGCTGCCGAGCACCGGATTGCTGGTGTTGAAGTTGGCGCCGTTATCGCTGTTGCCGAAGGCGACGCCGGCCTGAACACCGAGATTGAGGCCGGTCCAGGTGGTCGTCTCGGAGATCGGCTCGTAGGCCACCGGCGCCGGTGCCGGCGGCTCGGGGACGAGGACGTCCGCGGCCATGGCCGGGGTGGAAAGCGCTGCGGTGGCGAGAAGCAGGGCAAGGCGTTTCATGCGTATGTCTCCTTTGTCGCTTGTCGCGACGCATTGGCAGGGGCAAGGCCGCCTGCACGTGACGGATTCGGATCACATCCGAATTCGAGACAGATCCCTGATCGGTTGAGTTGGCTGAAAGATGGCAGGAATACGGTCATATTCTTCCTGTTGCCGATCCGCCGCACCCCCTCCGAGGCCGTCTCGTTAATGACCCATTCATGATCCCAAACCTTTGAGAAACGACTAAAATTTAAACTTAATAAAAATTTCCGCAAATTCTGGAGGGGTTTACGACTGTGGCGAAACTGTGAAGATAATATTCCCAAAGGGAAGGTTGTATCCGGGGAGGCGATCTCAAGCGCGGTGGCGCCTCGGTACACCGTCGCTTCGCGGTGCCTCGTTTGCGGCGTCTCGGGGGAACGTGGAACAGTTTGGATTCGTTCTCATCTCGATTGCCAAGCCGGCGCCGGTCCCGATATGGTCGCGGTGGGTGCCGGGACAATCGGACCATGCGACCTGAAAGGGAGGAAAGATGCGTAAGTTCAACCTCGCCATTGCCGGGACGGCGCTTCTGTTTGCCGTGGGGGCGGCTTCGGCCCAGGAGGTCGGCGATCCGGCGGCCGGCGAGAAGGTGTTCAACAAGTGCAAGGCCTGCCACGCCGTCGGCGAAGGGGCGAAGAACAAGATCGGACCGGAGCTGAACGGCATCGTCGGCGACAAGCCGGGCGCCGATCGCGGCGGCTTCAAGTTCTCCAAGCCTTTCCAGGACTGGGCAGCCGACAAGGCGGCTTGGAACGAGGAACTGCTGACGGCCTGGATCTCCGATCCGAAAGCCGTGGTCAAAGGCACCAAGATGGTCTTCGTCGGCCTGAAGAAGCCCGAAGAGCTCAAAAACGTCATCGCCTATCTGGCGAGTTTCGACGAATCGGGCGCCAAGCAGGACCCGGCCGAAGCCCTGAAGGCGGCTGCCGCGAAGTAGCCGATTGCCGCGACGGCCATCCGCCGCGCGGGTCTGTCTGAAATCCATGCATGTTCTGAAAAGGGCGGAACGTCGGTGCCGGCGTCCCGCCCTTTCGCGTGAGGCGAGGAGTACAGGGCGGGCTGAGCAGAAGCAGGAGCTTCCCGAGGGCGTCGCGTGGGTGGGCGGAGGGCCCGGCCGTCAGCTCTCGTCGGGCGTTACCGGACGGCCGTCCGGCATGCGGTTGCCGCTTTCGCCCGAAGGGTTCGAGAATGGCAGCGAAGGAGCGCCGGCCTCGGCCAGAGCATCGTGGGCGAGCGCCCAATGCACCGAGGGAAAGGCGAGTTCGTCGAACGGAATGTCGGCCGGATCGAACAGCCGCACGTCGAGGCTCTCCGGCCCGGATGCGAAATGCGGGCGTTGCAGCCGCGCCCGGTAGATCAACTGCACCTGGCTGATGCGCGGCACGGAATAGACCGCGAGCAGCCGCTCGATGGCGAGATCGGCCTCCGCCTCTTCCCTGGCCTCGCGCTTCGCCCCGTCCTCGGGCGTCTCGTTCAGCTCCAGATAGCCGGCCGGGATCGTCCAGAAGCCGCGCCGCGGCTCGATCGCCCGGCGACAGAGCAGGATTGCGCCTTCGTGACGCACCACCGAGCCGACGACGATCTTCGGGTTCTCGTAGGCGACGTAGCCGCAATTGTCGCAGATCTTGCGGGCGATGCTATCGTCATCGGGGGTGCGGAGGGAGAAGGATGGATCTGGCATGGACTATAGATGGTCGGGAAGGTCCATCCGGGAATGGAGGATGCGGACGACGAGGAGACGCCCGCCGTCATCGAAGCGATAGATCACATAGTGAGACCCGACGAGTTTGCGCAGATAGCCGGCCCGAATTCGGTCGATCGCCTGACCTTTGGCGACGCCGGCCGCAAGATCCTCGCAAGCTCGGCGGATCCTGTCGGAATAGCCGCGTGCCTGTCGTGGGCCGAACAGCTGAAGACTGTGCCGAAAGACGTGCCGGATATCGGCTTCGGCCTGTCGTGAATAGACCGGCGGTCGCGCCACCCCGGATCAGCCCGTTCTGGACGATGATGTGTCTGCTTCCTCGGCTTCGATTTCGGCATAGAGCGCGTTCCAGTCGAGTTCGCCAAACCCCCCGCTCGCTTCACCCTCCGCGATCGCCGCCCGGATCCGGGAGTCCTCGCCGATGCTCGCCCGTTCGAGGAGGGCGAGCCCCGCCCGGACGACCGAATCGGCATCGTCGAAATTCCCGCGTTCGACCTGATCTTCGACGAAGGCGCCGAAATGCTCGCCGAGATCGAAGCTCTTTACGGAATTCATGGCCATGTCCTCAGCTCGTTCGCGCCGATGAGGGTCATGCTGGGCGATGACCGATGGGCCGGCAACGACGCCGCGCTCAACTGGTCGGCCGCCGCCCCATCGGTTCGCGCTGCAGCGCCTGTTCCACAGCCGGCATCAGCCCAGTCTCGATCGCCTCCGGCGTGAAGGGGCCCGTCTGCTTGTAGACGATCTCGCCGTCGGGGGCGACGAGGAAGGTTTCGGGCACGCCGTAGACCCCCCAGTCGATGGTCGCCGAGCCCTTTTCGTCGACGCCGATCGCCGCATAGGGATTGCCGAGATTCTGCAGGAAGCCGAGGGCGTTGGCTGGCTTGTCCTTGTAGTTGATGGCGACCAGCCGAAACCTTTCGTCCTTGGCGAGCTGCATCAGAAGCGGATGCTCCTCGCGGCAGGGCGCGCACCAGGAGGCGAAGACGTTGACCAGCACCGGCCGTCCGTCGCCGGGGCCGGCGAGGTCGAGGCCCGGCATCGGCTGGCCGTTCGCCAGACGCGCGCCATCGAGCGCCGGCAGCACCGTCATCGGGGCGGTCTTGCCGACGAGGACGGAGGGGATCTCCTTCGGGTCGTGGCCGGAGAGGAGCTGATAGAGAAAGACGCCGGCAAGGGCGAAGAACAGGACGAGCGGTAGCAGGACGACGGGCCTCGGGCCGCGGCGTCGCCCGTCCGGCTTCATCTCCCGCGGCAGCTCGTCGGCGGGTGCCGTCTGGAGCAACGTCTCGTTTTCGCTGCCCGTGCTCATCGTGCGGCCCCCGGTGCATCGCGCGAACCGCCCGCCTCGGAGCGGCGGCGGATGCCCCGCGCCTCCAGCGCCTGCAGGGCCCGACGCTGGGCCTTGGCGTCGACGAACACCCAGGCGAAGAGGCCGGCGATGGCGAGGGCGGAGATGCCGTAGGCGCTGGCGACGAAGGCGAAATAATCGGCCTGCATGAAATGGCTCCAGTTCGGGCGTTTCAGCCTTCGGCCCGCCGGGCGGCGAGGCGCGACAGGGCGGCGACGCGCCGGCGCAGGATCTCGGTGCGCATCGCCGTCAGATGCAGGGCAAAGAACAACAGCGTGAAGCCCAGCGCCGAGACGAGCAGCGGCGTCAGATAGGCAGCCGGCATGGCCGGCCCGTCCATCCGCATGACGCTCGCCGGCTGATGCAGCGTGTTCCACCAGTCGACCGAGAACTTGATGATCGGAATGTTGACGAAGCCGACGAGGACGAGGATCGCGGCCGACTTGGCGCTCTTGCCCGGCTCTTCCAGCGCCCGTGTCAGGGCGATCAGGCCGAGATACATCAGGAACAAAACGAAGACCGAGGTCAGCCGCGCGTCCCAGACCCACCAGGTGCCCCACATCGGCCGGCCCCAGATCGAGCCGGTGATCAGGCACAGCACGGTGAATACCGCGCCGATCGGCGCCGCGGCCTTGACCGAAACGTCGGCCAGCGGATGGCGCCAGACCAGCGTGCCCAGCGCCGAGAGGCTCATCACCGTCCAGATCATCATCGACAGCCAGGCAAAGGGCACGTGGATGAACATGATCGTCACGGTCATGCCCTGCTGATAGTCGGCGGGCGCCGTCAGGCCGAGAAAAACCCCGGCGGCGACCGCGATCAGCGCGGCGCCGTAGAGCCACGGCTGCAGCTTGCCCGACAGCTCCAGAAAGCGGGTCGGATTGGCGAGGATGGAAAAGCGCGAAGGCTTGGCGCTGGTGGAGACGTCGGTCATGGCCGGCATACTAGAACCAGTCGAAGCCGCCCGCAAACGGATGATGTCCCGATCGGATCACCTTTTCGCAGGGTCGCCGCGAAAGAACCGCGCCATGCCGATCGAGGCCGGCATCACCTCCTCGAAGCCGAACTTGGCATAGAGATGCTTCGCGTCGCCGTCGGCGATCAGGCTGACATAGGCGGTGTCGGGCACGGTCCGCGTCAGCCAGGCTTCGAGCGCCGCGAAGATCGCCTTGCCGATGCCCTTGCCCTGATGCGCCGGCTCGACCGCCATGTCGACGATCTGCATGTGGCAGCCGCCGTCGCCGACGACCCGGCCCATGCCGACCGCCCGGCCGTCATGGCGCACCACGACGGCAAAGAGCGTGTTCGGCAAGGCGATGCGCGCGGCCTCGTCGCTTTTGGGCGAGAGGCCGGAGACTTCCCGCAAGCGCCGGTAGTCTTCGATCCCGGGGATCTCCTCGGCGAAATCGTAGCCGGCGAGGACGCTGCGGTTCGGCAGGCTGTCGGGTGAAGGGCTGGGCGGCAAGGGGAACTCCGCATGGCTCGAGGCTTGGAACGCCATCTTGTGGCGCCGGGTCCGCCGCCGGGCAAGGCCGGCAGGACGGTTAAAACGAGATTCACACTTGTGTTCTAATACCGGCGCGGGTCGAGGCCGATGGCGGCAGGAACCTCCGACCGATGCCGCGCCTCCTGGTTCTCAGGGCTTCCGCAGCCGGAGCGCCGATGTCTTTCCGGCGGCAACCGAAGTGACCGGATGTGAAGCATGAGCGTCGAACGGTGACGAAAAAGACGGGCAGTCTCGACGATGGCGACGCGTTCCGCCGCTCCATCCTCATCGTCCTGTTGATTTTCACGACCTCTTTCGGCGCGATCTTCGCGGTTCTCAATTACGGCAACGCCAACTACAAGGCGATGGCCGGCGAAATCGCCATGGGGCTCTTCGCGCTGACCCTCGTTCCGGTCATCCGCAGGACGCCCCATCTCATCCGGTGGTCCTTCGTCTATCTCGTCCTGTTCAACACGACGATGATGCTGATCCTTTCGACGCCGCAGTCCTCGCCGTCGGTCTTCGCCTGGGTGCTCTTGATCCCCATCCTCTCGCACATGCTGCTCGGCCGGGCGCTGGGCGGCAGCGTCACCGTCGTCTTCCTGGCGACCGCCTTCGCCATCTACTACACGCGCTTCTCGGACGACACGGTGACCGGCAACCCGCGGGCGCTCCTCAACGTCGCCGGCGTCGCGCTGTGCATCTTCGGCTTCTCCTTCGTCTACGAGACCTCGCGCTCGCGCGCGGAAAAGGCGCTGAAACGCCAGGCCCATACCGACCCCCTGACCGGGCTCGGCAACCGCGCCCACCTGCAGATGCGGTTTCGGGAAAAAAAGGCGCGATGGGAGCGCGATGGAACGCCGCTCGCCCTTCTTCTTCTCGACATCGATTTCTTCAAGACGATCAACGACTCCTACGGACACGAGGCCGGCGACAACGCACTGCGGGCGGTCTCCTCGCTCCTGGGCGACGCCATCGATCCGAACGACGACGTCTTTCGCTACGGCGGCGAGGAGTTCTGCATTCTCCTCTCCAATGCTTCAGCGGCGCAGGCACGGCAGGCGGCGGAGACGCTGCGCCGCCTCGTCGAGGGATCGTCCTTCGAGGAGGCTGGCGCGACCCTCTCCTTCACCATGAGCATCGGTGTCGCCTCGTGTCCGGAGGACGGGAGGGAGCTCCAAGCCCTGCTCGGCGCGGCGGACAAGCGGCTCTATGCGGCCAAGGTCGCGGGGCGGAACCGGGTGGTTTGGGGGTGAGGCAGGGAGCGAAGACGTAAGGGTCGGATAGCCGGTCTCACTCAGGGCTCGTTGCCCCAATCCTCATGGCCGTGCCGAACGCGGACGATCAGGACGCCGCTCTGATCGGCAAGATAGACGATGATATGAGAGCCGCAGGGATGAACGCGGACGGGGGGTGTCAGTTCATGCCGCTCGCGGGCGAGTTCGGGATAGCGCGCGAGCGCTTCGAAGCTCTGCCGCAGACGGGCGTGGTAGCGCGAGGCCTGCGCGGCCCCGAACATGCGAATGCCGTCGGCAGTGATGCGCCGGATGTCGTCCGCGGCCTTGGCCGTCAGCCTATAGGTCACGCCCGGCCGGCTCGACACCGGCTTCCCGGCGTGCGGCCGCCTCGATGTCATCCATCGAGTGCGAACTGATCCCGCTTTCCAGCCCCTCTGTGACGAGCGCCTGCATATGGGCGACCTTCGCGGCGCGCTCCTGATCCCGGCGGATGAGATCGCGCACATAATCGCTGGCATTGCTGTAGCGGCCGGTCTCGGCCTGGGCCTCGACCCAGTCTTTCATGGGATCAGGCAGGGAAACGTTCATGGTCGCCATGGCCGGACCTCCTGGGGGAGATATCGCATTTTTGGCAAGGATTGCCAAGGCGATCTGGGAAGAAGAGGTAACGCTTTGCAAGATGGCGCTGCCGGGCAGCGAGATCGACAAGAGCGACATCGCGGCGCTGGACGAGGCCTGCTTGACTCTGCGCCGCGCGATTGACCGAGCTGAACGTCGAGGTTCCCTTTCGGTCAATCCGTTACCCGACGACGTCGAGATGGAAATTGAACCTTGTTACGGATTGGGTGGGATCATTCGTGCCAGAGCGGTTACAATCCCGTTTGTTCCTGGCATGCCAGAACCTCGTGTGTGAAACACTTTCATTCTGTTGCGTTTCAGCCCTCGACCATCCACAGTGAGCCAGCGCGACACGACGCCCCGTCCTCAATCCCCGCCCCCCTTCAACGCCGCCCCCGCCGCCATCGGCCCCAGCGCCCCAAAGAACAGCGTCAGCGCGCATAAAATCATGAACGGCGGCCAGAACGGGTCCGGCTCGTTCACCGCCGCATAGGTCGCCGAGACGCCGAAGATCAGCACCGGGATCGCCAGCGGCAGGACCAGCACAGAGACCAAGAGGCCTCCACGGGGGAGCGCCACGGCGACCGCCGCGCCGACGGCGCCGATGCAGACGATGGCGGGGGTGCCGACGAAGAGGGTGGCCATCACAGCGAGGAGGGCGGCGGGCTGGAGCGCCAGGAACAGGCCGAGGACGGGAGAGGCGAGGACCAGGGGCAAGCAGGAGGCGGCCCAGAGGGCGAGGCATTTTGCCAGCACCACGAGGGGCATCGGCAGCGGGCCCGCGATCAGGAGGTCGAGGGTGCCGTCGTCGCGGTCGGCCTGGAACAGCCGGTCGAGGGTGAGCAGGGTCGAGAGCAGCGCGCCGATCCACAGGATCGCCGGGCCGATACGCGACAGCAGGTTGAGGTCCGGCCCAACGCCGAAGGGGATCGTCGCGATCACGGCGAGGAAGAAGATGACGCCGGTGGTCGCCCCGCCGCCGCCGGCAAAGGCGAGGCGCAGGTCGCGCAGGAAGAGGGCGGTCACAGCCAGCCCTCGGCTTCGGCGAGGGCGGCGTCGTCGAGGGCGGGCGCGCCGGGGGCGTTCGAGCCCCGGCCGTCGTCGCGTCCGGCACCTGGTGTGATGTGCAGGGTCCTGGCCGCTTCGAGGCCGAGGGGATGGTGGGTCGCGGCGATGGCGATGCCGCCGGCCGCGAGGTGGCCGGCGACGAGATCGGCGAAGCGGGCTTGCGAGGCGATGTCGAGAGCGGAGGTCGGCTCGTCGAGAATCCAGACCGGCCGATGGGCGACGAGGAGGCGGGCAAGGCTCGCCCGGCGCTGCTGGCCGGCGGAGAGATAGCCGAAGGGGATGGCGTCGAGGCCGGGCAGGCCGACGGCGGCGAGCGCTTCGGCCGGCGAGAGCGGGGCGGAAACGGTCGGGACGCCGACATGCGGGCCGCGTCGGGCATCCTGCCGGGAGCGCTCGCTTTGCGCCGCCGCCGCTCCGCCGAGATAGCGCGCCCAAAAGGCAAGGTTCTCCCCGACGGTGATCTGGCTTTTCATGCCGTGGCGGTGGCCGAGATAATGGGCGACGTCGGCGAGGCGCTCGGCGGCCTCGCCGTCCGATGCGGCAGGGCCTTCGAGGCGGATCGTCCCGGAGATCGGCGGCAGCAGCCCGGCGAGGGTGCGCAGCAGCGTCGACTTGCCGGCGCCGTTCGGCCCCGTGACGACGAGCGCCTCGCCCGCCGCAACGGCGATGTCGAACGGGCCGGCGACGGCGGTGGACCCCCGACCGACGACGAGGGCATCGAGCGTCAGTCGCGCCATGAGAGCCGGCGTCCCGTCAATAGAGCGTCGCGCGATAGCTTTGGTCCAGAGCGCTGTCGATTTCGCTGGTCTCGTCCGCCAGCCCGATCTGATCTTTCAGCATCGCTCCCAGCGTCGGCATCGTCTTGCGGTCGATCAGCGAGTCGGGGTTCCACAGTTCCGAGCGCATGAAGGCCTTGGCACAGTGGAAATAGACTTCGTCGGCCGCCACCACCAGCGCCGAGATCGGCCGCTTGCCGTCGACGGCCAGGCGATCGAGAAGCTCCGGATCGGCATGGATTTCGGCCCGGCCGTTGATCCGCAGCGTCTCGGCCATGCCGGGAATGAGGAACAAAAGCCCGACCATCGGATTGGCGATGACATTCTCGAAGGTGTCGAGCCGCTTGTTGCCAGGCCGGTCGGGGATGGCGATCCGGTGGTCGTCGAGAACCAGCGCGAATCCCGGCTTGTCGCCTTTGGGACTGACGTCCGGCAGTTTGCCCGGCGCCGACGAGCCGATGAGCACGAAGGGGCTGCGCTCCAGGAAGCGTCTGGCGTGACCGTCCAGCCGGCGCATCTCCTTCTTGATCGCCAGTTCGTGCGGCTCGCCATAGAGCCCCCGCAGGTCCTCGATCGTGGTGATCGCACTCATTCCGTCATCCTTCGTCGCCTATGCCGCTGTCTTGGGCTCGACCGGGCGCCCGGCGCGCCCTCGTCCGCCCGGCATCCCGGCCGTTCTCGCCCAGTCCGGGCGGACAGGCAAGAGCCGTCGCCGGCGCGGGCGCGTCGCTGCCTTGCCGCATAAAAAGCGACCATCCGGATACTCCAGCCCTTTATAGCCGTTACAAACTTGCCTATAAGGCCCCCAACCCACTCCAGCGACCGGCGTGGAAACATCAAGCGCCGATCTCATGGCGCCCGCACGGCACCGACGGGCGTCAGGGCGGACAGCGGAAATGGTCGTACCCGCATCTTCGAGCGCGCTGATCCGCGGCGCATGAAGGCCGTTCGCCCTTCGGACTATTTCATCGGTTCGAGAAGGAATGTGAGCCTCGTGACCAATCATCCCGACAGTTTCAAAGCCAGGAAGACGCTCTCCGTCAACGGCAAGGACTACGTCTATTTCGATCTGAAGGAAGCCGAGAAGAACGGCCTTTCCGGCGCCTCGCGCCTGCCCTTCTCGATGAAGGTCATCCTGGAGAACCTCCTGCGCAACGAGGACGGGCGCACCGTTTCGGCCGACGACGTGCGCGCCGTCGCCAAGTGGCTTGACGACAAGGGCAAGGCCGGGCACGAAATCGCCTATCGCCCGGCCCGTGTCTTGATGCAGGACTTCACCGGCGTTCCCGCCGTCGTCGATCTCGCCGCCATGCGCGACGCGACGAAGCAGCTCGGCGCCGACCCGAAGAAGGTCAATCCGCTGGTGCCCGTCGATCTCGTCATCGACCACTCGGTGATGGTCGATTTCTTCGGCCAGAAGGATTCGTTCGAAAAGAACGTCGACGCCGAATACGGCCGCAACGGCGAACGCTACACCTTCCTGCGCTGGGGCCAGGAGGCCTTCCAGAACTTCCGCGTCGTGCCTCCCGGCACCGGCATCTGCCACCAGGTCAATCTCGAATATCTCGCCCAGACCGTCTGGACCAAGGAAGAGAACGGCGAGACCATCGCCTATCCGGACACGCTCGTCGGCACCGATTCCCACACCACCATGGTCAACGGCCTGTCGGTGCTCGGCTGGGGCGTCGGCGGCATCGAAGCGGAGGCCGCGATGCTCGGCCAGCCGATCTCGATGATGATCCCCGAGGTCATCGGTTTCCGGCTCGAGGGCAGGCTGCCCGAGGGCACGACGGCGACCGACCTGGTGCTGACCGTCACCGAGATGCTGCGCAAGAAGAAGGTCGTCGGCAAGTTCGTCGAGTTCTTCGGCCCGGGCCTGTCGAACCTCACCCTGGAAGACCAGGCCACCATCGGCAACATGGCGCCGGAATACGGCGCGACCTGCGGCTTCTTCCCGATCGACAAGGACACGCTGGCCTATCTGGAAGCCACCGGCCGCGACAAGGACCGCATCGCCCTCGTCGAGGCTTATGCCCGGGCTCAAGGGATGTTCCGCGAGGACGGGACGCCCGATCCGGTGTTCACCGACACGCTGGAGCTCGACCTTTCGACGGTCGTTCCCTCGCTCGCCGGCCCCAAGCGCCCGCAGGACCGTGTCGCTTTGACCGATGCCGCGGCGAAGTTCGTCGACGCGCTCGCCGAGATCAAGGGCGGCCGCAAGAAGAGCGAGACGCCGCAGTCGACCGGTGATTCCCGCTACATGGACGAAGGCGCCGTGCCGCCGAACGAGACGCCGGAGACGGTGCGCCATTCGGTCGAGGGCAGCGACCACGGCCTTGCCGACGGCGACGTGGTGATCGCGGCGATCACGTCCTGCACCAACACCTCCAACCCCAACGTCCTGGTCGCCGCCGGCCTCGTCGCCCGCAAGGCTCATGCCTTGGGCCTGACGGTGAAGCCCTGGGTGAAGACCTCGCTGGCGCCGGGCTCCCAGGTGGTGACGGAGTATCTGAAGAAGGCCGACCTCCAGAAGGATCTGGATGCAATGGGCTTCAACCTCGTCGGCTATGGCTGCACCACCTGCATCGGCAATTCCGGGCCGTTGCCGGAGCCGATCTCCGAGGCGATCAACGCCAACGACCTCGTCGCCTGCTCGGTCCTGTCGGGCAACCGCAACTTCGAGGGCCGGGTGAACCCGGACGTCAGGGCGAACTACCTCGCCTCGCCGCCGCTGGTCGTCGCCTATGCCATCGCCGGCTCGATGTTCGTCGACATCACCAAGGAGCCGCTCGGGCAGGACAAGGACGGCAACGACGTCTTCCTGAAGGACATCTGGCCGAGCACCCAGGAGATCGCCGAGATCGTCCGCAAGACGGTCACCCGCGAGATGTTCGAGGACCGCTATGGCGACGTCTTCAAGGGCGACGAGCACTGGCAGAAGATCGAGGTCTCCGGCGGCCTGACCTATGACTGGGACGACCGCTCGACCTATGTCCAGAACCCGCCCTATTTCGAGGGGATGGAGGCCGAGCCGAAGCCCGTCACCAACATCGAGGGCGCGCGTATCCTCGGCCTGTTCGGCGATTCGATCACGACGGACCACATCTCGCCCGCCGGCTCGATCAAGAAGGACGGCCCGGCCGGCGATTACCTGGTGTCGCATCAGGTCCGCCCGGTCGACTTCAACTCCTACGGCGCCCGCCGCGGCAACCATCAGGTGATGATGCGCGGCACCTTCGCCAACATCCGCATCAAGAACCAGATGCTCGACGGCGTCGAAGGCGGAATGACGAAGCACTTCCCGTCCGGCGAGGAGATGCCGATCTATGACGCGGCGATGAAGTACAAGGACGAGGGCGTGCCGCTCGTCGTCTTCGCCGGCAAGGAATACGGCACCGGCTCGTCGCGCGACTGGGCGGCCAAGGGCACGATCCTGCTCGGCGTCAAGGCGGTGATCGCCGAGAGCTTCGAGCGCATCCACCGCTCCAACCTCGTCGGCATGGGCGTCGTGCCCTTCGTCTTCGCCGAGGAGGGCACGTCCTGGTCGACGCTCGGGCTCAAGGGTGACGAAAAGGTCACCATCGACGGGCTGACCACGATCAAGCCGCGCCTGGAGATGGAGGCGAAGATCGAGCGGGCGGACGGTTCCACCGAGACCGTCAAGCTCAAGGCCCGCATCGATACCGAGGACGAGCTCGAATACTACAAGAACGGCGGCATCCTGCATTACGTGCTGCGCCGCCTCGCCGCCTGAGGCGAACACGCATGCGAAAGGGCCGGGCGACGATCGTCGCCCGGCCCTTGTCGGTCGACCATCTCACGCGACCGGAGAGAGCCGAGCCTGCAACCCTCTCGGTGCCTGCCTGCGGAAATTGAAGTGCTCATTTCACCCGCAATTGACTAGCCCGTGTCATGGCCGATCCCTTAGGGTCCGGCGCCAAAAGGGCAGTGAGAAATGCAATCCAAGTCAGCCGCGGAAATCAATTACCCGAACGATGAGGGACGAGGTCGCCGCGTCGCGCGCGCCGGGATGTCGGGGAGCCTGATCGGCCGAGACCGCCGGGGCATGGCGCCCGCTGCGTTCTTCGCGGACGGGCTCTGATGCGGGCTTTCCGGACCCGCCCGCTCATGCGCCGCCTGGTTCAGGGCGCCTTGTGTCTCGCGATCGTCGCCCTGCCGGTGCGGGTGCTCGGCGCCGAGCGCATCAAGAACCAGATCACCCACGTGCTCGAGCTCTTCACCAGCCAGGGATGCTCGTCCTGTCCGCCGGCGGACGAACTCCTGGCCGAGTTCGCCGACCAGCCCCACGTCCTGGCGCTGTCCTATCACGTCGACTACTGGGACTATATCGGCTGGCGCGACACCTTCGGTTCGGGCCACAACAGCGAGCGGCAGCGCGCCTATGCCCAGGCCTTCGCCAACAAGATGATCTATACGCCGCAACTCGTCATCAACGGGCTCCACGACATCGTCGGATCCCATGGCGGCAAGATCGAGCGGCTGATGAAGAAGAGCCGCCTGCCGGCAACCGCGTCCCCGGTCGAGGTGACGATCCGCCGGATCGGCGACAGCATCCACATCACCGCCAGCGGCGTCGAAGTCCAACCCGGCCAGCGCAAGCCGATGCTGGTCCTGGTCAACTTCGCCGATACCGCCGAGGTGAAGGTCGATCGCGGCGAGAACGCCGGCAAGACTCTCGTCACCACCCATCCGGTGCGCGGCTGGCAGCTGATGGGCATGGTCGGCAAGGACGGCATGGCGTTCGACATGCCGGTTTCCTCCGTCATGCCCGACGGCGACGAAACCTATGGCTGCGCCGCCATCCTGCAGGCCGTGCGCCCGGACGGCAGCCCCGGCGCCATCCTCGCCGCGACGCAGATGGAGATCGATCCCGACTGATCAGCCCTTCGCCGCGCCCGAACGACCCGGCGAGGTGGGATCGGACCCTAGTGCCGCCCCGGCAGGATCCGGTCCGGCGGCCGGTGGCCGTCCATCAGCGTGCGGATGTTGATGATCACCTTCTCGCCCATCTCGATGCGGCCTTCCAGCGTCGCCGAGCCCATGTGGGGCAACAGGACGACGCGGTTCTCCTCGGCGAGCCGCAACAGCTTCTTCGACACCGCCGGCTCCTCCTCGAAGACGTCGAGGCCGGCGCCGGCGATCTTTTCCGCCTCGATGGCGGCGACGAGGGCCCGTTCGTCGATGACCTCGCCGCGGGCGGTGTTGACGATGAAGGCATGGGGCTGGACGAGGGCGAGGCGCCGCGCCGACAGGAGGTGATAGGTCGCCGGCGTGTAGGGACAGTTCACCGAGATGATGTCCATGCGGGCGAGCATCTGGTCGAGGCTTTCCCAATAGGTCGCGCCGAGCTCGGCTTCGGTCTTCGGGCTGACGCGGCGCCGGTTGTGATAGTGGATTTCGAGGCCGAAGGCCTTGGCCCTCCTGGCGACGGCGGTGCCGATGCGGCCCATGCCGACGATGCCGAGCTTCTTGCCCCAGATCCTGCGGCCGAGCATCCAGGTCGGCGACCAGCCGGGCCAGCGGCCCCCCGCGACGAGCCGGGTGCCCCCCTCGACCAGCCGCCGCGGGACCGCGAGGATCAGCGCCATGGTCATGTCCGCGGTGTCCTCGTTGAGGACGTTCGGCGTATTGGTGACGAAGAGATTGCGGGCGATGGCGCTCTCGACGTCGATATTGTCGACGCCGTTGCCGTAATTGGCGATCAGCTTCAGCCTTTCGCCCGCCTGTTCGATCACCGCCCGGTCGATCCGGTCCGTCACCGTCGGCACCAGAACGTCCGCTTCGCGCACCGCGGCGACGAGTTCCGGCTGGGTCATCGGCCGGTCGGTCTCGTTCAGCCGCGTGTCGAAGAGCTCGCACATGCGGCTCTCGACCGCCTCCGGCAGTTTGCGCGTGAGGATCACGAGTGGCCTTCTGCGCTCGTCCGTCACTCGCCCGCTCCCACGCCTCTAAGACCTTGTTAACTCAAACCGCAGATGATCCGCGGCATAGCCGGTGACCACAACTAGCAGCCGGGCGGCGCGAAAAAAAGTTCGCCGCCGTCCGCGCCAGCTGATCGCCGGCCACCGACCGATGGCCGCGACGATTTCGTCGTTTCGGCCACGCCATGGAGTTGACGTCATGCCGTTCGCCGCATTCCGCCTTTCGACCCGCCTGTCCTTGTCGCTGGCAAGCCTTCTCCTTGCGATGGTGGCGGCTCCGGTCCCGGCGGTTTCGCTGGAAGTCGGGCCGGTCTCGAACCTGCCGCTGCCGCGTTATGTCAGCCTGAAATCCGCCCGGGTCAATGCGCGGATCGGCCCCGGCCGCGACTATCCGGTGACCTGGCTCTATCTGCGCCCCGGCCTGCCGGTCGAGATCATCCAGGAATTCGGCCTGTGGCGCCGCATTCGCGATTCGGAGGGCTCGGAAGGCTGGGTCTACCACTCGCTCCTGTCGGGCGAGCGCACCTCGATCGCCGCCCCGTGGCTGAAGGGCAAGGCGACGATGATCGACGTTCACGCCAGCCCCGCTCTCGACGCGCCGCTGGTCGCCCGCCTCGAGCCGGGCGTCGTCTCCCGGGTCAAGGAATGCGGCACGGGCTGGTGCGAGATCCAGGCTTCCGACCGCGGCGGCTACGTGCGCCAGGAAGACATCTGGGGCGTCTATCCGAACGAGAGTTTCGACTGACCGGACGATCTCGACGGCGCGGGCCGTCCGGCCCGAAATCGCCGGCCTGACCCTAGCCAGGCCGGGCCGGAGCCGCTACCGATGCGCAAATGTGCAACGCAGCGGACAGGTTCATGGCTGAATACGACGTACTCACCATCGGCAACGCCATCGTCGACATCATCTCGCGCGAGGATGACGCCTTTCTCGAACGCGAAAAAATTCAGAAAGGCGGCATGACGCTGATCGACGCCGAGCGGGCCGAGCAGCTTTACGCCGCCATGGGGCCGGCGGTCGAGACTTCCGGCGGCAGCGCCGGCAACACCATTGCCGGCCTCGTCAGCCTCGGCGGCAAGGGCGCCTATTTCGGCAAGGTCTCGGGCGACCAGCTCGGCGCGATCTTCACCCACGACATCCGCTCCCTCGGGGTCAAATACGAGACCAGGCCCCTCGAAGGCCATCCCCCGACGGCCCGCTGCATGGTCGTCGTCACGCCCGACGGCGAGCGTTCGATGAGCACCTATCTCGGCGCCTGCGTCGAGCTTGGCCCGGAGGACATCGACGAGGACATCGTCAAGGCCGCCAAGGTCACCTATTTCGAAGGCTATCTCTGGGATCCGCCGCGCGCCAAGGAAGCGATCGTCAAGGCCGCGGAAATCGCCAAGGCCAACGGCCGCTCCATGGCGATGACCCTGTCGGACTCGTTCTGCGTCCATCGCTACCGGGCGGAATTCCTCGATCTCCTGCGCTCCGGCACGGTCGGCATCGTCTTTGCCAACGAGGCCGAGGCGCTGGCGCTCTATGAGACCGAAGACTTCGAGGTCGCCTCGGCGCAACTCGCCAAGGACGCTTCGCAGTTCGCGGTCATCACGCGTTCGGAGAAGGGATGCCGGGTCGTCAAGGGCGACGAGCGCATCGACGTTCCGACCGAAACCGTCGCCAAACTGGTAGACACGACCGGGGCGGGCGATCTCTTCGCCGCCGGCTTCCTGCGTGGCTTCACCGCAGGCCTCGGCCTCGAAGCCTGCGCGCGGATCGGCAATGCCGCGGCGAGCCACATCATCCAGCAGATCGGCCCGCGGCCGCAGACGCCGCTCGCCGATCTGCCCTCGGTCAAGCCGTTGCTGCAGGGCTGAGGGGAACGGGCCGCGGCAATCCGCAAGGCCCGATGAAAATCGAGACCACCGTGAAGGGGCGGGTGCGCGAAGGGCGCGCCCGCCCCTGTCGCATTTCGCCCGGATGTTCGGCTGAAGCCGGGCCGCGCTGGCGCGGCTCGAGGCTCTCGATGGGGCAGGGAATGGTCGGCGAAAAAACCCGGCGCGCGACATATCCTGCCGCGGCGATCACTCCGCCGGGACGAGGCCCTCGCCGGCGAAGTACTCGACCTCGTCCTCGTCGCTGGCGGGAGCGGCAACGAAGCGTCCGGCCGTGCTCGGCTTCGTCACCTCCAACATCCGCGATGCCATCACGGGCAGGAGAATGTCGCGCGCCTCGGGCGTGTGAAACCCACCATTCAGCTGGCAGGTCGACAAGAGATAGCTGCGATAGGCCCGCACCATCGCCGGATCAGGCTTCTCGGCGTTCGACCAGAACTCCGCCAGCGATCCCTGGAAGGTGAGCCCGGCGACGTCATAGACGGCCTTGCCGAGACACTTGACCGGAATGCCGCCCATCACGGCCTGCAGGCCGCCAGTCGAGTTGATCGTGACGAGGCAATCGGTCCGCTCCATCAGCCCGGCGATGCCGGCCTTGCGCATGTAGACGGCGCGCCCCTCGATCTTCAGTTTTGCAGCGAGCTTCTCGAAGGTCTGCTGCAGACATTCGATGCCGTAGTCGAGGGGATGCTGCTTGACGACGAGAAAGGCATCGTCCGGCGCGTTTTCGGCGAAGGACTTCAGCACCTCTTCGAGAAAACGGGTGTTGGTGCCGAAGGGGGAGTGATAGCGGATCTGACCGTCGCCCGGCTTCTGCATCAGCACGAGATAGAGGCGCGATCCCGGCTTCGCCTTGTGTTCGTCGATCCTCGCCAGCTTGGCGCTTTCGTCGTGCCACATGCGCCAGCTGTACTCGCCGAGGTAGCCGATGCCCTGACGGGCGATCGAATCGCCGTAATATTTCGAGTTGTACGGCAGCACCGGCTTGAGCAGGATGCTCCAGAAGAAATGGCGCATCGTGTTGAGCACGTGCGGGCGCATGTGCACCGGAAATTCCTGGCATTTCGCCGGCGGCTCCGGCGATACGCTGATGACCGCCGGGTCGCAGCTCAGTTCGCTGTTGCCGTTGACACCATTCTGCGCCAGCGTGACGTGGTGCGGCCTCAGATAGCCGTTCTCGAGGACGAGCCGGGTCAGGCCGAGACGCTTGGCGACGGTGAGGGCGATGCGGTTGCGGGGCAGGGTGTCGTTGTAGGTGACGATCGTCTGGATGTCCCGCGTCGCGATCACTTCGCGCAGGAAGCGGGCCCAGCTCATCGAGCGCTTGAGAGGAATGCGGTTGCGGGCCGGGGTCTCGGCCCAGTCCCCGCCATCGAGAATGACGCGATAAACCTCTGCACCCTGTCGCTCGAGCGTTTCGGCAAGTTCGCGGAAAAACTGGCCAAATGGTGCGCCAATGAACAGGATGCGTTTCGTCGCCATACTTTGCAGCGCCTCCTAGCTTCCGGTTACCGACGCACGCCAAGCCAAAACGCGCTCGCTCATTCGTGCGATAGCCGAACTACGTCGCCGACGTCGCCCCCAGATTCCCCGATCTAAGGGCCGTGGCGATGATTTACGCTCGTCGATGCAAGATCGCAACATACTTGTGCGATCCGTCAATGACGTTACGGAAGTTGATCGCCACTCCCATGATTGTCCTGTGTGACCCCGAATTTGCGGCGAATTTTGGATGGTGACGCAAGCAATTCGAAACGACGAGACTGATATCAGGGGCAGGACGACCCGCATTAAGGCAAAGTGTAGCACGGGTCCAGGAGGAATGCCACGCTCACTTTTCGCACCGCAACATTGCAAACCGTGAATGCAGCGGGCGCGCCCGCGACCGGGGCGTAGGGCGCAAGCCCATGTTTCGGCGGGGCTAACTGAAGCCGCGCAGGATCTGGCGGATTTCGCAGGTGCGAATGGACCGTCGAAGTCGTGGCCGGGCCGGGAACAAGTATTCGACTATTCGAGCCAGGTGCCGTCTGCTGCCGGTTCTCGCTCGACCGGACGAGTTGCGGGGGTGCTTCCCGCGCGATCGTCTCGCCATTTCCGAACGGGCCCGTGTTGGCGCTTCTCTTCGGCCGAACTCGTGAGACAGCATGTCCTGCAAACCCGGCGACCTTGCCCGGGTCGCGCGGCACGACCCGGGCAGGGCCGCCGAGGCAGTTTGCCTGCGAGCGCCGTGTTCGACGGACACGGGACGCCCCGGCACCCTTGCCCATCGGTATCGGAGGATGATCGGGTAGGGCTCGGATCTGGGTTCGCGTCGGGGCGGTCCGTGTACCAGGCCGTGTGGCGAAGAGTGTTCATGCATCGTTGCGGTTGAGATGTTCGCGCCCGCCGATCATGATCATCCAGATCGAAACGAAGAACATCAGCGAAACGACGAGGACCGTGACGATGATTCGAAGCCTTCTCGGCTGCGTCGCCTGGTCCGGCAGGTTGGGTGTCACGACGGTCTCGATGTAGATCCGCTGCCGCTTGGCTTCGAGCCGCGCCTGATCGATCGCCTTGGAGGCGATCGACAGCGCCTGATCGGCGATCTGCTTGCGAAGGGTGAGATCTTCGAAGTTGGAAATCTGATTGGAAAGAGCGTCGCCCGTTCCCGTCAGCTTGGCGCGTTCCAAGACGATCTGCTCCTCGAGCACCTGGGCCTTCGTCTTCAGGGAGGCGAGCCCGGGATTGCCCGGCGACACCCGCATCTGCTGCTGGATCTCCGCCTGGGTTCCGGCGAGCTCCGCGGTCAATCCGGCGATGACGCTCGATGTCGGCGCCGCCCCGCCCTGGATGTCCAGCATGTTCTCCTGGTTGCGGAATTCGGTGAGGTTCCTGCTGGCCTCCACCAGCCGCGCCTCGGCCTGCGACATGAATTCCTTGGCGTTGGAGACGGCGTCGGCCTCGGCCCGGCGATTCATCCGATTGGCGAGGCTCTCGCCGAGTTCCAGCAGCGCGTCCGCGACGCGCTTGGAATCCTCGGGCGTGAAGAGATCGACCTCGAGCCTGCTGATGCCGGTCGTCTCCTCACGAACGGCCGAGACGCGATCGATGTAGCATTGGTAGAGATTCTCGAAGTCGTGGCTCGACCAGGGCATGTAGCACTTCGAAAGCGTGTCGATGCCGTCGCGATTGAGAATGGTCTCCATCGGCAGCGTCTTCATCAGATCCCGGAGCGCATCGCGGGAGAGAATGTAACTCTGCACCGCGTAGCTGTCGTCGTCGGCCCGGCTGATGCCGAAGGTTCGAAGGATGGAGGAAAGCCCGCTGACGTCCTGGGTGGATGCGCTGCGGACCAGAAACCGGCTTTCCGAGACGTAGCGGTCGGACGCAACGAAGCCGTAATAGAGGATCGACAGGCACAAGGGCACGAGGACGATGAGATAGAAGAGGATTCGACCGAGGCTGAAATAGCGCCGCAGCGAGCGCCTGCGCGTCCCTGGCCGACCCGCTGCTTTCGTCTTCAGATCCTCGAATGCCGTGAGCGCAGACACGCCTCAACCTTTCAACACATCATGCAGCGGACTGAACGCTATTTCGCGTCCTGACGATAGGTCAATTCGGCACTCGCGCCGCGGCCCGCCCGCTCGCGTCGGGCCTGCCGGCTTCGCCGCGTCGACCCGCAGTCCGCCGCACCCACGGGGTGCGGCGTCAATCCGGCAGGATTGCGGCCCCGCCGGCCGTCGCAGAGAATTCGTCCGCTCCTCGAAGGCGAAGCGCATCGTGCCGCCGCTTCGTCGGCGACGATGCGCAGACAGGGAAGCACCACCCGGCTGCCTCACGTCAAGTCGTCATAGATCGCCTTCATGCGTTCGGTGAAGCGCTCCGGAGAAAACAGCGCCGCCTGCTCCGGACCGCGGCGCTTCAGCTCGGCCCTGAGGTCGGCGTCGTGGTCGATGCTCCGGATCGCCCGGGTGATCGCGACCGGATCGTACGGATCGACCAGGAGGCCGGCTTCGCCGATGACTTCCGGCAGCGAGCTGGTATTCGCCGAGACGACCGGGGTGCCCAGCAGCATGGCTTCGAGGGCCGGCAGCCCGAACCCTTCGTAGAGCGAGGGGAACAACAGGGCCCTGGCATTCTCGATCAGGCAGAGAACCTGGGTGAAGGGCAGGTAGGACAGATGGATGATCCGCTCGCCGAGCGGCGACGGCGAGCCGTCCGGCATGACCGGAGGGCGGTCCGAAATCCGCTTCAGCTTTTCGAGGATGGTCTCGAATCCCCAACCGAGCTTGCCGACGATCACCAACTGATGGTCGGACCCGGCGGCGAGATAGGCGTCGAGCAGCCGCTCGAGATTCTTCTTGGGCTCCAGCGCGCCGACGAAGACGAAATATTTCTGCGGCGTCAGACCGAAGGCGTTGACCTCGCGGGTCTTCTCCTCGGTCGAACGCTGGAGATATTCGGCCGGCAGCGAAACCGCCTGATAGGTGTTGACGACCCGGCTTTCGTCGACCTTGAAGTAATGCAGGAAATCGCGCCGCGAATTTTCCGAGACGGTGAGGATCTTGTCGGCGCTTTCGGCCAGCGTACTCAGGGTCTTGTGAAATGCCCGCTTGTTGTCGAGCGTCATGTGCGGCAGCCGAAGCGGAACGAGATCGTGGACCGTGTAGACGTTCGGGCAGCCCTTGATCTCGATCGCGGCGGGATGGGTGGCATGGAACAGGCGCGGCTGGCGCAACGGCTTGACCGTCAGCCTCCGGCCGTAGCGCAAGAGATGCTGATCGGCCCGCAGAAACAGCATCTCGATCGCCATGCGCCGGCCGAAACCATGCAGCCCCGGAAAGACGCTGCGATCGGCGATCAGGTTGGTCTCAGCCACCTCCCGCGCCTCGAGGGCCATCGGCGGAACGGTCACATAGCGGAACGCCCGCCGGTAGCGCTGCATGCGGCCGATCCGCGATCCCTGGCGCAGCGACATGTCGTAAAGCCGGATCTCGTTCGAATCGGCGCGATCCCGGCTGAGCCGGAATTCCGTGTCGAACAGGAGATCGAGCTCGTAGCCGAGACTGCGCAGCGTCTCGGTCAGGTTGCGGGCGTAGGAGGCGATTCCCGTGCCGTCCTTGAGGGCGAGGTTGCGGCCCTCGATCAAAACCGGTGCTGACATGGGAGTTCCGCGATCAGGTGGGGATGTCATCGGGGAGAGGCCATACCGCTTAAGGGGTTTTGGCAGGCAAGACAATTGCCGTGGGAACGGTCGAAGGACCGCCCTGCCGGGAGCGCCGGCAATGGGCCGGGTCGAGGAGTGCTTCGCAGATGGCTCGCAATTTTCACGTCCGCTCCGTTCGCACGGCATCGATCGCCGCCATCGTGCGTTCGACGTGGCGCCCCCAGGTCATCGGCATGTAGCCCGACGCCCGGCCGGCCCATTCGGCCCTCAGCGCGCTGTCCGGCGGACAGATCGCGGCGATGGCGTCGACCCAGGAATTTCCGTCGAGGGTGCCGACGAGCAGCGCCCGGTCATCCGCGATCTCGCGGTGTACGGCGATGTCGGAGGCGACCACCGGCGTTCCGAGGGCGAGCGCCTCGGCGACCGGCAGGCTGAATCCTTCCACCAGGGACGGCGCCAAGAGCGCGCGGGCGCCCTTGATCAGGGCCGAAAGTCCGAGGTCGGACAAGTCGGCGACTTCGACGAGATGCCCGCCGATTTCGCGCGATCGCTCCAGGACGTCGACGATGTTCTCGTTCTCCCAGCCTCGGCGGCCGACGAGGACGAGCTTGGGAGCCTGGCGGCCGAGCCGCTCGACCACGCCGCGCCAGACGTTCATGAGGAAGATCAGGTTCTTGCGCGGCTCGATCGTGCCGACGCAGACGAAATAGGGGGTCTGCGGGGTCGGCGAGGTGTCGATCGTCGCCGGCGTGAACCACCGGTCGACGCCGAGGTGGACGACCTCCGTCTTCGGCACGCGCCAGCCTTCCTGATTCATGTAGCGGGCGACCGCCGTCTCGGTGGCGGCGGAATTGACGATGACCAGATCGGCGCGATCGGAGACCGTCTTCAGCCGCCGATGGTGGCGCTCCGCCGAGCCTGGAGAGCAGAATTCGGGATAGTCGACGGGAATGGCGTCGTGGATCAGAAAGACCGAGGGCATCCCGTTGGTCCCGAGCCAGGCGAAGCGACCCGGCTTGTCGAGCTGGGTATGCGATGCATGGAAATAGCACCGCCGCGTCTGGCGTGTCTCCGTCAGGGTGCGTCGCAACAGGCCGGGTGCGGCGGCGATCTGGCGAAAGGGAAACTGCAGCGTCTTGGCAGCCGCCTGGCGGCGGGTCTGGCGCCTCAGCCGCGTCGCGCCGGTCTGGCCCGCCTCGCTCGGCGTCTCGATGACCTGTTTGAGTTCCATGTAGAACGGATCGTCGGCCGCGCTCACCCGGTCGCGCAGCCAGCCCGCCTCGATCTTCTTCAGGTGGTCGCGCATGGTGGGAACGGGAATGGCGCCGACGGCGAGCGGTGTCGTGATGATCGGCACGACCGGGCCATAGCGCTCGTTCAGCACCAGCTCCTCCGCATAGGCGTACTCGACCCGATCGATTCCCGTCGGAGCCCCTCGAAGGAGCCGCGACGAGATCCGCGTGAGATCGAGGAAGAGCGTCATGGAGAAGCCTTTCGCGCTGGACCCGATGCCCGGCTCGTGGAGTGTCGACGTGAAGGTCCGTCCCGTCCCGGCGCTGTCAGCGGGCCGATAGGATGTGGACCCTAGAGAGTGGAATAGAGATCGAGGGCAAATTCGACGTCGTCGAAAAGCCGGCTGCGTCCGCGCTTCAGGACGAGGGCCTTGGTACAGTATTCGAGGATCGTCTGGCGGTGGTGGCTGACGAGGATCATCGCCGAATTGTCGATCTTGCCGAACAAGGCATCGCGGCACTTCTTCTGAAATCGCTGGTCGCCGACGCCGAGGACCTCGTCGATCAGGTAGCACTCGAAATCGATCGCCATCGACAGGGCGAAAGCAAGACGCATGCGCATCCCGGACGAATATGTCTGCACGGGATAACGCAGATACTTGCCGAGTTCGGCGAAGTCGGCGACGAAGTCGATCGTCTCGTCGATCGGTCGATTGTAGATCCGCGCGATGAAGCGGGTGTTGTCGAGCCCGCTCATGGTGTTGGCGATGCCGCCGCCGCCGAAGGAGAGCGGCCAGGACATGCTGAGGCCGCGATGCACGACGCCGCTCGTCGGTTGCTCGACACCGCCGATCAGCTTCACGAGGGTCGACTTGCCGGCGCCGTTCTTCCCCAGCACCGCGATCTTTTCGCCGGGGCCGATGTCGAAACTGATGCCGTCCAGGACGCGAACCTTGCCCGCCTCGCCGTCATAGGTCTTGATCAGATTGTCGACGATCACGGCCCGCCCGCCCGGCGCCCGGCGCGCGACCGGCGCGGCGGGGCGGACGGTCCGCTCGTCCTCGAGCGGTTTGACCCGTGGCGTAGCCGCGGACGCGCCCTTGGTCGTGGCGGTCTTGTCGAGTGCCCGGCTGGCCGCTCTCGCGATCGCGACTGGCTTGGCGAGGATGGTCATGCCGCGTGTTCCATCGTTTCCTTCGTCACCGTTCTGGCGATCCTGTACAGGGCGAATCCGACGGCTGCGACGACCGCGGTCCAGAACAGGGGGGTGGGGAAGGACGGCCGGTCTGGGAGATTGGGCGCGGCGATGGTCTGCAGGTAGAGCCGGTTGGCAAAGGCGTCCTGGCGGGCTTCCTCGAAGGTCGCATAGGCATGGGTCAGAGCCTGGATGGCGAGATCGCGCTCCAGGTTCAGCCGTTCGTAGCTCGACATCTTCGATGCCAGGGAGGAGTCCGCGCCCGCAAGACCGAGACGGATCTGCTGGATCTGATCCTGCAATGCCTGGCGCTGCTCCCCGAGACTTCTGAGGCGGGGATTCTTCGGGGCCGACGCCTTCAATTGGGCGATCTCGGTGTCGATGCCGGTCATCTGCTGGGTGAGCGCGGTCATCAGCTCGATCTGTGACGTGGACTGGACGGAGGGATCGAGGATCTTTTCCGTATTGCGGAAGTCCGTCATGCGATTCTGAATGTCCCGGACGCGATCTTCGTCCTCGGCGACGATGTTCTTGGCAAAGGCGATGGCATCGTTGGTCGCCCGGTCGTTCAGCCGGTTGATCAGGATTTCGGCCTCCTTGAGGAGGGCGGTGGCCAGTTCCTGGGCGTCCTGGGGGGTGAAGGCGGTGACCTCGAGCCTCGAGATGCCGGTGTCGGCGTCGATGCGGACCTCGATGGCGTCGCGCATCGCCTCGTACAGACCCTCCTTGGTCTCGTCGTAGAAGATGCCGGGATAGCCGCTCATCACATCCGCCGACGGATGCATCAGCTTGGCTTTGAGGTCGACGTCCTCGGCCAGGTGATCGGTCGCATCGCGCGACTGGAAGAAGACGACGATCGCTTCGCTGGAATCGTCGGAGCGTCCCAGCCCCGGCAGAGCAGCACCCGCCGTCAGGGGAGAGCCGCCCTTGCGAATGACGTAGCTCGCCTCGGAGGTGTAGCGGTCGGCGGCGAAGAAGCCGAGATAGATCCCGGTGACCAGGGTCGGCAGAACGACGAAGGCCAGAAACAGCCAGGGCGGCTTGCGGCCGCCGCCGGTCTTGGCGATGGGCTCGTCCAGCCGCCGCACGGTGCCGACGGTTCCCGGCTCGAGCGCATGGTGCTCCGTCGCCGGAGAGCGCTTCGAGGGATCTGCGAGCGGCCGCGGCGAGACGTAGTCGCCCGGCGCGGTCCTGGCGACCGGCGCCGCGACCTCGGGTAGACGGTCGGCAGGCCCGAGCGTGGGCGCGTCGGCCAGTTGCGGGTCCTGCCGGGGATCGCGCCTCGGAGCGCCGACTGACGGTTCCCGGCCGTTCTTCAGGACGGGGTCGCGCCGTCGACCGTCGCCCGCCGGGCCGTCGCCGGGTGTGCGACGCCGATGCAGGGCCTGGAACTCCAGGGCCTCGATCTTGTCGAAGACGTTCTTGACGCTGACGAGGGGGGCGTTGAGCGCTTTCCCGACACGCGCGAGGGGGCCGTTGCGATCGTCGCTCGGCCGGCCCTGCGGGGCGGTTCGAACCGTCGTCGACAGGCTCCTGCCGGACTTGCCGAGCGGATCGGAAGCAGGCTCACGCGGCGCCTTGGCCGATCGCGGCGAGGGTTTCGGCAGTTCACGCGCCCGCGACTTGGCGGTCGTCTCCGCCGAAGCGGGTTTCCGCGATTTGCCCTTGCGTGTCAGGAAAGAAGACATCCGCACCCTAAGCGACATGGAGATTGCGCTCGGCATGCTTGATGAAAGCCAGCCCGAGCCAGAATGCGATGATGCCACAAACGAAAAGATACCAGCCATCGTAGTAGTAGGTGAGCCGTGGGCCCATGAAGCCGGCCCGGAACATCTCCTGAGCATGTACCATGGGGAACAGCAGGAGGAAGTCGCGGACGCGTTGCGGCATCCAGTCGACCATGTAGAAGGCGCCGGTGAGAGGCAGCATGAAGTACATGACCGGCTGAATCATCCGTTCGATAGGCTTGGACATTTCGACGAGGCCGCCGAGACACAACGCGAAGCCACCGGAAAACAGCGTCATCAGCACCCATGCCAAAACCATCAGCAGCGGGTCGTGGACGAGTTCGACGAAACCGAAGAGATAGAGAAGCAGGTAGCAGAACAGGAACGACAGGAACGTCGAAATCGACTCCATCAGGATTTGGGCGAGGATCGTGTCGAGCACGCGCACATTCTGATGAAAAAGCAGGCCGGTGCTCAGTTTCAGAGCATTCGTGCCGCGGCTGACGATGTGCCGCCAGATCGTCAGCATGGAATAGCCGGTCAGCGCGAAGGCGATCACCGAGACCCCGTGGGTCACCGAGCCCTTCATGACCGACCAGAGGATGATGATCCCGCCGATCAACAGCACGGGCTCGCCGATCAACCACAGGAAACCGATGTTCTCGCGACCATAGCGGGCCATCATGTCGCGGATCATCAGGGCCCTGATCACCCGCCACTGCGTCGCCAATCTCGACAGGAAATCGCGCAACCCATCGCCATATCTGGCGAGGCGAGCGGTGGCATTGCGCCTATCGTTCGTTTCCGTTGCAACTGTCATCGGTCTGCCTCTCAGGACCACCTCGTCACACCAACGACACTTCCGCAGACAGCGGGGCGAGCCGTGCATGGCGGCGCCGAGTTCTTTCCGATACCGGTTCCAAGGCGCTGTCCGCAAGCGCTTCGACGGCAAGGACCATGCCAAGCCGTCCCCGAAGGCGCATATGCAGCGCTTGTGCCGTTTTTGTGATGGCGCGGCCAGCCCGCTGCGACCTGGACGACATTCACTGAACATACCCGGAAATGGGCCGCGACGCGACTGTTGCAGGAAACCAACAGGAGCTCGTCAAACCGGGGATCTGAGGGGGTGACAAAGGCCTGCGTTTACCCTCGGCGCTTCAGGCTGTGGCAGAAGGGTGCCGTGGTCTGCCGGCCGCCGACACTCTCCGGCGCCGACGAGATCCCGGTTTTGCGGGAGATCGAAGGAACGAAGGAGGGTGCCGATGGCCGGTTCGGTGTCCGTCGCAACCCCGCTGCTTCGACGCGCGGGAAGGGGAGTGCGGCTCGAGACCGGCCCCCAGTTGGTGACGACCGGCATTGTGACGACGGGCATAGAGAGGCATTCGAAGATGGCGACGACGCAAGTGAACTCCTCGACGGCGGCGCTGGGCGGGGTGGCCGGGCGGGCGAGGCCGCATCGGCGCGGCGGGGCGCGGGTGGTTCTGGCGGCGCTGGCGGCGGGGCTCCTGTCGGGCTGCGCGGCGCTGCCGGCGGCGGGGCCGACGGCGGGTGCCTTCGTCGGCAATGTCGACGAGACGGCGGTGCAGTGGCGCAACGGCTATCTGCTGGTCCCGGTCGACGACACCGTCCTCGCCTATCAGCAGGAAGAGCCGCGGCCGAGCTTTCGCGGCATCGCCAGCCAGTCGCTGCCCTCCGACACCGGCATCGGCGTCGGCGACGTCGTCCAGGTGACGCTGTTCGAGGCCGGCGTCGGCGGGCTGTTCTCCTCGCTCAATGCCGGCGGCCAGGGCTCGTCCTCGGTGCGTCTGCCCGAGCAGCAGGTCGCCCGCGACGGCTCGATCACCATTCCCTATGCCGGCCGCGTCCGCGTCGCCGGCTCGACCGCCTCGGCCGTCGAGCAACGCATCGTCGCCGCCCTGCGAGATCGCGCCATCGAGCCGCAGGCCGTCGTCGCCGTGGCGCAGGGCAATTCGACGACGGTGACGGTGACCGGCGATGCGGTCACCGGCGCCTCGGTGCCGATCCCGGCCTCCGGGTTGAAGCTGCTCGACCTGATCGCCCGGGTCGGCGGGCCGAAGACGCCGATCTACGAGACCGCCGTGTCGCTCACCCGCGGCGGGCGGACGGTGCAGATGCCGTTCTCCGAACTCGCCAACGATCCGACCGAGGACGTCTATGTGCGCCCCGGCGACGTCGTGCTTCTGACCCGCCAGCCGCGCACCTACGTGGCGCTCGGCGCGACCGGCAAGAGCGACCAGCTGCCGCTGCAGGGCTACGAGATGTCGCTGGCCGAGGCGCTCGCCCAGGTCGGCGGTCTCAACCCCACCCTCGCCAATCCGAAGGGCGTCTTCGTGCTCAGGCGCGAGCCGGGGGCGGAGATGGTCGCCCGCTACGAGGGCCAGGCCTTCACCCGCGCCGGGCCGGGCGAGGACGCCACCCGCCTTGCCGGCGAGATCCCGGTGATCTACCGCTTCGACCTGCGCCAGCCGTCCGGCCTCCTTAACGCCCAGGACTTCCGCATCCACGACGGCGACATGGTCTATGTCGCGACCGCCCCATTCGTCCCGGTCAAGCAGGCCCTCGACGCCTTCTCAGGCGTCGTCTCGCCGGCCCTCTCCGTCGCCAATACCGCGAGCGTCCTGGCGACGCGCTGACCACCCACCGACATCGCGGGGCCGTTCCTGGGGGCGCTTCGCCCGTCCGGCTCGACAGGCCAATCGCCGTGCTGGCCCCATGGGCTGTGACCCGGCCGGCCGGAGACGACGACCGGCGCCGAACCCGGCATCCGGCCCGTCGATCCCGGCGGGCGACGATGGCGGGCCGTGTCCGATGGGCGGACGTTTCGGCGCCCTTGCCAGTCGATATCAAAGCCTGTCGAAGCGAGCGACGAACCGCCGATCGATCCAGTCCTTCAGCCGAAGAAAAAACCGCGACTGGAGCGCGATGCCGTTTCGAACGGCGATCGCCTCGCCGCTCGCAAGCGCAAGCAGCATGAGATAGGCGGTCTGCGCCCGATACCGGCGTAGCGGGCGGGCGAGGGCGGCTCGGCGAAGGTTTTCGGCGAGCACCGGCCCTTGCCGAACCGCGAAGACACCAGCCTTCGGCCGCTCCTGGCCGATCAGGGTGACGCAGTCGCCGGCGGCGAAGAGCGTGTCGTCGTCCTTTGCCTGGAGTGTCGGGCGGACTTCGAGAAAGCCGGCTTCGTCGATGCCGAGGCCGGATCGCCGCAACAACTTCGGCGCGGCGGCCGCCGTCGTCACCAGCGCCGCGTCGGCCGGAACGAGGCGACCATCGTCCAGAACCACGGCTCGCTCCTCGATCCGCGCGGCCCGCCGGCCTTCGACGAGGTCGATCCTCGCCTCGGCGAGCGCATTGCGCGCCAGCCGGCGTCCACGCCCGGGCAGGCCGGCAAGCAGGCCGTTGCCGGCGATCAGGGTGATTGCGACGGACCCGCCATCTCCGGGGATCCGCCCTTCGGCGTCGGCGCGCTTTCGCAAGGCATGAGCGAGCTCGAAGCCCGCCGGCCCGCCGCCAACGACGGCGAGGTTCACGATGCGACCGCTGCGAAGATCGGCGAGAAGCCGGTCCAATTTCTCCCGAAACGTCGAGATCGGCTTGACGATCAGGCAGTGGCTCGCGGCGCCCTCGATCGCCGAGACGTCCGGGACGATGCCGAGGTCGAGGGAGAGCAGCGAATAGGCAACCGGGGAATTATCTTTGACGCGGATCTCGCGCCGCTGCCTGTCGATCGCCGTCGCCTCCCCATGCACGAAGCGCGCACCGGCTCGCTTGGCGAGACGTTCGAGGTCGATCTCGCCGGAGTCGATCGGATACTGGCCCGAGACACGGCCGGGCAGCATGCCGGAATAGGGCGCAAAGGCTTCTTTCGCGACCAGCGTCAGCCGCGCGCCGTCCAGAGGCTTCTTCGCAAAGGCTTCGAGGACGAAGAGATGGGCGTGGCCGCCGCCGATGAGGACGATGTCGCACATGGGCGCAGCCTATGGCCGAACGCGGGACGGGCGGCAAGGCGCGGCGGCGCCGCAGCTGCGCCCGGCTGGGCCGAGGAAGTCCGCCGGAGCGCGGATGTCGCTCAGCCGATGAAGCCGCAGATCACGGCGGCGCAGACGAGCACCGCCGCGGCGAGCTGCAGGAGTTCCATCACCGGCTTCGCCGGCCGATAGCGGCGTCGATCGCCGCCGATCGGGCGAAAGCCGGCCTCTTCCGCGCCGTCGGTAGCCTCGGCGCAGCAGGCCGTCATATGCCGCCTCCCTCGTCGACGACGGTCGGGTCGAGCTTGCGCTCCTCCGGCAGGCGGTCGGCGCCGAAGGCGACCGCGAGGAAGGGCCGCAGCAGGAAGTCCAGCAGCGCCAGCACCGGCACCAGAAGGAGCGGCATCTGGAAGATCAGCGCCAGGAAGCCGACCAGAACGGACCCGGCGATCCGGGCTCTGATCTTCGCCTGCCGGTGTTCGGCCCGGTGCTCTGCGCCGCCGCGAGCCGCCTCGCCGAGCCAGAGATCGGCCAGCCGGGCAAGGCCGGAGCGGTTCTCGGCATGGCCTTCCGGCGCCACGGCTTCGGGCTCGCCGACCGTCCGCACCACGCCGAGCGCCACCGTTTCGTTCGACACCGGATCGATCAGGATGAAGGCGCCGAGATCGCGATTCTCGCCATAGGGCAGAGCCACCACCGGCCGCTCGGCCGTCAGCTTGACGCGGCCGATCTCGTTCATCGTCAGGGCGTCGGCGGGCCTCGTCTCGTAGGAATGGATGTCGATCGCGCCGTCGAGCGAGGACAGCGTCGCCGGCGTTTGGGCGCTGCCGATCTTGACGATCATCCGCCCACCCTTGATCAGCGGCCGGTTCGCCATCCACAGGAGGTCGCCGGAAAAGCTCCGCGAAACGCCGGTCGGCGCATTTGCGGCGGTGATCACGTCGCCGCGCGAGACGTCGATCTCGTCGGTAAGGGTGATCGTCACCGCCTCGCCCGCCTCGGCGCTTGCCACCTCGCCATCCGGGCCGAAGACACCCTTGACGCGGCTGCGTCCGCCCGAGGGAAGGGCGACGATCGCGTCACCCCTGGCGACCTTGCCGCCGACGATCGAGCCGGAGAAGCCTCTGAAGTCGAGATTCGGCCGGTTCACCCACTGCACCGGCAGCCGGAACGGCTCGGCGCCGGCGTCGAAAGTCTCCGGCTCGACGGTTTCGAGCCGTTCGAGCAGGGTCTCGCCGCGATACCAAGGCGTATTCGGCGAAGGCGCCACGATGTTGTCGCCGGCCTTCGCCGAGACCGGCACGAAGGTCACGTCGGTGAAGCCGAGCGTCGGCAGGATCGCCTGGTAGCCGCGCTTGATCTCCTCGAAGCGCGCCTCGGAGTAATCGACGAGATCCATCTTGTTGATCGCGACGATCACCGACTTGATGCCGACCAGCGAGGTGATGAAGGAGTGCCGCCGGGTCTGCGACAGGATCCCTTTTCTGGCGTCGACCAGGATGATCGCCAGCTCCGCCTGGGAGGCGCCGGTCGCCATGTTGCGGGTATATTGCTCGTGACCCGGCGTGTCGGCGATGATGAAGGCGCGATTGCCGGTCGAGAAGTAGCGATAGGCGACGTCGATGGTGATGCCCTGTTCGCGCTCCGCCGACAGGCCGTCGACGAGCAGCGCGAAGTCGAGATCCTCGCCGGTGGTGCCGAATTTCTTGGTATCGCGCTTCAGCGCTTCCATCTGGTCGTCGAAGACCGAGTTGGTCTCGAACAAGAGGCGCCCGATCAGCGTCGACTTGCCGTCGTCGACGGAGCCGCAGGTGATGAAGCGCAGGAGCGAGGCCGCGGGCGAGACGAGCGGCTTCATCGCGCCTTGCGGATCGATCACTTCGCCGTCGGTCGCGCTGTCCGGCGCCGGGCCGGCGAAGGTCTCGTCCTCGAGCGCAGCAGGGATCGAGCCCTGGGCGAGGTCGGCTTCGTCGGGAAGGCGGCGGGCGGTGATGGGGCTCGTCATCAGAAATAGCCTTCCTGCTTCTTCTCTTCCATCGAGGCGCCGGAATCCTGGTCGATCACCCGACCCTGACGTTCGGAAACGCGCGAGGAGCGCATTTCCCCGATGATGTCGTCGAGCGATGCGGCGGAAGATTCCACAGCGCCGGTCAGCGGATAGCAGCCGAGGGTGCGGAAGCGCACCATCATCGTCTCGACGCTCTCGCCGGGCTTCAGCTCCATGCGGTCGTCGTCCTTCATGATCAGCGCACCGTCGCGCCGGATGATCGGGCGCGGCGCGGCGAAATAGAGCGGCACGACGGGAATGTTCTCGATGGCGATGTAGTGCCAGACGTCCTGCTCGGTCCAGTTCGACAGCGGGAAGACGCGGAAGCTCTCGCCCTTCTTCTTGCGGGTGTTGAACAGGCGCCAGGGCTCCGGCCGTTGGTTCTTGGCGTCCCAGCGGTGCTCCGGTGTGCGCAGCGAGAAGACCCGCTCCTTGGCGCGGCTCTTCTCCTCGTCGCGCCGCGCACCGCCGAAGGCCATGTCGAACTTGTACTTGTCGAGCGCCTGCTTCAGCGCCTCGGTCTTCATCACGTCGGTGTGGACGCGCGAACCGGAGGCGAACGGGTTGATCCCGGCCCTGACGCCCTCCTGATTGGTGTGGACGATCAGATCGAGACCGAGCTCCTTCGCCCGCCGGTCGCGGAATTCGATCATCTCCCGGAACTTCCAGGTCGTGTCGACGTGCAAGAGCGGGAAGGGCGGCTTGCCCGGCTTGAAGGCCTTCATCGCGAGATGCAGCATGACGGCCGAATCCTTGCCGATCGAATACAGCATCACCGGATTCTCGGCGCTCGCCGCCGCCTCGCGGATGATGAAGATCGACTCGGCCTCGAGCCGCTGCAGATGGGTCATGTGCTTCATGGTCGAAGCCTTTTCGTTTCGGGCGGCGGCAGTGGGGCCGCAGAGGGGAGTGTCGTCTGTCAGTCAGGGTTTCGCGGGCGGCTCGTTCCCGGTCGTGAAATGCGTCGGCGGAGTGAAAGCTCCCTCATCCTGAGGTGCGAGCCCGGCCAGGCCGGGGGAGCCTCGAAGGGCGAGGGAGCTTTCGCGGGCAGGACTTGGCTGCCTTGAGTGGCATTACGCTGGACCGGTTGGTGCCGAGCGCCCCTCGCCCTTCGAGGCTCGCTGCGCTCGCACCTCAGGATGAGGGGCTACTGGGATGCCGCGCCGAGACTGCGTCCGCTCAAAGAACTCAGATCAGCACTATGCAGGTCCGCTCGTCGTTCGGTCCGCTTTCTGCCCTTTCGGAACTTCCGGCCTCGGAGTTTCGAACGAGCCGCTAGCCAGCGCGCCGCACCGTCGCCCCCTCATCCTGAGGTGCCGCCGGAGGCGGCCTCGAAGGACGAGGGCTGCCGCATGCCTCAGCCTCAGATCCCCGCGCCCTCCGCCACCGCCGTGCGATCCGGCACGTGCAGGCCGCATTCGCGCTTGGTGTCGTCCTCCCACCACCAGCGGCCGGCACGCTCCGGCTCGCCGGGCTGGATCGCCCGGGTGCAGGGGGCGCAGCCGATCGACAGAAAGCCCTTGGCGTGCAGCGCGTTGATCGGCACGTGGTGATCGTCGTTGAAATGGGCGATCTTCTCGCGCGAGAGGTCGAGGAGCGGGTTCGCCTTGATCAGCTTCTTCTGGGTCTCGTAGCTGGCAAAGGCCATGCCGAGCCGGTTCTGCGACTGGTCGCCGCGCAATCCCGTAACCCACGCTGCAGCACCTTCGAGCGCCCGGCCGAGCGGCTCGACCTTCCTGACGCCGCAGCAGTTCAGCCTGAACTCCTTGGCGTAGTAGAAGCCGTCGATCCCCTGTTCCTCGATGAGGTTTTCGAGCGCCTCCGACTTCGGATATTTGGCGTGGATGCGCTTGCCGTATTTTTCCTCCGTCTCCCGCCAGAGATCGTAGGTCTCGGGGAACAGCCGGCCGGTATCGAGGGTGACGACCTCGATCTTGATGGCATTCGAGAAGATCAGATGGGTGAGCATCTGGTCTTCGAGGCCGAGGCTGGTGGTGAAGACGATGCGTCCCTTCACCTTCTCGCGCAGGCTCTTCAGCCGGTCGAGCGGGGAGAGGGCGGCGAATTCGGCGTTCAGCGTCTCGGCGAGAAGGTTCGGATCCTGGATCATGGTCATGCTCCTTTCCGTGCGGCGAGGCGCTTTTGAAGGATGCTCGGGCCGCGTCCGTAACCGCTCTGGTAGTGCTCGCTCATCGTGTCCTTGGCGGCCATCCACTGCTGTACCGGCTGCCGGTTTGCCATGGTCTCCGGCAATTCCACCTCGGTGAAGCCGCAGGCCAGCGCATCGGCGAACTCGTCGGCGATCAGCGGGCCGGAGGCGCGCAGCGTCCCCGAAAAACCCTCGCGCACGATCTTCTTCACCAAAGAGAAGCCGCGGCCGTCGGCAAAGGCCGGAAACTCGACGGCGACGAGCGAAGCCTTGGCGAGATGCGGCTTCACGTCCTCGATCGGCGCCGACCCGGGGAGGGAGACGCCGAACTCGGTATCCGGCCGGGCGGTGGCGAATTCATCGGCGATCGCCAACGGGATCAGCACCGGGCCCTCCACGGCGAGCGCCGCCTCGATCGTGTCGGCGCGGGTGAAGCGATCCTCGACCGCGCCGGCTTCTGTGATCAGCGTCATTATTCGGCCGCCTCGTGCTGCGCCGTCCGGCTTTCGATGAAGGCCGCGAAGCCCGCCTTGAAGGGCTCCGCCCCGGTGCGGCGCACGGTCTCGATGAAGCTTTCCTCGCCGGTCTTCTCCGCGAGATAAGTCTCGACGATCGCCTCGATCGCCGCCGGCACGTCCTCGGCGTCGATGCCGGGGCCGAGCCGCTCGCCCAGACTGGCATGCTCGGTCGCGTCGCCGCCGACGGTGATCTGGTAGTTTTCGCGGCCGCCCTTTTCGAGGCCGAGAATGCCGATCGCGCCGACATGGTGATGGCCGCAGGCATTGATGCAGCCGGAGATCTTGATCGGCAGCTCGCCGATCGCCTTCTGGCGCTCCTGATCGGCGAAGGTCTTGGCGATCGCCTGGGCGATCGGGATCGACTTCGCCGTCGCCAGCGCACAGTAGTCGAGGCCCGGGCAGGCGATGATGTCGGTGATCAGACCGGCATTGGCCGAGGCGAGGCCCGCCGCCTTGAGCGCTGCATGCACGGCCGGGAGGTCATCCTTCCTCACATGCGGCAGAACGAGGTTCTGCGAGTGAGTGACGCGGAACTCGTCGAAGGAATATTTCTCGGCGATGTCCGCGAAGGCGCGCATCTGGTCGGCGCTCATGTCGCCGGGCACCGCGCCGATCTCCTTCAGCGCGATGGTCAGCGCGATGTAGCCCGGTTGCTTGTGCTCGAAGGAATTCTGCGCGACGAAGCGGTCGAGCTCGGGATCGATCGCCCGCGCCTGTTCCAGCACCTGCGACGTCTCCGGCAGGTCCTCATAGGTCGGGGCCGCGAAATAGGCGGCGATCCGCTCGACCTCTTCCTCCGGCGCATTGATCGTCGGCCCGTCGAGCTTGGCATATTCCTCCTCGACCCGGGCGCGGAACTCCTCCTCGCCGGTCTCGTGGACGAGAATCTTCACCCGCGCCTTGAACTTGTTGTCGCGCCGGCCTTCCGAGTTGTAGACCCGCATGACCGCTTCGAGATAGGCGAGCAGCTCGTCCTTCGGCAGGAACTCCCGCACCACCTTGCCGATCATCGGGGTGCGGCCGAGGCCGCCGCCGACGATGACCTCGTAGCCGACTTCGCCTTGATCGTTGCGCTTCAGCTTCAGGCCGATGTCGTGGACCTTGATCGCCGCGCGGTCGTGCTCGGCGCCGGTGACGGCGATCTTGAACTTCCTCGGCAGCCAGACGAATTCCGGATGAAGGCTCGACCACTGGCGGATCAGCTCGGCCGTCGGCCGCGGATCCTCGACCTCGTCCTTGGCGACGCCGGCGAACTGGTCGCTCGTGACGTTGCGGATGCAGTTGCCGGAGGTCTGGATGCAGTGCATCTCGACGTCGGCGAGGAGGCCGAGAATGTCCGGCACGTCCTTCAGCTTCGGCCAGTTGAACTGCAGGTTCTGGCGCGTGGTGAAGTGGCCGTAGCCCTTGTCGTAGGTCTCGGCGATATGGGCAAGCATGCGCAGCTGCCGCGAGTTCAGCGTGCCGTAGGGCACGGCGATGCGCAGCATGTAGGCGTGGAGCTGGAGGTAGAGGCCGTTCTTCAGGCGCAGCGGCTTGAACTCGTCCTCGGACAGGGAGCCGTCGAGGCGGCGCTCCACCTGGCCGCGGAACTGGGCGACGCGTTCGCGCACGAAACGTTCGTCGAATTCGTCGTAGCGGTACATTCAAGCGTCCTTTGTCGTCTGTCTTCGGCGTTCGCCGCGCCGTCGGGCCAGCGCGGCCGGCATCGAACCCGGCTCAGTCGAGCGGCGTGAACTCGGCCTGCTTGCCCATGTCGGGATGGATCGAGGGGCCCTTCTGGCGCATGGCGTCACGAAAATGCCGGGCGACGGGCAGGCCATGGTCGGTGAGGTCGACGGGCACGAGATAGGGATCGATGACGGTGTTCGCGGCCGCGGCCGCCTTACCCTCGGCCTCCATCACGGCGGCGGTCTCTGCGTCGTGGGCGATTTTCGCGGCGGTCGGATCCATCGTCCAGCCGCTGTCGCCGAGGAAGACCGTGTCGCCTTCGAGGAGATGGCTTGCCATCAGGATTGCCGGCAGCTTGTCGCCGCGAACCTTCGATCCCGCCCGGTGGTCCTTCGCCATCATTCGTCTCCGTCTCGTATCAGGGGCGCTCACGCGGTGCCGCGATGAATGCGCAACACGCGCTGTCGCGCCAAAGTCGCCCGCTACAGCGCCCGTCGCGATCGCAACCGCCGGGCCTGCCAGTCAGGTGATGTTCTAGATAGGCCGGAACGGGCTCGCGATCACCGATGGTGATTGCCTTGTCGGGTCGCTGAGGGAAACAAATTTCCCGGTGGACGGAGATGCGGGGAAGATTCGTGCGAGAGAGGGGGACTACTCCAGCTCCGTCGGAGCGACGCCGCCGAGGGAGCATCCAGCCGCACCCGCGGCTGTCCGTCCGGGCCGGTGGCAGCGTCGAAGGCGGTCGCATGCGCAAACCGCTCGTTCGGCCATGATCGGCGACGATGAGGGAAGCTCCACCGTTTTCACGATCGTTTCATCGATCGCATGAGGACGGGAGCGAATTCGGCTGGATGGAGCGGAAGGCGATGATCGCCGACGGCCGATGACTGCCGCGAGGAGCTGCAGAGACGTCCGGCAAGGCTCGCGGGCCACGGCGGCGGCTACGAGGCGTGTCTGCGAACGGTCGTCCAAAACCGCGGAGCGACCGTTCCGTCCGGTGGCGATGTCAATTCGGAGTGCGGCAGTCTGGCCCGTCAGGTGCGACCGCGCTTGATCTTCTTTTTCGGCTCGCGCTTGGCCGGTGCTGCGACGGGAGTCTCGTCCGCCTCCTGGGCGATCCGCAGGGCCTTCAGCCGCGCCGATTTCTCCCGGGTCGCGTCCGATTCCTGCTGGATGAGGGTCATTGCCGACCCTTTTTCATGGCGATCCGCCGGCGCGCCGAAAACTCGTTCGGCCCGTGCAAGGACTTTCTCGTTCATGATCGTCTCGCTTTCTCGTGAGCCGGCCGCAGCCATGAACATAGGGCGTCAGGCGGCTTTCGAACAGCCGCAGCCCCAGTGGTTTTTCAGGCTCTCGACGCGTCGCATGAGCGACGTGCGCCGGCCGGCAGACAATAAAAAAGGCCGGGCGGACCCGACCTTCCTTCGTCACTCACGCGCGCTGCCAGTACATCCGTGGTCAGCGCTCCAGAGTGAATGGCTCAGACTGCCTGCAGATTGTCGGCCGAGGAACGGCCGGTGCGGCGGTCGGTGACCACTTCGAACTGCAGCTTCTGGCCCTCGACGATGGTGCCGAGGCCAGCGCGCTCGACGGCAGTGGCGTGGACGAAAACGTCCGTCGCGCCGCCTTCCGGAGCAATGAAGCCGAAGCCCTTTTGAGTATTGAAGAACTTAACGGTTCCGACGGGCATGACGATCTCCTTCGTATCGACATAGTGATGTGGAGTGGACCGAGTGCCCATTCCTTGGCTTTTCGATTTTGAAGAGAAGATCAGTCGGTGCGCCTCTGTCCGATAGGGATGCCCTGAGGCACCTGATGCCGAAGCGGCTGGCGCGGAACCGAAATTTTACAAGCAAGATCGATGGGACTTATATGACCGCTGATTGTGGCCAGCGCAAGGCGGGTAGGCAGTTTATTTTCCCGGGCGATGCCAGGAGCCACGGCGTGGCGGCTCCGCCTGAGCCCTTCACGCGCGGCCCTTCATGCGCCGAATGTGAGCTCAGTTCGCCGACTGTGGGGGGCGTTCGGCGTTCGGTCTGCTCCCTCGACGCCAAGGCCGGATGAACAAGGCACCCTGAGCGACTTCCCTGTAACCACGCTGCCCCTTCGTCCCTCAGCGACTTCGCGATCTGTGCGGCGCGGTGAAGATCCTGCGCCCGGCCGGCGAGGAGATCGCTGGCATCGAAGGCCTCGGATCGACCGATTTGCCCTGGCGGCAGGAGCCGGTCACTATGGCGCCGGGCATCGGGGCGTGCTCGACGCTTCAATCCGCGCAAAGCGTGAATGTGAGCGGCGACCGGTCGTCAGACAGCCCAAAGGGTTTTCTTGGGAGGAAAGCAGCATGAAATTTCTGAAAACGGTTCTTCTGGCCGGCGCCGCGACGGCGCTGGCAGGTGCGGCCAGCGCTCAGGACGGGGGCGGCATCAGCAACGACGCCGTCAAGATCGGCATGATCCTTGACATGTCCGGCGCCTATTCATCGCTCGACGGTCAGGGCTCGGTCGCCGCCGTCCAGATGGCGATCGACGAGATGGGCGGAACGTTGGGCGGCAAGCCGATTGAGCTTTTGTCGGCCGATCACCAGAACAAGTCGGACATCGGCACCAGCATCGCCCGGCAATGGGCCGACCAGGACAATGTCGACCTGATCCTTGGCGGGGCGAACTCCGGCGTCGGCATCGCGCTGCAGGGCATCACCGCCGAGAAGAACGTCGCCTACATCAACAATGGCGGCGCCTCCAACGCGCTGACCAACGAGAACTGCGCCCCCGAGACGGCGCTGCACTGGACCTACGACACCGATGCTCTCGCCAACGGGACGGCGGTGGCGATGGTGAAGGAGGGCAACAAGTCCTGGTACTTCATCACCGCCGACTACACCTTCGGCCACAATCTCGAAAAGACCGCGGCCAACGCCGTGAAGGCGAATGGCGGCGAGGTCGTCGGCCAGGTTGCCGCGCCGTTCCCGACGGCGGACTTCTCGTCCTTCCTCTTGCAGGCGCAAGGTTCGGGCGCCCAGGTGATCGGCCTTGCCAATGCCGGCACCGACACCCAGAACTCGGTCAAGCAGGCGCAGGAATTCGGCATCGTCCAGAGCGGCCAGAAGCTCGCATCGCTCCTGCTCTTCATCACCGACGTCGACGCGCTCGGCCTCGACGCGGCGCAGGGGCTGACGCTGACCACGGGCTTCTACTGGGACTTCGACGCCAAGGCGCGGGAATGGAGCGCCAAATACGAGGAGAAGACCGGCTCGAAGCCCTCTATGGTGCAGGCCGGCATGTATTCCTCGGCGCTGCAATATCTGAAGGCCGTGGACGCGGCCGGAACCGACGATCCGAAAAAGGTCATCGCGCAGCTGAAGACGATGCCGATCGAGGATGCCTTCGCCCGCAACGGCAAGGTCCGCGCCGATGGTCTGATGGTCCACGACATGTATCTCGCCCAGGTCAAGACCCCGGGCGAGAGCAAGGAAAAGTGGGACTACTACAAGATCATCCGCACGATCCCGGGCGACCAGGCTTTCCAGTCGATCGAGGATGGTTTGTGCGAGGTGGCGAAGAAGGCTCAGTGATGTGACAAAGGATGGCCAGGGGTTCGCGGGCTCTTCGGCTCGCGGGCCACGTCGGTCTTGCGCGCGTCCCAAACGCTTGCGGTCGCTTCGAGAGGCCGGACCGCTGCGTCCGTAGCCAAATGTGCGTCGGCATCGTGACCGGAAGATCGGGGGGCTGATCGAACCCGGTCAAGATCGTCGCACTCGTCCGTAACCGATCACCTGGTTGCTCTAAGTTGAAGAAGGCGCAAAGGCGTCAGAACCTCGTCATCCCGGGCTTGACCCGGGATCCATTCCAAATCTTTCGAGCTGCCAAACCGCATTCAACCAGAGAGCCCATCCTGAACCGGATCGGCGCTTACCCGCTGAGGAATGGATCCCGGGTCAAGCCCGGGATGACGAGGTGTCGAGGGCTTCGGCTATGCGGAGCGGTCGTAGTGCCGCCATGCTCAGATCGCCTCGCCCCTCAGCAACCTCGGGCTCGGTCCCTTGGTCAGCCCCGCCGCCTGGCCGATGAAGAAGTCCTTCAGCGCCGGTGCCCGGTCGACCAGCGACAGGCCGAAGGAGCGGGCCATGCGCAGGACGGTGTTGTCGTTGGAGAACAAGCGGTTCAACACGTCGGTGGTGACGCCCATCTGCAGCGTGTCGAAGCGCCGCCAGCGCTGGTAGCCCTCGAGGACGTCGAGGGCGCCGATGTCGAGGCCGCGGCGTTCGGCGTCGACGACGGTCTCTGCCAGCGCCGCGGCGTCCTTGAAGCCGAGATTGAGGCCCTGGCCGGCGATCGGATGGATGCCGTGGGCGGCGTCGCCGGCGAGCGCGATGCGCGGCCGCACGAACTCCCGGGCGAGCGTCAGCCCGAGCGGGAAGGCCCGCTTCGGTCCTTCGACGGTGAGGGCGCCGAGCTTGTGGCCGAAACGCTGTTCGAGTTCGGTCTCGAAGACCATGTCGTCGGAGGCGACCAGCCGCTCGGCCTCGCGGGTCGGCTCGGTCCAGACCAGCGAGGAGCGGTTGCCCTTCAAAGGCAGGATGGCGAAGGGTCCGGAGGGCAGGAAATGCTCCTCGGCCCGGCCTTCGTGCGGGCGCTCGTGGGCGACGGTGGTAACGATGCCGGACTGGCCGTAGTCCCAATGCAAGGTTCGGATGCCGGCCATGTCGCGGATCGCCGACTTGACGCCGTCGCAGGCGACGAGCAGCCGCGCGCCGAGCGCATTGCGATCGGACAGCCGGACCTCGACATGGCCTACGCTTTCGGAGATGCCCGAAACGGCGACGCCCTGGCGGATTGCGATCCCGAGTTCTTCCGCCCGTCGTCTGAGCGCGCCGTTGAGGGCGACGTTCGGCATCATGTGGGCGAAGGGCTCGCCTGGGCGCGCCTCGCCGCCGAAGGTGAGGAAGACCGGGCGGACGGCGTCGCCGGTCCTGGAATCGGTGACGATCATCTCGGTGATCGGCTGGGCCTCGGCCTCGATCTCACGCCAGATCTGCAGCTGGGTGAGCATGCGGACGGCGGCGGCGGCGATCGCCGAAGCGCGGCCGTCCCGCTCCCAGACGCCCGCGGGCGCGGCGTCGACGATGGTGACGGCAAGATGCGGCGCCGCCTGCTTGATCGCGACGGCCGTGGTCAGGCCGACATAGCCGGCGCCGGCGACGAGGACGTCGACCATCTCGGCGGGGGTCTCGAAGGGAGTGTCGCTCATCGTCGTCTCGTTTCTCACGCTTGATCTCGTGCCGGCTGCGGGCCGACAATGGGGCGAGGCTTTGCCATGCCTCCGGGCACGCTATACGAGAATGGCGAAACCCGACGGAGTATCTATGGATGACCGAACCCGTTGAACAGCTTCTGGCCGTTCTCGACCTCGAAAAACTCGAAGAGGACCTGTTCCGCGGCACCAGCCCGGATGTCGGCTGGCAGCGGGTGTTCGGCGGCCAGGTGATTGCCCAGGCCCTGTCTGCGGCGATCCGCACGGTGCCGCAGGAGCGGACCTGCCACTCGCTGCATTCCTATTTCCTGCGGCCGGGCGATCCCAAGGTGCCGATCGTCTACACCGTCGACCGGATCCGCGACGGCGGCTCCTTCACCACCCGCCGGGTGGTCGCGATGCAGCACGGCGAGGCGATCTTCTCGCTTTCGGCCTCGTTCCAGAGATACGAGGAGGGCTTCGAGCATCAGATCACCATGCCGGACATCCCGAAGCCCGACGAACTGCCGCATGGCGAGGCCTTGGAGGAAATCCTGAAGAACGCCCCGAGCGCCGTTCAACGCTATTGGAAGCGGCCGCGGGCGATCGAGTTCCGTCCCGTCGTGCTCGACCACTACATTTCCGGCCGGAAGCTCGACCCGTATCAGCATGTCTGGGTGCGCTGCCGCGGCGAGATTGGCGACGATCCGGTGACCAATACCGTCGTCCTCGCCTATCTTTCCGACATGACGCTGCTCGACACGGCGCTCTTCGCCCACGGCCTGTCGGTCTTCGACGAGCGGGTCCAGGCGGCGAGCCTCGACCATGCCATGTGGTTTCACCGCCCGGCGCGGGTCTGCGACTGGATGCTCTACACACAGGATTCGCCGTCCTCCTCCGGCGGCCGGGGCCTGACCCGCGGCTCGCTCTACGGCCTCGACGGCACGCTGATCGCCTCGGTCGCGCAGGAGGGGCTGATCCGACCGCGGCGGCAGGAATAGGCGGCTGGCCGGGCAAAGCGGTGTGCCACGTCTCGAACAGCCTCGGCCGCAACTTGCGGAAATGCGCAAATGGCGCCAAAGCCATCAGGTCGAAACCATCGGGTTCGTCGCCATGCAGGTCACTACCCTCACTGAGCGAAAGGCGAGCGAGGCGGCGCGCCGCGAGCGCGCGGCGGAGGCGGTCGTCGACGCCCTCGCGGCCTACGCCCGAGGAAAAGGCGGCACCTTCACCGTCTTCGGATCCTATGTGACGAAGACCATGCGTTTCGACAGCGATCTCGACATTCTCGTCGATTTTCCGGCGGACCGGTCGGCCGAGGCCTGGGATTTCGTCGAGGAGACCTCTGCCCTCCATCGGATCCCGGCGGACATTCACGACGCGCGGACGATGACGGCGCCGTTCCTTGGACGGGTGCGCGCCAAGGGTGTGGTCGTTCCATGAGCGATACGCGCTGGAGCGAGGTCGAGGACGAGGTCTCGGCCGCCTGCAGCCATTCGGGTCAGGCCGGCGATCCTGCCGGCCGACGTCGCCAGGGATGTCGACGAATCGCGCCGGTTCAGGCACCGGGCGACCCACGACTACGACAATTTCGAACCCGCCCTCGCGGGTCCGTCGATCGAGGCGGCCCGGCGGCTTGCCACGACATTGATGGATGCGGTCGAAGATTTTCGCAATATCGTCGATCCGTCGCCGTAGCAAAGCTGAATGGGGGCTAGCGGCGCGTCGCCGGCTCCGGGACTTCGCCTCGGCCCTTCCGGGGCAGGATTTCGCCCGCCAAGTCCATGCTGAGTCTGTGCTTGCGCCTGTGTCGTTTTACGGTGCAAATTGCTGACCGAATGGTCAAATTTCAAAGGGTGCCTTCATGCCGGATGCGGCGCGGCTCACCACACATGTCCTCGACACGATGCTGGGCCGGCCTGCCGCCGGCATCCGCATCGAGCTCGCGCGTTTCGCCGATGGCGCGGTGCAGCCGCTGAAGACGGTAACCACCAATTCGGACGGGCGGGTCGATACGCCGCTGCTGTCCGGTCAGGAGATGCAGCCGGGCGAATACGGGCTGACCTTCTTCGTCGCCGAATATTTCCGTGGCCTCGGCGTCGATCTGCCCGAGCCGGCATTTCTCGATGTCGTGCCGATCCGCTTCGGCATCGCCGAGCCGGCGCATTATCACGTGCCGCTGCTCGTCTCCCCCTACGCCTATTCGACCTACAGGGGCAGCTGATGGCGCAGGCGACGACCCCGGCGAGCCGGCCGATCCGCTTCGTCCTCAACGGCGAGACGCGGGAGGTGTCGGATACGCTCCCGACGACGACGCTGCTCGACTATCTGCGTGGCCCCGAGCGACTGACCGGCACCAAGGAGGGCTGCGCCGAGGGCGATTGCGGCGCCTGCACGGTGCTCCTCTGCGAGCCGGACGGCGATGGCGGCATCGCCCGCCGCTCGGTCAATTCCTGCATCCAGTTTCTGCCCGCCATGAACGGCCGGGCGGTCGAGACCATCGAGCATCTCGGTCGGGACGGGCCGACGCCGCTGCAGGTGGCGATGGTCGAGAACCATGCCAGCCAGTGCGGCTTCTGCACCCCCGGCTTCGTCATGCAGCTGCATTCCGCTTGGCTCACCGGCGCGCTCACCGATCGCCAGTCGGTGAAGGACGTCATCTCCGGCAATCTCTGCCGCTGCACCGGCTACGGCCCGATCGTCGAGGCGGGGCTGGAACTCGCCGCAGAGCCCGTGCCGGACACCGGCGAAGCGGATGCAGAGCTGTCGACACGCCTCACTGAGCTCGAAGGCGAGGGCATCTTTGCCTATGAGGCCGGCGGTGGTCGCTGGTTCGCGCCGACCAATGTCGACGATCTCGCCGACACCTATGCCGCCCATCCCGAGGCGATCCTCGTTGCCGGGGCGACCGACGTCGGGCTCTGGGTGACGAAGCAGTACCGCGAGCTGCCGCTCTTGATCGACGTGTCCAAGGTCCGCGACCTGATGATGATCGAGGAGCGGCAGGACAAGGTCTATCTCGGCGCGTCCGTCACCCACCGGGCGGCCCAGGCGGTTCTCGGATCGATCCATCCGGATCTCGGCGAGATGCTCAGGCGGTTTGCCGGCGCGCAGATCCGCAATGCCGGGACGATCGGCGGCAACATCGCCAACGGCTCGCCGATCGGCGACCTGCCGCCCTGTCTCATCGCGCTCGGCTCACGGCTGTTCCTGAGGAAGGGCGACGATCTGCGCATCCTGCCGGTGGAGGATTTCTTCATCGACTACGGCCGGCAGGACCGGGCGAAAGGCGAGTTCGTCGCCGCCATCGAGGTACCGCGGCTCGGCGACGACCAGCGCTTCTTCGCCCACAAGATCTCGAAGCGCTTCGACAGCGACATTTCGGCGGTGATGGCCGCCTTCTGCCTGACCTTCGACGGCGACGTTGTCCGCGAGGCACGGCTCGCCTTCGGCGGCATGGCGGGCGTCCCGAAGCGGGCCAGGGAGGCGGAGGCGGCGCTCGTCGGCCGGCCGTTCGACGCGGCGGCGGCTGGTGACGCCATGGCCGCGATGGCGGGGGATTTCTCGCCGCTGACGGACATGCGGGCGACCGGCGGATACCGGCTGAAGACGGCGCAGAACCTGTTGAAGCGCTTTCAGCTCGAACAGGCGGGCGCCGTCTCCGGCCGCATCGCCGTCATCGGCCCGCAGGCGCTCGACCTTCAGGCGATCGGCGGGGCGGCATGATGGACGAGACTCGCATCCAGGACCGTTCCGGCGCCGGCCAGCCGGCTCTTGCCGAACTGAACGAGCGGCCGCCGACCCACGAGGCGAAGATCAGGGGCGGCGTCGCGGCGGCCATCGCCCATGACAGCGGCATGAAGCACGTCACCGGCGCCGCCCGCTACGCCGACGACGAGCCGGAACTGCCGGGCACGCTGCAGGTGTTCATCGCCATGTCGGCGCACGCCCATGCGCGCATCGTCCGGCTGGACGTTTCGGCGGTGCGGGCCGCCCCGGGCGTCGCCGCCGTGCTCACCGCCGAGGACATTCCCGGCCAGAACGACTATTCGCCGGTTTTCGGCGACGACCCGATCTTTCCGCCGCTGACGGGGGACGGGGCGGTCGTGCAATATGTCGGCCAGCCGATCTTCGCCGTGGCGGCCGAGACCGAGCGCGCGGCCCGCTCTGCGGCGAAGCTTGCCGTGGTCGACTATGAGGACCTGCCGGCGGCGATCTCGATCGACGACGCGGTCGCCCATGCCGATGCCGCCGGCGAGGATCTTTTGCCGGCTTACGAGATGAGGCTCGGCGATGCGGCCGCAGCGCTGGAAGCGGCGCCGATGCGGGCGAAGGGTCGGATCGAAATCGGCGGCCAGGATCATTTCTATCTCGAAGGCCAGATCGCCACGGCCGCGCCGATGGAAGACGGCGACGTCTTCGTGCGCTCCTCCACCCAGCATCCCTCGGAGGTCCAGCACAACGTCGCCAAGATGCTGGGCCGGCCCGACCATGCGGTGACGGTGGAGCTCAGGCGCATGGGCGGCGGCTTCGGCGGCAAGGAGAGCCAGCCGGCGCTGTTTGCCGCCGTCGCCGCTCTCGTGGCGGTCAAGACCGGGCGGCCGGCGAAATGCCGGCTCGACCGCGACGACGACATGGAGATGACCGGCAAGCGCCACGAGCTCAGGATCGACTACGATCTCGGCTTTAGCGAAGACGGGACAATCCGCGCCGCCGATTTCTCCCATTTCGTGCGCTGCGGCTATTCGCGCGATCTGTCCGCCGCCATCGCCGACCGGGCGATGTTCCACGCCGACAACGCCTACGACCTGAAGGCGGCGCGCATCCATTCCCGTCGGCTGAAGACTCACACGGTCTCCAACACCGCCTTCCGCGGCTTCGGCGGGCCGCAGGGGATGGTCGGCATCGAGCGGGCGATGGACGAGATCGCCTTCCTCACAGGGCTCGATCCGCTCGACGTGCGCAAGCGCAACTTCTATCCCGGCGCCGGAGAAGAGCCCGTCGTCACGCCCTACCACATGCCCGTCACCGATAGCGTCATCGGCGAGATCGTCGACGAGTTGGAAGCCTCGTCCGACTACCGCGCGAGGCGCGAGGCGGTGAAGGCCTTCAATTCCCGGAACGCCATCCTCAAGAAGGGTCTCGCCCTGACGCCGGTGAAATTCGGCATCTCCTTCACCACCACCCATCTCAACCAGGCCGGCGCCCTCGTCCATGTCTACAAGGACGGCTCGGTGCATCTGAACCACGGCGGCACCGAGATGGGGCAGGGGCTGTTCGTCAAGGTGGCGCAGGTCGTCGCCGAGGAGTTCCAGATCGACCTCGAGAAGGTGAAGATCACCGCGACGACGACGGCCAAGGTGCCGAACACCTCGGCGACGGCCGCCTCTTCGGGTTCGGACCTCAACGGCATGGCGGCCCAGAACGCCGCCCGCACCATCAAGGACCGGCTGATCGATTTTGCCGCAGAGCGCTATCACGTGCCGCGCGACCAGGTGGTGTTCCAGCCGAACCGCGTCTTGATCGGCAACATGGAGAAGCGTTTCTCCGACCTCGTCGGCGAGGCCTATCTCGCCCGCATCTCCTTGTCCTCGACGGGCTTCTACGCCACCCCCGAGATCACTTACGACCGGGAGGCGGCGAGCGGCCGGCCGTTCTACTACTTCGCCTATGGGGCGGCCTGTTCGGAAGTCGTGATCGACACGCTGACCGGCGAATACCGGCTCCTGCGCGCCGACATTCTCCATGACGTCGGCAAGTCGCTCAATCCGGCGATCGACATGGGCCAGATCGAGGGCGGCTTCATCCAGGGGATGGGCTGGCTGACCACGGAAGAGCTCTGGTGGGACGACAAGGGCCGCCTGAAGACCCACGCCCCCTCCACTTACAAGATCCCCACCGCCAACGACCGGCCGGACGACTTCCGCATCAGGATCTGGGAGAAGGGCGAGAACCGCTCCGAGACCGTCTATCGGTCCAAGGCCGTCGGCGAGCCGCCCTTCATGCTGGCGATCTCGGTGTTCTCGGCGCTGACCGACGCGGTGTGTGCTGCGGGGGAGGGAAAGGCGTTCCCGCGGCTCGACGCGCCGGCGACGCCGGAGCGGGTGCTGTGGGCGGTGGAAGCCGTGCGGGGCGGGTGGCAGCCTGGAGCGCTGGATGCTTCGGAAACTTGAACCGATGGCCGCGAGGCACCCCCCTCTGTCCTGCCGGACATCTCCCCCACAAGGGGGGAGATCGGCAGCTTGGCAGTTCGGTGCGTCCTCATATCCGTTCGAGCCATGGGAACCGATTCTGCAGCAGGCCTCATCAATCGAAGGAAGAGCGCTGCGTCGGCGCAAGATCGATCTCCCCCCTTGTGCGGGAGATGTCCGGCAGGACAGAGGGGGGTACCGCGGGGCACGGATGCCCGACAGGCGAGAAGGCCGCCGCGTCAGGTTCGGCGTCGACTCGGGGCCAGCTGCGTGACCACCCTCCACGACACCGCCCGCGCCGCATCCAAGCACGCCGAACCCGCCATCCTCGTCACCGTCGAGACCGCCCTCGGCTCCACCCCGCGCGAGGCCGGGGCGAGCATGCTCGTCAAGGCAAACGCCGTCTCCGGCACGATCGGCGGCGGACGACTGGAATTCGATGCGATCGACAAGGCGCGCCGGATGATTGAGGCGGGTGAGGCGGTCGGGGCCAGCGACGTGCCCCTCGGGCCGGAGATCGGCCAGTGCTGCGGCGGCAGGGTTCACCTGTCGTTTCGGCGCGTCGATGCGGTCCTGCTCGAAAAGCTTGCGAGAGAGGCTGAGCGCGAGCGCGAAACGCTGCCTGCCGTGATGATCTTCGGTGCCGGCCACACCGGGCGGGCGCTGGCCGCCGCGCTCGCGCCGCTGCCGCTCGCCGTCAGCTTGATCGATTCGCGGCCTGAGACTCTCGCCGGATTGCCCGAAGCCGTGCGCTGTGTTGCCGCCGCCATGCCCGAAGCCGTCGTCGAGGAGGCACCGGCCGGCGCCGCTTATGTCGTGATGACCCACGACCACGCGCTGGATTTCCTCGTCGCCGCCGCGGCGCTGGCTAGAAGCGACGCCGCCTATGTCGGCATGATCGGCTCGGCGACCAAGCGCGAGCGCTTCCGCCGCCACCTGGCCGAGGAAGGACGCGAGGCCGAGGCCGCGCGATTGACTCTGCCGATCGGCGGATCGGAGCTGCGCGACAAGCGCCCGGAAGTCATTGCGGCACTGACGGCCGCGGAGGTCGCCACATGCCTGTTAAAACATCAGGAATAATCCCTGCCGTGAAGCTTGGCAGGGGGCGTCCTCGGATGCCATAGTCCGGCGGGTCGGAAGGCTGAGGCGAGGCAGGAATCCATGGTGGTAAAGGCGAGGGCGCCACGTTTGGAGCTGAAGGGCATTTCCAAGCGCTTTCCCGGCGTCGTCGCGAACGATCATGTCTCCTTTGGAGTCCCGGCTGGCGCGATCCACGCGCTGCTCGGCGAGAACGGCGCCGGCAAGTCGACCCTCGTCAAGATCATCTACGGGGTGCAGCAGGCCGACGAGGGCGAGATCGTCTTCGACGGCGAGCGTGTGCAGATCGCCTCGCCGCGGGAAGCCCGGGCGCTCGGCATCGGCATGGTGTTCCAGCACTTCTCGCTGTTCGAGGCGATGACGGTGCTGGAGAACATCGCGCTCGGCATGGACGAGCCGCCGCCGCGCCGTGAACTGGAAATGCGAGTGCGCGAGGTGCTGGACACCTACGGCCTGTCGCTCGATCCCTACCGCCACGTCCACACCCTGTCCGTCGGCGAGCGCCAGCGCATCGAGATCGTCCGGGCGCTGCTGCAGCAGCCGAAGCTGCTGATCATGGACGAACCGACCTCGGTGCTGACGCCCCAGGAGGTGGAGCAGCTGTTTACGACGCTGCGGCGCCTTGCCTCGGAAGGCTGCTCGATCCTCTACATCTCCCACAAGCTGCACGAGATCAAAGCCCTCTGCCAGTCCGCCACCATCATGCGCGGCGGCAAGGTGGTCGCGACCTGCGATCCGGGGGAAGAGTCGGCACGGTCCATGGCCGAGATGATGATCGGCGGCAGTTTGAAGGATCTCTCCGACAAGTCGAACTGCACCTATGGCGACGACCGCTTCGTCGTCGCCTCGCTGTCCGCGCCGGGCGAGCCGCCCTTCGGCACCAGCCTGAAGGAGGTCTCCTTCGCCGTCCGCTCGGGCGAGATCTTCGGCATCGCCGGTGTCGCCGGCAATGGACAGAACGAGCTTCTGGCCGTGGTATCGGGCGAAAACCAGCGAGGCGTCTCGGGTTCGATCCGCCTCGACGGAGCGGAACTCTCCCGTCTTTCGGTCGGAGCGCGGCGGCGGGCAGGGCTCGCCTCTTCGCCGGAGGAGCGCAACGGCCATGCCGCCGTGCCGGCCATGTCGCTTGCCGACAACGCCATCCTGTCCGCCCGCAGCCGTATGGGGCTCGCCTCCGGCGGCGTCATCCGGGCGAAGGCGGCGCGGGACTATGCCGCGAAAGTCATCGACGCCTTCTCTGTGAAGGCGACCGGGCCGGGAGCCGCAGCGGGCAGCCTGTCCGGCGGCAACCTGCAGAAATTCGTCATGGGCCGGGAGATCATGCAGAACCCGGCCGTCCTCGTCGTCTCCCAGCCGACCTGGGGCGTCGATGCGGGCGCCGCCTCCTTCATCCGCCAGGCGATGATCGATCTCGCCGCCAAAGGCGCGGCCGTCGTCGTCGTCAGCCAGGATCTCGACGAGCTTCTGGAGCTCTGCGACAGGCTGGCGGTGATCAACGAGGGGCGCCTGTCGGAGCCGATGGACGTCAAGGGAATATCGATCGAGCGGGTCGGGCTTTTGATGGGCGGCATCCATGGTTCCGGCGAGGGCGCGGAGCCGGAGGAGGCACGCGCCCCGGCCACCGGCCGTGTGAAGCAGCCGGAGCCTGCCCTGTGAGCCTTTTTCGGCTGGAGCCCCGGCGGCAGGAAAGCCGCGTGATGATGCTGGCCGCGCCGGTGATCGCCGTGGCCCTGACGCTGCTGGTCGGCGCCGTGCTCTTCACCCTGCTCGGCCATGACGGACTGGGCGCGATCTTCGAGATCTTCGTCAAGCCGCTGTTCAACCCCTATCGCTGGCAGGATCTCCTGGTGAAGGCCGCGCCCCTGGCGATCATCGCGATCGGCCTCGCCATTGGCTTTAGGGCCAATGTCTGGAACATCGGCGCCGAGGGGCAGTACATTCTCGGCGGCCTCGCCGGGACGGGTGTCGCGCTGGCGACCCTCGACATGACCGGCTCCTGGATCCTGCCGCTGATGCTCGCCGCCGGAATTCTCGGCGGCATGGCCTGGGCGACGATCCCGGCCGCGCTGAAGACGGCGCTCGGGGTCAACGAGATCCTGTCGAGCCTGATGCTCAACTACGTCGCGATCCAGATCCTCTATTACCTGATGCGCGGACCGTGGAAGGATCCGATGGGGTTCAACTTCCCCCAGACCGCGATGTTCTCGTCCGACCAGACGCTGCCCATGGTGGTGCCCGGCACGCTGATCCATCTCGGCGTGCCGCTTGCGGCGGCCGTCGCCCTGACCGCTTTCCTGCTGATGGCGCGCACGGTCACCGGCTTTCAGATGAAGGTGGTCGGCCTTGCCCCCAAGGCGGCGGCCTTCGGCGGCTTCGGCGCGGCCTCGACGGTGTGGATCGCCATGCTCGTCGGCGGCGGCCTCGCGGGCTTTGCCGGCATTCTGGAAGCCGCCGGCCCGTTCGGCCAGATGGTGCCGCAATTTCCCACCGGCTACGGCTACACGGCGATCATCGTCGCCTTTCTCGGCCGGCTGAACCCGCTCGGCATTCTCCTCGCGGCCCTCGTCCTGGCGCTGACCTATGTCGGCGGCGAAAGCGCCCAGACGACGATCGGCCTGCCGTCGGCGGCGACCGGCGTGTTCCAGGCGATGATGCTGTTCTTCCTGCTGGCGACCGACATCCTCGTGCGGTATCGCCTCGTCTCCGGCCGTGCGGCGCCTCTCGGCGCACCGGCCAGCAAGAGCGAGGCCGAAACGGCGGCTGGCGGCAAGGGAAAGGCGGTGGCGGCATGAGTCTCGACCTTCTCGTGGCCATCCTGATGACGGTGGCCGGCGCGGCAACGCCGCTGCTCATCGCCGGGCTCGGTGAACTTGTCGTCGAAAAATCCGGCGTCCTCAATCTCGGCGTCGAGGGCATGATGCTGATCGGCGCCGTCACCGGCTTTGCCGTCGCCACCTCCACCGGCCTGCCAGTCCTCGGCGCGCTCGCGGCGATGGGCGCGGCGGCGCTGGCTGCGGCGATCTTCGCCGTCCTGGTCCTCACGCTGATGGCCAACCAGGTGGCGACGGGGCTCGCCCTCACCATCTTCGGCACCGGCGTCTCGGCCCTGATCGGCGCGCCCTTCGTCGGCATCACCACGCCGACCCTTGGCCCGATCTTTCCCGAGGCGCTGACGGCCTCGCCGCTCCTGCGCCTCGTCTTCGGCCACTCGCCGCTGGTCTATTTCGGCCTTTTCCTCACCTTCGCCGTGTGGTGGTTCCTCAACCGGGCCCGGGCCGGGCTGATCCTCAGGGCGGTCGGGGAATCCGACACCGCCGCCCATGCGATCGGCTATCCGGTGCTCAAGGTTCGCTATCTCGCCGTCCTCTTCGGCGGGGCGATGGCCGGGCTCGCCGGCAGCTATTACTCGCTCGTCCTCACCCCGATGTGGGCCGAGCGACTGACGGCGGGGCGCGGCTGGATCGCCATCGCGCTTGTCGTCTTCGCCTCGTGGAAGCCGGGGCGGATGCTCGCGGGCGCCTATCTCTTCGGCCTCGTCATGACCATGGAACTGCAGGCCAAGGCCGCCGGCTTCAACATGTTCGCGCCCGAGGTTCTCGCGGCGCTTCCCTACGTCGCGACGATCGCCGTCCTCGCGATCATCTCCGCCGCCAAGCGCGGCGGCGCCAACGCCCCGGCCTGTCTCGGAAAATCCTTCCGGGCGACGGCCTGATCCAGACCATACCAGGAGACATTCGATGTTCGAACTTTCGAGACGCAAGCTTCTCGCCGCCGGCGCCGCCATCGGCTTCGCCGCGACGTCCGTCGCGCCGGCCTTCGCCCAGGACGGCAAGGAGACGGTCAAGGCGGCCTTCGTCTATGTCGGGCCGGTCGGCGACTATGGCTGGACCTATGCCCACGACCAGGCGCGTCAGTGCCTGGAAAAGAACCTCGGCGACAAGGTCGAGACCAGCTATGTCGAGAACGTCGCCGAGGGGCCGGACGCCGAGCGCGTCATCCGCCAGCTCGCCCAGGACGGCAACGACATCGTCTTCACCACCTCCTTCGGCTTCATGAACCCGACGATCAAGGTGGCCAAGCAGTTTCCGGACGTGAAGTTCGAGCACGCCACCGGCTACACCACCGGCGGCAACGAGAACATGGGCCTGTATAATTCCAAGTTCTACCAGGGCCGCGCCGTCCTCGGCACCATCGCTGCCAAGATGTCGAAGTCAGGCAAGGCCGGCTATGTCGCCTCCTTCCCGATTCCGGAAGTCGTGATGGGCATCAACGCCTTTCAGCTGGCCGCCCAGAAGGTCAATCCGGACTTCAAGACACAGGTCGTCTGGGTGAACTCCTGGTACGATCCGGCCAAGGAAGCCGACGCCACCCGGGCGCTGCTCTCCCAGGGCGCCGACGTCATCACCCAACACACCGATTCCCCGGCGCCGCTGCAGGCCGCGGAAGAGGCCGGCGCCATCGCCTTCGGCCAGGCCTGGAACATGGAGAGCTTCGCGCCGAACGCCCACATGACGGCGATCGTCGACCAGTGGTGCCCCTATTACACCGGCCGCGTCCAGGCGCTGCTCGACGGCACCTGGGAGGCGGAAAACGTTTGGCTCGGCATGAAGGAGGGCGAGGTCGAGATGGCGCCATTCAACGCCAAGATGCCCGAGGACGTGAAGGAAGCCGCCCAGAAGATCGTCGACGAGACCAAGGCCGGCACCTACGAGGTCTTCACCGGCCCGATCAAGGACCAGTCCGGCGAGGTCAAGGTGCCCGAGGGCGAGGTTGTCCCCGAGGGCGACCTGTTGAAGATGGACTGGTACGTCGAGGGCGTGCAGAGCTGAGAAGCGGGACTTAAGGCGTCGGTCTTTTCCCGAGAGACTAAGCCGGTCGACAGATTGGCTTAGTCTCGAATGGCTAGGGGGCAGTGCACCCCGGTCTTCTGCAGCGTTCGTGCAGAGGCACCCCCCTCTGCCCTGCCGGGCATCTCCCCCTCAAGGGGGGAGATCGAACCTGCGGACGCGCTTCAACCAACCTTCAATGCCGGGACCTGCAGCAGCCGTTGGGATAAAGGTGCGACTGGCAAAGCTGCCGATCTCCCCCCTTGAGGGGGAGATGTCCGGCAGGACAGAGGGGGGTTCCCGAGGCGCGGCGCTTCCTGCTTGAAATAAACACCCAGTGCCTGCCCGAACGCCGTCCCCACCCAAGGAATCCGACCCCGCATGTGGACATACCTCTCCGAATGGCTGCAGTTCGCGGTGCGGTGGATCCATGTGATCACCGCCATGGCCTGGATCGGCTCGTCCTTTTATTTCATCGCCCTCGACCTTGGCCTCCGGCGCCGGCGGGAGCTGCCCGAGGGCGTTTCGGGCGAAGCCTGGCAGGTGCATGGCGGTGGTTTCTACAACATGCAGAAATACACCGTCGCTCCGCCCGAGATGCCGGACGAACTGACTTGGTTCAAATGGGAGAGCTATTCCACCTGGCTCTCCGGCGCAGCGCTGCTGTTCCTCCTCTATTACGTCCAGGCCGATCTTTATCTGATCGATCCTGAGATCGCCGACCTGCCGGTCTGGGGTGCCAGCCTCATCGGGATCGCCGGTCTGGCGCTCGGCTGGGTTGTCTACGACGCACTTTGCAAGTCGCCCCTGAAGAACAACGACACGGCCCTGCTCGCCATCCTCTTCGTCTATGTCGTCGTCTCCAGCTATCTGTTCGCCCAGGTGTTCTCCGGCCGCGGGGCGATGCTCCACACCGGCGCTTTGATCGCGACGATCATGACGGCCAACGTCTTCCTTCTGATCATTCCGAACCAGAAGATCGTCGTCGCCGACCTCAAGGCGGGGAAGAGCCCGGATCCGGCGCTCGGCAAGGCGGCCAAGCAGCGCTCGCTGCACAACAACTACCTGACCCTGCCGGTCATCTTCCTGATGCTCTCCAACCATTATCCGCTGACGTTTGCGACCGAGTGGAACTGGGCGATCGCCGGGCTGGTGCTTCTGATCGGCGCCATCGTCCGGCATTTCTTCAATACGATGCATGCGACGGGCGAAAAACTCTGGTGGTGCTGGCCGCTCGCCGGCATCTGCTTCATCGTCGTCATCACGCTTTCCGGCGCGCCGGGCTGGCGAACGGCGGACGCCGAGACCACGCAGCGCGATTGGCGCGGCGATCCGCAAGTTGCCCTCGCCAACTCGGCGCATTTCGAGGCGGCGGAGGCGATCGTCCTGTCGCGCTGTTCCATGTGCCATGCCAGGGAGCCGCTCTGGCCGGGCATGATCCACCCGCCGAAGAACATCCCGCTCGAGACCTCGGATGACCTCGTCCACTACGCGGCGCTAATCGAGCGCCAAGCGGTGCGCAGCCATGCCATGCCGCCCGGCAACGTCACCGGCCTCGAACCTGCCGAACGCGAAACCCTCGCCCGCTGGCTCGCCGATGGCGCGGCGCCGGGCCTCGGCAGGGGGCTGTGAGAATGCGGCGGACGGCGCTATCTTCGCGCCGATGACAGCAAGAACCGGCACGATCGCGATTCGCGGACGGCTCCTCTCCTTCGACGCCGATCCGGCAGTCGCGGGGGAGGCGGAGGCCGTTCGCTTCATCGAGGATGGTATCGTCGTCGTCAGGGACGGGGTGATCGTCGAGGTCGGTGAAGGGCCCGCCATCGTCCGGCGGCTCGATCCCGGCACGCCGCTCGTCGACCATCGGCCGCATCTCGTCTTGCCGGGCTTCATCGACCCGCATCTCCACCTGCCGCAGACGCAGGTGATCGCCTCCTACGGTGCCGAGCTGATGGAGTGGCTGGCGAAATACACCTTTCCCGAAGAGCTGCGCTACGGAGACAGCGCCGTCGCGGGGGAGGCGTCGCGCTTCCTCCTCGATACGCTGGCGGCCAACGGTACGACCACGGCGGCGGTCTATTGCACCACCCATCCGGTGAGCGCCGAGGCGTTCTTCGCCGAGGCGGAGCGGCGGGGCCTGCGGATGATCGCCGGCAAGGTGATGATGGACCGCAACGCGCCGGAGGGCCTGCTCGACACCGCCGAACTCGGCTACGAGCAGTCGAAGGAGCTGATCGCCGCCTGGCACGGGCGCGGGCGGCTGGAAGTCGCGATCACCCCGCGCTTCGCTCCGACCTCCAGCGAGGCACAACTGGAGGCGACGGCCGCGCTCGCCGCCGAGCATCCGGACCTGCCGATCCAGACGCATCTGTCGGAGAACGCCGCCGAGATCGCCTATGTCGCCGAGGCGTTCCCCTGGTCGAAGGACTATACCGACGTCTACGAGCGCTACGGCCTCGTGCGGCCTCGGGCGCTGTTCGGCCACTGCATCCATCTCTCCGAACGAGAGCGGCAGGTGCTCGCAGAGAAGGGTGCCTCGGCAGTTTTTTGCCCGACGTCGAACCTGTTTCTCGGCTCGGGGCTCTACGACCTCGCCGCGTCTCGCGCGCTCGGCCTGAAGACCGGCATCGCCACCGACATCGGCGGCGGCACGTCCTATTCCATGCTGACGACGGCGGCCGAAGGCTACAAGGTGCTGGCGCTGCAGGGCCAGAAATGGCCGGCTTTCGAGGCGTTTCACATGCTGACCGCCGGCAATGCCGAAGCCATGGGCATCAATGGCAAGGTGGGCCGTCTGGCGCCGGGCCTCGAAGCCGATTTCGTCGTGCTCGACAGCCGGGCGACGGCGCCGCTCAGACGGCGGATGGAGCGGGTGGAGACCCGGGCCGAGGAACTCTTCGCCCTGATGATCCTCGGGGACGAGCGGACGACCGTCGCGACCTATGCGGCTGGAAGACGGATCTACGACCGCTATCAAGGCGGGCCGCGGCAACTGGCGCCGAAGCTCGACCAGGCGCCGCCGCCGAAAGGCCCGCAAGCCGGCGAAAGCGCCCAATAAGGTCGTCACGCTTCGCCCGTGCGGTAAAAATCTGCGGCTCCGACCTCGCTTCCGTCCGACGCCCTTCGCCAGGGATCGCGAAGCAATATCAAGGGCTGCTCGGCAATCCTTTTTTCCGCACCTCGGCCTGAACTTCCCCGGCGCTGGGGCGTTGCGACTGGACATGCGATCCAGCCCGCCTATCCCTTAACCCTGTGCTCAGCGACCGCTTGCGTTTCGAATGGCGGTCTTCACCTGACCCGAAACCTCTGAAGAAGGTTCGTGCATGGCCGATGCCGATCTGCAGCCCAAGAAGCCGAAAAAACCCGCGAAGGCTCGGAATCCCGAAAGCGAAGCGCTGCTCATGGCCCTCGCGGAGAACCGCGTTGCCATTGAAGGTGTCGAGCCCGAGGTCGACGGCGGCCGCTTTGCGGTCAAGCGTTTCGTCGGCGAGCCGCTGACGGTCGAAGCCGACATCTTCTGCGACGGTCACGACGAGATCGACGCGGCGTTGATCTTTGGCCCCGCCGAGGTCGATCCGTCGAAATGGTCCGAGGTGAAGTTCGAGTTCGTCGAGAACGATCGCTGGGCGGCCACGGTCACCTTCGATCGGCCGGGGCCCTATCGCTACTCGATCATCGCCTGGCGCGATCTCTACGCGACGTGGCGCGACGAGGCGAAGAAGAAGCGCGACGCCGGCAAGCTGACCGATCTGGAGCTGATCGAGGCCCGCGAACTCGTCAAGGCGGCGGCGGGATCGGGCCGCGGCTCCAAGGCGGATCAGCGCGGCCTCGCCAAGCTGGGCGAAAGGCTCGACAAGCTCGCCGAAAAGCGCGACGCCGACGGGCAGTACGCGCTGATGCAGTCGGACGAGGCGATCGCTCTTCTCGAAGCGGCCGGGGTGCGCACCAATCTGTCGCGCTATCCCGGCGCCATTCCGGTGTGGGTCGATCGGGAACGGGCAGCCTTTTCCGCGTGGTACGAGATCTTTCCGCGCTCCCAATCTGGCGACGCGAACCGCCATGGCACCTTTGACGACGTCATCGCGCGTCTGCCGGACATCCAGGAGATGGGCTTCGACGTCCTCTATTTCCCGCCGATCCATCCGATCGGAAAGACCAATCGCAAGGGCAAGAACAACACGCTGACGCCGAGCGAGACCGATCCCGGCAGCCCCTATGCGATCGGCTCGAAGGAGGGCGGCCACGACGCGATCCATCCCGAGCTCGGCTCGTTTCAGGATTTCGCCCGGCTGATCGAGGAATCGAAGAAGCACGGGCTCGAGATCGCCATCGACTTCGCCATCCAGTGCTCGCCCGACCATCCCTGGATCAAGCAGCATCCCGAATGGTTCGACTGGCGGCCGGACGGGACGATCAAGTTCGCCGAGAATCCGCCGAAGAAATACGAGGACATCGTCAACGTCCATTTCTATCGCGGCGCGCTGCCCTCGATCTGGTACGAATTGCGCGACATCGTCCTGTTCTGGCTGGACAAAGGGGTCCGAATCTTCCGGGTCGACAATCCGCACACCAAGCCGTTTCCCTTCTGGGAGTGGATGATCGCGGAAGTGCGCAAGGTCGATCCCGGCGCCATCTTCCTCGCCGAGGCCTTCACCCGGCCGAAGGTGATGAAGCGGCTCGGCAAGGTCGGCTACAACCAGTCCTATTCCTACTTCACCTGGCGGAACGCCAAGGGTGAGCTGACGGAATATCTGACCGAGCTGACGACCGAGGAATGCGCCGAATACATGCGGCCGAATTTCTTCGTCAACACGCCGGACATCAACCCGCTCTATCTTCAGACCTCCGGCCGCCCGGGCTTTCGCACGCGGCTGGCGCTGGCAGCCGGTCTCGCCGGCAATTACGGCGTCTATTCCGGCTTCGAGCTCTGCGAGTTCCTGCCCGTGCCGGGCAAGGAGGAATATCTCAATTCGGAGAAATACGAGGTCCGCGCCTTCGACTGGCACGCCGAAGGGAACATTCGCGAGGACATCGCCTTCTTCAACAAGCTGCGCAACGACGAAGCGGCGATGAAGGATTTCCGATCGCTCGCCTTCTTCAATTTCTGGAACGAGCAGGTCCTCTATTTCGGCAAGCGGACGAAGGACCTCTCCTCCTATCTCCTCTTCATGGTGAACCTCGATCCGCACCACGATCAGGGCGGCCATTTCGAAGTGCCGCTCTGGGAGTTCGGCCTGCCCGACGACGGGACGATCCAGGCGACCGACATGGTGAGCGGCAACATCCTGAACTGGACCGGCAAGATCCAGCATTGGTGGCTGAATCCGCAGGATCGGCCCTACGCCGTCTTCAAGCTCACGCGATAGAACCAAGAACGCCGAAAGCGCATCAGCTCCATGAACGAGATTGCCACCATCGTCACGCCCGAAACGTCCTCAGGGCCGGATCTCAATGCTCCGGACTGGTACAAGGACGCGATCATCTATCAGGTGCACGTCAAGACCTTCGTCGATTCTAACGGCGACGGTGTCGGCGATTTCGCGGGCCTCCTGTCGCGGCTCGACTATATCCAGGAGCTCGGCGTCACGGCGATCTGGCTCCTGCCGTTCTATCCATCGCCGCTGCGCGACGACGGCTACGACATCTCCGACTATCGCTCGGTCAACCCGTCCTACGGCAACCTCGAAGACGTCGAGCGGCTGATCGAAGAGGCGCACAAGCGCGGCATGCGGGTGATTACCGAGCTGGTCATCAATCACACTTCCGACCAGCATCCCTGGTTCCAGGCGGCCCGCCGGGCGGCGAAGGGCTCGCCCGAGCGCGATTTCTACGTCTGGGCCGACGACGACAAGGGCTACGACCTCACCCGCATCATCTTCACCGACACCGAAACCTCCAACTGGACCTGGGACCCGGTGGCCGGACAGTATTTCTGGCACCGCTTCTTCTCGCACCAGCCGGATCTCAACTTCGACAATCCGAAGGTGATGGAGGAAGTGCTCTCGACCATGCATTTCTGGCTCGACAAGGGCGTCGACGGGCTGAGGCTCGACGCGATTCCCTATCTCGTCGAACGCGAGGGCACCAACAACGAGAACCTGCCCGAGACCCACGACGTCTTGAAGGCGATCCGCGCCGATCTCGACAAGCACTATCCGGGCAAGATGCTGCTGGCAGAGGCGAACCAGTGGCCGGAGGATACGCGGCCTTATTTCGGCGACGGCGACGAATGCCACATGGCGTTCCACTTCCCGCTGATGCCACGCATGTACATGGCGCTCGCTCAGGAAGACCGGCATCCGATCACCGACATCATGCGCCAGACGCCGGAGATCCCCGAGAACTGCCAGTGGGCGATCTTCCTGCGCAACCATGACGAGCTGACGCTGGAAATGGTCACCGAGGAGGAACGCGACTATCTCTGGTCGACCTATGCGGCCGACACGCGGGCCCGCATCAATCTCGGCATCCGGCGCCGGCTTGCGCCGCTGATGGGCAACGACCGGCGCAAGGTCGAACTGCTCAACGCGCTCCTGATGTCGATGCCCGGCACGCCCACCGTCTATTACGGCGACGAGATCGGCATGGGCGACAACATCTATCTCGGCGACCGGGACGGCGTGCGCACCCCGATGCAGTGGTCGGCCGACCGCAATGGCGGATTTTCGCGGGCCGATCCGCAGCGGCTTTATCTGCCGGTGATCCAGGACGCGGTCTACGGCTATCAGGCGGTCAACGTCGAATCGCAGTCGAACAATCCGGCATCGCAGCTCAACTGGATGCGCAGGCTGATCCAGGTGCGCCGGACCAAGGAAGCCTTCGGCCGCGGCGAGATCAACTTCCTCCTGCCGTCGAACCGCAAGATCCTGGTCTATCTACGCGAACATGCCGACGAGCGGGTGCTGTGCGTCGCCAATCTGTCGGGCTCCGCCCAGGCGGTGGAACTCGATCTGTCCGACCATGTCGGCTGCGTACCGATCGAGATGCTCGGCCTTTCCGCTTTTCCGCCGATCGGCACGACCCCCTATGTGCTGACACTCCCGGCTTATGGCTTCTTCTGGTTCGACCTGGCCGATGGCGGCACGGCGCAGCAGCGCTACAGCAGTGCTCCAACGCCGCTGCCGGCGTTTTCCACCCTGGTCGCGCAGGGCGACCTGAAGGCGACGATCGGCGGGCGGAACCTGACCGAGCTGAAAGCCGACCTGCCGAGCTATGTCGCAAACCAGCGCTGGTTTGCCGGCAAGGCGGCCCGGCCGCGCGTGCGCGACGTCGCGGTGCTCGGCCCGCCGACCCCGGACAGCCGGCGGCATCTGTTGACCGAGTTGACGGTCGAAACCGCCGATGGGGCGCAGAATTATCTCCTGCCTTTGTCGGTGCGCTGGGGCGAGCAGCATCTGTCGTCGCAGGATCCGGACCTGCCCTACACGATCGCCAAGGTCCGGCAGGGTCCGCGCATCGGCGCGCTGATCGACGGGACCCGCAGCGCCGACTTCGCCAAGGTGATGATCGCGCTGATCGCCGCCAATGTGAACGTCGAGCTCGCCGGCGGGCAGCTCGTGGTCGAGGCATCGGACACCGAGCGCGAAGGTCTCGCCCAGGCGCTGCTGGTCGATACCGACGCGATCCGCGTTCTTTCGGGCGAGCAGTCGAACACGTCGCTGCTGATCGGCGCCGTTGCGATCCTGAAATATTACCGCCGGCTGCGCGACGGCATTCAGCCGGAACTCGAGGTCACCCGGTTCCTGACCGAAAAGACCGACTTCGAGGCGGCGCCCGCTCTCTATGGCTCGATCCAGCTGGTGCGGCCAGACGGGACGCGCACGGCCATCGCCGCGCTTTTCGAGCAGGTGCAGAATCAGGGTGATGCCTGGACGGTGATCGTCGAGGCGCTGGCCCGCTACCTGCGCGACCATGCCTACACCCAGCCGCCGATGGCCGACGAAAACCTGGAAGTCGGCGCGTCGAGCGAGCCGAAGCTGCAGATCCAGATCGACCCGGCCGAGGTTCTCGGCCGGCGCACCGGCGAGATGCATGCCGCACTCGCGACGACGACGGGCGATGCAGCCTTCGATCCCGAGCCGCTGGACGACGAGAGCTACATGACGATCGTCGGGGAGGCGAAGAACGACGCCGGCGACGCCTTGGCGGTGCTCGCCAAGGCCAAGCCGAACCTGCCGTCGGAAGAGCTGGAGAACGTCGAGCGGCTGCTCGGGGCGGAGAAGGACATCCTCACCTGGTTCGATCGCTTCGGCGGCCTGAAGGTGAGCGCCCATCGCACCCGCATCCATGGCGACTACCATCTCGGCCAGATCCTCGTCGCCAAGAACGACGTGGTGATCCTCGACTTCGAAGGCGAGCCCGGACGCTCGCTGGAGGAACGTCGGGCCAAGACCTCGCCGCTGCGCGACGTCGCCGGCATGGTCCGGTCCTTCGACTATGCCGCCTTTGCTGCGCGGGATCGGGCCGGGCCCGTCGACGAGACGACGGGCGAGCGGCTGCGCGAGATGGCGACGAGCTGGCGCGACGAGGTGACGGAGCAGTTCCTCCAGCATTGGAGCGAGGCCTCCCACATCCCCCTCGACGAGCCGACGCGGCAGCTTCTCGACCTCTTCGTCCTGCAAAAGGCGTTCTACGAACTTCGCTATGAGGCCGCCATGCGGCCCGCCTGGTTGTCGATTCCCCTGCGCGGCATCGTCGCCCTCCTCGAGAAACGACAGGTTCTGAAATGATCTCCACACCCGCCACATCCCCTGCCGGCATCGAGCATCGCCCCGACGAGAATCAAGCCTGGGAGATTGGCCGCGGCGTCCATGGCGATCCGTTCTCCGTCCTCGGCCGGTTCGGCGTCGAAGGCGGCGCGATCGTGCGGGTCTATCGTCCCGGCGCCCATTCGGCGACGGTGATCGACGGCGCCGGCAAGGAGCTGGCGGCCCTCGAGCCCTTCGGGCCGGAGGGTTTCTTCACCGGCTACGTCGCCGGCCTCGATGGCACGTCAGCCTACCGCATGCGCTACAGCCATGGCGGTGGCGCCGGCTGGGACGAGGAGGATCCCTACCGTTTCGGCCCGATCCTCGGCGACCAGGACGTCTATCTCATCGCCGAGGGCAGCCACTACCGCCTCTATGAAAAGCTCGGCGCCCATCCGGCGACGATGGACGGAACGCCCGGCGTCGCCTTCGCCGTCTGGGCACCCAATGCGCGCCGCGTCTCGGTGGTCGGCCACTTCAATTCCTGGGACGGCCGCCGCTCGGTGATGCGCAAGCGTCACGAATGCGGCGTCTGGGAGCTGTTCGTGCCGCATCTCGGCCGCGGCGAGGTCTACAAGTTCGAGGTCATCGGGGCCGACGGCAACATCCAGCCGCTGAAAGCCGATCCGGTCGGCTTCCTGCAGGAGACGGCGCCCTCAACTGCCTCGGTCGTCGATGGCCTGGTCGAGCACGAATGGCAGGACGATGCGTTCCGCTCACAGTCGGCCGAGTGGCAGAACCGCGAGAAACCGATCTCGATCTACGAGGTGCATCTCGGCTCATGGCGCCGGGGCGCCGACAATGCGGTGCTCGATTACGACGATCTCGCGAGTGAACTCGTCGCCTATGTCAAGGACATGGGCTTCACCCATGTCGAGTTCCTCCCCGTTTCCGAGCACCCGTTCTACGGCTCCTGGGGCTACCAGCCGATCGGCCTCTTTGCGCCGTCGTCGCGCTGGGGCTCGCCGGAAGGCTTCGCCCGCCTCGTCGATGCGCTGCATCAAGCGGAAATCGGGGTCCTGCTCGACTGGGTGCCGGGCCACTTCCCGACCGACGTCCACGGCCTCGTGCGCTTCGACGGCACGGCGATCTACGAGCATCCCGACCCGCGCCGCGGCTTCCACAAGGACTGGAACACGCTGATCTACGACTATGGCCGGCCAGAGGTGAAGAACTTCCTGGTCGCCAACGGCATGTACTGGCTCGACCGGTTCCATATCGACGGCCTGCGCGTCGATGCCGTCGCCTCGATGCTCTATCTCGACTATTCGCGTAATCAGGGCGAATGGGAACCCAACATCCATGGTGGGCGCGAGAACCTCGAGGCAATCGCTTTCCTGAAGGACGCCAACGAGCGGATCGGCGAGTATTTCCCCCGGGCGACCACCCATGCCGAGGAGTCGACGGCTTTCCCGGACGTCTCCAAGCCGACCTATGCGGGCGGTCTCGGATTCCACTTCAAGTGGAACATGGGCTGGATGCACGACACGCTGCATTACATGCAGGAGGACCCGGTCAACCGGCGCTACCACCATCACCACATGACGTTCGGGATGGTCTACGCCTATTCGGAAAACTTCATCCTGCCGCTTTCGCACGACGAGGTCGTCTACGGAAAGGGCTCGCTGCTCGGCAAGATGCCCGGCGACGAGTGGCAGAAATTCGCCAATCTGAGGGCCTATTACGGCTTCATGTGGAGCCACCCGGGCAAGAAGCTCCTGTTCATGGGCTGCGAGTTCGGCCAGGCGGCGGAGTGGAATCACGACCAGTCGCTCGACTGGCATCTCCTCGAACAGCCGAACCATGCCGGTGTCCAGCGCCTCGTGCGCGATCTCAACACGATGTATCGCGAGATCCCGGCGCTGCATCAGCTCGACTGCGATCCGGCGGGCTTCGAATGGGTCGACACCGCCAATGTCGAGGAGAGCGTCATCGCCTTCCTGCGCAAGGACCGGGAGGGCCGGCAGGTGCTGATCGTCTCGAACTTCACGCCGATCCCACGGCACGGCTACCGCGTCGGCGTGTCGAAGCCGGGCACATGGACCGAGCGCCTCAACACCGACGCGGAGATCTATGGCGGCTCGAACGTCGGCAACATGGGTGGCAAGACGGCCGAGGAACCGTCGGTGCACGGGCGGCCCTATTCGATCTCCCTGACGCTGCCGCCGCTGGCGACCGTCGTCATGGTCCACGAGGGCTGACCCGGGCCGGCGCAGGCGGTGTTTCGTAACCGAGACTGCGCTCGCGATCTGGCCAAGGATTAGCAGGCGATGGCGGTGCCGTAGGCCGGCGCCGCCACGACTTTCTGCGAGCATGGCCCACATTCGATGCGGTTGCGCCCGTTCGCCTTGGCCCGGTAGAGCGCTTCGTCGGCAATGCCGAGGAGACGATCAAGGCTCGTCGCATGGCGGGTCGAAGCGATGCCGATGCTGACCGTTACGCGGACTTTGTCCACCGTGCGCGCCAGCATGGCCTCCGCGAAGTCGGCTCGAAGCGTTTCGGCGAAACGCGCTCCTGCGGCAGCGTCGCGCCCGGGAAGCAGGAGAGCGAACTCCTCCCCGCCGAGTCTTGCGAAAACGTCGCCGGCACAGACCCGGGCGCTGACGATTGCAGCGAAGTCCTTGAGCACTCCGTCACCGAAGGCGTGGCCGTGGGCATCGTTGATGTGCTTGAAATTGTCGAGATCAAACATCAACAGCGTCGTTTCCCGGCGATCGCTGGAGTTTTGCCAAGCGGCTTCCGCTTTCAACTGGAAGGCCCGGCGGTTGTCCGCGCCGGTCAGGTAGTCGGTTTCGGACAACTTGACGAGCAAGCGCTCGCGGTTCTCGCGCAGCAGCGCGAGCAGTAGATAGCCCGAGATGACCGAGCTCCAAAGGCCTTCAACGAGGACGATCTCGAAACCGATCGCTCTTTCAGCGTCGGAGATCGGCCCGAGGATCGTGCTCGCCCAGATGGCGCGGACCGCAAAAAAACCGGTGCGGAACGCCATCAGCAGCACGAGGGCCCGGCCCAGCATCCTGGCCTTGCCGAAGAGCGCCCCCCGGGCGGTGACAAGCGACACGACTGCCGCGAGGAAAGACCCGACGGCGACCCGCATGTCGAAATCGGAAGCGAGCGGACAAAGGGACCAGAACAGCAGCCACAAGACGCTCGGTGCGACCACAACGGCACCATTCACTCGCCGGCCGTAATATTTCCAGATCCCGGCACAGATAGCGCTGTAGGACAGAAGAAACATGGCGTTTGCCAGGCCGATCGAAACGACGTCCAGGCCGTCGAACTGGCGCAGCGGGAAGGTGCCGGCAGCGATCGTGCACGCCAGGAAAGCGAAACTCCACCATGCAGCAGCCGGATCTCGAGATCGCCGCCATTCGTAAAACAGCGCCGTCCCAGCGATGACGAAGGTCCCCATCCCGAGAAGAAAGATGAACTGAGCGTTGCCGATCATGGTGTCATCTGTGCTCAACGAAAGCGCCGGAACCTGGGGCCGCACGGCACCCAGCGCCCGGGAAGAATTACGACTGCAACGCCTGCATGCTCGCGCGCGAAAGCCATCTCACTGGCGCGATCGAAGTCTTGCCGCCATCATCGGCCGCATGTCTCTAGAAAGCTTTAAGCCGGCCGGTCGGTGCTCCGCAGCCAGCAGCAACGAACCGGCCAGCCCGGCTGCGGGTGGGCGTCTTTCCGCTGTTCGCGCCGGGTGCCCCGACTCTAAGGATCGGGATTCGGTGTCGTCAGCCGATCGGCACCACGTCGACGAAATGATCGGTCGCCTGCGGCCCGGCGGTGACGAAGGCGCCGGCGATCGGCAGCGCATCCGAATAGTCCCGGCCGACGGCGACGACGATGTGGTCGTTTCCGGCGAGGATGCCGTTGGTCGGATCGAAGCCGACCCAGCCGATGTCGTTGCCGAGCCAGGCGTCGACCCAGGCGTGCATCGCGTCGGCGCCCTCGAGGCGGGGCTGGCCCTTCGGCGGCTCGGTGCGCAGGAAGCCGCTGATATAGCGGGCGGGAATGCCGTTCGCCCGCAGCCCGGCGATCATCACGTGGGAGAAATCCTGGCAGACGCCGCGCTTCTGGGCGAAGGCCTCGGCGACGGTGGTGCCGACGCTGGTCGAGCCGGGTTTGTACGCGAAATCGGCCCGGATGCGTTTGGTCAGCGCCATCACGGCCGCGCCGGCCGGCTGCTTCGCCGTCTCGAACGTCTCGGCGACATAGGCCGTCAATGCGGCGAGCGGGGCGATGCGTCGGCTGGGTCCGAGATGGTGGATCGGCGAGGCGCCTTCGGCCGAGCGGCCATGCAGGGCCTCGTCGGCGACCGCGTCGAGGCTCGGCGAGGCGTCGAGGGGCGCCGGGGGCCGGTCGACCGTAACCTTCGCCTCCATGACGACCGACAATTCGGTCTGCTGCGCGAAAAAGGCGATGGCATCAACGCCGTTGCCGAAGAAATCGGTCTCCCGCGCATGCTCGCCCGGGCGCGGCGCGATGGCCACGTCGATGCTCTGGAGGGTCTGACCGCCGCCGTCGCGCGGGCGCACGCGCAAAAGGTGGCGGGCGTCGCTGACGGCGGAGGGATAGTCGTAGGTGATCTTCAGGCGGATGGCGTATTTCATTCCGGTCCCCCGCTCCATTCGGCCGCCGCCCGTGGGCTCGACAAAAGATAGCGTTGGGTCAGGAGGTCGGAGATCAGCGCGAGATCGCCGACGATGCGATCGAGAAAGGCGCTGTCGACCTCGACGGCGTCGGCCGTCTGCAGCCGCACCTTCAGCCGGGCGAGGCGGCGGAACAACAGGTCCGGCGTCTCGCCGAGATGCACGCCCGGCAGTGCCGAGGTGACCTCGGCGAGGGTGTTGACCTGGAAGGCGAGGGAGCGGGGATTGAGCGGGTCGAGGACGGCGAGATCGACCACCGTCTCCTCCGACAGGTCCACCGAGTAGCGCCGGCGATAAGTGACGGAGGAATCGGTAAAGGTCAAAAGCGCCTCCAGCGCTCCGGCGGGCGGCTCTTCGGAAAGCAGCGCCGAGACGGTCGCCGCCGTCGCCTGACCGCGCTCCAGCGCCCGGCCGCATTGCATGAAGCGCCAGCCGGTGAAGCGGTACATGTTTTCGTGGGCAAGGCCGGCAAAGCCCGAGTGATGGGTGAGGATGGCGCTGGTCAGGCCGACGACGTCACCGTCCTTCTCGGCGATGGCGTCGAGGATGAGGGCGACGATGTCCTTCAGCGTGCGCCAGGCGTCCGGTGAGAAGCGCTCGCGGATGCGCGAGGCGGTGTCGGCCGCCTGCCGCGCGAGGGCAAGAAGGCCGCGTTCGGGATGCCCGCCGTCGATCTCGACGCCGTAGTCCTCGAGGATCGTCGCGATGCGCGTCTCGAGTTCGCCCTCGCTCCAGCCCTCGCCGGCGCGGCCGGCATGGAGGCGCAACAGCCGCGCCGCCACCTCGCCGCGCTCGGCATAGCGGCCGAGCCAGAACAGATTGTCCGCCGCCCGGGCGGGAAGCGCGCCGGGCAGGCGCCGCGAGAACCGGTCCCCCTTCGGGCCGAGCAGCGTCACCGGCTTTGCGGCCGTTTCGGAGGAGATCCAGACGTCGATCGAGCCGCCGCCGCGCTGCATCGAGATCACCCGCGCATCGCGCGAATCGGCGACCCGGGCAAAGCCGCCCGGCATGACGTGCCAGCCCTCCTCGTCGCGCATCAGGAAGGCGCGCAGCGTCACCGGGCGGGGCTCCAGCCCCTTCTGACCCCAAACCGGCGTCGTCGACAGAGCGGCGATCTCCTGGCCGACGAGGGTGACGCCCTCGCGGGTCGAGGCGGGAACCGTCTGGTCCCCCGCGCCGGGCCGGGTCGCGGTCTCGCCCATCACCGGAAAATGCGGGGCGCCGGGAAAGGCCGGGCCGAGCTGCAGGCGCGCGGCATTCTCCTCGACGAAGCGGCGGATCTTTTCCTGCCCGCACCACCAGGTGGCGATGGTCGGCAGTTTCAGGTCCTCGCCGATCAGGGCCTGTGCCAGCGGCTTTTGAAAGGCGAGCAGAGCCGGGGTTTCGAGAATGCCGGAGCCGAGAGCGTTGACCAGCGTCAGGGCGCCGGAGCGCACCGCCCGGGCGAGGCCGGGGGTGCCGATGCGCGAGCCGCCGAAGAGTTCGAGCGGGTCGCAGAAATCGGCGTCGAGCCGCCGCCACAGGACGCGGATCGGCTGGAAGCCGTCGACGGTCCGCACTTCTGCCCGGTCGCCATGGACGACGAGGTCGCCGCCTTCGAGGAGCAGCAGGCCGAGATAGCGGGCGAGGTAGGCGTGTTCGTAATAGGTCTCGTTGTGCGGGCCCGGCGTCAAAAGGCCGATGCGGGCCCGCTCCGGCCCGCCGAGTGCGAACAGCATCTCCCGGAACCTGCGGAAGAAGCCGGCGAGGCGCTCGACGTTGAGGGCTCTGGAAACGTCCGGAAAGGCCTTCGAGGTCGCGACGCGGTTTTCCAGCGCAAAGCCCGCTCCGGACGGCGCCTGGGTGCGGTCTCCAAGCACCCACCAACGCCCGTCCGGCCCTCTGCCGAGATCGACGGCGATGAAGGAGAGGAGCGGCGCGCCGAGCCTTGCCTGGTCGGCGAGGGGCCGCAGGAACTCGGGATTGCGGCCGACGAGAATGCCCGGCAAGACCCCGCTCGCGACCACCCGTCGCTCGCCGTAGAGGTCGGCGAGCAGCGCTTCGAGAAAGCCGGCGCGCTGGACGAGGCCGGCGCTGAGTTCGGCCCATTCGCCCCGGTCGATGAGAAGCGCCGGATGGCCGAGCGGCCAGTCGTGGCTCTGTTCGCTGCCCTCGCCATAGACCTGGTGGAAGACACCCGCCTCGGAGAGATATTGCCGCGAGGAGGCGAAACGGCGGGCAAGTTCTGCCCCGGGCATGGTCCCGAGCTTTGCCATCAACGGCGCGTAATGCGGCCGGACCTTGCCGTCCGGCGCGATCATCTCGTCCAGGCCCTTGGCGGCGAGGGTGGCATAGCGACGGAGGAGATTGGGTTCGGAGAGCACGTGAATCCGCGTGATGACTGTTGGTCGGCTATGCTACATGCCTGCCGACCCGTCGATCATAGAGTACAAATCGCATGCGCGCGCGCCTCAAGACCATTCTGCTGTCGAACCCCTGGGAACGCTTCATCGTCTCCCTGATCATCGTCAACGCAGTGATCCTCGGCCTGGAGACCGACGTCTCGATCATGGCTTCCTTCGGCCATGTCCTGATCGCCCTCGACACCTTCATCCTCGGGCTCTTCGTCGTCGAGATCGCCCTGCGCATCTATGCCTTCGGCTGGCGGTTCTTCACGCAGCCCTGGTCGCTGTTCGACTTCTTCGTCGTCGGCATCGCGCTGGTGCCGGCGACCGGGCCGCTGACGGTGTTGCGGGCGCTGCGCATCCTGCGGGTTCTCCGCCTGATCTCGGTCGTCCCGTCGCTGCGCCGCGTCGTCGGCGGCCTCGTCGCGGCGCTTCCCGGCATGGGCTCGATCATCGGCCTGTTGCTTCTGACCTTCTACATCTTCGCCGTGATGGCGACGAAGCTCTATGGGCCGACCTTTCCGGACTGGTTCGGCACGCTCGGCGCGTCCTTCTACACCCTCTTCCAGGTGATGACGCTCGAAAGCTGGTCGATGGGCATCGTCAGGCCGGTGATGGAGGCGCATCCGACGGCCTGGCTGTTCTTCGTGCCCTTCATCCTGTGCACGACCTATGCGGTGCTCAATCTCTTCATCGGTGTCATCGTCTCGGCGATGCAGGACGAACAGCTGGCGAATGCCGAGGCGGAACAGTCGCACCGCCACGACGAGAATCTGGAAATCCTCGCCGAGGTGAAAGCGATGCGCGCAGAGATCGCGGAGTTGCGAGCGGCGAGCGCAAGACAGTGACGCGTTGAGAAACGCCGCTGTGACGCGGCCGCAAGGACGTCATTTGCGACGCCCGAATCCTCTCTCCCTCTCTCTCTCTTCGGCTTTGCGTCACATCACCGCCAGCCCCGCCGGCCGCCTGAGGTCCAGCGTCGCCGGGAAGGACGGATCGGGGATCTCCCGGATCGGCTCGTAGGAGCCCGGCGTGTGGCCGATGTCCTCGAAGCGGGCGAGGCGCCTTGCCTCCGCCTCGTAGGAATTGACCGGGAAGGTCTCGTAGCTGCGGCCGCCCGGATGGGCGACGTGATAGACGCAGCCGCCGAGCGAGCGCTTCGACCAGCGGTCGTAGATGTCGAAGGTCAAAGGCGCGTGAACGGGGATCGTCGGGTGGAGGCCCGAGGCCGGCTGCCAGGCCTTGAAGCGGACGCCCGCGACCGCCTCCTTGCCGCGGCCGGTCGCCATCATCGGCACCTCGCGGCCGTTGCAGGTGACGATGTGGCGAGCCGGGATGAACTCCGACAGCTTTACCTGCAGCCGTTCGACGGAGGAATCGACGAAGCGCACCGTGCCGCCGATCGCCCCGGTCTCGCCCATGACGTTCCACGGCTCCAGCGCCTGGCGCAGCTCCAGCGTCATCCCCTCGCGCTCGATCCGGCCGCAGAAGGGAAAGCGGAACTCGGACTGCGCCTCGAACCATTCCGGCTTGATCGGATAGCCCGAGCGGGAAAGATCCGCGAGGACGCCCTGGAAATCCGCCCAGACGAATTCCGGCAGCATGAAGCGGTCGTGCAGCTCGGTGCCCCAGCGCACGAACCGGCCCTCTTCCGGCTCCTTCCAGAACTTCATGATCAGGGCTCGGATCAAGAGCTGCTGGGCGAGACTCATCTTCGGTTCGGGCGGCATCTCGAAGCCGCGGAACTCGACGAGACCGAGGCGGCCCGTCGGCCCGTCGGGCGAATAGAGCTTGTCGATGCAGATCTCGGCCCGGTGGGTGTTGCCGGTGACGTCGATCAAAAGGTTGCGGAACAGCCGGTCGGTGAGCCAGGGCGGGGTGGAGAACTGGTCCTGCGTCACCTGCGCCATGGCGATCTCCAGCTCGTAGAGCTGGTCGTGGCGGCCCTCGTCGACGCGCGGCGCCTGGCTGGTCGGGCCGATGAACAGGCCGGAGAACAGGTAGGACAGCGAGGGATGGCGCTGCCAGTAAAGAACGAGGGATTTCAGAAGGTCCGGCCGGCGCAGGAAAGGGCTATCCAGCGGCGTCGCCCCGCCGACGACCACGTGGTTGCCGCCCCCGGTGCCGGCATGCTTGCCGTCGATCATGAACTTGTCGGTGCCGAGCCGCGACTGCCGGGCGTCCTCGTAGACGCCCATGGTGATCGCCTTGGCCTCCTCCCAGGACGCGGAAGGGTGGACGTTGACCTCGATGACGCCGGGGTCCGGGGCGACGCGGATGACGTTGAGGCGCGGATCGGTCGGCGGTGCGTAGCCCTCGATCTGGACCGGCAGGTCTTCCCGGATGGCGATCTCCTCGATCGCACCGAGAAGGTCGAGATAGGCTTCGGTCGATTCCAACGGCGGCATGAAGACGCAGAGCTTGCCGTCGCGCGGCTCGATGGAGAGGGCGGTTCGCACATGGCCGACGATCTCGCCGACGACAGGCGAGGCAGGACCGCCGGAAGACGCCGCGCTGCCGGCTGCCGTGCCCGCAGGCAGAGAGCCGAGCGGCTGCATCCTCTGGCGCCCGCCGCCATCACGGTCGGCGCTCTGCGACATCCCGCCGATCGACTGGGTCACACCGCCGGCGCCGTCCTGCGGCGCGTCGGTCGGTCCGCCCATGTGCTGCTGCATCTCCACGCGGCCCCATTGCTGGCGGTTCTGGGGCGGCAGAGGCGGGAAGGGCTGGGTCGGGTCGTCCGGATGGATGAAGGGAAAATCGGCCGGGCCGAGATGCGGCAGCGCCGCCAGCGGCAGGCGGTAGCCCATGGCGGAATCGCCCGGCACCAGGAAGAGATGCCGGCGCCGGGTCGACCAGCGCTCGGAGAGCCAGCGAACGCGCCGCGCCCGCGCCTGCCAGGCCTGCACCGGCAGGACGTGACCGGTCGGATTGGGCAGGCCGCGCTCGAACACCTTGGCGAGCCGGGCCCGCTCTTCCCGGTCCTCGAGCTTGGAATCCGTCGGCTCGACGTTTTCGGGCAGCTGGGCCTCGCGCAGCAGCCAGTAGCCGGCGTCCTCGAAGGCGGGAAGCACGTTTTCGGAGGGCACGCCGATCGCCTCGGCGACGGCCTTGGTGAAGCGCTCGGACTCGGCGGCGCCGACGGGCGCCGCGTCGGTCTCGCGGGCGATCGCCTGCGGATTCCGCCAGATCGGCGCGCCGTCCTTGCGCCAGTAGAGCGAGAAGGTCCAGCGCGGCAGCGTCTCGCCGGGATACCACTTGCCCTGGCCGAAATGCAGGAAGCCGCCCGGCGCGAAGCGATCCCGGAGCCGGCGGATGAGATCGTCGGCGAGCCCGCGCTTGGTCGGACCCGTCGCGTCGGCGTTCCACTCGGCCGCCTCGAAATCGTCGATGGAGACGAAGGTCGGCTCGCCGCCCATGGTCAGGCGGACGTCGGCGGCCTTCAGTTCCGCATCAACCCTGGCACCGAGGGCGTCGAGTTCTTCCCAGTTCTCGTCGGTGAACGGGTAGGAGACGCGGGGCCGCTCGGCGACGCGGGTGACCGTCATCGCAAAATCGAATTCGACCTCGGCATAGTCGACGGCGCCGAAAATTGGCGCCGCGGAGCGATAATGCGGCGTCGCGGCGAGCGGCACGTGGCTTTCGCCGGTGAGGAGGCCGGAGGTCGGGTCGAAGCCGATCCAGCCGGCGCCGGGCAGATAGACCTCCGCCCAGGCATGCAGGTCGGTGAAGTCGACGCTGGTGCCGGCCGGGCCGTCGAGGGCGACCTTGTCGGGTTTCAGCTGGATCAGATAGCCGGAGACGAAGCGTGCGGCGAAGCCGAGATGCCGCATGACGTTGACCAGCAGCCAAGAGGAATCGCGGCAGGAGCCGGAGCCCTTCTCCAGCGTCTCCTCGGGCGTCTGCACGCCCGGCTCCATGCGCACCAGATATTCGACGCGGTTGGCGATCGCCTGGTTCAGCCCGACGAGGAAGTTGACCGTATGGCTCTCCGAGCGGTCGAGATCCTTCAGGAACCGCTCCACCAGCGGGCCCATCGGCTCGGGCACCAGATAGGCGGCGAGATCGCTCTTCAGGATGGGGTCGTATTCGAACGGCCAGGCCTCAGCGGCTTCTTCCACGAAGAAGTCGAACGGGTTGTAGACCGTCATGTCGGCGAGGAGATCGACCTCGATGCGGAACTCCGTCGCCTTTTCCGGGAAGACGAAGCGGGCGAGATAATTGCCGAACGGATCCTGCTGCCAGTTGATGAAGTGGTTTTCCGGCGAGACCTTCAGAGAATAAGACGGCACTTTCGTGCGCGAATGGGGGGCGGGACGGAGCCGGATGACCTGTGGGGCGAGGGTGACGGGACGGTCGTATTTGTAGTGCGTCAGGTGGTTGAGCGCGGCAAGTATCGACATGGTCGCTTTCGTCTTTTCGGGGAACGTCCCGTTTCGTTTCCCCCGTAAGCTTACCGTCATCTTGCGGTGCGGCAAGGCGTCTTCGCGCTTCTACGTCGCCACGGGGCGGACGAGGGGCGGACGTAACGCCGCGATATTCGCGTCGGCCGGGCTTTTGGCCGGAACCAGCCACCCTTCCAAACATTGAAAGGCGCAACGTTTTTCGCGCGGTGCGCGCGCGCCGAGGTTTCGATGAAGCTGTTTTCCTGCCCCGCCTGTTCCCAGGTCGTGTTCTTCGAGAACGTTCTGTGCGAGCGCTGTGGCCATGCCCTCGGCTACGAGCCCGACACGAACCGGATGCTGGCGCTGGAGCCCGACGACGGCATCTTCGTTTCCGCCGGCACCCATTCGGATGGCTCACGCTGGAAATACTGCGCCAACTACCAGTACGGCGTCTGCAACTGGCTGGTCGCCGGCGACAGCGTCGATCCGTTCTGCCGGGCCTGCAGCCACAACGTCACCGTGCCGGACACTTCCGACCCGGACAACGTCGCGCGCTGGCGGAGGATGGAGATCGCCAAGCGGCGGATGATCTATACGCTGATCCGTCTCGGGCTGCCGCTGATCACCCGCGACGAAAATCCCGACGGGCTGGGCTTCGACTTCCTCGCCGAGACGCCGGGCGAGCCGCATGTCATGACCGGTCACGACGACGGCCTGATCACCATCGCCCTCACCGAGGCCGATGACGCCGAGCGCGAGAAGCGGCGTACCTCGATGGGCGAGCCCTACCGCACCCTGCTCGGCCATTTCCGCCACGAGGTCGGCCACTGGTACTGGGACCGGCTGGTGCGCGACGGCAATCCCGGCGCCCTCGAAGCCTGCCGGGCGATCTTCGGCGACGACAGCGAGGACTACGGCGAGGCGCTGCAACGGCACTACCAGAACGGCCCGAAGGCGAACTGGCAGGACGAATACGTTTCGTCCTATGCCGGCGCACATGCTTGGGAAGACTTCGCCGAGACCTGGGCGCACTATCTCCACATCGTCGACACGCTGGAGACCGGCCACTGGTGGGGCGTCTCCGTCGACCCCCGGGTGCGCGACTCCGGGCTGTTGACGACGACGATCGACTTCGACGTCTTCGACCGCCAGGCGGTGATCGGCGACATCGACGAAGCCTGGCTGGCGCTGTCCGCGGCGCTCAACTCCTTCAACCGCTCCATGGGCCATCAGGACCTCTACCCCTTCGTCATCTCGGCGACGGTCCGCGACAAGCTCGGCTTTATCCACGATCTGGTGCGGGGCAGGGCGGGGAGCTGAGGGATCCTCGATCGCTGTTCTGGGTCGTCAAGTCGCCGGAACAGCATCTGGTTCATGACCCGTCAGGGGCGCAATGACCGCAAGCCGCGGTCGAGCAGTTCGCGCATGAAACGCGGATACTCTATCCCCCGCAGCGCCGCTTCGGACTTGATGGCTTCGAATTGCCGAAACGGCATCTGCATGGTCGCTCGAGCGACCGACGCGCAGTGTCATCGTGAACAAGGCGGTTTCGATGTCCGCCTGGATCACACGTTTTCCATATTTGAGCCAATTCCCTGAGTCTCAGTCGACACCCGCGATTTTCATGCAGACGCGCTTGCGAAAGTTCAGGAACACCGGACAAGGTCTACAACTTGCAATTCTCCTGTCCGATCAGATGGGTTTCCCCATCAGCAAAGCCGTACAACGAAATTTCATCCCGCCTGAGGGCTGGAAGCGGCGGCCGCAGCTTTAGTTAAGGGCAAGTGCATGGGCGATTCACGCAAGATGAGCGCCCTCGGCCTCGAAGGGACGAGTGCCCGCACGGCGAAAAAGCCACACACGACGGGGACTGACCACATGGCACGAACTGCCGATCGCTACGCATTCGAGACGCATTGGGGCCCGCGGCCCGTCGAAGGTGGGACCGAATTCCGCCTCTGGGCGCCGTCCGCGCCGTCGATCGAGCTCGCCCTCGGCGATGCGGCCGGCAAGCCGGCCGACTTCCTGCCGATGGAGAAGGATGCTGAGGGCTGGTGGCGGATCGTCACCGACCGGGTGAAGCCGGGCGAGACTTACGGCTTTCGCCTCGAAGGCGGCCTCGTCGTGCCGGATCCGGCCTCGCGCCGGCAGTTCGGCGACGTCCATTCCCTTTCGGTCCTCGTTGATCCGACGGACTACGAATGGAAAACCGCCAACTGGAATGGCCGCGCCTGGGAAGAAACCGTCTTCTACGAGCTCCACCCCGGCACCTTCAGCCCGAGCGGAGATTTCGGCGGCATCGTCGAGAAGCTCGACTATCTGAAGGAGACTGGCATCACCGCCATCGAGCTGCTCCCCGTCGCCCAGTTTGGCGGGCGTCGCGGCTGGGGCTATGACGGCGTGCTGCTCTACTGCCCGCACGAGGTTTATGGCGGCGAAGCGGGGCTGAAGCGCCTCGTGGATGCCGCTCACGAGCGCGGCCTGATGGTCTTCCTCGACGTCGTCTACAATCACTTCGGCCCGGACGGAAACTATCTCGGGGCCTATGCGCCGGAGTTCTTCCACGAGGAGATCCACACCCCCTGGGGCGCGGCGATCGCCTATGACGAGCAGCCGGTGCGCGAGTTCATGATCGACAATGCGCTGTTCTGGCTGGAGGAATTCCGCATCGACGGGCTGCGTCTCGATGCGATCGATTCGATCAAGGACACGACCGATACGCCGCTGGTGAAGGAACTCGCCGCCCGGGTGCGGCAGGCCTTTCCGGGCCGCCACGTCCATCTCACCACCGAGGACGACCGCAACATCACCTGGCACATCGAGCGCGAAGGCGGCCAGCCGGCCCTCGTGTCGGCAGAATGGAACGACGATTTCCACCACACCGCCCATGTCGTCGCGACCCACGAGGAAGAGGGCTATTACGCCGACTATTCGAAGAAATCCGTTGCCCAGATGGCCAAGGCCCTGGCCACGGGCTTCGTCTTTCAGGGCGAGCATTCGAAGCATCGCGGACGGGAGGTGGGCGTCTCCTCCGCCCATCTGCCGCCGACCGCCTTCGTCAACTTCCTGCAGAATCACGACCAGATCGGCAACCGCGCCTTCGGCGACCGTTTGGCCGATCTCGCCTCGCGCCGGGTGGTCGAGTGCCTGCAGGCGATCCTGCTGCTGTCACCGCAGATCCCGTTGATGTTCATGGGCGAGGAGTTCGGCGCCACCGATCCGTTCTGCTTCTTCACCGACTTCGACGGCGAGCTGGGAGCCGCCGTGCGCGAGGGGCGCCGTGCCGAGTTCAAGAAGTTCGCGGCCTTTCATGACGAGGATGCCCGCAAGCTGATCCCTGATCCGAACGCCGAGACCACATTTGAGGCCTCGAAGCTCGATTGGTCGGCGATCTCGCGGCCGACCTATCGGCGGCGCCTGGAAATGGTGAAGCGGCTGCTCGAAAAGCGTCAGAAACTGATCGTGCCGCTGCTTCGCGGCGAACTGCCGGGCCAGAGCGGCGAGTATCACGTCTCCGACGACACCCTCGCCTTCGTCGTCGCCTGGCATCTGAAGGACGGCGCCGTGCTGCATCTCTTCGCCAATCTCGACGACGAGCCATGGGCGCTTCCGTCCGACGTCGTCACCGGCGACCTCACCTGCGGCGAACTGCTCCACGCCCACCCGAAGGACGCCGAAGAGACGCTGAAGTCCGGCGTCCTGCCCGGCCCCTCCGTCGTCTTCCGCCTCGAGGGCCAGAAGCTGCTCGCCGGGGCCGGCCGATGACCGGTCGCCTCGACCGCCTCGCGGCAAGCCATGGGATCCAGATTGCCTATGTCTCGGAGCTTGGCGAAAACAAGGTGATCGACGACGCGGCCAAGCGGGCGCTCTTGTCCGCCCTCGGCGTCGATCCCGACGAAGGCGCCGAAGGCGACTTCCACGACGGGCTGGAGCGGCCGCAGCTCGCCTGCCCGTTGCCGGAGTCGGTCGCCGGCCATCGCCACTGGGGGATCGCCTGCCAGCTCTATGCGCTGCGCTCTTCCCGCAATCTCGGGATCGGCGATTTCGAGGATCTTGCCCAGCTGGCGATCCTCGGCGGCCGGCAGGGTGCCGCCTTCGTCGGCGTCAATCCGCTGCATGCGCTGTTTCTGGCCGACCCCTCTCGCTACAGCCCCTATTCGCCCTCGACCCGGCGGTTTCTCAATCCGCTCTACATCGCGGTCGACCATATGGAGCGCGGCCCCGAGGCGATCGCGGCCCTGCGGCAACGGTCGCCCGAACTGTTCGACACGGGCGACGGTGACCTCGTCGACTATGTCGGCGTCGGCCGCCTGAAGCGGGCGCTGTTCGCCGCGGTGTTCGAAAGCCGCAAGGCCGAGCTCGAAGACGAGCAGGCGTTCCAGCGCTTCGTTCAGGACGGCGGGGAAGCGCTGAAGGGCTTCGCCCTGTTCGAGGCGCTCTCCGAGCATCAGGTCGCCGCTGGCGGTCATGCCGGCTGGCATCACTGGCCGGAGGCGCTGAAGGATCGGGATTCGGCAGAGGTCGCAAGCTTCGCCGAGGAAAAGGGCGAGCGCGTCCTCTATCATCTCTGGCTGCAGTTCGAGGCCGAGGAGCAGCTCGCCAGCGCCCAGGCCAGGGCCAAGGCGGCCGGCATGGCGATCGGCCTCTATCTCGACCTCGCCGTCGGCGTCGCGCCCGACGGGGCCGAGACCTGGGCCGATCCGGCGCTGACCGTCAATTCCGCGCGCGTCGGCTCGCCGCCCGACATGTTCAACAGCCAGGGCCAGGACTGGGGCCTCGCGCCGCTCTCCCCGAAGGCCCTCGCCGAGCGCGACCACAAGCCGCTCTTCGACGCCTTCATGGCGCTGACGCGGCATGCCGGCGCGGTGCGGATCGATCACGCGATGGGCCTCGCCCGGCTGTGGTGGATCCCCAACGAGGCGCGCTCGGCCGGCGGCGGCTACGTCCGCTACCATCTGGGCCGGATGATCGACGCCGTCGCCAGGGCGGCGAATGAAAACCGGTGCCTGGTTATCGGCGAGGATCTCGGCACGGTGCCGCCGGGCTTTCGCGAAGTGATGGCCGCGGCCAACGTCTTCTCCTACCGCGTCCTTTATTTCGAGCGCCACCAGGACGGCAGCTTCATCGCCCCCGACGCCTATCCGCGCCTGTCGCTCGCCTGCATCTCCACCCATGACCTCGCCACCCTCGCCGGCTGGTGGACGGGGAGCGACGTCGCCCTGCGCTTCGAGGCGGGCACCCAGGACGAGGCGGCGACCAGCCGCGACCACGCCTCCCGGCAGAACGAGAAGCGCATGCTGCTCCGGGCGCTGGTCGACGCAGATCTCTTGCCGGACGAGCTCGAGGCCGAGGAGCGCGGTGACGTGGCGATGCCGGCGGACCTCTCCGAGGACCTCGCCGCTGCGATCCACCGCCATCTGGCAAAGAGCGCCGCCTTGCTGTTCGCCGTTCAGCTCGACGACATGATCGGCTCGCGCCGCCAGGCGAATTTGCCAGGCACTACCGACGAATATCCCAATTGGCGCATCCGGACGCCCGTCAGCCTCGACGAACTCGGCGAAAACAGCCGCTTTCTCGGGCTTGCCGCGGCCATGCGCGCAGAAAGGCCGAAAGCTTCATGAGCCATTCGCTCGTCGCCACTTATCGTCTGCAGTTCCGGGAAGGCACGGATTTCCAGACGGCCGCGTCGCTGGCGCCCTATCTGAAGAAGCTCGGCGTCAGCCATCTCTACGCCGCGCCGATCTTCGCGGCGGCGGACAATTCCACCCACGGCTACGACGTCACCGACTACAACACCCTCGAGGAGGGCCTCGGCGGCGTCGCCGGCTTCACCGCGATGAGCGACGCGCTGTCTTCGGCCGATCTCGGCCTTTTGCTCGACTTCGTGCCGAACCACATGGGCGTCTCTCCGGCCAATCACTGGTGGGAGGACGTCTTGCGCTGGGGCTCGGAAAGCCGCTACGCGCCGAATTTCGACATCGCCTGGGAGGCCGAGAAGATCCTCGTCCCGGTCCTCGGCAAGCCCTATGGCGAGGCGCTCGAGGCAAGCGATCTGTCGGTGCGGCTGGACGAGAAGTCCGGGGCGCTGCGCTTCGACGCCTCGGGCTACGGCCTGCCGATCGACCCGCGCACCTATGGCCACGTCTTCGGCCTGCTCGATCATCCCGAGAAGGACCGGCTGGTGCGGCGCTTTTCGGTGGCGACGCCGGCGGAAGCCGACGAACTCGTCGAACGCCTGCTCGAACACCTCGCCGACGAGGAGTTCGCCGTCGCTCTCAGGCGGGCCGTCGACACCATCAATGCCGACCATGGGGCGCTGCACGAATTTCATGAGGCGCAGGCCTGGCGCCTCGCCTGGTGGCGGACGGCGCGCGAGAAGCTCACCTATCGCCGCTTCTTCGAGATCGCCGACCTCATCGGCGTGCGCCAGGAATCGCGCCGGGTGTTCCGCGAGTCCCATCAGCTGATCATCCGCCTTGCCCGCGAACGCCGGCTGGACGGTATCCGCATCGACCATGTCGACGGCCTCGCCGATCCGAAGGGCTATCTCGAACAGCTGCGCCAGGCCTTCCAGTCGGTGCGCCGCTCACCGACCATCCACGTCGAGAAGATCCTCACCGGCGACGAGCGCCTGCGCACCAGCTGGGAGATCGAGGGGACGACCGGATACGAGTTCATCACCGCGCTGTCCGGTCTTTACGTCGATCCAGAGAAGGAAGCGGCGATGACCGCGGCCTATCACGGCTTCATCGGCGAGGAGCAGGATCTGCGCGGCATGATCCTTCGCCAGAAGCGCTCGATCTTCCAGCGCAATCTGGCCGGCGAATTGACCGCCCTGACGGGCCTTGCCCTCTCCGTCGCCTCGCGCGGGCTCTCCACCCGCGATCTCGGCCCCGATACCATGTCGCGGGCGATCGTCGAGGTGGCCGCGGCGCTTCCGGTCTACCGCACCTATGTTTCCGTCGACGGGGTGCCGAGCCGCGACATCGCCATCATCGACGAGGCGGTCGACCGGGCCATGACCTCCCGCGAGGTCGAGGCCGACGAGCCGATCCAGTTCATCGGCCGGTTGTTGAAGCTCGATTTCGATGATGGCGCGGACATTGCCGGCGCGCTCGACTTCACCCGAAGATTTCAGCAGACCACCGGCGCGGTCATGGCCAAGGCGGTCGAGGACACGGTGTTCTACCGCTACAATCGGCTGATCGCGCTGAACGAGGTCGGCGGCGAGCCGGACCATTACGGCGCCGACCTCGAAGCCTTCCACGAGGCGATGCAGATCCGGCTCGAGGACCAGCCGGACGGGATGCTCGCCACGTCCACCCACGACACCAAGCGCGGCGAAGACGCGCGGGCGCGGCTCTACACCCTGTCGGAGGCGCCGGAGCGTTGGGCTGCGCTGGTCGGCGAATTCTCCGAAGCCATGAGCCGCTACCGGATCGAGATCGATACCGGCGTCCATTCGCCCGATCCCGAGACCGAATGGGGCCTCTATCAATCCTTGCTGGGCGTTCTGCCAGCCGATTTCGACCCGGCGAACGATGCCTTGCGCGAGGAAGTCGCCGGGCGGCTGGCAGCCTTCGCCGAGAAGGCGGTGCGCGAAGCCAAGCGCTGGACGAGCTGGACCTCGCCGGCCGAGACCTACGAGAAGGCGCTGGCAGATTTTGTCGCCGCGATGCTCGAGGGCGGCGGAGAGACGCCGTTCATCGAGACGTTCTGGAAGGCGGCCCGGCCCTTCGTCGCCGCCGGGGCGCTCAATTCCCTGTCGCAGACGACGATCAAGCTCGCGGCGCCGGGCGTCCCCGACATCTATCAGGGCACCGAGTTCTACGACTTCTCGCTGGTGGATCCGGACAATCGCCGGCCGGTGGATTTTGACGCCTGCAACGCGGTGATCGGCGCCGAGGGGAGCCTCGCCGAGGATCTGGCGAACTGGCGCTCCGGCGCGCTGAAGGCGCGGATGACGGCGGCAGGTCTGGCGCTTCGCGGCAGGATGCCGGAGTTCTTCGCCAAGGCCGCCTATGTGCCGCTGTCGGCCGCCGGTCCGCGGGCGGCCCATCTCGTCGCCTTCGCGCGGCAGGATCTCGAGGACGGGAGCGGCAAGACCGTGGTCGTCATCGCGCCGCGCCTGACCTTGACGCTTCTGGACGACGCCGAGGATCTGCGCCAGGCGGTCACCGGCTGGGAGGGAACGGCCCTGCCGCTGCCGGAGGGGGTGGCGATGCGCGGATGGCGCAATATCTTCACCGGCGAAACGATCGCGCCGACGAGCGGTTTCGACATGGCGGCAGTGTTCAAGGACCTGCCCGTTGCCATCCTCGAGGCGCTGTGAGGGTCGCCCCGACAGGGGCCGGAGCGAAGCTGATGTCGCCCCGGCCCGATCGGAGCGCTCGTCATGTGGGAAGACGACAATGACCATTCGCGCACTCGTCTGGAACGAGTTCTTTCACGAACAGCACAATGAAACCGTCAAGGCGATCTATCCCGACGGCATCCACCGGACGATCGCCGACTTCCTCGGCAAGGAGGAGGGCATCGAGGCGTCGACCGCGACGCTTCCCGAGCCAGAGCACGGCTTGCCGCAGGAAAGGCTCGACGAGACCGACGTGCTCCTGTGGTGGGGCCACAAGGCCCACGGCCAGGTGGAAGACGCCATCGTCGAGCGGGTGGCCGAGCGCGTGCATCAGGGGATGGGCCTGATCGTCCTGCACTCGGGGCACTTTTCCAAGCCGTTCAAGCGCCTGATGGGAACGCCCTGTTCGCTGCGCTGGCGCGAGGCCGGCGAGCGCGAGCGGCTGTGGGCGGTCAACCGCTCCCATCCGATCGTGCAAGGGATCGGCCATTCGATCGAACTGCCCAATTCCGAGATGTATGGCGAGCCCTTCCTCGTCCCCGAGCCGCTGGAGACGGTGTTCATCTCCTGGTACGAGGGCGGCGAGGTGTTCCGTTCGGGGCTCACCTATCAGCGCGGTGCGGGCAAGATCTTCTATCTCGGCCCCGGCCACGAGACCTATCCGATCTATCACCATCCGCAGATCCAGCGCGTCATCGTCAATGCCGTGCGCTGGGCCCACAATCCGGCCGCCGCATGGACGGACGTCGCGGCCGCGCCGAACGTGCCCGTCGACAAGGCGCCGGAGAAGATCGAGCGCAAGGGCGGCTCGCTGCACAAGCCGGGCGAGCAAGGCTACCGCTAGGCGCGGAAAGGGGCTTTCGACGTTCGCTTGCCGAAACGGCGATCGACCCGGCCGAACGGCGGAGCCGGAAGCTGCACGGCATCGACATACCAACGAGTGACACCCGCAATGATGAGTGAAGTATCAACCGAGGGGGGCGCCACCCCCGCCGGCGAAAAGCGGATCATGATCCTCGGCACCGGCGCGATCGCCCACCGCCATGCCGAGCATTTCATCTCGATCCCCGGCTGCCTGGTCGTCGCGGCCTGTGACGTCAATGCCGAGCGGGCGCGGGCCTTCGCCGCGCTACACGGCATCGACCGCGCCTTCGCGGATCTCACCGAGGCGCTCGCCTGGGGCGAGTTCGATGCCGTGGTGAACGCGACGCCCGACCAGGTGCACAAGGCGACGTCGCTCCAGGTGATCGCGGCCGGCAAGGCGATCTTCTGCGAAAAGCCGCTGGCGCTGAACGCCGAGGACGCCTTCGAGATGGTGGAGGCGGCCGAACGGGCGGGGCTGATCAACATGGTCAACTTCACCTATCGCAACGCCCATGCCATCCAGCTGGCCCGCCGCATGGTCGAGGCGGGGGAGATCGGCGAAGTCCGCCATGTCGATGCCAGCTATCTGCAGAGCTGGCTGACCGGCACCCATTGGGGCGACTGGCACACCGACGAGCGCTGGCTCTGGCGGCTGTCTTCCGGGCACGGCTCGAAGGGCGTCCTCGGCGACATCGGCGTCCACATCCTCGATTTCGTCACCTACGGGTCGGGGCAGGGCATCGCCGCGCTGCAGGCCCGGCTGAAGACCTTCGACAAGGCCGAGGGCGGAGCGATCGGCGCCTATACGCTCGACGCCAACGACAGCTGCGCGATGACCGTCGAGTTCGACAACGGCGCCCTCGGCGTCGTCCACATGAGCCGCTATGCCACCGGCAAGGCCAACGATCTCGACCTGATGATCCATGGCACCAAAGGCGCCCTCAAGATCTGGTCGAACACCACCGAGTCCAGCCTCGAAGCCTGTCTCGACGAGGACATCCACACACAGACCTGGCGCCCGGTCGAATGCCCGCCGACGCCGCTCAATGCCGAGCGCTTCGTGCTGGCGCTCCTGTCCGGCGTCAACGGCCAGCCGGATTTCCGCCATGCGGCGGAGGTGCAGAAGCTGCTCGACCTCGCTTTCGTTTCCGATGCCGAACGGCGGATGCTGCCGGTGGTGCTGCGGCCCGCGTAACGCCGCCGGCGTCCGCCGTCCGCTTCGCACCAGGCGCCGCCGATGCGCGCGGCTGGTGGAACGGCGCCCGTTCACGTTGCGGAAAGCATCCCTTCAGGCTTTCGGCTGGTCTTAACATAACGTTAAGCATGATTCCGTATGTCTTCGAACCGACGGGATGCGCCCGCCGGTCGGCGACGCGCCTCGCGCGAACGGGGCGGCCATGCTTTCGACCTTCACGACCTATCAGCTCTATACGCGCGATCAGTCCCGGGTGATCGACCGCATCGCCGCCGATCCGGTGAACACGCGGCTCGCGAGCTACTATCGCGAGAACATCGGCAAGGTGACGTCCGTCGACGAGTTCATGGGCGACTACAAGCTCTATTCCTACGCGATGACGGCCTATGGTCTGGAAGACCAGATCGATTCCCGGGCGCTGATCAGGAAGGTGCTGGAAAGCGACCTCGAGGATCCGAAGAGCTTTGCCAACAAGCTCTCCGACGAGCGTTATCGCGACTTCGCCAAGGCTTTCAGCTTCAACGCGACGAGCACCAAGACCGATCCTGCCGCCCAGACCAACGCCCAGATGCAGGTGATGGTCGAGAGCTATTCCGAGCATCGGGTCAAGGCCGGTCAGGCAAGCGCCGCCAATGCCAACCACTTCATGGAGACCATCGGCACGGTCAAGACCGTCAACCAGTTCCTGGCCGACGAGAAGCTGTTCACCGTCGCGCTCGAGGCCGCCGGCATCGACGCTTCGGTCGCTTCGGTCAGCTTCATCCGCGACGTCCTCACCGGCACCAAGGCCGACGAAATGTCGAAGAAGGGCGACGATCGCTATCTGCTTCTGGCGGCGATGCTGCCCTTCGACGAGATTGGACGGGCACCGGCCGAGGGCCTGCAATCGGCTTCGGAGAGGAACAGCACGGCTTATTTGTACTATCAGAGGAAGGGCCTCGAGAACTCGCCGCAGGCCGCCGCGCTTCAGGTTTCCTACTACGAAGCCGAGATCGGCAATGTCGAGACGGCCGACGATCTCATCGAAAATCCGCGGCTGGCCTCCGTCGCCCTGACAGCCGTCGGCCTCAACCCCGAGATCGAATCCTCCGCCTTCGTCTGGAACGTCCTGACCAGCGACCTCTCGAACCCGAAGAGCGTCGTCAACAAGATGTCCGAGGCGACCACCACCGACAAGACGCGCAAGGAGCAGTACATCGCCCTTGCCAAGATGTTCCAGTTCCAGACGGACGGCAGCCTGGCGGATGGCGACAGCGCCCAGACCACCGAGGCGGTCGAGGCGCTGACCGACGGCTATCTGGAAAAATACGCCAATGCGACGGCCTCCGCCGACAAGGTGAGCGCGTCGCTCTATGCGGCGAACGTCAAGAACGTCACGACCGTCACCGGTTTCCTCGCCAATGCCGCCGTCTACGACTATGCGCTGAAGTCCGTCGGCCTCGACCCCGAGACCACCAGCAAGTCGACGATCATGCGGGTTCTGCGCAGCGATCCGTCGGATCCGGCGAGCTATGCCGCCAAGCTCGGCGACGACCGGTACATCCGCCTGGCGGCCTCCTTCAACTTCGGCAGCGACGGCAAGCTCGCCGACATGCGCCGCGTCCAGACCGAGACCGCCCAGGGCGACACGATCGACCGCTATCTGGAGCGCATCGACGAGGACGACGACGAGGGCAAGGCCGCCGTCACCACCGCCGTCCAGGATTCGCAGGCTTTCAAGACGGCCATGCGGTCGATCTCCACCGTCGACGAATTCATCGCCAACGAGACGGCATTCGACTACGCGATGAAGGCGATCGGCTTCAATCCCGACACCCAGAACGCCGACGTCATCCGCCGGGTGGTGACGAGCGACCTTTCGGATCCGAACAGCTTCGTCAACAAGCTGAAGATTCCGGCCTATACGGCGCTCGCCTCGGCCTTCGACGTCGACGCCTATGGCAAGATCTCCATTGCCACCAACGACGACGGCAGCTCGCGCATGATCGACACCTATTTCGGCAAGGTGCTCGGCAGCGCCAATACCGACCTCATTGAGGCAGCCCGCGGGATTCTCGCCTACAACGTCGCCCTGCCCAGCGTCGCGACGATGGACGATTTCCTCGCCGATGGCGACGTGGTGAACTTCGCCCTGAAGGCCTTCGACCTCGACGGCGAGAAACTGTCGACGGCCGACATCCGAGCGATTCTGACCAGCGATCTGTCCGATTCCGAAAGCGTCGCCGGGAAGTACGGCGACAAGCGCTACCTCGAATTCGCCGCCGCCTTCAACTTCGACACCGATGGCACGATCGAACGGGACGCCATGCGCGTCCAGTCCGTGACCGCCATGCTGACCACGCAGGATCTCTATCTTCGCCAGAAGATGGAGGAGGAAGCCGGCGGCGAGAGCAACGGCGTGCGCCTCGCCCTCTATTTCAAGCGCTCGGCCGAAGACATCACCAACATCTACGAGTTCCTCGCCGACGACGCCCTGCTGGAGTTCGTCAAGACGACCTTCGGCCTGCCCGACGAGTTTTCCTCGAGCAACATCGACGTCCAGGCCCGCAATCTCGAAAAAAAGGTCGATCTGGAACAGCTGTCCGATCCGAAATACGTCGACCGGATGCTCAACCGCTTCCTCGCCATGTACGATCTGGCCAACGACACCAGTTCGAGCAGCAGCCCGGCACTGGCGATCCTCGGCAGTTCGTCCTCCTACCTCTGATCATCGCCGGATGGGCGACATCTGCCCGGCAGAGATGCGTGGGCGCTGCAGAGCGCGACGCGAGCGACGTCGGACTCGTCCTCACGGGTCGTTCACGCCGACTGTTTTCGCCAGACCGGCTCGCGCCACTCAGGTCTCATGGTCGAGCGACGATGGCCGGCAAAGAAACAGGCGATGAACGCATCGGTCCACCGCCTGTCATCGCCTTTGCTCGTCTTGGCCGTCAGCGGACGCGGATGACGGCGCCGCTGTCGCGGTCGATGTCCACCCGGATCCTGCGGCCGCGGCGATCGGTGCCGGCCACGCGGTAGCTCTGGCGAGTCTTCGTCACCGCTCCGACCTCGCGCAATCCCTGGCGTCGGGCGATGCGGATGGCCTCGCGCTCGGAAACGCCTTCGCGCACGTCGCGCCGCTCGTCCCGGCGATGCCGATAGTCGCGGTCGCCACCCCGGCGCATGTCCTCCTGCGGGACGATCCTGACACCGTCGCGGCCGATCTGGATCTGCTGCGAAAGTGCCGGTGTCGCGACCGCGAGGGCAGCTGCCACGATCATGCCGTGGGTCCAATATGATCTGCGCATGTTCAGTCTCCTCCGCCGTCGGTCTCGCCGGCTTGTCGCTGCGTGAAAGTGGAGGATAAACTGCTGATTTTGCGAATGGTTCCGCTGTGAATTGGCGGATGATCGATGCGGCCTGCCCATCGTGGCGGCGGAATCGGCAGGCGGTTATGGATGGCGCATGAGCGGTCGGCGCGACGCGTGGCCGGCGGCATCGGACGATCCGATACCGCCTGCGCCGGCATTCAGGCCAGATACTGCCCGCCATTGGCCGAAAGGGTCGCACCGGTGATGAAGCCGGCGTCGTCGGAGGTCAGGAAGACGACGCAGCGGGCGATCTCCTCGGGCTCGCCGAGCCGGCCCACCGGGATGTTCGCGACGATCTGCTTTTCCATCACTTCGGGCGGGATGGTCGCCATCATGTCGGTGTTGATGTAGCCGGGGCAGATGGCGTTGACGGTGATGTTCTTGCGGGCGCCTTCCTGGGCCAGCGCCTTGGTGAAGCCGATGTCGCCGGCTTTCGCGGCGGAATAGTTCACCTGGCCCATCTGGCCCTTCTGGCCGTTGATCGACGAGATGTTGACGATCCGGCCGAAAGAGCGGGCGCGCATGCCGTCCCAGACCGGCCGGGTCATGTTGAAGAGGCCGTTGAGATTGGTGTTGATGACCGCCTGCCAGTGCTCCGGCGTCATCTTGTGGAACATGGCGTCGCGGGTGATGCCGGCATTGTTGACGAGGATGTCGATCGGGCCGAGTTCGGCCTCGACCTTGGCGATGCCCGCGGCGCAGGCGTCGTAGGAGGCGACGTCCCACTTATAGACCGAAATGCCGGTCTCTTCCTTGAAGGCGTTCGCCCGCTCGTCGTTGCCGGCATAGGTGGCGGCGACGGTGTGGCCTGCGGCTTTCAGAGCTTTCGAGATCGCCGCGCCGATGCCGCGCGAGCCACCCGTGACGATTGCAGTTCTGGCCATTTTTCCTCCCTTTCGATGGATCCGCCGGGCGGTTGGTCGATGCCGGCGGTAACCTTCCATGAAAGACTAGGGGCGGCGGGTGGCCGTGGCTAGCCGGAATTCGCCCGATCGGCCCGAAAGGCCGCGGAATCTGCCGCAACGAGATGGGAAGTCGCGCCGAAGGCGTGGAGAAACGCCTTGCCGTCCTCGACGCCGGCGTTCCAGGTGGCGACGATCTTGCCGCGGTCGGTGAAGTCGATCTTGTCGGCCGGCACGGCTTGCGACGGCTCGACATAGACGCGATCGGGGTGGTCCGGCAGGTTGCGGAACTTGCGGGTGAGGAGCACCAGCGTGCGGCCCCGGTTGCCGCTCGGCATCGGCGCCTTCGACGTCATGCCGCCGTCGATCACCTTCCGGCCGTTCCAGCCCTGCAGGTTGAACACCGGCGGAATGACCGCGGCATTGCAGATGAGGTCGACGATGAGCCCGTCCCGGGCCGCCTGCCGCGCGTCGACAAGCTGCTGGTGGGCACCGAGCTTTTCGGGGAAGATCACGTGGGGGGTCGAGCGGATGGCGAGATCGGCGAGATAGGCGACCATCATCGGAAAGGTCGTCAGCTTGGGAAAGCCGCTATGCGGCGGATGGGCGAGCAGCACCTCGAAACAAGGGCCGTCAGCGATCCGTGCCACCGCTTCGTCGTCGAGGGTCTCGCGCACCACCTCGCGATACATCTGCTGGTGCGGCGTGAGGCCGTTTTCCTCGAACTCGTCCCAGTCGATCGAGACGTTGCAGTCGCGTCGGTCGAAGGCCGTGCCCATCACCTCGAGCAGCTTCTCGTCCCGCCCGCCGATGAAGCAGGCGGCCGCCAGCGCGCCGCCGGACACACCGGCGATGCGCTCCGGCTTCAGATCGAGCGGCCGGCGCACCGTGTCGAGAAAGCCGCCATGCCAGAAGCAGCGGGTGCCGCCGCCGGAGAAGACGAGTTGTTCGAAGGGGGCGTCGACCAAGTCAGGCGCTCCTTTCCGGCTCCTTTCAGATATACGCGGCTCGGATCACATCCGTTCGAAGCACATGGCGACACCCATGCCGCCGCCGATGCACAGCGTCGCGAGGCCCTTCTTGGCGTCGCGGCGGATCATCTCGTGGATCAGCGTGTTGAGGATGCGGTTGCCGGAGGCGCCGATCGGGTGACCGATGGCGATCGCGCCGCCATTGACGTTGACGATGTCCGGGTTCCAGCCGAGGTCCTTGTTGACGGCGCAGGCCTGGGCCGCGAAGGCCTCGTTGGCCTCGACGAGATCGAGATCGTCGACCGACCAGCCGGCCTTTTCCAGCGCCTTCTTCGAAGCGGGGATCGGGCCGGTGCCCATGATCGCCGGATCGACGCCGGCCGTCGCCCAGGAGACGATGCGCACCAGCGGCGTCAGCCCGCGCTTCTCCGCCTCGGCCTCGCTCATCAGGACGGTCGCGGCCGCGCCGTCATTGATGCCCGATGCATTGGCGGCGGTCACCGAGCCTTCCTTGTCGAAGGCCGGGCGCAGCTTGGCGATGCCCTCCATGGTGACGCCGTGCTTGATGTATTCGTCCTTGTCGACGACCGTGTCGCCTTTGCGGCCCTTGACGGTGAAGGGGACGATCTCGTCCTGGAAGCGGCCGGCCTTCTGGGCGGCCTCGGCCTTGTTCTGGCTCTTGACCGCGAACTCGTCCTGGATCTCGCGGGTGAGTTGCCACTGCCGCGCGACGTTCTCGGCGGTGTTGCCCATGTGATAGCCGTTGAAGGCGTCGATCAGCCCGTCCTTCAGCATGGTGTCGACCATCTTCAGGTCGCCCATCTTCTGGCCGGCCCTGAGATAGGCGGCGTGCGGGGCCATCGACATGGATTCCTGGCCGCCGGCGACGATCACCTTGGCGTCTCCCATGGCGATCTGCTGCATGCCGATGGCGACGGTGCGAAGGCCTGAGCCGCAGAGCTGGTTGAGCCCCCAGGCGGTGGTCTCCTTGGGGCAGCCGGCGGCCATCGCCGCCTGCCGCGCGGGGTTCTGGCCCTCGGCGGCGGTGAGGATCTGGCCCATAATGACCTCGTCCACATCGCTGGCCTCGACATTCGCCCGCGACAGGGCTTCCTTGATCGCGGCCGCGCCGAGTTCGTGGGCCGGAACCTGCGCAAAGGCGCCGTTGAACGAGCCGACCGGCGTACGCGCAGCGCCGACGATCACCACGGATTGCGTATTGCTCATTGTCATTTCCTCCGGCATTCGCGTCTTCGCGCTTCAGATAGGGCTGAGGCACGAAGGCAAAAGGGGCGGCATTCGTCAAGCCGGGGGCGGGGTCGAAGCGCGCCGCTTGCCCGGAAGGCCCCGGTTGGCGGGCGAGGGCGCGAAGGTCGGGGCCGGCCGACATCACGCCCTCCGAACGCACGGTCAGATCTCGGGAGCCACCGTGGCGGGCCGCCGCCGAGACGAGGGCGGATGGCAGCCGGTGCTTCGCTCTTTCGCGCTTGCGAAGCGCCCATGAACCATGGAACCATTTGGATTATGCCGCAACTTGTGCCTATCCTTTATGCGGCGCACATGAGCGTCCGCACAAAAGTGCGGCGTTTCCAAGTCTCGGCGGGTTCGAAGGAGTTGCCAATGGCCAGAAACGACGAAGTGACGGTCATCAAGAAGTACGCCAACCGGCGGCTCTACAACACCGGAACCAGCACCTACGTGACCCTCGAAAACCTTGCCGTCATGGTCAAGAACAACGAGGAGTTCGTCGTCCAGGACGCCAAGACCGGCGAGGACATCACCCGTTCGGTGCTGACCCAGATCATTTTCGAGCAGGAGAACAAGGGCGGCCAGAATCTGATGCCGATCGCCTTCCTGCGGCAGCTGATCCGCTTTTACGGCGACCAGATGCAGGCGGTCATCCCGGGCTATCTCGAACATTCGATGTCGGCTTTCGCCAAGGAGCAGGAAGCGTTCCGCGACAAGGTGACGGGTGCGATCACCCAGACGCCGATCAAGATCATGGAAGCCCAGGTGCGGCGCAACACGGAGATGTTCCGCCGCGCCATGATGATGTTCAATCCTTTCGTCGCCGGTGCGATGGGCGACGTCGAACCGGGGGGCGAGGCGGGCGATCCGCGCAGCAACGGCAGCACCGGTCAAAATCGCGACGACGATCTCAAGGCGATGCGCGAGCAGCTCCAGCGCATGCAGGAGCGGCTCGAGGCGCTGGACGACAAGAAGGGTGCCTGAGGCCGGGGCGGCAGTCGGAAGAGAAGCGGTACCGGAACGTCGCCCCCAAGGGTTTCGACACCTCTAAGAATCGGCGAAGGCCTTGATGAGGTGATGGGCGATGGCGAAGGGCTTCGGCACCATCAGCCCATCCGGATGGTTGCCCGCCAGCATGGCCCGGACCTCGTCGCGGGAGAACCAGCGGCAGTCCTCGAGTTCCGTCGTGTCGAAGGTGATGTCGCGGCTGGTCGCCAGCCCCAGGCAGCCGATCATCAGATTGCAGGGAAACGGCCAGGGCTGGGAGGCGAGGAAGGTGATCTCGCCGACGGCGACGCCGGCCTCTTCCATGGTTTCGCGGCGCACCGCATCCTCCAGCGTCTCCCCCGGTTCGACGAAGCCGGCGAGACAGGACCAGAAGTTCTCCGGAAATCGCGGCTGGCGGCCGAGGATGCAGCGCCCCTCTCCGTCATGGACGAGCATGATCGTCACCGGATCGGTGCGCGGAAAGATGACGTTGTCGCAGGCCGTGCATTCGCGTCGATAGCCCGCCGCGGCCGAGCGGGTCGGCTTTCCACAGACGCCGCAGAACTGGTTCTTGGCGTGCCAGCCGATCAGATGGGCGCCCTGTGCCAGACGGCCCTCCGTATCGGGATCCAGCCGCCCCTCCATGGCGATGCCGCGAAGATCCACGGCCGCGACGCCGGCCGGCGTATCGTCGTCGGCGGATGCGACGAGCGCGGCGAGCGCCGGCCGGCCGGCTGCATCGAAGCCGAGCAGGATTGCCTCGCCGAGATCGGCAGCGAGCGCCCGTGCCTCCAAAACCGAAAACCTCGCATCGAGCGCCGACCCCTCGGTCTTCACCAGCCACTTTCCGCCGGCCGAGAGATAAAGGCCGGCTTCGCCATGGGCGAGGGCGTCCGCAAGGCTTTCGGCCGTTCGCAATTCGCCGTCGCGGCGAAGCGTGTTGCCGGAAAAGCCGGTCCGCGTGCTGACCTCCGAAAAGGCGGTTTGCCCCTCGATCTCGCTCATCCGTGGTCTCCGCTGGTGGCGTGAATTCGTCATTTGTCATCGATGCCGGCCCCGCGATCCGGCCGTAAGGCGGCCAAATCTGTAGGCGCCAGCGGAAAATCACTCTGCTGGGGGCACCGGGCACCCGGCTTGTGCCTTCGAGCGACGTGAACCCTGGTGTCGGAACCGGATCACCCCGAGGCGATCACCCGTGTCGTAGCGCTGCTATCTCTCCGAATGCAACGACTTGGCAAGCCCGTCCCGCGTCGTCGCCAGGGCTTCGTCCCCATAGGGCTCGGCTTGCCCGAAGCCCCAGACCGGCCCCGGCCAGCCAGGATCCCCGGCGCGCCGCGCGATGACGTGGACGTGCAGCATCGGCACCATGTTGCCGAGCGAGCCGACATTGATCTTGTCGGCGCCGGCGAAGCCCTTCAGCGCCTTGGCGACCATGCAGGTCTCGAAGGTCAGGGTCGTCTGGTCGAGGGGGGTGAGATCGTGCAACTCGGTGATTCCATCCCTCTGGGGAACGAGGATCAGCCACGGCCAGCGGCGATCCTTCATCAGGCGGACCGTGCAGAGGCCGAGCGTGGCGACCTCCACGGTGTCGGCCGCAAGTCGCGGGTCGAGTTGGAACTGGTGCATGGGGTCGCGTGCCTCCCGTCGGTCCTTTTCGGTACCCCGCTTGCAATTAGGCGTCTTTTCGCCGATATGGAGCCCCGGGAGGTTGGTGGTGGACGAGCCACTCGCCAACCGGGTCAGGTCCGGAAGGAAGCAGCCCCAACGAGCTATGGCACGGGTCATCGTGCCAGCCTCCCACCCTCTTTTTTCCGGCCGCGATCCGCATTGGTGCCGCCCTTAGGGCCGGCGCCCCTGCAGAGGCGCGGCGGATCCGTTCCTGCTCGAACGGATGGGGCTTTCCGGTCGATCCGTGCTTCACTGGGCTAGACCATGCGACCGGCCGTCCGGTTCGGATCGGCGCCGTCTCGGTGCGCGACGGCGATTGCCGTTCGTCGGTGGCCGACTTTACATCCCGGGCGCCGCTCCCGGGCCTCTTTCTCTTTCCGTTCTGCCGATGTCAGCGAGACGCCCGCCGGACGCCCACGGCGGGCGAGCCATGGCGCCCGACGGCCGATCAAGGACGCGAAAACCACTCCCGCATCCGGCAGTTTCGCCGCCCTCGGCCGAGCCCTGCCGGAGCCGATCGCTCTCCGCCGGGGCAGTTCCCCGCGCGCCGCTGGTCTCGCAGTGCGGCAGAGTGGTCGACCCGGGCGCAATCTTCGCGTAAGTTTGCCGCTGCAGGAGAGGCCGCTGATGCCGTGCAGCGCAACGAACATGCGACGGTCGGCGGTTTCGGCGCCCTCGTCGGGCGCAATCGGACGGGTCGCGTTCGGCCATGAACTGGCCTATGGCCCGAAGAGGGTGGTGAACCCTTCAACATCTGGTACGAAGAAGCGGATCACACGATGTACACACGCCTTACCGTCCTGACGATTCTGATCGCGTTGTTCGGTCTCGGCATGAGCTACCTCGTCCAGCGGCCTGCCCCGGCAACGTCCACCAGCTTCGTCGCTTCGGTTTCGGGCGGCACTTGCGACTATTCCTCCGGAACGCTCTGCCGCATCAATCGCGCCGGACCCGGCGTGCAGGCGAAATTTTGACGCTTCCCCCGTCTTACCGGCGCCATCGACCGGCATTACAGCTCATGCCATGACAGTCTTCGACACCCCGACCGAACACCTGCCGATCGTCTCCCCCGAGGCCGCTCCCCCCCGACCGTTCGGCAATGCCGACGAAGCGGTGGCCGAGTTGCGGCGCCTCTACGAGCGTTCGGTCGCCTTTCTCTCGAAGAGCTTCGACGAGGTCCTTTCGAGCGCGAGCGCCTCGCGGCGCTACAGGGCCTTCTATCCGGAAGTCTCGGTGACGACCCGCACCCACGCCCGGGTGGATTCGCGGCTCGCCTTCGGCCACGTGCCGCTGCCGGGCGACTATGCCGCGACGGTCACCCGGCCCGATCTCTTCGATCGCTATCTCGCCGAGCAGCTCGATCTCATCCTGAAGAACCATGGGCAGCCGGTCCATATCGGCGATTCGACGACGCCGATCCCGCTGCATTTCGCGCTGCCCGACGGTGTCCATGTCGACGGCGGGATGGCGGAGAAGCTCGACCACCCCTTGCGGGACATCTTCGACGTTCCCGATCTCGGCGCCACCGACGACAGGATCGTCAACGGCACCTTCGAGCCATACCCGGGCGAACGTCTGCCGCTCGCCCCCTTCACGGCGCAGCGCGTCGACTATTCGCTGCACCGGCTCTCCCACTACACCGCGACGCGGCCGCTGCATTTTCAGAACTTCGTCCTGTTCACCAACTACCAGTTCTATGTCGACGAGTTCTGCATGCTGGCGCGTGAGATGATGCGCCGCGGCGGCGAGGGATTCGAGGAATTCGTCGAGCCCGGCGACATGGTGACGCCGGCGGGCTTCGAGCAGCCGGTGTCGGGAACGGCGCCGCTCAGACTGCCGCAGATGCCGGCCTATCATCTGAAGCGCGCCGATGGCAGCGGCATCACCATGATCAACATCGGCGTCGGCCCCTCGAACGCCAAGACGATCACCGATCATGTCGCGGTGTTGCGTCCGCATGCCTGGCTGATGCTCGGCCACTGCGCCGGCCTCAGAAACAGCCAGGCGCTCGGCGACTACGTCCTCGCCCATGCCTATGTGCGCGAGGACCATGTCCTCGACGCAGACCTGCCGCTGTGGGTGCCGATCCCGGCGCTGGCCGAAGTGCAGGTGGCGCTGGAAAAGGCGGTGGAGGAGGTGACGGGCCTCTCCGGCTACGATCTGAAGCGGATCATGCGCACCGGCACGGTCGCGACCATCGACAACCGCAACTGGGAGCTTCGCGACCAGCGCGAGCCGGTGCAGCGGCTGTCGCAGTCGCGGGCGATCGCCCTCGACATGGAATCGGCGACGATCGCCGCCAACGGTTTTCGCTTCCGCGTTCCCTACGGCACGCTGCTCTGCGTTTCCGACAAGCCGCTGCATGGCGAGTTGAAGCTGCCGGGCATGGCGACTGAATTCTATCGGCGGCAGGTCTCTCAGCATCTGAAGATCGGCATGCGGGCGCTGCAGCTGATGAGCGAGTTGCCGTCGGAGCGGGTGCATTCGCGCAAGCTGCGCTCCTTCTTCGAGACGGCCTTCCAGTGACGGCGGATCCCCTCTGTTGAAGACTTCGCTCTCCCGGATCGCGGCAAGCATCATCATCGGCGTGGCGCTTGTCGCCGCGGCGGCTCTCGTCGCCGGCTTCTTCGGCAGGACGGTGCCGTTCTTCGATTCCCTGGCGCAGTTCCGCGCCCATCTCACCGTCGCGCTCTTCGTGCTCGCGCTTCTCCTGATCGTCATGCGCTCCGTCGCGGCGGCGACCGTCGCCACGATCGTTGCCGCCTATGCGGCGGTTTCGGTGTCGCCCTTCCTGATGCCGCGCCCGGCGGGCGAACCGCATCGGGTGGCGCCCGCCAATACCGCGCTGGTCGGGCGGGGGCCGCTGAAGCTCCTGCAGATGAACCTTCGCTTCAACGCCGATCCCGTGCCTGCCGTCACCACCATCGCCCGGCTGGATCCGGACGTCCTGACGCTGCAGGAGATCAACCGCCGCTGGGTGGAGGCGATCGAACCTTTGCGCTCGGGCTATCCCTATGCCGCTTTCTGCGGCGTCGGGGAGGCCGTCGGCGGCGTCGCGATCCTGTCGCGGGTCCCGTTCGTCCAGGCCGATGCGGCCTGCCGGGTCGACGACGGCTTCGTCTCCCGCCGCCTCGATCTCGGCAATGGCCAAGAGCTGACGGTGGTATCGGAACATCTCGCCTGGCCCTGGCCGTTTCGCCAGGGCCGGCAGGTCGCCGCCCTCGGCGAAGAGGTGCTGCCGAAGCTCCAGATGCCGTTGCTGATCGCCGGCGATTTCAACGCCGCGCCCTGGAGTGCGACGGTCCAGCGTTATGCCGGAGCCTCCCGCACCACGCCGGCGACCGGCATCGGTCCGACATGGCTGCCGAGCGCACTGCCCGCCCCGTTGCGGCGGCTCGTCGGTCTGCCGCTCGACAACGTCCTCGCCTCGGACGGGGTACGCCTCGTTTCCGTGGCGACCGAGCCGGCCACTGCCTCCGACCACCTGCCCATCCTGGTCACATTCGACGTGCCGTCCGCGTCCTCCGGTGGGGCGTCGCCGGCGCGTTTCGTCGGCCGCGCCGCCGCGCGCTGACGCGGCGCTGGTGGGAGATTGCCGACGCAGGAACGGCTTGCATCGCCGGACCGATCATCCTGGCGTTGCAGTGGCGTGATCCTCTTGGCCGTCCTGTGGCGGCCTGGCTCCTGCCGCAGAAGCAAAACCTGACGGGATCGGGCGACGGTCGGTCTGGCTCCGCGTCCGGCACCTGTCCGGACGGCGCGGTTCTGCCCGCAATCGATGCGGGTAGCCGGCGCGCTGGAAAACCGGCGAGAGGCGTGCGCGAGACCACTGGACATCATTTATCATATAATAGTATCCTTGCGGACATCCGGTGGAGGCCGGACGTTTTCGGGAGGAATTCATGAAGATTTTGAAGACGCTTGCCGGCGCCGTGGCGATGGCTGGCCTGATGGCCGGATCGGCCGTCGCCGCCGACATGACCGTCGGCTTCTCGCAGATCGGATCGGAGTCCGGCTGGCGCGCCGCCGAGACGACGCTGACCAGGGAGCAGGCCGAGAAGCGCGGCATCGACCTGAAATTCGCCGACGCCCAGCAGAAGCAGGAAAACCAGATCAAGGCGATCCGCTCCTTTATCGCGCAGGGCGTCGATGCGATCCTGCTCGCGCCGGTGGTCGCAACCGGTTGGGACCAGGTGCTGGAAGAGGCCAAGGACGCCGAGATCCCCGTCGTGCTGCTCGACCGGCAGGTGGACTCGTCCGACGATCTCTATCTGACGGCGGTCGGCTCCGATCTCGAGCATGAGGGCGAGGTCGCCGGCCAGTGGCTGGTCGACAACGTCGGCGACAAGGACTGCAACGTCGTCGAGCTGCAGGGCACCACCGGTTCCTCGCCGGCGATCAAGCGCAAGGCGGGCTTCGAAAAGGCGATCGCGGGCCACGACAACATCGAGATCGTCCGCTCGCAGACCGGCGACTTCACCCGCACCAAGGGCAAGGAAGTCATGGAGAGCTTCCTGAAGGCGGAGAACGGCGGCAAGGACATCTGCGCCCTCTACGCCCACAACGACGACATGGCCGTCGGCGCCATCCAGGCGATCAAGGAAGCCGGCCTGAAGCCGGGCTCGGACATCCTCGTCGTCTCGATCGACGCGGTTCCGGACATCTTCCTCGCCATGGCCGCGGGCGAGGCCAACGCCACCGTCGAGCTGACACCGAACATGGCCGGCCCGGCCTTCGATGCGCTGGAAGCCTACAAGAAGGACGGCACCATGCCGCCGAAGTTCATCCAGACGGAATCGAAGCTCTTCACCCAGTCGGACGATCCGAAGGCCGTCTACGAAGAGAAGAAGAACCAGGGTTACTGAGCCATCATTGGTTCCGTCGGCCGGCCGGCATTCTGGACATAGGCCGGCCGACGTTTTTTATTCGCGCGTTTCCGGCCGGGGCAGGGGTTCCGGCCGGAAGCCCCTGATTGCGGCGAGGTTCGCCGCGCCCGATGCTGCCGCCTCGATGCAACCTTCCGGGAGAGATCGCCGCCCGACGGCAGGCCTGACGCGCAACGGCTCGGGCGCGCCTGGCGGTGGGCGGCGCCTTCCATCGTTATGGAAAAGGCTATGGCCAGGAGCGAGCCGCTGCTACGCGCAGAAGGCGTCACCAAGGAATTCTTCGGCGTCACGGCGCTTTCGAATGTCGACTTCGAGCTTGCCGCGGGCGAGATTCACGCCCTCGTCGGCGAAAACGGCGCCGGGAAGTCGACCCTGATCAAGATCCTGACCGGCGCCTATCGCCGCGATCGCGGCAAGATCACGCTCGAAGGCGAGCCCGTCGATCCCGCCGACGTCAAGGATGCGCAGAAGCTCGGCATCGGCACCGTCTATCAGGAGGTCAACCTCCTGCCCAATCTGACCGTCGCCGAGAACCTGTTTCTCGGCCGCGAGCCGAAACGCTTCGGCCTGACGAGCCACCGCGAGGCGAACCGCCGCTCGCGTGAGATCCTCTCGCAATACGGGCTCGACATCGACGTGACGGCGGTGCTCGCGACCTATTCCGTCGCGGTGCGCCAGATCGTCGCCATCGCGCGGGCGGTCGATCTGTCCGGCAAGGTGCTGATCCTCGACGAGCCGACGGCCAGCCTCGACGCCGCCGAGGTCACGCGGCTCTTTGCCATTCTCGAAGGCCTCAAGGCGCGGGGCCTCGGCATCGTCTTCATCACCCACTTCTTCGATCAGGTCTATCGCATCGCAGACCGCGTCACGATCCTGAGGAACGGCCAGAAGGTGGCGACGCGGCCGATCGAGGGCCTGGAGCGCCTCGAGCTCGTCTCGATGATGCTCGGCCGCGAGCTGAAGGAACAGGAGGCGCATGCCGCCGAACCGGTGGATTATTCCCGAAAACCCGTCATCGCGTCGTTTCAGGGCATCGGCAAGCGGGGGCGGATCGCGCCGTTCGATCTGACGATGCATGCCGGCGAGGTGGTCGGTGTCGCCGGGCTGCTCGGCTCGGGCCGCACCGAGACGGCCGAGCTGATGTTCGGCATTGCCCAGCCCGACGAGGGCCGGATTTCGGTGGACGGCAGCCCGGTGAGTTTCTCCTCGCCCCGCGAGGCCATTCGCCACGGTTTCGGCTTCTGCCCGGAAGACCGCAAGCTGGACGGGATCGTCGAAGACCTGTCGGTGCGCGAGAACGTCATCCTCGCGTTGCAGGCCCGGCGCGGCTGGGCCAAGCCCCTGTCGCGAAAGGAACAGGAAGAGATCGCCGACCGCTACATCGCCGCCCTCGACATCCGCACGAGCGACCGGGAAAAGCCGATCAAGTTCCTTTCCGGCGGCAACCAGCAGAAGGTCATCCTCGCCCGCTGGCTCGCCACCGACCCGCGACTGCTGATCCTCGACGAGCCGACCCGCGGCATCGACGTCGGCGCCCATGCCGAGATCATCCGGCTGATCGGTGAACTTCGGGAGCGCGGCATGTCGCTGCTGGTCATTTCCTCGGAACTCGAAGAACTCGTCGCCTATGCGACGCGGGTGCGGGTGCTCGCCGACCGGCGTCACACCGGCGAGCTCGAGGCCGGCGCCATCACCCCCGACACCATCATGCGGGCGATCGCCGCTGGCGAGGACGAGACGCCGGGCGATCGGGGCGGCCAGGGCCGCGCCACCGAAATCATGGCGGAGGGCGCCGCGTGACCATGCCTGCCACGCTCAAGCGGGTTCTGCCGCAACTGATCGCGCTCCTCGTCATCCTGGCGCTCAACACCGCGATCGCGCCGGGCTTTCTCGACATCGCCTATGCCAATGGCCGGCTCTATGGCAGCCTGATCGACATCCTCAATCGCGGCGCGCCGGTGGCGCTGCTCGCCATCGGCATGACCCTCGTCATCGCCACCCGGGGGATCGACCTGTCCGTCGGCGCGGTCATGGCGATCTGCGGCGCCGTCGCCGCGGCGCTGATCACCAGCGACCACTCGCTGCCGGCAACGATCCTCATGACGCTCGGCGTCGGCATTCTGTGCGGGCTGTGGAACGGCGCCCTCGTCGCGTTCCTCGGCATCCAGCCGATCATCGCGACGCTTATCCTGATGGTGGCAGGGCGCGGCATCGCCCAGCTGATCACCGAAGGCGTCATCCTCACCTTCAACGTCCCAGGCCTGATCTTCGTCGGCAGCGGCTCGGTCTTCGGCCTGCCCTTCCCGGTGATCCTGTGGGTCGTCCTCGGCATCGCTGCGACGCTCATCTTCCGCACGACGGCTCTCGGGCTCCTGGTGGAAGCGATCGGGATCAACCGCCGGGCCTCGGCGCTGGCCGGCATCGGCACCTCGGCGCTGCTTCTCGCCGTTTACGCGGCATCGGGCCTCTGCGCCGCCGTGGCCGGCATCGTCGCGGCCGCCGACATCCGCGGCGCCGACGCCAACAATGCCGGCCTGTGGCTGGAGCTCGACGCCATCCTCGCCGTCGTCGTCGGCGGCAATTCGCTGATGGGCGGGCGCTTCTCGATCGCCGGCTCGCTGATCGGCGCGATGATCATCCAGTCGGTCAACACCGGCATCCTGCTCGCCGGCTTCCCGCCGGAGTTCAACCTCGTCATCAAGGCGGCGATCATCGTCGTCATTCTCGTCGTCCAGTCGCCGGCGAGCCACACGCTCTTTGCCTTCGTCAAGAACCGTCCCGGCCGCACCATCGGGGCTCCGACACCCGCCGCCAAGACCAAGGAAGAGGCCGCGCGATGACCTCGTCGAGACTGTTTCCGCTGGCGACGACCTTCGTCATCTTCCTCATCGCCTACGGCCTCTGCATCGCCGAATTCCCCAACATGCTGTCGACCCGGGTGGTCGGCAATCTCCTCACCGACAATGCCTTTCTCGGCATCGCCGCGGTCGGCATGACCTTCGTCATCCTGTCCGGTGGCATCGACCTGTCGATCGGCTCGGTGATCGCCTTTACCGGGGTGTTCCTGGCCGTGGCGATGGGCGACTGGGGCCTGCCGCCGGTCCTTGCCCTGGTGATCGTCCTCGTTTTGACCACGGCCTTCGGCGCGGTGATGGGGGCGATGATCCACTATCTCGCCATGCCGCCCTTCATCGTGACGCTGGCCGGCATGTTCTTCGCCAGAGGCATGGCCTTCCTGCTGTCGATCGAATCCGTGCCGATAAGGGTCGAGCTCTACGATACGCTGCAGGGTCTCTATTTCCGCATGCCGGGGGGCGGGCGCCTGAGCTTCGTCGGCCTGTCGATGCTCGCCGTCGTCCTCCTCGGCATCCTGATCGCCCATTTCACCTCCTTCGGCCGCAACGTCTACGCCATCGGCGGCAACCGGCAGTCGGCCGAGCTCATGGGCGTGCCGATCGCCCGCACGACCATCCTCATCTACGCGCTGTCGAGCTTCCTCGCCGGCCTCGCCGGGATCGCCTTTTCGCTCTATACGTCAGCCGGCTATTCACTGGCGGCGGTGGGCGTCGAACTCGACGCGATCGCCGCCGTCGTCATCGGCGGCACGCTTCTGACCGGCGGGTCCGGCTATGTCGCCGGGACGCTGCTCGGGATCCTGATCATGGGGCTGATCCAGACCTACATTGTCTTCGACGGGACGCTGTCGAGCTGGTGGACGAAGATCGTCATCGGCCTGCTTCTGTTCAGCTTCATCGCCCTGCAGCGCGGCCTCGTCTGGCTCAGCGCGCGTCGCCGCGGCGCCGCCATGCCGGCATGACCGGCCTCCTCGCCATCACCGGCGCCGGGCGGACGATCCGCTCGAGCCATGGCCATGTGGTGGCGACCCTCGGCCGCGAGATCGTCGGCGGGCGCTTTCCGCCGGGCTCGATCCTGCCGGGCGACAAGGAGCTCGGCGAGGTCTTCGGGGTGTCGCGCACGGTGCTGCGGGAGGCGATGAAGACGCTCGCCGCCAAGCGGCTCATCGAGGCGAAGACCCGGGTCGGGACGAAGGTGCTCGAACGCGAGCAGTGGAACTTCCTCGATCCCGATGTCCTGCGCTGGCGGGTTGAGACCGGCCTCGACGCCCGCTTCATCGAGGATCTGGCGACGATGCGGCTCGCCTTCGAGCCCGAGGCGGCGGCGCTCGCATGCCGGCGGGCGGGGCCGGCGGACATCGAAAGGCTCGGGCGGATCGTCGAGGAACTCGGCGATCCCGGCCACGACCGCACCTCGATCGCCCAAGTGGATCTGAAGTTCCACCTCGCCGTCGCCGATATTTCGCAAAACCCCTTCATGCGCGCGACCAGCGGTCTGATCGAGGCGGCGCTCGCCTGCGTCCTGCGGCTATCCTCGCCGGCCGAGGATGCCGAGATGATCCGCGAATGCGCCGACAATCACCGCCTGATCGTCGAGGCCATCGCCTCGGGCGACGAAGACCGGGCGCGGGCGACGATGCGCACCGTCATCGAACTCGGCGCCGCGCGAACACAGACGGCGCTGGGGGATGGGGCGGGGTGAGGGACATCCTCCTCCTTGTCAAAGTCGGAAGGATTCGCGCAGGTCCAGAGCGGTGACGGGAACGGCGGAGGCGCCCTCTCTCCCCTCGTGGGAGAGAAAGCGATTTCATCGTCTTGGCGAAGCCAAGCGATAGAAATCGCAAGAGAGGGGTTCACCGGTTCCCTCCGTCCCGGCATTGCAGAAGGTCCCGGCGCCTGACCGAGCCGGCGGTGGCGGCGTCAACGGTGAAACCCCTCTCTTGTCATTCTCAAGGTTTGGACCTCGGCAGGCCGAGGACCAACTCCTTGGAATGACCTTCTCTCCCACAAGGGGGAGAGAGGGCGGCTTGCCATTCGCCGCCCCGTCGCGAAAGACGCGAGCCGTACGCCCGCCTGGCGTCGATCGCGCAGGATCTTCACCCCGCCCGGTACCCCAGCCCCGCGATCACCCCGCGCAGTTCCGCCAGCCCCTTCAGTCGCCCGATCGCCGGGTATCCCGGCTGGGCCTTGCGCGACAGGTCGTCGAGAATGTCCTGGCCGTGATCCGGTCGGAACGGGATCGAAACGTCCGCGCGGCCCGCCGCCTTGCGCCGCGCCTCTTCCTTCAGCGCCGCGGCGACCAGCGCCACCATGTCGGTGTCGCCCGACAGGTGCTCGGCCTCGTAGAAGGAGGCGGGCAGGGCGTCGCCCTCGCGGATGGTGTTGCGCAGGTGCAGGAAATGCACCCGGTCGCCCAGCCGCTCCATCATGCCGGGCAGGTCGCTGTCGGGGCGCACTCCGAGCGAGCCCGAGCACAGGGTGATGCCGTTGGCGGGAACGTCGACCGCGTCCATGATCGTCCGGTAGTGCGCCTCCGTCGACATGATGCGCGGCAGGCCGAGGAGGGGGAAGGGCGGGTCGTCGGGATGGCAGCACAGCCGGATGCCGAGCTCTTCGGCGAGCGGCGCGACCTCGGACAGGAAGTCGACGAAATGCCGCCGCAGCCCGTCCTCGCCGATGGGGCCGTATTCGGCGAGATGGGCGCGAACGTCCGCCAGCGTGAAATGCTCGGCAGCACCAGGCAGGCCGAAGACGACGTTTTCCGCGAGCTTCGCCTTCCGGACCTCGTCCATCTCGGCAAAGCGCCTTTCGGCATCCGCGGCGACCGCTTCCGGAAAGCTCTCGCGGGCGCCGGGGCGCTCGAGGATGAAGATGTCGAAGGCGGCGAAGTCAACGAGGTCGAAGCGCATGGCCGTCCCGCCATGGGAGACGCGATAGGCGAGGTCGGTGCGGGTCCAGTCGAGCACCGGCATGAAATTGTAGCAGACGATCTCGATGCCGGCCGCCGCGAGATGCTTCAGGCTGGTCCGGTAGTTCTCGAAATGCGTGCGAAAATCGCCGGTCTGCTTCTTGATGTCTTCCGAGACAGGCAGGCTCTCGACCACCTCCCAGGCGATGCCGGAGGGCGAGCGGTCCTTGCGCGTCGCGATCTCGCGCTGGCGCCTTGCGATCGCCTCCGGCGTCCAGACGTTGCCGGTCGGCTCGTGGTGGAGCGCCGAAACGACGCCCTCGACGCCGGCCTGCAGCATGTCGTCGACGCTCACGAGATCGCCGGGGCCGAACCAACGCCAGGTCTGCCGCATCGTTTCTCCTCACTCAGGTTGGGTTGAAAAGCCGGGATTGCGCCGGCTTACATCAATAGGTTTGGCAGCAAGAGCACGAGCCCGGGCATGAAGGCCAGGATCGTCACGACAATGAGGATGGCCGCCACGAAGGGCAGCGATTCCTTGACGTAGTCCTCGATCGGGCAGTCGAGAATGCTGCAGACCGCATACATGGCGACACCCACGGGAGGCGTCATGCCGCCGAGGGTGACGATGGTCATCATCAGGATGCCGAAATGCACCGGGTCGACCCCCAGCGGCTGGACGATCGGCAGGACGATCGGGGTCAGAAGCAGGACCAGCACCGTCGCCTCGATGAAAAGGCCGCAGAGGAAGACGAAGAGGAGGATCAGGAAGACGACGACGATCGGTTCGCTCGACAGGCCGAGCAACAGTTCGGCGATGGTCTGGGGCGCGCGTTCGAAGACAATGGCATAGCCGACCATGCCGGAAAACAGGATGATCAGCGTGATGACGCCGACGTCGACGACAGTCTCGCCCAAGGCATCCTGAAAGCCCTCCCAGGTCAGCTCGCGGTGGAGAAAGAAGCCGACCACGATGGCATAGACGACGGCGAAGGCGCCGACTTCCGAGGCCGTGAAGACGCCGCTGCGGATGGAGACGAGCAGGGCGACCGGAAAGAGCAGCGCCCAGATCGCATCCACCAGCGTCGCGACGACCGTGCGCCAGCTGGGGAGCTCCTTGGTCTCGGCGCCGTAGCCACGCTTCCTGGCGACGATCCAGACCGTCGCCATCAGAGCGACCATCATCATCAGGCCGGGAATGACGCCGGCGAGAAACAGGCGGCCGATCGAGACGTTGCCGACGAAGCCGTAGAGGATGAGGCCGAGGCTCGGCGGGATGGTCGCGGTGATCAGCGAGCCGACGGCGATGGTGGCGGCGGTGAAGCCCTTGCCATAGCCGGAGCGGATCATCTCCGGCCCGAGGATCCGAGCTTCCATCGCAGCGTCCGCGACGGCCGAGCCGGAGACGCCGCCCATGAAGGTCGACAGGAGGATGCAGACCTGGGCGAGGCCGCCGGCCATCCAGGAGACGAGGGCGTTGGAGCAGTCGATCAGCCGGCGGGTGATGCCGGTCTTGTTCATCATGTGGCCGGCGAGCAGGAACAGCGGCACGGCCAGCAGCGGAAAGCTCTGCGAGGCGGTGGCGACCTGCTGGATGCCGATCGAGACCGGGATGAACTGGCTGGTCAAAAAGAAGCTGAAGCCGGCGATTCCGATCGCAAACGCGATCGGCATGCCGAGAAGCATCAGCGCGAAGAACAGGATGGTCGGCAGAAGCATGGGGTTTGGCTCACAATTCGCCGGCGGTGCGCACGCTCGGGGCGTGGCCGTCGTCCGGGGTCTCGCCGGCGTCGCTGCGCGGCTCGGGCGAATAGACGAGGCCGCCGGAGCGGATGGCGCGGACGAGCTGGGCGAGGAGGATGAGGGCGAGGGCGATGCAGCCGGCCGGGACGGCGGCCGTGACCCATGCATAGGAGATGCCGCTGTCGCCGAAGATCCGCGCCGTGTTGAGCAGCGTCAGCTGGATGCCGAACCAGCCCATGGTGGCGAGGAAGGCGAGAGCCAGGATGGAAAGCAGGATTTCGATCGCCCGGCGGGCCGGGAAGGGCAGCTTGGCGACGAAGTAGTCGACGCCGATATGGGCCTTGCGGCGCATCGCCTTCAGCGCCCCGAAGAAGCAGAGCCAGACGAAGGCGGCCTGGGCCATGTCGACCGACCAGATGATCGGATGCCCCACGAAGCGCGACGCCGCACCGGTGAAGACGAGGACGACGACGGCGGCGAGAAGGACGCGGCCGATGGCGTCTTCCAGGCGGGTGACGAATGCGGACATGGGGGTGATTGCGCCGGTTCGAAGAGGGCGAGGAGTTGGCGGCGCCCCGAAGGACGCCGCCGGATCCCGGTGTCGAGGAGTGTCGGCTCAGTTGCCGGCGAGAACCGCGTCGACCTCTTTCTTCAGATCGGCGTAGCCGAGGGTCTCGTAGACGCCGGCGGTGGCTTCCTTGAAGGGCGTGACGTCGATCTCGTCGATCGACATACCGGCCTTCTCCATCTCCGCATCGACCCTGGCGATGGCGTCCTCGGTGCCCTTGGAAGCGACGTCGCCGGCGGCGAGCGCCTCTTCCGAGACGATGGTCTTCAGATCGTCAGGCAGCGAGTCGAACCACTGGCCGGAGGTGACGAGGCCGGTGAGGAGGCCGATATGGCCGGTCTTGGTCAGGTGCTTGGCGACTTCGAACAGCTTGGCGCCGTAGACGGCGGTGTCCTGCGCCTCGGCGGCGTCGATGGCGTTCTGCTGCAGGGCCGGATAGACCTCGGTCCAGCCCATCGGCGTCGGGGTCGCGCCCATCGCCTTGATCGTCTCGATCCATACCGGCGCGCCGGGGGTGCGCATGCGCACGCCGGCGAGATCGGCCGGTTTCGACACGGCGTTCTGGGTGACGAGATGGCGGGCGCCCTGCCACCAGTTGAAGGACAGGATCTTCAGGCCTGCCGTCGAATTGAGCTCCTCGGCCCAGCCGTTGAACAGATCGGAGGTGGTGATCTTGCGATACTCGTCGAAGCCGCTGGCGAGATAGGGACCGCCGAGGACGCCGATGTCGTTGACGAAGACCGCCAGACGGCCGGGATCGACCAGCACGGCGACATTGGCGCCGGCGCGGGCCTGTTCGAGCACGTCCTCGTCCTTGCCGAGCTGCGAGCTCGGGAAGATGCGGATCTCGACCTTGCCGCCGGAGCGCTCGGCGACCTTGTCGCGGAACGTCTCGAGGCCCTTGTAGATCGGGTCCTGCTGGGTCAGGGCGGTGTTGACGTTGAGCTGGTAGTCCTGGGCGAGGGCAGTCTGCCCCGAGCCGACGATGAGGCAGCCGACGAGAGCCGCCGCGGCGAAAGCCGTTCGAAACATGGTGAGGAACCTCCCGATTCATGGCAGCGGCGGACTTCTCCCTCCGGTCGCTTGCCTGATCTGGCTAGTATGGTAGTATGAATGCCGGATTGGCAAGTGGAATTTTCGGCATGCTGAAGATCGACGAAAAGGGGGCCGTCGCGCCGCAGATCTACGGGGCGCTCCGCCAGGCGATCATCACCATGGCCCTGAAGCCCGGGCAGGCGCTTTCGGAAAAGGAGATTGCCCTCAGCTTCGGCTCCAGCCGGCAGCCGGCGCGCGAGGCCTTCATCAAGCTGGCCGAGGCCGGTCTCGTCCGCATCCTGCCGCAGCGCGGCACCTTCGTCGTCAAGGTCTCGCCCCGCCAGGTGGCCGATGCGCGCTTCGTGCGCGAGGCGGTGGAGGTGGCGGTGGCGCGGCACTGCTGCCTGTCGGCGAGCGCGGCAGCGCTCGATGCGCTTGAGCAGGTCGTTGCGGGCCAGGAAGAGGCCGCTGCGGCGAACGACCATGCCGGCTTCCTCGCGCTGGACGAAAAATTCCACAAGGGTCTCGCCGAGGCGATCGGCTGCAGCGAGGCGTGGCGGGTGATCGAGATGGGCAAGGCGCAGATGGACCGGGTGCGTTATCTCTCGCTTCCCGAGGCTTCGCCGATGTCGCTTCTGATCGACCAGCATCGCGACATTCTTCGCGCCATCCGGGCCGGCGATGCCGACGGCGCGGCGGCGGCCGTGCGCATCCATCTGCGCGAGATCCTGCTCGCTTTGCCGCGGCTCGCCAAGGCCTTTCCGGAGCTCTTCGAGGACGAGGAGCTGCCGGGCCATGCGGCCGATTTACAGCCGGCGCTGCGGGTCGGTGCCGTCGAGGGGCGCTGAAAGCAGGGCTGTGGGAAGCGGGCGCTACGTCAGCCGCGCGCGGCTCTCGATCGAGAGGCGGCCGTCGAAGACGCTCACCGTCCCGCGGCCGGAAGCCTTTGCGGCATAGAGTGCCGCGTCGGCCTGACAGTAGAGCGTGTCCCCGATCGTGCCGTTCGAGAACGCGATGCCGACGGAAGCGCCGATGTCCACCCGTCGCCCTCCTATGGGCATCGGCCGCCGCATCAGCCGTACCACCGCCGCGCCGAGGCGCCTGATCGTCGCGCGCGGCGTCTGCGGGCCGAAAACCACGGCGAACTCGTCCCCGCCGATCCGCGCGACGCATTCGCTGCGGGAGCCGAGGAGGGAGAGTCGCCGCCCGACTTCCTTCAAGCAGTCGTCCCCGACCAGATGGCCGAACGCGTCGTTGACCTCCTTGAAGCGGTCGAGATCGATCAGCATGACGGCGCCCGCCGGGAAAGCCTCGACGCCATCCGCCGGTTCGCCGGTGATCAGCGCCTGGAAGCGGCTGCGATTGGCGAGGCCGGTGAGGGAATCGAATTCCGCCATATAGCGAAGGCGTAGCGTCGCCGCCTTTTCGGCCGTGATGTCCTGCTTCATGCCGAAGATGCGCACCGGCTCACCGTCGACGCATTCGACCGACGCGGTGATGCGGATCCAGCGCCGGGTGCCCCGCGCGGTGACGATTTCGGCGTCGAGGCAAAAGCCGGTCCGGTCCTCGATGGCTTTCGAGCGGATCGTCTCCAACTCGTCGCGGGTGGCTTGCGGATAGCATTCGAGGGTCCGCCCGCGGTCGAGAGCCGATCCACGCGGCAGATCGAAGATGTCGTAGACGACGTCGCTCCAGCGCAGGCTGCAATCGTTGAGCTCGCATTCCCAGACGCCGATCCTAGCGGCGGCGGAGGCGCGATCGAAGATCTTCCGGCTGTGCGCGACCTCCGCCTTCAACTGGCCGATCACCGCTTCCTGCTCGGCAATCCTAGCCTCCAACGCGGTGATCTTGGCGATCGGCCGTTTCGAGACGACGGGCAGAGCGATCATCTGGCCGGGTTCTGCCGGCGGCGAATCCTTCATCTGCATGTTGGGGAGGTTGGACACGGCAAGCCTTCGCTTTTGACGGAACGGCAAACGGAATTTTAGGAAGAGAGGATTGCTGGAGAGTAAACTTCGGTTGACACTTTACCCGGCCACCTCCTCGACACCCCTTTCATCCCAACGAAGCACGACGGCAGACGGAACCGATGCGGGCCGTCGCGACAGCAACCAGCCACGCGTGATCGATGTCGATCACCGACGCCATCCGGAAGCGACGGTCTCCGACTTTCCCGATGAACAGTCTTCCCAGGTTCGACGGTTGCCGCAACAGCGGCATCCCACGGTCCGGCTGTAAAGTCGATCCGCGGCCACTTCGTCGCGCGGTCTCCGCCGGCCTTGAAATTTCGAGCATTTCTAAAACCCGTTGCAAAAAAGTCGCAAGGGGAAATGCGGCTCAAAAGCGGCCGATGATTTGTTGACTCCGCTTGTCATGATAAATAGCACTGTCCGTCGAGACCCTCGCGACTTTCCTGCATCTCTTTGGAATGTCTGTTGAAATGGTCGCCGCCTTCAACCCCTTGCCGAGCGGCCCCGCGCATGCGGGATCGCTTTCGGCCGCCCCACACAGGCCATCATCATGCGTGTCAAAGCACCGACCCTTCGCGTCATCCTCTGCGGCTCGAGCGCGCTCGCAGCCGCACTGGTGGCGGCGGCGTCGCCGGTAGCGGCCCAGGAAGAGGGTGAGATGATCTCGCTCGACACCGTGGTGATCACCGGGTCACGCGCGCCGCAGCGGATTTCGGAGATCGCCAACACCATCACGGTCGTTGACGAGGAGACGATCCGGGAGGAGGCGCGCGCCGGCCTGTCTCTCAAGGACATTCTCGGCCAGGAAGTGCCGGCCTTCGATCCGGGCAGCCGCGGCACCCGCACCAATTACGGCCAGAACCTGCGCGGCCGCAGCGCCCTGGTGCTGATCGACGGCGTATCGCTGAATTCTGCCCGGGCGATCAGCCGGCAGCTCGATTCGATCGATCCGTTCAACATCGCCCGCATCGAGGTTCTCTCCGGCGCGACGTCGCTCTATGGCGGCAACGCTTCCGGCGGCATCATCAATATCATCACCAAGAAGGGCCGGGACGCCGCGCCCGGCCTGCATGGCGAGGTCCAGGCGGGCATCGGGTCCGGCTTCAACTCCGACGAGGACCGCGACCTCAACGGCGCCGCGGCCGTCACCTACAACGACGAGACATGGGACATGCGCCTGTCGATCGCCGGGGCCGATACGGAAGCCTTCTTCGACGGCAACGGCGACATGATCGTCCCCGACATCACCCAGACATCCACCCAGTTCAATACCGTGGTGGACCTCTTCGGCAATGTCGGCCTGCAGATCGACGCCAACCAGCGGCTGGAAATCACCGCGCAATATTACGACAGCGGCCAGGACAGCCCTTACGGCCTCTATTTCGGCACCAACTATTCCGGCCTGCGCGGCAACCCGGACGACATCGAGATCCGCGACGGCTATTCGTCCGACGTCGATCCGGCGACCAAGCGCAAGATGGTCACCGCGAACTACTCGAACGACGATCTCTTCGGCCAGCAGCTGATCCTGCAGGGCTTCTGGCGCTCCGAGACCCTCGACTTCAACCCGTTTCCGGACAGTAGCGCCCGCTTCTTCTCGGCCTCCAGCCAGGAGACGGACTTCTACGGCTACAAGGCGGCGCTCGTCACCCAGCCGCTGGACGGGCTGAAGCTGACCTTCGGCACCGACGGCGACGTCGACGACTTCTCCGCCAGCCAGACGATCTTCGATCCGGTTCTGTCGGCCGCCACCGGCGCGATGGAGCTGGAAGACTTCGCCACGATCGGTCGCTATCCGGGCATCAAGGTCTCGACGGTATCCGGCTTCGTCCAGGCGAGCTACGAGGCGACCGACTGGCTGACGCTGTCGGGCGGCTATCGCCATCAATACGCCAAGACCGAGATCGACGACTTCGTCGCCACGACGCAGCAGGCGGCGATCGCACTTGGCCTCGCCACCGGCGCCGACAGCATTCCGGGCGGGTCGGTCGACTATTCCGCCAACCTCTTCAACGTCGGCGCGACCGTCGACGTCGGCGGCGGCAGCCAGGTCTACGGCAATTTCAGCCAGGGCTTCGAGCTTCCCGATCCCGCCAAGTACTACGGCCAGGGCAACTACGCTCTCTCTGGTGGACGATACGTCCTCCTTTCGTCGATCAATGTCGATGATTCCGCCCTCGGCGCGATCAAGACTGACTCCTACGAGCTCGGCTATCGTTATGCCGACGACACGTTCAAAGGCCAGATCGCCGGCTACTACTCGCTGTCCGACAAGACAGTCGATTACGACCGGACCTCGCTGCTGCTGTCGCTTATCGATCAGGAACGCCGGGTCTACGGCGTCGAAGGCAAGCTCGACGTGAAGCTGCCGCACGGCTTCGACACCGGCGTGATCGGCCACTACGTCCGCTCCGAGGTCAAGGATGGGGGCGACTGGGTCGCTTCCGCGGTCACCGACGCCAGCACCTCGACGCTCGGCGGCCACATCGGCTGGTCGAACGAGATCTTCAAGGTGGCGCTCAACGGCCAGCACATCTTCGACTACGAGGACGACGACGACCTGGAGCTCGAAGGTTACACGCTGTTCGACCTCGTCGGCTCCTACAAATACGAGCCGGCCGATCTCACCGTCAACTTCGGCGTCCTCAACCTCTTCGACAAGGACTACACGACGATCTGGGGCCAGCGCGCCAAGATCTTCTACGGCGCCTACGCCAGCGAGGAAGTATTCGACTACAAGGGCCGCGGCCGCACCTTCACCGTCTCGATGACGAAGGAGTTCTGACCGCAGATGGAGATCGCTTCCATCACCGGCGAGACGACGCCCGCGGGTCCTCCAGCCGCGGGCGTCGACCTGTTTCGGCTGAAAGGCGCCGGCTATGCCGTCGGCGGCACGCGGATCCTGTCGCCTCTCGACCTCACCATTCCGGCCGGGCGCTTCGTCGCGCTGCTCGGCCACAACGGCTCGGGCAAGTCGACGCTCCTGTCGCTCCTGGCGCGCCAGATCGAGCCGAGCGAGGGGGAGATCTCCTTCGTCGGGGAGCCGGTCTCGCGTTACGGCACGCGGGATTTTGCCCGGCGGGTCGGTTGGTTGCCGCAGCATCCGCCCGAGGCGGCGAACATGACGGTGGCCGAGGTCGCCCGGCTCGGCCGCTATCCCTGGCGGGGCGCCTTCGCCCGTCACCGGCAAGAGGATTTCCGCGCCGTCGCCGATGCGCTGGATCAGGTCGGCCTCACACACATGGCCGAACGGGCGATGACCAGCCTTTCGGGAGGCGAGCGTCAGCGCGCCTGGCTCGCCATGCTGCTCGCCCAGGAACCGTCCTGCCTCCTGCTCGACGAGCCAACCGCCGCCCTCGACCTCAGGCACCAGATCGAGGTGCTGCGGCTCCTGCGCGACCTCGGGGCGCGGCGTGATCTCACGATCGTCATGGCGATCCACGACGTCGGCATGGCGCTGCGCTTCGCCGACCACCTGATCGCGCTGAAACATGGTCGGCCGGTCTTCGACGGCGCGCCCGAGGCCCTGACGGAGCCCGGCATCCTGTCCGAGATCTTCGACCTTCCGATCGCGACGGTTCGCCCGCAGGAAAGCGGGCCGACCGTCGTCTACCCGCTTTAGACAGGGCCGACGACCATGCTCACATTGTCTTCCCCGATCCGCCTCGCCGCTGGCGCCCTTCTGGCGGCCATGCTCGCCGGCGCTCCGGCGTCCGGCCAGGCGCAGGAAACAGCCGAGACCGGCTCTGTGCCCGAGACCGCATCGGCGCAAAGGATCGTCGTCATGGAGTGGGCGGCGCTCGAAACGCTGCTCGCTCTCGGCCATCCCCCGGTGGGCGCGGCCGATGCGGGCGGCTACCGCGAATGGGTCGGCGAGCCGGCACTTCCCGCCGACGTCGCCGAGGTCGGCTCGCGCCAGGAACCCAATCTGGAGGAGATCGCCCGGCTGAGACCCGATCTCATCCTGTCCCACGTGCATCTCAAGCCGCTGAAGGAAAAGCTCGCCGCGCTCGCCAAGGTGGAGGAGGTGACGTTCAACGGCACCGGCGGCGATGCCTACGCGACCGTCGTCGAGGGCACGCGCAAGATCGGCGACCTGCTCGGCGAGACGGCGGAGGCCGAGGCGCTGGTCGCCTCTGCCGACGCGACGTTCGAGGAGGCGGCAAAGGCGCTCCGATCGGCGGGCCTTGCCGGCCGCCATGTCTATTTCGTCCGGATCATCGGGCCGAATGCGCTCCGCGTTCATGGCCAAGGCTCGGTCGCCGATACGGTTCTGTCGCGGCTCGGCCTGACCAATGCCTATACCGGGGAGGTCAATGAATGGGGCTTCGCCCTCCTCGAGCCGAGTGCGCTCGCCGAGGATCCGGAGGCCGCCATCGTCGTTGCCGGGCCGGTGACCGACGAGGCCATGGCGTCCGTCTTCGACACGCCGCTCGGCAAGGCTCTGCCGGCAGTCCGGGCGGGCAGGGTCTACGATCTGCCGGTCACCTGGACCTTCGGCGGAGTTCCTTCCGCCAAGACGATGGCGGAGGCGATCGCCGCCGCTTTGACGGAGACGGGCCGCTGACCACCTCCGCACCCTCGGCACCTGCGGCCAGGATCACCGGCGTCGCCCTGGCGCTGGCGGTCTTGGGCGCGGCTGCGCTTGCGGCCGGATGGGACCCGCGGGTGACGCTCGACGTCGTGCGGCTCGGCTTGTTCGACCCGCCGGGCGACGTCTTCGCGGCGGTGATGTTCCACTATGCGACGCTGCCGCGGCTCGTCGTCTCGCTGCTCGCCGGCGCCTCGCTCGGACTGGCGGGCGCGGCGATGCAGGCGGTGTTGAGAAATCCGCTGGCATCGCCCACCACGCTCGGCGTTGCCACCGGAGCCCAGTTTGCGCTGGCGCTGGCAGCGCTCGCCGGCCCCGCGGCGGCGTTCCTGCCCCGCGAGGCCTGGAGCTTCATCGGCGCCATCGGTGCCGGCGGCCTCGTCTATCTGATCGGCAAGCGGCACGACTTCGAGCCGGCGCGGCTCGCCCTTGCCGGCATGGCGATCAGCCTGTTCCTCTCCGCCGCCTCCGCCGCGCTCGTCCTGTTCAACGAGCAGCAGCTCGCCTTCCTGTTCCTGTGGGGATCGGGCCATCTCGCCCAGTCGGACTGGACGGGCGTCGTCGTTCTCTTCGCCGCTTTCCTCCTCGCCGCCGCCGCGCTCGTCGCGGCCTCCCGGGTGATCGGGCTGCTCGCCGTCGGCGACACGCTGGCCGAAAGCCTTGGCCTGAAGACCGAGACGGCGCGCCTTGCGATCCTCATCGTAGCGGTGGCGCTGACCGCCGCGGTGGTGGCGGAGGTCGGCATCGTCGGCTTCGTCGGGCTGGCGATCCCGGCGGTCGTCCGGCTCTGCCGGCCGCGTTCGGTCGCCGTGACGCTCTTGGCCTCGGCCGGCCTCGGAGCCCTCGCCTTGTTTGCCGCCGATGCGCTCGCCCAGCTTCTGTCCGGGTCGAGCGGCCGGCTCGTTCCGGCCGGCGCGGTGACGGCGCTGTTCGGCGCCCCGGTCCTGTTCCTGCTGCTTGCCCGCACGCGGCTCGCGAGCCGCCCGAAGCCGGCGGCGAAAATCTCGGTCGGGACGTTCCACGATGCCGGCCCCGGCCTGTTCCTGCAACTCGCGATCGTCCTCGGTCTCCTCGCCCTGGCCGCCCTGACGATCGGCCGGACCGGCGCCGGCTGGGAGCTGCTCGATCCCGCCCGCGACGGCACGCTGCTCCTCGCCAGGCTGCCGCGGGTCCTCGGCGCAGGCCTCGCCGGCGCGGCGATCGCGCTGTCCGGCCTCCTCGTCCAGAAGATCGTCGGCAACGACCTTGCGAGCCCCGAGCTGCTCGGCATCAGCGGCGGCGCGGCGGCGGCGATCGTCCTCGCCGCCCTGACCCTCGGCGTCCTGTCGCGGACGACGCTGCTTCTCTGCGGTTTTGTTGGCGCGATCGGCGCGACGCTCATCGTCTTGTGGTTCGCCCGCCGGCACAGGGATCAGATCGCCGCCGTCCTCCTTGCCGGCATCGCCCTCGGCGTCTTCCTCGATTCCATCGTCCGCATCGCCCTGGCCAACGCCTCGATGCAGGCGGTCTCGCTGCTCACCTGGCTGTCCGGCTCGACGGTACTGGTCTCGCTGCCCGAAACGCTCTGGCTCGCCGTCTTCCTGGCGCTGGCGCTCGGCCTCGTCCTCGCCGGCAGCCGGGCGATCGCGCTGCTCGATCTCGGCGCCGAACTGCCGCAGTCGCTCGGCCTGAAGGTGCGCGCGGTCCAGGCCGCGACGCTGATCCTCGCCGCCCTGCTCGCCAGCGCGGCGACGATGGTCATCGGGCCGCTCAGCTTCGTCGGGCTCATCGCGCCGCATCTGGCCCGGCTGTTCAGGACCCGGCTGTTCGCGCAGCATGTCGTCGCCACGGTCCTCTTCGGCGCCATCGTCATGGTCGCGTCGGACTTCGTCGGCCGGGTGGCGATGAGCCCCTGGCAGCTGCCGGGCGGTCTCGTCGCAGGGCTGTTCGGCAGTCTCGGCTTCATTCTTCTGGCCGGACGCCAGGAGAGGCGGGCAGGCGCCCGATGAAGACGCAACCGGACCTGAAGCCCGAGCCGACCGCGGCTCGAAACACCCATCGTCGCTCCTTGTCGATGTTCGAAGGATAAAGAAGATGACGTTTCCCGCCACTGCGACCGGCCAGGCGACGCGCCCGTTTCCGGAGACCCTGATCGGCGATCTTGCCGCCGAGATCGCCGAACATGGCTACTCCCTCACCCGGCAGCAGGATGCCCTTGCCGTCGCCCTGCCGGTCGGGCGGATCGAAGCGAAGGTGAGCGGCAACGACTTCGAGGTCCTGATCGCGGCCACCGACGTCGGCAAGATCCACGAGATGCGCGAGGCGCTCCTGCATCTCCTCGACCACGCGGCCCCGCAGCTGTCGGACCGCATGTCCTGGCGCGGTGATCTGCCGAGCGGCATCTTCCCGCCGAACTTCCGCACGGCGCGCTTCATCTCAAGGGAGCGGATCTCGCCGAACTTCCTGCGCCTGACGCTCCGCTGTGAGGTCGCGTCCGGCCTCCGGGGCGGCGGCATGCATTTCCGCCTGGCGATCCCGCCGAAGGACCGTGCGCCGGTCTGGCCGCGCCTCGACGCGGGCGGCCGCACCGTCTGGCCGAAGGGCGAGGATGCGCTGCATCGCCCGGCCTACACCTTCGTCGAGATCGATCCGGACGAAGGACGCTTTTCCTTCGATCTCTATCTTCACGAGGGCGGGCTCGCGACGACATGGGCCATGTCCGCTCGGCCGGGCGAGGAGGTGGGCGTCGCCGGACCGGGCGGTGGAGATCTGCCGCCGGGCGACTTTCTGCTGATCGCCGGGGACGAGACGGCGCTGCCGGCGATCCGTCGCATCCTCGAGTGCTCGCCGGCTGGCCGGCGCGGGCGGGTCTTCGTCGAACTCGGCGATCCGGCCGATCGGATCGAGATCGCCGCGCCCGCCGGCATGCAGGTCACGTGGCTCACCCGCGGCGAAGGTCCGGGCCTGTGGGACGAGGTCCTCGCCGTGCCGTTTCCCGGTGCGGACGAGAGCCGCTTCGTGTGGATCGCCGCCGAGCGGGACGTCGCCCGCAAGGCGCGTCTGCATTTCCGCGACGGGCTCGGTGTACCCTTGGAACAGACTTATATCTCGGCCTACTGGACGAAGTGACGGGACTTCTTGGGCCGCGTCGAAGACAGGATTGACCAAGCTGCTGCTTGTCGGCCGGACTGCGACGAGATTCCCGTCCGTGCGGAGGTTTCGTCGCCCTTCAGCGCAAATCGAAGCATTTCGCAAAGTCTTCCTTAGGGAATATCTGGGATCGTTTCCGGCGATCGTCAGCCCGACCGGAGCACTTTGGATGACCTTACGTCAAAATGGCATGGGTTCGCGCCGAGGCGTGCTCGGGGCAATGCGGCGCCTTGCGAAGGCCGACGCCGGCAATTTCGGCATCATTCTCGGGCTGTCCGCCGTCCCGCTGATCGTCGCCATCGGCGGGGCGATCGACTATTCCAATGCGCTGCGGGAAAAGGCGGGCGTCCAGGCGGCAGCCGATGCCGCCGCCCTCAGTGCCGCGAAGTTTTCGGGAACGGACGAGAAAGCGCGCACGGCGCGGGCCGACATGTTCTTCAAGGCCAATCTCGATGCGGAGATCGACATCAAGTCGACCTCCCTCAAGAAGGTCGATGGTTCGTGGGTGTACGATGCGAGCTTTTCCATGCCCACGACCTTTCTCGGGCTGATGGACGTCAAGAAGCTCGACATGTCGGTCCAGTCGGCGGTCAAGCAGTCGGATACTCCCCTCGACATCGTGCTGGTTCTCGACTCCACCGGGTCGATGCAGAACTACGGCAAGATGGCGCAGCTCCAGGCGGCGGTGCAACTGTTTCTCGACAATTTCGAGGACGCCGCGGGGGCAGCGAAGATCCAGGTCGCGATGATCCCCTTCGACACGCAGATCAAGATCCAGAATGCGAGCATGACCATGCTCGCCACGCCGAAAGCCCAGTGCGACTATCTGTCTTCGCCCGACAAGGCCAATTGCAAAGACGACGAGAAGGGCTTCCTTCTCGGCACCTCCAAGACCTACCAACTCGGCAAGGACAGTTCGTCGAAACGCTACATCCAGTATGTCTACGAGGCGAAGGACACGCCGGGACAGGTGCTGACGGTCACGCGCAGGACGGACAGCTGCCCCAGCGCATCCTACAAGAAGTGCTCGAGTTCGACGTCGACGATCTATAGTCGGAGCATCACCAAGACGAAGGTCACCGGAAGCTATTCCGGCTGCATCCTCGACCGTTTTCAGCCCTACGACACGCAGTCCGACGCCGCCGTGTCGAGCAGCGTCGACACGCTCTATACCCGCGCCGCCGAATGCAGCGGCACGCTCCAGCCGGTCGTCGCTCTGACCGAGAACTTCGACACCCTCAGGACCGCCGTGAAGGCGCTCAAACCCTCCGGCAACACCAATATCGCCATCGGCGTCCAATGGGGAATGGAGGCGCTCGAAGGCGCATCGCCCCTCGTGGGCGCCAACATCGACGGCCGGACGAAGAAGATCATGGTCGTTTTGACCGACGGCGACAACACAGAGGACCGCTGGTACGACAGCTCGAACGCCTCTCAGATCGACGATCGGACGGAGATCGCCTGCGGCAATGCCAAGGCGATGAAAAATCCCGACGGGACCGACCTCGAACTCTATTCCATCCGGGTGATCGACGGCAACGAGACGCTGCTCAAGCAGTGCGCCACGGACGAGGGCCACTACTACTCGGTCAAGAACGCGAACGAATTGAGTTCGGTCTTCCAGGACATCGCCGAGCGGGTGAAGAAGCTGCGCATCGTCAGCTGATTCCACCCCGGCGGGAGGGTGCTTCCGAGGGTCCGACCCGCGGAGTCCGCTTTCCGAGGCTCGGACCGGGGTTCTTTGGCCGCGCCCGCGGCCCGGCCCGCCTCACTGCATGAACTGCAGGAGGACGTGCGAGATCTCCGGGAAGGCCGCGATGATCGCCAGGCCGACCAGGCTGGTGATGAGGAAGGGGATGGCGCCGAGGGCGATCTTCTCCAGCGACATGCGGGTGATGTTGGCCGCGACGAAGAGGTTGATCCCGACCGGCGGGGTGAACAGGCCGATGGCGAGATTGACCATCAGCGCCACGCCGAACCACACCGGATCCCAGCCGAGTTCGCGCACCACCGGCAGGAAGATCGGCAGGGCGATGAACATGATGGTGATCGCGTCCATGAACATGCCGGCGATCAGCACCACCACCATGATGACGGCGAGGATGACCCACTGGTTGTCGCTCATCGCCAGAAGGGCGCCGGAATATTTGCCGACGAGATCGTCGACCGTCACCACCCAGCCGAACAGGCTGGCGAAGGTGACGACCAGCATGACGACGGCGGAGGAGGCGCTGGCCTCGACGAGGGCGGTATAGAGCGTCTTCACCGTCAGGCTGCGATAGATGACGAGGCCGACGAAGAGCGCATAGACCGTCGCGACGATCGCCGCCTCCGTCGGCGTGAAGACGCCGGCATAGATGCCGCCAAGAATGACGACCGGCGTGAGCAGGCCCCAGAAGGCATCGAAGAAGGCGCGGCCGAGTCGAGCCGGATAGGACAGACCCGCATAGGGCTTTGGCGCGAGGGCGGCGAGGCCGCCGCCGGAAGCCGCGCGCGCCGCTGCGTGGCGGGCCTTGCCGGCGAAGGGCAGCGTCGCGATCATCAACAGGCCCATGACGAGACCCGGAATTATGGCGGCGATGAAGAGTTCGGCGATCGACGTCTCGGCGATGACGCCGTAGATGACGAGACCGATCGAGGGCGGAATGACGATGGACAAAGCCGCGCCGGTGCAGACGAGGGCGGCGGCGAAGGGGCGGGGATAGCCGTCCTCCTCCATGCCGCGGATGATCAGCGGGCCGATCGCCGCGACAGAGGCGGGGCCGGAGCCGGAGACGGCGCCCCAGAACAGGCAGACCACCGTGCCGACGACGCCCATGCCGCCGGGCAGGTCGCCGACCAGCACCCGGAAGAAGCGGATCATCCGTTCGGCGATGCCGACTGTGCCCATCAGGGCGCCGGCGAGGATGAAGAACGGGATGGCGAGCAGCGAGAACTTGGCGATGCCGCTGGCCAGGAGGTCGCCGACGAGGTCGAGGCCGAAACCGATCTCCCACATGGCCCAGAGCGAGGAGAGGCCGAGCGCGAAGGCGACGGGCACGCGCAGGGCGAGGAGCACGAAGAACAGGACGACCATCGCCGTGCCGGGATCGAGTCCGAGCATCGTCAGATCTCCCCCTTGCCGTCGCCGCGACCGTATTCGCGGGCGGCGCCGGCCGCGCGCCACTCGGCGATCCCCGCCTGGACGAGACGGATGGCGATCAGCGCGAATCCGACCGGCAGGCCGAGCGAAACGTACCATTCGGGAATCTGCATGCCCGAGGAGGTGACGCCGCTCTGATACTGGTTCTGGACGAGATCGAACGTGTACCAGGCCGACAAAGCGAGCAGCAGGATCGACAGCGCCGCCGAGAACGCCACCGCCACCCGGCGGCCGCCCGGCGGCAGGAGGTCGGTAGCGAGCGTCACGGCCAGATGCTCGCCGCGCCGCGCCGCTATGGCCGCGCCGAAGACGGTGATCAGCAGAAAGCCGTCGAGCAGCAGCTCCTGCGTCGCGGCGAAGGAGTAGCTCGTCAGATAGCGCACCACGACATTGACGAATCCGAGCGCCGTCATGGCGAGGAAGATGCCGGCGCAGACGATCTTTTCCGCCTCGTCGAGGAGGTGACGCATGATGGCTTCTCGGGTTGGTGAAAGTCGGGCCTCGCCGGCCCCGTCGGGTCTCTGCGGCGAAGCCACGGGGTCCTAAGGCCGAGAAGCGGCGGCGGCCGACCGGTCGCCGCCGCTACCTGCCTCAGTTGGCGGGCTTGTCGCCGGCCGAAATCGTGTCCTGGAACAGCGCGACGAGATCCGGCCCGACCTTTGCGGCCCATGTGTCGAAGGCCGGCTTCGTCGCCTGGCGGAACGCGTCGATCTCTTCGGCGCTCGGCTCGTAGACCTCCATGCCCTTTTCCTTCAGGAACTCCAGGCCCTTGGCGGTGTCCTCGCGGGTGACTTCCTTCTGGTAGGTCATCGCCTGCTCGGCCGCGTCTCGGACCATCGCCTGCTTCTCGGCGTCCCAACTATCCCACAGCTTCTGGGAAACGCCGATGAAGATCGGGTCGTAGGAGTAATGCCAGGGCGTGATGTACTTCTGCACCTCGTAGACCCGCTGCGGAATGATCACCGCGCCGATCGGGTTCTCCTGGCCGTCGACGACGCCCTGCTGCAGCGCCGAGAACGTCTCGGTCCACTGCATCTGCTGCGGATTGGCGCCGAGCGCGTTCATCACGTCGATATACATCGGCCCGGCGACGCGCATCTTCAGGCCCTTCATGTCGGCGGGCGCCTTGATCGGATGGACGTTGTTGGTCACCTCGCGAAAGCCGTTCTCGCCCCAGGCGAGGACGACGATGCCCTTCTTCGCCATGATCTCGGTCATCCGCTCGCCCGGCTCGCCCGCCGTGGTCGCGTCGACGTCGTCATAGTCCGAATAGAGGTAGGGCAGCGAGAACACCGCCATCTCGGGCACCAGCGGGGTGACGTTGATCGCCGAGGTGACGACGAAGTCGAGGGCGCCGCGGCCGACCATCTCGGCCTGCTTCATCTGGTCGCCGCCGGTCAGCTGGGCGTTCGGGAAGATCCTGACGTCCATCTCGCCGTTCGAGCCCTTCTCGAGCAGCTCGTTGAACTTCTCGGCGCCCTTCTGCCAGGTCGTGGTGTCGTTGGTGTTGTGCGACAGGCGGAACGTCTCGGCGAGTGCCGGCGTCAGTGCGGTCGTCGCGAAGGCGGCGACGACGGCCGCGGCGGCGGTGAGATGCTTCAGTTTCATAGGCTTCCTCCCAGAATGGACAGCTGCCCGGCGTGCATGAAAGCCTCGCCGGGCAAATGCGGACTGCGACGTCGGCCAGCTCTCCTCCAGAGGTCCACAATGTGGACAGCCGATGTCGCCAAGGTGGCGCAAGTTGCCATCCCGGCCCGGCGCTTGCAAGTTCATTTCGGTTCCGCGACAATGATCGCGGCAAATAGATGTCCACAATCTGGACGGTGGGTGCTTGGATACGCTGGAGAAGGCCACGATGGAGAGCGGCGGGGCGCAGAGCGTCGACCGGGCGCTGACGCTGTTGTCGCTGATCGGCCGCCACTGCGAGAAGGGGGCGACGCTCGCCGCCATCGTCGAGGAGAGCGGGTTGAACCGCCCGACGGCGCGCCGGCTGGTCCTCGCTTTGATCCGCTCGCGCCTCGTCGAGCAGGACGCCTTGACGCGCCGCTATTTCCTCGGCGAGGAGGCCTACGTCCTCGGCGTTCTGGCCTCGCACCGCTTCGGCTTTCTCGACTGCGCGCTCGAGAGCCTCGCAAACCTGTCGCGGATCAGCGGCGACACGAGTTTCGCCTGCGTCCGGCGCGGCGACTTTTCCGTCTGCCTGCACCGGGAGGAGGGCGCCTTCCCGATCCGCACCCATGCGCTGCTGCCCGGTCACCGTCATCCGCTGGGCGTTGGCGCCGGCGCGATGGCGATGCTGGCGGCGCTTTCCGATGGGGAGATCGGGCGTATCCTTGCCGCCAACGCCGACGCTCTCGCCGACGGATACCCGGCCTATACGCCCGATGCGGTGCAGGCCGACATCGCCTTCGCCCGCGACTGCGGCTATGCCCTTAATCCGGGCCGCGTCCTGACCAACTCCTGGGCGATCGGCATGGCCGTGCGCTATCCGGACGGCCATGTCGCCGGCGCCTTGTCCATCGCCGCGATCGACGGGCGGATGAGCGAGCCGCGCCAGAGCGAACTCTTTCGGCATCTCGGAGCCGAGGTCGCGAAGGTCGAGGCCCGACTGCGGCGACGCTTTGCGCCGCCTGCGGCGAACGCTCGGCCGGCAGCCGAAATCGCGCCCGCCGGGGCGCCCCGCCAAACCGTTTTTCTGGGAGGTATCGGATCATGAGCAAGGCACGCATCGTCGGCTGGTCGCACAGCCATTTCGGCAAGGTCGAGGCTCCCTCGACCCAGGCCCTGATGGGCGAGGTCGTCGGCCCCGCCATCGAACATGCCGGCATCGAGACGGCCGACGTCGACGGCATCTTCGTCGGCGTCATGAACAACGGCTTTTCCAAGCAGGATTTTCAGGGCGCCCTCGTCGGCATGGCCCATGAGGGGCTCGGCCAGGTGCCGGCGGTGCGGCTGGAAAACGCCTGCGCCACCGGCTCGGCGGCGCTCTATACGGCGATGGACTTCATCGAATCCGGCCGGGGCCGCATCGCCGTCGTCGTCGGCGCCGAGAAGATGACCGCGATCCCGACCGTCGAGGTCGGCGACATCCTCCTCGGCGCCAGCTACCGCGAGGAGGAGGCCGAGGTGGAAGGCGGCTTTGCCGGCATCTTCGGCCGCATCGCCCAGACCTATTTCCAGAAATACGGCGACCGCTCGGAAGAGCTGGCGATGATCGCCGCGAAGAACCATTCCAACGGCATGGCCAATCCCTTTGCCCACATGCGCAAGGACTTCGGCTTCGACTTCTGCAACACCGTTTCCGACAAGAACCCCTATGTCGCGGGGCCGCTCAGGCGCACCGACTGTTCGCTGGTTTCCGACGGGGCGGCGGCGATCGTTCTCGCCGACGAAGAGACCGCCGAGACCCTGGAGCGGGCGATCGCCTTCCGGGCGCGGCGCCACGCCAACGACGTTCTCGCCATCTCGCGCCGCGACCCGACCGAATTCGCCGGCGCCCGCACGGCCTGGGCGAAGGCGCTGGAGGAGGCGGGGCTGACCCTCGACGATCTCGATCTGGTCGAGACCCACGACTGCTTCACCATCGCCGAGATGATCGAATACGAGGCCATGGGGCTGGCGAAACGTGGCGAGGGCTACAAGGTCGTCCGCGAGGGCATTACCCGCAAGGACGGCCGGCTTCCCGTCAATCCGTCGGGCGGGCTCAAGTCCAAGGGCCATCCGATCGGCGCGACCGGCGTTTCCATGCATGTCATGGCGGCGATGCAGCTGATGGGCGAGGCCGGCGACATGCAGATCAAGGACGCCAGGACCGCCGGCGTCTTCAACATGGGCGGCGCGGCGGTGGCCAATTACGTCTCGATCCTGGAGCGCGTGAAGTGATCGACGCCGACCGGATGGCAGCCGACGCGATCGCGGGCGACCCGAAAGGTGGCGTCGCGCCGCAATCGACCCGGGTTTCCAACCTCGCCCATCTCGTCACAAGGGCGGCGCGTCGGCTGGGCGACCGGCCCGCCCTCGTCTGGGGCGACAAGACCTGGAGCTGGCGTGATTTCGACGCCCGCGTCAGCGCGATGGCGGTGGCCCTGAAGGATCGGTTCGGCGTGACCAAGGGCGACCGGATCCTGGTTCAGTCGCAGAACTGCAACCAGATGTTCGAGGCGATGTTCGCTTGCTTCCGGCTGGGGGCGGTCTATGTGCCGACCAACTTCCGCCAGACGCCGGAGGAGGTCGCCTTTCTCTTGGAGGCGAGCGGGGCGAGCGGCCTGATCTGCAATGCCAGCTTTCCGGCCCATGCCGAGGCCTGCCAGCGATCGGCGCGCGCGCCGGGCTTCACCCTTTCGATCGGGGAAGCGGCGTTCGGCGAGGACTACGACGCGCTGGTCGATGCCCATCTCGGTCAGGACGTTCCCAATACCGTTGTCGACCGGGACGACCCGTGCTGGTTCTTCTTCACCTCCGGCACGACGGGGCGACCGAAGGCGGCGGTGCTGACCCACGGACAGATGGCCTTCGTCGCCGTCAACCACCTCAACGACCTGATGCCCGGCACCGGGCCGGACGACGTCTCGCTGGTCGTCGCGCCGCTCTCCCACGGGGCCGGCGTCCATCAGCTGACCCAGGTGGCGGCCGGGGCGACGACGGTGCTCCTGCCGTCGGAGCGCTTCGACGTCGCGGAGGCGTGGGCCCTCGTCGAGCGCCTGAAGGTCACCAACATGTTCACCGTGCCGACCATCGTAAAACGGCTGGTCGAGCATCCCTCGGTTGACGATTTCGACCATTCCTCGCTGCGCTACGTCATCTATGCCGGCGCGCCGATGTATCGGGCCGACCAGAAGCGGGCGCTGGAGAAGCTCGGTCCCGTCATCGTCCAGTATTTCGGCCTCGGCGAGGTGACCGGCAACATCACCGTGTTGCCCTGCGGCGAGCACAGCCTCGACGACGAGGCCGCCCGCCTCGGCACCTGCGGCTTCGAACGCACCGGGATGGAGCTGTCGATCCAGGACGAGGCCGGCGCCGAGCTGCCGCTCGGCCAGACGGGCGAGATCTGCGTAGCCGGCCCGGCCGTCTTCGCCGGCTACTACGACAACTCCGAAGCCAATGCGAAAGCCTTCCGCAATGGCTGGTTCCGCACCGGCGATCTCGGCCACAGGGACGAGGCCGGCTATCTCTACATCACCGGCCGGGCATCGGACATGTACATTTCCGGCGGCTCCAACGTCTATCCGCGGGAGATCGAGGAGAAGATCCTCGCCCATCCGAAGATTTCGGAAGCCGCCATCGTCGGCGTGCCGGATCCCGACTGGGGCGAGGTCGGCATTGCCGTCCTCGTCGCGGTGCCCGGCGAGACGGTCACGGAAGCCGAGATCGGCGCGTTCCTCGCCGACAAGATCTCCCGCTACAAGATGCCGAAGCGCTTCGTATTCTTCGACGAGATGCCGAAGTCGGCCTACGGCAAGATCACCAAGAAGCTGGTGCGCCAGGCACTGGAAGAGCGCGGCGTCCTGACCGCCCGGGCGACCGCCTGAGATGGCGGCCACCATGCGGACGATCCGCCATCCCGGCCCCGTCGCGCCGATCCGCCATGCGAAGGCCTGGGGCGAGGCGGTGGCCCTCAACTTCACCGTTGCGCCCGGCGAGACCATGGAGGCGGGCCTCGGCCGCGGCGTGGCGGAAGCCGGCTGCGAGGCCGCCTATGTCTCCCTGCAAGGCGCGCGGCTGGACCCGTTCCGCTATGTCATGCCGGCTGGCTCGCCGGGCCCGAGCCATGCGGCCTGGTACTCCCGGACCTTCGCGCCCGAAGGCGTCGTCACCGTGACCGAGGCCGGCGCCATCGTCGGCCGCCGCGACGGCGCCCCCTTCGTCCATTGTCATGGGCTCTGGCAGGCGGAAGGCGAGCCGCTCGCCATGGGCCACATGCTGCCGCCCGACAGCCGCGCCGCCGAGCCGGTCCGGGTCACGGGCATCGGCCTTCGCGGCGCGGCGTTCGAATCGCGGCAGGACGACGAGACGAATTTTCGCCTGTTCGCCGCCGAGCCGGCCGATATCGATCTGAACAACGAGGCTCGCCAAGTATCGGGCGGTTCCCGAGCTTTGGCCCTGACGCTCCGGCCGAACCAGGACGTCTGCCACGCCATCGAGGCCGTCTGCGCCGAGGCGGGTATCACCCGCGCCCGCATCCACGGCATTGGGAGCCTCAACGAGGCGCGGTTCGAGGACGGCCCGCCGATGCGCTCCTACGCCTCCGAACTCCTGATCCGCGACGGGCGACAGGAGAACGAGCGCGTGCGGCTGGACGTCGCCGTCGTCGCCATGGACGGGGCGATCTTCGACGGCGTTCTGGCGCGGGGCGACAATCCGGTCTGCGTGACCTTCGAGCTGGTGGTGGTGCCGGAGGGGTGAGGGCGTCGGTGCGGCGTGGCGGGGTGGTGGATGTGCCGAGGCACCCCCCTCTGCCCTGCCGGGCATCTCCCCACAAGGGGGGAGATCGGCAGCTTCGCCAGTGGCAACCCATAGTGAGAGCTGCTGGTCATCGGGGCGAAGATTGGATGCACGGAAATGTCGTGTCCGAAATGGCATGAGGCTTCGAACACGATCGATCTCCCCCCTTATGGGGAGATGCCGGCAGGCAGAGGGGGGTAACCGGATGCGCAGCGTTTCCGGTCTGCGCCAAATTACAGGGAGACAGCATCAAATGACACAATCCACCAAGGTCGCGCTCGTCACCGGCGCGGCGCGGGGCATCGGCCTCGCCACGGCGAAGCGCTTTCTGGAAGAAGGCTGGCAGGTCGCGCTGCTCGACATCGACGGCGAGGCGCAGGAGGCGGCCGTCGAGGCGCTCGGCCGGCCCGACGACACCATGGCGATCACCGCCGACGTTTCGGATCCGGGAGCCGTGGCGCGCGCCGTCGCCGCCACCGAGGCGTGCTTCGGCCGGATCGACGCCCTCGTCAACAATGCCGGCACCGCCGTCTTCAAGCCGCTGCTCGAAACCACCCACGAGGAGTGGCAGCGAGTGCTTGCCGTCAATCTCGGTGGGCCATTCCTGATGACCAACGCCTGTGCGCCCGTCATGGCGAAGACCGGCGGCGGGGCGATCGTCAACATCACCTCGATCTCCGGCTTCCGGGCCTCCACCCTGCGCGTCGCCTACGGCACCTCCAAGGCGGGGCTGAAGCACCTGACCAAGCAGCAGGCGGTGGAGCTCGCCCATCTCGGCATCCGCGTCAACGCCGTGGCGCCCGGGCCGGTCGACACGGCGATGGCCAAGGCCGTCCACAGCGACGCGATCCGCGCCGACTACCGCGACACGATCCCGCTGGAGCGCTACGGCCTGGAAGAGGAACTCGCCGACGCGATCTTCTATCTCTGCTCGGGGCGGGCGAGCTACATCACCGGCCAGATTCTCGGGGTCGACGGCGGCTTCGACGCCGCCGGCATCGGCCTGCCGACATTGCGGCGTGATCTGCAGGGATGATCGGGATCGCGCCCGGGGCCGCCGCCCGCGCTTCGCCGATCGTGGCGAGAAGTGGTTGTCGAGCTTTCGACCCGGACTTGTCTGACGTCCTTTCCGATCGCCAAGACCGTGCGCTGCGTCTGACCGAATGCGGCTGATTAGAAGTTGCGTCGCCCGGTATTCCCGCGACATGAATTGTAAAGAGGGCAGAAGCAACGCCGCGTCCCAGCCCGCGGACCGCGGAGGACGAGCCACCGCGGCCGAGGCAACGGCTTTGCTCTCGAAGGAGTGACGGCTATGCGGATGATTCCGCTGACCGTCGTGCTTAGTTTCGAAAGGATCCGGACCGGCTGGGCTGTCGAGATCCGGGTCCAACTTCTCCGGTAAGCACAGGGGGGCGGAGTTAGCGCTCCGGCTCCCGCTCCCTAAATCTATTGCGGATCGGCTCCAACGGCAACTCTAGGATACCGTCGACACCCCTTCCGCCGACCGGCTCCGACGTCATAGCCCCTCGCTGCGACGACCTCCCTGCATCGAGCGCCCGCCTCATTCTTCTGGTAGTCTCACCCCATGACCGACGCATCGTCCGATGGCTCGCCGGAGCCGGAATTCACCACCGCCTTCGACCCTCGCTACGGCCGCGCCGTCGAGGTCTCGCCCGGCATCCTCCGGGTGACGGCGGACAACCCGTCGCCCTTCACCTTCGCCGGAACGAACAGCTACGTCGTCGGCGACGGGGATCGCTGTTTCGTCGTCGATCCGGGCCCGGCGGACGAGGTGCATCTCGCCGCACTGCTCGCCGCCGTCGGGGGCCGGCCGGTCGAAGCGGTCGTCCTCACCCATGGCCATGCCGATCATTCGGCGTCGGCGAACGAATTTTCCTCGCAGGTCTCGGCGCCGCTCCTCGGCGCGCGGCCGGCCGCCGTTGCCGCGGGCGAGGCCGTCCACCGTCTGGACGCGCCCGCCAAGAGCGGCATCGCCTATTCGCGTCATCTGGAAGACGGCGAGACGCTTTCTCTCGGCGGCCTTGCCGTCGAGGTCGTGGCGACTCCAGGCCACGCCTCGGACCACGTGGCGCTGGCGCTCTCCGAAGCCGGCATCCTTTTGTCCGGCGACCACGTCATGGCCTGGTCGACCAGCGTCGTCGCGCCGCCGGACGGGTCGATGGGCGACTACATGGCTTCGCTTCACAGGCTGCTGGCGAGGCAGGAGAGCCGGTACCTGCCGGGCCATGGCGGGCCGGTGGAGCGGCCGGAGCGTTTCGTCCGCGGGCTGATCCACCATCGGCGCATGCGCGAGGCGGCGATCCTCAGGCGCCTCGAAGCCGGCGACGAGACGATCCCGGCCGTCGTCGCGGCGATCTATCCCCGCCTCGACCCCAGGCTCTTCGGCGCCGCCGGTCTGTCCGTACTGGCGCATCTCCTCGAACTCGAAAAGCAGGGGACGGTACGAGAGGACAAGGCTGAAGCGGCCACGATCGACGAGCGGATCTACCGTCTCGCCGCCACGTGATGGCCGAGCCGGGGCCGCACGCTCAGGGGGAGGTCGACACCTGGCCGGAGAGCGCCTCGTCGAGATCGGCGAACAGCCCTTCGAGAAAGCGCCGGTTCTGGCCGAAGTCGACGTCCATGTCCCTTGATGTCGAGCGGGCATCGACGAAGGTCTCGTTGCCGTCCTCGACGACGCGGATGGTCACCGTGCTCGGCAGGCCGAGGAGGAAATCGCGCGCCGTCGCGACGATCGTGTACTGGTCGCTGTCGCGCGTTCCGACGAGATCGGCGGCGCTCAGCTGCTCGGCCTGTTCGCGGAATGTCGGGAGCGGCACGTCCACCGTCCCGCTGACGCCGAGATCGCCGGTTTCCGTTTCGCTCTCCGGGACGTTCGGATCGCCGAGGGCGACGTCGTCGACTTTCCATGTCTTGTCGGCGAGGACGAGGCGGACCGCCTTGTAGATTTCCGGGGCGGCGGCGAGATAGCGCCGGCCGGTGACGACGCTCGGCGGATCCTCGGCGCTGATCGCCCGCTGCCAGCGGGGCACGGTCTGGCTTGGGGAATCGATCACCAAGGCGACGGCGTCGGGTTCCATGCCCTCCGTATAGGCGACGTTGGCACGGGGATTTTCGGCCGCCAGCCAGGCGGCGAGGGCGAAGGGCGCGAGGGCGACGAGCGAAAGCGCAAATGCCGCGATCGCCCTGCCGCCGCCGAGGAGGCCGGAGAACCACACCCGCACAAGGCTGTAGACGGCAATCAGAAAGGCGGCGGCGGCCATGACGGCCGAAAGCAGCAGGAGGCCCGCGAGGCCTTGCGGGTCGATGCCGCCGAAGCGGAAGACGGCGAAACCGGCGACGACGACGACGATCGCGAACAGCGCCAGCCAGCGGGCGAAGCCTGCCAGCTTCAGCCGCTTGTGCACGTAATGGCCGGAAACCGGCAGATTGGCGAATGCCATCGTCATCGGACGCGCCCGTGGAAGTTCATGGGGGCCATTCTAGACCATGACTGCCGGACGTGGGAACCAGTTGCACCGGGACACGCGCCGGAATCATGCGTACGGATCGTTCCTCCTCGCGCCTCGGCGCTTCCCCATCCAGCCGCCGCCAATCACGCCGTGGGCAGGACATAGTCGCGAAATTCGTCCCTCAGCGCCGTCTTGCGGATCTTGCCGGCCGCCGTATGAGGGATCTCGTCGACGAAGACGACGTCGTCCGGCATCCACCATTTGGCGATCTTGCCGTTCAGAAAGCCGAGCACGTCCTCCTTGGTCGGCTCCCGCCCCTCCCGCTTGACGCACACGAGCAGCGGCCGCTCGTCCCACTTGGGATGAGAAAGGCCGATGACCGCCGCCTCGGCGACGTCCGGATGGCCGACGGCGACGTTCTCGATCTCGATCGACGAGATCCACTCGCCGCCGGACTTGATGACGTCCTTCGCCCGGTCGGTGATCTTCATGTAGCCGTGCTGGTCGATATGGGCGACGTCGCCGGTGTCGAACCAGCGCTCGTCGTCGAAGAGTTCGGCGCCCTGGTCCTTGTAGTAGGCTTTCGCGACGGCCGGCCCGCGCACCTTCAGCCGGCCGAAGGTCTTGCCGTCGCGTGGCAGCGTGCGGTTCTCGTCGTCCGTCACCTTCATCTCGACGCCGAAGGGAGGGAACCCTTGCGTCTCCTCGACGGCGAGGAGGTCGTCGCCGGTCAGACCCGCATATTCCGGCTTGATGGCGCAGAGCGTCCCGAGCGGGCTCATCTCGGTCATGCCCCAGGCATGGACGACCTGCGCGCCGTAGCGGTTCTGGAAGGCCTCGATCACCCGGCGCGGGCAGGCCGAGCCGCCGATGATGACGCGTTCGAGGTCCGGCAGCTCGCCGCCATGGGCTTCGAGGTGCTGCAGGAGCATCAGCCAGACGGTCGGCACCGCGGCGGTGCAGGTCACCCGCTCTTCGGTGAGCAGCTGATAGACCGAAGCGCCGTCCATCTTCGGGCCGGGCATGACCAGCGTCGCCCCGGTCATCGGCGTCGTCAGGGCGATGCCCCAGCCATTGGCATGGAACAGCGGCACGATCGGCAGCATGCGCGAGGACGAGGAGATGTTCATCGCGTCCGGTGCCTGCGCGATCATCGAATGCAGGACGTTGGAGCGGTGGGAATAGACGACGCCCTTGGGATTGCCCGTCGTGCCGGAGGTGTAGCACATGCCGGCCGCGGTGTTTTCGTCGAACTCCTTCCAGGCGAAGTCGCCGTCGGCGCCCTTCAGCCATTCCTCGTAGGCGACGGCGTTCGGAAGCTTCGTCTCGGGCATGTGCTGGGCGTCGGTGAGGACGATCACCTTCTTCAGGCTGGCCACCTTCGGCGCCAGGGCCTCGATCAGCGGCAGGAAGGTCAGGTCGACGAAGACGAGCTTGTCCTCGGCGTCGTTCATGATCCAGGCGAGCTGCTCGGGGAACAGCCGCGGGTTCAGCGTGTGGTAGATCGCCCCGATGCCCATGATGCCGTACCAGCATTCCAGATGCCGCCAGGTGTTCCAGGCCATGGTGGCGATGCGGTCGCCGAGGCCGTACCCCTCGCGCTCCAGGAGCTGGGCGATCTTGAGCGCCCGTCCGCGCACCTCGCGATAGTTGGTCCGGTGCATCGGCCCCTCGACCGAGCGGCTGACGACCTCGCGCAGCGGGTGCTCGTTCGCCGCGTGGTCGATGACCTTCGAGCACAGAAGCGGCCAGTCCTGCATCAGTCCGCGCATGCTTGTTCCTCCCCGTTCGATGCAAGGCTCTCCCGGCCCCGCTTCTCCTCCCGGCAGAGTGTGGCGAATTGCAGCGCCTTGTCCAGTCGCGCTCAGGTGGACAAAGTTTGGACACCTCCCGCCGTCACAACCGCCGTCAAGGGTCGGAAAACACGAAGGGTTCGACATGCAGATGGATCAAGCGGTCGAGGGCGATCCGTTCGAGGCCGGCGAGGGCGTCGAGGCGGTCGAGTTCGAACTGGCGCTCGGCGCCGGCGATGTCGGCGAAACCGGCTTCGAGGACTGCGTGCGGCGGGCTGCCGAGATGATCGGCGGCGAGTTCCTTTTCGCCATGCCGACGGACGGCTCCTTCGAGGATGCCAGCGAGATCGCCGCCATCCATATGGGCGAGGCAGGCGAGAGCCGTGGGCGGGTGTTCTTCGCCGTGCTCAACGCCGATGGCGACGCGATGCGGGTGGCCGATCGCGAAGAGGTCGGCGACCGCTTCCACGGCTTCGCGCGCGCCTTCGTCGGCGTTTTGTCCCGCATCCGCGACGAGATGCCGTCCTTCGGCCAGATGGAGCCGAAAGGCGAGGCCTGAGGCGGGTTCGTCGTCCCGGGCGGAGTGCGCCCGGGGGCGCTACCAGCGCAGGAGCCGGCTGCCGGCGAACGCACCAGCAGCCACGAGGATCGCGGTCGCCAGCGGATACCAGATGGCGACGAAGAGCGGCGAGTCGTCCGAGCAGTGCGCGGCGTAGAAGAACGCGGAAATGCCCGATGCAGCCAGCCCGGCCACGGCGCCTGACATGGCAGGCCGTGTCGGCGCCTGCCGCGACAGGGCGTAGAGGAACAGGACGAGGACGGGCGCTCCCATCGTGGGAATGGCGATCAGACAGTTGATCGCATTCCGGCCGATCGCCCGCGCCGGCCAAAATGCCTCGGGCACGACGAGGAGTTCGACCCCGACGGCGATCAGGAGCACCAGCGCCGGCATCGCCAGCCACTTCATGCGGGACGAAACCGGCCGGCCAGGCCGAGCGAGAGCGGCGAGGACTGCCAGCGCGGCCACAGCGAGGAGCCCCGCCAAGACGAACTTCATGTCGAAGCGGACCGTCGAGAGCGATGCGACGAAGTTGGCCCGCGGGCCGAGCATCGGCATGAAGACCGCGAAGGCGAGCAATGGTGCTAGCACGGCCGCAAGCCAAAGCGGCAGTGCGAGCTCTTGTCTGCGGCGGGTCGCCTGGCCTGCCAGATCCGCGATCAACTGGTCCGTCTGCATCAATTTCTTCCGAATTTCCTGGCGATCGCCGAGAGACCCCGGTGAAACGCCACTCTGACCGCCCCCTCGCTCATGTCGAGCTCCTCGGCCGTCTGGCTGATCGACTTGCCCTCCACCGACAGCGCCGACACCACCGCCCGCTGCCGTCCGCCCAGCGAGGCGACCGCCCGGCTGACGTCATGGGCGACTGCGGTCGGCGCGCCGGCGGGATCCTCGAACACGTCGCCCATCCCGGCGATGTCGATCTCGATTCGCTTGCCCCGCCGGCGGTAGGCATCGATCGCCTTGTACCGCGCGATGGCGAAGAGCCACGGTCCCACCGGCTCGCCCGGCCGCCAGGTGTGGCGCTTGGCGTGGACCGCCAGGAGGATCTCCTGGACGAGGTCCTCGACGTCGAAGCCGGCCGAATGGCGCGGCATGCGCTGCGCGGCAAACCGCCGGACGATGATCGCCGCATCGGTCAAAAACGTCCGATAGGCTTTCTCGTCGCCCGCCAGCGCGCGCCGCAGAAGGTCGTCGAGCCCCTGAAGCTTTGACGAGGAGGCAGGCTGCATTGGGGTACTTTCGAAGCGGTCCGGGACTTTGTTTCGAGCATGCCGATTTTTTTCGTTGCTGGCATCGCTTTGCCTTCACTTGCGCGTGAAGGGAAGGTGACGTCGTAACGGAATTTCGAGCGAGGCGCTTCGCCCTCGCCGTCCCCTTCTTCAAGTCGGACCTGACCAGATGGGACGGCTTCCTGCAGCTGCATCCCGGCGCGAAATACCTGTTTCAGCAGGAGTTCAAGCTCCACATCCTCGGAGGCCAGTTCGCTTATCCGTTGCCGCTCGTCTCGGCATCGCTCGCCGGCATCGCCGAGATCGTCCTGCCGATCTTTCTCGTCCTCGGCCTCGGCACGCGCTTTGCCGCCGTGGCGATCATGGCGATGACAGTGGTGATCCAACTGACCATCCCTGACGGCTGGGCGAACTTTCACCTGCCCTGGGCGGCGATGGCCCTCGCGCTGGTCGTCTATGGCGGCGGCAGGCTTTCGCTGGACGTGCTGCTGATGAAGCGGCCGTCCGGCAGCGGCGGGCCCGCAACGCGCCCCATCTGACCCGAAAGTCCGTCCAGGAAGTCCTCGGCTGAAGATGAGCGCCGCACAGCCGACCAGAAGGCCATTCCGGACGGGCTCTGAGGCGTGGGAGGCAGGATCGCCTCCCGCAACGCCGTCCTCAAAGCAGCTGCTTGGGCTGCCACCCGACCGCGTCGAGGCTGGTCTTCGACGGGGTCGGGTCCGACGTCAGCATCAGGCCGTGGAGGTCGGCTGTGACGTCGGCCTTGCCGCGGCCGAGGGCGGCGATTACCCGGCCGTCCTTGATGTAGAAGGCGGTGTAGCTGCCGGCGTCGAGATCGCCCTCGATATGGCACTCGTCATAGTCCTTGGCGTGGCCGACATAGTGGATCGGCCCGTATTGCGCCGACCAGAAGAACGGGATGCCGGTGAAGGGGCTGGTCTCGCCGAGCATCGCCCGGGCGGCATGGCGGCCGTGCTGTTCGGCGACACGCCAGTGTTCGATCCGTGTCGCGTAATCGCGCCCGTGCAGCGGGAAGTTCGCGACGTCGCCGCCGACATAGAGGCTGGCGTCCACTGACAGATCCGGCCCGACGTCGACGCCGCCGGCCACTTGTGCTGCCTCGCCGAAGATCGACAGCCGCGGCTTGGCGCCGACGGCGATCAGCACCATGTCGGCCGGCACCTCCTCGCCGCTCGAAAGATGCACGGCGCTGAGATGGCCGCGCTTCTCTTCGAATGCCGCGACGCCGGTGTTGGTCTTGACGGTGACGCCCTTGGCCCGGTGCTGGCCGACGATCTGCCCGGCGACGGCGTCGCCCCATTTGCTCGCAAACGGCAGCGTTTCCTGCGAGACCACCGTCACGGTCTTGCCGTTTGACGCGAAGCCTGCGGCGGCCTCCATCCCGATGAAGCCGGAGCCGACGATGACGATGGCCTGCGCTGCATCGGCCGCCGTCTTCAGCTTCTTGCCGTCGTCATGGGTGCGCAGGGTGAAGACGTTCGGCAGATCGGCGTTCTTGACGGGGAGGCTGGCGGAATCGCTGCCCGGCGCGGCGAAGCAGCGATCATAGACGAGGCCCTCACCGACGCCCGTCTTGCCGGTGAAGTGAATGGTGCGGTTCTCCGCGTCGATCCGTTCGACCTTCTCGGTGATCCGCTCGACGCCGATCGCGTCCAGCCCTCCTGTGCCGACGAGGGGAAGATCGTCGTCGGAGGTCTTGCCCGCCAGATAGGTCTTCGACAGCGCGGTGCGGTCGTAGGGCGTCTCGCCGTCGTCGGAGAACATCACGATGCGCCCGTCGAAGCCTTGGCGCACCAGTTCCTGCGCGCAGGCGAGACCGCCCGCGCCGCCGCCGACGATGGCGAAGATCCGGTTGCCGCCGGCCCTGCGCTCTGAGGGATCGACCTCCGGCCGATGCTCGCCGGCACCTTCCGGCAACTCGACGAGGACGCGGCCGTCGATCACCGCCGTCTCGAAGCCGGTGAGGCACCCTTGGCCGGGCGGCTCGATGTGATCGCCGGTCGCAAGGTCGAAATTGGCGTGGTGCCATGGGCAGATGAGGCGGTTGCCGACGCGCGTGCCGTTCTTCAGCGGCGCCCCCTTGTGAGTGCAATGGGCGCCGGTGGCGAACACGTGGTCGCCATCGCGGGCAAGCAGGATCTTGATCCCGCCGGCCTCGACTTCGTGAAGGCCGTCCTCGGCAAGGTCGGTAAAAGCGGCGACGTCGTGTTGCATCGAACCCGTCCTGTCTGTCTGGAATGGTTCGAAGCCAACGGTGCCGCTGGCCGGGGGTTCCAAGCGGCGAGACAGGGCGGCGAACGAAAAAGGCGAGCTGCCGGAGCCGCTCGCCTGTCGTCATTCGCTCGTCGTCGGACGCTGTTTCGCCGGCGCCTTAAACGTAGACGCCAGCCCGCACCAGCACCGGGGAGCCGACCTTCACGCGATCGTACAGGTCGATGATGTCCTGGTTCATGAAGCGGATGCAGCCGGAGGACTCGTTGGTACCGATCGTCCAGTATTCCGGCGAGCCGTGCAGCCGATACAGCGTGTCGCGCCCGCCCTGGAAGAGGTACAGCGCCCGGGCGCCGAGCGGGTTCATGATGCCGCCGGGCATGCCGCCCGCATATTCGGAAAGTTCCGGCTTGCGCTGGATCATCTCGCGCGGCGGGGTCCATGTCGGCCAGATCCGCTTCATCCGCACGTCCGCGCGGCCGCTCCAGCCGAAGCCCTCGCGCCCGACGCCGACGCCGTAGCGCATCGCCCGGCCGCCGGGCATCACGTAATAGGCGAACTTCGCATCGGTATCGACGACGACGGTGCCGGGCTTTTCGCCGGTGGGGTCAGCGACTTCGCGGCGCAGGAACTGTTCGGGGACGCGGTTGAGGTTGACGGCCGGAATGACCTCGCCATTGTCGACCATCCGGCCATACATGGCTTGGTAGCGCGAACTCCCGTAGGTTCCGCCGCCGGAGAAGGCGGTGAGGGACGCGATGCGGGCGCGCGTCGAACTGGAGCAGCCGGAGGCAGCAGCCAATGCGCCGATGCCGGCAATCGAAAGGAAGCCGCGCCGCGACAGGGCACGATCGTTGTTTGCGGTCATTTGTCCAGCCTAATTCTTCTTGTTGGGATCTCGGCCATCGTAGGGCCGAGCCTTTAGCAAATCATTCTACACGAACAATCATCGGGCCGTTCGGTTCCGCGATCACAGACCGTTGAAATTGCGGGACTTCAATCGTTGGTGTGGCAGTGATGCCATGACTGCGGACAGGTGGGGAGGTTGCGGGTTCGGCGGCTGCAGCCGGAGCGGGCGGTCCGTGCCCGCCGGTCGATGTCAGAGCCTTGCAGGCAAGGTCTTCAGATCGGGCAGGATCGCGTCGGGTGCAAGGTCGAGATATTCGTCGGGCTCGCTCCGGCGGTTGATCCACACGGTGTGGAAGCCGAAGCGTCTGGCGCCGGCGACGTCCCAACGGTTCGATGATTGGAAGGACACGGCATCCGGATAGAGGCGGAAATGCGTCGTCACCATCTCGTAGACGGCCGGCGCCGTCTTGTAGGTCCCGCAGTCCTCGGCCGAGAAGATCTCGTCGACCAGGGTTTCCAGACCCGCGGAGCGAACCGCCCGGGCGAGCATGTCGCGCGACCCGTTGGAGAGGATCGCCACGCGCGCCTCGCGCTCCTTCAGCGCGCGCAGCGTTCCTGGCACTTCCTCGTAGCAGTCGAGATCGCGATAGGCCTCGATGAGCGGTGCGCGGAGCTTCGGATCGACGCCTCCGACTTTCTCGAACGCGTAATCGAGGGCGTCCTCGGTCAGTTGCCAGAAATTCCGGCTGCCGTCGCCCATCAGCCCCCGAACCCAGGAATATTCGAGCTGCTTGCGCCGCCACACCTCGGCGAGTTCGCGGCCGGCTTCGCCGATCTCGCCGGCATGCTTGGCGACGGCGGCGCCGGTGTCGAACAGGGTTCCGTAGGCGTCGAAGACATAGACCGAATGCAAGGCGAGGTCCCTTTTCGGCTGGCGGCGGGAGGTTGCAGCGGGAAGATGGTGCAGGGGTCGTTTGTCGCCACGGCACGGCGATTGAAAAGTCACGCTGTCGGCGCTACGCCGATACCATGGCCCGGGCGCTCATCGTCGCCGAAGCGGTTTGCGCGCGAGGAAATCCTGCAGAGGTCGACGCGCCGCCGCACAAGGGGGCCGAGAGGAGAGATACCGATGTCGCACGCGTCCAACGCCTCGGAGCTTCGCACCCGCACCTTCGTCGACGGCACCTGGCACGATGGCAGCCCGGCGCTGGTCGGCCCGAAGAGCCACGTCATGTGGATGGCCTCCTCGGTGTTCGACGGGGCCCGCTGGTTCGACGGCGTCGCCCCCGACCTCGACCGCCATTGCCGGCGGGTCAACCGCTCGGCCGAGGCGCTCGGCCTGAAGGCCACCGTCGCGGCCGAGGAGATCGAGGCGCTGGCGAGACAGGGCCTGGAAGGTTTTTCCGGCGAGACGGCGGTCTACATCCGTCCAATGTACTGGGCCGAGGCCGGCGGCTACATGGGCGTCACCGCCGATCCGGATTCGACGCGCTTCTGCCTCTGCCTCTACGAGACGCCGATGCTCGAGCCGGCCGGCTTTTCCGTCACCGTCTCGCCGTTCCGCCGGCCGACGCCGGAAACGATGCCGACGCTCGCCAAGGCTGGCTGCCTTTACCCGAACAACGCCCGGGCGATCTTGGAAGCCCGGGATCGCGGTTTCGACAACGCCCTCGTCCTCGACATGCTCGGCAACGTCGCCGAGACCGGCACGTCGAACGTCTTCTGCGTGAAGGACGGCATCGTCTATACGCCGATCCCGAACGGCTGCTTTCTCAACGGGATCACCCGGCAGCGGGTGATCGCGCTCCTGCGCGAGGCCGGCCGCGAGGTAATCGAGAAGAGCCTGACACCAGCCGAGTTCATGGCGGCGGACGAGGTCTTCTCGACGGGCAATCACTCCAAGGTCGTGCCGATCAGCCGGATCGAGGGCCGCGAACTGCAGCCCGGGCCGGTCTACCGGCAGGCCCGCGAGGCCTACATGGCCTTTGCCCGAAAGGGCCACTGAGCCGCCGATCCCGCCGACGGCCGGCCTCTCGAACACCCGAGGCCCGAAGTGCTTCCGAGTGGCCGACGAGCGGTGGACGGACAATCATCGCCACCTATGTTTCTCCCCAAAGCGGATGCGCCTTCGTGAGGGTGCCCCGCAAAGACCAATCACTTCAGAAGGAGACGGACCATGGCTTTCCAATTGCCCGAGCTTCCCTACGCCTATGACGCGCTGGGCCCCTACATGTCGAAGGAGACCCTCGAGTTCCACCACGACAAGCACCACCAGGCCTATGTGACCAAGGGCAACGAGCTCGCCGAGAAGGCCGGCATGGCCGATCTCTCGCTGGAAGAGATCGTCAAGAAGTCCTACGGCACCGACCAGGCGCTGTTCAACAATGCCGGCCAGCATTACAACCACATCCACTTCTGGAAGTGGATGAAGCCGAACGGCGGCGGCAAGAGCCTGCCCGGCAAGCTGCAGGCCGCGTTCGACTCGGATCTTGGCGGTTACGACAAGTTCAAGGCCGATTTCGAGGCCGCCGGCGCCGGCCAGTTCGGCTCGGGCTGGGCCTGGGTCGCGGTCAAGAACGGCAAGCTCGAAATCATGAAGACGCCGAATGGCGAGAACCCGCTGGTCCATGGCGCGACGCCGATCCTCGGCGTCGACGTGTGGGAGCATTCCTACTACATCGACTATCGCAACGCCCGGCCGAAGTACCTCTCGGCCTTCGTCGACAACCTCGTCAACTGGGACTACGTCCTCGAATGCTACGAGAAGGCGGCCGGCTGAGGCTGCTGCCGGCGGGGCAGGTCCCGCAGCTTTCCTGATGTCGCAACGGCTCCGGCGTTATCGCCGGGGCCGTTTTCGCTTCACAGGACGGGTTTGAAGGGGAAGGCGGATCGTTCGTCTCTGGCATCGCGTCCCCACGGAATGTCTCGGTCGAAAGACGTCGGTGGCGCCGGGGCAGACGCAGAGAAACGTTCCTGACTGTCTGCCCCCCATGACCGACGCAGGCGCCCGTCCGGATCCGGACAAGCGTTCGTGAGCCGGCTCTTCGTCCTTCCCCCGTTGCCGCAGACTGGAAGACTTCCAAATTCTGCCACGGTGCCGCAGATGACGCGGTGTAGCCGAGGAGCTTCCAGACATGACGAACAGACGCCCTTTCAGCCTCGCCGTCCTCGCCCTTTGCGGCGCTGCGGTGCTCGCCGTCCCGGCGCTCGCGCAAAATCTCGACGCGATCGAAAAGCGCCAGCAGCTGATGAAGGACAACGGCAAGGCCGCCAAGGCGGCCGGCGCGATTCTGAAGGGTGAGGCCGAATTCTCGCCGGACAAGGCGACGGAGATCTTCACGCAGATGCACGAGATCTCGGTGAAGTTCGGCGACTATTTCCCGGAGGATTCCAAGACCGGCGGCAAGACCGAGGCCGCGCCCGCCATCTGGGAAAAGCCGGAGGCGTTCAAGGCCGCCCTCGCCAAATATCAGGAAGACACCCAGGCAGCGGTCGACGCCGCGCCGCAGGACGTCGACACCTTCAAGCAGGCCTTCGGCATGGTCGCGCAGAACTGCAAGGGCTGCCACGAGGACTTCCGCATCGACACGGACAACTAAACCTGTCGTTCATTGGAAGGTGACGTGCCCTGCACCGTCAGCTTCGATGGGCCGGGTCCGGCCCATCGATCGGTCGCCGTTCCCATCGTCCGTGATCGACCCGCTCCTGAACCGCCCATTCTCTCGAACCGCCCATCGACGTCCCTGACGGCGGCTCGTACCCACTCTGACCGTCGTCCTTCGCTTCGCTGGTTTCACCGCGCATCACCGCTCATTCGGGTCACGGCGTCGACCGCGAGGTCTGCGATGGGCTGCGAGGGGGCATACCTCCTACCCTGCGGGCAGTCGCTTTCCGATTGAAGGTAATTTTCGCTTATAGTATCTCAGGTGAACCGTTCCTCCCTGAGAGTGTGGGTGATGGCCGAGACCAAACCAATCTACTTGGCTGCCGCGATCGTCAATCCGGATGGATCCTTCACCGCGTCCACGGGCATCGCCTGGTACACCGTCAGCGACAATGTCCAGGAGGACGCGACCGACTCCCTCACGCAGCTGGGTGACGTCGCCGACGAGTCCTTCGTCGCCGTCTCGGCGTCCGATACCGCCTTCACCTTCACCTATGTCGCAGCGACGGCCAACGGCGACGGGTTCATCGGCAAGTTCACCGGGAACGGGAAATACTATCTCTTTCAATATTACTCCGATTACCCGTCCGGTCAGGCCATTTCGGTGCTCGACCAACCCTTCACCATCCAGTGTTTCACGACGGGCACCAAAATTGCGACGGCGCGCGGCGAGGTTCCCGTCGAGCGATTGCTTGTCGGCGACATGGCCGTGACCGCCGGTGCGGCGGAGCGTCCCATTCTCTGGATCGGCCGGCGGACGATCGACTGCACCGGTGAAAACGCCCACAGGGCTCCCGTCCGGGTCCGGGCAGGGGCCTTCGGCGCAGGCGTTCCAAAGCGCGACGTGTTCGTGTCGCCCGGCCATCCCGTGCTGGTGAGGCAGGGGGATGTCGAGGTGCTCGTCCCGATCATGAATCTGATCAACGGCACGACCATCGAGCGGACGTCGATGCCATCCGTGACCTACTGGCATGTCGAACTCGACCAGCACGACATCCTGCTTGCCGACGGCCTGCCGGCCGAAAGCTTCTTCGACATGGGCTCGCGCGGCTGGTTCGACGACGATCTCGACGACGTGCTTGCCGATCCCGATCTGATCCCCTCTGGCCAGCACGGCCGCTGCCGGGAAATCGCCGTCGACGGTCCGCTGATCGAAGCCGAGCGTCGACGTCTCGCCGATCTTTTCTATGCCGACCTCGCCGCCCAATGCGCCTGGCCGACCGCCGGGCAATATGCGACCTCGTGACATCATGAGCCGGGAGGCGGGGTCGTTCTGCGCGGTGGTAACTCAAGGCCAAAGATCCGAAGACGGCCGCAATCCTCTTGCGGCCGCGCGTCGATGGCGGGGGCTTTGGGGCCGCGCTCGCCTGCACGGCCGCCAACTTCCGGTCGCGCCGTGCGCTGAAAGTGGCGTGCTCAGCCGCAGCGGACGCTGGTGATTCTGTTTTCGTCGTTGGTGTCGAGGTTCAGGCGGCCGGGAAGGAATTCCTGAGTGACCGGCTGGTTGGGGAAGAGGATGCGCACCTCCTCGGCCCCCGTCGCCTCCTTGGCCCGGTCGGCCGTGACGCTGGTGGCGAGTTCGCCGACGACGAAGCTCGCGGCGGAGGCATTGCAGCTGCCGCCCGTTCCGCCGAGCGCGGCGCCCTGTCCTGCCGGTGGTGCGACACTGCCGCCCGGTTGCCCGCCGAGCGTCGAACTGCCGGCAGGGGAAAGCGGCGCTCCGGCGGTGGGCAGCGGTGCGGGACGCCGGTCCGTGCTCGAACAGGCGCCGCTCGCAAGGGCGATCATGATGATGGCGGCGGTGGCTAGTGGCTTCGGCATGGGGCCTCTCCTGTCGCTTCGCGTGCTTGCGTCTTCATCTCGTCTTCATGTCGCCGCGGGTGGCAGCTCGGCGGCCCGGTCGGTCCGGCTCGAGCGATCCGGTTCGATCGTTCCGGCAAACCTCTGCAACTACGGACGTCATGGTCTAGCCGCGAACCGGGCAATTGTTCCGGTCGCGCGTCAGTTTCGTCTCGCATCCGGCGACAGCAGGATCTGCGGCATCCGCGCAGGTTCCTCCTCGTCGGGCGGCAACTGCGCCCGCCGGCGATGGGCGGCCTGGCCGTTGACCATCCTCACCTCGCCGTTCAGCACCATCCTCAAGGCGTGCGGATAGAGCCGGTGCTCGGCCCGCAGCAGCCGCTCGGCCAGCATCTCGGCGGTGTCGCCCGGTTCGACGGCGATCGCCGCCTGGGCGATGATCGGCCCCTCGTCCATGCGCTCGGTCACGTAATGGACCGTGCAGCCATGGATGCGCATGCCGGCGGCAAGCGCCCGGGCATGGGTGTCGAGACCGGGAAACAACGGCAGGAGGGACGGATGGATGTTGATCATCCGGCCCTCGAAGCGGCGCACGAAGTCGTCCGTCAGGAGCCGCATGTAGCCGGCGAGGCAGATCACGTCCGGCTGCGCCGCCTCAAGCACGTCGAGGACGGCACGCTCGTGGGCCTCGCGGCTCTCATAGGCCTTCTGGTCGATGGCGTGGGCGGCGATGCCGTGGCGCCTGGCCATCTCGAGGCCGCCGGCATCCGGCCGATTGGCGATCACCAGCACCACCTCGCCCGGAAAGTCCGGATCCATGCAGGCGGCGATGATCGCCCTCATGTTGGAACCGCGGCCCGAGATCAGCACCGCGATGCGCTTGCGTCCGGTCCGGCTCATCGCGCCGACGGCTCGCCGGTGAAGACGACACCTTCGCCGTCCCGCGGCACCAGCCGGCCGAGCGAGACGACGCTCTCGCCGGCACCCTGCAGCATGGCGGCGGCGGTGGCCGCGTCGGCTTCAGTGACGACGACGATCATGCCGACGCCGCAATTGAAGGTGCGCAGCATCTCCGGCGTGGCGATGCCGCCCGTTCGTTGCAGCCAGGAAAACACCGGCGGCATGGCGAGGGCGGCAAGATCGATCTCGGCGGCGAGATGGTCCGGCAGGACGCGCGGGATGTTTTCCGTGAAGCCGCCGCCGGTGATGTGGGCGAGCGCCTTGATGCCGGCGCCGCCCCGGATCGCCTGAAGCAGTGGCTTGACGTAGATCCGGGTCGGCTCGAGCAGCGACTCGCCGAGGCTGCGGCCGGCCTCGAAGGGGGCGGGTGCGTCGTAGGCAAGGCCGCTCGTCTCGACGATGCGCCGGACCAGCGAATAGCCGTTGGAGTGAATGCCCGAGGAGGCAAGGCCGAGGATCACGTCGCCGGCGGCCAGCAGCTCCGTCTGCGGCAGCAGGCCGCCGCGCTCTGCGGCGCCAACGGCAAAGCCGGCGAGATCGTAGTCGCCCTTCGCGTAGAGGCCCGGCATCTCCGCCGTCTCGCCGCCCAGAAGCGCGCAGCCGGCGATCCGGCAGCCTTCCGCGATGCCCTTGACGATCGCGGCGCCTTCCGCCGGATCGAGGCGGCCGGTGGCGTAATAGTCCAGGAAGAGCAGCGGCTCGGCGCCCTGGACGACCAGGTCGTTGACGCACATGGCGACGAGATCGATGCCGATCGTCTCGTGCCGGCCGGTCTCGATGGCGATCTTCACCTTGGTGCCGACGCCGTCATTCGCCGCGACCAGGATCGGATCGGCAAAGCCCGCCGCCTTGAGGTCGAACAGGCCGCCGAAGCCGCCGATCTCGCCGTCCGCGCCGGACCGCGCCGTCGAACGCACGAAGGGCTTGATCCGCCGGACCATGTCGTTGCCCGCATCGATATCGACGCCGGCGTCGCGATAGGTCAATGAATTGCGCTTGTCTGCCATCTCGCTCCGCGCCCCTTTGGACGGGAGTTGACACGATCGAAAGCTGCGAGCAAGACCCGCAGGATGGTCCAGGCTCTCGCAAGCAGTGTTTTGGCAGTGGCTCCAAGGGCCCGCCCGCTGTCGCGGCCGGCGGGAATGCCCGCTCTGCAAGGGTGGTCGACGCCGCGGCGGGCGGTGCCGGAGGGGGCGGCGCAGCGGGTGAGGACGCAGCGGTCGAGGGTGCTGCGGCAGGCGGCGAACGATCACCCGTACCGAGGCGCCCGATGACCATCCCGAACCTCATCTCGATCGCCCGACTGTTCGCCGTCCCGGTGATGATCTGGGCGCTGATCGACGGCCGATTCGGCCTCGCCTTCGTCATCTTCGTCGTCGCCGGCATATCCGATGCGGTCGACGGCGCCATCGCCCGGCATTTCGACCAGCAGTCGACGCTCGGCCTCTATCTCGACCCGATCGCCGACAAGGCGCTGCTCGCCGCCGTCTTCATCAGCCTCGGCGTCCTCGGGCGGCTGCCTGACTGGCTGGCCATCGCGGTGGTCAGCCGCGACGTGCTGATCGTCTCGGCCTTCCTGCTCTCCTATGTCATGGGATGGCCGATGGAGGTGCGCCCGCTCTTCGTCTCCAAGGCGACCACGGCGGCGCAGATCGTTCTGGCCGCCACCGTTCTCGGCGAAGCGGCGTTCGGGATCGACCTCGGACTTGTCACCGATATTCTTCTCGTCGTGACGCTGATCTTGACCGTCGCCTCCGCGGTTGCCTATCTCCTCGACTGGCTCCGGCACATGGCCTCGCCAGGCGGGCCTGAACGCCGGAACGGCTAGAACGCAAAGACGGCGAGTGGAGCGGGTTCAAGATTCGTCGCATCCGCCCGGGAGCTTGGCGAGACCTTCGACTTCGAGCCCGCATGCCGCCATATGTCCGACGAATGTCCTGCGGATCCGCCAGTCGGGCAGGCATTCCCTCTCACGAACTCTCCAGATCAGGACACCAGGACCCATGACCGACCAGAGCGCGCTGATCAAGCGTCAGGTTCTGTTCTGGAGCGTCGCGGCCTTCGTGGCGGTGCTGCTGCTCTGGCTGTTTTCCGGCATTCTCCTGCCATTCGTCCTCGGCATGGTGATCGCCTATTTCCTCGATCCGGTGGCCGACTGGCTGGAGCGGCGCGGGGTTTCGCGGCTCTGGGCGACGGTTCTCATTCTCGGCCTGTTCGTGCTGATCTTTGCCGGCGTTCTCGTCATTCTCGTGCCGGTGATCGCCAACCAGATCGGCGGCCTCGCCACTCGCGTCCCCGAATATGTGGACCGGATCCAGACGATCATCGAGAGCATCCGCTCGAGCTCGATCGGATGGCTGTTGCCGGAGGGCGAGGCGAACCTGAAGCAGGATCTCGCAACTCTCTTCAGTGAGGGATCGGGGATCATCTCGTCCTTCATCGCCTCGCTCTGGTCGTCGTCGCTCGCCGTCGTCAATTTCGTCTCGCTCTTCGTCGTGACGCCGGTCGTCGCCTTCTACATGCTGCTCGACTGGGACCGGATGGTCGACAAGATCGACGACTGGGTGCCACGCCAGCACGTCGGCACGGTGCGGCGCCTGTTCCGCGACATCGACCGCTCCGTCGCCGGCTTCCTGCGCGGGCAGGGGAGCCTGTGCCTCATCCTCGGCACCTTCTACGGCGTCAGCCTGTCGCTCGTCGGGTTGAATTTCGGGCTGCTCATCGGCCTCTTCGCCGGCCTGGTCTCCTTCATTCCCTATGTCGGCTCGATCAGTGGCCTGTTGCTTTCGGTCGGTGTCGCGCTGGTGCAGTTCTGGCCGGAATGGCCGTGGATCGTCGCCGTCGCGGCGATCTTCTTCGTCGGCCAGTTCTTCGAGGGCAACATCCTGCAGCCCAAGCTGGTCGGCGCCTCCGTCGGGCTGCATCCGGTCTGGCTGATGTTCGCGCTGCTCGCCTTCGGCGCGATGTTCGGTTTCGTCGGGCTCCTGATCGCGGTTCCCTCGGCGGCCGCCGTCGGCGTCCTCGTCCGTTTCGCCCTCACCCAATATCTGCAGAGCGCCATGTATTTCGGCCGCGAGCCGACCCATGAGGAGGCGGTGATGATCGACAACGACATCGTACCGCCGGCTATTCCCGGGCGGCCCGGCTCCGCCGGCGTCGACCGGCCGGTCTGAGGCGGACGATGGCGAGGCAACTGCCGCTCGATCTTCCGCACAGCCCCTCCCATTCGCGTGACGATCTCGTCCTGTCGGCGGCCAACCGCCTGGCTGTCGAGGCGGTGGACGCCTGGCCGTCCTGGCCGCATCCGGTGCTCTTCGTCTCGGGTCCGCCGGGCTCCGGCAAAAGCCATCTCGCCGCGGTCTGGGCCGGGCAGGCGGGGGCCGTCGCTGCGGGCCGCGACGCCGTCGGATCGATCCTGTCGCAGCGCGATTTTCGTGTCGTCGTCGACGACGTCGATCGTGGCAACCTCGACGAGCCGGCGCTGTTCGCTTTGGTCAATGCCGCCCGGCTCGGCGGCGGGTCGCTGCTTCTGACCAGCCGGATCGCGCCGTCGGCGATCCCGTTCGCGACGCCCGACCTGCGCTCGCGTCTCGCCGCCGCGACGACCGCCCGCCTCGGAGCGCCCGACGACGCGCTGCTTACCGGGGTCCTGGCAAAGCTCTTCGCCGATCGGCAGATCGAGGTCGAGGCGGCGGCGCTGGGCTATCTCGTCGCCCGGATGGAACGCTCGCTCGACGCGGCCCGGCAAATCGTCGCGGCGATCGACCGGGAGGCGCTGGCCGAAAAACGGCGGGTCACGCGGCCGTTGCTGCGCCGCGTTCTGGAGCAGGGGGGCTGGCATACGGGCTGATCGCCATGTCATGAAACCGTCTTGCCCGATGGTTAGGCGAGGGGCAGATGAAGGGGATGAGACGATGAGCGACGAGGACGGCACCCGCACCCCGGAGAGCCCGGCAGAGACCTCGGCGGAGGGGACGCCGGCGAGCGAAGCCTCGCAGCCCGAGGCCCCCGCCAAGCGGGCCCCGCGGCGCCAGCGATCGGCCCCTGCCGCCAGCCGCACCCGCACTCGCACCCGGACCTCCGCCGCCGCCGCATCCAAGGCGAAACAGGCCGAGCCCGACGCCGACAGGCGCTCGGCAGCCGTGGCCATCAACATCGAGCCGGCCATGCACGAGACGACGGATCCGACCGCGGCGCTGGTCTCCGAAGCCGCGATGATCCTCGCCGACGTTCCCGCAGCGAATCAGCAGTCCGACAGGCCGGCCGGCGGCGACGCCGAACTGCCGGCGGACCGCTACATCAACCGCGAACTGTCCTGGCTGCAATTCAATCGCCGGGTTCTCGAAGAATCCCAGAACGAATCCCATCCGCTGCTGGAGCGGGTGCGGTTCCTGTCGATCTCGGCCGACAATCTCGACGAGTTCTTCATGGTGCGCGTCGCCGGCCTCGCCGGGCAGGTGCGCGAGAAGGTGCCGGTGCGCTCGATCGACGGGATGACCCCGCAGGAACAGCTCGACCGGATCCTTGAGGCGGTCAGCGAGCTGCAGAGCGAGCAGCAGGCCTCCCTCGCCGGGCTGATGAAGGCGCTGCGGGCCGAGAAGATCATGATCGTCGGCGCCGGTGACCTCAAGGGCGAGGACCGCGCCTGGCTGCAGCGCGTCTTCGAGGAACGGATCTTCCCGATCCTGACGCCGCTGTCGGTCGATCCGGCCCATCCGTTTCCCTTCATCCCCAATCTCGGCTTCTCGATCGCCCTCTCCCTGGTGCGCGAGCGTGATTCCGCCGGCATGAACGCGCTGCTGCGTCTGCCGGTCGCCCTGCAGCGCTTCATCGAGATGCCGGTGACGGATGCGGGTGTCGCGCGGCTCGTGCCGATCGAGAGCGTCGTCGCCCTGTTCATCGGCAAGCTCTTCCCAGGTTACCGGGTCAAGGGATCCGGCACCTTCCGCATCATCCGCGATAGCGACATCGAGGTCGAGGAAGAGGCCGAAGACCTCGTGCGGCTGTTCGAGAGCGCCTTGAAGCGCCGCCGGCGGGGTTCGGTCATCCGCATCGAGTTCGATTCGGTGATGCCGGAGACCCTGCGCAACTTCGTCGCCGCCGAATTGGAAGTGCCGGAAGCGCGCATCTCGGTGATGGACGGCATGCTGGCGCTCGATTCCATGTCGCAGCTGTGCAAGCTGCCGCGCGACGATCTGAAGTTCCCTCCCTACATCCCGCGCTTCCCCGAGCGGATCCGGGAGCATAACGGCGACTGTTTCGCGGCGATCCGGGAAAAGGACATCATCGTCCACCACCCGTACGAATCCTTCGACGTGGTCGTCCAGTTCGTCCGCCAGGCGGCGGCAGATCCCAACGTCATCGCCATCAAGCAGACGCTCTACCGCACCTCGAACGACTCGCCGATCGTCCGCGCCCTGATCGACGCCGCCGAGGCCGGCAAATCGGTGACGGCCCTGATCGAGCTGAAGGCGCGCTTCGACGAGGAGGCGAACATCCGCTGGGCCCGCGACATGGAGCGGGCGGGCGTCCAGGTGGTGTTCGGCTTCATCGAGAAGAAGACCCATGCCAAGCTGTCGCTGATCATCCGGCGGGAGGAGGGGCGGCTCGTCAGCTTCTGCCACATCGGCACCGGCAACTATCATCCGATCACCGCGAAGATCTACACGGACCTGTCCTACTTCACGGCCGATCCGGGCATCGCCCACGACGTCGGTCTCGTCTTCAACTACATCACCGGTTATGCCGAGCCTTCCGAGGTGAAGCGGCTCGCCGTCTCGCCGGTGACGATGCGTTCGAAGATCATCGGCCACATCGAGGACGAGATCGCCCATGTGAAGGCCGGACGGCCGGGCCAGATCTGGATGAAGATGAATTCGCTGGTCGATGGCGCGGTGATCGACGCACTCTACCGGGCGAGCCAGGCGGGCGTCGAGATCGATCTCGTGGTGCGGGGCATCTGCTGCCTGAAGCCGCGGGTGCCGGGCTTGTCCGACAACATCCGCGTCAAGTCGATCGTCGGCCGCTTCCTCGAGCACAGCCGGATCTTCTGCTACGGCAACGGCCACGGTCTGCCATCGGAACAGGCGATCGTCTATCTCGGCTCGGCCGACATGATGCCGCGCAATCTCGATCGGCGGGTCGAGGTGCTGGTGCCGATCACCAACCCGACGGTCCACAGCCAGGTCTTGTCGCAGATCATGCTGGGCAATATCCTTGACAATCAGCAGAGCTGGTCGGTAGCTGCGGACGGGTCATCGCGCCGCATCGTCGCGTCGCCGGGGGAACAGCCGTTCAATGCCCAACGTTACTTCATGACCAACCCGAGCTTGTCGGGCCGGGGCAAAGCGCTGAAGACGGATGCTCCAAGACTCATCGCAAGACAAAAGGCCGAGCACGGCCGCTTTGACTGAGCTTCCCGCTCTCGGTCGCTTGCCTGGAATGAAGCCGGTCGCAGTCATCGACATCGGCTCCAATTCCGTCCGTCTGGTGATCTACGAGGGTCTGGCGCGCTCGCTGACGGTGCTGTTCAACGAGAAGGTCCTGAGCGGTCTCGGCAAGGGGCTGGCCCAGTCCGGCCGGCTCGATGGCCAGGCGGTGGAAAGCGCCCTTGCGGCGCTGCGCCGCTTCGCCCTGCTCGCCAAGCAGGCGGGCGTCGAGGACGTCTATCCGATCGCCACGGCTGCCGCCCGCGAGGCGCAGAACGGGCCGGACTTCATCAAGGCGGCCGAGGCCGCGCTCGGTCGCGGGATCACCATCCTATCGGGGTCCGACGAGGCCGACGGGGCGGCCCATGGCGTGCTGGCCGGCTTCCACCGGCCCGAGGGCATCGTCGGCGACCTCGGCGGTGGCAGCCTCGAACTGATCGAACTGACGGTGGAGGGCCTCGGCACCGGCATCACGACGCCGCTCGGCGGGCTTCGTCTGCGCGATCTGTCCGGCGGCGACCTCGCCAAGGCCCAGAGCATCGCCGACAGCCACATCTCCTCCTCGAGCCTCGCCGGCAGGGGAGTGGGCCGGCCGTTCTACGCCGTCGGCGGCACCTGGCGGAACCTCGCCAAGCTTCACATGGAGCAGCAGGGCTACCCGCTGCACGTGATGCACGCCTATGAGATCCCGACGGCGGGGCTCGACGGCTTCCTCGATGCCGTGGTCAAATCCGATCCGGAAAAGCTGCCCGGCATCGCGGCGGTTTCGAAGTCCCGGCGGGCGCTTCTCGCCTTCGGTGCCGTGACGCTGCGAAGCGTCATCCGCTTCGTCGAACCGGACAGGATCGTTCTGTCGGCCCTCGGCCTCCGGGAGGGGTTCCTCTACGCCAAGCTGAGCGAGGAGGAGCGCGCCAAGGACCCGCTACTCGAAAGCGCCCTGGAACTCGCCATCCTGCGGTCACGCTCGCCTCAGCATGCGCGCGAGCTGGTCGACTGGAGCCGCCGCAGCTTCGAGGCGCTTGGCATCGACGAGACCCCGGAGGAGGAGCGCTTGCGCATCGCCGCCTGTCTTCTCGCCGACATCGGCTGGCGCGCCCATCCGGACTATCGCGGCAAGCAGGCGCTGTCGATCATCGCCCATGCGGCGATGCCGGCGGTGGATCACCGCGGCCGGGCCTTTCTCGGCCTCACCAATTTCTACCGCCACGAGGGCAGCCTCGAACAGCAGCACATTCCCGAGCTGGAAACGCTTGCCGGCGACCGTCTGCTCAGGCGCGCCCAGATCCTCGCCCTCCTGTTCCGTGTGACCTACCTGTTGACCGCGTCGATGCCCGGCGTCCTCGACCAGTTCAAATGGGTGCAGGATCCACGCGGCGGCTTCACTCTGGCGATCCCGCCAGCTCTCGCCGATCTCATCGGCGAGCGGCCGGAAGGCCGGCTGCAGCAGTTCGCCAAGGTCGCCGGCCAGGCGCTGCGGATCGAGGCGCGCTGAAGCCAGGCGTCATGGTAAGCGCCGAGACGATGTCGGAACGAAAGGCTGCGTGATGCAGACGATCGAGCTTTCCCCGACCGACACGATCCCCAACAACCCGTTGCCGCTTGTCGTCCTGCCGGGTGCGATCGCACCCGAGGCGGCAGAGCCCGAAGCCGTGATGGCGCGCCTTCAGCAGAACGGCTGGCAGGGCACCTGGGTCTACACCGTCTTCGACTATTGGCACTACCACGCCGAGGGCCACGAGGTTCTCGCCTGCGTCTCCGGCGAGGCGGTCATCGGCTTCGGCGGCGACGGCGACGGCGGAGCCGAGATCGCGATGAAGCCCGGCGACGTGGTGATCATTCCGGCCGGGGTCGGCCACAAGCGGCTGTCCGGCGGCGACGGCTTCCAGGTCGTGGGTGCATACCCGCCCGGCCAGAGCGGCGCCATCACCAAGGCGGGCGGCATGGCGATCGACGAGGCCGAGCGAAAGATCGCGACCTTGACGCTGCCGGATCGCGATCCCGTCAGCGGTGAGGCGCCCGGGGCGCTCGCCGCCTGGCGCGACTGAGGATCGGGGCGGCTTCGAGACCGCGGGCCCGGACTTTGCGGCGGCGGCCCGGTGCGCGGCAGGCGGAGCGGGACCGTATCGACGGCCGAGCACCGGTCCGTCCGGCAGATCGTGGAAATAACTGACGGGAACGGCCAGTTTTTGCCGCTTCGCCCTTCCGCTTGGCGGCGAAGGATGAAATAGAGGGGGCCTCCGTGAACTCCCAGCCGCAAGTCAGTCCAGCCTCATGTCCGTCGTCGATTCTCCCGTTTCTTCCGCTGCGACCACCGCATCGGAGGCGGAGGCGCCGCCCGAGCGGGAGGTGACGCTGAAGGTCATGCTGGTTCTTGCGCTCGTCGTCGGCATCGTCGCGGGCGTCGGTGCGATCTTCTTCAAATATCTGATCGCGGTCATCTACAACCTCGCCTTCTACGGCGTCTTCACCCTCCACCTCGATCCGAACGCCTACGGGCCGCCAAGCCCGTGGGGCGCCGGCATTATCCTCGTTCCGGTGATCGGCGGCCTCGTCGTCGTCTGGCTGGTGCGAAGCTTCGCGCCGGAGGCCAAGGGCCACGGCGTGCCGGAGGTGATGTTCGCGATCTACCACCAGAACGGCAACGTCCGCGGCGTCGTCGCCCTGGTGAAGTCGCTGGCCTCGGCGATCTCGATCGGCACCGGCGCCTCGGTCGGCCGCGAGGGGCCGATCATCCAGATCGGCTCGTCCTTCGGTTCGACCTTCGCCCGGGCGCTGAACCTCGTCCAGCATCAGAAGATCACGCTTTTGTCGGCCGGCGCCGGCGCCGGCATCGCGGCGACCTTCAACACCCCGCTCGGCGGCGTCCTGTTCGCCTCGGAAGTGTTGCTCCCGGAGGTCTCCACCCGCACCTTCCTGCCCGTCGTCGTGGCGACGGCGACGTCGACCTATGTCTACCGCGCCGTGATGGGTGTCGAATCGGCCTTCGTGGTGCCCTTCGACGGGCTCGCCCAGGGGCATGTCGTCAACGGCGCGGAACTGCTTCTGGCAGCGCTTCTCGGCGTCCTCATGGGGCTGGCGGCCTGGGCCTTCGTCAAACTGCTCGCCAAAGCCGAGGACGTGTTCGAGGAATCGGGCATCAACCCCTATCTGCAGAACGTCATCGGCATGCTCTCCGTCGGCCTCCTCGGCTACGGCTTCCTGCAGTTCACCGGCCATTACCACGTCTACAGCGTCGGTTATTCGACCATCCAGGACGTTCTCAGCGGCGGCATGACCACCGCCTGGCTGCTCTTGCTGCTGTTCGTCGGCAAGCTCTTCGCCACCTGCCTCAGCCTCGGCTCGGGGGCCTCCGGCGGCATCTTCTCGCCGAGCCTGTTCATGGGCGCGACGCTCGGCGGGGCGGTCGGGGTGGTCGGCGAGGCACTGCTTCCGGGCGCCGGCATCACGCCGACGACCTTCGCCATCATCGGCATGGGGGCCATGGTCGGCGGCGCCACCTCGGCGGCGATGACGGCGATCGTGATGATCTTCGAGATGACGCGGGACTACGAGATCATCCTGCCGCTGGTGCTCTCCGTCGCGCTGGCGATCGGCGTTCGCCGGGCGCTGACCACCGCCGACATCTACACGATCAAGCTGCGCAACCGCGGCAAGCCGATCCCGACCGATCGCACCACCAACATGTTCCTGGTGCGCCAGGCGAGCGAGGTGATGTATCGCGACTTCGTCGTCCTGCCCGGCTCGATGACTGTCACCGAGGCGCTGAAGCAGATCGAGGTCCACAAGACCCGCGTCATCACCACCGACGGCACCCGCATCACCGGCTTCGTGCGCTTCGGCACGATCGCCTATCAGGCCGATCGCTTCGCTCGGCAGACGCTCGGCGACATCGCCTCGTCGGAGTTCATCATCGCGTCCAACGGCAACAACCTCAACACCGTGATCACCCGGATGAACCGGCGGGGCCGAACCTATGCGATCGTCGTGCGCGAGAGCCGCGGTCTGCCCCGGCCGGAGGACATCGTCGGGATCATCGGTCGCGAGGAGATCGCCAACGCGCTGGTGCGCAACCATTACGGCTGACGGCGGCGGCGAGCCTGAAACGGCGGCCGCTGCTTCCGGCTCCCGCTGCTTCCGGCTCGAAGTCACGGCACCGGAACGTCGCATCGAAAAGGCCCCTGAGATCGTCACCGATCTTCGGGGCCTTTGCATTCACGTCTCGCGGAACCAAGCCGGAGAGGTGATCGCGCTGCGGCCGGCGGAGCGGCGAAACTCTAAAGGCCGCGCTTTTCCGGAGCCGACTTACGAGCGCCGGCGCGTCACTTCCGCCGCAGCGTCCCGTAGACGATGTTCCGGTTCTCGCCGTAAAAAACGTCGCAATCGAACTGATTGCGATCGACGCTCATGTTGATGATCTCCCACATGTCGTCGGCCGAGCGCAGGATCAGCTGCCAGTCCATGAAGGTTTCCATATAGCCGTCTGAGGTCACCTCGTCGCTGAAATTGGCGAACAGGAACTGCCCCCCCGGGCGCAGGAACTCGGCCAGGCGCTGCAGGAGCTTCACAGCGATCTTCTGCTGCAGATAGTCGTAGAGCCCCGACGCGTAGACGAGATCGAACTGGCCGAGATCGTATGAGCGCTTGAGCAAGCCGAGCACCGAGCCGATCATCGGTTCGACCACCGCTCCGCCGACGTCCCGGGTCATGGTGCCGACGCTGACAGGATCCTGGTCGAGCGCCACCCAGCGCTTGATCCGATTGGCGGAAAGGCTCCGGCAGATCTGCGCCTCGCGCAGATGGCCGGCGGCCACGGCCAGGATCTCCGCCGTCCCGCCGGTGCGCTCCGCCGTCTCGTCGACGGTGCGTGCGAGGATCTCACAGCGTTCGCGACCGGCCGCGCAGGCCGGATCGTTGACCGTACACGCGTAGATTTCCTTGCCGAGCGCCGACGCTTCGCCGATATGCTCGTTCATGCTCGGGTGCTTGTAATAGATATCGAGAAGGCTGGCGTCTCCCGAATAGCCTCGCGGCTTGGTGAACGACCAGTGCGTCAGCGGATCCTGGAACAGGAACTGCCCGACGGCGTGATTTTGGACGAACGGCACCAGCTTCTGCCAAACTGCCGTAGAGGAGGATCCGCGCACGCGGTGCAAATCGGCCACGAGCTTGGGGACGATTTTGACAGCTGGGGTGCTTTTCTCGAAGCTCTGCCGAGCAAGCTCAAGAATAATTGAAAGTTGACCAGCCGCTTCACGGAGATCGTCGTCCCCAGCCGCTTCAATCGCATCGAGGGAATGACGGTTGAAGAGCTCATTGGTGATAAGGCTATGTTCGTCGAAATTGACCAAAGACTTTGCTGCGACCATGGTGGCTCTCCAAAACGGCAAGGGCACAATTGATTAAAACTTGAATTACATATTTAAGGAAGCATTAATATGGAAAATGGTTAAAATCGTCCCAACGAGGCGCGACCCCTCCGGCCGTTCAACGGTCGGTAAGGTTCGCTCGTTATGATCAGCCTGACTGGTGACAGTCGTCGCTCGCGCGGGCGGTCGCGCCGATATCGGCCTTTGCGACTTTCCTCTCTGGAAGACAAAAGGCGATCTGAATGATCCAAGACGAGGAGGAACTTCGCAACAAGGTCGAGTTGGCCCTTTCTCAGCGGCGGTGGGGGCGAGCCCTTCCGATCCTCTATCGGGAGTTCGAGGAGAGCAATGATCTGGTCGACCGCAAATCGGTGCGGTTCGGCATGCGAGCGGCTGTGGCCTGCTTTCTGCTTTTCGGCTGCTTCGATTTGTGGCTGTTTCCGGACGTCGGGCTCTACGGCGTTCTGACGCGGATGACGGTTGGTCTCGGGTTCCTGGCCATCGTCGAATGGCAGGTCTCGCACGAGCGCAGCATGCGCACCATCAATGCCACCTGCGCATCAAGTCTCGCTGTGGCGGCGCTTTGCTGGCTGTTGGTCGTCAGTCACACCAGCCACCAGACGAACTTTGCGAACTTCATGGTGTTCGGTACGGTATTCGTCCTCAGTTCCAGCTTGTTCTTCCGGATCCGGTTCTCGGTCGCTGCCTCGAGTTCGACGCTGATCACCTTGTTGTTTGCGTTTGCAGCGGTCAACGCCGATGTCGATGTCAGCTTCAAGGTCATTCTCGTCGTCTTCTTCTTCAACTTTCTCGGGCTTGCACTGTATCTGTCCTGGCAGCTGGCGGCCGAGCGATACGTCACATTCCTCAATGCGACGCGCGCGCAACTCAACGAGATGGCCGACCGCGAGAAGGGGCTGCAGCTCGCCCGCATCGCCAACACCGACCATTTGACGGGGCTGAAGAATCGCCGCGCCGCCGTCCAGGAATACGACTCATTCCGCGAACGCTGGCTGCGGGACGGCAAGGCGATCGGCGTGCTTCTCGTCGACGTCGACCACTTCAAGGCCTATAACGACCATTACGGCCACCAGTCGGGCGATCGTTGTCTGATCGATGTCGGGCACGCCCTGCAGGCCGCAGCCGCGAAGGCGGGCGGAATACTCGGCCGTTACGGCGGTGAGGAATTCCTCGCCTTCACGCATGTTTCCGATACCGACGAGCTGTATCAGTTTGCAGAGTCGCTTCGCAAAGCCGTCGAGGCGCTCGCCTTGCCGCATTCCCAGCGACGCGACAGCAGCAATGTTGTGACCGTCAGCATCGGCGCGAGCATCACCCGCACCGACGCCAATTCCCATCTCGACCGGATGTGCAGCGAGGCCGACAACGCGCTTTACTCGGCCAAGGCGAACGGCCGGAACGGCACCCATGTCTTCGATGCGGAAGCCTCGCTGACCGACAACGAAGACCGCAACCTGGCGGTCATTCTGGAACAGGCGGTGGAGCGCGATCACCTTTCCCTCGTCTACCAGCCGATCGTCGACGTCGAGCGGGGCGGGGTCCACGCGGTGGAGACCTTGATGCGCTTGCGGGGCCCGGACGGCGTGGCGATCTCGCCGGCGATCTTCATCCCGGTCGCCGAGCGGACCGGCGCGATCATCCAGCTGGGTCGCTGGGCGATCCGCACCGCCTGTTCCGAGATCCTCGCCGCCGGTGTCGCCAAGAAGGTGTCGGTGAACGTCTCGCCGGTCCAGCTTCGCGAGGCCAGTTTCGCGCTGTTCGTCGCCGGTGTCCTCACCGAAATGAAGCTGGCTCCCTCGGCTCTCGCGCTCGAGATCACCGAAGGATTCGACATCGCGTCCGATTCGAAGGTCCTGCAGACCGTGTCGGCGCTGCAAAGGATCGGCGTCGAGATCTGGCTGGACGACTTCGGCACCGGCTATGCGGGATTGTCCTGGCTGCAGGCGGTCGAGTTCACCCTGGTGAAGATCGACCAGCGCTTCCTGCACAATTGCGAGACCGAGGAGGGGGCGAAGTTCCTGCAGGACATTCTGCAGCTCGTCAGGAATCGCGGCCTGTCGGTCGTCCTCGAAGGTGTCGAGACGCAGGAGCAGATGGACTACATCAAGAAAGCGAACGTTCCCTTCGCTCAGGGCTTCTACCTCGGCCGACCGGCACCCGTCGAAGGCCCGCTGGCAGCCCCGGGGATCGTGCACGCCACCAGGATGGGCTGACCGACCTCGGCCTCGGCAGCCGCGCCGACGCCACGGCCGGCAAAGGGGGCTCCCGAACGCCGGCCAGTGTTCCGGCGACAGCAAGACATCGACGCCGGAGCCTTCTCGCAGCTTCCGTCTTGCGGTCGGCAACCGGGCCCGTCTCGGCTTGCGCAGCGAAGCACCGCTTCATGAGTAGGCCGGCACGTCCAAGCGAAGATCGAGCCCCTTTCGAGCGTGACGCGACCGAGGCAGCCTTTTATCGCTCGGCGGCCGCGTTGCATCGGGCGCTGCTGCGGCTTGCCGCGTGGCGTGGACGAGCGCTTCGCGCCTTTCCGAACACTGGCAGCGTTCCGCTGGCGACGCGGCACTGGGGAAGGGTGCCAGCGGCCGGATTGCGCCGCCGCGGCTCACCCGGCTTCGAGGGCGCCCTCGTCCCCTGCGGGCGCGAGTGGCGAGAGTGGCCCCCGGGATCGCCGGAGCGGCAAGGCTTCGCGGCGCGTGGAAAGACCGTGTCACGAGTGGGCACGCTGAGACGTTCGGCGGCAGACTCCGTCGCGGTCGGCGTTGCCGAGCCAGAGGCATGGCGAAATCGCGGCATCATACCCGGAGCAAGCGCGTCGGCTCTCTCGATCTCAGCCGCCGTTCCGGTTCGCTCGCGGCGGAAAACCAGGTCGGTGGTGCCATGCCTGCGGGCTACGCCGTCGTTCACGAGGCCTGCGGCGGCGATCCTCACCCTCGTGAGGATCGCCATCCGGGATCGGCGGTCAGAACGCTTCCCAGCTCTCCTCGTCGTTGGCAGGAGCCGGGACGGCTGCCTTGGCCGAGGTGCCGCTGCGCATTTGCGCGACGGCCTTCGGCTTCGACGCTGCGGACCTGCGAGGGGCGTCCGAGGACCGATCGTCACGGATCTGGAACTTCGCCACGATGGCGACCAGCCTGTCGGTGTCGCTGCCGAGCGCCTGACAGGCCGCCGTCGCCTGTTCGACCATGGCGGCGTTCTGCTGGGTGACCTTGTCCATCTGGTCGGCCGCCACCGAAACCTCCTTCAGGCTCGTCGCCTGCTCGCCGGCGCTCGCCGCGATGTCGGCGATGATCCGGCTGACTGCGGCGACTTCGGCGACGATCTCGTCCAGGGATCGTCCGGAAGCCGTCACCAGCTTGACGCCCCGATCGACCTGCTCCGACGATGCGGTGATCAGCCCCTTGATCTCCTTGGCGGCTTCGGCCGAACGCTGGGCCAGCGCACGGACTTCCTGGGCGACGACGGCAAAACCCTTGCCGGCCTCGCCGGCCCGCGCTGCCTCCACCCCGGCATTGAGGGCGAGCAGGTTGGTCTGGAAGGCGATCTCGTCGATCACGCCGATGATCTGGTTGATCTGTTGGGAAGACCCCTCGATGGCGCCCATCGCGGTGATCGCCTCGGCGACGACTTCGCCGCCGGTCTGGGCCTTCTGGCGCGCGCCGTCAGCGGTCTTGCGGGCATGGTCGGCGCCTTCGGCGGTGTGGTTGACGGCGCTCGTCACCTCGCCGAGGGCCGCGACGGTCTCCTCGAGGCTTGCGGCCTGCTGTTCTGTCCGCTGGGCGATGTCGTTGGTCGCGACGATCATTTCGGAGATGCCGGTCCGATTGGAGTCGATCAGCCGCATGACTTCGCCGAAGGCCTGTTCCAGAGCCGAGGCGCTGTCGTTGAAGAGCTTGCGGACGCCCTCGTAGTCGACGGAGAAAGCCTTATCGAGGCGCACGGTGAGATCGCCGGCGGCCAGCCTGCCGAAGCCGGCCTGGATCTGCGCCATGAAGAATTCGTGCGCCTTGACGTAGCTCTCGCCCATCTCTTCCTGTTGACGGCGCTCGATCTCCTGTTGCGCCGCGGCCTCGGCCGCTTCCTGCTTGAGCCTCTGCTGCTCGTCGACGGCGTGGCGGAGGCTTTCCACGGAACGGGCCATCTGGCCGATCTCGTCGTTGCGGTCGAGACCCTCGACACGGCCGTCGGTTTGGCCTGCCGCGACGTTGGTAATGGTTCTCGCCAGGCTTTCGAGCGGCTGGAACATCCGGCGCGAGACGACGAGCGCGAGCAGGCCGACGACCAGCGCGACGAGGATGGCGATGAGGCCGAAGCGAAGCTGCAGCGCGTCGACCGAGGACAGGAATTCGGCTTTCGGGACGCCGACATAGAGAATCCCGATGGTCGCCCCGTCCTTGTCCTTGATCGGGTCGTAGGCGGTGAAGAACGACGTGCCGAGAATGTCGGCTTCGCCGCGATAGGGCTGCCCCGCCGTGATGACGGTGTCGTAGACGGGACCTTTCGCCAGGGTCGTCCCGGTCGCCCGGTCACCATCGGGTTTCGTGACGTTCGTCGCCACTCGCTTGTCGCCCATGAAGATGGTGGCCGTTCCGCCGACGAGTTCCTTGATGCGGTCGACGGGGGTGTTGAAGTCGTTCAGAGGCTGAAACCCGGCATAGAGCCTGTCGCCGTCGATCTTGAAGAAGCTGCCGTAGCGGTTGATCACGTCCCAGGCGACGCGCATGTTGGCTTCCTGCCGTTCCGCCGCTCTCTGCGAACCGTCGTTTCGCACCTCCATCAGGGCGACGAGGGAGAGGATGACGGCAACGATCGCGATCGCGCCAAGAACCATGGCGGAGACTTTGGCCGAGAGGCTGGATCTGAGCATCGAGAAAACCTGTCGATGGAATGGATACGACTGAGATCTTGAGATCGCGCAGAGCAGCCGGGCGCCGCACTTGCGGGAGTTTGCGATAATATTTGCTTAGATGAATAAAAAAATCGTTTCTGTACGATCACAGACCATCTCCACAATGAGGTCCGTCGTCTGGATCAACGGTCTATTCGATTGTATTTGTAACCAATCAGCTCTGGTTCTTGCAGAAGTATTTCTTCTGGGATCGACCAGAGTGCACATGACCTTCCTCTCTCGTCCGACCTGCGGTGCAAGCTCCGCAAAGCGCCGGTGACCGGCCGCTCCTGCGTCCGGGGCTCGCGGCACTCTTTTGGGCGCCAGCCCCGTCCGCATCCAGCTACTCGCCGGCGGAGAGGTTTTGATCTCTCTGGTCCGGGATCCTGGCGAGATTCTCGGTGTCGCACGGTCGAAACGGATGGCTTTCGCGGACCGGCCATGGATGTGAACCTGGCGCTCCGAAAAGCCACGTTTTCGCGCCGATCTCGAATTTGCAGCATTCGGCGGGGGGTAAAGTGGATGGCAAATTCTCGCCCGTCGACTATCCATGACGACAGAACAGCGAATGTCAGCGGGGAACGGTCATGGCGAAAATGCGAAACGACAGTGGGATCGAACGCTTCGAGGCGGCGGCGCCGAGGCTCGTCGACGTCGCCATGGGCCGCGCCAAGGCCGATCTCGTCGTCCGGAACGCCCGCTGGGTGAACGTCCATTCCGGCGAGATCATTCCCGGAACCGACATCGCCGTCGTCGCCGGCCGCTTCGCCTATTGCGGGCCCGACGCCTCCCACGCGATCGGGCCCGGCACCGAGGTCGTCGATGCGGCGGGGCGCTACGTCGTGCCGGGGCTCTGCGACGCGCATATGCATGTCGAGAGTTCCATGGTGACGGTGACCGAATTCTGCCGCGCGGTCATTCCCCACGGCACGACGTCGATGTTCGTCGATCCGCACGAGATCGCCAACGTCCTCGGCCTCGAGGGCGTCAGGCTGATGCATGACGAGGCGGCGAAGCAGCCGGTCAACGTCTGGGTACAGATGCCGTCCTGCGTGCCCTCGGCCCCGGGGCTGGAGGAGGGCGGCGCCACGCTCGGTCCGAAGGAGGTCGCCGAGGCGATGGGCTGGCCGTTGATCATCGGTCTCGGTGAGGTGATGAATTTTCCCGGCGTCGCCGCCAACGATCCGACCATGGTCGGCGAAATCGCCGCGACCCGCGCGGCCGGCAAGACCGTCGGCGGCCACTTTGCCTCGCCCGATCTCGGTCTCGCCTTCCACGGCTACGTGGCGGGCGGCGCCGAGGACGACCACGAAGGCACGCGGATGGAGGATGCGGCCGCGCGGGTGCGCCAGGGCATGAAGGCGATGCTGCGGCTCGGCTCGGCCTGGTACGACGTCGCCGCGCAGGTCAAGGCGATCACCGAGATGGGCCTTGATTCCCGCCACTTCATTCTCTGCACCGACGACTGCCATTCCGGCACGCTGGTGCGCGACGGCCACATGAACCGGGTGGTGCGCCATGCGATCGCGCAGGGGCTGAGGCCGATGACGGCGATCCAGATGGCGACCGTCAACACCGCCGAGCATTTCAAGCTGGAGCGCGAGATCGGCTCGGTGACACCGGGCCGCCGCGCCGACTTCCTGATCGTTTCCGACCTTGCCGAATTCTCGATCGACGCCGTCTACGGCCGCGGGGTTCGCCTCGCCTCGGCAGGCCGGCTCGAGGCGGACATGCCGGCCCATGCCTATCCGAAGAGCGCGATCGACACGGTGAAGCTCGGGCGCGAACTCGTCGCCGAGGACTTCCGGGTGAAGGCGCCCGAGGGCGACGCGAACAGCGCCGAGGTGCGGGTTATCGGCGTCGTCGAGAACCAGGCGCCGACCCGGGCGATGACGGCGCATGTGCCGGTCGAGAACGGCATTGTCATGCCCGATCCGGACGCCGACGTCTGCCGCATCGCGCTCGTCGAGCGGCACCGGGCGAGCGGTGCGCTCACCAATGGCTTCGTCTCGGGCTTCGGCTATCGCGGGCACTGCGCCATGGCCTCGACCGTCGCTCATGACAGCCACCACATGATCGTCGTCGGAACCAGCGACACGGACATGGCACTCGCCGCCAATCGTCTCGGCGAGGTCGGAGGCGGCGTGGTGTTCTTCGCCGACGGCGAGGAGAAGGCACTGATCGAGATGCCCATTGCGGGCCTGATGTCGAACGAGCGGGCCGAGATCGTCGCCGCCAAGGCGGATCGGCTGATCGCCGCGATGGGCGCAGCCGGCTGCGGCCTCAACAACGCCTACATGCAGCACTCGCTGCTGGCGCTGGTGGTCATTCCGGCCCTGCGCATTTCGGACAAGGGCATCGTCGACAGCGAGAACTTTCGGATCGTCGACCTGTTCGTTTGAGGTGGCCGCCTTTTCCGCGCGGTGGCGGCGAGGCCGGTGGCGATGACGGCGCCAGGCGAAGGCGGACGCCTGGCGTCGACCGGGCGCTTTCCCGGATTTCAGGGAGAGGATCGCCGCTTGCATCGCCGCGCGTCGCGGAAACGAAACAAAGGCGGCGGCTCCGACGATTTGGGGCGTTGATCGTCGGAGCCGTCCATCCCGGATCGCAGCGGCATGCGTTCCGGGCAGATTTGTGCAGCCTTTGACTTCGTATGCGGCATCCTGGGCGGATGTGGTGGCTGCGATGGGAGAAGGTTAGCCCCGCCATGTTTCGCGGCGATGGCGCCGCAGCCTCGCCATTGTTTCGTCATTGTTACGGCAACGGTCAGACGCTGATGAACGCCGGTGAAGTGCCGGAAGGGCGCTGCCGAAGGTCGAACGCCGTTTGGTCTCGCTCCTTCCTGTCATGAAGACTCTCGGGGCGCGCCCCCGCTTGGGCTGGGTTATTCGCCGGAGGACGCGTCGGCGGCCTGGTCCTCGGCTCCAGACCCGTCCGGCGGGCGAGGCTTTGACAAATCGGTCGTGCTGGCGCATCAACCGCCGCGACGATATTCGGCTTTCGCCCGAGGAAAGGAGCGCCTGCGATGACGGTTGGTCGGTTCGCGAACGAGGTTTCGCTCCAGATCATCATCGCGCTCATTTCGATTATCGGCGCCGGCGCCGCTCGGGCCGACGGTTCGTTCACGAACTGATCGCCCGGCCGCGACCGGCCGTCCCGCGCAGCGCCTCCGACCGCTTCGCCGACGATTTCACGCAATTTTCCGCCGCGCCTAGCGCGGCATTGCTCCGGTCCCGGTGCGTCCCACCGCCCCGCCATCAACCAGCGTGAGGCGCCGCAGCCCCGAAGCGGCCGACCGGACGAGACGAAAGACGAGACGATCCATGACCGAGACCGATTTCACCGCTCGCGTCGCTGCAGCCGAAGAAGCGCTGCGCGACCTGTTCCCTGCCACGCCGTTGCAGCTCAACGAGCATCTGTCGAAGAAATACGGTGCCCGCATCTTCCTGAAGCGCGAAGACCTGACGCCGGTGCGCTCCTACAAGATCCGCGGCGCCTTCAACTTCATGCGCAAGACGATGGCGGCGGGCAGCGCGAGCAGCAAGTTCTGCTGCGCCTCGGCCGGCAATCACGCCCAGGGCTTCGCCTTCGCCTGCAAGCATTTCGGCGTGAAGGGCCGGGTGTTCATGCCGGTGACGACGCCGCAGCAGAAGATCGAGAAGACCCGCGTCTTCGGCGGTGCGGCCATCGAGATCGAACTCACCGGCGACTTCTTCGACGACTGCTATGCGGCGGCCAAGACCTATTCGCTGGCCGAGGGTGCCGAATTCGTGCCGCCCTTCGATCACGAGGACATCGTCGAGGGCCAGGCGAGCGTCGCCCGGGAGATCCGCGAGCAGTTGGCGGGCGAGACGCTCGACCTCGTCGTCATGCCGGTCGGCGGCGGCGGCCTCGCCTCGGGCATGACGCGCTTCTTCGCCGAGGAGCCTGGCAGCCCGCCGGCCTTCAAGTTCGTCGAGCCGCTCGGTGCGCCGAGCCTTCGCACCAGCCTCGAAAACGGCGAACTCACCCGCATGCCGCAGGTCGACGGTTTCGTCGACGGGGCCGCGGTCGCCCAGATCGGCACCATCCCCTTCGAGGCGCTGCGGCGCTTCCGGCCCGACGACGTGGTGCTGGCGCCGGAAGGCCGGCTCTGCAACACCATGCTCGAAATGCTCAATCTCGAGGGCATCGTGCTGGAGCCGGCCGGAGCGCTCGCGATCGATGCCCTCGAAAGCCTGAAGGACGAGGTTCACGGCAAGACCGTCGTACTTGTCGTCTCGGGCGGCAATTTCGACTTCGAGCGCCTGCCGGACGTCAAGGAGCGGGCGCTCCGCTTCACCGGGCTGAAGAAGTATTTCATCCTCCGGCTCGCCCAGCGTCCAGGCGCGCTGAAGGACTTCCTCAACCTTCTCGGGCCGGACGACGACATCGCCCGCTTCGAATATCTGAAGAAGTCCGCCCGCGACTTCGGCTCGATCCTGCTCGGCATCGAGACCCGCGACCCGGCGAACTTCCCGGCCCTGCTCGCTCGGTTCGAGGCCGGCGGCATTCGCTATCAGGACATCACCGAGGATCAGATCGTCGCCGATCTTCTGATCTGACGCGCGGCGGCGCTTTCGGGCTCCGGTCCGAAAAGCTCGTCGCCGGGCAAGATCCGGAACACCGCGAAGGGCTCGTTCGCGCGCGGATCGACCGCATCGGCGACATGGTTGCGACCGAGCCGCTTGGCCGTATAGAGCCCCCGGTCCGCCGCTGTGACGAGTTCGGTCGCGGTGTGGAAGCGCTCGTCGCGGCCGGCCTCGAAGGTCACGTGCCCGAGGCTGGCGGTGACGGTGCCCCAGCCGGTGTTGCCGGGATGGTCGATGCCGAGGCCCTGGACGGCGGCACGCACGGCTTCGGCGATCCGTGCCGCTTCGAGGCGGGTCGTGTTTGGCAGCAGGACGGCGAATTCCTCGCCGCCATAGCGGGCCACCAGACTCTCGGGATGTCGCACGCTCCGCTCGACCGCCTTCGCCACCCTGCGCAGGCAGCGATCGCCGATCTGGTGGCCGTAGATGTCGTTGAACGACTTGAAGTGATCGACGTCGAGAAAAATGAGCGAGATCGGTTCACGGCCCCGCTTGAAGTCGTCCAGAGCCGCGGCGAGCGCCAGATCGAACCCGCGCCGGTTGGATATACCCGTCAGCGGATCGAGCAGGGCGAGGCGCTCGGCTTCGGCGTTCTGATGCATTCGTTCGGTGATGTCGGTGGCGATCTTCACCACCTTCGTCGGCCGGCCGGTAGCGGCATCGACGACTGGGTTGTAGCTCGCCTGCAGCCAGATCGTCCGTCCGGATCTGGCAAGACGGGGAAATTCCGCCTGAACGAATTCGCCGGCTCGAAGCCGGTTCCAAAAGGCGCCGTAGCTTGGGCTTTCGACGATTTCGGCTGCGACGAATTCGCGATGATTGCGCCCGAGAAGCTCGTCGACGTCGTAGCCGAGCAGGGAGGCGAAATTGGCATTGGCGGCGATGATCGTGCCGTCCATGGCAAATTCCACCATCGCGGTCGAGCGGGAGATCGCCGCCAGGATGTTCTCGTGATTGGTCGCCTGTCGCCGTTTTGCCGTCACGTTCGTGGCGATCAGCCGGATTGCCGTCACCTTCCCGTCCTCGGAGAGGACTGGATCGTAGCTGCCCTGCAGCCAGAGTTCCTGGCCGTTGCGGGTCATCCGGCGCAGCTCCCGCTGGACGACTTCGCCCGAGCGCAGAAGCTCCCATAGGGCGTGATACTGCGGGTCGTCGCGATCCTCGGGCCAGAGCAGCATCGCTTCCGGACGGCCGAGAACGTCCTCCCTTTCATACTGGGTCAGCCGGAGGAACTCGTCGCAGGCGGAAAGAAGCCTACCGTCGGGATCGAACTCGACCCGGGCGGCGGGGAGCGGCTTGATGTCGTGCGAGGGGCCGTCCTGCGGGGCCGCCGCGTCCCTCAGATCGTTGTCCATGTGCACGCATCCTCGCTGTCCTCAGCAAAAAGCCGGAGACGCTTCCGAAGGTTGCGTCGCGAGACGGGACATTGACCACAGTCGGTCAATGAAAGGTAAAGAAAATCGACGGCAAGCAGGCCTTCCACCGCGATCATGGTCGTGCGGCTGCGGCGCGACGATAGGACTTTGAAGATCAATGGCTTTCTTCGATGTCACTCGCCTCGAGCGACACCCTCGCGGCGCGGATCGGCGCCGCCTTCGAGGCCCTGCGGTGTCAGTGCGATGGCATGGATGCCGGAGTTGAGGTCGGTCTCCTTGACGGTGAAGCCGACGTCGCGCAATGCATCCGATAGTTGTGTCGCGCCGGTGCCGGCCTCGATCTCGAAGGGGCCGAACCGGTTGACGAGATGCGGCAGGTTCGCCGCCTCCTGGACGTTCATGTTCCAGTCGAGGACGGCGATCAGCGCCTGTGCGACATAGCCGATGATCTGGCTGCCGCCCGGCGAGCCGACGGCAAGGACCGGCTTGCCCTCGCGCATGACGATCGTCGGTGCCATCGAGGAGCGTGGCCGCTTGCCCGGCGCGACGGCATTGGCGATGGCGTGGCCCGCCTCGTCATGGGTCTCGAAGGAAAAGTCGGTCAGCTCGTTGTTGAGCAGGAACCCGCCGACCATCAGCCGCGAGCCGAAGCCGTTCTCGATCGTCGTCGTCATCGAGACGACGTTGCCGGCGCCGTCGACGATGGCAAAATGGCTGGTCGAGGGAAGCTCGATGGCGGTGTCGTCACCGAGCAGCATCGCATGGTCCCAGGGCGGCGTGCCGGGCTGGACCTGATCCTCGGTCATGGCTTTCTCCCCTTGGAGAAGCTTCGAGCGCTCGGCGAGATAGTCCGCGTCGAGGAGACCCTTCATCGGCATCGGCACGTAATCGACGTCGGCCATGTAGCGGCCGCGATCGGCGAAGGCGAGGCGCGAGGCGTCGCCGATCAGCCGCCAGGCCTTCGCGCTCTCCGGCCCGAGCGCAGCTAAGTCGAAGGGTTCGATCAGGCCGAGGATCTGGCCGACGGTGAGCGCCCCCGATGACGGCGGGCCCATGCCGCAGACCTCGTGGACGCGGTACGTGATGCAGACCGGTTCGCGCTCGACGATGCGGTAATTCTGAAGGTCCGAGAGAGCGAGGCGGCCGGGATTTCCCTCCGCCTCCTGCACGGTGGAGACGATCGCCTCGGCGAGCGGGCCGTCGTAGAAGGCCTCGGCGCCCGCTTCGGCGATGGTCCGGAGCGTTTCGGCGAAGGCCTCGTTCTTCAGGACGCTCCCGGCCTTCAGCGGCTCGCCTTCGCTGTCGAAGAAATAGTCCCGCGTGCCGGAAAAGCGCTTCAGCCGCTGGGCGTCCTCGGAAACGAGTTGCTCGAGTCGCGGCGACACTTCGAAGCCTGTGCGCGCGAGGTCGATCGCCGGCTGGACGACGCTCTCCCAGTCGAGCGCGCCGAAGCGCTCGTGGGTGTCGTAGAGAAGGCGGAGCGTTCCGGGCGTTCCGACGGAGCGGCCGCCGACCACCGCGTCGTAGAATGTCAGCGGATCGCCGGCCTCGTCGAGGAAGAGCGTCGGGCCGGCGGCTGCCGGCGCCGTCTCGCGGCCGTCGAAGGTGGTGAGGTGGCCGGCCTTGGCGTCGAAATAGACGAGGAACGCGCCGCCGCCGATGCCGGAGGACTGCGGCTCGACCAGATTGAGGACGAGCTGGACCGTCACCATCGCGTCGATGGCGTTGCCGCCCTTTTTCAGAATGGCGACACCGGCCTCGGCGGCCAGCGGATTGGCGGCCGCGACCATGAACTTCTTGGCCCTGGCGGGCTCGGCGGTCGCCGACCGCATGCCGCTGGCGGCTTCCGGCTGAACGCTGTCCGCCGCCTGCTGGGCTAAGGCCGTGGTGGTGACGAGGAAGCCGGCGAGGACGGCGGCGAGGGTCGAGCGAATTGGCGTCACGTGCGGCTCCTTCGCGGTTGCCCGAAAGAAGCTAGGGCCGGATGGCGCGGGCGGAAGCTCGCCGACGCATCGATCCGCCCGGTCGGCCATTCGATCAGGACCTGCGGTGATCCAGCCACTCTCGAAGAGCGTCGGCAGCTTTCGATTGCCAGTCCGGCCCTGTCGCGCGAAGGGCATTGGCGAGGTCCTGGTCGACACTCAGGCTGATCTCTTCGCGAGCGGGGACGGTCGCGGTGGCGTAGGTTTGCGTGAGGGTTCCCCTCGCGGGACGGATGATCTTGTCGCCGATGGCGTATTCCGCGCGGTCGAGTTGCTCCTCGGTCAGTTCAATTCCGTCATCCGGGTCGAACCAGTCTTGGTCGGACTTTTCGGGCTTCCCGTTCATGGCAGTGCCTCATCGAAATTACGTGGCGCGCCGGTGGCCGCGGTGTCCAGACGATCATGACGAGACGGTTCTCGAACAGGCCATAGGTTTGAAACCGCGTTTCTCCGTAGTCGCGCCTGTCGTCTGCAATCGTCAATGTCGGGCCTTCGAAGATCAGTGCCGCATCTTCGAAGTCCAGTCCTCGTGCGTTCAAAGTTGTCGACCGCTTCGCGGCATCATACGAGACTTTCATTGGTGCCGTTTGCCGGGTCAGTTTCGGCATTCAGCGTAGTCACGGCTCTCTCCTTCGGCAATAGCTTGCCCAGCCAGCGCCCCAGCACCCGCTCCAGGTCGTCCATGAGCGTATAGATCACCGGCACGTAGACGAGCGACAGAAGCGTCGAGGAGACGAGGCCGCCGATCACGGCGATCGCCATCGGCGCCCGGGTCTCTGCGTCGGCGCCCAGGCCGAGCGCCAGCGGCGCCATGCCGGCGGCCATGGCGATCGAGGTCATGACGATCGGCCGGGCGCGCTTTTTCGCCGCGTCCATCAGGGCGCCGTACCGGTCCTGGCCGCCGCGGCGCGCGACGATGGCGTATTCGACGAGGAGGATCGAGTTCTTCGCCGCGATGCCCATCAAGAGGAGGACGCCGATCAGGACCGAGATCGCCACCGCCGAATCCGTCAGCCACAGGAAGCCGAAGGCGCCGCCGATCGACAGGGGCAGGGCCGTCAGGATGGTGACCGGCTGCAGGAAGGAATTGAACAGCAGCGCCAGCGTCGCGAACATCAGGAGGACGCCGGTCGCCATCGCCATCACGAAGCCGGAAAACATCTCGTTCATCCGCTTGGTGTCGCCCTGGGCCTTTTCGTAGATGCCGTCCGGCAGGGTCTTCATGGCGGGGAGGGCGGCGATCGCCTGTTGCGCCTCGCCCAGCGTCAGGCCGGAGAGTTCCGCCTCGACGCTGGCGGTGCGGTCGCCGCCGTAATGGGTGATCGTCGTCGGCCCGGCGCCGAACTCGAAGCTGGCGATGGCCCCGAGCGGCACCGTGCCGGAGGTGCCGGCGATCTTCAGCGCCTCGATCCGGGTAAGATCGCCCCTGGCGTCGTCGGTCAGGGTCGGCACGATATAGACCTGCCGGTCGCCGAGGCTGTATTTGGCGAGCGCCGCGTCGTTGGCGCCGATGGTGGCGACAGACAGCAGCCTGGCGACGTCGCTGGCGGTGATGCCGAGTTCGGCCATGCGCTGCTTGTCCGGCTTGACGACGAGTTCGGGCTTGGCCGCCGCCGCGTCCGAGATCGGGTTGAGAAGGCCCGGCACCGCGCGCATCTCGGCGGCGAGTTGGTTGGCGGTCTCGGAGAGCTTCTCGCTATCCGCCCCGGCAAGCGTGATCTTGACCTTCGAGCCCGACTGGTTGTCGGCGCCGAACTGGATCCTGGCGCCGGCAATGCCGTCGAAGACGTCGGCGAGACGCTTCTCGAATTCCTGCTGGGAGACGTCCCGCTGATCGCGGGCGACGAGATTGGCGGTCACCGTCGCCGAATTGACGCTCGCCGTGGTGCTTCGCTGCGGGCCGCCGCCGCCTTCGGATGCCGTGCCGATCGAGGCGAAGACGCTTGCGACCTCCGGCTGCTTTTGCAGGATTTCGCCGACCTGTCGCACCACCGCATCGGTATCGTCCAGCGTCGAGCCGGGAACGAGTTCGACCGAGACGAGGGAGCGGCCGCGATCGGAGGCCGGCATGAACTCGGTCGGAAGGCCGACCGCGACATAAACGGAGCCGGCGAAGAAGGCGATGCCGAGAAGCGCTGTCAGCCAGCGGAACCGCAGGGCATGGCGCAACACGGCAAGATAGGCCGGCACCCAGCGCGGCGCGTCGTCTTCGGAGTGGCCGCTTCCGGCCTTGACCAGATAGGCGCCCATCAGCGGCGTCAAAAGCCGGGCGACGATCAGCGAAAAGAGCACCGAGACGCAGACGGCGATGGCGAAGGAGACGAAGAGCTGGCCCGGAATGCCGGGCATGAAGGCAACGGGCACGAACACGGCGATGATCGTCGCCGTCGTCGCGACGACCGCAAGGCCGATCTCGTCGGCCGCCTCGATCGCCGCCTGATAGGCGCTCTTGCCGCTTTCGCGCATGTGCCGGACGATGTTCTCGATCTCGACGATGGCATCGTCGACGAGGATGCCGACGACCAGCGAGAGGGCGAGCAGCGTGATGTTGTTGAGCGACAGATCGAGCCACTCCATCACGAAGAAGGTCGGGACCAGCGACATCGGCAGGGCCGTCGCGGCGACGAGTGTGGCGCGCAGATCGCGCAGGAACAGGAATACCACGGCGACCGCAAGCAGCGCACCGAGCCACAGCGCCTCGATCGCCGCGTCGTAGCTCTCCTGGACAAAGTCCGAGGAGGAGGTGACCTCGGAAAAGCTCACCGCGGCGTTCTTCGCGCCGATCGTCTTCACGGCTTCTCGCACCGCCTCGGTGACGCCGATCTGGCTCGAACCCTTGGCGCTGTAGACCTGGAAGGCGACGACTTCCTTGCCGTCCAGCCGGGCCCGGTTGCGCGGGTCTTCCCAGCCGTCGACGATCTCGCCGAGATCGGCGAGCCGGACGGACTTGCCGGAGCCGATGGCGATCGGCGTGTCGGCGAGTTCGGCGATCGAGCCGGCGCTGCCGAGGGTGCGCACCGACTGCTCGGTGCCGCCGATGATCGTGCGCCCGCCGGCCTGATTGAGGTTCTGGGCGGCGAGCGCCGTCGTCACCGCGCCGACGGTGGTGCCGTAGGAGTCAATCCGGGTCGGATCGAGCTTGACCAGGATCGCCCGGTTGACGCCGCCCGAGCGCTCGATCTTCGAGACGCCCTCGACGCCGAGGAGCGACTTGGAGAGGGCGTCGTCGACATACCAGGACAATTCGTCCGGGCTCATGCCGGGCGCATCGACGACATAGGTGAGGATGGCGTTGTCGCCGACGTTGACCCGCGAGACGATCGGCGTTTCCGCAGCGTCGGGCAGCTGGCTCTGGATGCCGTCGATGGCGTTCTGGACGTCGTCCGTCGCCTCGATCAGGTTGGTGCCGAGCTGGAACTCGATCGCGGTGACCGAGGCCCCCTCGCTGATCGTCGAGGTGACGCTTTCGACGTTGGCGATCGACGCGACGGCGTTTTCGACGAGGTCGGTGACCTGGGTCTCGATCTCCGTCGGCGAGGCGCCGGTCTGGGTGATCGTCACCCGGACCATCGGAAAGTCGATGTCCGGCATGTTGTTGATGCGCAGCTGCGTGAAGCCCCACATGCCGGCGATCGCCAGCGCCAGGAACAGCACGATGGTCGGCAGCGGGTGGCGGATCGCCCAGGCGGAGATGTTGCTCACTGGGACTCTCCTTCCGTCGCTGCCTGCTCGGTGACGAGCCGCACCTTGTTGCCGTCCTGGAGGAAGCCGGCGCCGCTGGTCACCACCCGGTCGCCGGGGGCGAGATCGCCGGCGACCGCGACGCGGCCCTCGCTGCGCAGGCCGACCTCGACCGGCACCGCGGCGACGGTGTCGTCGGCGCCGACGCGGAAGACCGCCGTCTTGCCCTCCTGCCAGGTGAGCGCCTTATCGGCGACCGTCAGGCTCTCGGCGCCACCCATCGAAATCTCGGCGGTGACGAACATGCCGGCCTTCAGCCCCGTCCCTTCCGGCAGCGGGATCACGGCGAGGGCGAGATGGGTGTCGATGTCGACGACTTCGTCGATCGAGGCCAGCTTGGCGTCGATCCGGCTCCCATCGGGCGCGGTGACGACCGCTTCGCTCCCCGGCTGGAGGGTGGAGACGGTATGTTCGGGCAGGTCGATCCGCGCCTCCAGCGCGCCATTCTCCTGAATGCGGGCGATCTCGGTGGAGGCCTGGACGATGATGCCGGGAACCGCCGGCCGCGCCGAGACGATGCCGGCGAAAGGCGCACGGATTTCGGTGCGCCGAAGCTGGACTTCGAGGGTCTTGCGGGCGGCTTGGGTCTGGGCGAGGGCGGCGCGGGCCGTGGCGACAGTGGTGGCGTTCTGCTCGGCGGTCTCACGTGAGACGGTGCCCGACTCGACGAGGCGCTGGCTGCGCTCGCTGGTCGAGACGGCATTGGCGAGCGTTGCCTCGGCGCTGTCGATCGCCGCGTCCTGCTCGGCCAGCTGGGCCTTGAGGAGGGCATCGTCGAGCCGCGCGATCACCTGCCCCTCTTCGACACGATCGCCCTGCTTCACCATAACGTCGGTGAGACGCAGGCCGCTCGCTTCCGATCCGACGATGACCTCGCGATGAGCCATGACGACGCCGTTGCCGACGATCGTCCGGCCGAGGGTGTCGCGGCGCACGGTGTCCGTGGTGACGGTAAGGTTCGCCGGCTGGCTCTGCGGGCTCGTGATCACAGCAGGGGTGCTGGCCGCGGCCTCCCGCTCGCCGTTCTTCCGGGAAAAGTCGATCGAGCCGGCCAGCACGACGAGGCCCGCCAGGATCACGACGGACAAAAGGCTCCATCTGCTCGCAAGGAATCTCATCGGCGCACATACTCGTCGGCATCTTCGGGACACCACCGAAGATAGATGTTCGGGCCCGCTGCTTCCATGCGCGGCCGGTATCGATGTGTAACGAAGGGTGTCAGCCGGGCCTCGAGGGACGGCGAGGAGAGGCTGTGCCGGCGGCGGATCGTCGGCGAAGGACCGATCCAGCGAGGCACCCGTAGCGGGCGCCTCTCAGAACAGCGTGCCCTGGCCCTCGACAACGGGCTTCGTCCGCGGCTTGCGCGGTTTCGCCGGGGCGGGCCTGGGGCCGGGCTGCTCGGTGCCGCCGGGCCCGAGATCGCCGGAGGCTGGCCCGGCGGAGCGGGGCGAGGGGGACGCCTCGCCGTCGGTGACCACCGCCCCGCGCCTCTGGCGTCCGGCGAATTCCAGCGTCACCGCCATGCCGGCGGAGAGTTCGTCCGCCCGCGTCAAGGCATGCTCCGCCTCGTCGCGGACGATTGCGTAGCCGCGCTCCAGGACGTTCAGCGGCGACAGGCTGGAGGCGAGCCGCCAGGCGGTCTCGACCCGCTGGCGCCGGCGGGCCCGCTCCTGCGCCTCGGTCCGTTCCAGCCGCTCCGACAGCTGGACGAGCGACAGTCGTGCCGCCTCGCTGCGGGCCCGCAGCGTGTGCGGCTTCAGGTCCGCTGCCACCCGGTCGAACCGCCGCCGCGCCGCATCGAGCCGCACCCGCATGCCGTGGTCGGCATGGACGGCGTGGTGGCGCAGCGTCGCCCGCTTGTCCCGGAGCGCGGCGTCGAGCGTCGCGGGGACGAGCCGCGCCGAGGCGCCGGCGAACAGCCGCCGCTTTTCGCCGACGGCATGGCGGAGATTGCCGCCGAGCCCCGTCGTCGCCTCGTCGAGCCGTCTGCGGGGCTGTTCGAGCAGCGCGTCGATGCCCGGCATCGCCCTGGCGAGGGCGGCAAGGCCCTTCTTTTCCTGGTCGAGCCGGCGGGACACCGCCCCCGACAGCCGCGCATTGTGGCTGGCGATCTGCGCCAGCAGTTCCGCGCGCACCGGCACGGCCATCTCCGCGGCGCCCGTCGGCGTCGGCGCCCGGACGTCGGCGGCGTGGTCGATCAGCGTCCAGTCGGTCTCGTGGCCGACCGCCGAGATCAGCGGGATCGCCGATCCTGCCGCCGCCCGCACCACCGCCTCGTCGTTGAAGCCCCAGAGGTCTTCGAGGCTGCCGCCGCCGCGCGCGACGATGACGACGTCGGGCCGCGGGATCTTGCCGCCGGCCTCGATGGCGTTGAAGCCTTCGATCGCTGCCGAGACCTCCGCCCCGCTCGTCTCGCCCTGCACCCGGACCGGCCAGACCAGCACATGCACCGGAAAGCGGTCGGAGATGCGGTGGACGATGTCGCGGATGACGGCGCCGGTCGGCGAAGTGACGACGCCGATGACCCGCGGCAGGAAGGGCAGTCGGCGCTTACGCTCGCTCGCGAACAGCCCTTCGGCTTCCAGTTTCAGCCGCCGCTCGTTGAGGAGCGCCATCAGGGCGCCGGCGCCAGCCGGCTCGATCGCCTCGATCACCACCTGGTATTTCGACGAGTTTGGATAGGTGGTCAGCCGCCCCGTAGCGATGACCTCGAGGCCTTCCTCCGGCTTGAAGGCGAGCTTGGCAAAGCTCGTGCGCCAGATCACCGCGTCGATCCGTGCCTTGTCGTCCTTCAGGGTGAAATAGGCGTGCCCCGAAGAATGCGGCCCGCGATAGCCGGAGACCTCGCCGCGGATGCGCACATGGCCGAAGGTCTCCTCGACGGTGCGCTTCAGCGCGCCGGAGATTTCCGACACCGTATATTCGGCGACGTTGCTCTGCGGGATCGATTCGGACACGAGGCTCATGGGCCCCAGTGTGGGGCGAGGCCGTGCGGCGGGCAAGTCTCGGCAAGCGCAAAGCCACGGCATCGAGGTTGCGGAAAGGGATCACGGCCTCGCGTTTTGCCCGCCGCCACCGAGATCGTTAGGAGGGTAACGAGGTCCGCGGAGATGGACCCCGGGAGGATAAGCCATGCCGCCAAAACGTCTGCCGATCGTGGCCGCCGCCACCTTCGTTCTCGCGGCCTTGATGCCAATGCCGCTCTTCGCGCAAGGCATGTTGAGCGGGCTCGACATGACCTCGCCGCGGATGACGAAGGCCGAGATGAGCCGGACCGAGGTCGAGGCGCTGATCGCAGCGGCCGGCCAGGGCAAGCCGATCGATTTGTCCCGCAAGGCGCTCAACGGTCTCGATCTTTCCGGCCTGAATCTCGCCGGCGCCGATCTGACGGCAGCCACGGTGAACGGCACCGATTTCTCCGGTGCGGATCTTTCCGGCGCCAAGCTCGATCAGGTCTGGGGGCTGAAGGCCGACTTCACCGACGCCGATCTTGCCGGCGCAAATCTCTTCCAGGCGCAATTGATGGACGCGAACTTCAGCGGCGCGAATCTGTCGAAGACGCGCCTCGTCGCCGATCTCTCACGCGCCAGTCTGGTCGGCGCGAATCTTAAGGGCGCCGACCTTTCCGCCGACATGCGCAACCAGTCGATGGGTATGATGCGCGGCACCCTCAATTCGGCCGACCTGACCGGGGCCGATCTTTCCGGCGCCAACCTGTCGCGGGCGGCGGCGGAATTCGCCGATTTCTCCGGCGCAAATCTCCAGGGCGTCGACCTGCGGCGCGCCGAACTCGCCGGAGCGAAATTCGACGGTGCCAATGGCGAAGGCGCCGATTTCACCGACGCCGATCTTCGCTCGGCGGCGCTGGGCGGTCTCCTCGGTGCCTCGAAGAACCTTCGAACCGGCACGAAATAGCGGGTCGGCCGCCAGCGCCGTCGGCCCGCCACGCCCATACCTCGGTGGCCTTCCTACTCCGCGGCAATGCCCGCCCGGACGGGCCTCGGCCGCTGCGGGCGCACCAGCCGGGTATCGGGAAGGTGCGAGGGCTTGGCCGTCATCTCCGACGGCGGCAGGTTCGCGAGGCTGTCGCGGATGTGATCGACGAGGGCGGAGACCACCGGGCTTTCCGCGTTGCGCGCCCGAATGACGCCGATTTCGTTGTCCTGCAGCAGCGGAAAGCCTTCCGCCTCGCCGAGCACCCGCATGCCGGGCCGCAAGGCGCATTCCGGCAGGACGCCGACGGCGAGCCCGGCGAGCACCGCCGAGGCGACGATCTGCGCCGACCAGGACGAGAACAGCACCTTGTAGCGCCGCCCCGAGTCGTCGAGCGCCTTCAGCCCCTCGGCGCGCCAACAGCAGTTCGGCCGGCCGAGCGCCAGCGGCAGCACCTCTTCCTCGTGCACGTCGTGGGCCGCCGAGGTCATGAAATGCAGAGGCTCGCGCCGGACGATTTCCGGCACTACCTGGCTGATCGCGCAATCTGCGACGAGGGCGACGTCGAGCCGGCCCTTGTCGACATGATCGGCGAGATTGGACGACGGCTCGCAGGCGATCTGCAGTTCGACCAGGGGATTGGAGCGGGTGAAGCGGGCGAGGATCTCCGGCAGGAAGCGCTCGGCGTAATCGTCCGGCAGGCCGATCCGCACATGGCCCTGCATCGCCTGCTGATCGAAGGCCGACAGGGTTTCCTGGCTGAGGGTCAGCATCCGCCGCGCATAGGCGAGGAGGCGGGAGCCCGCATCGGTGAGCAGAATGGATCGGCCGTTGCGTTCGAACAGCGAGGTGCCGAGCCGCTCCTCGAGCCGGCGGATCTGCATCGACACGGCGGACTGGGTCTTGAAGACGTCCTCGGCCGCCTTGGTGAAGCTGCCGGTGTCGACGATGGCGACGAAGGTACGGAGCTGGTCGAGATCGAGCGGAGAGACCATTAGGGTCACCTATGAACGAAACTGATCTCACACATTACGAACATTCGTTGGTGTGATCAATGTCACAGACGTAAGGTGATCAAGTCAGGAACAATTCGGGGGTCGCTGCTGCCCATCGCATCACGCGATGGGAAGAGCGGCCCCGCTTTTTCCCGACGATGGCTGCGAAAGGAGATCAAGCCATGACGATCACTGCGAGACAGACGACCACCCATCCCGCCGCCGGACGCCTCGTGGCCGGTACCCGCGTCTTCGCCACCGCCGCCCGCGCGATCGTCAAAACCATGATCAACCGCCGGCGGGTCCATCGGCTCGCCGACATGCCGGACTATGTGCTGAAGGACATCGGCATCCGGCGCGACGACATTTCCGTCGCCCTTGGCGCCGAGTGGCGCGAGGATCCGAGCTACAAGCTGGCGCTCATCGCGGCGCAGCGGCGCCGCGGCACCCTGGAAGGCTGACCCCCCGAAGCCCGGCGGCAATCCGCCCCGCCGGCCATCGATGCCCTTCCATGCGGCCGGCCATTCCCCCTGGCCGGCCGCAACCGTTTGCGGCGCTGCTGGAAGGTGTCCGGCCGGCCTCTTGCAGCCAGCGGCAGGCTCGGAAGCGACCGACTCAAGCCTCGGTCTCGGCCGCTTCCTCATTCTCGTCTTCCGGCCGGGTCAGCCGCGTGAACAACAGCTTGTCGATGCGGCGCCCGTCGAGATCGACGACCTCGATCTCGAAATCGGCATATTGAATCCGCTCGCCGATCTCCGGAATATGTCCGAACTGGTCGAGCACCAGGCCCGCGACGGTCTCGTATTCGCGCTCGACCGGAAAGGAGAGCTCCTCGATCTTCAGCGCCAGCCGGTCGACCGCCATCGAGCCGTCGACCAGCCAGGACCCGTCCTTGCGCAGGAACGCTTCGGGCACCTCGTCCTCGTTGCCCTCGGGCAGCGAGCCGGCGATGGCGGCCAGAATGTCCTGCGGCGTCGCGATGCCTTCGAAAGAGCCGTACTCGTCGAGGACGATCGCCATGTGCACCCCATGGGCGCGAAACCGTTCGAGCAGCTTCAGAATCGGCATGCTTTCATTGACGTAGAGCGGCTGGCGCATGATTTCGCCGAGTGCGACCTTGCCGCTGACATGCTGCTGTTCGAGGATGTCCTTGGTCTGGACGATACCGACGACCGCATCCTCGTCGGTATCGAGCACCGGATAGCGCGAGTGGCCGGTCTTCACCATTTCGCCCATCGATTCCTCGGCCGGGTCGCCGGCGTCGAGCCAGTCGACGTCGGGGCGCGGGACCATGATCGAGCGGACGTTGCGGTCGGCGATCGAGATCACGCCTTCCAACATCTCGCGCTCTTTCTCCTTGAAGACGCCGGTCTCGGTTCCCTCGGCGATCATCGCCCGGACGTCCTCTTCCGTCACCTTGTCGCTCTCGTCCTCGGTCAGGCCGAAGATGGCGGTCAAAGTTCGCGTCGAGATTTCGAGAAGGGCGACCAGTGGCCGGCCTATCATCGCCACCAGCCGCATCGTCGGCGCGACGAAGCAGGCCACGGCCTCCGGCCGCGACAGGGCGAAGCGCTTCGGCGCCAGTTCGCCGACGACCAGCGAGAAATAGGTGATGACGACGACGACGAGGACGAAGGCGAGATCGTCCGCGACCGGGCCGACGACCGGCCAGTCGACCATGACCTCGGCCAGCGGACCGGCGAAGACCGACCCGCCGAAGGCGCCGGCGAAAATGCCGACGAGGGTGATGCCGATCTGCACCGAGGAGAGGAAGGTGGTGGGATTCTGGGCCAGCTTCAGTGCCGCCTTCGCGCCGTGCCGGCGCTTTCGCGACATCTGTTCGAGCCGGCTCTTTCGCGCCGAAACGATCGCGAGTTCCGACATCGCGAAGAAGCCGTTGAGGACGATCAGGGCGAAGACGATGGCGGCGTTGACGAAGAGCAAGGGTAATCCTGAACTAACGGGGTCGCCCAAGCGGTATTGGCTTTCGCCGGTTTCCGAGGGACGCAAAGAAGCGGATATATAGGCGCGCTGCGGCAGGCGACAGAGGGCATCGCAGCGAGTGCTACGGGACCGGTGATGCTTCGCGCACCGGCATGCCTGCTTGCCGGGCCGGCCGGTCTCGCCGCCCAAGGGCAACCGCGACGACCTCGCCGCAGTTCCTTCAGTCGGTCGTGGCAAGACAAGATGATTGAAAAAATATATGGTTAATTTTTTCAACTTTAGAATTTGAGACGATTGTTCGCGATGAATGGACTTGCCCAGAGTAATGTTGCGAATTTAATACAGGAGTTCTGCGAAAAATATCGTAGGGTTATCCTGGTGGTTCATCAAAGTGCCAATCAAACTTGATGACGTTGAATGCCCTGCGAGCTGGCAGTGCTTTGGGTGTCGGCCCGTGACGGTTTCACGCGAAGGCCTGATGTATTCATCACCGGGTTACATGAGTAAATGCGCCTAAGAAGAATTAAGATCAGCTGGAGAGAAATGAGGATTCAGCAAATGAGACGGATGCTATTTGCAACCATAATCGGTTGTTCTGCCGCCTCGGCCGCCAACGCTGCCGATGTCGTATCCTACGAACCCGCGCCCCCGGTTGCTCCGGTGGCGAGCGTCTACGACTGGTCGGGCCTTTATATCGGCGCGCAAGGCGGGTGGGGCTGGGGCGACTCCAATGTCGACGACAATGGACTTTCCAGCCTCGACACCACCTTCGACATCGACGGCGGCTTTCTCGGCGGCGTGGTCGGCGCTCAGTGGCAGTATGGTTCGGTGGTCCTCGGCGTCGAGGGCGAAATGAACTGGTCCGACATTAGCGGAACCGACGAAGTCCAACCCGGAAACGTCATCGGCACCGACATCAACTGGTTCGGCTCGGCCAATGCCAAGCTCGGCTATGCATGGGACAGGGTCCTGCTCTACGGCACGGGCGGTATCGCCTTCGCCAATATCGATACGAGCCAGGACGCTCTCGGTACTTCTTTCTCGGAGGACGAGAACCACGTCGGGTGGACCGTCGGCGCAGGCCTCGACTACGCAGTGACCGATGCGATCATCGTCGGTGCGCAGTACCGCTACTACGACTTCGGCGAATCCGATTACCTGTCGCGAAACGCGACCTTTACGGACCGCGATCAGGACGTCGACCTGCACACCGTGTCGGCCCACGTCAGCTACAAATTCTGACGCAATAGCCTTTCGACCCAAGTCCTGGATGGACCGTTGGAAATAAAAATGGCCGGAGCTTCTGGGCTCCGGCCGTTTCCTTTCGAGAGGGTCGGGAAATGATCCTCGAGTAAGCTTTCCCACGTCCGCAGGGTATCAGCCGTCTTTCGTCTCCACTTTGCCGGCCGCAAGCGGGGAAAAAATCGCCATCATCCGCCGCGCATAGTCCCTATGGTAGGCCAGTGCCGCTTCCGCAATGGTTTCGTCCACGGCGGCCGGCGATGCGTCACCCTCGGCTTTCGAAGCGGAAGCGGGTGTCGAGTGAACGTTGCCGGCGGGCGCCGCGTTCGCCGATGGACCGCCGGCCGATGGAGACGTTCCGGGCGCAAAACCGCGGGCAAACTCCTCCATCAAGGTGGGATAGAGCGAGAAGAACGCCTTGCCGGCTTGCTCGTCGGGCTTGCCCGCCGCCGGCTTGGGGGGCTTGGCCTTGGGCGCCGTTTCGGGCGGAAGCCAGGGCACCGTGCCGGTGAGCGCGTCGGAAAAGAGCCGGGCGAGATAATCCGAACCGGGCAGTTGCGGCGGCGCGCGGCGGGATGCTTCGCTCGACGGCCGGCCCATCGCTTCGACGGCGTTGGCGCTACGCCTCAGCATCTCGGCCATCGCGCCAGGATAGTCGCCCTCGGCGAGTTCCTTCGGTTGGCCACGGGTCAGATTGGCCATCATCATCCGCAGCATCGTGCCGATGGTCATGACCGACACGTTGCGGATCATCATTTCGACCGTGTCCGGCGCGACGCCGCTCGCCACCGACACGTGGCGCGCCACGCTTGAGACGAGATCCTTCGAACCGAACAGCGCGTTGGACAGATCGCGGCCGAGCGGACTGTTGGTCGCACCGACCGACAGATCAGAAGCCTCGCTCTTGACGAAGGGTTGGTAGTGACGGGAGATCTCGCTCCAGGCGCCCGGTACGATCATCGCCCGCTGCAGGGCCAGCGCGAAGGCCGGGGCGAGCGCCGTCATCGTCTTGCGCAGCTCTTCGTGACTGAGCTTGAAGGTGTCGGCGAGCCGGTCGGCCGCGACGCCCGAGTCGCTCGCCGTCAGCCAGTCGAAAAAGTCCGTCATGGTCGGCCCTGCCGGCTGGATGCCCATCCACTCGACGGTTCGATGCTATCGCATCTCCGCCGAAAGCAAAATCAGTGCGTGACTGATCGCGGAAGAATAGGGCGGTCGGCGGGAATGCGTAGTGAGAAAGGGGCGATTTCACGCCGGAATGCGATTTCGCCGGCGATAGGCTCCCTGGCGGCGAAGCTCCCTCGGAGCGGCGGAGGCCGTCCGATGCCCGGCGGACCGGGGAGGCGGCGCCGGGCCGCCGGCCGGCGAGACGGCGCGCTCAGTAGGACAGATGCTTGAACAGCCGCGGCATCGAGCGCTCCCACTGACCCTCATAGAGCCGCACCAGCTCTTCGGCGGAGGTGGTGCCTCTGGCGACCACTTCCTCCAGCGGGGCGAGGAAAAAGCTCTCGTCGTTGCCCTCCTCGTTGAGCCGGCCGCGCGCCTTCAGCCCCTTGCTGGCGAGCTCGACCGTGGCCCGGGCGAGTTCGAGCACGACGCCGTCACGGAATTTCGTGCGGAAACCATCCCGAGGAACGGCGTCCCGCATCGCCTGGACTTCCTCGAAGCTCCAGTCGGCAGTCATATCGTCGACCGCCTGGAGTGTCGCCGGATCGTAGAGCAGGCCGACCCAATAGGCCGGCAGGGCGCAGATGCGCCGCCACGGCCCGCCGTCGGCGCCGCGCATTTCGAGGAAGCGCTTCAGCCGGACGTCCGGAAAGAGCGTCGACAGATGGTTGGTCCAGTCGCCCATCTGCGGCTCGGGATCGTCGATCTCGCCCTTCAGCGCGCCATCCATGAACTGACGGAAGGTCACATGCGTCGCGTCGTGATAGCGGCCGTTCCGGGTGACGAAATACATCGGAATGTCGAGCGCCCACTCGGCGTAGTGGCGATAGGTGAAGTCCTCCTCGAAAACGAAGGGCAGGAGCCCCGAACGCTGGTTGTCGACGTCCTTCCAGACCTCCGAGCGCCAGGAGACGAGGCCGTTGGGCTTGCCTTCGGTGAAGGGCGAATGGGCGAACAGCGCCGAGGCGACCGGCTGCAGCTTCATGCCGACGCGCATCTTGCGGCGCATGTCGGCCTCGTCGGAAAAGTCGAGATTGACCTGGATCGTCGCCGTCCGCAGCATCATGTCGAGGCCGCGGGTGCCGACCTTGGGCATGTAGCGGCGCATGATGTCGTAGCGCGATTTCGGCATGATCGGCGTTTCGGCGAGCGTCCAGGAGGGCGAGGAACCGATGCCGAGAAAGCCGATGCCGAGCTCCTTGGCGACAGCCCGGACCTCGGCGAGATGGGCGTTGGATTCCCGGCAGGTCGCGTGGATCGTCTCGAGCGGCGCGCCGGAGAGCTCGAATTGGCCGCCGGGCTCCAGCGAGATGGCGCCCATTCCCTCTTCGCTGTAGAGGCCGATCAGCCGTCCGTCGTCGACGATCGGCTCCCAGCCGGAGAGCGAGCGCATGCCGTCGAGTATAGCGCGAATGCCGCGCTCACCGTCGTAGGGAACGGGAGAGAGATCGTCGACATAATAGCCGAACTTCTCGTGCTCGGTGCCGATGCGGAAGTTTTCGGCCGGCTTCTCGCCGCCCTTCATATGCCCGACGAGATCGTCCATCGACGAAATGGGGGCCAGATCGGTCGTATCGCGCGCCATTGTTCTCGTTCCATTCGTTGCGCAAGCGCCGTCCCTCCGGCGCGCGGAACCCGCCATTCCACGAATCGCGTGGTGCCCCGAATTTGCCGAGGGCGCAAGATTGGATCGGTTGACGGTGCGGCCAGTGGGCGAAGGGCGGCTCGCTCAGGAGACACATTTCCAGTCCCCGATTGCCGCCTGCACCACCGCCAGTGCCGCGACGGCGGCGGTGTCGGCCCTGAGGATCCGGGGTCCGAGGGAGATTGCGGTGACGCCCGTCTCGGCATGAAGCCGTGTCCGCTCTTCGGTGGAAAACCCGCCCTCGGGGCCGATCATGAGCGACAGCGGTCCCTTTTCCAGGCGGCGAAGCGTCTCGATCGGGCTCTCGGCGTCCTCGCGCTCGTCGCAGAAGATGAACGGCCCGCGCGGCAGATAGGCCTGAAGCGCCGCGTCGAACTTCATCGGCTCGCGGCATTCCGGGATCGACAGGATGCCGCACTGCTCGGCCGCCTCGATCGCGTTCGCCCGCATGCGCTCGACATTCACCCGGCTTGCCTGGACGTGCTGGGTCATCACCGGCTGCAGGATGCCGGCGCCCATCTCGACGGCCTTCTGCACCATGTAGTCGAGCCGGGCGTGCTTCAGCGGCGCGAAGAGATAGGCGAGCGTCGGGGCGGGCGTCTGCGGACGCAGCCGCTCCTCGGCGACAAGATCGGCCTTCTTCTTCGCCGTCCTTGCGATGTGGCAGCGCCATTCGCCGTCGCGGCCGTTGAACGCGAGGACGTTTGCGCCGTCGGCAAGCCGCATCACGGCGAGAAGATAGTTCGCCTGGGTCGCATCGAGGGAAACCGTACCGCCCGCGGTCAGGGCGTCCGCGACGAAGAGCCTGGGGCTGTTGAAGTCGTAGTCGGGCATTTCGTCTCGCTTCCTCTCGCACCGCAACCTAAGGCGCGGCGCGCCGTTGTCGCCGCAATCATCCATTCATTCGAAAGGGACGTTTCATGGATTTGCAGATCCGAAACAAGGTCGCGCTGATCACCGGGGCGACGGGTGGCATGGGCTTTGCCACCGCCAAGATCCTCGCCGAGGAGGGGGTGAAGCTCGTCCTTTCCGATTTGAAGATCGACCAACTGGAAAAAGATGCGAAAGCGCTTCCGACCGAGGTGCTGTGCATCGCAGCCGACGTCACGGACCAGTCCGCCGTCGACACGCTCGCCCGCCAGGGTCGTGAAAAATTCGGCGCGATCGACATCGTCGTCCACACGTCCGGCATCACCGGCGCAAAGGGCGACCCGCTGGAAATGACCGACGAGGACTATCTGGAGGCCTGGCAGATCGACTTCATGTCCGCCGTGCGCATGGCCCGCGCGACCTTCCCGGCGATGCGCGAGAAGGGCTGGGGCCGCTTCGTCTGCATCACCTCGGAAAACGCCGTCCAGCCCTATTGGGAAGAGGCGACCTACAACACCGCCAAGGCGGCGCTCGCCGCCTTCGTCAAGAACCTCTCCTACGAGGAGGCCAAGTACGGGATCCTGTGCAACACCGTCTCGCCGGCCTTCATCGAGACCGACATGACCGACGGGATGATGGAAAAGCGCGCCAAGGAAATGGGCGTCTCCTTCGACGAAGCCGTGGAAAGCTTCCTCGACGAGGAGCGACCGGGCATCGCGCTGAAGCGACGCGGCCGTGTCGAGGAAGTCGCGGCGGCGATCGCGCTGGTCGTCTCGGAGCGTGGTTCCTTCATCAACGGCGCCAACCTTCGCGTCGACGGCGGCTCGGTCCAGGCCGTACAGAACTGACGAAGGCCCGATCGAAAGTGGGCGGAGATGCCCGCGGAACGCCGGCATTCCGGCGACGCGCCGGGGAGCGGGGCACCCGTCAACGAGACGAGCGCCCGCTCTTCCCGTGCTCCGATCAGCCGCCGGAGAGCAGTTCGGCATTGCCGCCGGTGGCGGTCGTGTCTACGCACAGATGGCGTTCGTGCACCACATGCGCCCGATCGGGCCTTGCCGTGATCAACGGGACGATCGGGCCATCGCGCGATGCCAGCGCCTTGGCGTAGGCCTTCGCCTGCCCCTCGTCGCCCCACCACAACACGCCGGAGAAGCCTTCGAGATCGACGAGCCGCTCGGGCGCCAGATCACCCTCGACCGCAACGGCGCTGCCGCCGAGCGCCTCGACCGCTGCCACCTGTTCCAATGCCGTTTCCATGCCCGGGCCGAGGCACAGCGCCGGTGGGCGGCTGTAATAGGCGAGGCGGTTGAGTTCGCCGGTCGGTCCGGGCATGAGCCGGTCCTCGAGCCGACGCTCGGCCGCAGCGTTCGACAGCGCGGCCTCCGGCTTGGCGTCGCCGGCGCCGGAGCCCGGGGCGGCGTCCGCCCCCGCCGGCGCGGGGTCCGGCGCGAAGAAGCGCGGCAGATAGAGCGGGCCGCCGGCCTTCGGCCCCGTGCCTGAAAGTCCTTCGCCCCCGAAAGGCTGAGAGCCGACCACGGCGCCGATCTGGTTGCGGTTGACGTAGATGTTGCCGACCCGGATCGCCTCGGCGATCTGCTGGACACGGCTGTCGATGCGGGTATGGAGACCGAAGGTGAGGCCGAAGCCGCGCGAATTGATCGCCTCGACGACGCGATCGAGCTCCCTCGCCTTGAAGGTCGCGACATGCAGGACGGGGCCGAAGATCTCGCGCTCCAGATCGGCGATCCCGTCGACCCGCAGCATCGTCGGCGGGACGAAGAATCCGCCTCCAGGCACGTCGACCTGATGCAGCACGGCATTGGCATTGTTGGCGATGTAGGCCGCGATCTCGTCGCAGGCATCCGCATCGATCACCGGGCCCACATCCGTCGGCAGGAGCCAAGGATCGCCGATCACGAGCTCGTCCATCGCGCCCTTGATCATCTCGATCACATGCGGAGCGGTGTCCTCCTGCAGGTAGAGGCAGCGCAGGGCAGAGCACCGCTGCCCGGCCGACTGGAAAGACGAGGCGACGACGTCGCGTACCGCCTGCTCGGTCAAAGCGGTCGAGTCGACGATCATCGCGTTGAGACCGCCGGTCTCGGCGATCAAGGGCGTTCCCGGCGCCAGGTTCTCGGCTATCGTGCGCGCGATGCGCTGCGCGGTGTCGGTCGAGCCGGTGAAGACGACGCCCTTCACCCGCGGATCGGCGGTGATCGCCTGGCCGACGACGGAGCCGCGCCCCGTCAGAAGCTGAAGGGCGCTCTTCGGGATGCCGGCTTCATGCAGAAGCTCGACCGCCTTGAAGGCGACGAGCGGCGTCTGCTCCGCCGGTTTGCACAAAACGGCATTGCCGGCCATAAGCGCGGCGGAGATCTGGCCGGTGAAGATCGCCAGCGGGAAGTTCCACGGGCTGATCGCCGCGATGATGCCGCGCGGACCGCGCGACACGTCTTCGCCTTCCCTCGCATAGTAGCGCAGGAAGTCGACCGCCTCGCGCAGCTCTCCCACCGCATCGGGCAGCGTCTTGCCGGCCTCTTTCGCCAGGATCGCGAACAGGATGCCGAAATTCTCCTCGAAGAGGTCGGCGGCCCGCTCGAGGACGGCGGCCCGCTCCGGTGCCGGCGCGTCCCAGACCCGCGCGTCGGCCAGCGCCCGCGCCACCGTCGCCGGATCCGCCTCGACGACCGTGCCGACGACTTCCCCGGTCGCGGGGTTGGTCACCGGCTTTTCAGCACCCGATGGATCGGACACCGTCAGCGGATGGGCCGTCTGCAAGGGCTTGGTGCGTTCGGTCTCGATCGCGGCGAGAACGCCCCGGTCGGACAGATCGAAGCCCTTGGAGTTGCGCCGCTTCTCCCCGAAGATCGCGGCGGGCGCGCGAAGGGCCGAGGGCGCCTTGGCGGTGCTCAGGGCCTCGAACGGATCGCGGGCGATCTTCGTCGCCGGCACGGCCTTGTCGACGATCTGGTGCACGAAGGAGGAATTGGCGCCGTTTTCGAGGAGGCGCCGCACGAGATAGGCGAGGAGATCGCGATGTGCGCCGACCGGCGCGTAGATGCGGCACTTGCCCCCGGTCTCCTTCAAGACGATGTCGTGGAGGCCCTCACCCATGCCATGCAGCCGCTGGAACTCGTAAGGCCGCCCTTCGGCCAATTCCAGGATGGCCGCGACGGTGTGCGCATTGTGCGTGGCAAATTGCGGGAAGATCCGGTCGCCCATGCCGAACAGTTTCTTGGCCAGGCAGATATAGGAGACGTCGGTCGCAGGCTTCGAGGTGAACAGCGCGAAATCGGGCATGCCGTTGACCTGGGCGAGCTTCATCTCGGTGTCCCAGTAGGCGCCCTTCACCAGCCGCACATTGATCTTGCGGTCGTGGCGGCGTGTCATCTCGTAGAGCGCGTCGATTGCCGGTCCGGCGCGCTTGCCATAGGCCTGCACCACGACGCCGAATCCGTCCCAGCCCGCGAGCCCGGGGTCGGAAAGGACCGCCTCGATCACCTTGAACGACAGCGCCAGCCGATCCTGCTCCTCGGCGTCGATGTGAAGCGCGATGCCGGCTTGGCTCGCCTGGCGGGACAGCCGCAGGACGACGGGCACCAGCTCGGCCATGACACGGTCTTCCTGGGCGACCTCGTACCGCGGATGGAGAGCCGACAGCTTGATCGAGATGCCCGGATTGTCGACGATCTTCTCATGGGTCGCGGCCTTGCCGACGGCGGCGATGGCGTTGGCGTATTCCCGGGCATAGCGCTTCGCATCCGCTTCGGTTCGCGCCGCCTCTCCCAGCATGTCGAAGGAATGGGTATAGCCCTGGCGCTCGCGGATCTTGCCGCGCTCCAGCGCGCCCTCGATCGTCTCGCCGAGGACGAACTGGCGGCCCATCTCCTTCATGGCACGGCCGACGGCGGTGCGGATGACCGGCTCCCCGAGGCGGCGGATCGCGCCGCGCAGCACGCCCGCCATTCCCGGCTGCCGATCGTCGAGCACCTTGCCCGTCAGCATCAGCGCCCAGGTAGAGGCGTTGACCAGCGACGAGGCGGCGGCGCCGGAATGCTTGTTCCACTCCGACGGCGCGATCTTGTCCTCGATCAGCGCGTCCATGGTGAAATTGTCCGGCACCCGCAGCATCGCCTCGGCGAGGCACATCAGCGCCACACCCTCGCGCGTCGACAATCCGTACTCCGCCAGGAAGTGCTCCATCAGCGTCGGCGGGGCCTCGGTCCGGATCCGCTCGACGAGAACGGCGGCACGATCGCTGATCCGCCGCCGGATCGCGGCGTCGAGATCGGCTTCGGCGATCAGCGCCTCCAGCAAGGGGCGTTCCGGCGCGAACTTCGCAGAGAAATCGAGGGCAGGAAAATCACAGGCGGCCACGCAGATCTCCATCGCGACGTTGCTCGACCTGATATACCGCGACAGGATTAGCCGGATCGCTCAAACATGCGCGTTGGCATGGACGGAAAGACCAAAATTTCGAAGGCTTTTAGGATGAACGACACTCTGGACGCCATCGACCGCAAGATTCTCGAAGCGCTGGTCATCAACGCCCGGATATCGATCGCGGAATTGTCGAAGAAGGTGGGCCTGTCGAAGACGCCCGTCTCCCTGCGGATCAAGCGCATGGAGGACATCGGTCTGATCACCGGCTACCGGGCGATCCTCTCGCCGCTCAAGCTGGGCCTGCAGCACGTCACCTATGTCGAGGTGCGTGTGTCCGACACGCGGCAGAAGGCGCTCGAAGCGTTCAACGCGGCCGTTCGCCTGATTCCCGAAGTGGAAGAATGCTACATGATCGCCGGCGGATTCGACTACCAGATCAAGCTGCGTTCGCGCGACATGGCCCACTACCGGCAGGTGATGGCGGAGAAGATCTCCGCCTTGCCCTATCTCAGCTCCACCGCCAGCTACGTGGCAATGGAAGCGGTGGTCGAGGACAGTCCGGGAAGCTTTTGAAGCTCTGAAGCGTTCCGGGTTTTCCGGAGGAGCGGGATCGAAATCGAACGTCACACTGCGTGGAGAGCGCTCTCTCAAGGAGATCGGCTTTCCGCGGGCGGCCGGGTGTTAGAAGCTTGGCGGCGTGCAGGCGCTGACGACCTCGCAGGGGTTCGATCCGACACAGCGGAAACGGTGCGGCCTTCGGCTCTCGAAATAGTAGGCGTCGCCGGGGCCGAGGATGCGGCGCTCGTCGTCGACGGTGACCTCGAGCCGTCCCGACAGGATGACGCCGCCTTCCTCGCCCTCGTGGGACAGCGGCACCTTTCCCGTGTCGGCGCCGGGTTGATAGCACTCCTTCAGGATCTGCAGCGCCCGGCCGAAGAGGCTCTCGCCGACCTGACGATAGGAGATTGCCCCCTTGCCGATCTCCACCAGTTCCTCCGCCTGATAGAAGACCCGCTGCGGCCGCTCCGGTTCGAAGGCGAAGAATTCGGCGAGGCCGATCGGCAACCCGTCCAGGATGCGCTTCAGCGCGCCGACCGACGGGTTCGTCGCGTTCGCCTCGATCAGCGAGATGGTCGAATTGGTGACGCCCGCCTTCTTCGCGAGCTGGCGCTGCGACAGCCCGCGCGCCATGCGCAGATACCGCAGCCTGCCGCCCACATCCACCATCGCCCCATCGCTCATGTCGCCCGTTTCTCCTGTTCGAAATCCGCAACACTTCGCCATCGTGGCCCATCTTCGTCAATCCGTTGCAGACGAAAAGAAAAGGACTTGTTTGCGACCTCGATCGAGCGCTTCCTTTCGGCATCACTCTCAGAGGTCCCCGATGAACCTTCACGCCAAGCCCAACGTCCCGGTGCTCGACAGCTACTGGATGCCTTTCACCGCGAACCGGCAATTCAAGAAGGCGCCTCGACTTTTTGCCTCGGCGCAAGGCATGCACTACACCGACGTCGATGGTCGGACGGTCCTCGACGGAACTGCCGGCCTTTGGTGTGTGAATGCCGGTCATGGCAGGCGTCAGATCGCCGAAGCGGTCGAACGCCAGCTCACCACGCTCGATTATGCTCCGTCCTTCCAGATGGGCCACACCATCGCCTTCGACTTCGCCGAGCGCCTGGCGGCGATCGCCCCGGGGCCGGAAGGCGCCAAGCTCGATCGCATCTTCTTCACCGGCTCGGGCTCGGAGTCGGTCGACACCGCCCTCAAGATCGCGGTCGCCTACCAGCGCGCCATCGGCCAGGGCACGCGGACGCGCCTCATCGGGCGTGAGCGGGGCTATCACGGCGTCGGCTTCGGCGGCATCTCGGTCGGCGGTCTCGTCAACAACCGCCGCGTCTTCCCACAGCTTCCCGGCACCGATCACCTGCGCCACACCTTCGATCCCGTCCGCAACGGCTTCGTGAAGGGCCAGCCCGAGCACGGGGCCGAACTCGCCGACGATCTCGAGCGCCTCGTCGCCCTCCACGGCGCCGAAACGATCGCGGCCTGCATCGTCGAGCCCGTCGCCGGCTCGACCGGCGTTCTGCCGCCCCCAAAGGGGTATCTCGAGCGTCTCCGATCGATCTGCGACCGCCATGGCATCCTTCTGATCTTCGACGAAGTCATCACCGGCTTCGGCCGCCTCGGCGCGCCCTTCGCCACCGATTTCTTCGGGGTCGTGCCCGACATCGTCACCACGGCGAAGGGCCTGACCAACGGCGCGCTGCCGATGGGCGCCGTCTTTGCCAGCCGGAAGGTCCATGACGCGCTGATGCAGGGGCCCGAAGGGGCCATCGAGCTGTTTCACGGCTACACCTATTCGGGTCATCCCGCCGCCTGCGCCGCCGGCATCGCCACGCTGGACATCTACGAGAGCGAGGGTCTTCTCGGCCGGGCGAAGCAGATCCAGGCCGAGTGGGACGCGGCGATCCATTCCCTGAAGGGCCTGCCGCACATCACCGACATCCGCACGATCGGCCTCATCGCCGGAATCGAGCTCGACTCGCGGGAAGGGGCGCCCGGCACCCGCGCCTACGACGTCTTCGTCGATTGCTTCGCCAAGGGACTTCTCATTCGCGTGACGGGCGACATCATCGCCCTGTCGCCGCCGCTCATCGTCGAGCGCGGACAGATCGGCGAGATCGTCGAGATCCTCGGCGCCGCCATCGAAGCCGCTGCCTGACGCGGCACTGCAACACGACTGCTGGAGACAAAGCATGCGCATCGGCGTTCCGAAGGAAATCAAGAACAACGAATACCGCGTCGGCATGACGCCGGGAGCGGTCGCCGAGCTCGTCCATCGTGGCCATCAGGTGGTTGTGGAGACGAATGCCGGAGCCGGCATCGGGCTCGACGACGACAGCTACCGGACCGCCGGCGCTACGATCGCCGGCCATGTCGACGAGGTCTTCGCCTGCGAGATGATCGTCAAGGTCAAGGAGCCGCTCGCCGAGGAGAGGAAGCGTCTCAAGGCTGGCCAGATTCTCTTCACCTACCTCCATCTCGCCCCGGACCTTCCCCAGACTGAAGATCTCGTCGCCTCGGGAGCGGTCGCGATCGCTTACGAGACGGTCACCTCGCCGACCGGTTCGTTGCCGCTCCTCGTCCCGATGTCGGAGGTCGCAGGCCGGCTCGCGCCGCAGGTCGGGGCGCACTCGCTGGAAAAGTCACAAGGGGGCCGCGGCGTCCTTCTCGGCGGTGTGCCGGGCGTGCCGGGGGCCAATGTCGTCGTCCTCGGCGGCGGCGTATCGGGCACCCATGCGGCGACGATCGCCGTCGGCATGGGCGCAGATGTCACCGTGGTCGACCGTTCGGCCGAGACCTTGAAGCGGCTCTCGTCCCACTTCGGCGCCCGGATCCGTACGCAGTTCTCGACCCGCACGGCGATCGAGGATCTGGTCGGGGAGGCCGACCTCGTCATCGGCACCGTCCTCATTCCGGGCGCAGCGGCGCCCAAGCTCGTGACGAAACAGATGGTGAGCGGCATGAAGCCCGGCAGTGTCATCGTCGACGTCGCAATCGACCAGGGCGGCTGCGTCGAGACGTCCCGCGCCACGACCCACGCCGATCCGACCTACGTCATCGACGACGTCGTCCACTATTGCGTCGCCAACATGCCCGGCGCGGTCGCCCGCACCTCCACCTTCGCCCTCGGCAATGTGACACTGCCATTCATCGTCGCACTCGCCGACAAAGGATGGCGCCAGGCACTCCGCGACGATGCGCATCTGCGCAACGGCCTCAATGTCTGCGAGGGGCGCGTGACCTGCGCGCCGGTCGCCGAGGCGCACGGCATGGAAGCCGTCGATCCGGGAACCTTCCTGTAGAAATTCTCCCGGATCGGCTGCGTCGGGGCCGGCAGCCTCGGTCTTCGAGCGCGTGCCGAGCGGGGTGCACGCGCTCGTCGTTGCGGTCAGCAAGAGACTTCCGAAGGAAGGATCGATGCGGTCGTTTGAACAGGCTCCCATATTCGCATCGGTGAACGGCCCGCAGCTTTGCGCGGCCGCCGGCGGCGGCTGGTCCGGGAGCAAGACGGGGCACGACGTTCGGCGAGGCGAAGAGGGGTCGTTTCTCGCGGTCTTGTTTCGTCAACCAAATCGCCGAAAAGAAGCAAATTTATTGAATTGCGCGAGATGAATTGCCGGATGTACGCTTTTCACACAGGCGAAAGGCGGGTTCTCCGAGGATCCCTTGCGGGTCACCGTCAAGATCGTGGTCGACGGCGTGTCCCTCGAACTCGATTTTGCCGGAAGCGCGGCCCCGACCAAGGGCACATCAACTCGCGCCTGTGCGCATTGAAGGCCGAGATGCTTCCCGTCCGTCTCGACAAATCGTTCGGACGGGCATCCATCTCCGCACGAGCCCACCTGCCGATGGGCCGGCGTCGCCGCTCAAGTGGCGGTGCTGTCGACGATCAGCACCGGACGCCCGCGAGAGCAGCGCTCGACACGCCCGTCGACACGGTAGACTTCACGGAGCATTTCGGCCGTGATCACCTCGCTGGTCGGTCCGGCCGCCTGCATCGCGCCATTGGCGACGACGATCGTGTTGTCGCAATAGCGCAGGGCGTGGTTGAGATCGTGCAAGGCAATCAGCACCGCCATTCCTGAGGCGCGCGCCCGGCGCTGCATGAAGGCGAGCACCTCGATCTGGCGGTAGAGATCGAGCGCCGATGTGGGCTCGTCCATCAGGAGCACTTCCGGCCGGCGCACGAGCGCCTGCGCGATGGCGACGAGCTGGCGCTGACCTCCCGACAATTCGCCGAGGCCCCGAAACGCCAGATCATGAAGATCGAGCGCGGCCAGGATCTGATCTATCTCTGCCAGTTCCCCATCGCTGACGCGCCAGCCCGAACCCTGCTTGGCAGCCAGGAGCACGGATTCGTAGACGGTCAGGACAGCATTGCCACCGGTATCCTGTGGCATGTAGCGGACGGCGTCCCGGCCCCGCGCCGTCTCCGTGAGATGGACCGTGCCCGGCCCTTTGATCAGGCCGGCGATGCGCTTGAAGAGGGTGGATTTTCCGGCCGCGTTCGGACCGATCACCGCCGTCAGCGCGCCGCCCTCCAGGATGGGCGTCGAGAAGCCGGACAGGACCGTGCGGCGACCATAGGCAGCGCCCAGATCGTCCAGTGCAATGGCTACCATGCGCGCCTCCGGCTGCTGAAGATCAGCACGAAGAAGAACGGAACGCCGACGAGCGCCGTGATCACGCCGATCGGCAGGATGGCGCCCGGCAGAAGCGTCTTGGAGACGACGGAGGTCACCGACAGAAGAAGCGCGCCGCAAAGAACCGAAGCCGGCAGGAAGAAGCGCTGGTCCTCGCCGACGAGCATGCGGGCGATATGCGGGCCGACCAGCCCGATGAAGCCGATCGTGCCGACGAAGGAGACGGGAATGGCGGCAAGAAGGCTGACGGTCATCATGGTGGACAGGCGCAGGCGCCGGACGTTGACGCCGAAGCTCGCCGCCTTGTCCTCGCCGAGCCGCAGCGCCGTCAGCGCCCAGGCCTGCCGGGCGAACAACGGGACGGTGACCGCCAGCACCGCCGCGGTGATCGCCACCTTCGGCCAGGTCGCCTTGGTCAGGCTGCCCATCGTCCAGAAGACGACGGCCGCCAGCGCCTGTTCCGAGGCAAGATATTGCAGCAGCGAGAGAAGCGCGTTGAAGGTGAACACCAGGGCGATGCCGAGGAGAACGATGGTCTCGACCGTGACGCCGCGCATGGTCGAGGCGAAATGGATGAAGAGCGCCGCGATCATCGCCATCGCGAAGGCGTTGATCGGCACCATGTAGTTCACCGCAATCGGCACGAGTGCCGTCCCGGCCACCAGGGCCAGCGCCGCCCCGAACGAAGCAGCAGCCGAAATGCCGAGGGTGAAGGGGCTGGCCAGCGGATTGGCGAGAATGGTCTGCATCTGCGCGCCGGCGACCGACAGCGAGGCCCCGACCGTCACCGCCATCAGCGCGATCGGCATGCGAATGTCCCAAACGACGACCCGGAGCTGGTCGCTCACGGCATCGGCGTCAAACATCGCCCTCAGAACCTCGGCGATCGTGTAGTTCGCCGGGCCGAGGGCCATGTCGACGCACACGCTCGCAAACAGCGCGAAGCTCAGCCCTGCAAGGAGAAAGATGCGCCGAAGGGCGAGACCGCGATAGCGGTCCCGACCTTCCTGGACGCTCGCCCTGGCCGCGACGCTGGTCATTCTGGCTCGGACAGCGAGACGAAGTAGCCGGACTTGTATTCGATCGGCAGGAAGCGGGCGTGGAGTTCCCGGAAGGTCGCGTCCGGGTCGAGGTCCTCGAACAGGTCGGGATGCAGCCACTTGGCCATCTCCTGGATCGCCACGAACTGATAGGGATTGTTGTAGAACTGATGCCAGATCGCGTGCACCTTCCCGTTCTCGACGGCCTTGATCCCGGTGAAGGCGGGTCGCTTGGTCAGGGCTTCCAGCTTGCGGTGCGCTTCCGCCTCGTCCGCTCCATAGCCGACGCCGACCCAGTTACCGCCCGGGACGTAGCCCTCCCAGTTCCCGCCGGTGACGATGACTTGATCCGGGTTGGAGGCGATGATCTGCTCCGGATTCACGGTTCCGAAGGTTCCAGGGATGATATCCTTCGCCATGTTGATGCCGCCGGCGATTTCGACCATCTTGCCGAAGTTCTCGTCGCCGAAGGACATGCAGCAATCGTCGGAATAGCCGCCGGCGCGCTCCATGAAGACGAGCGGGCGTTCGGGTTTCTCGCGCTCCAGGACGTCGGTCACCGCGGCGATGCTCTTCTGGCGGAAGGCGATGAAGTCTTCGGCGACCTGTTCCTTTCCGAAGAGCTTGCCGATCAGGCGCATGGACGGCTCGGTGTTGACCATCGGCTTCTCCCGAAAGTCGACGTAGACGAGCGGAATGCCGACCTTCTCCAAGGTCTCGATGTAGCCCGCCTCTTCGGTCGCGGTCTTGGCATCGACATTCATCAGGATCACGTCGGGATCGAGCGAGACGGCCTGCTCCACATCGAACGTGCCATCCTTCATGCCACCGAAGGTCGGCAGGTCGGCGACCTGAGGATAGAGCGAGCGATAGGCCTCGTAGGATTCGGGGTCGGCCTTCGGCAGATCGTCGCGCCAGCCCACGATCCGGCCGAAGGGCGCATCGCGATCGAGAGCGGCCACGAAATAGATCTGGCGGCCTTCGCCCAGGATGACGCGCTCGACCGGCGTCTCCACCTCGACTTTGCGCCCGGTGACGTCGGTGACGGTGACCGTCTCGGCGTGACCTCGAGCGACCGTCAAGACGAGAAATGATGCTGCAACAGCCACGAGATGGGTTAGGGCCCGCATGGTCTTGATCCCCTGAATGACGAACGAAGCCCTCTTGGAATTCATGAGTAGTTCGGTCAAGAAATATCTTTTAGAGGCAATCCAGAAAGGGCAGGCATGAGCGCGGGAACAGGCGGGGCAAACTACGGCTTGCGTGACGAAATCCGCGAGTTCTGGTCGGAACGGGCGGAAACGTTCGACCAGTTCCCCGGGCACGAAATCTTCACCGAGCAGGAGCGCCGCGCCTGGCACGCGCTCTTCGAACGCCATCTCGGCGAGGCCGGTGGCCGCAGCGCGCTGGATCTTGCGAGCGGGACGGGTGTCGTCTCCCATCTCCTCGACGATCTCGGCTTCGACGTCACCGGGCTCGACTGGTCGGAGGCGATGCTGGAGCGGGCGGCCTCCAAGGCGGCCTCGCGCGGGCGACGGATCACCTTCCGGCTCGGTGATGCCGAGCGCATTCTCGAGACGGATGGCAGTATCGACGTGGTCGTCACCCGCCACCTCGTCTGGACGCTGGTCGACCCGAAGATCGCTTTTTCGGAGTGGCTCAGGGTGCTCAAGCCCGGCGGGACGCTGCTCGTCATCGACGGCGACTTCGTCAGCCAAGGACCGCTCGAGCGACTGATCGCGAGGCTCGAGCGGCTCGTACAGCGGCGCGGGGGCGCGCCCGGTCCCGCCTTGCCGGGCGATCTCGCCGAGCGCCACCGCAGCATTCTCTCGCGGGTGCATTTCAAGGACGGCGCCCGCGCCGACGAGGTCGCGCGGATGCTCACAGAAGCCGGTTTCGCCGATGTGGTGATCGATCGTCGGCTCGGGCCGATCCACCGGGCACAGGCCCGGGCCATGCCGCTCGTCAAAGGCCTCGCCCGCCAGATCCAACACCGCTATGCGATCCGCGCCGCCAAGCCGGGCGGCTGAGGGCGCCGTCCGGCAGGGTCCGTGGATAGCGCAACCGCACCAGCTTGCGGGCCAGATCGGGCCGATCGAGCGTATGGACGAGGAAGAAGCGCAGGGCAGAGACGACGGCGTTCATCGTCGGCACGCCGACACCGCCCTCCTGCATGGCGACCTGAAAGCGGCGCAGATCCTCGGTGCTAGCCGTATCGGCCGAGCGTTCGAGAAAGGCGGCAAGGCGGCCAATATCACCCAGATAGTTGCGCTGCGTCTCCCGGGAGAAACGCCTCATGGTCATGTCGTCGATCAGTCGCTGGCGCAGCGGGCTGATCGGAGCGAGGGAAACTGAAGGCTCGTCATGGGAAGGCTCCGTTCGGTTGAAGGAGCCTGGATCGTCCGCCCGCACTGGGCAACGCTCAACCAGCACATCGCGCTCGTATCATTCCGCAAACGATGAAGCCGCCGCCATCGCGCGCGCGGGTTCCCGAAACTCGATGTTCGTCAGAGGTTTGGCGCCCGCGCTTGGGGCGGACAAGGCGTTTTGTGGCGGTGAGAGAGGGACTGTCCGGCATATTGAAATGGCGCGTTGTTTCTCATACAGATCAGTGCTTTCAATGCCTAATGTTGGTCGGAGAGATTGGTCTGAATGGCGAGAAGCAGCAGCGAACGCTTCCTCAAGAGGCGTGGTGACAAGTACCAGTTTCGTCGTGAAATCCCTGTCGCGCTTCGCGACCATTTCGACGGCAAGACCGCAATTATCCAGCCGCTGCAAACGTCTGACACGAAGGTCGCCAAGAGGCGCCGCGACGAGTTTGTCAGAGAAACGGATCGACTGTTCGAGGAAGCCCGCAACGGGCGGCTTTCGAAGCCGATGGGGCGTGTGGAAGAAATCGCCGATCGGTGGAAAGAGGAGATCGCAGCGTACCAGAACGACCCGATCGCTTGGTCCGCCAAAGCGGGCGTAGTCGTCGATCGGGAAGAGGACGTACTTAGCCCGCACGATGTCATAGAGTACGAAATCGAGAGCATTGGCACTGAGCAAGGCGAAGTCGCGAAGGGGCGCTTTCTCGACCGCCTGCACAATCGCACCACAGTTGAAGAGCACGTCGAGACATATCTCTCAGAACTCGACCTGAAGCCGAAGACCATCCAAGGGCGGCGGGCGGATATCTTGCTCTTTGCCGCATGGGCCACAAAGCGAGGATCGACGGTTCGGACGATCGACAGGCGGGCCGCTGCGGATTTCTTCGCCGAGGTCCTGCTGCAGATGAACCGCAAGACCGCCGAGACGAAGTTCTCGAATATCAAAGCCTACTGGCGATGGTTGATCGAGCGAGACTTCTATCTCGAAGACAGCCCATGGGAGCGCCTTCGGTTCCCCTAGCGGCGAAATTCGAGCGCCGCGAAAGGCCCGGACGCCGAGCGGGAATTCACAGACGACCAAATCCGGCAACTCTTCAACCGGCTATCGAAAGCGGGCGGCAAAAACGCGTCTCGCCTTGGCGACGCCATGCGAGTTGCCGCACTCTCAGGAATGCGGATCGAGGAAATCTGTCGGCTAACTGTAGAGGATTGCCGAGGCGGTAACTTCACGATCCGGGAGGGGAAGACTGCTGCCGCCTCTCGTACATTCCCAATTCACTCGGCGCTGGTCCCTCTCGTGGAGAGGCGTTGTGAAGGGAAGGCGGACGACGAGCGCCTGTTCTCGGACGTCAGGGGAAGGGGCGTCTCCCTCTCGGACCCCCTCAGCAAACAATTCGGACGCTTCATTCGGGCTGTTGGCGCCGCGGACATCCGGGAAGGGCATCGCCGGTCTAAGGTCAATTTTCACTCCTTCCGGCGGCGGTTCGTCCAGAACGCAATCAGGGCAGAGATTCCCCAGCACGTCGTGTCATGGGTCGTTGGACATGCCGAGGGCCGGGACGGTATCACACTCGGCGTCTATAACCGGGGAGGGCCATCGGAGGCGCAAATGCGGTCTTGTGTCGAGGCCGTGCGGTTGCCGGAGGGGGTCGCTTAGGGCCCACTCCTCGCGCTCGTCAGCGGCCCGTCAGTCGCCCTTCTGTGCCGCCGCTCGCTCCTGATTGAGGGCGAAGAGGCGGGCGAGGACTTCGTCGTCGGAGAGATCAGCGGGCCACCCGTAGGCAGCCGCAACGGCGGCGTCGAGCGCCTTGTGGGCATTGTCAAGCCATGCCGGCCGCTCGTTATAGAGGTTCGTCAGCGTCCGCTTCTTGAGGATCGCGGCGGCTTCCTCGTCCACTGGTAGGATGCGATCGGGGAAGCCGGGAACGACCTCGGGCTCGCGGCGGATGAGATCCGCGGGATTGAGCCAACTCTCGCGAAGCTCATTCAGGCGAGCGGCAGCTTTCGCGATGGCGATGGAGCGGGGATCGTCGGCGTAGTCGGCAGCAAGGATGTCCGGGGTGAGCCCTTCGGGAAACGGAAAGGTCTCGAAGCCTTGAGAGGGCGTATATTGTGGATCGTTACCGACCCCATGCCATCCCCCCAAGCGCAGAGACCAAAGCTCGTGGAAACGAGAGTGCAGAATTCCGAACGCCGTATCGTCGTCGCGTGAGATCGCAACAAGGCGGCTATCTGGCAGCAAGCGCCCGGGTGCCCAGACGAAAATACGGTGCTTTGACACTCTCGGTGTTATAATAATTCGCGAAAGCGGAGCTGTGGCCTTCTTCAGATCGCTGCCTGAGCGACCAAGCCGCCACCAGTTTCGCCTCCGTTGCTCATCGCGGTTGGCTTCTCGGACAGGACGAACATGAATTCGAACGTGCTCGAAGGGCTTCTCATATAGAGAGGCGGCTTCAGCCGACAGATCGCCAAAGTCGATGATCCACCTATGTGACGGCCTTCGAGCGATATCCATACCGTTTGCCCAAGGGCGAAGGACGTCAGAATTCGGCTTTCCGTGAGGGTTGTATCCTCCAAGCAGCCATTCACGCGCCTGCAGTTCCGAAACCTCGAACGATCCGACTTTGACCGGGCCTTGGAAGGCGGTCGCGGCGTTCGTCTTGATGCGCATGGCCTTCGTCAGATCGATGGCCGTACCGGTGAGATCAGCATTGATATGCTCAACCGGCAGACCGTTTAGATGCGGCGTCTCATCCTTCAGCCTTGACCCAAAGGCCACAAGCGAAACCCGAACCGCCGCCCCTTCGACCGTCCATGGTTCGTCAGCCCATGCAGATACGAAGCCAATGTGCTCCGCTATGCGGTCCATGACATGACGGTTTGCTCCGCCGCGTATGGAGTTGGTCGTGACCAGTCCGGCCCTCCTCGCTTGTCCCGAGGTTATTGCCTCTGCGGCCTTCGACAGCCAATAGACTACTAGATCGCCTTCGGCAGGGACGCGGTCTCGATATAGCCTGAATAGCTGCTCGATGAGTTCGTCGCCAAGCTCCGAGCGCATGATCTTTCCGCCGAGAAACGGCGGGTTGCCTATGATGGCGTCTACCCTCGGCCAATCGGCTTCAACAGCACCCCCTCCCGCAATGGATATTAGCGCGTCCCGACATTCGATGGTCTCCAGAGGTTTCAGGATGGGATTAGCTGAGGCGGCGAACCCATTCCGAAGCATCCACTGGATTTCACCGATCCAGACAGACACCCGCGCCAGTTCGGCCGCATAGGGGTTGATCTCGATTCCCTTGACGACCTCCGGCCCAATCTGCGGGAATCGGCGGGGCAGGCCAAGGGCCTCGGCTTCCACCTGCGCCCGGTGCTCCAGGTCCTTCAGGGCACGAAGAGCGAGATAGAGGAAATTGCCGGAGCCGCAGGCGGGATCGAGAACGCGGTAATCGGCGAGCCGCTGGAGATATTTATCAAGTATGGCCTGAGCATCATTTTTTGATTTTGTAGCCTGAGCTTGCATAATGCTGCCCGCCCGCCCTCGAACGCGCTCGGAATTGCCTTGGAGCAAATTGGCCCGCGAAAGGAGTCTTGCAATATTTCCCTTCGCCGCCTCCCATTCAGCCGTCAGCGGCTCCACGATAACCGGATTGATGATCATCATGATCTTGTCGCGGTCGGTATAGTGCGCCCCGAGTTGGCTGCGCTTGTCCGGGTCGAGACCACGTTCAAAGAGAGTGCCGAGGATCGAGGGATCGATGTCGCCCCAATACTGGACGGCAGCCCGATGGACGATTCCCAGCTCTTCCTTCGTCAGCGCGAACACAAGGTCGTCGTCAAACAGGCCGCCGTTGAACCATGCGACTTTTTCGAAATCGATCCGACCACCGCTCTTCATCGCGACGAACAGTTTGCGAGCGAAGTCCTCGAACTGTTCAGGCTCCTCGAGGGCTCGCTCGATCATCTTGGTGAAGATGCCGTTGGGCAGAAGCTTCACGTCCTCGGCGAACATGCAGAAGACGAGGCGATTGATGAAATGCGCTACCTCTTCGGGCTTGTGGCCGCGCGAGCGCAGCGACTTCGCCAGCTCGGCGAACTCCCCCGCGACCTCTTCAGTCAGCTCCTGCCGGGTCTTCTTGGGGCGGAGGAGGTCGGGCTCACTGAAGGCCCATTTCAGCCACTGGCGTTTCTCGGCGTCCTCCAGATCGACGATTGGAATGACGTACTTCTTGGAGACCGAGTTGGTCCAATTGGTGTGAATGCGGATCGTCGTGCCGATGTCGGAGACGATGAGGAGGGGCGGATTGTCGAGGGCGACGGCGTACCGCTGGAGCTGCGCAAAGGCGGCGTCGAGGTTTGAATGGGTGCCTTTGTATTCCCAGCCGAAATGATCGCGCTTGAAGACATCGGCGAACCCCCGGCCGCCAGTGGTCTTCGTGGCGCCAACCTCGAAGCCGTAGTCCTCCCCCGACGGATCGACCTCGGCCGGTGTCGGTTCATTCAAAAGGCGGCAGAGATCGAGAAAATGCTCCTGCGCCGCCGCTCGCTCCTTCAGCTTGGAGTTGGACCACTTCTTGATGAACTCGTGCGGCGTCATAGGCGGGAGCGCTTCTCTGCATGATACTCCCAATAATGGACGCAGAAAGAAAAGCGATTTGGCAAGCGCTAATTCGCGCCACCGTTGAGCTGGACTCAATCGCCGCAGGCTTGAGTGGTCGACCGCCGAGACCTTGTCCCGGCGGCCTTGGCACCGCCAAACGGCTGCGCCGTCAAGCAGATGCATCGACGCCATCGTCTAACGGCTAGCCGTCAGCAGCAGCGCCAGTGACCGCACACGTACTCCAGTCGTCCAAAGCGGACGCGGCAGTACGGGGCAACCCAGTGGCAACACCGAGTAACCATGCGTGCCTCCTTTAAAGGAGGACTCTTGAACCAATAAGAGACTTGCGCTAAAATTACGCGGAACGGGAAGCGCAGTTTCCCTTCTCCCCGCTGACTGAGTCTCAAAATCCTCAGCGGGACCGGAATCGGCTCCCTTAGGTGCGGCAAACACCTCTGGGGGCCGTTCTATTTCCGGCGGCTCAATATTTCCGTAGCCGATTCCTTTCGTTCATTCAAGTGCGCCTGAATGGACCGTGACACCTTCCCCAGAAACTTGTAATGAACAGCATGGATCGGAACAACGGGGGAACTTCCGAATGTCGGACGCTGCTGTTGAGAATGCTCGTCGCCAGCGAGAAGAGCTCGCCCAACGTGTCAACGAAACCCAGCAAAAACTGGACGACTGGCGACGCAGGATAGACCGAATTGACCGGTTTCTGGCGGATTGGGAGGTGTTCGCCGCAGGCTCGTCTCCAAGCGAGATGGGAGACACTGTGGGCGCCGTGGCATCTGCGAACAATGAGCGGACGAAACAAGCGCGACGGAACTCTTCAAAGGAGGACGTCGCCAAAATGTCTCGTGCCGTCATCGAAGATGAAGGGCGCCCCGTGCCCCGGAATGAGCTTCACGATGCTCTCACCAAAGCCGGTCTTCGAGTCGAGGGAGCCGACCCGGAGGGTGTCCTGAATACGATGCTGTGGCGCACACGCGAGGAACACGGCGTCATTCATCTGCGAAATGTCGGATACTGGTTGCGCGAAAGGGAGTGGCCTGAAGCTTCATACTATCCGGAACATGACGGTCTTTTGGGTGCTGAGGATGACGCTCCCGAGGCTTCCCACGGTTCAGATAGTTCAGAGGAGCAGACCTGTACTTCGATCAAAGAGTGAAATTCATTCGGAATGAATAAGATGGCGGTCGTTTTCCGTCCGTCCTTGCGGATCGCCGGTAGGACCTCCTTCGTCACCCAATCCTGGAAGGCTTTCGCCTCCGGCTTGTCGGAGCGCATGACGAGCTTGTAGAGGCCGCTTTCGGAGATGAGGGAGTAGTGGCTGGACCTCCGACCGACCCCCTCGAACAGATCGCGGGGGTCCTCCCCTCGCCGGACGACAAATTTCTCGTCGGACCCGATGGCCTTGAGGTATCTGGCGGAACCGTCATTGCCGATCTTGAAGCCGAGAGACCGGCAAACATCAGCCGCGACGAACCACGGTTCGCCGTCCCGGTCGATGACCCGCAGACCGTTGCCGTTGAAGTCGAAGGGGGAGAGATTGGTCTTCATGTAGGTTCCCCTTACTGGTTGACGAACGGGATCGTGCCGCCGGGCACCATGGTCGTCGGAAGCTGTCCGTTCCAACGCTCGGCGCGGATCAGCTCGACCACCTGCGGGTTGTCCCGGAGGGCCTTGCCGCGGGCGTCGATCACTGCCGCCTCGGCGTCACCCTTGAGCCGGGTTGCCTCGGCCGCAGCCTGCGCTTCGGCACGGACGCTGTCCGCCTTCGCCTGCGTAAACCCACCACGTAGCGCACAGGCGAAAGTTGTGCTTGTATATCGTTCTCGGGCGACTCAAGCACAAGCTTGACATGATGACAGCCTAAGAGCGATGTCTGGAGTTGAGATGCGTTATATTTTGCATGGACCACTAGGGGTTTTGTTTCTTTTTGCTGGACCAATCACATACATAATAGGTGTCATCGACACATGGCAAGGTAACGCGTCTGTACTCGTCAAGATATTGATAGCTTTATCGATAGACGCGTTCCTTGCAATGATTTGGCCAGTCACATGGACGTTGTGGATGATTATGTATTTCCTTGGAAAGGATAGCCCGATTTCAACAGTGTTGGGACTTTAAGAAGTTTGCAGAGCGCTTCAAAAATACCAGAAAAATTCGAGGCGCCCCCCTCGACGACGAGAATGCAAAAGTCCCCCCCCCGGTCCCCCCTCTCGCAAGCCAGACGCGGCCTGGCGCGGATGCCGTGCCGGCTTAGAACGGCTCCTCTCACCGGCAACATCTTGGGTACTCGGATGACGTACGACCGCGAAGCGATGCGACAGGCCGAAGAGGCGGCAGCCAGGCGCTTCCCGCCGCCAAGGTACGAACCCGATCGTGCCGGCATCGGGGCCGTGATGGCGGTGCCTGGAGTGATCGAACCAGAAGGCGGGGGAAATTTGAAGATCGTCTCAGCCTTAGCGGCGGCCTCAAGGTTTGCCCTTCCTTGGTCCCACTGCCGCTCGCAACGGACGCGGTTTCACCACGAAGCAGCGGCCATCTATCGTGACTTGACGAGGGACAGGGTCGGCGGCGGTGCGCCCACAGTGGGTGATGGTTCCGCCGAACTCTGATGCCGAGTCTCAAAAGGTATACCTCAACGGGACAGGGCACGGAGACGTTCTAATCGTCTCTTTTGGGTTGACTTTCGGCTTTCGAGACATCATCGTCTCAAGGTCTAAACCCAAATGAGACAGTCCATCCAATGACTAAGATCGGTTATGCGCGTGTCAGCACGACGGACCAGGATTGCAGCCTTCAGGAAGAAGCGCTGCGCCGGGCCGGATGCGACGTGATCAGAAGTGAGAAGCGAAGCGGGACGAGCACCAGGGGACGCGAGGAACTGGACACTGTTCTGTCCTTCATCCGCCCCGGCGATGTCCTCGTCGTGACGAAGATCGACCGCCTCGCGCGGTCCCTTTCGGACCTCCTCAAGATCGTTGAAGCGGTTCGTGAGAAGGGGGCCGCTCTTCAGGCAACGGATCAACCTGTCGACACCGCCAGCGCCGCCGGCAAGGCGTTCCTCCAGATGCTCGGGGTCTTCGCCGAGTTCGAGACCAACCTCCGCAGGGAACGCCAGATGGAGGGGATCGAGAGCGCGAAGGCGCGTGGCGTCTATCAGGGCCGGCCTGCAAAGATCGATGGCGAGGAGATAAAGCGGCTGAAGGCACAGGGCGTAGGCGCTTCAGAGATCGCAAAGCGACTAAAGATCGCACGGGCGAGCGTCTATCGTGTCCTCGCCGACGCCACCACCTCGGCGTCCGAACAGGGGGTCGCACAATGACGGCCGAGACAATCGTTGTCATCGCCGCCTGCCTGCTCTGTTCGGGCCCCGGCGTTGTCTATCTGCTGATCAAGTGGTTCTGGCACAAATAGGGCCGCTTCAACACGAGTGACGTGACAGCAGCGCCGCATTGCCATGCACCGTCCTCACCGTGAAATAATTGTTGATTCCCCTCGTGGGGACGGTCTTTCGCCGCACCGCGGCAGCGGAGCACCGCTGATGCTCCAAGGTTCGTCGGGCCTTCCTCAAGGGGCGTTGCATGACCAGCCGAAGTCGTCCCCACAAAGGAACTAAGTCACTGAAAGACCATGACTTTCATCGCTTCACGCGGCTCGACAGAGGAATCCGGGCCGTGCTTTCTCGTGGGCGCAGGAATGAACCTGAGAGGGAAAGGACCCGAGAAATGGAAGTCGATCATTGCGCAGTCATCGGCAGGACGCTCGCAAGGCGGCAAGCTCTTCAAGCTCCGATCACTGACGAACTCCGCGGTGCCGTGACAGGTATCGTCTATGGCGCCACGGCGCACCTCGTCGCCGGGATGGGCGAACTCGGAAGAGCGGACGGAACAGTTGGGCATTTCGCCAGCAAGCTCCACGACGCCCTCGAAAGGCTGGAGACATGCAAGGAGGTGCTCCTTCGCGAAGCGTCCGCCGCGCTGCCGCATCCCGATCTCTCGATCTACGGCGCGTGGTCGGCTGCCGACGATGACGACGAAGAGGCCGTCGAGGCGCTTACGGGCGGCACCACGTGACGGAGCAAGAACCGCATAGACCAATCGAGCCACATCCCCATGCGGACGCCATTCTGGGCCTGCTGAATGCGATCGAGTTCGCCGCGGCATCGGCCCGGATGATGGCGATCGGTTGCCCGCCAGCTCACCCAAGGGTGCGCGAGACCGCCGTATGGGCGCAAAGGCTGCTTTCCGAGTTCCTAGGGGAGCGTCCGTCGAAGGCTGCCGTCAGGCGTCGGAAAGCGGCCCGGGCGAGCTGACCTTCGGACTCCAGCAGTCAGGGCATTTTGAAACGACGGCCTCGCTTTCATCGGCGGGGCCGTTTTGCATTCCCCCATCCTCTAGGTCCCGCATGTAGTCCTCGCACTCCACCCTTCACCCCGCGCCCCGCCGGCTCGTTCGCCAGGCTATCTATTTTTAGGGATGTAGGGGCGGGAGCGGCCCGACGAATTGACCCCCAAGACGAAAGGAAGATCATGATCGAGACGCCTCCCGAACTCCCAAATCCCCGCACGGACACCGTTGCCATGCTCCTAGCCGAACTCGAACGATCCCTGCGGGAGACCGTGATGCGGGACATCGAAATTGCGCGACTGCGGGCATTGCTCGACCTTCGAAACGCAGGCTTTACTGACGAAGCCGATATCGAGGCCACGATGGCGCAACAGATGCTGGAGGTCGCAGACGGCCCCGACGAATGGGGCAACTCGGCGGAATGCGAGGAGCCGCTGGACGATGCGGCCCTGATAACCCGATGGCGTGACGCGGTGGCGGGAAGTCGGGCGGCACTCAACGACCTTCGACGCTACCAGACCATCCGCGACAGGATCGCAAAGGGCAAGAAGCGGCACGAGGACCCCTTCGCGCCTGTCCGGCAGGATCGGGGGGCGGCAATGCGCGGTGCGCGGTGGCTGCCATCGACCTTCAGGTGACCGCCTCGGCGCCCCTGCCGAGCCCCCGAACAACAACAACCCTGCATCGCCCGCTTGGCCCCTCCAGGCGGGCTTTTTCGTGCCCGGACTGGCGACAGCCGGCCGGCAATCATCAGACCAAACGAAAGGAAATCTATGAGGAAACAGCAGCGTCCCGCGCCGGAGAGGCGAGTCGACGAACAAGGAAAGCCGATCGTCCGTGTCCCGGTGGACGCGAGGGGCGAGAAATGGGCCACGCTCGACGCGGCCGACTTCGACGAAGTCGTCGCTGAGGGCCTCGGCCTGACGTGGCATTATAATTCGGCGGGGCCGAAGAAGCGCTGGAGCTACGTCAAGGCGCATAGCAGCGCGGCTTCGGGGGGCCTCGTCATGGTCGCTCGGGTGATCATGGGGGCAGGTCCCGGCGAGATCGTCTCCTATCGTTCGGGTGATCGTCTCGACCTTCGCAGGCGCAACCTTACTGTCGAGCCGGGCAAAGCGAAGCGGTACGACGCGGGGTACTGCCGGGCGATGGATTTGGCTGCCTGAAGATGGCTTCTTTCAAGGAAGCCCTCGCGTGGCTCCGGCAAGAGCAGCACGCGGGGACCAGACCAGACAGGCCCGCCCGGCTTGACCTCGACGAGATTGCGCTCTCTCCCGAGGTTTTCCAAGTGCGGGAGCGGGCGGGTGAGGAAGGCGGCGTCGATGAGCGGCATCTTCAGGACCTCGTCAGGGCGCTTCAGAGCAAGCCGGAGGAGCGGCCATTCCTAGACCCGATCCTCGTCACCGCGATCGGCAGCCGCTTCTACTGCATCGATGGACACTACCGGATCGCGGCCTACCAAACGCACGGCCTCACGCATTCGGTGCCCGTCACATTCTTTGAGGGGAGCCTTGAAGATGCCATCTCGGCGGCGATCGAGGCGAACACGAAGGTCGTCCTGCCGCTCACCCACGCCGAGCGGATGGATGCCGCGTGGCGGTTGGTCTGCCTCGCCTCGCATTCCAAGGCTCAGCAGGCGGAGGCTTGCGGCGTGTCGCAGTCGACCATTGCGAAGCTGCGGAGGCTCCTCCGGGAACTTCTGGAGAACGACCCGGCGGGCGAATGGGGCTCCTACCGGGAGGCCGTGGCTGCTCAGGAAGGGCGTCGGCCGGGCGAGTTCACCGACGAGATGCGTGAAGTGGAGATCGAAAGGATCGGAGCGAGCCTCGTGAAGACCTTCGGGCGGCGGGGGCGGATGATCAACCGGGCCGATGTCTTCGCCGAGGCGCTCGCTCGCACGTGGGGCGAGGATTTCGTGAAGTCCATCGCGGACCACTCGGGGCTCCTGTCGGAGTTCGATGACCTGCCGTTCTGACCGCTTGCCTATGCGCCGCTCTGTATGTGCTCGCGCATAGGTACGTCCGTAATTCCACAATTCAAAAACGCAAAGGATGATAGTTGCAACACGATCAATGCGGCCACGAGTACGTGGTCGTTCATACTGATGGGGCCTGCGTCGGCAACCCGGGACCGGGCGGATGGGCGCTCGTGATCCGGGAGGTCGGCCAAGACGGCGAGGCGTCGGCACCCCGAACGATCGTCGGCGGGGCCTCCGAGACGACAAGCAACCAAATGGAAATGGCGGCCGCGGTCGAGGCGCTGAAGGCGGTGTCTGTCAAGTCAATCGAGATTGTCAGCGACAGCCAATACCTCGTCAAGGGTATGACCGAATGGCTCTCCGGCTGGAAGCGGCGGGGGTGGAAGACCTCCGATGGAAAGCCGGTCGCCAATCGGGAGCGGTGGCTGGAACTGGAGGCGCTGTCGCACGGCCGAAATATCGAATGGACGTGGGTGCGAGGCCATTCGGGCATTCGATGGAACGTAGCGGCCGACAAACTGGCCCAGGAGGAAGCCCGCCGACAGCAGTTCGCCAGCCTCTTCGCCGCCTGAAGCGACGACCATCCCCGGCGGAGGCGCACCTTGCGCGTCACATTCCCCGGCTTCCACCACTCCCTCTAGGGCCCCTCGTGGGCCCTTTTTCATTTCCCACAGCACCAAGGAAACAACATGCCGAACAACACCAACGGACTCTTCGGGACCGCCCAAGCGGCCCCTTCCATCAACCCCGTGCCGATCCAGCCGGGGCCCCTTCCGGGCTCCACGTTCGTCCGGCCGCAGCAGGTCGCCGCAGGGGGCAACGCAGAGGCCCTCGCGAGGAGCCTTTCGGGGCTCTCACAGGCGCTCCAGAACTACGCGAACGTCAAGGACCAGCAGTCCCGCAACCCGGACAACCGGGAGAACAAGGCGTTCCTCGACAGCCTGCCGGGCAAGTCGGTTGCGGACCTCCAGCTCATGGCCCAGAACGGAGAGTAAGCGAACTTCATCCAAGAGGACGGGCTGAAGACGCTCCTCGGGTCCAAGGCCGCCTCCGACTTCCGGCAGGACACCGTCCGCTGGTACGAGGAGGAGTTCGACAAGAACGGTGGCGACTTCGCCGCCGAGCTGGAGCAGCGCCGGCAGCAGTTCGCCGGATCGCTTCCTGACGATGCCGCCCGAGCGTCCTTCTTCAAGGGCACCGAAGGGTGGACGCAACAGGTCATCGGCAAGGACCTCGAACGCAAGATCGGCGAGGCGCAGTCGGCCCGCAATGACGCGGTGGTCTCCGAGTTCCGCATGATCGTGGACGACGGTCTCACCAAGGGCCTCGACGCCAAGACCATCGCCGATCAGGTGGTCCGCCAGTCGGGCATGAACAGGTCCTTCCGGGGCCTGAACGGGCAGGATCAGAACGCCACGCTCTACGCCCTCGCGCAGGAATATGCGCTTCAGGGGCGCCCGGACGTGGTGAAGGCGATCCTCGACAACGACCGAGGCGGCGTCGGCGCCGTCTCCAAGTCGGCCGAGTATGCGGTCAAGTCGGCGCAACTCGTCGAGGCCGCCGGCAACCTCCAGAACAAGACCGCCTCCGAGCAGGCCTTCGACCTCCGGGTCGACATCGACCGGCAGATCGCCGAGGGCTCCTTCACCGACAAGAAGGCGAAGGAGTACATGGAGGCCAACCCGTGGCTCAAGGAGCGGGCCTCCGAGGTCTCCTCGTGGGTCCAGCAGTCTACGAACAACCGCCGCGTGGCCGAGGAGAAGCAGGCCAAGTTCGACGCCAAGCAGGTGCTCGCCCAAGAGGCCACACGCTCCGAGCAGCAGGCCGTCGCCAACGCCGTGCAGCAGATGACCACGGTGGCCGGCGGCGCTCGCCTCAAGGACGTCGAGGTCGCCACCCCGAGCGGTGGCACCCGCACCATGTCCAAGGCCGACCTTCAGGCCAAGGCCCTCGACGTCTACCGGCAGCGGTGGGCGAGCGAGGAGCAGCAGCTTCAGGCCGAGGGACGCTCCCCTGAGGAGGCCCATGAGGTCGTCATGCGGGAGAAGGTTCGGTTCTTCTCCGACAACGGCATCTCGAACCCCGAGTGGGAGAACGTCTTCAACGCCTCGGCGATCGTCGGCGCTGCCACCCGCATGGCCGAGAAGGGCGAGGTCTCCCAGAGCCTCGGCAAGGTCGCGGAGGACTACTTCCGCCTCAAGCAGCTCAACCCGGCGCTGGCCGCCGCGCACGTCAAGGACAGCCGGGCAGAGGAATTCCTCGACACCTACGCCGACGCCCGGTCGGACCTCACCATCGGCAAGGGGATGTCCCACGAGGACGCCCTTCTCGAAGCCGCAAGGGTCGCCAATCGGACCCCTGAGGAGCGCCGAATGTCGGTCATGGGGCGCAAAGAGGCCGAGGACGTGGTCGACGACGCGATGAAGGAGGGCTGGTTCTTCGGGCCGAGCATCGACGGCGACTACCGCCAGAACCCCCAGAACCTCCGCATGGCGATCGACCTGGCTCAGAAATACGCCCGCATGGGCATGGGCAAGGACAAGGCCGTCAAGCGGGCCTCCGAGGAGATGAAGGAACGGGCCGTCTACGTGAACGGCGTGGCGCTCCTCCAGACCGGCCGGGTGTTCCCGAAGGACTTCGGCGAGTTGGCCGAGGGCTACCTCCAGCACTTCGCTCAGACGAAGACGGGGGACCCCGAGGCGACCGGCGAGGACCTCTATCTTGTCGGCATGAACGACGGGACCGACCGCCTCGTGATCATGAATAAGGCGGGGATCGCGGACATGGATGTCGTGACGTTCAAGGACCTGGAGGGCTTCAGGGCCCACAAGGAAGACCAGCAGGCCGTCAAGGAGGCCGAGTGGGGCCGGCAGGTGAAGTCGGAAGGCTACGCCCGTGCGGTGCTGAATTGGGGCCTAAACGGCTTCGAGGTCCGCAGCTCGAACATGACCCCGGATCAGGCCAAGAAGTTCCTCGCCGACAAGAAGGAACAGGACGCGGTCGACGCCTACGTGAAGCGGCAGGCCGAGGCCGACAACATCTACTACGACTCCCTCAACGGCCGCTGGCAGCAGAAGACGTCGACTTGGAACCCGTTCGCCACCCCGCGCACGGTCAAGCCGGTCGTCACTTGGTCCGCCAGTGAGAAGTCGGTTCGCTGGGAGCCGGTGAAGGACTGAGCCCGATCGGGAGCGCTGTCAGTCAGCAGGGCGCGGGTCGAAAGGCTCGCGTCCGCTGCAACGTATGAAGATGCCCACATTGGTCTGAATCATTGGTCTGAGATAAAAATCTCGGCCACCAAAAAGTCAACGATTACAGAGGGTTATAGAAATAAATCGGGAATGGCGGTGAGAGAGGGATTCGAACCCTCGATACGGTTTCCCGTATACACGCGTTCCAGGCGTGCGCCTTCAACCACTCGGCCACCTCACCATCGTTCGAAGCTGACGCGACCGGCCCGGCCGCGGCCGATTCGGGCCGTTGTCGGGTCGAAACTTGACGCTCGCCATTGCGGATGAAGCGCCCGGGTCCGACATGCCGGACCATCTTCGAACGGCGGGGGAATATGACAGAACGCGCTTCGCTTCAAGCCCCGATTTCCAGACGCGCCGCGAGCCGCCAGCCTTGATGGCGCGAAAACCTCCGGGCGCGAGCCATGTTCCGCTCTCCGAATGCTGTGCAGGAGTGTCCGAGAGCGCTGCCTGCCGGGTCGGTCCAGCGCTCACCGCGAAGGAGCCGAGCTCCATCCGGGCCATCCCCATGTGGCGCTGCCGGGGCGGAGCCCGCGGGGGCAGCGGGACGTCGGGTAACGATTCGTGCGGCCGTCAGGTCCGCCCCGGTTCCGGACCGTTCGCCCCGCCATCGTCGCGGCGGTCGTCGTCGAGCTCCTTGACGATGTCGGCAAAGCCGCGGAACAGCTTCTGCATCCGCTCGATGGCGATGTCCGTCTCGTCGCTGCCGGTGAGGGCCGAGCCGCCCCGCGCGTCGGAGGGGGCCGCCGAACTCGTCCCGTCGTCGCCGCAGTCGATCGTCTCGCCGACCACCCGGCAGGGGGCGAGCCGCCCGGTCGCCGTGTCGAGGCGGGCGACGACGCCGTCGATCCTGACGATCTGGTAGCGGCCGGCCGCTTCCCCGGTCTCGATCTGGCCGAGGCCGGACTGGGCGCTCGCGGTCGGCGCCGCCAGCAGCGCCGGAGCAAGGGCGATCGCTGCCGCCAGCCTCCGGACGGAGATCTCTCGTGCCATGCTTTTCCCCTCACGTGGTCTTGCCGGTTCCGGCGTGCTCCAGATCACGGCCTTGCCGTTCCGGCGCGGGCGGCCTGAAGCGTTCGGCCGGCGATCGGGTGTCCGCCGGACGAACAGGCTTTGCAGCTTTCGGTGGCCTCGATGTGACGGCGGAATTGATTTTTCCCCGATTGTTTGGCACCGAAGTGCCATGACCCAGACGATCTACAAAATCCTGCCCCGTCCCTTGTGGGAAGAGGCCAAGGCGAACGGCCGGCTCGATGGCGCGCCAGTCGATCTCGCCGATGGCTTCATCCATTTCTCGACCAGCGCCCAGGTGCGCGAGACGGCGGCAAAGCATTTCGGCGGGGTCGACGATCTGGTGCTCGTCGCGGTCGATCCGGTGCCGCTCGGCGACGCGCTGAAATACGAAAAATCCCGCGGCGGCGCGCTGTTTCCGCATCTCTACGCCAGCCTTCCGGTGAATGCGGTGCTGTGGGTCGAGGACCTGCCGATCGGTCCGGATGGTCATCACCTGTTTCCGGGCGCGATGCGGTGAGAAGCATTCCCTCGTTCGCGCGATTTTCCCGATCATGAGCCTGCTCTACCGGCTGGCGCGGCCGGCGCTGTTCCGGCTCGAGGCGGAGCGTGCCCACGGACTGTCTGTCCGGGCGCTGAAGCGGGGCCTCATCCGCGACCTCGACATTCCCGTGGATGGGCGCCTGCACGTCGAGGTCGCCGGCATCCGCTTTCCCAATCCGATCGGGCTCGCCGCCGGCTACGACAAGAACGCCGAGGTGCCGGACGAGGCCCTGCGGCTCGGTTTCGGCTTCGTCGAGGTCGGCACGCTGACGCCGCGGCCCCAGGAGGGAAACCCGCGGCCGCGGATCTTCCGGCTGCCCGGAGCCCACGCCGTGATCAACCGGCTCGGCTTCAACAATGACGGCCATGCCGATGCCGCCGAGCGGCTCGCGGCACGGGCGGGGAAGATGGGGATCGTCGGCGTCAATATCGGCGCCAACAAGGATTCGGCGGATCGGATCGCCGACTATGTGGAAGGCGTGAACGTCTTCGAGAGCTTCGCGAGCTATCTGGCGGTCAACATCTCCTCGCCCAACACGCCGGGGCTGAGGAGTTTCCAGTCCGGCGACGAGCTCAGCAAGCTGCTCAAGGCTGTGGTGGCTGCCCGCAACGGCTATGCGGCGATCACCGCGACGAACCGCAAGCCGATCTTCGTCAAGGTCGCCCCCGATCTCACCGAGGACCAGATCGAGGAGATCGCCGACGTGGCCAGGGATCGGGGGGTCGACGGGCTGATCGTCTCAAATACCACGCTCGCGCGGGACGGCGTCGAGCGCCACAGGGCCGCGGCGGAGGCCGGCGGGCTTTCCGGCCGGCCGCTGATGCGCCGTTCGACCTGGGTGCTTGCCCGGTTCCGGCGCGCCGTCGGGCCGGATTTCCCGTTGATCGGCGTCGGCGGCGTCGAGGATGCCCGAACAGCGATCATGAAGATCGAGGCGGGGGCCGATCTCGTCCAGCTCTATACCGGCCTCGTCTATGGCGGGCCGCATCTGCCGGCCCGCATCCTGAAGGGCATCTTGCGCGTGCTCGACATCGCCGACGTCGACAATGTCGCTGAACTTCGTGACCGGCGCGTCGACGATCTCCTCGCCGCGCCGCCGCCGGTTTGACCGTGCCCCCGGGAGGGGCTCACTTCATCGGCCGGCAACAGACGGGGCGCCCGCGACGGGCTGCCGGGGAACGAGGCGATCGGCGTCGATCGCCGCGGCGAGAAGCAGGCCGAGCGTCGCGGCATTGAGGAGATGCCAGAGCGGGTGGGTTCCGAGCGGCCAGATCTCGCAGAGCGGCGCATCGAGCATGCGGAAGGTCAGGGAGACGAGGAAGGTCGCCCCGGCGACGAGGACGAGACGGCCGGGCTCCTCTTTGCGGTAAACGAGAATGCCGCCGATGATCAGCATGGCGAACAGCGCCGGGATATAGCCGGCCGACGAGCCGACCAGCGTCGAGAAGGCAGGCTCGACGAGAATCGAGGCTGCCAGGAAGCCGGCGGTGCCAAGGCCTGCGATCAGCTTCGACAGACCCAGGAAGCGACTGAGGGCGAGGGCGAAATAGCCGTAGATGAAGACGGCGATCGGTAAAACGTCGGCAACACTCGCCCAGCTCGTCGCGAAGGTGTGAAACAAAAACGAGCCGGCCCCGATCACCAGCACCAGGATGCAGAGCGCATAGGCGGGAAGATCGCGGCCGCCGCGCATCTTCCACAGGCTGAGGCCGACGAGCCCGACGGCGATGAAGGCGAGGTTGGACCAGGCATTCAGGGGCTCGGCCCAGAATTGCGCGCTCGTGCGCTCGCAATAGGCGTCGATCGAGGCCGACCAATCCATGCTCTTGTCCGCTTCAGCCGTTCGCGTGGTCGAAAATCGTCACGCGCCGGTCCGCCACGGATCGTATGTCCCGAAATTCCACAGATGGCCTTCCGGATCGCGGCAGGAGAATTCGCGCGAGCCGTAGTCCTTGTCCTCGAGGTCCATCACCACCGTCGCCCCGGCCGCCTTCACCGCGGCATAGAGCTGGTCGATGTCCTCGACGAGGACATAAGGGCTCTGCGTCACCTTGCCACCGGCCGGCGGCGGCGCCTGGAGCGCGCCGAACCCGTCGTCGCGGGCATCGCCGATCATCACCATCCCGTCGCCATGGACGAGTTCGGCATGGAGAATACCGCCGTCCTCGCTCTCATGCACGGCGCGGCGCTCGAAGCCGAAGACCGAGCACAGCCAGCCGATCATCGCCCCGGCATTGGCATAGCGGAGGGTGGGGATCACGGAGGAGGTCATCGGGCTTCCAGGAACTGCAAAACGAAAAGGCCGCAGCTCGTCACCGCGGCCCCTGGGATTATGGTGATCTGGCCGGCCCTGTCCATTGCGCCTGCGACGAAATGAACCCGACCGGCGTCAGTTCCGGTCGATCGATGCCCGCTGGCCGCCGAGGCCCATGCAGTTGGCGAAGAAGGTGGTGGTCGCCGGCCAGTCGGAGAAGACGCCGATGACGCCGACATCGCTCGCCAGCGTGTCGAGGAGGCGCAGCATGTCGCCGTCGTCGTTCACGACGTCGGAAATGCTCTGGTAGTACCAGCCGCCACCACCGGCGAGCGGGCCGGAGCGCTCCAGCGACCAGGTAATGATCTGAAGCCCGGCCTTTTTGGCCTCTTCGGCATAGGGCGAGGGCACGATGGCGCCGTTCTCGCCGCTCTTCACCAGCATCCACAGCGGCGGGGCGACGATCTTGACGCCGGCATCGGCCAGTTCCTGCATCGTCGGCTTGAAGGTCTCGGGGTTCATCGCGTCGAAGCCCTCGAGCGTCTCGTCGCGATCGTCGAGATAGACCGCCTGCTTGCCGAATTCGGGGTCGTTCCTGATCCAGAACTTGACGTCGTCGAGCCGGAAGGACTGCGGGAAGACGTCGGAGGCCGGGACTCCGGCGTCCCGGTAGTCGGCGATCATCTGCGCCGCATAGGCTTCCTGGGTGTAGTCGCCCTCATAGGGCATCGCGACCTCCGGCGTCTTCAGCTCGGGGGTGAACTTGCGGCCGAGGGACTTGATCAGCTCGATATAACCCTTGTGGCTCATCACCGTGCCCGGCGCATAGAGCGTCGTGCGCCAGGTGGCGTTGCCGCCCTGATAGGCCTCGGCCGTCGTCGCGGTCTTGTCGGACGAATCCATCTTGGCCTTCAGCGACATGAATTCGGCCAGCGTCAGGTCCGAGGTGCAGCACTTGGCGCTTGCCTCCGTGCCCGTCGCCGCATCCGCCGGCGTGAAGGGCTGGGTGCATTTCGACGCAAGGCCCGGCCGGGTCAGGATGTCGGTGGTCGCGTGCAGGTCGCATTGCGAATGGCGGCAGACGAGTTCGCGATCCTTGGTGAAGGCGACGTCGCATTCGATGATGCCGGCGCCCATGCGCGCGGCGGCGAGATAGGACTGGCGGGAATGTTCGGGAAACTGCATCGGGGCGCCGCGGTGGCCGATCGACCAGTCGCTGACCTGCATCGGCTGGCCGACGCACTGTGCCAGCTTCTCCTTCAGCGGGCCGTCCTCGAGGGCGTCGAGGAGGGCGAGCGGGCGGACGCCGACGAGGGCGGCTTCGGGAGCCGGCGGCAGATTGCCGTCCTGCGCGGCGGCGGGGAAGGCCATGGCGGCGAGGCTGCCGACAAGAAGGATGGCGCGCTGAAGTCTCGGCATCACGACGTCTCCTGGAGTTCGTGGATTATGCCCGGCGACACTAACGGATACCGGCGACGGCGCGGCGACAGGTCCGAGACTTTTCGGTGTCGACGGCAGAACGGGAATTCGCGCGGCTTGCCCTCGCGTTAGCGGCCGCCAGATCAACCGGGCCGGTGACGATCAGGACATCGGGCTTTCGGCGGGAGCGGTCATGGATGGGCCGGGTCGCGCCACCGGCAGGTCGGGCGGGATTGGTTCTGGGAGTTGGGGTGCATGAGCAGCAGCGGAAAATCGCAGGCGGAAGGAACGAGCGAGGATACAGCACCGACACTGAAGCCGCTTTCGGTGCTGGCCGGGCTCGCCGTCTTCGTCGTCCTTCTGCTTCTTCCGTCGCCCGAGGGCCTGTCGATCGAGGCCTGGCGGGTGGTCGCCGTCGCCAGCCTGATGATCGTCTGGTGGATCACCGAGGCAATCCCCGTGGCCGCGACGGCGCTGGTGCCGCTGGTCCTGTTTCCGCTGCTCGGGGCGGTGGAGATGGACGCCGCCGCGGCGCCCTATGCCGATCCGATCGTCTTTCTGTTCATGGGCGGCTTCATGCTGGCCCGGGCCATGGAGAAGTGGAACCTCCATCGCCGTGTCGCCCTCAACATCGTCGCCCGGACGGGCTCCAGGCAGCACATGATCGTCGGTGGCTTCATGCTGGCGACGGCGTTCCTGTCGATGTGGGTGTCGAACACCGCGACGACGGTGATGATGCTGCCGATCGCGCTCTCCGTCGCGAGGCTGCTGGAAGGCGAGACCGGCTCGGGCAAGGACATCGGCAGCTTCGCGCTGGCGCTGCTCCTCGGCGTCGCCTATGCCGCCTCGATCGGCGGCGTCGCGACGCTGATCGGCACGCCGCCCAACGCGCTCCTCGCCGGCAGCCTTTCCCAGCAATATGGCTACGATCTCGGCTTCGGCCGCTGGATGCTGATCGGCCTGCCCGTCGCCGTCATCATGCTGGCGATCTCCTGGCTGCTCCTGACGCGCTTTCTCGTCAGGCTGGACCGCGGCGAGATCGCCGGGGCTTCGCAGCTCATCTCGGAGAAAATCGCCGAGCTCGGCAACTGGTCGCGGGGCGAGGCAATCGTCGGTATCGTCTTCGTCCTTGCGGCGCTTCTGTGGATCGGCCGGTCCTTTCTGGACGACATCATCCCCGGCCTCGACGACACGGGCATTGCCATCGGCGCCGCGCTCGTCCTGTTCCTCGTCCCGGCTGCCGGGGCCAAAGGCGGCGCGGTGCTCGACTGGAAGACCGCCGCCGACATTCCTTGGGGCGTCCTGCTTCTCTTCGGCGGCGGTCTCAGCCTCGCCAAGGCGGTGTCGAGCACCGGCCTCGACGAATGGATCGGCGAGGCGCTCGGCAGTTTCGCCGGCGTTTTGCCGCTGATCGGCCTCGTCCTCGTCGTCGCGCTGGTCATTCTGCTCCTGACCGAGTTCACCTCCAACACGGCGACGGCGGCGACCTTCCTGCCGCTCGTCGCGGCGCTGTCCCTCGATCTCGGCGAGAACCCGCTGATGCTCAGCATTCCGGCGGCGCTTGCCGCCTCCATGGCCTTCATGCTGCCGGTGGCGACGCCGCCCAACGCGCTGGTCTTTGCCTCCGGCAAGGTGACGATCCCGCAGATGGTTCGCTACGGCGCGTTCCACAATCTCGCGGCCCTCGTCGTTATCTCGACAGTCGGCTATCTCGCCCTGACGACGCTGTTCGGCGTGACCGTCGGTGAAATCCCGGACTGGGCGTCGTCGGGCGGTAGCGAAGCACCGGCCGGCCGGACCGAGTAGACCAAGGGAGTGGGCGGTGGGCGCGGCCTTGGCTTTCGACGGCGCGTAGACCCGCCAGGGCCCGGACGGCAAGCCGTTTTGAAAATCGACGTTGGAGCGATCGATTTTCGCCGGAAAACCATTGAACGGCGAAAAATCTCTCACCATCTGTTTGTTATCGGAAACAAACGAGAGGTTGCTCTCCCGCGATGCTTGCCGTCGCGGCCATATTCGAAAGGAACGTGACTGCGATGACTTCACAAGCCCTGATACGCCCGGCCTGGACGCCGGTGACGATTGCCGTGATGGTCGGCGGGTTCTTCCTCTGGTGGCCCCTCGGTCTGGCGATGCTGGCCTACATCCTTTGGGGTGAGCGGCTCGAAGGCTTCAAGCGCGATGTCAACACAACGACGGACAAGTTCATGTATTCGATGAAACGTTCGGGCTTCAAGCAGCCCTTCGCCGCCGAGCGCACCGGCAACGTCGCCTTCGACGACTGGCGCGACACCGAGCTGCGCCGGCTCGACGAGGAGCGCCGCAAGCTGAACGAGGCGGCCGCCGAGTTCGAAGCCTACGCCCGTGAACTGCGCCGGGCCAAGGACCAGGAAGAGTTCGACCGCTTCATGCGCGACCGCAGGTCCCGCGACACCCGCGACAATGGCAACGATCGACCGATCGTCGACGGCCATCCGGCCTGAACTGCCGGCATGGCGATGCCATGCGGTCTTGCCAGCATTCACAGACGACGTGGTGATTGCCGGCCGTCATCGTCGATAGCGATTGTTGATTGAGCTGCGCGGCGGCATCCTTCGGGGTGCCGCCGCCTTGCGTTGTGAGCTAGACTGGTTCCGTCGGCGACTGGAGCGGGCACGAGCCGCGCAAGCGGTTTCCCACTCCATTTCCGACGTGAGACCCAAGCCGGATCGCCGTCCTCGATGCCTCAGCTCCTGCGCCGCAAACCAGAGCCGCCGCTGCCCGACACGATCAACGTGGCGGGCGGCCCGCTGCCGCTGACCGTCCGGCAGAACCCGCGGGCCAAGCGCATGATCATGCGCATCGCCCCCGGCGGGGGCGGCCTTGTCGTCACCGTGCCGCGGGGCATGGCGGCCCGCAAGATCCGCGAGTTCCTGGACCGCCATCGCGGCTGGGTCGAGGAGCGGGTGTCGCGGGCACCGGATCGCGTCGTGATCGCACCCGGCGCCATCGTCCCCCTTCGCGGGGAGGCGACCCTGCTCGTCCATCGCGGCGGCAGGCTTGTCACCCGGCTGGAGGCCCTGGTGTCCGAAGCAGGCCAACGCGCCCCGACCGACCCGCATCAGCAGCTTCTCGTCGGCGGCACGCCGGAGCATTTCTCCCGCCGCGTTCTGGATTATCTCCGCCGCGAGGCGAGGCGCGATCTCGAAGCGGCCGTGAAGACTCACGCGGCGGTGGTCGGCCTGGAGCCCCGCGGCATCACCATCAAGGACACGACCAGCCGCTGGGGCTCCTGCACCCACGACCGGCGCCTCGCCTTTTCCTGGCGCATCGTCATGGCCCCGCCCTCCGTCCTCGACTACCTCGCCGCCCACGAGGTGGCGCATTTTCGCGAGATGAACCACGGGTCGAAGTTCTGGGCGCTCTGCCGCGAGCTTTGCCCGGAGATGGAGGCGGGCAAGGCCTGGCTGAAGCGGCACGGGTCGGGGCTGCATGCGGTCGGGGTGGGGTAGAAGGCGCAATATCCTCGACATCGCGACGCTTTGATGCCACTTGCCGTCTCATGAAACCCGACGTCAAAATCTGCGGCCTGTCTACGCCCGAGACCCTCGAGGCCGCGCTTTCGCGGGGCGCCAGCCATGTCGGCTTCGTGCATTTCGCCAAGAGCCCGCGGCATCTTGACGTCGAACCGATGGCCGAGATGGTGCGCCTCGTTGCGGGACGCGCCGAAACCGTCATTGTCACCGTCGATCCCGACGACACGCTGATTGCGCGCTTTGCCGAGGAGGTGAGGCCCGACTGGCTGCAACTCCACGGCAAGGAAACGCCGGAGCGCGTCGGCGAGATCAAGGCGCGGACAGGACTGAAAGTGATGAAGGCGCTGCCGGTCGCAGAAGCCGCCGATCTCGATGCCGTCGCCGCCTATCGCGGCGTCGCCGACCGCATTCTGCTCGACTCCAAGCGTCCCAAGGGCTCGAACCTGCCGGGCGGCAACGGCGTTTCGTTCGATTGGACGCTGCTCGGCGCACTTGACCGGGATCTCGCCTACATGCTTTCCGGAGGGATCGACGCCGGGAACGTTGCCGAGGCGCTGCGCGTTGCACGGCCCTCCGGCATCGACGTATCCTCCGGGGTCGAAAGCGCGCCGGGGATCAAGGACGTCGGCCGCATCAACACCTTCTTCGACGAGCTGGACCGGATCGCCAGCCAGAAAGGCTCAAAGCCGTGAACCAGCAACTGCCCAATTCCTTCCGCGCCGGCCCCGACGAAGAGGGCCGCTTCGGCATCTTCGGCGGGCGCTTCGTCGCCGAGACGCTGATGCCGCTGATCCTCGACCTACAGGAGCACTGGAACACGGCGCGCAGCGACCCGGCCTTCAAGGCCGAGCTCGACGGGCTGAACAAGCACTACACCGGCCGGCCGTCGCCGCTCTATTTCGCCGAGCGGCTGACCGAGGAGCTGGGCGGCGCGAAAATCTACTTCAAGCGCGACGAGCTGAACCACACCGGCTCGCACAAGATCAACAACTGCCTCGGCCAGATCCTGCTCGCCCGCAAGATGGGCAAGACGCGCATCATCGCCGAGACCGGCGCCGGCCAGCACGGCGTCGCGACGGCGACGGTCTGCGCCCGGTTCGGCCTGCCCTGCGTCGTTTATATGGGCGCCACCGACGTCGAGCGGCAGGCGCCGAACGTCTTCCGCATGAAGCTCCTCGGCGCCGAGGTCCGCCCCGTCACCGCCGGCCACGGCACGCTGAAGGACGCGATGAACGAGGCGCTGCGGGACTGGGTGACGAATGTCGATTCGACCTATTACCTGATCGGCACCGCCGCCGGCCCGCATCCCTATCCGGAGCTGGTCCGCGAATTCCAGAGCGTCATCGGCAAGGAAGCCCGCGAGCAGATGCTGGAAGCCGAAGGCCGGCTGCCCGACATGCTGGTCGCCGCCGTCGGCGGCGGGTCGAACGCCATCGGCCTGTTCCACCCCTTCCTCGACGACAAGGACGTTGCGATCGTCGGCGTCGAGGCGGGCGGCAAGGGGCTCGACGGCGAGGAGCACTGCGCCTCGCTGACGGCCGGCTCGCCGGGCGTTCTCCACGGCAACCGCACTTATCTCCTGCAGGACGGCGACGGCCAGATCAAGGAAGGCCACTCGATCTCGGCCGGCCTCGACTATCCCGGCATCGGCCCGGAGCATTCCTGGCTGAAGGATTCCGGCCGGGTCGAATACGTCCCGATCATGGACACCGAGGCGCTTGCCGCCTTCCAGATGCTGACCCGCACCGAAGGCATCATCCCGGCGCTGGAGCCGGCCCATGCGCTCGCCGAGGTGATCAAGCGCGCGCCGAAGATGGGCCGCGACCAGATCATCGTGATGAACCTCTGCGGCCGCGGCGACAAGGACGTGCATACGGTGGCCAAGCATCTCGGGATGGAGCTGTAACGATATCCAGACGCGGGGACGGGGCCGCCATTCTGGCCCGCGACCCGCACCTGGAAGGAGGTGTTCGATGGCATCGGCCGATTTCTCCGTTCCGCTCGAGCCGGCCGTGAGGGCGGACCTCGAAGCGGAAGCTCGCCTGTCCAACCAGACGGCGGCCGAAATCGCCGAGGCGGCCATCGCGCAATATCTTTCTCGGCGAAAGCTCAAGCGCGAAGCCATCCGGCAGGCCTTGAAGGAGGCTGAGGATGGCGTTTTCGTTTCGGAGAAGGCCGTCTCGCAATGGGTGCAAAGCTGGGGAACAGCGGACGAACTTCCGCCCCCGGAGCCTGATATCTTCCCGCGCTGATGGACGTCGTCTTCCTGCCGCGCGCAGTGACCGATCTCGGCTGGTTTCGGCGCTACTATGAGCAGGTTTTTTCCGGACGGTGCCCTGAAGGCCCGCGTTCAGTTCGAAAAGACGCTTCAAACGCTGCGGGACCATCCGCTCGCTGGCCGGCAGGGCGAAGAAAGCACCCGTGAGATTCTTGTCGGACGAACGCCGTTCATGTTCGTGTACGTCGTGCGCAACGACAGGGTCGAGATCATCCGCGTGTGGGACCAGCGCGCCGGCCGGTCCGAGGACTGGCCGTAGAATAAAGCAGGAAACCCGTTCCGGGAGTGCACTTTGACCGACATCGTCGAAATCCACGTCACCTGTCCCTCGCTGCTCGACGCGAGGGAGATCGCCAGCAAGCTGCTCGACGAGAGGCTGGCGGCCTGCTGCAACATCCCGGTCAAGGAGGTCGACAGCCGCTTCTGGTGGGAGGGCAAGCGCGAGCGCCAGGACGAGTGGCGGCTGATCGTCAAGACGCGGGCCGGGTTGTTCGACGCCTGCGCGAGCGCGATCCGCGCGGCGCATCCCTACGAGACGCCGGCGATCTTCGGTTTCAAGGTCGATTTCGCCGACGAGGCGACGGCGGCCTGGGTGGCGGAATCCTGTCGGGCGGATTGAGTGGCGGGAAGGCTCGGCGCCCAGCGAGCGATCGCAATGCACCCCGGCCGGCGCCAATCGTCGGTCGCTCCGCCGCGGCGGCGGCGACGGCTTGGCCGCCCCGCTTGGCAGGGCCTTGCCGGATGGCGTAAGAACGCCCCTCACATCGAGGACGATTTTCAAAATGTCGGGTGCCCGGCGATCGCCGCTGCCGGACGCCCCTGTCGAAAGATTTCCATGACGACCCGCATCGAAGCCCGTTTCGCCCGATTGAAAGAGGAAGCCCGGCCCGCCCTCGTCACCTTCGTCATGGCGGGGGACCCGGACCACGAGACGGCGTTGAAGATCGTCCAGGCGCTTCCCGGTGCCGGCGCCGATCTGATCGAGCTCGGCATGCCGTTCTCCGATCCGATGGCCGACGGGCCGGCGATCCAGAAGGCCGGCCTGCGGGCGCTCAAGGCCGGCGAGAGCCTGAAGAAGACGCTGTCGCTGGTGAGGGCTTTCCGCGAAGGCGACGGCGAAACCCCGATCATCCTGATGGGCTATTTCAACCCGATCTACATCTACGGCGTCGACGCCTTCGTCGCCGATGCGCTTGCGGCCGGCGTCGACGGGCTGATCGTCGTCGATCTGCCGCCGGAGATGGACGACGAGCTCTGTCTGCCGGCGCTCGACGCCGGGCTGAACTTCATCCGCCTGGCGACGCCGACCACCGACGACAAGCGCCTGCCGGCCGTTCTGAAGAACACCTCCGGATTCGTCTATTACGTCTCGATCACCGGCATCACCGGGGCGGCTGCGCCCGATGCGGGCAAGGTCGCTTCCGCCGTCAAGCGGATCAAGCGCCACACCGACCTGCCGGTCTGCGTCGGCTTCGGCGTCCGCAGCGCCGAGCAGGCCGCCGAGATCGGCCGCGGCGCCGACGGCGTCGTCGTCGGCTCCGCACTGGTCTCGGCGATCGAGGCCTCGCTGCAGCCGGGCGGCACGCCGGCGGTGGAGGCCGTGACCGACATCGTCGCAAGGCTCGCGGAAGGCGTCAGGACCTCCCGCCTTGCCAAGGCCTGATCGCGCGGCCATCTGAAGGGCTGCTGCCCCGCCATTTTTGAAGACCTGAAAACGGATCATCGCCCGTGAACTGGATCACCAACTACGTCCGCCCGAAGATCTCCAGCCTTCTGGCCGCTCGTCAGGTGCCGGAAAACCTCTGGATCAAATGCCCCGAGACCGGCGAGATGGTCTTCCACAAGGATCTCGAAGCCAATCAGTGGGTGGTGCCGTCTTCCGGCTTCCACATGCGCATCAGGGCCAAGGACCGGCTGAACCACTTCTTCGACGATGGCGCCTACGACCTCGTCGAACTGCCGACGGCGGCGGTCGATCCTTTGAAGTTCCGGGACCAGAAGCGCTATGTCGACCGGCTGAAGGAGAACCGGGCCAAGGCCGAGATGGATGACGCCGTCATCGTCGGCAAGGGGTCGATCGAGGGCCTGCCGATCGTCGCGACGGTGCAGGATTTCGCCTTCATGGGCGGGTCGCTCGGCATGGTCGCCGGCGAGGCGATCATCAAGGGTTTCGAGACGGCGATCGCCGAGAGCCGGCCGCTGGTCCTGTTCTCCGCCTCGGGCGGGGCGCGCATGCAGGAGGGCATCCTGTCCTTGATGCAGCTGCCGCGCACCACGGTCGCGGTGGAGATGCTGAAGGAGGCCGGGCTTCCCTACATCGTCGTCCTGACCAATCCGACGGCGGGCGGCGTTTCGGCCTCCTACGCCATGCTGGGCGACGTCCACATCGCCGAGCCCGGCGCGGTGATCGGCTTTGCCGGCGCCCGCGTCATCGAACAGACGATCCGCGAGAAGCTTCCCGACGGTTTCCAGCGGGCGGAATATCTGATGGAACACGGCATGGTCGACATGGTGGTGCCGCGCCATCAGCTGAAGAGCCGCATCGCCACGCTGTTGAAGCTCCTCACCAAGGCCCCCGCGCAGGAGGTCGCCGGTCGCATCGAGAACGGCGCCGACACGGCGGAGACGCTTGGCGCCGAGACCGACGAGACGCGATCCGGGGCGGAGCAGACGGAACACGCACCCGCCCACTGAGCTATCCTTTTGCATCCGGGAAAGGTCTGGCGTAACACGCCGCGATGACCACGACTTCACTTGCCGCGGCGGAAATCGAGACGCTTCTCGGTCGCCATCCCAAGGGTTTCGACCTCACGCTGGAGCGGATCGCCCGGCTTCTGACGGTGCTTGGCGATCCGCATCTGCGGCTGCCGCCGACCATCCATGTGGCGGGCACGAACGGCAAGGGCTCCGTCACGGCCTTCGCGCGGGCAATCCTCGAAGCGGACGGCCGGGGCGTCCACACCCACACATCGCCGCATCTCGTCAACTGGCACGAGCGTTATCGGCTGGCCGCGCCCGAGGGCGGTTCTCGCCTCGTCGACGACCAGGTGCTGGCCGAGGCGGTGAAGGTCGCGGCGAAGGCCAATGCCGGCAAGCCCATCACCGTCTTCGAGATCCTGACGGCCGTGACCTTCCTGTTGTTTTCCGAGCATCCGGCCGATCTCGCGATCGTCGAGGTGGGGCTCGGCGGGCGCTTCGATGCGACCAACGTCATCGCCAGACCTGCCCTCACCGTGATCACCCCGATCTCGCTCGACCACCAGTCCTTCCTCGGCGACCGGGTCGAGCTCATTGCCGCCGAAAAAGGCGGGATCATCAAGCCTGGCGTCCCCGTGGTCATAGGGCAGCAGGCCGAAGAGGTGGCGCTCGAGGTCCTGACCAGCATCGCCGATCGCAAGGGCGCGCCGGTCTCCGTCTACGGCCAGGATTTCTTCGCCTACGAAGAGCATGGCCGGATGGTCTATCAGGACGAGCACGGCCTTCTCGACCTGCCGCTGCCGCGTCTGCCGGGTCGCCACCAGATCGGCAATGCCGCGACCGCCATCGCCGCCCTGCGCAAGGGGCCGTTTCCGCCTTCGGACGCTGCGGTGGAAGAGGGGCTGTCGAGCGTCGAATGGTTCGGCCGGATGCAGCGCATCACCGAAGGGCCGCTCCTTCAGATCGCCGCTGCGGGCGCCGAGATCTGGATCGACGGCGGCCACAATCCCGGCGCCGGCGTCGCCATCGCCGAAACCCTCGCCGACATGGAGGAGCGGGTGCAGCGGCCGCTGTTCCTGATCACCGGGATGATCAACACCAAGGAGCCGGTGGGCTTCTTCTCGGCCTTCTCGGGCATGGCGCGGCGGGTCTTCACCGTGCCGATCACCATGAGCGAGGCGGGCATCGATCCCGACGAACTCGCCGACGCGGCGATCGAGGCGGGCCTCGACGCCGAGCCCGCCAATTCGGTCGAGGAGGCGATCCGCCTCGTCTCGGCCAATTGGCAGGCGACGCCCGCGCCGCGCTTCCTGATCTGCGGCTCGCTCTATCTCGTCGGCGAGGTGCTCGGCAAAAACGGCATGGCGCCGCGATAGAACCGGCTTTCGAAACTCGGCCGCGGCAAGACGACCCTCACGCGATGATGTCGGCCTTCGAATCGGCCGCCGAAGCGCGCTTCTCCCGACGGCGCCTCGCCATCGCCGCGGCGCCATGGGCGCCGCCGCCGCACCCCCAGCCGAGGACGAAGCCGGCGAGAGCGAGGATGATGCCGTCGCCGGTCGCGGGAATGGCCGGGCGATAGTCCTCGGCCGCCCGCCCGGCGATCGACCAGTCCGGATCGACGACGATCTCGAACGGCCGGAACAGCGGGGTGGTGCCGATGAGATCGCGGTAGCGTCGCTCCAGGGCGGCGTAGCGTTCGCGGTTCGCCTCGGCATCCGTGCCCTGTCGCGCGGCGATGTCGTCGGCGTTTCGCTTCAGCCGCTCGATTGCCGCCTCCGGGGCGAGATCGGCGGCCCGCGCACTCTCCTCGAACCGTTCGACGACGACCTTCATCTCGTCCGCCGCGCCGCCGAGTCGCTGCAGATATTGCTGGCTGAACTCAGCCGACTGGCTGAACAGGAGGCCGCCGAAGAGCGCGGCAAAGACGCGGGCGAGGAAGGCGGACAGATTTTCGTCCTCCAGAAGGGCGAGGGGTAATCCAAATCTCGTACAATCTAGGGCGGCTAAACGGGCACAACATCACTGTCCGCCGGCAAAGCGATGGAGGTCGCCGCGCAATCCTGTGCTGAAGAAATGCCCCTGCATTGACGGCACATGTGACCGAGGTCAGGGACGACAGGACGGAGGCATCGACGTTACCGTACTCCACTTTCTTCCTGGCAGGCGAAAGTGCTTGTCTGCAACGCCCTCGTCGGTGTCCCGCCGCTCGCCTCGACGCCGAAGACGACGCTCCCTCTCTTTGCTAGAACTCAAACTTCGGCATCGATCTATCGGCTTCCGCCTCCTGCTCGAGACAAGTCTCCAGGATCTGATACGTGCCCCCGACAGCGCGAGCGACATCATCGCAATAGGCCTGCATGCGCTCTGGGATGCCAGACCATCGCGCCTTCAGCCAGTCATAGGACTCCTGTTCCTGCCCGATGCACGTATTCAGGATCTGTGAGGAACCACCGACGACATCCGCGACCTGCATACAGTAGCCTGGAGGATCGTAACGCGGGAGGGGGGCCGCCGCAGCCAGCCGACCCTCCACGGTGACTATCCCCAGGGCCAGAAGCGGTATCATTGCAACTCGCATCGACCAAAACGCCACGTCGCCGGTCACTCGGGCTTTCAATGTCGCGCCACTCGAATTATGGCTCGATTCAGGCATCAATTCGTCCATCTCGTGATCATGCGTATCAACAAACTCTGCTTGCTCCTCAGCGTCGCGTCACTTGCATCCTGCGCTTCTCCGATATCACTTCCTGTCTCCGTGCGAACCACTCAGGGGGAGCTTTTTACGGGCTCCACTTACGGTCCGCCATTCAACGGTGAGGTTCGGCTTCAGTCTGAGCGAGGAACGACATGCGCCGGTCGCTACACCACTGATCAGTATCGTACCATTCGTGCCCCAGCCGTTAGATGCTCCGACGGGCGCAGCGCGAGCTTCACGGCGAAGTTGCAGGCTGACTTGACCTCCGCACGAGGAACGGCAAACTTCTCAAACGGAACGCAAGGGGATGTGGGGGTTGGCCGCGAAGCCGCAGCGGTAGAAAGCAGCGTCGACCGTGCATCTTCCGCGGCTAAGCAATCTCGTTCTACTGTCGGGAGTCAGAAAAGAGCTGAACGCGTTATCGAGCGGAAGTTGAAGGATGCACTCGAGTTCCCGACCAGTGTCGAGTTCCTGTCCAATCGAAAAGACGGAAATGCTGGAGCGGTCTGCGGGTACGTTTTCGTGACACATCCGACCGGTGATATCACAATTCGACGGCTCTTCACGTCGATCGTATTTTATCCAGAAACTGGAGACCCCATTATCGCAGGAGGTCTAGGCATTCAGGAAGAAGGGGTAACCTTCGAGGATTTTAAACGGTTCTGCCGCTAGCCCTGCAATTTCTGAATGCACTGTGACAAAAAGGCCCGCGCCTGTCGCGCGAGCCCTCTTCGGCACTCACCGAAATGTTTCAGGCGCTTAAGCCGCGCCCTTGATCCAGTCGACCAGCTTGGACTTCGACTGGGCGCCGACCTGCACCGCCGCCGGCTCGCCGTTCTTGAACAGAAGCAGCGTCGGGATCGAGCGCACGCCGTACTTGGCGGCGAGGTCGGGGTTCTCGTCGATGTTGACCTTGGCCACCTCGATGTCGGCCATCTCCTCGGAGATTTCCTCGAGGCTCGGCCCGATCATCTTACAAGGCCCGCACCACTCGGCCCAGAAGTCGACGACCACCGGCTTGCCGCTTTCGAGGACGTCGGTCGTGAAACTCTGGGTATCGACTTTCTTCGTCGCCATGTTCGGCTCCTGTCAAATGTTTCATTGCCTAGGTAGCCCTCGCGGGAGGGCAATTCAAGCAAGGTCCGCGTTCGGCGAACGCGGTGTCGCCGCATGGGAAACGGCGGCCCGGCCGGCGAGGGCCGCGTCGAGCCGCTCGGCGGGGACGGCGATGAGCCGCGGCGCCTCGGTGAAGATCAGTGCCGCCTCGACGCGCCGTCCCGGATAGAGCGGGGCGATCATCGCGCGGTAGAGCGCGAGCTGCAGGATATAGGGCTGCGGCACGGCCGAGAGTTCCTCCGGCGGCGGCCGGTTGGTCTTGTAGTCGACGATCAGAACCCTGTCCCCGGTCACGGCAAGGCGGTCGATCGTGCCGTTGACGGTGAAGGTCCGGCCGCGCAGTTCCACCTCGCCCGCGACCGCCACCTCGGCCCGGCTGCCGGCGGCAAAGATCGGCGCGAAGGCCGGCTCTGCCATGACCGCCAGGACCGATTCGGCCAGCTGCTCGCGGTCCTTCGCCGGAAGATCCTGGGCGAGGGCGGACAGGATCAGCCGGGCGGCGGCGTCGCGCTCGACTGCCGGGACATCGGGCAGAAGCTCCAGCATGCGGTGGGCGGCGAGGCCGCGGCGGATCGCGAAAGACGGGGCGGCACTCACTGAGAGAACCGGCGAAGGCGCCGGCGCCGCCGGGGGAGCTTCGGCCTCTTCGTCGGGCTCGGGGCCGATGTCCGCCTCGGGCAACAGCTCCGCAGCCGTGCCGGCCACGGAAGGCGAGAGCGGGCGCGGCGGCAGAACCTCCGCCGGCAGCTTCGACAGCGGCAAGTCTGGGACGGGCGGCGACGCCCGCCGTTCGGGAGCGAGCTTTTCGCCGCCGGGCGCTGCGCCGAGCCGCAGAGCGATCGTCTCGCCGGACGCGTCGAGGACGCTTTCCGCCTCGCTTTCCAGCGCCGATGCGACGCGTTGCAGCCAGGTCGCTTCGTTCGGCCCGCGCTGGGGGGCGAGCCCGCAGACGACCAGGCGGTCGGCGGCCCGGGTCATGCCGACATAGAGAAGCCGGCGATACTCGTCCTCGGCGCGTTCCTTTTCCGTTGCCTTCAACTCGCCCACCGCGGCGTTGCGCAGCTCCTTGGTCGGGCACCAGAGGAAGCCCGGCGCCCCGCCGTGATGAACGCCCGGCATCGCCTCCCAGGCGATCAGGCTGGCACCGTGGCTGGCCGAGAACGGCGCCGACCCCGGATCGACCAGGAAGACCACCGGCGCCTCGAGCCCCTTGGAGGCATGCACCGTCAGGATCCGCACTTCGCCGCGGCCGTGGCCGAGCTCGCGCTTCAGGATCGGCGGGCTGTCGGCGAGTTCGGCGAGGAACGCGTCGAGACCGGCGACGCCCGCCTCTTCCTTGGCCAAAGCGAGATCGAGGAAGGCGTCGATCACCTCGCCGGCGTCGCGGCCGAGCCGCGAGACCAGCGCCCGCCGCCCGCCCTCCGGCCCGAGAATGCGCGCGTAGAATTCGAAGACGCCCTGAAAGCCCGCCCGGGCGCGCAATTCGTCGAGCCGGGCAATTGCCTGTCGGGCTTTAGCGAGCAGCGCCGTCGCCGGTGCGCCGTCCGGCACGAAGCCGGGCAGGCGGGCCGGCCCCTTCGCCTCGTCGGCGAGAAGACGCAAGGCCAGCGACATCGGCTGCGAGCCGTCGCGGGACAGAGCCAGAGCCATCAGCTCGTCGTCGGAAAAGTCGAAGAGCGGGCTCTTCAGGACGCTCGCGAGCGACAAGTCGTCGTCGAAATTCGCCGCCACCCGGCCGAGCGCCATCAGATCCTCGATGGCGATGTGGTCGGTGATGGCCAGCCGATCGGTGCCGGCGACGGCGACATGCCGGTCCCTGAGCGCCGCCGCCAGCGCCGCGCCGAAGCCGGAGCGCTTTCGGACCAGCACCATGACGTCGCCGGGGGTCAGAGCGCGCCGCTCGCCCTTCACCGTGATCGGATCGCCGAGCCAGGCAGCGATCTGGTCGGCGATCCGGCCGGCGAGGCGGTGGGCGGGCGAGCTCTCCGGCTCGACGTCGAGGGGTTTCGTCCAGTCGTCGGGCTCTTCCTGCGTCCTCGCCTGAAAGGCCGGCCAGACCTCGACGAGACCCGGCCCGTCGCGCCGCGCCGCGGAGTGGGCGGGCGCCTCGTCGCCGGCCGACAGGCCCTTGCGGTTGGCGGGATCGGCGAACACCCGGTCGACGGCGGCCAGCACCGTCTCCACCGTGCGGAAGGAGCGGTTGAGCTGGATCGCCTCGAAGGGAATGCTGGCCCCCCCGGCCCGCCTTTCGACCCGCCGTCGCTCCTCGTCGAACATGTGCGGCGAGGCGCCCTGGAAGGAATAGATCGACTGCTTCTCGTCGCCGACGGCAAACAGGGTGCGCTGGCGATTGTGGCCACTGACGCCGGCGAAGAACTCCTCGGCGAGTTCGCGCATCACCTGCCACTGGCGCGGGCTGGTGTCCTGCGCCTCGTCGATGAGAATGTGGTCGATCCCCTTGTCGAGCTTGTAGTGGACCCAGCTCGCCGCCTCCGACCGCAACAGGAGATCGGCGGTGTGGGCGATGAGGTCGGTGAAGTCGAGCCGCCCGCGACGGCGCTTCAAAGCGGCATATTCCCGTTCGAAGGCGTCGGTAATCACGAGCGCCGCGCGGCTGGCGCGGTAGAGCCTCAGCGTCGCGAGGCGCTCTTCGATGACTTTCGCCCGCCCGCCCGCCGCCTGGACGCGCTCCAGGAAATCGGGGACGAATTCCGCGACGGCCTTGGTGACGAGGCCTCGAAGAGAACCGCGGACCTCGCCCTTCGAATCCAGGCCGAAGGCGCGATAGGCGGCAAAGCGCTCCTGGGGCGCCGCGCGCGCGTCGACGAGGAGCTGAAGCCGCTCGGCGAACTTAGCGTCCGAGGTCGATTTCGAGGCCAGCGCGGCGATCCTCATGGTCTCGCAGGTTGCCCGATCGAGATGCGGGCAGTCCAGCGCCGAAAGGAGGATCGGCTCTTCGGTTTCGGCATCGTCGACGCCGAGCGCGCGGGCCAACAGCCCGATCGCTTCGTCCAGCCCGCCGGCCTCTTCCAGATGCCGGGCGAGATCGTCGCGCTTGAAGGCGATGTCGGCGAGCAGCCTGTCGAGGCCAAACTCGCCGCCGGTCTGGAGCGCCTCGGCAAAGGCGTCGGCGAGCCGCCGCGCCTCCGGCTGCGGCAATCGTGCCGAGCCCGTCAGAAGCCGCTTGCGCGTCTCGGCGAGGAGCCTTGCCGCCTCGGCCTCCTCCATCACCGCGAAATGGCCGGGAACGTCAGCCTCCAGCGGGAACTGGTGGAGGATCGCCTCGCAGAAGGCGTGGATCGTCTGGATCTTCAGCCCGCCCGGCGTCTCCAGGGCGCGGGCGAAGAGCTGGCGCGCCTCGCCGAGCCTCCTTACGTCCGGCCGCCGGCCGTCTTCCAGCTTCGCCAGGACCTCGGCCAGCGCCTCGCCGGGCATCGTCGCCCACGCGCCGAGCCTCGCGAAGACACGGGCGGACATTTCCGCCGCCGCCGCCTTGGTGAAGGTGAGGCAGAGGATCTTCGACGGGTCGACGCCCGACAGAAGCAGCCGCACCACCCGCTGGGTGAGGACGTGGGTCTTGCCCGAGCCGGCATTGGCCGAGACGAAGACCGAGCGCTCAGGGTCCGAGGCGATCGCCTGCCGCCGCTTGGTTTCGGCATCAACATAGAAGCCGAGAGGAGCGTTTGCGGAACCGGTCATTCGGCTTCTCCCTCGTCGTCTTCCCCGCCCGAGACCGACCATTCCTTCACCCGGGCGAGATGGTCGTAATCGCCGGTAAAGTCGCCGGCGAGGATGGGGCGGGTGCGCGAGGCGAAGGCGGTTTCCTCCTTGAGGAACAGCGCCGCCAGCCCCTCGAAGCGCCGCATCGCCTTGTCGGACAGCTCCGTGGGATCGCAAGGCAGCGTGGTTTTCGTGCCGGGTGTTTCCAGCCCCTCGCTCTTCAGTTCGCGCTCGCGCAAGCGGACATAGACGAGGTCGGCGATGGTCTCGCCGGGGCTCGTGCCCTCGAAGTCGCCGCGCATCGCCATGCCGCCTTCCAGAGCCAGCTGCGGTGACAGGAGCGTGCGCGCCTGTTTCACCGAAGGCTTGGTGCCGGTCTTGAAGTCAAGGATGACGATCGATCCGTCGGCCAGTCGGTCGATGCGGTCCGAGCGGCCGGACAGCGTCACGCCGATGGCGGGAAACTCGCTTCGCCCCGAGCGCTCCGCAAGCCGTTCGCGCACCGCCGCATTGCGCTCTTTCTCCCATTCGAGGAACCGCGCCGTCGTGCCGATGATCCGCGGCCACCAGACCGCGGCGACGTCGCCCGGCAGGGCTGCGCGGGCAAAATGCTCCTCGGCGATCAGCCGCAGCTCCTCGGCCGCCTCCGGCTCCTCCGGATCAATCGCCTTGAGGACGAAATCGGCGACGATGGCATGGATCAGTTCGCCCCGCTCACGCGCGTGCGGCGCCCGCATCAGCGGCGGCAGGGCGTCGAGCTTCATGATGCGCCTGGCATGGACGGCGTAGGGGTCGCGGATCAGCGTCTCGACCTCGGTGACCGAATAGCGCCGGGGCCGCGTCTCGACCGGCGGGCGCGGCTGCGGCCGGGCGATGCGCGGGCGATCATCTGCCGTCTCCAGCGCTTCGGCCGCCGCGACATAGGCCTCGCCGCGTTCGCTCATCTTGCCGGTGGCGTCGGCGCCGGCGAGCGTCGTCACCCGCTGCAGCAGCCGCGAGGCGATCGTCGGCGCTCCGTCCATGCGGCGCGACCGTGTGAGGACGACGTGCCGGGCGCCCATCGCCATCCAGAAGTCGTGGGCGGCAAGGCCGACACGACGCTCGGGCGGATCGAGGGCGATCTCCCGGCGCATCAGCCGCGACAGGAAGGCGCCGCTCGTCGCCCCGGCCGGCCACACCCCCTCGTTCAGCGAGCCGAGGATCGCCACGTCGACGCTTTCGAGCCGCGCCTCCAGCGTGCCGAGGACGAAGGCCCGGGCCGAAAGGCCGCCGCGGGGCTTCACCGTGACGCCGGAGATCAACGTCTCGACCGCGTCGGGAAGCTCCTCGGCCGGAAAGGCGAAGCCCGTCTGCGGCGCGGCGACGAGCTTTGCCAGAAACTCCGCCAGCGCCGCACCGTTCTCGCCGGCATAGAGTTCGCTCGGCGCGCCCTTTTCGTCCCGCGCCAAGGCCTCCAGGGCTTCGGTGAGAGGCACGGCGTAGTCGGCGATCTCGCGTGGCTCTGTGCCACGAAGCGCCGCCAGAGGCCTCAGTGCCGCCGCGAAATCCTCGGCGAAGCGCCGGGCGGCCTCGTATTCGGCGGCTTTGACGTTGCGGGCAGGGCGGGTCAGAAGCCGCCCGACTTCGCCGGCGGGGAGCGTTTCGATCGCCTCTATGCGGCGGTTGACGATCTCGCCGAGCCTTGCGCCGTCGGCGACGTCGACGGTTCCCCGAATGGCGATCAGTTCGATGGCGCGGGCGGCGTTGCGGGCATCGATCGCCTTGCAGCCGAGCCGGCAGAGCGGATGCTTGAGGAGGCCGAGCAGGGCGACGGGATCGCCGGGCTCCAGCGCCACCTTCAAGGCCGCCGAAAGCAGCTTTCCGGGCGCCGTCGTGCCGAGCGGCCGGCCGGCGGAATCGTTGGCGGTGATGCCGAAGCGTTCGAGTTCGGCGAGAACGCGCCGTGCCAGCCGCCGGTCCGGGGTGATCAGCGCGACTTTGGCTTCGGGTTGCTCCAGGGCCTCGCGCATGGCGGCGGCGATGGCGAGCGCCTCGATCCGCGGCTCGCCCGCCTCGATCAAGGCGACGTCGTCCAGAACCTCCCGGCCTAGGGCATCCCGGCCGAATGCCGGCGCCTCCTCGGCCCAGAGCGCCGTCGTCTCGGCGGGGCGAAGGGCGCTGGCGAGGAAGGCTTCGCGCCGCGCCAGGGCCGGCGAGAGGTCCTCGTCGAGATGCCGCACGGCCTCGGGCGGCAGGGCGAAGCGCGTCAGGATCCGTTTCAGGCCGTATTGCGGATGGCCGGGCGCGGCGATCGAGACGTCGCGATCGATCGCCGCAAAGCCCACCTCGCCGATGTGCCGGTCGAGGCCGGGCAGGACCAGCGCACCTTCGGCAAGGTTCGCCACCGCATGCATGAGGTCGAGCGTCGCCGGCGCGGTTGCCGTCGAGCCGGCGAGGATCACCGGGCCCTTGGCCTCGCCCGACAGAAGCCGCGCGGCCTCGGACCGCAGCCAGACGTTCTTGGCGGCGGCCTCGCTGGTAACGCCGCGCTGCTTCAGATGCTCCGGCCAGTGCTCGGTGACGATTTCGAGAAAGGACAGGGTCGTCTGCCACCAGGCGGCCAGCGCGTCCGGGGCAAGGCCGGCGAGCTTGGCGAAGGAGGTGCCTTCGGTCTCGATCTCGTCGAGAAGGGTGCCGAGATCGCCGGCGAGCGCCAGCGCCTCTGCCGCGGAGGCGGGGCGCTCCGACAGTGCCTCCGCCGGCTCGCCGGAAAGCGCCGCTGTGGCGGCGCTCTCGGCGAGGCGGCGCCATTGGCGGGCGAGCCGGGCAAGGGCGAGCCGGCGCTCCAGCTCGGGCATCGCCGGCAGCATCGTGCCCGCCGAACTCTCCCTGGTGGCGAAGATCGCCGCCTCGTCGCCCTCGCCGATCGGCCGGATCTTCGGCAGGATCGCCGAGCGGACGCCGAATCTCTCCCCGAGCACCTGGGTGAATGCGCTGGAAAGGCTGCGCGCCGCGCGCCGGCTGGGCACGTAGACGGTGACCCCGGCCAGCGCCAGCGGATCGCCGTCATAGCGGAAGCTCTCGACGATCCGTCCCGAAAGCAGCCCTGCCGCCAGGGTCTTGAGGAACGGCCGGCCGGGCGGGATCGAGAGAATGTTGGGTGCCATGGCCGGGGATTGTAGGCCGAGCCGCATCGATTCGCACCTTGCCGCGCGATTCGTCGAATGGGCCCGATCCGCGGCCCGATCATGCCGGGGCAAGTCATTGGATGCCTGAGCAAAGAGATCGGCTCGGCGCCGCACAAGATCTGACCGAATGTTCGGGTTGCCGCCGGCGGCGCATCGCGCTCGTCGATCCCCGGACGACGAGGCGGGGGGGGGGCGCCTGCCGCCCTTGTGCTTCCCCTATCGGCTGTTACACTGGCGGTGACGTAAGTAACGAAAGGCGCCGAGGAACGCTCCAGAGGCAGTTCCGCGCCGGAGAGATCGTGTGAGTGACCATGATGAAGCGGGGAGATATCGGCATCAGCCGCGCATAGCTCGTCAAAGTTTTGCCGTCGACGCCGAGAATCGGCGTGGCGGCGGCGCCGGTCGCGCGGAGCATCACCAGAAGCCGTCCAGCGAGCCGGGCGGCGGCGCGACGCACGGCCACGAGCACGAGACGACGAAGCCCAAGGAGGAGGACGAGGCGCGGCTGACCAAGCGGCAGCGCCGGCGTCGCCGCAAAGGGCGGAAGAAGTCTGGCGCAGTTGCCGCAGCCCCAGTCCAGACGGAGACGTCCGGCCCGGTCGCGACGCCGCGCGGTGCCCGAAAATATCGGCGCATCCGACGCAGCGATTCGCCCGCCGGTGATGCATCGCCCCAGAACCGCCCGGAAGCACCGGGCGCGGCCGGGAAAGCTGTGTCCTACGCAGCGCAGAAGCCCGCGCGGACCAGCCCTTCTGATTCAAGAACCGAAGCGAGACGCGAGGCCAACCCGGCGCCGGTCTATGCGGCGCTCGACCTTGGCACGAACAATTGCCGACTGCTGATCGCGGTTCCGACCCGGCCGGGGCAATTCCGGGTGATCGATGCCTTCTCGCGCATCGTCCGGCTCGGCGAAGGGCTGGGACGGACGGGAAGCCTGTCGCGCGGCGCGATGGACCGGGCGGCCGCGGCACTCGCCGTCTGCGCCCAGAAGATCTCGGCGCGCGAGGTCGACCGCTCGTGGCTGATCGCCACCGAGGCCTGCCGGGCGGCGGCGAACGGAGCGGAGTTCATCGAGGAAGTCGCCGCGCGCACCGGCCTTTCCCTCGACATCGTCCCGCGTGAGACCGAGGCGCGGCTGGCCGTCTCCGGCTGCGGTTCGCTGATCGACCGCAAGGCGCGGGGCGCCGTCCTGTTCGACATCGGCGGCGGGTCGTCGGAGATCGCGCTTCTCGATCTCAGGGGCCCGTACACGCGGCGGCTGGCCAGCCGCATTGTCGCCTGGACCTCGCTGCCGGTCGGCGTCGTGACGCTTGCCGAACGCCATGGCGGGCGCAACGTCACGCCTGAGCTCTTCGAGACGATGGTCGCCGAGACCGTGGCGATGATCGAGGCATTCCCGGGGCGGGACCAACTGGCCGATCTGGTCGGCACCGAGCATTTCCACCTCCTGGGAACCTCCGGCACGGTGACCACGCTGGCCGGCGTCCATCTCGGTCTCGAGCGCTACGACCGGCGCCAGGTGGACGGGCTCTGGCTCACCGACGAGGAGTCCGACACGCTGGTCAAGACGATCGCCGGCTGGAGCTTCGAAGAGCGCGTCGCCAACCCTTGCATCGGCTCTGACCGGGCCGATCTCGTGCTGGCCGGCTGCGCCATCTTCGAAGCGATCCGCCGGGTCTGGCCGGCGCCGGCGCTGCGGGTCGCCGATCGCGGCCTCAGGGAGGGTATCTTGACCGAAATGATGGTCGCCGACGGGGTCTGGCGTCGGCGCGACGGAAGGCGGGCCAACTGATGGCGGGACGCGGCGACGATCGGGGCATGACCGTCCGGGTCAAGAAGAAGCACGGCGTGAAGGCCTCGTCACGGCGCTGGCTCGAGCGGCAGTTGAACGATCCTTATGTTCGCCGCGCCAAGGCCGACGGCTACCGTTCGCGCGCCACCTACAAGATGATCGAGATCGACGACCGCTACAAGCTTTTCAAGCCCGGCCAGGCGGTGGTCGATCTCGGCGCGGCTCCCGGCGGCTGGACGCAGGTCGCCGTCGACCGGGTGAAGTCGACCAATGAGCATATTTCGGTCGTCGGCATCGACTATCTGCCCGTCGAGCCGGTGACCGGTGCCGTCATCCTCGAACTGGACTTCCTCGACGACGGCGTGCCGGAGAAGCTGATCGAGACCCTCGGCCGAGCGCCGGACGTCATCCTCTCCGACATGGCGGCACCGACCACCGGGCATCGGCGCACCGATCACCTTCGCACCATGCATCTGTGCGAAGTCGCGGCGGATTTTGCCATCCGCACCCTGAAGCCCGGCGGGCATTTCCTCGCCAAGACCTTCCAGGGCGGGACCGAGAACGACCTTTTGACGCTGCTGAAGCGGAACTTCACCTCGATCCATCACGTCAAGCCGCCGGCGTCGCGCGAGGGCTCGGTGGAGCTCTATATCCTCGCCAAGGGTTTCAAGGGCCTCAATCTCGCCCGTGACGAGCCGGCGGAGGAAATCGCCGAGGACGACGAGGAGGCCGGCCCGCTCGGCTGACGTCTCCACCCGGCGGCGGAGCTTCGGCCGTGCTTGAGGCGCGGCGCTATTCGGCGGCGACGCGCCGACCTGCGACTTCGTCGCCGGCATTGGCCGGAAGGGCGAGGAAGGCGAAGACCGAGGCGGCCGTGACCACGCCCACCACGGCGAAAGCGAGGGTGAAGTCGGCCAGGCTGACGGTGTCGCTGCCGGCGAGCACCATGCCCGCCTCGAGCACGCCGCCCGCCAGCGCCACGCCCATCGCCACCGAAACCTGCTGGATCGCCGCAATCATCGCGGTGGCATCGCCCGATTCCCGGTTCGAGACGTCGGCGAAGGCGAGGGTGTTGATCGAGGTGAAGAACAAGGAGCGGAAGAAGCCGCCGACCAGCAGCGCCAGAAGGACCAGGACGATGGCGGTGTCGGGCCGGAAGAAGCCGATCAGCGCCGTCATGCCGCCGCCGATCAGCGCCGTCGCGACGAGGGTGGTTCGAAAGCCGAAACGATTGAGGATCGGCTTGGCGAGGAACTTCATCATCATCGCCCCGCCGATCGACAGGCAGGTGGTCAGGCCGGACTGCAGCGGCGTGTAGCCGAAGCCGATCTGCAGCATCAAAGGCAGGAGGAAGGGCACGGCGCCCGAACCGACCCGGAAGATCGAGCCGCCGACGATCGCCGCCCGCAGCGTCGGAACCTTCAGCAGCGTCAGCCGCAGCAGAGGATCGGCCGCGCGCCGCGCATGCAGGACGAAGAAGACGCCCGCGACGAGCCCCGCCGTCGCCATCGCGACGCCGATGATCGGCGGCAGCGCCGGCAGCGAGACGACCGAGAGCCCGAAGACCAGACCGGCGCAGGCGAAGCCGGAGAGCAGGAAGCCGGGGATGTCGAAGCGCATCGACGGCAGCGTCTCGATCCAGGGCAGATAGCGGCCGGCGAGGTAGATTCCAGTGATGCCGATCGGCAGGTTGATCAGGAAGATCCAGCGCCAGTCCGCATAGGTGGCGATGGCGCCGCCGATCGGCGGGCCGAGCAGCGGGCCGATCAACGCCGGAATGGTGAACCAGGCCATGGCGTCGACGAGATTGGACTTCGGCACCGCGCGCACCAGCAAGAGCCGGCCGACCGGCGTCATCATCGCCCCGCCCATGCCCTGCAGGAACCGCGCGGCGACGAAGCCTTCCAGCGAATTCACCGTGGCGCAGGCGAGCGATCCGGCCATGAACACGCCGATCGCCAGACGGAAGATCAGCCGCGCGCCGAAGCGGTCGGCCATTCGCCCGGAAATCGGGATGAAAATCGCCAGCGCGACGTAGTAGCTGGTCAAGGCGAGCTTCAGGGCGATCGGGCTGGTTCCGATGTCGTCGGCGATGACCGGCAGCGACGTCGCGATGACGGTCGAGTCCATGTTCTCCATGAACAGCGCGACGGCAAGGACGATCGGGACGATGCGTTTCACGCGTGTTGAGCCTGTGCGGATCGCTGCCGCCCGGTTCCCGGCACTGGCCGGTCCGGTTGGTGCGGTCGCTCGCGCGTCCGGAGAAATGACCGCCAAGGAGGCTGCGAGCGGGTTGGCTGAGGGGCGGGATCCCGCCACCGGATCGAAGTCGAAGAAGCGCGCTTTTCATGGACCCCGGGCCTGGCGATCGTCAACTGCGAAAAAAGGCGCGGCCGATGACGGCCGCGCTTGTTTTCTCCCGCGGGATTCACGCCGCGGATGTCGGTTGTGCTTCTTGGAGGTTCAGAAGGTGGCTTCCGATCCCGGGACGTACGCGGAGGACGTCGCATCCTCGCGTTCGGCGCGGTGGAAGCCCTTGCCCGGCGAAGCTTCGACGGTCTCGCGGACCTGCGCAGCATAGAGGCGCTGCGAGGCGCTGGAGCCTGGGATCATCACGTCGCGGGGCGTCGGCTGGTTCTCGATCGGCGCGAGGTTCTGCGGATCGACCTTGTCGTTGTAGGGAGCACCCGTGACGTGAAGGGGCGCGGCCGAGGCAAGGCCCGGGCCGGCGATCAGGCCGGTGGAAAGCACTGCGGCGGAGAGTATGGAGACGGTTTTCATGGCTGTTGCCTTTCGAACTTCTCGAATTGCGCTCGAGACGGGATCGTCTCGATGGTGGGCCGATTTTCGCGCGGAGCGGGAAGGCTTCTCGTCCGTGTCGGCTGATGCACGAGACGTAAGTTGGAACGCCGTCCCCGCCAGCGCCGTTGACGCGACGCCTCGTTCCACAATGAGAACGCCATGCCGGGTTCCTTCGACGATCTTTATTTCTATGAGGCGGTGGTGCAAAACCGCGGCCTCAGCGCCGCCGCCCGCGAGATGGGCGTCGCCAAGTCTGTGCTCAGCCGAAGGCTGCGCCGCCTGGAACAGCGCCTGGACGTGCGGCTGATCGAGCGCAGCTCGAGCCGCTTCGAACTCACGGAGATCGGCCGCGACGTCTATAGCCACGCACATTCCGCAAGACACGAACTCGATGAAGCCGAGCGGGCGGCCGCGCGCCTTGCCGGCGAGCCGCGCGGGCTGATTCGGGTGGCCGTGCCGCCCGGCGGGCCGGCCAACACCATCTCCGAGGATCTGCCGTTCTTCCTGACGCAACATCCGAAGGTCAGGGTGCAGCTGATCGTCAGCAATCGGCGCTACGACCTGATCGAGGATCGGATCGACATCGCCGTGAGATCGCGCTCGGACTTTTCCGGCGAGAGCGATTACGTCGTCAAGCGGCTCGGATCGGTTCGGAACGTCTTCGTCGCGAACCCGTCGCTCGCCCTGTCGGCGCAGCCTCTCTCGGAACCGGAGGATCTGCGCCGACTGCCGTTTCTCGGCCGCGACGAGAGCCATCCCGAAGAGGTTCTCGCGGTGGTCGGGCCGAACGGCGAGGAACGCCGCCTCAGGATCGAGCCGCGGCTTGCCTCGAACAGCGTCGCCGCCCTCCTAACGGCGGCGGTGGGCGGGATCGGGGTCGCCTTCCTGCCGGATGCGGTCGTCAAGCCCTATGAACGGGATGGGCGGCTGTCGAGGCTGCTGCCCAGTTGGCGTGGCCCGGACGCGGTCTTCCACATCGCCTTCACCTCCCGGCGGGCGATGCTGCCGGCGGTGCGGCTGTTCGTCGACTTCATCTTCGAGCGGCTGAAGCATCTGACCGAGACGCGGTGAGGCCGGGCATCGGATCCCGCTTTCGCGGCATCAGGGATCAGGTCAGCTCCGATCGTGCGCTCAGGTCGGTCCCCGTGAGATGCGGATCGCGTGAGGGGCTGATGTTTCGGATCGGCTCCACCTGCCGAGAAACCGACGTGCCGCAGCCGGACGAAGCGCGGACGATCGCAAGGAGACCCGAGATGACCCGCATCCCCGAAGCCACGCCTGGCCCCAGCCGGCGCCGCGCCCTAAAACTTTTCCTGACCGCAGGCGGCATCCTCGCGGCACTGCGCGGCGCCGGGCCCCGTTCGGCCAGGGCAGACGAGACGCACCGCGATGCCGCCGTCGAAACTTCCATCGAAAAGGCCAACGTCATGACACCAGGCTGGCAACGCTTCGCCCTCGGCGAAGCGCGCATCACCACGATCCTCGACGGCGCCCGCCACGGCGACGGACCCCACCCGACTTTCGGCGCCGACCGCAGCCAGGAAGAGATGGCAGCGTTGTTGCGGGCAAATTTCCTGCCGCAAACCCGTTACGTCAACGGCTTCACGCCGGTCCTCGTCGAGCTCGACGACAATCTGATCCTGTTCGACACCGGTTTCGGCGAAAGCGGCAAGGAGAGCGGCTACGGCAAGCTGGTCGAGCGCATGGCGGCGGCCGGATACGGCCCCGAGGCGGTCACCATCGTCGTCCTCACCCATCTCCACCCCGACCATGTCCTCGGTCTGATGACCGGCGGCAGGCCGACCTTTCCCAACGCCCGCTATGCCACCGGCGCGCGCGAGTTCGAATGGTGGACCTCCGACGAGGCAAAGAACGGCGAGAAGGCCGGGATGGCGAAGACGGTCGAGAACTTCGTCGTCCCGCTGAAGGACAAAATGACCTTCCTGAAGGGCGGCGACAGCGTCGTTTCCGGCATCACCGCCCTCGACGCACCGGGCCATACGCCGGGCCACATGGTGTTCGAGCTGAACTCGCAGGGCCAGAGGCTGATGCTGACGGCCGATACCGCGAACCATTTCGTCGCCTCGCTGCAGAAGCCCGACTGGAAGGTCGGCTTCGACATGGACCCGGCGATGGCGATCGAAACGCGCAAGCGCATCTTCGACAGGATCGCCGCGGAACGCATCCCGTTCATCGGCTATCACATGCCGTTCCCGGCGATCGGCTATGCCGAGAAGCTGCCGGACGGGGGCTATCGCTTCGTGCCGGAGACCTATCAGCTGGCGGTCGCCAACGAAGGCGGCTGACCTGGAGGGGGAGCGGCCGAGCGCCGCTCTCCCGTCGATGTGATGCCGCCCGCCGGCACTCTTGCTGGACAGCAGCGCAAAAACCACCATGATGGCCGAGATATTCCGTAAGGGAAATCTGCGCCATGCCTTCATGCACACGCGATCTTGCCAGCCTTGGCAGCTCCTGGGCGCGAGCGACCGCCAGTGCGATACGGATCATCGCGACGGGGCTCGTCGTGGCGGCAAGCATGACGGGCGCGGCGGCCGCGCAGGCGACCGGCACGGCGGCGCCACGGCCGGAGGCGCAGGCGACATCGCCCGACGGTGCGGGTCCCTCGAAGGAGGGCGGAAAGCCTGTGCCGGAGGATGCCGCGGCACTGAAGACGACGTGTCTCGCAATGATCGACGAGGCGCGGGCCGACCGCCGCAAGATCGGCGACGCGGTGCTGAAGTGCCAGGACGCGGCGCGCGCCGGGCCTGAGGACAGCGATCTCGTCTATCGCTACGGGCAGATCCTCTCCGACGCGATGGTCTTCGACGAACTCGCGGTTCTGCAGTTCCGCAAGGCGGCGGGCGATGGCCATGCCGCGGCGCAGAACGCTCTCGGCATCGCCCTCGTCAACGGCCGGGGCGCCCCGCCGGACGCTGCCGCCGGCATCGCCTGGATGGAGAAGGCGGCCGATCAGGGCGTCGCCGATGCCGCAAACAATCTCGGCAGCATTCATGCCGCCGGGATCGGCGTGCCGAAGGATCTGGAAACGGCCGCGACTTGGTTCCGCAAGGCGGCCGAGGCGGGCGATGCTCAGGGCGAATACAACCTCGCCGAAGCCTATGCGTTTGGAGAAGGTGTCGGGCAGGATTGGCCGACGGCGATCCGATGGTACGAAAAGGCCTCCGAACACGGCATGGCGCGGGCCGATTACCGCTTGTCGCGGATCTATGCCGAAGGTCTCGGGACCAAGGCCGACCCGCCGCGCGGCTTTGCCAGCCTTCGCAATGCTGCCGAGGGCGGATATCCACCCGCCGCCTTCGACCTCGGCAACGCCTATCGGACCGGCAACGGCGTCGGGAGCGACGCCGCGGAGGCTCGGCGCTGGTACCGTATCGCGGCGACGAAGGGACACGCCTCGGCGCAGTTCTATCTCGGCCTCGCTCTGACGCAGGAGCGGCAGTTCGACGAGGGAAGCGAATGGCTGCAGCGGGCGGCGGAGCAGGGCCAGCCCGACGCGCAATACATGCTCGGCCTCTTCCACGAGGAGGGGATCGGCGGCCACCCGGCGGATCCCGAAAAGGCCGCCGAATGGTATCGCAAGGCGGCGGCACAGGGCCAGAAGGACGCGGCGGCGGCGCTGAAGACCCTCGGCGATGCGGGACAGAACGAAGCGGAACCCTCGGACAAGGCGAAACTGCCATGACCCCGTGCGCCGTCGCCAAGCCGTTCATGGCCGCCTCGAACGGTGCCGTGCGGACGCTCGTCTGCATCGGCGCCCTTTTCCTCTCCGCCCAGACGGCACCGGCGGCCGAACCCATCGCGGTGGTGTTTCTTTACGAGCGGTCCGGGCCGGAGGTTCTGCCCGCCGATGGTCGGCCGGCCCGATCCCTGCTTTCCGAGATGGCCGCGTCGCTGGTGTCGAATGCCGGCGACGATGGGCTTGCCAGTTCGTCTGGCGGAGCCATCGCAGTCCTCGATCCCGACTTCTTTACCGCGGAGGCCCTGCGTGATCCGGCCGCCGAGGACGGCAAGATCATCGCGGTTCTGCGCCAGGAGAACGCGAGCCGCTCCGAGAAGGTGGATGTGTTGGTGCGTCCGAGCCTTCAGGCCTTCGTCGCGCCGCGCGAGGGTGGAAAGCCAGAGGAGTTCGACCTGCATCTCCGGGTCGACGTGTCGATGCGCGACGTCGCCAGCGGCCGGCCGTTGGGCCCGCCGCCGACCCGCAAGCTGCTGGCGATGAAGGACTGCGGCGTGCCACCCGACATGGCCTGTGTGCAGGATTTTGTCGCCGAGGCGGCAGGAAGTCTCGGCCGCGAGGTCGGTATGAAGCTGTCCCGGCAGCTTGCCGCGCTTCTGCGCCCAGCCGCGGCAGACGTGCCGGCCACCGGCAACGAGAGATGAGCGGGGCGGCGGGTCCCCGTGGCCCGGGTCCGTCGAAGCCGTCGCTGTCCCAACGCTGCTTTCATGGGAGAACCATCATGCGGCGCGTCGGCAGTGGCGAAACGCTTCGCGGCCGCTCAGTTTTCGCGCGGGCCAGCCGTATCTGACCCCGAGCCGGCCGGCAGCGCCTTGATCCAGGCGACGATGCGCTCGGCGAGTTCGTCCGTCGTCTTCGGCGAGAGGATGTCGCCGGCGAGCGTGTGGTTGGACGCATCGCTCGTCACCGGCACGTCCACCACCTGATGGGGGCCCGGCCAGTTCGCGGCGAAGCGCTCCGTCGCCTCCGGGGCGACGACATTGTCGGCCTGCGAGTAGAACACCAGCAGCGGCAGCGCATCGGCGGTGGTGAAATCGGTCCTCCGCACCGCCCGCACGAGAGCCGCCATCGGCGCCAGCGCACCGATCGGGTAGCGCGTCGTCCAGTGGCGTGCCTGCTCTTCGTTGACGGGTTCGAAACTGTAGGTCTCGCCGCCGAGAACCGGCAGGATGTCCCGGGCGAACGGCAGGTCGAGAAGGAACGCCCAGCGATCGTTGACGGCAAAGTTCGGCGACAGCAGCACGATGCCCGCGGCATCGTCCATCAGGCCGGGGATCGTCGTGCCGAGCGCCGCCAGCGTGCCGCCGGTCGAGGAGGCAACGACGACGATCTTTGAGCCGATGTCGCGGCCGATCGCCATGGCTTCGGCGAGATCGTTCACCCAGTCGGCGACGCTCGCCTGGTCCATCGCCGCGCCATCGCGGCCGTGCCCGGTGAGCCGGGTGTAGAAGAGATTGGCATGCAGCGCCTTTGCCACCTCGTCGGCGAGCGGCCGCGTCTCCGCCTTGTCGGCCGAAAAGCCATGGATGTAGACGATCGAGAGCGCGGTCTTCGCCCGCGAGGCGGGATAGGCCCAGACGATCTCCTTCCGCGACTGCGGCCGAAGATTGGGAATGTCGGCTTCCTGTTTGGCGAGATAGGCGTCGGGATCGCTGCCGATCGCCGCCGGATCGAAACGGACGGTCAGATCCGCCGGCTCGCGCGGCCCGAAAAGCCAGAGCCCGGCAAGCACGATCGCGATCAGGAGAACGAGGGCGAGGACGATACGAAGGATCAAGAGTTCAGTCCACTTGGCATGCCGAGGGGCAAGCCATAGCGCGTCTGAAGGGGAGGCGAAACCACCCGCGGCATCCCGGCGACGCCAACCCCTTCGGCGCGACGCGAAATGGCCGCAGGATCACGGCGATGGCGAAACGACCCGCTCGATCAGGCCCGCCACCATCAGATCGAGATGGGCGCCGCCGCCATTCTTGCAGACGGTGACGGCCTCCCGGCCGCTGCGCCCCGCGCGTCCCGCGACGAGATCATAAAAGTCGCCGCGGATGTCCGCCTCGGTGATGACGCCGCGATCGAGCGGGTTCTGGATCTCGCCGATATGGCCGATCGTCGTCTTTCGCGAATCGACGAAGAGTTCGCCGCGAGTCAGAACCGCGTCGTCGGCCTCGCGCATCTGCAGCGTATAGGCGCCGATGAGGTCGACGTGAGCGCCGGGCTTCAGCCATTCGCCGGCCAGAAACGGCTCGCTCGCCATGGTTGCGGTCGAAACGATGTCGGCCTCGCCAGCGGCCGCTTCGAGGTCGACGGCGACGAAGACCTTGACGCCCGGATGGGCGAGGGAGGTCACGAGCTTTTCGGCTCGCGCGGTCGTCCGGTTCCAGACCAGCACCGTTTCGAGCGAGGGAAACAGCGCCGCATAGCCCTCGACGAGATTGGCCGCCACCGTTCCGGCGCCGCAGACGAGCAGCGTCGTCGGCTCGGCCTTGGCGAGGAGCTTCGCGCCGAGAAGCGAATCCGCGACGGTCTTCCATTTGGTGACGAGGCCGCCGTCGACGACCGCGGTCGGCGCGCCGGTCTTGGGGTCGAAGAGGAGGACGCTGCCCTGAACCGAGGGGCTCGGCGGCTCGGCGCGCGGATTGTCCGGAAAGATGGTGACGGATTTTACGGCGATGCCCAGTCCGTCGATCCAGGCGGCCCGGTTCAACAGCTTGTTTTCGCCGTTGGAGACGAGGAGGTCGCCGATCTGCGGCGCCGGCAGGCGGTGCCCGGCCTGGATGGCCTCGACGACGTCGTGCCAGGTCAACAGCCGGTCGGCCTCGTCGAAGCCGATGATCTTCATGACAGGGCCCGCAGAGGTTCGAGGACTGTCTCGATCGCCGGCGTCTCGACGTCGCGGACGGCATAGGGCCGGAAGCCGTGCTTCTGGTAGAGCGCCAGCGCCGCCGGATGGTCGAGGGTGTTGGTTTCGATCGTCACCCGTTTCGGCCGGGTGGAGAAGGCGGCGAAGATCGCCCGCGACAGCATCACATGGGCGAGCCCGAGGCCGCGGAACTCCGGAAGGATGCCGAAGTGGACGATGCGCACCTCGTCGACCTGCCGGCGGATGTCGAGCTCGAACCAGCCGGCCCGGCGGCCCTCGACGCTCATCACGAAGATCCTGGTGTCGCGATCGTGGATCTCGCGACGCAGCCGCTCGTCCGACATCAGCCGCGACGTCCAGTGATGGGCCTCGCCGACGCGACGATAGAGCGCCCGATACTCGGCGAGCGCCATCGTCTTCGCCTCGAAGACCGCGACGGTCCCGGCTCCCGGAGGGACGGGAACGACGGCGTCCGGGCGCGACTTCATCTCCAGGCTGGTCACGCGGGTTCGAATGAGGCGCATGGCAATCAGGACTTTGCCGGGCGGCCGGTCTCGACCGGGGTGTCGGTGGAAGAGCCCCATTCGGTCCAGGATCCGTCATAGAGACGTGAATCGTGGTTGCCGAGGCTTTCGAGAGCGAGGTTGATTACCGCCGCCGTGACGCCGGAGCCGCAACTCGTCACCACCGGGCGCTCTGGATCGATTCCTGCGTCGGCGAAGGCTTGGCGCAGGCCATCCTGCGACTTCAGCCGGCCGTTCTCCGTCAACTGCAGGAAGGGCAGGCTTCGGGCGCCCGGCATGTGCCCGGCGCGTACGCCTTCGCGCGGCTCCGGCGCCTCGCCGGCAAAGCGCTCGGCCGGCCGCGCGTCGGCGATCTGGAACGCGCCGGCCGCGACGATCTCCTTCATCTGCGGCAGGAACACCGCCGCGGTGGCGTCGAAGCGCGGCTCGAAGGATGCCGGAGCGGGCGTCGGCGTCTCCGTCTCGATCGCAAGCCCCGCCGACTGCCAGGCCGGGAAGCCGCCGTCGAGCACCCGCACGTCCTTCGCCCCGAAGACCCGGAACATCCACCAGACGCGGGGGGCGGAGAACAGGCCCATGCCGTCATAGACGACGATGGTGTCGGTATCGGCGATGCCGAGCGCGCCGACTTTCTCGGCGAAGACCTCGGGCGAGGGAAGGGTGTGCGGCAGGGACGAGGCCGGATCGACGATCGCGTCCTGGTCGAAGAACACCGCGCCCGGCACGTGGCCGGCCTCGTATTCGGCCCTGGCGAAGCGCTTTTGCGCCGGCAGATACCAGGACGCGTCGACGATCGAGACGCCGTCGCGGCCGACGACGGCGGCGAGATCTTCGGCTGAGATGAGGAAGGGGTTCTGTGTCATGGTGCTGCAATATGGGGGACGGGATGGGGCAAGGCCATAGGGCTTCGGCCGCGGATTGCTCGCGCGTAACCTGCGGAACGGTGGCAGACGGGCAGGCGATTCCTCACGTTGGCGAGCCTACCCCGGCATCTCACCGAATCGGATCCGGAACCGGCGGTTCTCCCGACCCTTCTTTTCGATCTTGCCGATGTGAATCTTGCCGACCTCCTGGGTCTCCGAGACGTGCGTGCCGCCGCAGGGCTGGGTGTCGACGGCGCCGTCCTCGCCGATTGAGACGAGCCGGATGTGGCCCGACCCGCGCGGCGGCCGGACGTTGGCGGATTTGACCAGGCCCGGATTGGCGTCGAGTACCGCGTCGGTGATCCAGCGGGTGAACACCGGATGATTGGCATCGACGATCGCCATCATCTTCGCGGTCACCTCGGCCTTGTCGGCGGAGGCGTCAGCGAGGTCGAAATCCACCCGGCTCTCCTCCTCGCCGACCGAGGCGCCGGTGATCGGATGGGGCAAGACCACCGAGAGTATGTGGCAGGCGGTGTGCATGCGCATCAGCCGATAGCGGCGCTTCCAGTCGATATGGAGGACGACCTCCTCGCCGATCTCGGGTAGCGGCTCGCCCTCGCCAGTCAGGTGGACAATGTCGTCCTTGGTCTCGCCGGTGATCGTCCCGGCGATCTTGATGAGCGAGCCGTCGGCCCGTTCGAGATGCCCGGTGTCGCCCGGCTGGCCGCCGGAGGTGGCGTAGAAGATCGTGCGGTCGAGGAGGATGCCGCCATCGGCGCGCAGATCTGCGACCTTCGCCTCGACGGTCGACAGATAGGCGTCGTCGCGGAAGAGCGGGATGGTCATCGTTCGGCGCCGGCGGAGGCCGCCGATGACGCTGTCGCGACAAAGCCACTGAGCGTGAGATCGGAGACCACGTGGGTAAAAGGCGAGAATTCGACCGCATCGATCAAACCGGCGGGAACGATGATGTCGTTGGTTTGGGGTAATCCCGACGCTTGTGATGGCGACACCGAGAGTTCCGATTTGTCCGCGCTGACGGATGCCACGGTGCCGATGACCTTGCCATCCTTCGAAAGAAACGGCGTCCCGACCAGTTGCGTGTCATCGGTGATCGAATCGAGAGACGCGCGCTTGCGCAAAATCTCGTTGGTGGCAGAAAAGTCTCGATCGAGGCGCCGGTTCAACTCGTCGAAGCGTCGGTCGATCTGCGACTGAACGTCGTCGATGCGCTTGTTCGTCGTGACGATGTTTCCCTCAACCCCGCGAAGCGCGACGTCGACGACGAACCATACCCCGCCGATCGCCAGCAGCGCGGAAATCAGTGCGCCTGTGAGGAAGCGGCCCAAGGAGAGCGACAGGTCCATCTTCGACGTAAACCTCGATAGAGTGCGACCACACTAGGCAGTCACGAACGGGATGTCGAATGCGGTCGTCCTCTCGATCCAGCCCGGCACCGGCAGGCCCTTTTCACGCAGGAAGGCCGGGTTGAACATCTTCGACTGGTAGCGGTTGCCGTAGTCGCAAAGGACCGTCACGATGGTGTGGCCGGGGCCGAGATCTCTCGCCATGCGGATCGCCCCCGCGATGTTGATGCCCGACGAGCCGCCGAGGCAGAGGCCCTCTTCCTCGACGAGGGCGAAGACGATCTTCAGCGCCTCGTCGTCGGGGATCTGATAGGCGAAGTCCGGCGTCAGCCCTTCGAGATTGGCGGTGATGCGGCCCTGGCCGATGCCTTCGGTGATCGACGAGCCTTCCGACTTCAGTTCCCCGTTCGTGTAATATTCGTAGAGCGCCGCGCCCATCGGGTCGGCGAGGCCGATCTTGATGCGGCCGGAATGGCGCTTCAGGCCCATCGCCGTGCCGGCCAACGTCCCGCCGGTGCCGACGGCGCAGATGAAGCCGTCGATCTCGCCGCCGGTCTGGTGCCAGATCTCCTCAGCGGTGGTGACGACGTGGCCTTCGCGATTGGCGACGTTGTCGAACTGGTTGGCCCAGATCGCCCCGGCCGGATGGCTCTTGGCCAGCTGCGCGGCGAGGCGGCCGGAGAGCTTCACGTAGTTGTTGGGGTTCTTGTAGGGAACCGCCGGCACCTCGACCAGCTCGGCGCCCATCAGCCGCAGCGCGTCCTTCTTCTCCTGGCTCTGGGTCTCGGGGATGACGATGACCGTCTGATAACCGAGCGCCTTGGCAACGAGGGACAGGCCGATGCCGGTATTGCCCGCCGTGCCCTCGACGATCAGCCCGCCGGGCTCCAGCAGTCCCTTCTCCTCGGCGTCGCGGATGATGAACAGGCCGGCGCGATCCTTCACCGACTGTCCGGGATTGAGGAATTCGGCCTTGCCGTAGATCTCGCAGCCGGTCTCCTCCGAGGCCCGGGCGAGCCGGATCAGCGGCGTGTTGCCGATGGCGTCGAGAACGGAGTTGAGGCGCAGGGTCATCGTTTTGCAGCTGCCTTGGGTGGGGAAGGATTCAGCGCAAATTATGGGGGGCGAGGGGGGATGGCAAGGACGGCGAGCGTAACCCCGCCGAGCGGTGCAAGCTCGGGCCCTCGCTTTGCCGACAGCGGCAGGCGCCGCGTCGGCGTCCCGCCACCTCATCGCCGCGGCCGGTGAGTGTCCGGCCACGGCGTGACGAAAGGAGTTCCAGACGTCTTTCGGCTCCTGCCTAACACCGTGCGATGGGACGTGCAGGGCGGTTCAGGCCGCCGAGGCCGCAAAGGTCCGCCGCCGCTGCGAGGGCAGGATCGCCAGCAGCGTGAAGCCTCTGAGGCCGAGCAGGATCTCGAAGGCCAGCCACAGCCCGGAATTGCCGAAATACGGCGTCAGGCCGTAGCCGAGCGCGACGAAGATGGCCAGGGAGATCACCATCATGTCGCGCATCGCCCGCGACCATGTCGCGCCGATGAAGATCCCGTCCATGACGAAGGCGAGGGCGCCGACCAGCGGCGTCAACGCCGCGAAGGCGAGGAACGCCCGCGCGGCGGCCCGCACCTGCGGGTCGGTCGTCAGGAAGTCGATCAGCGCTTCGCCGCAGAAGAAGACGATCGCGGCGAGGCCGAGGCCGACGCCGACGCCCCAGAGGCAGGTCAGGCGGACCGTTCGGTCGAAGGCCAGCCGCTGCCGTGCCCCGACGGCCATTCCGGCGAGTTGTTCGCTGGCCGTCGCGACACCGTCTAGGAAATGCGATCCCGTCGCGAAGACGTTCATTAAAAGTCCGTTCGCGGCCAGCGTCACCGGGCCGAAGGTGGCGCTCAGCCGGGTGAACAGGAGGAAGCCGGCCAGCAGGCAGAAGGAGCGGATCATGATGTCGCGGTTGACGCCGAGCATCTGGCGAAAGCCGGTCCGTTCGAAGATCTCCGCGGGGCGGGGCAGGCGGCCGGATCGAAGGCTGGCGATCACGGCAAGCCCTGCCGCGCACCCGGCGGCTTCGCCGCAGACCGTGCCAAAGGCTACGCCCGGAATGCCCCAGCCGAAGACCAGTCCGAAGAGGATGGACAGCGCGATGTTGGTGCCGTTGAGGATGATCTGCAGCATCAAGGCGAGGCCGCTCCTGCCGCGGCCGAGAACCGAGCCGAGAATGGCATAGTTCAGGAACGCGAAGGGCGCCGAGAACATGCGCACGAAGACGTAGGTCGAGGCGGCTTCGGCGACGGCCGGGCCGGGATCGATGGCGAGGAGCCCGGCCGCCATGACCAGCGGCTCGGCGAGGATGAGCGCGGCGCCGATGCCGACCGAGAGGACCGCCGCCCGCAGGAAGACGGCTTCCGTCTCGCGCGGGCGCCCCGCGCCCTCGGCCTGGGCCGTGAGGCCGGTGGTTCCTGCCCGCAAAAAATTGCAGACGGCGAAGACGAAGTCGAAGATCAGCGCGCCGACGACGAGGCCGCCGAGCATCTCGGCGTCGCCGACCCGGCCGATCACCGCGATGTCGGTCATGCCGAGGATCGGCGTCGTCAGAAAGGCGAGGGTCATCGGCAGGGTGATGGCGAGAACCCGGCGGTGGCTCACCTCGAGTGTCTCCCGCCCCACGTCGTCTTCCGGATCGGGCTGCAATCTCGTCACCCTCGTTCCCATCTGTCTTCGCCCCGAACCCCTGGCCGTGCCGGTGGCGACTCTCGTCTGCTGCGCTCGATATTCGTGCCGGAGGTGAGTGGCAGCCCGGCCGATTCGGCACAAGCTCGGCATCGGGCGAATTGCCGCTCTTCGGCTGGCGTCTTGCTTTCCTATCTATGGGGCGCCATGGCCGTTCCGTTCATCCATCACCCCGCCTTCGACGCGAATTTCGACCCACGCCACCGGTTCCCGATGTCGAAATTCAGCCGGCTCGCCGAAATTCTGGTCGAGGACGGCGTGGTCGGCCCTGCCGGCTATCACGTTCCGGCCCCGGCGCTGCCGGGGTGGCTGCGGCTTGCCCACGATCCGCGCTATGTCGATCAGGTGCTGTTTTCCGCCGTGCCGCCGGCGATCGAAAAGGCGATCGGCTTTTCGGTCGACGAGAAGGTGGCGATGCGCTCGCGCTGTGCGACAGGCGGCACGGTGCTTGCCGCGCGACTTGCCCTTGCCGAGGGGCTCGCCTGCAACACGGCCGGCGGCAGCCACCACGCCGGCCGCGACGGCGGGGCGGGCTTTTCCGTCTTCAACGACGTCGCCGTCGCCGCTTGCGTCCTCCTCGCCGACGGCGACGCTTCCCGGATTCTCGTCGTCGATTGCGACGTCCATCAAGGCGATGGGACGGCGAGGATCTTTGCCGCGGAGCCCCGCGTCTTCACCCTGTCGATCCATGCCGAGCGAAACTATCCCGCCGACAAGGCCCGGTCGGATCTCGACGTCGGCCTCGCCGACGGGCTCGGGGACGAGGCCTATCTCTCGGCGCTGAGCGAAGCGCTCGATGCCGCAAGCGCACGGTCGCGGCCGGACCTCGTCTTCTACAATGCCGGCGTCGATCCCCATCGCGACGACCGGCTGGGGCGGCTGGCCCTGACCGACGCCGGCCTTGCCGAGCGCGACCGCCGGGTCGTCGGCTACTTCCGCGAGCGCGGCGTCGCCGTCGCGGCGGTGATCGGCGGCGGCTACTCGCGCGACATCGAGGCGCTGGCCCGGCGCCACAGCATCCTGCACCGGGTTGCGAACGAATTCGCCTGAGGCCGACGCCACGGGCCAAACCGGACCGATGCTCGCTCGTGACGCCCATTCGAACGCGTGGCGCAATGCCACATGCGTGGGCGGCGGGCATATCGGCCAGCGGTCGCTTTTCCGCGCCTCACCGGTTGTCTGCATGGCCGCAGCAAACTAGCTTCAGTGTCAGAGGTTTCGCTCCTCGGGAGGTCACGTGTGTGGTCCAAGACTGGACGGCTGTTTCTACTGATCGCGGGCACTGCGATGGCCCTTGCGTTTCGGCGCAAGCGGCCGATGGCCGACGACCACTCGGAGAGCCGGCCGAATTCGGATGCGGTGGCGAAGAACCGGCTGCGCGATCAGGCGGATGCCGACATATTGGCGGAGCGAATCGCGCGAGTCGCCGGGCGGGCCCGGAAATCCGCCGCAGTCGAGGAGCCTCCTTCTCATGACGGACTCGCTTCCGGGACACAAAGCAGCGACGACGGGACAGCAACCATGAGAGCAGACGATGCCAAGACCGCCGCGAGCGGGGCCGAACTCGATACGGACCATCCGCTGGCCGCGTCGAGGGAGTGTAGCGACCGGCTGAAGGGCCGGCAGGAGGCGACGCCGTCGCGCCGGATCGCCGATCCGCTTGAGGAAAAGCACAAGGCGAGCGCCTTCGACCGCGACTTTCGTACCCTCGACTATTCGAAGCTCTCGAGCGACGAGGCCGCCCGTGAACGCGAGCGGCAGCGCCGGCAGCGCGAGCATTCGTCCTGGCACCCGGTGTCCGACACGGGACGGCGTCATGCGCCGGCACCGATGCAGCAGGCGCAATTCGCGACCTTCGGCGGCAGCATGGTTTCGGCGGAGGTGGTGCACGGGCGCAGCGACGAACGCGTTCCCGACATGATGCCGACGCTCGCGCCCGGCACCGAAACGGCGCCGGCGGCGCCCGAGAAGCCACGGACGATCCACGCCGAACGCCGGGCAAAGCTCGCCTTCTCCCATCCGGACGGGCCGACGCCGGCAAAGGACGAAAGGCGGCTGCCGCCAGATCCCTTGGCCGAAAAGCACAAGGCCGAAAAGTTCGACCGCGATTTCCGCACCCTCGACTATCGCCATCTCAGCAAGAAGGTGGTGAAGCCGCAGGGTGGCCCGCGGATCGAACCCGACGGCATCCTCGACAAGGAAAGCCTCGTCGACGACGCGCCGCCGGCCGCGAAGGTCGTGGAAGCAGAGCCGGGGGCCGGGGCGTTTCGCACAGCCGGGGCGCAGGCGCCGCTAGCCACCATCGCTCAGGAAGACGGTGCTGCGGCTTGGTCCACCGACGGGCCGCCGGTGGGAGCCAGCGTGCCCCAGGGGCTGCCGGCGCCGCGGCACGGCAACCCCGACGATCTCACCTGCATCGAAGGCATCGGCACAGCGATCGAAAGGCTGCTCTTCGAGCGTGGCCTTTATCATTTCGATCAGATCGCCGGCCTGGCGCCGTCGGAAATCGTCTGGCTCGAACAGGAACTCGGCTTTCCGGGGCGGATCGGCCGGGAGCGTTGGATCGAACAGGCGCGCCGGCTGATCGCGGGCTGAGGCAGCCCGCCCCTCTCGACATCGAGCCAACCCTGCCGGGCTGCTTCGACATGCGCGGTGGGGTGGGGCGGTGGTGTACGGGGTCGTATAGGCAGCTTCGCACGAGCCGTCACGTCGCCGGGCCAGTATCCATATGCGGGGATAGCCCGGCGACTTTCGGTTTCAGCTGACGATGCGGATGCGTTTCACGCGCTCGGCGATGTCGGCGAAGACCTTCTGGAGCTGGCTTGCGGAGGTCACCGAATAGTAATGAGCGCTGTCTGTGGCGCATTCCTTCAGCAGCGCCTCGTTGCCGTCGATTAGCCGGATCGTGTAAAGTTCGAGCGCCGATCCGTCGGCGTTCTTCATCGCCTTGGCACTCGAGCAGGCCAGCTTGTTGCGGGCATTGACCTCCGGCGATTCGTCACGGCCATTGCCGTTCCAGCGATTCACCGTGTTGGTGCCGTCGGTCAGGACGATCATGATCTTGTGGGCGCCTTCGTCGGGGTTGGCACCGGTCATCGGAGCGGTTGCCGTCAACACTTCCATGCCCCATTGGACGCCGATGGTCACGTTGGTGCCGCCGATCGGCTGCATGCCCGACACCGCCGTGCGGATGACGTCCAGGTTTGACGTCAGCGGCTGCACCGGCTGCAGAGAATTGCTGGTGCAGCTGACGTCGCGCGGGTAGAGCGTGTCGATATTGCTCGGGTTGGGCGCGTCTGGCCGCGTGTCATAGGGCTGAGCGCGGTCCATCACGCAGCCCGACCATGCCCCGCCCACCTTCGTGTTGCCGGACGCGCGGTTGTAGATGACGGCGGTCGACTTCGAGCACCACTGATAATACCGGTCGCTGCAGGAATAGGTGTCGCGCTGGACGACGATCTGGTCGCCCCATCCGCTGGATGCCCGATAGACATAGGCGATGTAGTTGCGGGCGCTGTTGACATAGCCGAGATAGAAGACGCCCTGGGTGCCGGGGATGAAGCCGGCTTTCGTGGCGTCGCAATAAGCACGGTCGACCTCGGGCATATAGCTGCAGTCGACGGCCGTCGCGACCATCGTCATGTCGACATTGGCGAGCTTGACCTGATTGTTGAACGGCACCATGCCGACCTGCACCTCGTCCATGTCGTCGAACTGATCGAGGAAGAGCTTCACCGATTTCTTCAGCTCGACCATCTTGTTCGCGTCATCCATCGAGCCGGTGGTGTCGAGAACGAGGGCGATGTCCAGCGGGATGTCGGAATACTGCGAGACCGCCGTGACTTCCATGTTCAGTTCGTTGACGTGCATCAGGCCTAGAAATGCGGTTGGATAGGTCAGCTTGGCCGTGTAGACGAACCGCTTGTCCGTATGGGACAATTTTCGCGACGTGACGTCGATGTCATCGCCGACGTTGGCGTTGAACAGCATGTCGGCGCGGCGTTTGCGTTCGACTTCGTCGTCGCCCGTGTACTTGGCGGCCGCCAGCACGGCGGTGTCTGCCGCGCTCTGCACCATGGCTTTCTCGCGCAGCGCGTTCGAGTAGTCCACGGCCCCGCCCATGCAAAGGATGACCGGAAGCGCGGCAAGCCCCGTGATGATTCCGAAATTGCCTCGCTGGGCGGAAGAAAACCGATTGAGAAGTGGCCGGATGCAAAACTTGCGGGTCGCCGCCCTCCATCTGTTCAGCGGCATCGCTCCGCTCCCATGCAAATCTCGCAGTCACTGCGGAAACCCTTGCAGCGAGAGTTTAAGATTCGATGCTCGAGGAGCCTAAATTGCGGTCCCACCCCGCCCGGGTGAGCGCGCGACAGGATGTTTCGCCGGTCCGTGCCGAGACGGCGCGTCTGCCGTCACCCGTTGGATGGCGCATTCGTGAGAGTGGCGCGCCAGCCCGCTCGCTCCTGCGATCGGCTTGTGCCGGGCGTCACCGGCGACGATGCCTGGTTCCGCATCGCAATTCTTGCCAGCCCTCCGGCTCTTCATCGCATGCCTCGGAGTGCTCAGGGGACGCGTCAGCGTCCTCTCAGCTCTGGGGGCAATGGGCGCCGGTGGCGGCCCAGGCCTCGTAGAGTTCGCCGAACTGCTTCTGGGTGCCGGGCACGGGCTCGCGGCCCTTGCCGGGATGCCAGCCCCAGCCGACGAGGTCGTCCTTGGCCATGTGTTCGACGAGTTCGGCGAGCGTCTTGCCGCCGTTGCGATCCTGATCCTTGATCTGCCTGCAGATGTCGCCGAGGGTGCGGCCCTGCCAGGCCATCTCGATCGGGGCGAGATGCCAGTTCGGATTGCCCGGAATCGACCTGATGTCCTCGCTCTGCGCGACGACCGGGACGTTCTTCGGGCCGTGGCAGGTGTTGCACATCATGCCGGGGAGGCCGAAATTGGCCTCGCCGCGCTGAACCGGCGGCTGGTGCAGATGCATGTCCATGCCCTGCAGCGGCCGGTCGCCTGCCGGATGGCAGTTGACGCAGCGCGGGTGTAGGAGGACCTTGCCGGTCTCCTGGAAAATGGCGATCGACCGCTCCGTCTCGTCCTGGATGCCGTCGAACGCAGAGACGGGCTTCAATGTCTTCTGGTCGTTCTGGTCCGACGCCGGCAGAGCGGGCGTCGAGGGCGCCGGCGCTTCGGGCGCGCGGTCCTGGGCGAGGGCTGCCGTCGGTAGAGCGAGACCCGAGGCGATGACGAGCGCTCGCACGAGCCTTGTTGCGTTACTCATTGTGATCCTAGTCTTGTCCCCGTGCACCGCTTCTCCGTCCGGCCGGGCGGCAGGACCGAGACGGCGGCGCGCGATGCCGCGCCGCGCGCCGAAATCTTCGTTCTCAGGCAACCAGCCCGCTGGTCAACGGCAGCTGCTGCACCGGCCGGCCGGTCAGTCGTCGCCAGGCATTGGCGACCGCCGGGCCGATCGGCGGCACGCCGGGCTCGCCCACGCCGGTCGGCGCCTCGCTCGATTGGATGATCGCCACCTCGACCTCGGGCATCTCGTTGATCCGCAGCGATCGGTAGTCGTTGAAATTCGACTGCCGGACCGCGCCGCCGTCCCCCAGATCGATCGAATCGAAGAGGATCGCCCCGAGGCCGTAGCCGATGCCGCCCTCCATCTGGGCGTGGATGATGTTGGGATTGACCGCGACGCCGCAGTCGACCGCACACCAGACCTTGTGGACTCTCGGCAGGCCGCCCTCGCCGAGCGACACCTCGGCGATTTCGGCGACATAGGTGTCGAAGCTCTTGTGGACGGCGACGCCCCGCTGGCGACCGTCGGCGAGCGGCGCGCCCCAGTCGGCGATCTCCGCAACCTTCTGCAGGACGCCGACATGGCGGGGCGAATCCTGCAGGAGCGCCAGCCGCCCCTCCACCGGGTCCTTGCCACCCTGTTCGAGCAGCCGGTCGATGAAGGTCTCGACCGCGAAGGCCGTGTGGGTGTGGCCGACCGAGCGCCACCACAGCACCGGCACGCCGAGCTTCGGCTGATGGGCGACGACCCGAAGATTGGAGATGGCGTAGGGCATGTCGGCGGTGCCCTCGACGGTGGTGTCGTCGAGCTCGTCCTTGTTCATGATCGACTGGCCGACGATGGTGTGGTCCCAGCCGGCGATGTTGCCGTCCTTGTCCACGGCGCCGCGGATCGAATGGACGTAGATCGGCCGGTAGAAGCCGCCGCGAATGTCGTCCTCGCGGGTCCACATGTGTTTGACCGGGCGCTTCATGCCCGAGGCTTTGAAGACGGCCGCGGCCTCGCGCATGTAGGGCGAGCCGAACTGCGCCCTGCGGCCGAAGGAGCCGCCGGCGAGCTGGACGTTGATCCTCACCTTCGACGCATCGACGCCGCAGACGTCGGCGATCGCCGCCTTGTCCTGGCCGGGAAACTGCGAACCGTTGTAGCAGTCGATCGAGCCGTCGTCCCGCTGCATCAGGACGGCGTCGAGGGGCTCCATCGGCGCATGGGCGAGGAAGGGGAAGACGATCTCCGTGTCCATCGAGGTGATGCCCTCGGTGGTCAGGGCCTGGTCGACGTCGCCGCGGTTGGTCGCCTCGAAGGAATCGCCCTTCATCGCCGCGCGGTAGTCGTCGTAGATCTGCTCGCTCGAGCGGGTCTCGGCCTTGGAAAGGTCCCACTCGATCCTGAGCGCCGCCCGGCCCTTCAGTGCTGCGAAGGTATTCTCCGCATAGACCGCGACGCCCTGCGGCACCTGCTTGACGTCGACGACGCCAGGAATGCTTCGGGCTTGGCTGTCGTCGAAGCTCTTCACCGTGGCGCCGAAATGGGCCGAATGGGCGACCATGGCGATCAGCATGTCGTCGGCGAGGACGTCGAGGGTGAAGATTGCCTTGCCGTTGGTCTTCTCGTCGGTGTCGAGCTTGTGCCGGTCCTGGCCGATCAGCACGAAGTCCTTGGGGTCCTTCAGCTGGACCTCTGCGGGCGGCTCCATCTGCGCGGCCTTCTCGGCGAAGTCGCCGAAGCCCGCTTCCTTGCCGGAGCCCTGATGACGGATGCGTCCCTTCTCGACGCTGATCTCCCCGGCCGCGACGCCCCAGTCCTTCGCCGCGGCGGCGACGAGCATCGCCTTGGCCGTGGCGCCGGCCTTGCGCAGCTGCTCGTAGGAATTGGCGATCGAGGTCGAACCGCCGGTGCCCTGCAGGCCGAAGGCGAGGTTCTTGTAGACGTCGTCGTCGGCCGGGGCGGCGGCGGCGCGCATCTGCGACCAGTCGGCGTCGAGTTCTTCGGCGACGATCGTCGTCAGGCCCGTATAGGGGCCCTGGCCCATTTCGAGATGTTTGGAGAGAACGGTCACCGTGCCGTCGGGGGCGACGCGCACGAAGGCGTTGAGGGCGGCCTGCTGCCCGCCGGCATCCTGCGGCACGCCCTGAAGGAGATCGGCGCCGGCCTGCCGGCCGACCAGCGTCATGCCGATGACGAGGCCGGTTCCGGCGAGGAAGGCGCGGCGGGAGGGACGGATGGTCTCGATGCCCATGGCTTCAGCCCTCCAGCGTCTTGGCGGCGTCGTGGATCGCCTGTCGGATGCGCTTGTAGGTGGCACAGCGGCAAATGTTGCCGACCATCGCCCCGTCGATGTCGTCGTCGCTCGGCGCCGGATTGAACTGCAGGAGCGACACCGCCGACATGATCTGGCCGGACTGGCAGTAGCCACATTGCGGCACGTCGATGGCGCTCCAGGCGGCCTGGACGGCCTTTGCCTCCGGGCCGTCGATCGCCTCGATGGTGGTGACGCTCGATCCTTCGAGAGCGGAAATCGGCGTGATGCAGGAGCGCGCCGTCATGCCGTCGACATGCACGGTGCAGGCGCCGCACTGGGCGATGCCGCAGCCGTATTTCGTGCCGGTGAGTCGTTCGGCATCGCGGATCACCCACAGAAGAGGCGTGTCCGGATCGCCGTCAAACGTCGTTTCCCGGCCGTTCAGGGTGAAGTTGACCACATTGGCCTCCGCATCGCCGATTTTTTTCGAACTTCGCCGCGCAGGCCGCCGCGGCCGATGGCCGGCGTGGTGTCACATGGCGCGAAGTTTTGACCGGCTCCAAACTAACCGATTGAACGGTATTCGCAAGTGACGGGATTGCGACGGCCGGCGGCGACGCTGCCAAACCGCCGCAGCCTTGGCCGGCAAGGGCGCTCCCGATCGCTTCAGCGGATCAGCTGGACAATCTGCACCACGGCGAGGGTGAGGATCAACCCGCCGACGAGGCGGAGTAGCGTCGTCTCGGCCAGGCGCTTGACGACGAAGCTCGCCAGCGGCGCGGCGAAGACGCCGCCGACGATCAGCCCGAGCACGGCCAGGCCGTGTTCGCTCAGATCTCCCGCCTCCTCCCAATGGCCGGTCAGGAGGGCGATGAGGAAGGTGAGCGAGACCGACAGCGTGACGAGAAATTCGGCGGTGTTGACCGTGCCGATCACGTAGCGGGGCGCGCCGCCGGCTCCGAGCAGCCCCGTCGTCACCACCGGACCCCAGCCGCCGCCGCCGACGGAGTCGAGAAACCCACCGGTGAGCGCCAGGGGCGGGGCGATCGCGGCGGGGACTGGGCGGCTCGGGATCTTCCGGAAGGAGCGGATCATCAGATAGACGCCGATGATTGCCAGATAGGCGGCGACATAGGGTTTCACGATGTCGCCTGGAAAGCTCGTCAGGACATAGGTGCCGGCGACGCCGCCGACGATCCCGAACGGCACGAGCCGCCAGAACAGCTTCCAGTCGATGTTGCGATGAATGGCGTGGGCGGTGCCCGAGGCCGCGGTGGTGAAGAGTTCGGCCGCGTGGACCGAGGCCGAGGCAGCTGCCGGCGCAACCCCGAAGGACAGAAGCACCGTGGAGGAGACGACGCCATAGGCCATGCCGAGGGCGCCGTCGACGAGTTGCGCCAGCCCTCCGACGAGAAAGAAAAGCAGGAAGTCGTTCATGCTGGGCTCCCGAAACGTGATGACGGAGGAAGCTTATTGAATTCCTATCAGATCGGTAGGAATTAAAATTCCAAAATGCCGGTCCGCCGCAGACCGTGGTTCCATTTTTTTACGAGCGGCGCGTGATGTTCAGCTGTCGACGCGGGCGTCCTGCGGCGGCATCGCACACGCGGCCGGCCGTTCGTCGCCCGACGGCCCGAAATGTCGTCCCTCGAGAATCGCCGCGGTGGCATCACGTACCGCGAGCAGGGTCCTTCGGGTTTCGCAGGTTTCGACGTCGCGGCAGTCATCGCACTGACGGTAGGCGGTGCGGCTGGCGCAGGGCGCCAGGGCGAGAGGACCGTCGACGACGCGCAGCACGTCGGCGAAGCTGATCTCGTCGCCAGGCCTGGCGAGGCGATAGCCGCCGAGGGCGCCGCGGCTGCTCTCGACCAGACCGGCCTTCTTCAAATCGGCGAGAATGGCTTCGAGGAATTTCCGCGGGATCGCCTCCTCGGCCGCAATCCGTGCCGCAGAGACCGGTTCGGCCCGCGGCGCGACGTTGAACATGGCCCGAATGGCGTAACGCGCGCGTTGTGACAGCATGAGGTCGGCTTACGCCGCCGAAAATGCCGGCGCAAGGCGGGAATGCCTGGGAGTGGCCTCAGGATGAGACCTCTTATGTCCTTGGCTGGCCGAACGGTCGTTCGCGGCGTGATTGCCGCCGTCACGGCGAACGCGCCGGTGCCATCTGTCGGGACGCTCGCCCGGAGAAAGAGATGGCCTGAAATGAAAAACCCCCGGCGAAAGCCAGGGGTTCGATCAATGGGCAGTGTCCCGAGCCGTTCGGGCCCGGGGTCGAAGGATCAGTGCGAGTTCGTCTGATCCTTCACGGCGTCTTTGACCTTGCCGTAGTTCTTCTGGGTCTTGCCCTCGGCCTGATCCACCTTGCCTTCGGCTTCCATGTCGCGGTTGCCGGTGGCGCTGCCTGCAGCTTCCTTGATCTTGCCGCCGACTTCCTTGGCGCCGCCCTTGATTTCGTTCTTGTCGACCATCGTCGTTGCTCCGATCATGCTGCCGGACTGTTTGGCAGCTATGGACCTAAAACGCTGGAGCGTTCGGCTCGTTCCCTGCAAAATCAGACATTTGTCGCGCGGCGTCGGGGCAGAGCCGGTCGCAGGGCATCCGCCGATCTCCACAGCGCCCCCGATCGAAGATGGGGGACGGGAAAGGCTCAGGCCGTCGACAGGCTGCGCCGTCCGAAGCTCGGGCGCCCGGCGCTTCCGCCAGGGTGGACTGGCCCGTTCTGCCTGACTGCTGCGCGAGGCGGCGTGTCCATGGTTGCCGGGGCGCTCGCAGTCGCCTGTGCCGCCGCCTTGCGCATGACGGAGGCGCTGCGACGTTCGCCGTCCGGCTCCTCGAAGGCGGCCATGGCCTCGTCGAGATAGCCGGAGCCTCCGAGCCGGGGCGGCGCACCGTAGTCGTTCATCCCCGGTGTCCCTGCGGCCAAGCCGCAATACGCCATCAGCCCCAGGCTGCCGAGCGGGACGAGGATGACCAGAGCGAGGAAACCCGAGTGGTCCGTGTCGTGCAACCGGGTGACGGTGGTCGCCCAGGAAATCCAGGCGCCCGCAGCCACCAGGACGACGCCGGCGACCGCGGAGAGCGTGCCGGCCATGTTGCTCCCTGCAAGGGCGATCATCGCCGCGCCGCCGAGGAACAGGACAAAGGCGGTGAAGACGGCCAGCCAGTAGGTGGTCCGGCCGATCCGGCCATGGAAGCTGAAGAAAGACTGCATGACCTGTCCCCACTGACGATGCGGAACATTCGATCGGAAACTCATGAGGGAAGCGTTGACGAACGGGCGAAAAGTCGACTCGACGCATGCCTTCAGGCAAGTTCGATGAATGAATTGCGTCTCGCGTCGCTGCCCACCGTCACGGTCCAAGCACCGTCTTACCCTCTGATCCGTGCCGTTGCGCCCGTTCCGGTTCGCCGACGCCGCGACAACGTCGGAGGCGCCGCCCGACCCTGCGGGCCCGAAACGGCGTCGAGCGCTTCGAGACCCTCACAACGCAAAAAGGGCGGCCCCGAAGGACCGCCCCTGATCGACTGCTTCTTGGGAAGCGTCGGCCGGACTTCTTAGAAGTCCATGCCGCCCATTCCACCCATGCCGCCCATGCCGCCGGGCATGCCGCCGCCGCCGGCCGACTCCTTCTTCGGAGCCTCCGAGATCATCGCCTCGGTGGTGACCAGGAGACCAGCGACCGAAGCCGCGTCCTGCAGGGCCGAGCGGACGACCTTGACCGGATCGACGATGCCCATCTGGATCATGTCGCCATACTCGCCCGTCGCGGCGTTGTAGCCGAAGGAGAGCGAGGAGTTCTCGAGGATCTTGCCGACGATAATCGAACCCTCGGCACCGGCGTTCTGCACGATCTGACGGATCGGAGCCTGCAGCGCCCGGCGGACGATGGCGATGCCGGCGTCCTGGTCGGAGTTCGCACCCTTGAGGTCGACGGCGTTGGAAGCGCGCAGGAGAGCGACGCCGCCACCCGGGACGATGCCTTCTTCGACGGCCGCGCGGGTCGCGTTGAGGGCGTCGTCGACGCGGTCCTTCTTCTCCTTGACCTCGACCTCGGTCGCACCGCCGACGCGGATGACAGCGACGCCACCGGCGAGCTTGGCGAGACGCTCCTGGAGCTTCTCCTTGTCGTAGTCCGAGGTGGTCTCCTCGATCTGCGCCTTGATCTGACCGACGCGGGCCTTGATCTGCTCGCTTTCACCGGCACCATCGACGATGGTGGTGTTTTCCTTGGTGATCGAGACCTTCTTGGAGCGGCCGAGCATGTCGAGGGTGACGTTCTCGAGCTTGATGCCGACGTCTTCCGAGATGACCGTGCCGCCCGTGAGGATCGCGATGTCCTCGAGCATGGCCTTGCGGCGATCGCCGAAGCCCGGCGCCTTGACGGCGGCGATCTTCAGGCCGCCACGCAGCTTGTTGACGACGAGCGTGGCGAGAGCCTCGCCCTCGACGTCCTCGGCGATGATGACCAGCGGCTTCGACGACTGGACGACAGCCTCGAGAACCGGCAGCAGTGCCTGAAGGTTGGAGAGCTTCTTCTCGTGCAGGAGGATGTAGCAATCCTCGAGCTCGGCGACCATCTTCTCGGCGTTGGTCACGAAGTAGGGCGACAGGTAGCCGCGGTCGAACTGCATGCCTTCGACGACTTCGAGCTCGGTCTCGGCGGTCTTGGCTTCCTCGACGGTGATGACACCCTCGTTGCCGACCTTCTGCATGGCGGCGGCGATCATGTCGCCGATTTCCTTCTCGCCATTGGCGGAGATGGTGCCGACCTGGGCGACTTCGTCCGAGGTGTCGATCGAGCGGGCGGCCGAGCCGAGCGCTTCGACGACCTTGAGGACGGCCGCGTCGATGCCGCGCTTGACGTCCATCGGGTTCATGCCGGCGGCAACCGCCTTGGCACCCTCGCGGACGATGGCCTGGGCGAGAACCGTCGCGGTGGTCGTGCCGTCACCGGCCTTGTCGTTGGTCTTCGAGGCCACTTCGCGCACCATCTGGGCGCCCATGTTCTCGAACTTGTCCTCGAGTTCGATTTCCTTGGCGACGGTGACGCCGTCCTTGGTGATGCGCGGAGCGCCGAAGGACTTGTCGATGACGACGTTACGACCCTTCGGGCCGAGGGTCACCTTCACCGCGTCGGCGAGGATGTCGACGCCGCGCAGCATGCGTTCACGAGCGTCGCGGCCGAATTTTACGTCTTTAGCTGCCATGTTGATTTTCTCCCGGGCGCGCCTTTGAAGGCCGGCGCCGTTTGAAGTTTCATCGTATCGTTGATCAAAGAGACCGAGAGGTCGTTGCGCCCTTAAGCGGCGACGACGCCCATGATGTCGGACTCTTTCATGATCAGGAGGTCTTCGCCGTTGAGCTTGACCTCGGTGCCGGACCACTTACCGAAGAGGACGCGATCACCCGCCTTGACGTCGAGCGGGACGACCTTGCCGGACTCGTCGCGTGCGCCGGAGCCGACGGCGACGATCTCGCCTTCCTGGGGCTTTTCCTTCGCGGTGTCCGGAATGATGATGCCGCCAGCGGTCTTGGCTTCGGACTCCACCCGGCGAACCACGACGCGGTCGTGCAGGGGACGGAAGTTCACAGCTGCCATGTTCGTTTGAACCCTTCGTTGGACGATGTGCCGGGCGCCTCTTCCAGGCATCCGGCTCGAGAAATTCTAGCACTCACCTGTGGGGAGTGCTAACAGCCGGCAGATAGCGATTTGGAAGGTGGGAAGTCAAGAACCGGCGGTGGAATTTTCTTCCTTGCCCCGGCTGCAAGGGCCGCGAGATCGGCGAAGTGGGCCAGTCCCGTCGCAGGCAGTCAGTCCCGTCGCAGGCGGGACGGGGCGCCGAGCCGGTCCACACGGCTCGTCGAGCCGCCGGGCTCCGCTTGACCCGGTGCCCCCCCATCTCTATCGGCTCGGTGCGAGTTTCAAGCCCGAAGCGCCAATTCACCGGGAACAGTTAATGCAGAAAGCACCCCTCGCCGCACCGCGCCGGATCGGCGAGCTGTCCGAGATCGCCGGCGGCTACGACGCCATCTTCTGCGACATCTGGGGGGTGGTGCACGACGGCCTCGTCAAGCATGTCGCGGCCGAGCGCGCCCTTACCGCCGCCCGTGCCGGCGGGGCGAGGGTCGTGCTCATCACCAACGCGCCGCGCCAGGCGCCGGGCGTGATGGCCCAGCTCGACAGTTTCGGCTTTTCGCGCGAGGCCTATGATGCGATCGTCACCTCCGGCGACGTCACCCGAGCCCTGATCGGCCGGGCCGAAGGCCCACTCTTCCACATCGGCCCGGCCCGCGACGTCGACCTCTTCGAAGGTCTCGACGTCGAACGGGTGAGCGATCCGGCGACGGCGAAATCGGTCATCACCACGGGCCTCTTCGACGACGAAAACGAGACGCCGGACGACTACCGCGACCTCATCGCCGCCTTCCGGCAGAACGACCTGCCGATGATCTGCGCCAATCCCGACATCGTCGTCCATCGCGGCGAAAGGCTGATCTATTGCGGCGGCGCCATCGCCAAGGCCTATGAAGAGGCCGGCGGCACCGTCTCGATGGCCGGCAAGCCCTATCCGCCAATCTATGTCGAGGCCCACCGGCTCGCCGGAACAAGCGATCAGAGCCGCATTCTCGCCATCGGCGACGGGCTTGCGACCGACATCAAGGGCGCCAACGATGCAGGTCTCGACGTTCTCCTGATCACCGGCGGCATCCACGGCAAGGATTTCGGCGATCGCCCGGAAGATCCGGCGGAAGTCGGCAAGGTTCTCGCCGCGAAGGGCCTTTCGGCCGAATATTTCATGGCGGCGCTCGGATGAGCGGCGGACCGACCATCGCACGGCTCGGCGGGGATCAGCTACCGGCGGAACTGCGCGGCGGGGTGGTCGCGATCGGCAATTTCGACGGGGTCCATCGCGGCCATCAGGCGGTGCTCGGCACGGCGCGCGACATCGCCCGGGCCGAACGAAGGCCGCTGATCTGCCTGACCTTCGAGCCGCATCCGCGGACCGTCTTCGACCCCGCGCATCCGGTGCCGCGGCTGACGCCGGCGCCGATCCGCGCGCGGCTGCTCGGGGCGCTCGGCTTCGACGCGGTGGTCGAGCAGGAGTTCGACAAGGACTTCGCCGGCATGGAGCCGGAGGATTTCGTCCGCACCGTGATCGTCGAGCGTCTGGGCGCAGCGCACGTCGTCGCCGGCTTCGACTTCCACTACGGCCGCAAGCGGGGCGGAACGCCGCAGACGCTGGTTTCGTCCGGCGAGCGCTCAGGTTTCGGCGTGACGCTCGTTCCGGCGCTGCAGGATGCGGCCGGCGAGACGATCTCCTCGAGTCGCATTCGCGCGCTCCTGGAAGCCGGGGAGGCGGCCCGCGCGGCCGAGATGCTCGGTTATCGCTGGACCATCGGCGGTCAGGTGCAGGATGGCCAGCGCCTCGGCCGGACGCTGGGCTATCCGACTGCGAACATCCTCCTGATGCCCGAGACGATCCTGAAGTTCGGCATCTACGCCGTCCGCCTGCGCCGGGCCGACGGCACGTTGATCGACGGCGTCGCGAGCTTCGGCCGCCGCCCCACCTTCGACAATGGCGCGGCGCTGTTCGAGACCTTCCTGTTCGACTTCTCCGGCGATCTCTACGGCGAAGCGATCGTGGTCTCGATCTTCGGCTTCCTGCGCGGCGAGGAGAAGTTCGATGGCGCCGAAGCGCTGATCGCCCAGATGGATCGGGATTCGGAGAATGCCCGGGCGATGCTCTCCGGCGCCACGAGCCTCAGCGATCTCGATCGGGCGATCGCCTTCTGACCGGCCGCTCGTCGTCGGGGGTCGCCTGTCCGGTCATCAGCGCAATGCCGATCTGGACGCTGGAAAAGGTCAGGCCAAGGAAATAGACGACGAGACAGGCGGCGAGAAGTCCGCTGTCGGACTCCCTGATCACCCGGCCGAAACCGGCCGTATCGGTCGCGACCAGCGCGACGACGAGAAGTGCCGCTCCCGAGAAGCCGACGATGGCATGGCGAACGAGAAAACGAAACAGGGCCGGCATGGACTTTCGCTTTCCGGCAGGCGGCGCTGGAGGATCGCAGTTTTCCGCGTTTCTCCCCGCGCCGAACAAGGGATGCCAATCAAGCTAGGGGAAGGATCGTCCCTGCCGAGGGCCATGACCGGGCTATTCGTTTGGCCCGACCCTATTCTTTTCATCGCCGCCCGAAGTTGCTAAAGCCGGCCACATGTTTGCACGGCGCGCATTCCCGATCGGCTCTCGAATTAGCCGCCCGGCCTTCCAGCCAGCCTGACCGGCTCGCGGAGGGACCGGGAAGCGTCGCTTGTCACAGCCGAATTTCCTCCCGCCGCCGCTCGATCCTTCGCGGCCGCCAAAGGGTTGACCCACATCATGACCGACGAGACGAAGACGACCGAGGGTGCCGAGACCGCCGCGACCGTCGACTACGCCAAGACCCTCTTCCTGCCGCAGACGGAGTTCCCGATGCGCGCCGGCCTGCCCAAGGCCGAGCCGGAATGGCTGACGAAGTGGGACCAGATGGACCTCTACGGCAAGCTGCGCCAGGCTTCCGAAGGCCGGCCGAAATACGTCCTCCACGACGGCCCGCCCTATGCCAACGGCAATCTCCACATCGGCCATGCGCTCAACAAGATCCTCAAGGACGTCATCAACCGCTCCTTCCAGATGCGCGGCTACGACGCCAACTACGTCCCCGGCTGGGACTGTCACGGCCTGCCGATCGAGTGGAAGATCGAGGAAGCCTACCGGGCCAAGGGCAAGAACAAGGACGAGATCGAGGTCAACGAATTCCGCAAGGAATGCCGCGACTTCGCCGCTCACTGGGTGGGTGTGCAGACGGAAGAGTTCCGCCGCCTCGGCGTCGAGGGCGACTTCAAGAACCCCTATCTGACGATGAACTTTGCGGCCGAGTCGGTGATCGCCGGCGAGTTGTTGAAATTCGCGATGAGCGGCCAGCTCTATCGCGGCTCCAAGCCGGTGATGTGGTCGGTGGTGGAGCGGACGGCGCTGGCGGAGGCCGAGGTCGAGTATCACGACTACGAGTCGGACACGGTGTGGGTGAAGTTTCCGGTCCGTGAGGAGAGTGGCGCAGCGCCTGAAGGGCAGTACCCGACGAGCCTCATCGACGCCTCTGTTGTAATCTGGACGACAACCCCCTGGACCATCCCCGGCAACCGCGCGATCGCCTTCTCGCCGCGCATCGCCTACGGTCTCTATGAAGTTACTACGCCCGAAGACGCCGACACCCCTCGCTGGGCCAATCAGGGCGACAGGTTGATCCTCGCCGATGCGCTGGCCGCAGACGTCTTCGTCAAGGCGCGTGTGCCGGAGGGCGGGTGGCGCCGCGTTGTTGACGTTCCTGTTGGCGTTCTTGATGGACTTGTCGTCGGCCACCCCCTTCGCGACCTAGGCTACACCTTCCCCGTTCCCCTCATCGCCGGCGACCACGTCACCGACGATGCCGGCACAGGCTTCGTCCACACCGCGCCCGGCCACGGCCGCGAGGACTTCGACGCATGGATGGAGATGCGTCGCGATCTCGAAGCACGCGGCATCGACACCACCATCCCCTTCACCGTCGACGACGACGGCTTCTACACCAAGGACGCGCCGGGCTTCGGGCCGGACGCGCCCGAGGGGGCGGCCCGCGTCATCGACGACAAGGGCAAGAAGGGCGACGCCAACAAACGCGTCATCGATGCCCTGATCGCCGCCGGCAACCTCCTCGCCCGCGGCCGGCTGAAGCACTCCTATCCCCATTCCTGGCGCTCCAAGAAGCCGGTGATCTTCCGCAATACCCCCCAGTGGTTCGTCCATATGGACCGGGATCTGGGTGGGTACGGGCTGGGTGTCTCTCTGGAGGGCGCACCCTCGTCCTTCGAGGCTCCACTCCGCTCCGCACCTCAGGATGAGGGTGCTGGCGTTGCGGCTTCCCGTGCTGGTGTTGCGGCCTTCGCTGGGGGTGCCAGCGTCACAGCTTCTGACGGTGGTGCTGGGGCTTCGGCCTCCGCAAACGGTCAGGCGGCGGGCGCCACCCGTAGCCCTCATCCTGAGGTGCCGCCGCAGGCGGCCTCGAAGGGCGAGGGCGGCTCGCAGCCTCCGGCCGGTCAGGCCGCCCCCGCGGAGCGCAGCCGCGCAAGCGGCGACAGCGTGAGCGAGAGCAACTCAGATACTCTCCGCTCCCGCGCCCTCGCCGCCATCGACGACACCCGCTTCGTGCCTGCCTCCGGCCAGAATCGCCTGCGCGGCATGATCGCCGACCGGCCGGACTGGGTGTTGTCGCGCCAGCGGGCCTGGGGCGTGCCGATCTGCGTCTTTGCCGACGAGAACGGCAACGTCCTCAAGGACGAGGCGGTCAACGAGCGCATCCTCGAGGCCTTCCGCGAGGAGGGCGCCGACGCCTGGTTCGCGGCAGGCGCCAAGGAACGCTTCCTCGGCAACGAGCACGACGGGACGAAGTGGACCATGGTCCGCGACATTCTCGACGTTTGGTTCGATTCCGGCTCGACCCACGCGTTCTGTCTGGAAAAGCGTCCCGACCTGAAATGGCCGGCCGACCTTTATCTCGAAGGCTCCGACCAGCATCGCGGCTGGTTCCACTCCTCGCTTCTGGAAAGCTGCGGCACCCGCGGCCGGGCGCCCTACGACGCCGTCCTCACCCATGGCTTCGTCATGGACGAGGAGGGGCGCAAGATGTCGAAGTCGCTCGGCAACGTCGTCACGCCCCAGGAGGTGATCAAGCAGTCCGGCGCCGACATTCTTCGCCTCTGGGTGGTCAGTTCCGACTATTCGGAGGACCTGCGCCTCGGCAAGACGATCCTGCAGACCAATGTCGACAGCTATCGCAAGCTGAGGAACACCATCCGCTGGATGCTGGGCACGCTCTCCCATGACGAGGGCGGGACGGTCCCCTATTCCGAGATGCCCGAGCTCGAGCGGCTGATGCTGCACCGGATCGCCGAACTGGATGACGTCGTGCGCAAGGGCTACGACGCCTTCGACTTCAAGCGCATCGCCCGGGCGCTCACCGACTTCGTGGTCGTGGAGCTTTCGGCTTTCTACTTCGATGTCCGCAAGGACGCGCTCTATTGCGATCCGCTCTCGTCGGTGAAGCGCAAGGCGGCGCTGCAGGTGGTGCGGACACTGTTCGACCATCTCGTCACCTGGCTCGCTCCGATGCTGCCCTTCACCATGGAAGAGGCCTGGCTGCAGCGTTATCCCGAGGCCCAGTCGGTGCATCTCGAACAGTTCCGCGCCGTCGATCCGGCCTGGCGCGACGAGGCGCTGGCGGCACGCTGGCAGACGATCCGCAAGGTGCGCCGCGTCGTCATGGGCGCGCTTGAGGAAAAGCGCCGCGACAAGGTGATCGGCTCTTCGCTGGAAGCCTGGCCGACGGTGCATGTCGCCGACGCCGAAACCCGCGCGCTGGTCGCCGCCTCCGACTTCGCGGAGATCTGCATCACCTCCGGCATCGAGATCTCGGGTGACGCGGCGCCGGCGGATGCCTTCACCCTTGCCGATACGCCCGGCGTCGCCGTCGTCTTCGCCAGGGCGGAGGGGCTGAAATGCGCCCGCTCCTGGAAGATCACCGGCGACGTCGGCTCGGATCCGGACTATCCGGACGTCTCCGCCCGCGACGCCGAGGCGCTGCGGGAACTCAAGGCAGCAGGCCGTCTCGCCGCCTGACGTGGTTTCGGCGCCTGCGCCAGGACGACGGCGTCTTCTGCCGCGATTTTTCGGCGATTCCCCAGGGTCATGCCTGGAATTCGCCGGATTTGGGTGCCATTCGGGCCAGTGTCGCACAAACGGGCTTGGCCTCTGGCCGGGTTCCGCTTATGCAACTGGAGCCGGGCACGTTCTTAGGGGGAATGGTCCGGCGGCGGGCGAATGTGACGCGCGAGCGTCGGCGTCGAACGCAAAAAGAGCGTCAGCGCCGCACATAAGAGAGGGATGTCGGTCGAGCGACCGGTCCTTTGTCACGGCGTCGACGTCGAGGGGCTCGAAGCGGCATGGCCAATGACGGCCTGCCGACCGCATGAGGGGGACGTATCGTCATGATGCCGAACACCGCCCGCAAGGGGGTTGCCGCAGCCATATTGGTGCTCGGGTGCCTGTCGCTCGGCGGCTGCCTCGGCCCGACCTACGGAACCGGCAAGTCGCAGGGCGAGACGCTCTTCGACGACATGAACAATTTCGTCTCGATCGGCGGCATCGGCGGCTCGGACGACAGCTCGAAGAAGATCGCCTATACGCCCCGCCCCGAACTGGTGAAGCCGGAAGACACGAGCGTCCTGCCGCAGCCGCAAGTTGCCCGCAACACGACGGGCGATCCCAACTGGCCGGAATCGCCGGAAGAGCGCTCGGCGCGCATCCAGGCCGCGGCCTATCAGGGCGACGGCCCGCTGCCGGCCGAATTTACCACCAAGCGCAAGGAAGGCGTGACGCAGGGCTATCTCGACCGGACCAGCGGCGACGGCTACGACTTCAGCGGGAAGCGCAATAGTTCTGGGGTTCTGTCTCCCCAGGAAATGAAGGGCCGCAGCGAGTTGATCAAGCAGCGGCTTGCGGAACAGAAGCAGGGCAGCCCGACCCAGCGGCGCTATCTTTCCGAGCCACCCATCAAATATCGCGAGCCGGCCGCGACGGCGCCGGTCGGCGATCCCGGCGAGGACGAGGAAGTCAAGCAGCGGCGCCTGCGGGGTAACGGTCCCGGGGTCCTCGACAAGCTCGGCGATCTCCTGCCGTTCTGACGGACGCCTGTCTTCCCGGCGAGAGGAACGGGTCGAGCGATCAGCGTCGCTCGGCGAAGAAGCGGCGCAGAAGTGCGGTGCTCGCCACCTCGCCGATGCCGGAATAGACCTCCGGCGCATGGTGGCAGGTCTGTTGCGAATAGAAGCGCGGCCCGTTTTCGACGGCGCCGCCTTTTTCGTCAAAGGCCCCGAAATAGAGCCGGCGGATCCGCGCGAAGGAGATCGCCGCCGCGCACATGGCGCAGGGCTCCAGAGTCACGTAGAGATCGCAGCCCGTCAGCCGCTGGTCGCCCAGCGCGCCGCAGGCGAGGCGGATCGCGACGATCTCGGCATGGGCGGTCGGATCGGCCCGCGCGATCGTCTCGTTGCCCGCCGCCGCGATCACCGCGTCGTCCCGGACGATCACCGCGCCGACCGGCACCTCGCCGCGCCTTGCCGCGCGATCGGCCTGTTCGAGGGCAAGGTCCATGAAATTGCGGCGGGTCATCGGCTGATCGGTCTTACTCGGCGGTGCAAGCCTTGCTATAGCACTCGCAATGGATGACGGAAGCCGCATCGCGGCAGTGCCTCCCCGGCAAGGGGCGGAGCAAAGCTCGAAGGGCGGGTGAATGCCGTGGCGTGCAGGCGCATTTCGCCTGCGGGCGAGCGACCGGCCAATCGGATCGGCAATTTGAGCGAGCGTCCGGGCCAAGGCCCGTCGACGGCGCGTGACATTTGAAAGCATGACGATGAGCGACGACGACAAGACGGGCGAAGGCGGCAAGCCGGGCAAAGGCGGCCCGAAACGGGGTGCCGGAGCGCCGGCCGGCGGCGGTAAGGGTCGGGGACCTGCAGGCGGTGACAGGGGCGACAGGCCCCGGCGTGCCGCCCGCCCTGCAGGATCGGGCGAGCCGCGCGCCTTTGGCGACAAGCCGCGCAAGCCTTTCGCCGGCAAGCGCGAGGGCGCCGGCGGCGACGCGAAGCCGGGCGGCGAGGGCCGGCCATTCCGTGCGCGCGGCGAGGGCGGCAAGCCCTTCACCCCGAAAAGTCGGGGAATGGTCTCCCATGGCGGCGCCAGGACGGAGGATGGCAAGCCCGGCAGGCCGAAGAGCTACGGTCGTCGCAGCCACGATGCGGCTCCGGCCGGTGAAGGCGAGGGCGGCGAGCGCAAGGCCCGCCCGCTCGGCGCCGAACGTCGCAACGATCGGTGGGCGGGCGGCAAGGACGGCGCGAAGGGCGGTTTTCGCAAGGAGCGTCCCGCCCGCGCCGGCCAGTCGGATGGCGCCGAAAGGCACGCCGGCGCGGGTAAGGCCGAGCGCTTCGACAAACGCCCGCGCCGCGACGGCGGAGAAGCGGCCGTGCCAGCGGACGCCGCGGGCGAGGCCGCGCTCACCATGCGGATCGCCCGGCGCCTTGCCCGCGCCGGCGTCGCCTCGCGCCGCGATGCCGAGGCGATGATCGCCGAGGGCCGCGTGTCGGTGAACGGCAAGGTGCTGGAAACGCCGGCCCTCGACGTCGGACCGAAGGACAGGATCACCATCGACGGCGAGGTGCTGCCGACGATCGAGCGCACGCGCCTGTGGCTGTTCCACAAGCCGGCCGGCCTCGTCACCACCAACAAGGATCCGGAAGGGCGTCAGACCGTCTTCGACAAGTTGCCGGCGGAGATGCCTCGCGTTCTCACCATCGGTCGCCTCGACATCAACACCGAAGGCCTCCTGCTTCTGACCAACGACGGCGGCCTCGCCCGCGTGCTGGAGTTGCCCGCCACCGGTTGGCTGCGGCGCTACCGGGTCCGCGCCCACGGCACGATCGATCAGGCCAAGCTCGACGAATTGCGCGCGGGCATCGCCATCGACGGGGTCTTCTACGGCGCCATCGAGGCGACGCTCGATCGCGAGCAGGGTTCGAACGTCTGGCTGACGCTCGGCCTGCGCGAGGGCAAGAACCGCGAGGTCAAGCGCGTGCTCGGTCATCTCGGCCTCGACGTCAACCGCTTGATCCGCCTGTCCTACGGGCCGTTCCAGCTGGCTGATCTGGCCGAAGGCGCGGTGCGCGAGATCCACGGCAAGACGCTGCGCGACCAGCTCGGGCCGCGCCTGATCGAGGAGGCCGGCGCCGATTTCGACGCGCCGATCGTCAATCCCTTCTCCAACAAGCCGGTCGAGGCGGCGAGGACGCCGCGGGCCAAGGACGGCGAGGCGAAGCGGCCCCGCAGCGAGACCGCACCCAACAAGAAGCGCCAGCGCGAGGAGCAGCGCGAGGACGCGCTCGGCCGGCTCGATACCCGAGCCGGCAGGCCGGGCCGCGACAGGGGCGAGGATCGTCCCGCCCGGGCTCAGGGTGCCCCGCGTCCGGCCCGTTCGGAAGGTGCAGATCGCCGTGCCAGGCCGGACGCCGCCGGCAAGCCGTTCGGCGACAAGCCCCAGCGCGGGCGCGGCGATGGCCGTGACGGCGGGGCGGGGCCGCGCTCCAGGGAGGGCAGCCGCGGCGATGCCCGCGGGCCGAAGCGCTTCGACGGCGACAAGCCGGCCCGCGGCGGGTTCGGCGACAAGGCGTTCGGCGACCGCAAGTTCGGCGACAGGAAATTCGGCGCGGGTAAGCCCGGCGGCGAGACGGACGAGCGCCCGATGCGGCCGGTCTCGGCCGGAAGGCGGCTTTCGAACGTCTGGATCGCCCCCGGCGGGCGGCCCATGGGCCCGAAGAAGGCGGCCGGCGAAGAGGCCAAGGCCGAGCGGGCAGACAAGCCGCGTGCCGTCGATCCGACCCAGCGTATGGGCAAGCGGCGGACGGGCGCCAAGCCGAAGGGTGGCTCCGCCGGCGGCTTCGGTCCGAAACGCCCCAGGAAGGACTAGGGCCGGATGCGCATCGTCGGCGGAGAGTTCAAGGGCCGCAAACTCGCCGAGCCGAAGAGCGACGGGATCCGGCCGACCACCGATCGCAACCGCGAGACGCTGTTCAACATCCTCGCCCATGGCGAGGCGTTCGACCTCGTCGATGCCCGTATCCTCGATCTCTTTTCTGGCACCGGGGCGCTCGGCCTGGAAGCTCTGTCGAGGGGCGCGCGCTTCTGCCTCTTCGTCGAGGAGGACGCCGAGGCGCGGGGGATCGTCAGGGCCAACATGGAGGCCTTCGGCCTGAACGGCCGGGCGAAGATCTTCCGCCGCGATGCGACGAAGCTCGGCGTGCCGGGGACGATGGAACCCTTCGACATGGTCTTCGCCGATCCGCCCTATGGCAAGGGCCTCGGCGAGAAGGCGCTCGTCTCGGCGCGCGACGGCGGCTGGCTGAAGCCGGGGGCGCTGGCGGTGGTCGAGGAGGCGGCGAGCGCCGCCTTCGATCCGCCGACGGGGTTCGACCGCGTGGACGAACGCGCGATGGGCGCGACGATCCTCCGCTTCCTCCGGCTGGCCGGCCCATAAACTCGCCATGCTCACCCCTCATATCACGGGCAAGTGCACGGTTCACGGGGATCGGGCGCACGTTCTAACCAAACCGTAAGTGGTCAGCGAATGCCGGCTCCGGCATAGTCGCCCGCAAATCGACACCACGAAGACGAGGATTGACGACCAGATGACAAAGGTCATGCGCGCCGTTTCGGCCACCGCCCTCGCCGGCATTCTCGCCTTCGGCCCGGTCTTTGGAGCCGGCGCCGAGACCGCGACGAAGACCGACCCGGCGAGCGCGGCGAAGGCCGGCGCCCCTTCCACCCGGAAATCCGACACGATCGCCGGGACGCCCGCCGATCATGAGACGGTGGAAGAACGGATCACCGAATTCACCCTCGACAACGGCATGCAGGTCGTGGTGCTGCCCGATCACCGGGCGCCGGTCGTCACCCAGATGGTCTATTACCACGTCGGCGCCGCCGACGAGGCGCCGGGCGAGAGCGGCATCGCCCACTTCCTCGAACATCTGATGTTCAAGGGCACCAAGACCCATCCGGAGGGCGAGTTCTCCCGCGCCGTCGCCGACATCGGCGGCCAGGAGAACGCCTTCACCACCGACGACTATACCGGCTACTACCAGCAGGTTCCCGCTTCGGCGCTGAAGATGGTGATGGGCTACGAAGCCGACCGCATGGCCAATCTCGTCCTGACGGACGAGGTCGTGAAGCCCGAGCGCAACGTCATCCTCGAGGAGCGGCGGATGCGGGTCGACAACGATCCCGGCGCGCAACTCCAGGAGGCCGTGGGGGCGGCCTTGTTCCAGAACAGCCCCTACGGCATTCCGGTCATCGGCTGGCGCTCGGAGATGGAGCAGCTTTCGCGCGACGACGCCATCGCCTTCTACGACAAATACTACACGCCCAACAACGCGACGCTGCTCGTCGCCGGCGACGTGACGGCCGCCGAGGTGAAGGATCTCGCCGAAGCGACCTTCGGCAAGGTCGAGCAGCGGGCCGATCCCGGCAATCGGGATCGTGCGCTGGAGCCTGAGCCGCTGGCCGCCCGCACGGTCACCCTCGTCGACGAGAAGGTGACGCAGCCCTCGATGCAGCGGGTCTATCTGGTGCCGGGCGAGACGATCGCCGAGCCCGGCGAAGCCGAGGCGCTCGACGTTCTTTCCGACATCCTCGGCGGCGGCACCACGAGCCGGCTCTATCGCTCGCTGGTGGTCGAGAAGGGCATCGCCGCCGGTACCGGGGCCTATTATGCCGGCACAGCGCTGAAGGAAGGCCAGTTCGGCGTCTATGGCATGCCGCGCGGCGAGGCGAGCCTTGCCGACATCGAGACGGCGATCGATGCCGAGATCGCCAAGGTTCGCGAGGACGGCGTTACCGAGGCCGAGCTCGAACGGGCGAAGAACCGGGTGCGCAAGAACATGATCTATCTGCGCGACAGCCAGACGGCCATGGCCCGCCGCGTCGGCGCGGCGCTCTCGACCGGGCGTACGCTGAAGGACGTGGAGACCTGGCCGGAACGGATCGAAGCGGTCACCGTCGCCGACGTCAACGCGGCCGCGCGCAAATATCTGACGCCCGAGCGCTCGGTCACCGGCTATCTGAAGCCGAAGGCGCCGATGGCCGCCGATGCCGCGACCGGCGGGGCGAAGCCTGCCGCAAGCGGCGCCGATGCGGCCGAGCCCGCGGCCGCCGAGTCCCGCTCGTAAGCGATTTCACGAAAGACAGCCAATGACCATGAAAGCTCTCTCTTTCGGCTTCAAGAGCCTCGCTGCGGCGGCCTCCTTCGGCCTTCTCGGCTTTGCCGCCGGGCCGGCGGAAGCCGTCGACATCCAGGAAGTCACCAGCCCGGGCGGCATCAAGGCGCTCCTCGTCGAGGACCATTCCAATCCGCTGATCGCGGTGAACTTCGCCTTCAAGGGCGGCGGCTCCACTCAGGATCCTGACGGCAAGGAGGGTCTTTCGAACCTTCTCACCGGGCTTCTCGACGAGGGCGCCGGTGACATCAAGAGCGCCGACTTCCAGGCCAAGCTCGACGATCTCGGCGTGTCGATGAGCTTCGAGACGGGCTACGACAACCTCACCGGCTCGTTCCGCACGATCACCGACTTCGAGGACGAGGCCTTCGATCTCCTGCATCTGGCGCTCACCGAGCCCCGTTTCGACGAAGAGCCGGTGAACCGCATCCGCGGCCAGATCGTCACCGGCATCCTTGCCGATCGCAACGATCCCGAGAAGATCGCCTCGAAGGTGTTCCGCGAGACGGTCTTTGCGGGTCATCCCTATTCCAGGCCGGACGAGGGCGCGGCGGAAAGCCTCGCCGCGATCACCGCGGACGATCTCGAGCAGTTCCGCGCCCGCGTCTTCGCCAAGGACGATCTCGTCGTCGGGGTGGTGGGCGACATCACGCCCGAGGCGCTGAAGAAGCGGCTCGATCAGGTATTCGGGTCTCTCCCCGAGAAGGCCGACCTGAAGACCGTGCCGATGGCGGAGCCGGTGCTGGGCAAGACCGTCAACTTCGACCTTGCCGTGCCGCAGACGAATATCCGCGTTGCCATGCCCGGCGTCATGCGCTCGGACGACGATTTCTTCGCGGCCTATCTGATGAACCACATCCTCGGCGGCGGTTCCTTCACGTCGCGGCTCTATGAGGAGATCCGGGAGAAGCGCGGTCTCGCCTATGGCGCCTACTCCTATCTTGCCAGCTACGATCACGGGGCACTCCTCGGGATCGGAACGGCGACCCGCGCGGATGCCGCGCCGCAGACCGTCGGGATCATCCGCGAGGAGCTGCAGCGCATGGCCGAGGAAGGCCCGAGCGAACAGGAGCTCGAAAAGGCCAAGGCCTATCTGAAGGGCTCCTATGCGGTGCGCAATCTCGACTCGTCTCTGGCCGTCGCGCAGACCCTCGTCGGCATCCAACTGGACGATCTCGGCAAGGACTATATCGACGAGCGCCAGGCGCTGATCGACGCCGTCACGCTCGACGACGTCAAGGCGGCGGCGAAGAAGCTGCTCGACGTTTCGCCCACCGTCGTCACGGTCGGCCCGGCGGCGAGTTGACCGGGTCCGCCATGCGGCTCGGCCTTGCTCTCGGCGGCGGCGGGGCGAGGGGCCTCGCCCACATCCATGTTCTCCAGGCGCTCGACGATCTCGGCATCAGGCCGGTGCGCATCATCGGCTCGTCGATCGGCGCGATCATCGGCGCCGGCTATGCGAGCGGCATGCCCGCCCGCGACATCCGCGCCTACATGCTCGACTGTTTCACCTCGCCGCGGATCGTCATCGGCCGGCTGTGGCAGACCCGGCCGGTGTCCTTGCAGGAGTTCCTGAGCGACGGCGGCTTTCGCATCGGCCAGCTCAACGCCCGGCGGGTGATCATGGCCTTCATGCCGCCGGACGTGCCGCTGACTTTCGCGGAGCTGAAGATCCCGCTCGGGGTCATGGCGACGGATTTCTACGCGCGAACGGAGCTCGAGCTCCACAGCGGCGATTTGCGCAGCGCCATCGCCGCCTCGGCGGCGATCCCTGCGATCTTCCGCCCGGTCCGGCGCGACGGGCGGATTCTCGTGGATGGCGGGATCTACAACCCGCTTCCCTTCGACCGGCTGAAGGGCGTCGCCGACTTCACCGTCGCGGTGGACGTCAATGGCGGGCCGGAAGGCGATGTCGAGCACATGCCGACCCCGATCAAGGCGATGATCGGTGCCTCGCAGCTGACGATGCAGTCGATCATCGACATCAAGGTGAAGATCTCGCCGCCCGACCTGCTCTTCCGCCCCGCCGTCTCCGCCTATGGTGTCCTCGACTTCCTGCGCTCCAACGAGATCCTGATGGCGACGGAAAGCCTTCGGGAGGAGGCCAAGCGGGCGATCGACCGCTATGTCGAGGCCCGGCTGAAGGGCGTGGGTGGTTCGGCCCGGATCGGCGCCGCGGCCTGCGCATCGAGCTGACGGGCAGCCGAACCGCTGTCTTTTCCTGGCGAGGGCTTCGCCTTTCGCTTCAGATGCCGAATTGCGCCGTCGATCATCGGTCGGCATGCAGGGCTCAAATGGCGTCACCGACGTTTCGCCGCCTACCCGTCGCTTCGCACGGGATACGCAGGAAGAGCGCCGCGCCCATGGCGATAGCGGCGGCATAGATGGCTGGCGCTGGGCCGTCGGCGCCGAGACGGGCCTTGCCGAGCGGTAGAAGGGTCGCTTCGGGGCGGCAAAAGCGCTCCCCCGTCGGCAAGGGATCGGTTTCGCCATATGCCTCGGGAATCAAGACGGCGGCCTTCCCACGATGCGGGCTCGAGGCCGAAGTTCCGTCGAAGGCGGCTCCGGTTCGTCAGTGACGGTCGAAGACAGATCGGGCCGGGGTCGCGGGCGTGGAGGTCCGCCCGAACGGCTCCTTCATTCAGGGGCGGTCACGCGCCCTGCTTGGTACGCCGGCTCTTGGCAGGCTTGGCAGGCTTGGCTGGCGCGACGATGATCGTCGCGTCTCGCGCCAAGCGAAGCTCTTTCAGTTTCGCCGACTTGGCTTGAACGAGAAGCCGGCTGGCCTGGATCGTGCGCACCGCCGAACCCTTTTCGCTGCGCTCGCTCTTCGGATGGAAATTGCTCTCGGCGCGCTCGCGCGTCATTCGGGAGTTGATCATGGCGGTGTCCTCTCGCATCGGCTGGACTGTTGCAGGGATCGATATCGACACGCCATGCCTTCGCGCTCGCCGGGTCGACGCCAAGGTCCGCAGCGAATTCACGCCCGGGCGAGTTCGCTGCGGCTCGTCGAAGCCGGATCGAAGCTCTCCTGCGAGGCGTAGGCAACTTCACCCTGCGATGTCGAAAGCGGCCGAATGGGGCCCCAAGGCGGGCGCTGCGCTAGGACTTCTTCTTCTTCATCGGCTTGAGCGGCTCCAGGGAGCCCTTCCCCAAGTTCCCGAACGTCGGCTCGGCGGCCAGAGCCTTCGGCTTTTCAGCCTTCGGCTTGCGGACTTCGCGATTGCCTTGTCGTTTGGACATGTTCGTCTCCGTGCGCCGGTCCGGCGCCATGTCGGACACGGCGCGGCGGGGGCATCTGCATACGACAAAGTGCAAGGCAGCGAGCGATTCGCAGCGCTGCATCCGTCGGATCGGGGAAAGGGTTCACAAGGACATCCCTGTCCAAGTTGGTGCCGAGCCGATCCGGGTCTCGCGGCGCTGGCGCGCCGCGAGAAAGATCGTCAGGCGATGGTGGTGAGGTTCTCAGCCGACATCTTGCCGCTCTTGCGATCGGCGACGAGTTCATAGGAGACCTTCTGGCCGTCCTGCAGGCCACTGAGCCCCGAGCGCTCGACCGCGCTGATGTGGACGAAGGCATCGCCGCCGCCGTTGTCAGGCGCGATGAAGCCGAAGCCCTTGTCGGAATTAAACCATTTCACGGTTTGTCCTCTTAATCTTCTTTCCATGCTATTTTTGGGAAGGAGGACCGAACCATGGGACCGTCACCATCAAGGAAGTCCGCAGGGCCGCGTGATGCGGCCACCAAGGTTGCGCATCATCGCCTGAGTGT
>NZ_JAAAMG010000030.1 GCF_010500815.1 Jiella pacifica
CACTCAGGCGATGATGCGCAACCTTGGTGGCCGCATCACGCGGCCCTGCGGACTTCCTTGATGGTGACGGTCCCATGGTTCGGTCCTCCTTCCCAAAAATAGCATGGAAAGAAGATTAAGAGGACAATCCATCGTCACCTGAAGGCTTGAGTGGCCGGCGAAGGTTTGGATTGTCTTCGGCTTCAGGTCGGCCTCGATCCATGTGGATATCCCGAAGTGCCGAAGGGCATGCCAGTTGAATCGCTTCGGCGCCGGAGCGTGCTCTGAGGGGGCCGTCTGGTGGAGTTTCTCCAGTTTGCGAAAGAGCGGGTAGAACTTCCGCTTCACCATGCTACCGTGGCCCAGGTAGCCGCCGCGCCGATTCGGAAAAACGAGATCGTCGTCTCTTCCGAATCTAGACCGCAACCGCCATTCCTTGAGCATCGTGAGCACGGACGATGCCAGAGGCACTGTCCTAACGCCCGCAGTGGTCTTGGTCGTGTCCTCCTCGCCCCAGACATCTACGCGCGTCTCTATAGCTACCTCGCCAGCTTCGAAATCAATGTGGCGCCACCTCAATGCGTGATGCTCGCCCGCCCTTACTGCAGACGCGGCCGCAAAAATGATCTGCACACGAAAGTCCGGATCCGCCACAGCGATGATGGCGCGCATCGCTTCCTTGGACGGTGGAACGATCTTCTTGGCACCCTCGTCTCGTCGGCCAATCACCCGTATGCCCGTGGCCGGGTTAAATGCGACAAGGTCTTTAGAGACGGCGAAGGCAAGCATGGCCGACAGAGTGGAAAGGATCTTCCGCGTGGTTATCACGCCGACACCCACGTTGCGGAGCCTGTCCCGAAGGTCCCCGATCGCCCGAGTCGTGAGGTGCGCGAGCTTGAGATGACCAACCCCGTCTTCGAACAGCCTGACCTGCGTTTTCACCTTCCGCTTGACCCGGTGCTCTGCATCGGGGCAGATGTAGTTCCAGATATGCCCTGTCACAGTAAGCAGATGGCCGCGAGTGAAGCGTTCTCCGCGAATGGATCGCCCCTCCGCATGCGCTAGATAGGTAAGAGCCAGATCGCGGACGGTAGTAGTTTGAGATTCCCCGCGAAATGAACCGCCGGCGAGTTGCCCTTCGATTTTCACCCGGAACGCATCGGCCTCCCGCTTCGTCCTGAACTGCTTTCGTTGCCGCTTCCCGTTCAGATCGCAGAAGTCGTACTGCCAGCCGGTGCGGACATCTCCCTTCCCGTTACTCCATGTGCGCTTGCGGACACTCATGTGCTGTGTCTCCAGGGGAGTGGCTGGGCGTTCTTCGCTCGCTTCTCTTCGGCCGCATCGCTCGCGATCGCAATCATCTCGTCAATTTGCCGGATGCTGTGCTCGGCGTACTTACGCATTTCCGAATCGCTCGACTTGAGGAGCTCCTCTTCCATCTTCTGGCGAGCAGTTCGGAGGGCATCAAGCGCTGATCCAGTCTCGGGGAAGTGTTCCTTGAGAGCTCCGACGATAAGTAGGTTTGGATCCTCCTCGTTTTGCTCGGCCTGATGCAAGATCCGCTCGAGAAGTCGATGGGGGAGCCAGATTCGGAACGATCCATCCTGTTCGTCTGGTTCGATCCTGCTTTCCAAGCGGGCGACAATTTCGCCGTTCATCGACCGATTTCGAACTGCTGCAGCTGCGGAGATGCGGTCGCGAAGTTGGACCGGCAGCCGAAGCGTCATCCTAATTTCTTCATCAGCCATCGGAGTACCCCTTCACTCTGATCAAACTCCATAGCACCAAATCGACACCATGTCTTGACTTTGATTCGCCAGGACACCATTATGGTGTCATAGCTCAACAGAAGGTTCATGCGATGCTGAACGAAGCCAATGATCTCGACGTCCCGGTCTGGGGCACGAAGGAGATCTCCAGGATCATCAACAGAACGGAGCGACAGACCTTCCACATGCTCGCCACCGGCGCGCTACCGGCACGAAAGGTGGGCGAGAGGTGGGTCACGACGAAGCGCAAGCTGATGGACGCGATCATCGGCGACCAGGCCGCGGCTTAATGGCAATCTATCCGAAGACGAAAAAGCCCGGTCAGGAATGCTATCCCGGCGGGTGAGGAACATCAGCAACCCTTGGAGAAAAACCAGATAAAATCGGAACAGGCGGCCGGCTTCATCTCAATCGTGACTTGCCCCTGAGTTTTTCCTCCAGGAATGATCAGAGTCCGCCCTCGTCACGGACGGACAGCATGAAGTGTAAACGGTTCGCGGAAGAGCACATCATCAGGGTTCTGAAGGAGCAAGAGTCTGGCTGGAAGGGCGCGGATGGTCCGCTACCAATCGCGCCGACCACCGGAGACCGAACTTCGCGGCAAGCTACTAGAGTTGGCCAACGAGCGTCGCCGTTTCGGCTATCGTCGTCTGTTCGTCCTTTTGCGGCGTGACGGCGAGCGTTGGGGATCAACCGGATCTATCGTCTCTGCCTTAAAGAAAGGCTGACCGTGCGCAAGCGCCGTTCACGTCGGCGTATCATTGTATCCCGGACGCCGCTCCTCGTCGAGGCCCAGCCGAATGCCCACTGGTCGCTGAATTTCGTGCACGACCAGCGCGCCTGCGGGCGTCGCTTCCGCGTTCTCAATATCGTCGACGACGTCACGCGCGAGTGCCTCGGGGTGATCCCGGATACGTCGATCTCAGGTCGTCGTATCGCCCGCGAAGTGACGGCCTTGATCGCCACCCGCGGCAGACCCGGCATGATAGTATCCGATCACGGCACCGAGTTTACTTCGAATGCCATTCTCGCCTGGTCGGAGGATCACCAGATGGAATGGACTACATTACGCCCGGCAGCCCGATGCAGAACGGTTTCGTAGATGGCCTCGCCAGCAGTATGCGCGACGAACTCTTGAACAAGAGCCTGTTCCTCGATCCCGACCATGCCCGCAACTTGATCGCCGCATGGATGGACGACTTCAACACCCAGCTGCCACACTCGTCGCTCGGCTACTTGACCCCGGCGGAATTCGCCGAAATCGTCATCGCAACCGGCTCTCGCGCACAGTGATCGGATGGCTCCGCGCCTCCGCCGGTTGCTCAACCCGCCCCTCAAGGCGTAGCACAAACGGATGAGGCTCTAATCGCCGCTGGATGAAAGTTCAGTGGCAGGTCACACCACCATCAGGGCACGGCCTGGGACGGTTTCGGAACGATCAACGAACGGAAGACGATGTCGCCAAACGTATCGCTGTGGGTTATTCGAAACTTGAAGCCCTCCGTATGGCATACGCCGGCTATAACCTGGGTTCGTCATCTTTGATCTGGGGCGCCGTTCGTGGGGTATTGATATCTCGGTTTCCACGGGGCGTCGGCAAGATTGACCGCGCGAAACGCCAAATCCAATTCTTAAACGCTGCGAAAACCATATGGAGAATAGTCCTTTCAAAACTGGCTGAAGTCGATAAGGCCACCGCTCTGTACAACTGACTGCAAGCAGTTGGGTCCTTCATCGCTGCAGACCTCACCGGTGTCAGGAGTTTTACGATACCGGATAGCCGATCATTTCCGAGCCGGTAGCATTTGTCCGTCCAACTAGAAACCTTCCAAGCGAGGTTGGTTGTTCTGCGTATCGACGAATAATATTTGGAGACGATTAATGTTGTATCGTTGATCCGAAGACATTCCTTCACAGCGTTCCTCAATGCTTGAGCTTCGATCGCCGCAGACGCTATGCCTAGCCCATAAATCGGGTTAGTGCTCATCAAAGCGTCCCCAAGCACTAAGAAAGACACGGGATGTCGTTTCGTCCGCTCAATCTGAGTTCTGTAGGCGAAGCGATAACGTTGCTGCCTGAGCATGCGACCGTCGAGATAATTGGTCACCTTCGACGCAATCGCCGCAGGCAAACTGGCCTGGATAATTTCGGAAGCTGTTGTTGTTGATGAACCACGCGAAAACCGTTCCGCAACGGCGACCTGCACCTGGCCGTTCTCGATCCGCATGATCTGACTGCCGGCGCGACCCTCAGGTGGGGGCATGTTACCAACTAGCAGAGCCCAATCTTGGTCATGGTCCGTCCAACTATCTACAACTATACTTCTGATTGTGACATCTGGTTCATACGACACCGGAGTCGTGATCCCCGCCGAGTAAAAGTTGTGACTAAACGGACGATGATTGTCACTCATCGGTCGTCTTCCACTCGCGTCGATCACCAGGTCAAAACTCATCTTTTCAGCATTCGTTTCGACGACAGCCTTAATCCCCGCGGGGAAGACACGCTCAACGACAGCGTGTTCGACACGTATCCGCGGATAAAGCTGGACTTGCTTGTGGATCGCCTCAGCGATATGGGTTCGGCTGGCGGTCAATATACGGAGGTTCGAGGTCAAGGTCGGGGAGATGACCGCGCCTTCGTAAAATCGAACCTGCGCGGATGCATCGACAAGACAGGCTCCTCCTGACGTCAGGGCTTCGAAGAGTGAAGGTGAGAGCTCCTGGATGCTATCGAGTCCACCTGAGACTATCGCATATCCATATTTCTGCGTGCTTCTTGCGCTTGTATCGCCCTGTACCACATCCAGCCTTCGTTCAAAGATCCGGACACTTTTTGAAAATGGTTCAACAGCGAGCGCCGCGAGGAGACCAGCCAGCCCGCCACCGATAATGGCTACCTCTCCGATATCTTCGACCGCAGATTTGGTGTTGGAGTTGCTTCTGTCACATGCATGTCTTACCTTCATGATGTCGCTCCGAGGTTGTATTGGGCGACACTCAAAAAGTCTCATTCTCGTCGGGGCGCACAGGACCCGTAGTTTGACTGGGGGCGATGCGGATGAACAAAGAACAGAAAGATCCTCGTAGCGCGGACATCGACCGGCCCCCATCTCGGCTCGGACGATTGCTCTTGGCCTTGCGGGAAACCGTCGGGCTCCGCGGTATGGCCCCCACAGCTGACCCCGTATTTCGAAAACTCTATGCGCAGTCGAAGCCGGAAAGGCTTTCGCGCTCCATGGCCGCGGAATGGACGCAGATGGTGGCCGGCATCCAAATCAGCGAGAAGCAGATCCAGCGCGTCGAGACCGGCGATAGACGGACCCACGAGACAGCTCAAATCAGGGGATTATTGCGAAGCTATGGGCTGGGCGTCGATGAGGTCGAGGCGGTTATTGAGGATCCCGAGCTCAACAGGATCAGCGGCAATCCCCATCTGATCGCAGATTGGCGGTTGCGCGGGCTCGCCCTCTATGAATTCGGTCCGCTAATTAACGAGGCTCTCAAAGTCGGCGATCGCTGCTCTACGTGGCTTGAAGTCGAGAAGGCGGGAAATTGCGGATATTCACCGGACGAGGTGACGCTGCTTGTCTCAGAGGGCGAGATCAATCCGCCGGAGGCGTTCAGGCGGATCGCCGACGAAGCCTTCCGACAAAACGACATCAAGAAGAAGGCTGGGATTCGCGGCTGGAGCGACAATCCGACCCTATGTTTAGCATCCGTCGTAGACGACCTTGCCGCCGATGAAGAAGAGCGACGCAGCATCACCTGCCGATTTGTTCAGTCAAAATATCGGTACAACGTCGTCGCGAAGCAAGAAGGAGGTGCTGGATTTCGAGCCCGAGCTCTGCAGGATGCGACCTGGCCGCTGAAACCGGTTCCGTTCCTGTCATCCGGCGTAGGAATTTGCATCAACGTCATCTGCGACGACGGAAAGACACTGGTTGTCGGACGCCGTGGGAACGACGAGACGTTCCGAAAAGGCGAATACGACATCGCGGTGGTCGAAGGTATCAGACCAACATCAAATGTCGTCGACGGCCGTATCGATATCGTCGGTGTCGCCAAACGAGCATTGATAGAAGAGCTGGGTCTCCACAAAGTCGCGCCAAATGGAGATATCGACCAGATCATCGAACAGCTCAGGATATTTGAGCTAGGCTGCGACTTGGAATACTACCAATGGAACTTCTTGTCCTACGCAAAAGTAAATTTAAATTTCAAACAGATCTATACTGGCTGGCAAAAGGCAAAAGACCGCAAAGAAAACCAAACAATTACGCAAATAGAGTTTACGAAGGAGGCGGTTCTTGACTTTGTCACGAACCAACACATCTGGTCATCTGGCGTCGCATGCGCCGTCCGAACTTTCGATTATTACACGTGATATTCTGTCAGTATCGAGTTGTTTTAACAGCACCATCAGCTTTCCTCTTAACATCTTTTCCATGCTATATTGAGGAATCCTCGGCCTGACACCCGAGGGCAAGAAGGAACTTGTCGGCCTCGAGGTCAGGGTCCGCTAACGTGCCCAAAGTTGACGGGAACTGCTCGTCGACCCGAAGGCTCGGAGCCTTTCCAGTCGCCCTCATAGGCACCGGGCAGCCGCGTTTACGTGAAGTGAGACTTTGTGGTCGCGCCAGTCTCGACAAAAGCCGACGACCCTCTCCCTGATCTCAGCATCGGGATTGATCACGAAGAAGGTGCGGCAGCTATAAGCATTGCAGCGAACCGCGATGCTACGGCGTCCCAAGCGATTCATCCAGAAGTCGACCTCGGCGTCGTGGCCGCCCTTGAAGCGACTGTTGTGGTGGTAGACAATCGTTGGACGTCCGTCCGCGAGAGCCAGAACTTCGGCGACCGGCATACGCTTGGCGAAGTGGGGCTCGAGACGTCGGCCGGGGTCGTCGGAGACCAGTCCGTTGTCGGGATCTGCGAATATGATCTCGGCGTCCTCCAGCGCCGTCCGCGCTCGCTCGAACCACAACGCCCGTTCCGCGCACCGCAGACGTCTGGGCAGATTCCGCCCCGGAACAGTCTCAGAGGCGAAAATTGTCCCATTGTCGAACGCATCCTGCAAAGCGTTGACCACCCTTGGCCCGTCGGCAATTCTGGTTAAGTACTCGAAAACTTTGGGATCGGGTCCACGCCAGCGATCAGCGTCTCGCAAGTAGCGAACATGGCGCCCATCTTCATTGTGATCTTCGTCCGGGTGAAGGTACCAAGCAACCCCTAATCGACGTCCAACTGCCAGCCGTCGAACGAGAGACAATTTTACGTAGTCGCCTATGTCGCCAGTGTATCTGTTTTGCAATGAAGACAATCTCAGCGCGAAGAGGAAGGCTCTGCCGATGGCGCGGCGGAAGCTTTGAACTGCCCTCGCAGAGCGGCGTTCTCCGCACGAAGCGTGTCGATCTGCATCTGCAGGCTTTGGGTAAGTTCATCTAGACGCTGCACGTCGCTCTCCAGATCGCCGGCTTTTAGCGCAGGGACCATACCCTCGGCCATCCAAAGACCATAGGCATTCTGCATAAAGCTACGGTTCGTATAGATTTCGCTCAGCATGATTAGTCCAAAGGTTACTACGAGGGTCAATGCCGCTATAAGACCAAAACGCTGAAGTTCTTTGACGCGATCGAACGCTGCGTCGGCTTTTTTCTCGACGCGCCGAACGAAGGGGCGGATTGAGCTGCGGATCAGTACAGACCGCTGCTTATAGTCGTCAAAGGCTGCCTTATCGAGCCATTTCTTGCCATCGGAGATCGCTTTGTAGGTGGGGTAGTCACCGTAGGGCGACGGGCGGTCCTGATCGTAAGTTGTGCGAGTGAACTCGATCCAGATGAACCCATCATCCTCATGGATGTAGTAGTGCTCTGAGGTCAAGTTGTGCAGCGGGATTAACAGCCGGCCGCGAAACCCAGGATCAACGAGCGGTCCTGTTCCCAGCAGCAAGCCGCGGTGGACATGCTTTATTTGCAAATTGAAGCGAGCCGCAATGTAGCGGGGCAAACGGAACTGCACGCCACTTTCAACGAAGACAATCTCGTTTGCCGGTATTTTAAGGTAGCCGTCCTTGTTTCGTCGGAGTTCTTTTATACCTTCCTTGCCGTAGATGTACGCCTTCTTGCCAATGCAATCTTCGTAGGAAGCATGCTTCAATTTTTTTTTCGTGCCGTAAAAAGGTGTGACCATGGCGGTTCGACGCACGTACTCGACGATGTCGTCCGCAGATAGAAGCGAGGGATGGATCTTGCGTTCTCGGCCGTCGTGGAATGGGTCCTCCTCAAAGAACCTCTTCGATAACTTATCGGCCTCGTCGTCGGTCCACGAGAGTTCGAAAGGCTCGAAATTGGATTGACCAGTCATGGTCAAGCGAACATCCGAGTTCTGTCGACAACCGAATAAGGATCGAAGCCAAGCCAACTTACTGGACGACCTATCCATGCCTCAACGTCCGTTACGAAACGTCTGGCGGCTCCAGACTGCAAGTTCAGCTCTTCGGCGGGTCCAACGTAATCTAGGTGGTTCAATACGAGTCGATGAGGAGCATTGACCATGATTGCCTTACGAGCGAGCTCCACGTCGAACTCGCCGACACGGCGCAACTTCTTCGTGACAGTAGTATATTCCCGAATATCATCTGATCTGCCGGTGCGCTCGGCGATTCGTTGCCACGTCGTCTCGCGAGAAAGGGGGCCGGACTCACCTGCCACTCGGATTGGGAAGCTTCGAAGCACGAGCACAACATCATCAACATGTGCGATGCCGATTCCCGCTTCGGAAAGAGCCGCCGCGGCCGTCGTCGAGCGAGCCGTCGCCTTCGGCCAGATGCCCCCATCAAGCAACGATAGGCCGAAGCCTTGGGAGCCTTCAATTACGACGCGGTCTCCGCGCCGCAGTATGTCGTCTAAAACTGTAGAGGTGTCCCGGATCATTGGCTCAAGTTGACCCTGGAATTGAGCATGCACGGCAACGAGGGGAAAGTTTTCAGCGGTGCGGGCTACGCTTGCCATGACAGCGGCTCCGACACCAGATCCAGTCGATCCGATCCGGCCCGTGAGGTTTGAAGATTGCTCCCACGCTCGATGCTGGTCCGTGATGATGTTCGCGAACGGATGGATATGGATGCGGTCCTCGGGAAAGCTGAGCGCGTCAATCTCGCTTCTCAGAAGCTCAATGTCGATGTACGAACCCGCTGGAAACACAACGTCCACGTTTAGGTCTACACAGGCCGCCGGCATCTGACGTAGGGCCCATCTGCGCCCGTGGCGATCGTAGGCTGTATGGCCGGAGTTCGGCCCCCCAACCCGGACTACCGTCGATCGACCGTCGGCGCGCCGGACAATCTCTAGCGCGACTTTTCCCTTTCCCTCGGATCCAAATTGGCCCCCAACAACTATCGAGACAGGCATGACCCACCTTTCATAACGATAGTAACGAGGTTTCTAGCCTCGACTGCAACGGCGTCGCGTGTCCTGTAGTTTAGGAATCGGCAGTGCGCAAGCTCACTTAGCGTCCCGATCCCGCTCTCCACGTTGCCGCTAGCAGCAACATCGAAGTCTCCGTGGGACCGCAGCGCGTACCGCTCCCGCCGCAATGCCTCGTCCGCGTCCACGAAGACGTGGAGATAGGAGCCGCCTGCGTGTTCCGCGAAGAACGCATGGTCGTCTGCGAAGCGTAGACCGTCAACGACAACCCGCTCGGCGCCTCCAACGCGGGCGAGGGTGCGCCCGGCAAGCCATCGCTGCCGTCCCGTCCGGTTGATCTCCGCACCGAGTCGCTGCCTCTCGAACCGATCCAGAGGAAGACCTCTTGCCCTAAGTTCGTCGTCGATCACTTCGCTAAAGCGAGTGTAGGCAAAGCCCAATGCCTCTAGTTCGCGCGCAAGCGTCGTCTTGCCTGCGGCGATCGGACCGCTGATGCCGATTAGGAGTCGATGGGGCGCACCGGATAGCATTGGGATGATCAGCGGGGGCTCGTCCGCCGTTCCCAAAGATTCCGACAATCCCGCCCAGTGAAACGAGCCGACAAGCGCAGATGTCGCTGCGTCGAGTTCGTCGTGCGTCGCCTCCCCGAAATCACCCTGAAGACCAAACTCCTCTAGACCGAGGCGAAGCCATTCCACGCCAGCGCCCTTGCGAGGTATGCGCATGATGTCCTGTGCGGCTCCAGGATAGCTCTCGATCACGGGGACTCCTCGACGTCGGAACTCCTCCGCCAGCACCATTCCACGCGCAGTCAGCTTTTGCATACTTGGCAGGAGACAGGGATACACGTTCACACCGCGCCGCTTCAGCTCACGCTCGCACTCCCGCATGATGCCGAACCTCTCGCGTCCCGGATCAGCATCGTCGACGCTTATCCGACCGGATGGAAGGCAAAGCGGTGAGTCGATTGAGATCAGATCGGGTCTGGAAGACATCGTCCGGTCGATCAGGTCGCGATCAGTAAAAATTGTGGAGACTTGGCATTTGTCGCCGTCGAGTAGGCACCAGCCCGAACCACGCGCCTCGGAACCGGTCAGGTCGATGCCAACGATCCGTGCATTTGCAGCCGGACCTTTGCCAAGCAGAGACTTGAAATCGAGCTGCCGCAAATCGTCGGCCTTTCTCGGCTCGAACGTCGGCAGTTCCTCCGACCCACAAGGGCCTGCCCATTTCTCGAAGCACACGTCGCCAACGAATAGGTCCGGCGCAACGTCCAAGCAGACGAGTACCCGATCGAGAATCGCTCCCATCGCGGCGATATCGGCACGATTGTAACGGACTAGGCTCTCAAGAGCCCCGACGTCTCCACGCACGTAGCGGTGCCAAAGAGTGACGGCCGCAAGTCCATCGATCCCGTTAACGTTCGTCCGCAATTCAATTCCCAATGCCTTCTCGATCGCCTTCTGCCCGCCCTTCAAACCTGCCCTACGGCAGAGATACATAAGGTCCAGATGGTGCTGCGGCAGGACGACGTCAGGATATTCCGCGCGCAGAAACCGACTATCAAAGCGAATTCCGTTGAACGTGACGATTGCGACCGCGTTGCGCGCATCTTCGACAAGTGCGCGATGGCAGTCGCCTTTTACGATCGTTGAGGCACGCCCTTTGTAGGACCAGCCGACTACAGTGATCTCGTCGTAGAAGTGACTCAGCCCCGTCGTCTCGACGTCGAGGAACAGCACTTGTTCCGGCCGCTCGGCGCAGGCCGCCAAAAGCGCGGTAAGGTTCGAGGGAAAGCTGGCTCGTCTAACCACCGACGGTGCGGATCGCGGAGGACGTACCACTGCCCCGGACGGAGCGGGCCCGTCCAGGTTCGCATCGTCGATCGCCAATCCGAAAAACGACACTTGATTCCCTCTTTCGCACGCTCGTACTGTCAAAAGATGATAGCGTCTAGCCGTCGAATTGGCGACCTCAACGCGTCGTTATACATGAAAAGTGTCGATTCCTGAGCGCTGGAGTGCGTATGTCGTCATATAGTATAGAAGTGGTGCAGAACGCCGATCACAACCCATGCCCCCATGACTACGGTCTGCGCCGATCGGCGTGGATCCGTGCGATGACGCTCTTGAACCATCTTGGATCCGAGAGCGCGCTTGATGTTGCGGACGCCAGAGCGGATCGAGCGTTCGAACGAGGCGACCACGTCATATGCCGGCGATGGCGCGACCTGATCGTGGCGATCCATGCGTTGGAGGCAGACGAACCCCGACCCGGCGAGTGCATCCACTAGGATCGTTCGCCGCCCCATTCGTTGAAGGCGGGACGGACGCTCCACGTGGCGTCGCCATGCCCGAGGATCGTCGAAAGTTCCTCGCAGAGCTCCCGCAACCTGCGATCGAGGGTCCAGGGAGGGTTGCAGATCACGAGCCCGCTTCCCGCCAACTCCAGTCCGTTTCGCGCGAAGGGGCAGAACTCGGCTCGGAGCACATCAGCGAAGCCCGCCTCGATTGCCGCGGCCTCAATCTCCTTTCCGTTCTCCGATCCTTTAATCGGATACCAGACCACGTAGATGCCGGTCGCCCAGCGACGACGCCCCTTCGCGAGCGCTCTCCCGATGGCCCCCGTCTCGTCGGTCTTTTCGAATGGGGGATCCACGAAGACCAGTCCTCGCCTCTCGGCAGGCGGTAGGAGTGCCCCGATCGCCTCATAGCCGTTGCGCAGATGGACCGAGACACGCGGATCGGATCGGTATCGCCGGCGCAACGCTTCCCCGTCCTCGGGATGAAGCTCGCAGAGGATCAACCGGTCGACGTCGCGCAGCGCGAGGCGTGTGATCTCAGGAGAACCCGGGTACAGGTTCTCTGCATCAGCTCTAGTCGCCGCCAGGGAAGAGGCATAGCCGGGCGCCGACCGAAGCCCCCCGTTCTCGAGGCGCTCCACTCCTTCCGCCCTCTCGTTGGTCCGAGCCGCCTCGCGCGATGCCAAATCATAGACGCCGAGGCCGGCATGCGTGTCGAGGACCATGAACGGACGAGGTTTGAGGCGCAGCATGTCAAGGACGATCGATAGCGCGGCATGTTTGAAAATCTCGGTATGGTTACCGGCATGAAATGCGTGTCGATAGTTCATTAGCTCGTTATTTCCTATTTACTTGCATATCACAAATACAGGCTGGTCGATTCCGAAGGTTGGACGGCTGTTTCTTGGATTGGCAAATTTATATAATCATGACGATCCAGGAATATATCAAAATACTTGGTTCGGGTGGCGATGAGCCGTAACCGTTTCAAACCAAGCACCCGACGCCTCTTGCTCGCCCTTCCATTCTCGCGGTTTAGATATGTTCACTCGGCAGGCACTGACGCATTAAATGTGAATCAAGCCATATGGGGCACGCCAGTTCGCGCGCTTTCCGAGGAGGAGCAATTTGAGCGCATCTTGACGCTCGACGCGTCCGGCAGTTGGCGTTCCTGCAAGAGTTTTGTAAGACTTAGCCATTGTCCGGCGATGCGGGTCACCGTTAGGTAAGGATCGGGGTTGGTGGCAATCAACAACACGGCGGCGCCTCAGGCTGCTGGCTACATCCTTCAACTCGAGAGAGCGTTCCATCATCTCGCTCATGCCGGTGCTGGTGCCGTCGTGGCCGTCGAACATCTGGATGATGTCGCCGTCCAGAAGGACGGGAAGACCTTTCTGCAGGAGCAGGACAAGAGCACGGCCGCCCCTAGTGCCAGACTGCTTGCTGACCGCAGTAAGGCGATCTGGCGAACACTGGAGATTTGGCTGCTACAGCGCGAGGCGCGGGACGCGGTTCCATGCGTGCGGTATTTGTTTTTTGTGAACAGGCCTGTCAACACACCAATCGCGACACTGGTGAAGAAGCGGATGCGGCAGGAGGCGACGTCGGCGGACGTTCTGTCCGCTCTGCGCGAGCAGGGGTTGTCAGGCAAGGACAAGAAAACCGGCCAGGCCCAGGTTCTCATCAACCGGGTCTTACAACGATCCGACGAGGACCTGATCGCTCTCATTGACCGTATTGAGATCGTTGAGGCCGGCGACCCGGCTGCGGACCGGGCGGCCATGGCCAATGCGCTAGGCCTCAGCCGCCGCGTCAATGCGGAAGACATCCTCGATAGTCTCTTCGGGTGGCTGACGCGGCTAGTGCGGGAGGAATGGAGCGCCAGCCGGCCCGGCCTCATCACCCGTGACGCCGTTCTGCTGCAGAAGGACGCGCTCCAAGACCGTCAGGCGCGTGGCCGTTTCCTACCCAGGGCGGCCTCGGACATCATGGTGTCCGAAGCGGATAGAGCGGGCGCCCTATCGCGAACTTTTGTTGAACACCTTGGTCGAATCGAAGCGGAGAACGACGACATCATTGACGCTGTCGACCACTTCCTGAAATTCAATATCGAGAAGCACCGGCTGGTCGTTGAGGGCGAAGTCGCGGACCGGGAATGGCAAGACCGCGGCGAACGCCTGCGAGGTCGTTGGCGGACCTTAATGCGGCGGCGCGCCAGAGAGATGAAATTTTTGCCCGCAACGGAAGTCGGGCGGACCATCCTAGCCGACGCGACCTACGAGTATCAAGAACCGCTTGACGGGCAGCCATGTGGCGAAACCTATATGACCTCTGGCCACTACCACCGTCTTGCGGACGAGAACGAGGTCTGGTGGGACCCCACCTACTCTCCGGATCCCCCCTGTGAAGATTGATCACGAGGAGCTTCTCGCCCGAAACCCTGCCCTTGTCTCGCGAGCCTTCTGGCATCTGGCGCACAGTCATGCCGGAGCTGCTCGGGGCGAGCCGCCCATCCTGCCCGTATTCTTCGTCAGTGCCGCAATGCTGCTCCACAGAGCCACGGTGACCAAAATTCGGGCGATGCAATTCGACAGCGGACTATTGAAGGCGGTCCCCGAAGAGCCCGTTCTCCTCACCGGCCTCCAGGGTCGCGTCGAGACGCATGCCGACGCCGCGCTGAAGGCGCTTCAGGTCGCAGTCGCTTCGGGGCTCCTAGCTCGCGAGGGCGGAGACGGATTTCCTCGATTCCGCGCTATGGGCGGCAGCGCTCTTCCACCGGCCATCCGGGATCTCGACGCCCCGGTCTCCCATATGCTCAGCGCCGCAAGGCGGTTGGGGACTTGGTTCGCAACGGACGGCTTCGACGCCGTCCGACGTCAACTGAACATAGAGTTCTGACCTATGAAACTCTTCATCCGTGAAATCATCATTTGGGCGGAGGATGTCAGCTTCCAGCCGCGGACTCTGCCCTTCGATCCCGAAGCCGTATCGGTGGTGACCGGGTGGAGCGGCACCGGCAAATCGTCGATCGTCAACATCATCAACTATGTGCTGGGATCTAGCACCTGCTCAATCGCAGTCGGTACCATTCGAGATGCCGTGTCCTGGTTCGGCCTGACTATCGAAACGGACAACGGGCTGATGCGGATCGCCCGCCCGAAGCCCGCAGCCCGTCACGTCTCCGAAGAAATATGGATCCAAGATATAGACGACGTCGGTCAGATGCTGCCGGCGCGCCCGCTCGCGAACTCGAACGTCGCAAGGCTGAAGGTCCTGTTCGATCTCCGATCAGGGCTGTCGAACCTTGCTCTCGATCCTGAGAAGGACAAGGGCTTCGGCGGTCGAGCGAGCTTCCGCGATCTCGCCGCGTTCAATTTGCTACCACAGCATATTGTCGCCAACCCACATACCTTGTTCTTCAAGACGGACTCTTCACACCATCGCGAGACCCTGCGTCACGTCCTTCCGCTCGCGATGGGCGTGGTAACCAACGAGGACCTAGTCCGGGCCCATCGCCTTAAGCTGTTGCGCGACGAGCAGCGCAAGCTGGAGACCGAACTTCGCACCCGCCGCAACTCCCTCGATAACTGGAGCGCCAACGCCCGCGGCTCCTTCTTTCGCGCTCAGGAACTCAGCCTACTGCCGCCCGGCGACCCGCCCGGCGATCTTCTGGGATTGCTAAAGGTACTCAGAGATGTCGTGGCCGCCGGCGGTCAGTCCGTGGCGGCGCCGGGTCGAATATCGGTCGCGGTCAACCGGCTCGATGAGATCCGCCGGCGGGAGGAGGCGCTCGATAAGAAAATCAACGGGGAGCGACGGCGTCTTCGCAAGTTGCGTAGCCTCTCTCGGTCTGTCGTCGATTACGCAGACGTACTCGCCGAACAGTCAGCCAGCGTGAAGGGCGTGGGCTGGTTCAAGGCTCACATCGCCGCCGAGTCTTGCGTGCTGTGCGGCTCTGATACCGAGGCGGCAAAGTATGCGCTAGAAGAACTGAACGAACCGATCGCCGAACTAGAAAACCTATCCACCGGAGCGATCACGGCGCGCCCGATGGTAGATCGAGACCTAATCGCGGTCCAGACCTCCCTTCTGCAGGCGGAAAAGGACCTATTGACGCTGCAGCGAACCCGCCGGGAGTTCGAGGTCGCGGTCGATAAGGAGCGCGGTCAATCCCAAAGCCTCGAAAATATCTACCGGTTCATCGGATCGACCGAGCAGGCATTGCGAATGCTGGGCGAGATTCAAGGCGACGATGGCCTAGAAGCCCGCCTCGATAAGCTTCGAGGTGAAATTCGGGAGATCGAGCATCAGGGCAATGAGGGCGAGCGCCGCCGACGGACCCAGGAGGTTCAAGCGAGAATGTCGCGCTACATCGTGCGCTTCATTCAGCATCTTGGGATTGCGGGCGCGGACGGTCGTCCTGTACTCGATGAACGCGAACTAAACTTGCGCTTCGATCAGGAAGGCACGGAAGGCTCAGACTATCTCTGGGAGATAGGCAGTGGCGAGAACTGGATGGCTTACCACCTAGCGGCGCTGCTCGCATTGCACGGAGTATTCCTCTCCCGGGGCCAAAACAATCCGGTACCAACCTTCCTCGTCATCGACCAGCCCAGCCAAGTCTACTTCCCGAGCGACACCTTTGAGCAGATCGTTACGGGAGAAGACGTCCCCGGCGCTGCTGAGGGATCGCCCGAGGCAGTCCGGCGTCGGAAACGTCGCCTCAGCGATCTTGAGAGCACCCGGAAGATCTTCGCCAGTCTGGTCCGGGCGCACAAATCATTTGAGTCCAGTCTGCAGATCATCGTGCTCGACCACGCCGATCGGCATGCTTGGGGCGAGATCGAGGGGATCAAGGAAGTCGAGAACTGGCGCGGTGCTGCGGACTTTCTGATCCCCGCTCAGTGGATATCTGACGACGGCGATCTCGAGCAGTAGGAGCGGTTCAACAGATCGTCTCGATGAGGACCAGGCCGGAGGATGCAAGCCTGGAGCATCGGGTGTCATCAGCGACGGCGGTAACAGTCCAGGCTTAACTCATTTCCGCCACTCGCTCGGTATAGTGTCAGGTGAACGACTGTCGGCTTTCAGGCGTTGTCTGGGAGTAGGCCGAATGACCGCGATAGAGGCGAAACTGCCGGTGAACCACCGCCCTACAGAGTTTTGTAGCATGCTCAATTTTGGTCGGTCATACAGACAATTCAAACGAGAAAACTCGTGCCGCAGTCCTCTCGCAGCGTGGCCACCGGATCGTCACCAAGGACCCAGGTCTTTCTGTACCCGCCAATGATGGCATCGAAATCGCCGCCAGCTTGAAGCCCAAGGTCGATAATCTGGGATGCATGGCGAAGATCTTCGTGGGTGCACTCAGTCATTGCCGGACCGGCCGCCATGAATGCATCGAAGAGCATCGAGGGATCGTCCAATCCGAGAAATTCGTCGCTTGGGGCACAAGGAGCCGTGTCTTCGCCCAGCAGAAAGCTCTCGATATGCGCCGACATGATCGCAAGGCGATGGCTTGCGATTTCGAAGGCGGTTTCAATGGACGACCCGCCATGGGATCCGTCGACATTCAGGCGATGAATGTCGTCAGACACAGCGTAGAAGAGATTGATCGCAATCACGAAACGAGCGGCGAAATCGAGATATTCTCGCAAGTGTCGCTCGCTCATGCCGGGCGCGTAGCGTGAGAAGCAGCAGTTCAGACCGAAAAGGTCGGCCTCCGCTTCCTCCCGCAGGATCAGGCGATGCTGATCATCGAGCTGGATTTCGCCGAGGCTCCCCAAGGCGTCGTGCACCCGCTCGCTGACAAAGGGATCGAAGCGCCGGTCGCGGACCGCCGTATGTCCGATTTCGTGGTGGAGAAGAAAATCGGCCGTCAGACGGCTCAGCTGCTGCGAGGATCGGCGCAGGCTGACATCGTCGTCTCTGGCCAAGAGCGGAACACGCCAGGCCGGTTCGTAGGCCAGCACCGTTTCGAGAAACAGAATGCGCGCCATGCTGCTCGGCGCAATCCGATAGAGCTGTTCGGCCACGAATTTCTTGGCGAAGCCGGTCGAAAAAGGCCTCAGATCGATCGCGTCCCGGTGCAAGTGGTAAAGCCACGCGGCGCCGAGATTGTCGACGAGCGACAGGACATAGCTGTTGTGGAGGATGAGAATGAATGACGGGAGCGTATCGCACATTGTCCGCCGCCGATCGGTATGGCAGGACACGACATAGACCGGGCGGTCGATGCCTTCGATCGCCGAGCGCAAATCGTAGGGTTCGACGCTGAGCACGGTTCCCAGCCCAGGATCCGAAACGGCTGCCCGGAAGGCGAGGCTGTCCTCAATCCGCATCGAGCCGATCCAGCGTCCTGATAATGAACTGTTCGATCTTCTGGACGTCGTCGGCATGCATCGAGCCGATCTCCACGCCATCGCGCGAAATCTTCACGCCAGTGACGCGATGCGCGTCGGTCAGTCTCTGCGCGAGCGCTTTCAGCTGTGCGAGAGCCGGCTTGCTGACGCTAGCGAAGAATTTCAGCACACGCTCGGCGCCGAAGCCGGTTCCAAGACCGATCTCGACGAGCTTTGGATCGCTCACAGCGACCAATGCCCGATGCTGGTCGACGGTCAGCGCACCGCTGACCTCGACGACGAGGTAGCTCTGCTCACTCACGACCAGACGCCCCGTTCTGGCTGCTGCTCGTCCAGACGTTCATGGCCACGTCCCTCACCGCTTTCACTCCCCTTAGAAACAAGGCGACTGTTAGATCCTCAAACATGCGCTTCTGCATGCGGTTCGACAACAAAATGGCAAGATAGGCGATGAGGAAGCCAAGCCCATGCATCCAGAGGAAATTCAGCTGAACCCATGCGATGTCTCCGCCGACGGCCATTCTGCGCAGGATGACGCAAAGTCCGGCCATGGCGCCCGCGACCAAGAAGGCGGATGCGGCCGGGACGCGGCGCCGTGATCCCCACGCGGTCCCCAAACGCTGGCCGATCGAGACGGCTGCAGAAAAGAAGCGCGGTGAAGATAGCCGATGACATCACCGTCGCGATCGTTCTCAATCGCAAGGGAGCAAGCCTCGATGATACGGATGATTGTGCGAACGAGTATTTAAGCGATTACGAGGCGATTGACCTCATTATTGGCTTTCTCGGGGCCGATTTCCAGACTCGCTACTAAGAAGGCGAGCGTGCTTTCGTTGCGGCTGTTATTGGCGAGGAAAGAAGGTGGGCCAAAAAGGGCGATGGCCGGATCGGCACTCGCAGCCGTTGGGGACGAACGCAGGCCGCGAAACCTCCGTTTTCTTTATCATCTGTGGCGATTCATGTGCGATGGGACGGTCGCAGTTCAGGCGCCGGGAAATCCCCGTTCAGCCGCAAAGGCCCGCAGCACTTCTCTCGGCAGTACGCGCTTCGCAACGGCGAGCTCCGCGAGTGCGAGAATGTCTGCTCGATGCCTGAGGACAATTAGGATCGCGTCTCCATAAAGCCGCCGGAGGTGTGACTCCACCGTCTGGCAGTCTGACATGCCTGGCATGAGGAACGCCCCGAGGCCGAATTCTTCGCGGATTTTTCGAAGAATGGTGGTCGCTTCGGCAAGATCGCCAGAAGCGCCCGCGGAAGGCATTCCGAGAACCACTTCTTCGGCGGCGCGGCCACACAGCAGCGGCAGGATGTCCCGCTCAAGATCGATACGTCGCGCTTCGTTCGCAACACGCAAGTATGACACCGAACCTGCCAGGTCCTGTCGCGCGACAAGCGACAGACACTCCGGCAAAATGCCGGCAGACATCATCGCAACAGCATGGCCGGCCTCATGGACAGCGACACGCCATACAATCGCGGGGCCCCGGGTTTCTGGCGGCAAGGCTAGATCAAGCACATCGCGGGCGGTAATTGGCCGCTTCTCACGCCGGGCGGACCGGCGCGCCTCGCGTGCAAGCCGAGCAATATCCGCCCCGGTGAGACTGCCAGCGAGCGCGGTCGCAACGTCATCGATAGCAGCGTCATGCGGGTCAGAAAGGTAGTCTCGGAGGATGCCGCCCAGCGCTTCTGCATCGGGCATCCCGATGACGAAGCGCCTATCCAGGCGGCCTGCACGGGTAAGCGCGGGATCGAGTCCGCGATCGTCGTTGCAAGCTCCGATCACGACGATGCCCGATGTCCGCAGACTACCGTCCGCGCACTCGAGAAGGGCGTTGACGATGGGGCGGAACCAGTTGGCATGGTCGGATCCCGGCTGCATATCGCGGCGCGGCAGAGTGTCGATCTCGTCGACGAAAAGCACAACCGGTGCGATTTCGGCGGCTTTATCGAAGTTCGCACGCATCGCCTTGATCAGGGTCCCCATGTGAGCCTCGCCGCTAGCTTGCCATTGCGCATAAGACGTCGCAATTAACGGGACCGCGCAGGTTGCGGCGAGCGCGGACGCAAACCGGGTTTTACCGGTCCCAGGTGGGCCGACGAGGAGCGCACCGCGGTCAACGTCATCCCAGACAAGCTCGCCGTTCTGGTAGGCCTTGATGTCGCGGGCAAGATCGAGACCCCACGCGGCGGCATCGCCATAGCCGTGGGTCGTGGTAAGGAGAGGCTCGGTCGGATAGAGCGGCTCGATCACAGAGGGTGCCCGCCAATTCGTCGTCGAGGAGGATGAGCGGGAGCACGGTGCCTCATGCGCTGCCCTCTCGCGCGCGATCCGATCCTGCTGCCTAGCTTCGATCCACTGCGCGACCCGCAGCCGCCGCAGCCAGTCGACCGCTTCGCCAGGACTCGACGCTCGGGCGATCGCGATCGGTAGCAGTACCAAGTCAATCCGCGTCGGGATGCGCGGGCACGGCTCGCCCGGCCAGATTGCGTCGAGCAGCGCTTCGAGATGCTCGAGCGGACGCAGCTCGATCTGCACGTCCGCGAGCAGCGCGGCAGGACCGCCGACCGTCTCCCCGCCATTGCAGCAGATAACGACGTGATACCGCGATAGCCTCCTGAGAATTGTCGCGGCATTCGTCGGGTGCGAACAAAGCTCTACAGCAGCGCGAATCTCGACATCTCGGCCCAGGAGCGAAGTCATCGCAGCGCAAGCAGCATCAAACCAGTTGTCGTCCAGCTTAACGATCGCGCAGATCCTGCGCCCGACGCATGTGTGCTGCACTGCGATGTCGGACAGCGGACGAAGCCCGCGATCACAGAGCCACTGAGCCGGCGCCAACCGCGGATCAGCCTGCACAGCGCGCGGTGTCTCGGACAGGTCGGCAGACGGATCGTCCAGGCCGAGAGGCTGCCGGGGGAGTTGAGAAAACTTGCTCAAGTCAGGACTCCTGGTCGATTTGGTATCGGCTTCGCCAGGATCGGCCGTGCCAGGCCGCGGCCGGTCGACGAACCGGCGGCGACGAAGAGGAGCAGCGATCGGTTGGCAATGCGGGGGTGGGTGTTCTGTTAACTGAACGCCTGATGCGCTCTCTTGAGGAACAAGGCGCATGTGGCGACGTGCGGGACACTGGGTTCTGTGGCAGGAATGCAGGGTGGAAGCGGGATCAGTGGCCGCCGCTTTCGGAAGCGCTGAACGGAGCGACAAGCGGCCCATCGACGCGCCATAGTCGCGAATAAGTCCGCACCCATCGAGAACGCCGATCGATGGCGTAGATCCGCGACGTCACAGCGGCGCCTGGCCCGACGCGCGGATGTCCGGTGACAATGCCGGCGAGTCTGATGGCCACGGGGTCGACAACGAAGACCGCATCCGAGATCAGCGGCGCCGCGGCGAGCTCAGCGGACGTCGGGCCGCCTTCGGCGTACCGGCGGAGGTCGTCAATGAGGCTCTGCAGCGTTCGCCGGTCGTCCGCTTCGCCACCAAAGGAGATACCGGGGGCATGATAAGGAGCGCGCATCACAGCTCCTCCCTTCCGGCCGCGTCGGGCGAATTCGAGATCTCGTCCGCACGGGCCCGCAAGTAATCCAGCACCAGACGCGCAGTCGGATCGCCTTCATCGGCGTGAACCGCGACGTGTCGCATCAGCCGCAGGTTCTCGGTCTCGGACAGTACGCCGAGACGGCCGAGGCGGATCGCGGCGCCGAACAGTGTCGCCGCGTCGATCGGGAGGATCCGTGCGGTGAAGTGATCGTGGTCGGAGCTTGCGTTGAACGCCTCCGGAACAAGCGTCTGACGATCGGCGGCGTGCATATTGCTCGGCTCGCGATCATCCTGATGATCGGGTCTGTTGGTCATGTCGTGTGATCCTTTGAGAAGTGAGGGAGAAATCAGCACCGCGGCGACCGGTGCCGGTCCGGCATTTCCGCGAAGAAGCGAATGCCGGACCGACCCGACCCGGCGGACCTCGCGGTCCTAGCAGCGGGCTGGCGGCTTGCGGTGCAGCAGGTGAGTACGAAGCCGCCGGTGGGTACCGGCGCTTCGAGCGCGCTGCTAGTTCATGCGGCGCGGCTCGGTCTGTCGCCGGCGCTCAGCGATGCCAATGAACCGGGACAAATCAATGGGGGTCTCCGAAGGTCCCGCAGCCTTGGGGCCACGTCCGATAATCTCCGGATCGTCTTCGGCGGCGAGACCGCCCTGGCCATCCGCTCCACCATCGTCTTTGACGTCGCTGATCAGGCCAAGCTCGGCGAGCTTCGCAGCGAGATCACGGATTGCCGGAGCGATCCGCACGAGCAAAGCCGCACGAACAGCTGCGTCGAGACGATCGAGAAAAGCCCGGCAAGGAATGCCGAACACGTCGTCGAGTTCGTCGGGTCCGACGGACATCTTCTTCTCGTGCCCCGCGCGACCGTAGCGGTCGATCACGCTCACGGAGACGCTCGCGACGTCATAGCCGTCTGCATCGAGTGCCCGCCGCGCAGTGAGCGCGACGATGCGCAGGCGATCGATCGTGTCCCCACAGCGTGCCCCCGAGAAAACGGATCCCCCCCGCTTCACTTCATGGATCGACGCATGGCGGGTGGTCTCGTCAATAACGATGAGATCTGCCATCCAGGTCGCGATAACATGCTGATCGTGCGGCAGCGTGGCGACGATGTCCTTCCGGTTTGCTCTGACCAGCTCAGTCGCGCTCCGCGTCATCGGCAAGGGGTACTCGCGCAGCACAGTCAACGCCGGATCCTGACGCAACGCCCCGGCGATCACGTCCGGAATCACCGTGCCGACACGACCGACGACAGAGCGCAGCATGCTCGCAAGCGACGACAGCTCGCGGAGCATGGGGTCCGGATCGAGGCTCTCACCCGCCGCAATCGTGGCGTCGACGAGTTCGGCGGCCGTCGTATCGACGAAAGCCGTGACCGCATCAATCCCGGGAGTGCCGGGCGCAGCGCTCGGCCCGAACGCCTCCGCGTCGAAGCGATCACGACGATCGACACGGCGGGAACCGGAGCCGTCCAACGGACCAAACTCCGCCGGACGATCGCCGCCCTGCTCCTCGGGACGGATACGGCTGGCGAAATGACGATGGGAGCGAGACGGGGACTTGGGCGTACGAACCATGTGAAACTCCTGCCGGCGGCGCCGGGCTTTAGCGGGAAAGAGACCGGGTCCGTTCGCACGATCGATCGAGACCGTACGGGAGCCGCGTCTGTCACAAAGGTGGAAGCGGCGACCTCGCGGGTCGCCGAAAAGGCGTCCATGCAGAACGCGGATCAGCGTCAGCGAAAATGGGATCGCTTTCGTGCCCGGCCGTGAGGCAGCTTGGGGATCGAAATCGCGTGGTGGGTCGATCCCTGACGCAGCGCTCTTATCTGCGGAGCCGAATGACGATCAGCCCGGACGGCTTCTCGGTAATACCGACCAGACCGATCGCGGCAAGCTTGGCGCAGACCGCGGCCACGTACTCGTCGCACATGGGGCACGGCGTCTGGCCGAGATCGAGCATGCGATGCCCCGCGGCGTCACGGGTCTGCGACCGATCGAGGCGGCGCAGAATTCGCCGGCTGTCGCGCATTTCTTCAGGCGAAAAGACCGGACCGTAAGCGGCCGCCGGCACGCTGGAAGCAGCGGACTGCACGGGTTCGGCCGGGCGCGGCTCTGCCACCGGCGCTCGGCCTTCGAGGGAGCACGGATCAATGGGGAAGGACTTCCCCTTTGCGGAGAGTTCGGTCTCGGTCCGCCTGCCCCCTAGAAGCGAGGCATTGTCGTCGGCGTCGGAGGTGTGGTTCACGCCGCCCGCAGCCGGGGTCCGGTGCATCATCCGCTGCTTGATCTCGTCTGGAACGTCGTCGAATTCGTCGATGCGGCGGATCGGGCCGAAGCCCGTGATGTAGGGCCGGCCTGCCACAACACGCACGCCGAGCGACGGCCAACCGGGCTGGAGCTGCGAGCCGCTCTGGAGAGCGCTTGCGAGATCGCCGGAAACCGGGTGGCACGTGTTGGAGGCCGACGCGTCGCCACCGGTGGGCAAGAACGGATCGACCAGGGTCCCGGAAATCATCGCGGGAACCGCGGTCTTGGCACTCGAGTGCGGGCCGTTGATATCGGAATTGTTGGGGAAATTGCGCTTGCACGGGTCGTCCGTGCGCGCCAAAAGGCACGTAGCCATGCTGATCCTCTCTAACAGGTCAGTGTGGTCAGGTCGCTGGTGGGACTGCAATCCCGCCGGCGACCGCTCAGAGCGGACGCCTGCGACGAAACCTATCGTCGGCCACGGAATTGCGACCGATGCCGACAAGGTGGGGCGAGCTTCTTCCAAAGTCTAGTCCCCTGCAACGGCATTTTTTTCATTATATTTAACCGAACATGCGCAAGCGAATGCAGATCTGTCGACTTGAGTAAATTTGTAAATATTGAACGATCTATTTCCGCTCGATCCGGCCGCACCGGCGCAACGTCGTCGTAAGGTGCTGTCCGCTGTAATTGCCCACCCCCATTTTTCGGCGTAGGGGTCAGGCGCTAACGGTTTTGAGGATGGTCTGGAAGGTGTCGGTTCGAGGATGCAGTCTCGCCGTGTCGACGACGGTGCGGACGTCGGCCTCGCCCTCGGCGGCCCACATGGCGCGGTAGCCGTTGGTGACCTTGCGTTGGATGACGGCCGGGCGAAGGGCGCGTTCGCAGGCGTTGTTCGTCGGCTCGACGAGACCGGATAGGCCGCGAAGGTCAGCAACTGGTCGCGGACACGCGAAAATTTCTGCCGAACCTTATGGGCCCGATCGCAGGCGGTCGGCGTCGACAAGATATCGGCGAGACTTCGCTCCAGGGCGCGGCGCTTGGCGGCGATCGTCGAGGCCGCCAAGGTATCGATGCCGCTGGCCTCGGCGAAGGCTCGTCTCAGCAAAAGCCGCAGCCGCGATGGCGGGATGTCCTCGCTCGCCTCGTAGGCCTAAGGCGACGTCCCGGGCAAGATGGGCGAGGCAGGTCTGATGCTCCTCGCCATGGCCCTGCTGTGCCGAATAGCGATCCGAACACCAGACTTCTGGCCGGTGCCCTTCCATCGTCTCCCGGACGACGACGGCACCTCTGGTCAGGGCGGCACGATGAACAACGGCGTCGGCCGGGCGAAACACCCATTGATAGGCGTTCGAGCCCTCATTCCTGACGCCGGTCTCGCCGCACGCCACGACCTTGGGTGATGACCACCGCATCGTCATCTTCGCCGACCGCCTCGACGGTCAGCCCCTCCGGGACAAGCGACGTCGCCTTGAGAATGTGATGCATTAGGCTGATTCCTGAGAAAATACGCCTCAGGGCACGCTCGAACATCAATGAGTCAGAGCCCCGTTTGGACGCCGATCGCCCCTGTAACGGGCTGCCGGTGGCAGCCGGTCGAGAATTCCAGGGACAGGTCGACCGCCGGCCTCTTTCCTTTGCACCCGCCATTAGACGCGGGTTCCGTCAGAGTCATATTTCTTTTGATCAACGCCCTCCTCGAGCGGAACGCGATCTGTGCTAACCTCGATGTGCGGCTTCGGGACCGACGGCGATCCACGAGACCTACGCGTCGAGACTTGTGGCTTGCTCGGCAACCTGATGCTTAGCAGCTTGGCCGCGACTCGACGTCCTTGGTCCGGGCCGCTTTGGGCGGGACCCGAAGCGTCTTCCATGCTGATTCCCCGCAGTGTCGGCTCACTCACGCAAGAGAGCCCCGATTATCGGCGATTGCAGTCGAGGAACACGCGGTCTCTCGATGATCCTTCCCTGGCTTGATTGGAACAGAGCTCGAACAAAAGGCCAGGTGCATGTGCCGAGCATGTGACGCGGAGTAGCCGGAAGCGGTTGTCACTCCGGCGCAACGCGGACGGAACCCACTGGTAATGCTGGGGAATAGCCGGTGACCATGTGCAATAGCCGATAGCGCATGAAAAAGCCCGCTCAAGGCGGGCTATCTCACTGGCATAACTACCAAATTTTGGTTGCGGGGAGAGGATTTGAACCTCTGACCTTCAGGTTATGAGCCTGACGAGCTACCGGGCTGCTCCACCCCGCGTCAGCAACGTCGCCCCTCGGCGCCGTCGGTGAGCGCTATGTATGCGACAGATGGATGAATGAAAAGGGGGGCGGGGCAATTCGGCGACAGATTTTCGAGCAGCCTGTGGACGGCGCCCCTCGGGCTTTGCTGAATTCCGTCTAGTGCATTGATATAAAAGGCATAAAATCCGAGCAGCGTGCAGACGTCAAGACTGGTGGGTGCACAAACGCTGGCCAGCGTGGTGAGCGGGAATGGGGCAGATTTTTCGATCCAAGCAGAGAATCAGGCGGTCGCCGGGCACGAATCGCCCGCCGCGGCCGACGGTCTGACTGCTCCATGCAAAACAAAGCCGGGCATGGAGGGAGAATCACCCTCCATGCCCGGCCCAACGACGGTTGCATCTGGGGCGACCGAAACGTTCTTCCGCCCGCGGCGGGCGCGCCGGTCCGTTGCGCCGGTCTCAGGTCTTCGACTTTTCCGCGTCGGCGCGGGCGACGGCTTCGACGATCAGCTGGCGCGCCATGTCCGAGCCGCCCCAGTCGCCGATCTTCACCCACTTGCCGGGCTCAAGATCCTTGTAGTGCTCGAAGAAGTGCTCGATCTGCTTCAGCGTGATCTCCGGCATGTCGGTCGGCTCGAACACCTTGGCGTAGCGCTGGGTGAGCTCGGGCGAGGGAACGGCGATGATCTTCTCGTCCTGGCCCTTGTTGTCCTCCATGATGAGGACACCGATCGGCCGGCAATTGATGACGCAGCCGGGAAACAGCGGCCGGGTGTTGCAGACCAGGACGTCGATCGGATCGCCGTCGTCGGACAGGGTGTGCGGCACGAAGCCGTAGTTTCCCGGATAGGTCATCGGCGTATAGAGAAAGCGGTCGACGACGAGGCAGCCGGCTTCCTTGTCCATCTCGTACTTGATCGGGTGGCCGCCGACCGGGACTTCGATGATGACGTTGATGTCCTCGGGCGGATTGATGCCGCGCTTGATGGCGTCGATGCGCATGGTGGAAAGCTCCTGTGACGTGCAGATCCGGCCGTGACGGGCGGCTTCCCGGCCCGCTGAGAATGCCAGCGCGGGCCTGAAACGCGCGCCCCCGGCCGCTCGCAGGCTGCTTAGCGAGTCGGGCAATCTGTTGCAACGTTCCGACGCCGCCGGATCAGATCCGCCGGCCGGTCTCGCGGTCGAAGCGGTGGAGGTACGACGTGTCGGCGGCGGCCGTGAGCGGTGTCCCGGGCTCGGCGTGGCTGTAGCCCGGCACCCTCACGGCGATTTCCGACCCGCCCTTCGGAAGCGTGCCGTAGACGAAGCTCTCGGCGCCGACGACTTCGACACCCGAGACGGTGAGGTCGAACCGCATTTCCTCCGGCCGCGGTGCTTCGCCGTCAACGACGCGCATGTGCTCCGGACGTATGCCGAGCGTCTCGGCCGGGCGCGTCCTGGAGAACAGACCCTCCGGCGCCGTCAGACCAGGGATGCCCTGTTCGCCGAGCGGCAGGAGGTTCATCGCGGGCGATCCGATGAAGGTGGCGACGAAGAGGCTCGCCGGCCGCTCATAAACCTCCATCGGTGAGCCGGCCTGTTCGATCCTGCCGGCGTTCAGCACAACCAGCGTGTCGGCGAGCGTCATCGCCTCCAACTGGTCGTGGGTCACGTAGAGGCTGGTCGTCCGCAGCCGGCGCTGCAGCCGGCGGATCTCGGCGCGCATCTGGACACGAAGCTTCGCGTCGAGGTTCGACAGCGGCTCGTCGAACAGGAAGGCGGCGGGCTCGCGCACCAGCGCCCGGCCCATGGCGACGCGCTGGCGCTGGCCGCCGGAAAGCTGGCCGGGCCGACGGTCGAGAAGCGCGCCGATCTCCAGCATCTTCGCCGCCTCGTCGACCCGGCGGGCGATTTCGGCAGGAGCCATCTTGCGGTTCTTCAGGCCGTATTCGAGGTTCTTGCGCACCGTCATGTGCGGGTAGAGCGCGTAGTTCTGGAACACCATCGCGATGTCCCGCTCGGCCGGCTCCAGGTCGTTGACCACCCTGTCGCCGATCTGGACGGTGCCCGACGAGATCGATTCCAGCCCGGCGACCATCCGCAAGAGGGTGGACTTTCCGCAGCCCGACGGCCCGACCAGCACCACGAAGGCGCCGTCCTCGACGGACAGCGAGACGCCTTTCACCGCCTCGACATTCCCAGCATAGACCTTGCGGACGTCTTTCAGTTCGATCTTCGCCACGTCACTTTTCCGATTCGACCAGGCCGCGTACGAACCAGCGCTGCATCAGCACCACCACCAGCACCGGCGGCAGGATGGCGAGGATCGAGGTGACCATCACCATGTGCCACGGCGTGTCGGCATCGGCGAAGGAAACCATCTTCCTCAAGGCGATGACGATCGTGTTCATCTGGTTGTCGTTGGTCACCAGCAGCGGCCAGAGATATTGCGTCCATCCGTAGATGAAGAGGATGACAAACAGCGCCGCGATGTTCGTCTTGGAGAGCGGGAGGAGAATGTCCTTCAAGAACCGCAGGGGCCCCGCGCCGTCGATGCGGGCGGCCTCGACGAGTTCGGCGGGGATGGTCATGAAGAACTGGCGGAAGAGGAGCGTCGCCGTCGCCGAGGCGATCAGGGGCAGGATCAGCCCTGCATAGGTGTCGATCATGCCGAGATCGACCATCACCTTGTAGGTCGGCAGGATGCGCACCTCGACGGGCAGCATCAGCGTCACGAAGATCAGCCAGAAGAACACCATCCGCAGCGGGAAGCGGAAGAAGACGACGGCGAAGGCGGAGAGGATCGAGATGAAGATCTTCCCGAGCGCGATGCCGAGCGCCATGACGAGGGTGTTGAACAGAAGCGTCGTCACGGCGACGCCGCCGATCCGCCCGATGCCGCCGAACAGCGCCTCGCCGTAATTCGCCCCGATCTGGTCGCCCGGCGTCAGCGGCAGCGGCGGACGCAGGATCGTCGTCAGGGACTGGGTCGAGGCGACGAAGGTGTAATAGATCGGGAAGGCGACGATGAAGAGGCCGACGATCAGGACGAGGTGGGCCATCGGGCGGCCGAGGCCGCGTCTTTCGATCATCGGGACGCTCTCTCAAGCATAGTGCACCCGCTTTTCGACATAGCGGAACTGGATCGCCGTGAGCGCGATGACGATCGCCATCAGGATCACCGACTGGGCCGCCGAGCCGCCGAGGTCGAGATTGACGAAGCCGTCGTTGTAGACCTTGTAGACCAGCGTCTGCGTCGCCTGTGCCGGGCCGCCGCCGGTGACAGCGTCGATGATGCCGAAGGTGTCGAAGAAGGCATAGACGGTGTTGACGACCAGGAGGAAGAAGGTGGTCGGGGCGATCAGCGGAAAGACGATCGTCCAGAAGCGCTTGGTCGAGGACGCGCCGTCGATCGCGGCGGCCTCGATCAGCGAGCGGGGAACCGACTGCAGCGCGGCGACGAAGAACAGGAAATTGTAGCTGATCTGCTTCCAGGCCGCGGCGACCACCACCAGCAGCATGGCCTGATCGCCGTCGAGCAGCGGGTTCCAGCGATAGCCGGCATCGCGCAGGAGATAGGCGAAGGTGCCCATCGACGGGTTGAACATGAACAGCCATAGAAGCCCCGCCACCGCGGGCGCCACGGCATAGGGCCAGATCAGCATGGTGCGGTAGAAGCCCTTGCCTCGGACCACCTTTTCGGCGGCGGTCGCGAGGAAGAGGGCGAGTGCCATCGCCAGCACTGCCGTCGAGACGGAGAAGACCACCGTCACCCTGACGGAGTTCAGGTAGTCGGGATTTCCCAGCACCTGGGCAAAGTTCTGAAGGCCGACGAACTTGCTCTTCAGGCCAAAGGGGTCCTCCTTCAGCATCGACTGGTAGAGCGCCTGGCTCGCCGGCCAGTAGAAGAACACCAGCGTGATCGCCACCTGCGGCGCGAGCAGCAGATAGGGGAGGAGCTTGTTCGGAAAGACGGCTTTTTGCAACGCGCGGCCTTGCGGGGTGGAGGGCAGGCTGAAGGGGCGGGGCCGCCGGAGCCTTCTCGCGCAAGGGTGCGAGAAGGATCGAACCGGCGGGTGAATGAGGCAGGCGCCGCCAAAAGGCGACGCCGCATCGTCGTCCGAGGCGGCTTACTGCGCTTCGGCGATCGCCTCGTTGCCGAGCCGGACGATGTTGTCCATCGTCGTCTGGGCGTCCTGCTTGCCGGCGAGAAGCGCCTCGAACTGCTCGTTCTCGATGTCGCGGATCTGCGGCAGGTTGGGCAGACGCACGCCCTTCGAGTTCTCCGTCGGCTCCTTGCCCATCATCTGGGTGATCGGCGTCTCGCGGCCGGGGTTCTTCTCGTAGAAGCCCGACTTCTTGGTCGCCTCGTAGGCCGCCTCGGTGACGGGAAGGTAGCCGGACTTCTCGTGCAGCCGCTGCTGCACGTCGGTCTGCGAGAGGAACTTGAAGAACTCGCCGATGCCCTTGTACTCTTCGTCGGATTTGCCGCCGAAGACCCACAGGCTGGCGCCGCCGGGAATGGTGTTCTGCGGCGCGCCCTCGGCGGTCTCGTCATAAGGTAGCTGGCCGATGCCGTAGTTGATGCCGGACTTGACCACGTCGCCGAGACCGCCGGAGGATTCCGTCAGGATCGCGCATTCGCCGGAGAGGAACAGCTGCTTGGCCTCGGAGGTGCGGCCGCCATAGCGGAACACGCCGTCCTTGGCGAGCGAGGCGAGCTCCTTGAAGTGCTCGACATAGATCGGCGCGTTCAATTCGAGCTTCACGTCGGTGCCGGCGAGGCCGTTCTCCTCGGTGCCGTACGGCACGTTGTTCCAGGCGGCGAAGTTCTCGAGATGGATCCAGGTCAGCCAGGTCGAGGTGTAGCCGCAGTCGGCTGCGCCGGACTGCTTGATCTTGCGGGCGGTCTCGAACACTTCCTGCCAGGTCTTCGGCGGATTGGCGGTGTCGAGCCCGGCCTTCTCGAAGATGTCCTTGTTGTAATAGAGGATCGGCGAGGAGGAGTTGTAGGGGAAGGACAGCATGGTGCCGTCGGGCTTGGAATAGTAGGCGACGATGCCCGGCAGATATTTCGACTTGTCGAACGTCTCGCCGGCGGCCTCGAGCACTTCAGCGACCGGCTTCACTGCGCCCTCGGCGCCCATCATTACGCCGGTGCCGACGTCGAAGACCTGGATGATGCCGGGGGTCTGCTTGGCACGGAAGGCGGCGATGCCGGCATTCAGGGTCTCGGGATAGGTTCCCTTGAACACCGGGACGATCTTGTAGTCGGCCTGGCTGTCGTTGAATTCCTTGGCGAGGGTGTCGACAACCTCATTGTTGGCACCGGTCATGGCGTGCCACCACTGGATCTCGGTCTGCGCGAAGGCGGGCAGGGCCGTGGTCGCGGCGAGAACGCCGGACAGAATCAGGCTGCGGATGGACATTGGGGTTTCCTCTATTGCGCTTGCGGTGTCCGCTTATTGGCGAGGCCGTGCAACAGTTTGATGACGCCGCTGCCGGAGAGGCAAAACGGCGTCGCTGTGGCCAAGCATGACAGTTTTATGACATCTGTTCACTCGCTGCAATCGGGGTCTTCCAGCCACCTCGCGGGGCGCGCCGCGCGGAGTGGCTGCTCGTTTTCGGACGGTTCGCTCTGATGAAAACTGCGGTTTGCCAACGCGCCGCCGCCGGCTAATAAGATGCGTGCGAGGCAAGGGGGAGCGAAGACATGCGAGGCGAGAGCGCACTGCGCCAGGAGATCATCGATCTTTGCCTGGAGATGAACCGCTCTGGCCTCAACCAGGGCACCTCGGGCAACATTTCGGCGCGTGTCGGCGACGCGATGCTTCTGACGCCGAGCGCCACGCCTTATGACCAGATGACGCCGGAGATGATCGTCCGGATGCCGCTCGACGGCGAAGACGGCGATTGGTCCGGCCCGTTGAAGCCGTCGACCGAGTGGCGATTCCACCGCGACATCCTGCGGGCACGGCCGGACGCAGGCGCGATCGTCCATGCCCACTCGACGTTTGCGACGACGATCGCGATCACCCGCCGCTCGATCCCGGCATGCCACTACATGGTCGCGGCCTTCGGCGGTAACGACGTGAAGTGCTGCGGCTATGCCCGATACGGCACGGCGGAGCTCTCGGCGCGGGTGCTCGAGGCGCTTTCGGACCGAAGCGCCTGCCTGATGGCCAACCACGGCATGGTAGCACTCGGCGGCGATCTCGATCAGGCGATGTGGCGGGCCGTGGAACTCGAGACCCTGGCAAAGCAATATCATCACAGCCTGCAAATCGAGGGTGGCCCGGTGATCCTGTCGGATGCCGAGATCGGCGAGGTGCTAAAGGGCTTTGCGAGTTACGGCCGACAGTCGAAACCTTCGACGACCTCACCGGGCGAGACCGACTGACGGAACCCTACGCATCACCCTAGCGCATTCTTTTCAAACGGGATTCGCCGTCCTGCGAGGGCGCTTGCGCACTGCGGTCTCGTGAACCATCTTCGTCGAAATTCTCGCGAACGTTTGCAATGGGATAGTCGGATTGACTATGCCTTCCATATTGTCCGATCACTCCGAATGCCGGGTAGGTTTCGTGTCGTGCGAAGCTTCGACCGGACGCAAAGGCGACGCGACGCCAGACGCCTTTGGGATGGAAGGGAGCGGAGATTTTCATGTGCCGAGGGCGGGCGGCCGATGCCGACGATGTCAGTTGTTTTCAAGCCGGTCATGGTCGCGCCGCGTGCTCCCCGAGTGGGAGGCGCGCAACCCTTCCTTCGAGTGGCCACAAAACACATGCAGATCAACGAGAACGCTCCGTTTCGATGGCCCGTCGTTGTCTTCGCCGATGCAGTTGCTTGCAGGAGCGCTTTCGCCCGATGCTCCTGATGGGCGTACAGAAGCATGTCTCTCATACGCCGCGGCGGCGCAGCACCGAAGATTGGGCTGCGACCGTGCGGAAAGAGTTCATCGAATGACTGATGCAAGAACGCCGGATGCAAGGGTGGGCGGCCGATCGAACGCCGCCATCGACCATGGTTCGGCAGTGGACTTCTTTCGCGTGTTCGATCTCAGCACGTCGCCGCACATGATACTCGACCGCGAGCTTCGCTTCGTGGCGGTCAATCGCGCCTACGAAAAAGTGACGATGCGGTCTCGGGAAGAGCTGATCGGTAACAAGCTGTTCGACATGTTCCCGGAGCGCAGCGAAGCGCAGGACCGGCTGAACGCCTCGATCGTGACGGCGTTCGAGACAGGCGAGCCGGACACGATCGCGCTCATTCCCTACGAACTCGATCGGCCGGCCGCCCAAGGCGGCGGACGGGAATTGCGCTATTGGAGCGCGACGCACACGCCGCTTCTCGATTCCAACGGCCGCGTCGTCCACGTGATTCAGAATACCAATGACGTGACCGAGATCGCCAAGATGCGACCGTCTGGCCACGTCGCTGGTCATCCCGCGACGGCGGAATTGGCGCTCTGGCGAAACGCCGAGGCCGTCGAGGAGGCCTATCAGCAGACCCTCGCGGAGAACGAGGAGTTTCACCGTCTGTTCAGCCAGGCGCCTGGCATGATCGCGGTGTTCGAAGGGCGGGAGATGCTGGCGACCTTCGTCAGCGATACGTTCTCCCGCTTCGTCGGCCAGCGCCCGATCGTCGCAAGGCCGTTGCTCGAAGCCGTTCCGGAACTCGCCGGCCAGGAGTTCGTGGCCATGCTGACGGAGGCGATCGAGGCGGGCGCGAGCGTGACCCGCGAGGGACTGGCGATCCGCATTCGTCGCGTCTCCGACAATCTGGAGGAGACGTCCTACGTCGACTTTTTCTGCAATCCCGTCCGCGACGCGGACGGGATGATCTATGGGGTCTTCGTCCAGGGCGTCGACCGGACGGAGGCGATGCGGGCGGTGCATCATCAGCGCATGCTGATGGACGAGCTCAATCACCGTGTGAAGAATACCCTGGCCACGATTCAGTCGATGGCCCGGCAGAGCTTTCGCGATCCAGGCGATCTCGACAACGCGCGCTATGCTTTCGAGGCGCGGATCATGGCTCTCAGCCGGGTCCACAACGTTCTCGCCGACCGGCGCTGGGAAGCCGTTCCACTGACGGCCCTGTTCTGCGACAACGTGCAGGGGATCGACCCCGCCAGGATCGAGTGCCGCGGCGAGGAGTTGCTGCTTTCGCCGAAGACCGGCGTCGCCTTGGCCATCGTCAGCCATGAGCTGTTCGCCAATGCCCGTCGGTACGGGGCATTGTGTGACGCCGACGGTCGTGTCGAGATCGGCTGGGTCTTCGATCGCGCGGCGCCGGACAGGCTGGCGATGACCTGGCGCGAAGTTCGGTCGAGGAAATTCGACACCTCGCTGCGCCCGGGTATGGGGCTGCGTATTCTGAGAAGCATCGTCGAAGGTGAGCTTGGGGGCAGCTTGGCTATTGAACTTACTGAAGCCGGTCTCATTTGCACATTCGAGGTGGGATTGACGGAGGCCGCGGGCTTTGCAGGTTGAGGTGGCGCAAATGGGGGTGCGGATCGAGGGTATGCGTGTCCTCGTCGTCGAGGACGAGAGCTTGGTGGCGCTGCAACTCGAGGACATGTTGCTGGATCTGGGCTGCCTGGTCGTGGGACCGGCGATGCGCCTTCGCGCGGCGGGCGAACTCCTCGATTCCGGCGTCGGCATCGATTGTGCGGTGCTTGACGTCAACGTCTGCGGCGAGATGGTCTATCCCATTGCCGAACGCCTCGCGGAAATGGGAATTCCGTTCATCTTCGCGACGGGCTACGGGCGAGACGGCGTCGATCGGCGCTGGACCAGCGTGCCGATTCTCCAGAAGCCCTACACGTCTGACGAGATCGGCGAGTCCCTGGCGCTCTGCCTGCAGTGAACGGTGTCTTCCGCCCCTGATGGCGGCGGCCTTGCGTCAACCGACGTCCCGCGCTTCGCGGACGGCAGCTGCGCTACTCGTCGGGCGTTCCTACGAGGAAGAGAACCAGAGCCCGCTCGGAAATCGTCCGCTCCGCGAGTTCGACTTCGGCACAGGCAGTGCGAAGCGCCGCGTGTCTTCCGACAGGCGCAAGCAGAACCAGCCTTGCGCTGACACCTCGAACGGCAGCGCAGAGCTGCATTGACGGTCCGGCGTCGCCGTCGAGTGCGACGATGACGCTCGAAAATCTGCCCCGCGCCAGGCGATCCGGCACCATCGTCTGATCTTCGACGATCGTCACGCGCGCGCCCGCCGCTTCGAGGCCGTCGGCGATCTTCAAGGCTTCCGCGTGGCGCGCCGCGCAGAGGAGGATGTCCCGGCCCGCAAGAAGACTTGGCCAGTCGAACCGATCGAAGCTGTCGAGACCGCGGCCCATCGGGAGATCCCTCATGTCGTCACATCTGGATCATAGCAGACGGAGGCTCGATCGGGATGGCCTGCGCCGTGGAATGATCGGAGGCGGAGCGGCAGCCCACGTTCGAGACCGTCGTCTGTTTTAGGGGAAGGCCCTGGTGTTCCGACGGCTCACTCTGCGGCCGTCGTATCGGGCCGAGCATAACGTTTCTCGAACTCCCAGACGTCCGCAAAGCCGAGAAGCTCGCTGAACCTGGAGAAGTCGTAGAGGTCGACGGCGTCGGTAGTCTCGCCATTGGTCTGAAGGTCGGCATAGGCCCTTTGCAAGGCTGCGCCCATCGACAGGAAGCCTACGGCGGGATGGATGCCGATCGCATAGCCGAGCTCTTGAAGCCGGTCGGCCGGAAGGAGTGGCGTGCGGCCGCCATTGACCATGTTGGCCAAGAGCGGCGCATCGATCTCCTCGCAGACGCGCCGCATCTCCTCCTCGCTTTCCGGGGATTCGACGAAAACGACGTCGGCACCGGCCTTCGCGAAGGCCCGGCCGCGGCGGATCGCCTCGTCGATGCCGTGGGCGGTGCGCGCATCCGTGCGGGCGATGATCAGGAAGTCGTCGCTCTTGCGACTGTCGACCGCGACCTCGATCTTCTGCAGCATGTCGGCCAGCGGAATCACCCGCCGGTTCGGCGTATGGCCGCACTTCTTGGGGAATTCCTGGTCTTCCAGCTGGATCGCCGAAACGCCCGCCTGCTCGTAGCCCCGCACCGTGTGACGGACGTTGAGCAGACCGCCATAGCCGGTGTCTGCATCGGCGATGACTGGGGTCTTCGTGCGCTCGACGATCGTCGCGATACGACCGAGCATGTCGGTGTAGGTGGCGAGCCCGGCATCCGGTAGGCCGAGAGCGGACGCGACGGTGCCATAGCCGGTGACGTAAAGGGCCTTGAAGCCGAGCCTATCGGCAATCATCGCCGAGATCAGTTCGAATACGCCGGGTGCCGTGATGAATTCGCCGGAGACGAGGGCTTTTTTCAGGGCTGGATCGGCCATGTCGGTGGTCCTCTTTACTGCACGTTCGTTCCGGCATCGGCACGTTACTCCGGCCGAGAAAAGGCCGCATGTCACGACACACTCGCCCCCGCTGGCGGCTCGTTTGGCCGAGTTCGGGACAGGGTCGAAGGCTGCCGGCCTCCTGGCCTTGGTCCCGGAGCCGGAGATTGATAAGCATCAATTGCCATGTCGGGCTCGGATTTGTCCAGACACATTTCGGCAGATGGCGACATGGCGCGATGAGGCCGGACTGCCTCGGGGCAGGAGAGGGATGGGAATGACCCGCGATACGGGAACGGCCTCTAAGACCAGTGCCGCCGCGGCAAACACCGGGCCTCGGTATCTGCGCATCCAGCGCATGCTGGCCGGGCGCATCGAGAGCGGCGCCTATCCGGTCGGTTCGCTGATGCCGACCGAAAGCGATCTCGGCGAGGAATTCGCCACCAGTCGCTTTACCGTCCGCGAGGCGCTGCGCTGCCTGACGGAGGACGGTTACGTCGAGCGTCGGCAGGGCATGGGGACCCGGGTGATCTCACTGAGGCCGCAGCGGCGCTACCATCAATCCTTCGAATCGCTGCAGGAGCTCTTTCAGGTGGCGGTGGATACCACCATGGTGGTGCTCGGCGACCAGCCGGTGGTCCTCGACGGAGAACTCGCCGAACGGGTCGGCGGCCGAGCCGGCGAGCGCTGGATACGCATCGACGGGGTACGATGGACCGCTCCGGGCGGACGGCCGATCTGTTACATCCAGAGCTATGTCCCCGAGCGCTTCGAGGCGCTGGTGCAGCAGTTTGCCGAGCACCGGGGACCGTTCTTCGATCTTCTGGAGCGCCGGTCGGGAGCAGCGATCGAGGAGGTGCAGCAGGAGATCAGGGCGGTCGAGATGCCGCTCGCCATCGCGCGTCAGCTCGGCCTGCCAGCGGGTGCCGCGTCGCTGCAGCTCCTGCGCCGATACGTCACTGCTGGCGCCATTCTGATCGCCTCCTTCAATTGGCACATCGCCGGGGAAATGACCTACAAGATGCGCATCAGGCGCGGGCGCCAGCAGCCGGACTAGTTCGGCGCTCCAGAGGCCGGGTGCCCGACCTCTGTCCGGCGGTGCGATCGGCAGACCCTCGCCACTCGACAACGCGAGCGGCGCGGGCACTCGCAGGCTACTTGCCGACCGTCGGCATCCATTCAGGCTTGGCGACGTCGGTTGATGCAAACTGAGGCAGTTTCTGAGAAAGCTGCTCCATGTTGTTGACGTCATTTTCCAAAAGCATGTCGCGCGTCACCAGCGTCGGCGGCACGACGACGTTGTGGCCCGGATCTTCGCCGGCGAGCAACATGGCCAGAGCCCGAACCGAGACCTCGCCGATCAGTTGCGGATTGGTCGCGGCCGTCGCCACCCACGCGCTCGGCTCCTCGCGCATCGCCTGGATGTCGGCGGTGGAGATGTCGGCGCTGTAGATCTTGATGTCGGAGGAAAGCCCGGCCTCGTCGACGGCGATCTTCACGCCCTTGGCGAACTCGTCATAGGGCGCGAAGACGACGGTGACGCCGGGATTGGCCCGCAGCACGGCCGAGGCCTGGTTGGCGACGGAATTGGCGATCGGGTTGTCGAGGGTGCCGAACTGGGCGACCTCCTTGATGCCGGCATATTGGTCCTTGAACTTCTTCCAGGTCTCGTCGCGACGGTCGAGCGGGGCGATGCCCGGCACGTAGACATAGGCCGCCTCGAAGCTCTCGCCGTTGTCCTTCACCGCCTGTTCGAGGGCGAGGCGGGCGAGATCGCGGTCGCTCTGCTCGATCTGCGGGACCTGGTCGTTCTCGACGTCGACGTCGAAGGCGACGACCTTGATGCCGGCATCGACGGCGCGCTGGACGGCAGCCGTCATCGATTCCGTCAGACCGTGCTGGACGATGATCCCGTCGACGCCAAGGGCGATCGCCTGGTCCACCATGTCGGCCTGCAACGCGGCATCCTGGCGGGAATCGAGGACGCGAAGCTCGACGCCGAGGGCCTTGGCCTGTTCCTGGGCACCGGTGAGATAGGCTTGGAAGAAGTCGCCGGTCGACAGATAGCGTACCAGGGCGATCGAGACGTTCTCCGGCTTGTCGAAGGGCGCCGGCCGATCCTGGGCGATGGCGGGCTGACCGCCGAGAAGCAGCGCCGTGGCGCCGCCGATGACGAGCCGGGTGAACCGGCGTCGCGTGACGTTCGTCAAATCCATCTTCATTTCCTCCCGATACGGCCCGGCCGTGGCCGCCGGGTCCTTTGACTGTCTGGCTTCAGCGCCCGGCGCGCCGTGTCAGCGAAAAGGTGAAAAGCAGCGCGACGACGAGAACGCCGCCCTTCACCGCGTCCTGCGTGTAGTAGGGGGCGTTCATCATCGTCAGCCCCTGCAGCAGCATGCCGACGAAGAGCGCGCCGATCAGCGTGCCGAACGCGTTCGGTTTGGCCGCGCCGAGCACGGCGAAGCCGATCAGCGCCGCCGCGACTGCGTCGAGTAGAAGGTTGTTGCCGGAAGAGACGTCGCCGCGCCCGACCCGTGCGGCGAGAAGGATGCCGCCGATGGAGGCGAAGGCGCCGGAGATCATGTAGGCGGCGATCTTGTAGCGGGCGACCGGCGCGCCGGCGAGGCGGCTCGCCTGCTCGTTGGAGCCGATGGCGTACATGACCCGGCCCCAGCGGGTGAATTCGAGAAAGACGAAGATCGCCACGGCGAGCGCCAGCATGACGACGACCGAGACGGGGAGGACGTCGAACAGCCGGGCCCGCCCGAGGGCGAGGAAGCTCGGATCGAAGCTGCCGGTGGCGGTCGTGCTGTCGGGCAGCGTCATGCCGCGGGCGATCGAGCGGCCGGCGGTCGGCACCAGCTGCAGGCCGAGCAGGAGAAACATCGTGCCGAGTGTCGCCAGGAGATCGGGAACCCGGCCGTAGACGATGATGAGGCCATTGAGGAGGCCCGCGAGGAGGCCGAAGGCGATGCATAGAAGGACCGTCTCGGTGGTCCCCCAGCCCCAGATCACCATGGCGTAGGAGGCTGCCATCATCGACGAGGCGGCGACCGAGCCGATCGACAGGTCGAAGCCGCCGACGACCAGCGTCCCCGTCACGCCGAGGGCGAGGATCGCGGTGATCGCCACCGACTGGAAGACGAAGACCAGGGAGCGCACCGACATGAATGCCGGCTGCGCCGCGTAGAAGAACAGCGCCAGGGCGACGAGGAGGACGAAGAACCCGTAGCGGATGGAGAGGTCACGGACGGCGAGCGTCATCCAGCGGCACTTTCGAGACGGTTTTCCGAATGGACGGGAGCGGCGCCGAGGTCGCCGGCGACCTCGGCGAGAAGTCGCGACAGGTCGAAGCCTGGCCCCGTCCGGTGGTCGCCGACGATGGTGTGATCGGACATCACGAGGATCCGGTCGGCGACTTCGAGCGCCTCGTCGATCTCGGAGACGAGGACCAGCGTCGCGCGATCGCCGGCGGTCTCGCGCAGCCGTCGGGCGATGTCGCCGCGGGCTTTGATGTCGACGCCCTGGAACGGCTCGTCGAGGATCAGGAGCTTTGAGGCTTCCGCCAGCCAGCGGCCGACGACGACCTTCTGCTGGTTGCCGCCCGACAGTGTCGCCATGTCGTCGGTTTCGCCTTGGCAGACGATGGAGAGATCGGCGATGGTCCGGCGCGCCTTTTGGCGCTCGCCCGACCGGTCGACGAAGCCGGCCCGCGAGCGATGCCTGAGGAAGGGCAAAGAGAGGTTCCGGGCGATGTCGAAGCCCGGCACGATCGAACTCGTCGCCCGATCCTTGCCGGCCATGAAGACGCCTGCCTCGATCGCCGCGCCGCAGTCGCGTGGGGTGTAGGGCTTTCCCATCAGCCGCATCTGGCCCGATACGGCCTGGCCGAGGCCGAAGATCATCTCGGCAAGCCGGCTCTTGCCGGTGCCGACGAGGCCGGTGATCGCGGTGACCTCGCCGGCATCGAGGGTGAAGGAAAACGGCCGCGACCAGCTCGTCAGGCGAACGTTCTCCAGCGACAGGACGGGGCGCGTTCCGGTTCGGATCGCTTCGCCGTCGCGCTGGATCGGGGCGCCGAGCATCGCCGTCACCGCGCCCTCGAAATCCAGCGGTGGCCGGAACTCGCCGGTGATGCGGCCGTCGCGCAAGGTGACGATCCGGTCGGCGAGGCGGCGGATGTCCGACATCCGGTGGGTGATGTAGAGGATGGCGACGCCGCGGGCCTTCAGCATCTCGACGATGCCGAACAGTCGTTCGGCCTCGCGCTGCGACAGCGAGGAGGTCGGCTCGTCGAGGACGAGCACCTTGGGCTCTTCGGCCAGCGCCCGGCAGATGGCGACGAGTTGTCGGTCGGCGAGCGGGATCTCGCTGACGGCGCGATCGAGCGGCAGCGACAGGCCGAGGATCGCCTGGATCGTCTCCGCTTCACGCCGCGCCCGGCGCGGCGAATAGATCGCGCCGGTCCTGCCGGAGCACAGCCGGTCGAGAAGGAGATTCTGCGCGACCGAAAGATCCGGTGCCACGGCGTCGTTGATCTGCTGGTGGACGACAGAGAGCCCCGCCCCGACGGCGTCGATCGGACGAGCCGGCAAATACGGCCGCCCGGCGAGTGTCATGCGCCCGGCGTCGGGCGAAAGGACGCCCGCGATGATCTTGACGAGTGTCGACTTGCCGGCGCCGTTCGCGCCCATCAGCACGAGGACTTCCCCCGGCGAAACGGCGAGGTCGACGTTTCTCAAGACACGGTTCTGCCCGAACGCCCGCTCTAGCCCGGTGATTTCCAGCACGGGCGGCGCGCCAGTCTCTCCCTCGGTCATTCCGTTTCAGTCCTCCCGGATGCGACCGTATGCCAAACGTGTTTTAAGTCAACTGCAATTGACAATCGCAAAATGGGACGTAAGGCCTATGGACGCTCGGATTGCCGCAGGTATTGATAGACTGCTGCACATCGGGGCGGAAGCGGGAGGGTTCGAATGATCGCGAGGAGCGAAGGGCGTCTGGCGCAAGACCGCAGTTACAGGGCTTTCGACGTCGACAGCGTCAAGGAATACGTCGTCGGTCAAGAAGAGGTCGCGGAGCGGCTTGGAACGGCGAAACCCGACGAGATACGCGCCCGTGAAGTCGGTGACGGCAATCTCAACCTGGTCTTCATCGTCGAAGGGCCGAACGGCGCCGTGGTGGTCAAGCAGGCGCTCCCGTATGTGCGGCTGGTCGGCGACAGCTGGCCGCTTCCGCTCAAGCGCGCCTATTTCGAATGGAACGCCCTGACGCGCCAGGCGGCACACCAGGCCCATCGGCTGCCGCGGCTCTTCCATTTCGATGCGCTCAACGCGCTCATGGTCATGGAGTACCTGGCGCCGCACATCATCCTCCGCAAAGAGCTGATCGCCGGCAAGCGCTTCGGCCATCTGGCCGAGCACATCGGGGTTTTCCTCGCCGAGACGCTGTTCCACGGATCGGACCTCTATCTCGACACGGCGAAGAAGAAGGCCGACATGGCGCTGTTCGCCGACAATGTCGAACTGTGTGCGATCACCGAAAATGTGGTCTTCACCGACCCCTATTTCGACGCGCCGCTGAACCGTTGGACCCGGCCGCAGATGGACGGGCCGGCGCGCGCCCTGCAGAGCGACAGGGCGGTGAAGGTCGGCGTCCAGGAGATGCTCTGTTGCTTCACGACGAAGAGCGAGGCGCTCCTCCACGGCGATCTCCACACCGGATCCGTCATGGTCACGGCGACGGATACGCGCATTATTGATCCGGAATTCGCCTTTTACGGCCCGATGGGCTTCGACGTCGGCGCATTCTTCGCCAATCTCTTCCTGGCCTACTTCGCGCAGGACGGGCATGAGTCCTATCCCGACGAACGCGATACCTATGGCGAATGGCTGCTCGAGACCGCGGAAAGCGTCTGGTCGGTGTTCGCCGAGAGATTTGCCAGGCTGTGGCGCGAGGAGCGCAGAGGGATCCTCTATCCGAGAACCCTCTTCGAGGATGTCGGCGACGAGACCGGATCGACGGTCGGTCTGCATCGGTTCCTCGGAGGGGTGTTCGAGGATGCCGTCGGCTTTGCCGGAGCCAAGATGGTCCGCCGCCTCGTCGGGCTCGCCCATGTCGAGGACATGGAATCGATCGGCGATCCGGACAGGCGCGCCGCCTGCGAGGCGAAGGCGCTGCTCATGGGCCGGGAGCTTCTCGTCAACCGCACGACATTCGGCGACATCTACGGCCTCAGCTGCCTTGCCCGGGCGGTCCGCCGCGAAAGGAACCTTCTATGAGAATCGGCGACCGCGACTTCCGTTCGATCTGGCCCGGCGGAGACGGCGAGAGCGTCCGGATCATTGACCAGACGAAACTGCCCCACGCCCTCGAAATCGTTTCCCTTTCGGGGCTCGACGACGCGGCGAAGGCGATCGCAGACATGTGGGTGCGCGGCGCTCCGCTGATCGGCGCGACGGCGGCCTACGGCATGGCGCTGGCATTGCGGCAAGATCCCTCCGACGCCGGGCTGGGACATGCCTACGAGAGGCTCCACGCCACGCGGCCGACGGCGATCAACCTGCGCTGGGCGCTCGACCGCGTGCGCCTCGCGATCGGCAGGCTGCCACCACGGGAGAGGGCGCAGGCTGCCTGGCACCTCGCCGCGGAAATCTGCGACGAAGATGCTGCGACTAACCGGCAGATCGGTGAGAACGGGCTCGCGCTCATCGAGGCGATTGCCCGGCAAAAGCCGGCGGGCGAACCGGTCAACGTCCTTACCCACTGCAATGCCGGCTGGCTGGCAACCGTCGACTGGGGCACGGCGACGGCGCCGATCTATCTCGCCCACGACAAGGGGATCGCGGTCCACGTCTATGTCGACGAGACGCGGCCGCGCAATCAGGGGGCCGGACTGACCGCCTTCGAGCTCGGCAATCACGGCGTGCCGCACACACTCGTCGTCGACAATGCCGGCGGGCACCTGATGCAGCACGGCATGGTGGATCTCTGCATCGTCGGCTCGGACCGCACGACGGCTCAGGGCGACGTCTGCAACAAGATCGGCACCTATCTAAAGGCGCTTGCTGCCCGGGACAACGGTGTGCCCTTCTATGCCGCACTGCCAGTCTCGACCGTCGACTGGACGGTGCGGGACGGCGTTGCCGAGATCCCGATCGAACAGCGCGGCGGCGAGGAAGTCTCGCATGTCGTCGGCATGAGCGATCGCGGCGTGGTCGAGCGGGTGCGCATCGCCCCGGAGAGGACACCGGTCGCCAACTACGCCTTCGACGTGACGCCGGCCCGGCTCGTCTCCGGCCTGATCACCGAGCGCGGCGTCTGCGAGGCCAGCGAAGCCGGCCTTGCCGCGCTGTTTCCGGAGCTGGCACGCAAAAGGGCCTGACGCCGCCGAGGCTGGAACTTCAATCCGCCAGTTCGAGCACGGCTTCGGCCGTCGGCTCGTCGGTAACGAGATGGGTGACGTAGCCGGCCGCCAAGGCGCCGCGCATCGCCGGGGCGCGGTCCGGGCCTGAGGCGACCAGCATGCCGGCGGCAAGTCCGGCCAGTCGATCCGGCGTCACGCCGATCATCCGGTCGTCGAGCGCGCCTTCGACATGCGTGCCCGAGGCGTCGATGAAGCGGCCGCAGAGGACGCCGACCGCGCCGTTGCGGGCGTAGTCTTCGACATCCTCCAGGGTGGCGATGCCGCTTCTGACGACGTGGCTCTCTGCATCCATTGAGCCGACGGCGAAGATCGCCTTGCGCATCGTTTCGAGCAGCGTGAAATGCTGGCGGATCAAGGGTTCGTCGCGCAGGATCGCGGCCGCTTCGGGCGAGGAGAGGGCGGCCGGGGCATAAAGGTTCATCACCCGGCCGGAGAGCTTCAAGGCGACGTTGGTCGAACAGCCTTCGGAGGTGAAGATGTAGGGGCTCGGCATCGAGCCGACCATCTGGACGACGGTGAGATCGGCGATGACCCGCGGCAGCATCCGTTCGGCCATCTCGTAGATGGTCTCGCCCCAGGAGACGCCGAGGACGTCTCCCGGCTCGACGAAGTCCGGGCAATAGCGGGCGGCGGCGAGCGCCACGGAGGAAAGCGAGGCGGACTGGCCCGGGACGACCAGCGCCGCGGCCAGACCGAAGCGCTCGCGCAGGGCGACCGACAGACGCTGGCGATTGAACACCGCCAGATCGACCCTTAGTTCGACATAGCCCTGTTCGCGGGCCTGCTGCAGGTAGTTGACGATCGTGGCGCGGGAAACAGCGAGCCGATCGGCGATCCGACTCTGGTTCCATTCTTCGACGTAGTAGAGCCAAGCCGCTTCGAGGAGGCTGTCCTCGACCGGCCGGCCGCGACTGCGGCGAACCGGATCGTCGCTTGGAAGCATCGGCGCCTTGATCCCCGACTTGCGTTGACGTCGCGGCGAGCATCCACCACGGGCAGCGACGGCGCAAGTGTGGGATCAAGAACGTGACACGCAACCTCATCGGTCATGTCCGGCGATATCTCGCCGACGATCGGTGCATGCAAGATCAGACGGCGAGATACTCCATTCGGAGGTCTTCGTTGTCGATGATCTCTTTCGCCAGCCCGTCGAAGACGACCTCGCCCATGTCGAGAATGATGGCGCGATCGGCGAGATGAAGGGCGGCGATGGCGTTCTGCTCGACGAGGATGGTGGTGATGCCGATCTCCTTAATCTCCTCGAGGATCTTCTCAATCTCCTTGACGATGACCGGCGCCAGGCCCTCGTAGGGCTCGTCGAGCAGCAGCAGCTTAACCTCGCGAGCAAGCGCCCGCGCCACCGCGAGCATCTGCTGCTCGCCGCCGGACATGGTGGTGCCTTCCTGGTTCCGCCGCTCGGCAAGCCGCGGGAAGTGGCCGTAGATGCGATCGAGGTCCCAGCCGACCGGTGGCTCGATGCGGGCGAGCTTGAGGTTTTCCTCCACCGTCAGGCCAGCGATGATCCGCCGGTCCTCCGGCACGAGCTGAACGCCGGCTCTGGCCGCCTGGTAGGACTGCATCTCGTGCAAAGCCTCGCCGTCGAGCCAGATCTCGCCCTGCTTCAGTTCCGGCGAACCGGCCCGGGCGATGGTCCGCAGCGTCGAGGTCTTGCCGGCGCCGTTGCGGCCGAGGAGGGCGAGGATCTCGCCATGGCGGACGTCGAAGGAGACGCCCTGGACGATATAGCTCTCGCCGTAATAGGCGTGCATGTTGCGCGCCGAGAAGTAAGGCCGACCCGCGGCGTCGTTCGACGGGGCAGACGCGCCGGATGGGCGGGCGAGTGTCTGGCTCATAGATGGGCTCCGCCGAGATAGGCTTCCTGGACCTTCGGGCTCGCCTTGATCTCCTCGGGCGTGCCCTCGGCGATCACCGTCCCCTGCGCCATCACGCTGACCTTGTCGGCCAGCGAGAAGACCACGTGCATGTCGTGTTCGATGATCACCTTGGTAATGCCGCGCTCGGCGATCTTCTTCAGAAGGTCCACCGTGTTGTTGGTGTCGGCGCGCGACATGCCGGCGGTCGGCTCGTCGAGGAGCAGCAGCTTGGGATGCTGGACGAGGCACATGGCCAGTTCCAGCCGCCGCTTGTCGCCTCGCGACATGGAATTGACCAGCTGGTCGCGCTGGTCCCACAGATTGAGGTCGTCGAGGATGTGCTCGGCCTCCTCGCGCACGGCGCCCCGCTCGCGCGCCCGGCTCCAGGCGTTGATGCGGAACGCCCCGTCCTTGCGGGCGAAGGCCGGGATCATGACGTTCTCCATCACGGAGAGTTCGCCGAAGATTTCCGGCGTCTGGAAGACGCGGGCGATGCCGGCCTGGTTGATCTGATGCGGCTTGTGGCCGAGCAGGGAGCCGCCGTCGAAGGTGACGGAACCCTCGTCGGGGATGATGCGCCCGACGAGGCAGTTGAGCAGCGTCGACTTGCCGGCCCCGTTCGGCCCGATGATCGCGTGGACGCTGCCCTGGCGGACGTTGAGATTGACGTCGTCGAGGGCGCGCAGGCCGCCGAAGCGTTTCGACACGCCCTTGATCGAGAGAATTTCGCTGGTCATGGCGTTCCTGTCCTCAGTGGCCGGCATGGGCGGCGGTATCAGCTGCGCCACGATCGCCCTTGAAGCGACCGCTCACGCGGCGAAGGCCCTCCATGATCCCGCCGGGCAGGAAGATGACCACGAGCATGAACATAAGGCCGAGGGTCAGGTGCCAGCCCTCGCCGACGAAGGGCGAGACGATCGTCACCATGAAGTCCTGCAGGCCGCTGGGGAGAAAGTCGAAAGCGCGGTGCAGGAACCCTTCGTTGAACGACGAGAAGATCTGCTCGAGATACTTCATCACCGCAGCGCCGATCACCGGGCCGAGCAGCGTGCCGACGCCGCCGAGAATGGTCATCAGCACCACTTCGCCCGAGGCCGTCCATTGCATGCGGTCGGCGCCTGCGAGGGGATCGGTCACCGCCAGGAGACCGCCGGCAAGCCCGGCATACATGCCGGATATCACGAAGGCCGCGAGCAGATAGGGCCGGGTGGCGAAACCGGTGTAGTTCATCCGGTTCTGGTTCGACTTGATAGCGAAGAGCATCAGCCCAAAGGTCGAGTTGCGGATGCGCATTGTCAGGAAGAAAGCCAGGATCAAGAGGATCGCGCAGAAGTAGAAGCCCGGCCAGCCCTGTAGTTCCATGCCGAAGAAGTCCGGCGTGCCGCGCCCCGAGGGTGACCCGAACATGTGGTCGAGGATGCGCGGATCGGAGCCCGAGACCTGCAGGCCGGTCTCGCCGTTGGTGATCGGCGTCAGCACCGAATAGGCGAGATTGTAGGACATCTGCGCGAAGGCGAGGGTCAGGATCGAGAAGTAGATGCCCGAACGACGAAGGCTGACATAGCCGATCAGGAGCGCGAAGACGCCGGCGACGGCGATGGCGAAGATGAGCGCGATCAGCGCATTCATCGACAACAGTTTGAACATCCAGACGGCGGCGTAGGAGCCGGTCCCGAGAAAGGCGGCGTGGCCGAACGAAAGGTAGCCGGAGAAGCCGAACAGGATGTTGAAGCCGAGGGCGAAGATCCCGAAGATCGCGAACTTCTGCAGAATGTCCGGATAGCCGGCGCCGATCGGCGCGAGCCAGATCGGCATGGTGAGGATGGCGAGCGCGAAGATCGCCAGGAGGAGATAGTCGCTGCGGCTCGAACTCATGAAGCCGCGCAGGCCTTCGCCCTTCGGCGCGTGGCTTTCGGCAGGGCTGCGGCCCATGCCCTTGCTCATGTTCTTGTCGCGGGTCATGACGCTTTCGCTCATCGATCAGGCCTCCATGACGCCGCGGCGACCCATCAAGCCGCGGGGTCGAACCAGAAGCACCACGACAGCGACGAGATAGATGATGATCTGGTCGATCCCCGGGACGATCGACTTTATTTCGGTCATCGAGGCGAGGGACTGAAGGATACCGAGCAGGAAGCCCGCGAGCACCGCTCCGGGGAGCGAGCCCATGCCGCCGACGACGACGACGACGAAGGATAGGACGAGGAAATCCATGCCGAGATGGTAGTTCGGCGCGAGGATCGGCGTGTACATCACCCCGGCAAGGCCGGCGACGGCGGATGCGATGCCGAAGACGATGGTGAACTTGCGGCCGATATTGATGCCGAGGAGCCCGACCGTCTCCCGGTCCGCCATGCCGGCTCGCACCACCATGCCGAAGGTGGTCAGCTGCAGGAAGGCGAAGACCATGCTGATCACGGCCAGCGAAAACAGGAAGTAGACGATCCGCCACATCGGGTAGCTGATGTTCGAGGCGCCGACGAGGGCGCCGATGTCGGCGCTGCCGGCGAGGGCGGGCGGTGCCGTCATCGGGATCGGGTTGGCGCCGAAGAAGTATTTGACGATCTCCTGCAGGACGATCGCGAGGCCGAAAGTGACGAGGATCTGCTCGGCATGGCTGCGCTTGTAGAAGAAGCGGATCAGCCCGCGCTCCATTGCAAAGCCGATGAGTACCATGACGGGAATGGCGAGCAGGATGGACAGGGGCACCGCCCAGTCGACGATCGCCTGGCCGGTGTCGCCGTACCACAGCGTCAGATAAGGGATTTCCTTGTAGGCCTCGAAGAAGGTCACGCTCTCGTCGCGGACCCGCTCGGAGATCGTCAGCAGCCTGGAAAATGTCACGGCGCAGAAGGCGCCGAGCATGAACAGCGCGCCATGCGCGAAGTTCACCACGCCGAGCGTGCCGAAGATGAGCGTCAGGCCGAGAGCGATCAGCGCATAGGCGCCGCCCTTATCGAGCCCGTTGAGGATCTGAAGTATGATGGCGTCCATCGAGCCTACCAGTGAACCTTCCGCCGACGTCTGAAAGATGCGGGTGCACCGCCGTGCCGCATCGTCAGCACCGTTCGGCTTTCCGAGAGAGGTATCTGCCACCTTGCGCGCCGGCGCCTCAGCTAACCTTTGCGTCAGCGTTGGCACCAAGACCGCCCGTCCGATTTCGAGCGATCGGGCGGGCGGCGTTTCCGCCACCCGCCCGAGGCCTCATCGACCGGCCGTCAGGCCGCGCAGCCCTTGACTTCGTAAGGGCCTAGATCACCGCCGAAGATCGACGCATCGTAGGTGACCTGATCGCGCGGCACGATCTTGACGATCTCCATGAGATCGAACTGGTTGGTCGGGTTTTCCTTGCCGCGCACCACGAGCACGTCCTTGAAGCACTGGTGGTCGGACCCGCGGTAGAGCGTCGGGCCGTTGCCCATGCCGTCGAACTCGAAGTCTTCCAGCGCCTTGATCAGCTCCGGCGGATAGAAGGTCCCGGCCTTTTCGGCGGCGTTGGCATAGAGCAGCGTCTGGACGTAGCAGGTCTGGGCGGCCTGCGAGGGCGGCGAGCCGTAGGCTTCGCCGAACGACTTGGCGAGGATCTTGGACGGCTCGTTGTCGAGCTTCCAGTCCCAGTTGGCGGTGCCGAGGATGCCCTTCACCGCCTCGCCGGCGCCCTGGGCCATCAGTTCGGAGAACAAAGGCACGACGATCTCGAACTGCTTGCCGCCGACCTGCTTCGACTTCATGTCGAACTGCGTCACGGCCTGGCGCAGCGAATTGACCATGTCGCCGCCGTAATGGTTCAGGATCAGGACGTCGGCGCCCGAGTTCAGGACCGGCGTCAGATACTGCGAGAAGTCGCCCGCGCCGAGCGGCGTGCGCACGGCCTCGACCGTCTCCCAGCCGAGGGCCTCGGTGGCGTTCTTGATCGACTCTTCCTGGGTCCAACCCCAGGTGTAATCCGCCGTCAGGTGATAGGCCTTGCGGTCCTTGCCGTATTCTTCGGCGAGGACCGGGCCGAGCGCCTGTCCGGACATGTAGGCGTTGAAGAAGTGGCGGAAGCCGTAGCGCCGCTTGTCCTTGCCGGTGGTGTCGTTGGAGTGGGTGAGACCGGCCATGAACATGACGCCCATGTCCTGGCAGAGCGACTGCACCGCGACGGCGACGCCCGAGGACGAGCCGCCGGAAATCATGATCGCTTTGTCGGCCTCGATCATGCGCTTGGCGGAAGCGCGGGCGGCGTCCGACTTGGTCTGGGTGTCGCCGGTGACGAAGGCCACCTTCTTGCCGAGGATGCCGTTGCCCTTCAGGCTGGAAGGCTGCAGCGTCTTGACGAGCCCGCCGTCGCCCTCGCCATTGAGATGCTGGACCGCCAGCTGGAAGGCGCGCAACTCGTCGGCGCCTTCGTCGGCATAGGGGCCGGACTGCGGCACGTTGAAGCCGAGGACGACGTTGCCGCCGGTCGGATTGTTGCAGAACGCCTGATCCTGCGACCAGGCGTTGCGCACGAAGAAGTGCGGGGTCGCCAGACCGGCTCCGAGCGCAGCGCTCGTCTTCAGAAGTCTGCGGCGGCTCCAGGCCGACGTATCAATAGCCATGCTTCTCCTCCCGAATTGAAGATCGAACAGTGATGGCCACGAGCCGTCTCCTCCCGTATCGGGACCACCACGAATTCCTACCTATCGTCTACGAGAGGATGAATTCAGGCTATAATACTTTGGACTAAAGACCCTGATCGCACCGACGTCACGCCAGGATGTTGCTGCGCCGAAGGATACTTCTTGCAGCGCAGCAATTCATGGCGCGAGTTACTCTTGCAACGGTTCCTCCGTCAGCGGAACTCGCCGATCCGCAGGGTCAGCCATTGCCGAAGCAGTCGCTCAACCCCTTGGCGATGTTGCGGATGAGGGTCGGGTAGAGGTCTGGTCCGTCCGGGAGATCGGCGCCCAGGGGATCGAGCACCCCGACCTTCGCGGCCGTGCCCTCGGTGACCGTCGTGACGATGCTCGGCTCGAACTCCGGCTCGGTGAAGACGCAGGAGGCGCCGATGCCTGCAAGCTTGTCCTTGATCTCCCGAATGCGCGCTGCGCCGGGGGCTCGGTCGGGGCTGACGGTAATCGCACCGGCGGCCGGCACGTCGAATCGCTGCTCGAAATACTGGTAGGCGTCGTGGAAAACGACGAAGGGCTTCTTCTGCGAGCCCTGCAGCTCCGCCCTCACGTCCCGTTCCAGAGCCTCAAGGCGCGCGACATAGGCCTCGGCATTGTTGCGATAGGCTTCCGCATGTGCCGGGTCGACTTTCTCCAGGGTCGCGGCGATCGCCTTGGTCATCGCGACGGCGTTTTCCGGGTCGAGCCAGACGTGCTCGTTGATGCCGGTCTGGCCGTGATCATGGCCATGGTCGTGGTCGTCGTCGTCAGCGGCACCTTCCTCGTGATCGTGATCGTGGTCGTGATCGTCCTCTGCCGCGGCGTGGTCGTGATCGTCATCGTCCGGCTCGAACATCGCGCCCGTCCGGGCGTTGAGCTTCTCGACACCCTCGGCGTCCCAAAGGGCGACGATCTCGGCATCGCTGCCGAGCGAGCCGATCGGCTTGACCAAGAAGCTCTCGAGCTGTGGCCCGATCCAGAAGATCGCCTTCGCGTCGGAAAGGGCGCTCGCATCGGATGGCTTCAGCGCCGCCGTGTGTGGGGAGGCGGCGCCCTTGACGATGAGATAGGGCTCGCCCACCCCTTGCATCACCGCCGAGACGAGCGAATCCACCGGCTTGATCGAGGTGACCACCTTCGGCGCCTCGTCTGCCTTGGCCGGGGCCGAGGCCAGGGCGATGCCGGCGATCATTGCAGCGACGAGCGCCTTGGCGGCGAGAAAGCCACCGCCCGCACCCACCGATGCGTTGGGTACAGACGCTTTCAGGCCCGACCCGCGGCCTCGGAAGCTGCGCTGCACCCAGGCTCGTGGGCGGTGTGGTTCCAGGTCGGAGGATTCGGCAGGGCCGGATGGCGGCGCCACGCGGTTTCCAGGATGAGACATCGAGTTGGACTCCAATGTTATATCATTACATAATTTGCGTTATGCTATTACATATGGCATAGCAACCCCCGAAACGGACGATTTGAAGAAGATGACAGACTCAGTCTCGCGCCGACCCGCCGACCCGTTGATCGACATGCGCGGCGTCGGGGTGTTTCGTTCGCGCCGCTGGCTGGTGCGCGGCGTCGATCTCGGGATCCGCCCGGGCGAGATCGTCACGCTGATCGGGCCGAACGGCTCCGGCAAGACGACGACGGCCAAGACCGCCGTCGGCATTCTGAAGCCTGACGCAGGACATGTCGCTCGCGCCCGCGATCTCGTCGTCGGCTACGTTCCGCAGAAGCTTTCGGTCGACCGTTCGCTGCCGCTGAGCGTCGCGCGGATGATGACGCTGACGGCGCGGGTCACCGCCCGAACCATCGAGGCGGCGCTCGATAAGGTCGGGATCGCCCATCTGGCGAAGGCGCAGGTGCACGATCTGTCGGGCGGCGAGTTCCAGCGGGCGCTGCTGGCCCGCGCCATGCTGCGCCGGCCGGGTCTCCTCGTCCTCGACGAGCCGGTGCAGGGCGTCGACTTCTCCGGCGAGATCGCGCTTTACGAACTGATTTCGGAGCTCCGGGACAGCGAGGGCTGCGCGGTTCTGCTGATTTCCCACGATCTTCACGTCGTCATGGCCAAGACCGACCGGGTGATCTGCCTCAATGGTCATGTCTGCTGCGAGGGCAGCCCGAGTTCGGTCGCAGCCTCGCCTGCCTATCGGCAGCTGTTCGGCAACCGCGCCGCGGAGGCTCTTGCCGTCTATCGCCACCGCCACGACCACACCCATCTGCCGGACGGCGAGATCAGCTATTCCGACCATCACGACCATCACGACCATCGTCTCGGGGATGGACCGTGCGACCACGCGCACGGAAGGCCGCACCAGGCCGACGAGGCCGGGCGGGCCGGCGGCGATGACGAGACCAGCGACCGCTCCATGGAGCACAATCATGCTTGACGACTTCTTCACCCGCGCGCTTCTCGCCGGCCTCGGCATCGCGGTCATCGCCGGCCCGCTCGGCTGCTTCGTCGTCTGGCGGCGGATGGCCTATTTCGGCGACACCATGGCGCATTCGGCGCTGCTTGGCATCGCGCTGGCGCTGGCTTTCGAATGGGCGACGCTGCCGGCGGTCTTCCTGATCGCGGCCTTGGTCTCGCTGGCGCTGATTCTGCTGCAGCGACGGGGTGGGCTTTCGACCGATTCGCTGCTCGGCATCCTTTCTCATTCGACGTTGGCGATCGGCCTCGTGGCGCTCGCCTTCATGCCCTGGGTGCGGGTCGATCTCCTCGGCTATCTGTTCGGCGACATCCTGGCGGTCACGCGGGCCGATCTGGCGGCGATCTGGGGCGGCACGGCCGTCGTCGGTGTGGCGCTCGTCCTGCTGTGGCGGCCGCTGCTGGCGGGCACGGTGAACGCGGAACTGGCGAGCGCCGAGGGGCAATCGCCGGAACTCGCGCGCGCTGCCTTCATGCTGCTTCTCGCCTTCGTCATCGCCATTGCCATGAAGATCGTCGGCATCCTCCTGATCACTGCGCTCCTGATCATTCCGGCCGCCACGGCGCGGCGCTTCTCCGCCTCGCCGGAGACGATGGCGCTGGTCGCGGGGCTGGTCGGCGCGATGGCCTCGACGGGGGGGCTCTATCTCTCGCTCGGCTACGATACGCCGTCCGGCCCCTCGATCGTCGTTGCCGCCTTGATCTTGTTTCTGCTCGCCCTTCTGCCGCTGCCGAAACTTCCGCGCCGCAGAGCGACGGAGGAGCAGACGCCATGACCCCCAAGCCGACGCTGACCCGCAATCAGACGCTGGTGCTCCAGACGCTCACGGCCGCCGTCGAGCCGCTCAGCGCCTATGCCATTCTCGACCGCCTGCGAGGCGAGGGGTTCCGCGCACCGCTGCAGGTCTATCGCGCTCTCGACAAGCTCTTGGAGACAGGCCTCGTCCACCGGCTCGACAGCTTGAAGGCCTTCGTCGCCTGCTCGCATCCTCACCAACACGGCGGCGAGGAGATGGTGGCCTTCGCGATCTGCGAGAGCTGCGGCGGGGTCTGGGAATTCTCCGATTCGAAGATCGAGGACCGCTTCAGCGCCTGGGCCGAGGCGGAAGGCTTTCTGACCAGGACGACGACGCTCGAGATTTCCGGCCTTTGCGCCACGTGCCGCCAGCGCGCAGACGCCGCCGCGGCCGCCGAGGCCGGCGCTTGAGCCGCGCCGCGGCGCGGCAGGCGAGGAATTTGCAGGAATCGCCATCGCATGCTTGCGGTCCGGGAAAGGCCCCGTTATATACCGCGCCGCAGGTCACGGAGTGTAGCGCAGCCTGGTAGCGCACCTCGTTCGGGACGAGGGGGTCGCAGGTTCGAATCCTGCCACTCCGACCAGCAAAATTCATGTCCGACCCGGAGACATGGGTAACAGAACGTCCCTAAGACATGGGTGACAATCTCGTGCCGAACGGATTGTCGATGGTCTGCAAGGTTCTCTGTTCCAGGTCGATGTATCCGAGATCGTAGCTCATGAAGCTGACGATCCAAATGCCTTCGTCGATCTCCTTGATGCCGAGCCTCTGACCGGCCATGACGGTGGAGACATTGATCTTCTTTCTATGCATGCAGATCCGCCCGCAGGCGGTGACGAGGATATCGCGGTCGTGGAAGGGATATTCGACCTCCGGCAGCCCGTGACAGGCTTTTGAAGAGGGACGATACACCTCGTCAGGCGTCTTCATGTCGAGTGCTTCATGCGGAGGTTCGTGATTGAATTCGCTGACGAATTCATCGAAGCGGGCCTGCTGTTGCAGAATGTTCGCGCCGGGCGGTCGCGTCGTTTCCGTCTTCAAGGTCAGATGCATCCGTTCGTGGCGACCGTTCTGTTG
>NZ_JAAAMG010000031.1 GCF_010500815.1 Jiella pacifica
CACTCAGGCGATGATGCGCAACCTTGGTGGCCGCATCACGCGGCCCTGCGGACTTCCTTGATGGTGACGGTCCCATGGTTCGGTCCTCCTTCCCAAAAATAGCATGGAAAGAAGATTAAGAGGACAGCCGAGGGTATCGGGAAACCACTGTAAATCAAGCCAACTCTCTGCAACATGGATGCAACATGGATGCAGAGGTGATCAACATTAAGTCTTTGAAATCGTTGGCGACCCCGGCAGGATTCGAACCTGCGACCATCGGCTTAGAAGGCCGGTGCTCTATCCTCTGAGCTACGGGGCCGTCCGCTCCCGGCCTTTGGTACGGCGGCCGAATGCGGTCTCTCGAAGGGGTGGGCCGGCGGATCGCCGATCGGCCGCATCGCGATCCGCCGCCGGGAACCAAGTCGATCGGATTCAGTGGGTCCAGGGCTGGCGACGATCATACTTGAAATTGTCGGCATAGGCGACCCGCACCCGCTTCGGCGGATGCTGCTCTTCCAGGCGAAAATCGATGCCGTTGCGCTCGGCATATTCGATCGCCTGCTCCTTGGTATCGAAGGTCAGACGCACCTGCGAACGCATGTCCCTGGACGAGGTGTAGCCCATCAACGGCTCGACCTCCTTCGGCGCGGCGGGCTCATATTCGAGCACCCAAAGCCGCGTCTTGGCTTTTCCCGACTGCATCGCGGTCCGAGACGGCTGAAAGATGCGTGCAACCATGTCCGGCCCTCTCCGTCTCTGCCCATTGCGAGGGAACCCTGGTCGGAGCGGCAGGATTCGAACCTGCGACCCTCTGGTCCCAAACCAGATGCGCTACCAGGCTGCGCTACGCTCCGTACGGGTGACCCGTTCGCCACCAGCGATCTGCCGGGCTTTGCCCGCCAAGTCAAGCTCCAAAGCCGCGCTTGCCGTTCACACCGGGCCCTTCGCGGGACGGTCCTTGCGGAGTGAGGCAGGAGGCCTCACCCTGGGGGAATGGCATCGTGCTCGAGCCGGTCGCCGATCGAGACGCCGTAGCGGGCCGCCGCGCCGCCGTTCAGCTCGAGCACGTAGCGCACCGGCTGGCCGGACGGGATGATGTCGAGCGACAGCGGCTGGGCGTTGGTCTTGATCGTGACGATCTCTCCGGTCTCGTCCATGAAAAGCATGTCGAGGGGAATCAACGTGTTCTTCATCCACATGGCGACGTGGCGCGTTTCGTCGAAGCGAAACAGCATGCCCTGATCGCGCGGCATCTCCGACCGGTTCATCAGCCCGACCTCGCGCTGCTCGGGCGTCAGCGCCAGTTCGACCATGACCTCGCGGTCGCCGCTCTTGGTGTGGAGCACGGCCTTCGAGAGTTCGGCGGCGGCGAACGCCAGGTAGCCCGCAGCGAGCACGGCGACAATTGCGGCGGCAAGACCGGCGAAGAGCTTCTTCGGTTTCATTCGACCCCTGCGCCCCGGCGGCGCCCTCTCGCGTTCTTCGATGTTGCGCCAGCCGCCTTCCGAGCGCCGACGGCACAGTCCCTTAATGCAACCTTTTGCGGCTCTGCGCCAGACGATCCGGCTACTGGCTCGAGACCGACGCCCCCTTGCGGATCTTCGACGAAAGCCCGATCCGCCGCAGCGGAGATCGGAGAAGATCAGTGGAGGGCCGGGCCGCTGCCGTTCAAGGACTGGACCTCGGCCGCCATCAGCCCCTTGTCCCCCGCGCCGAAGCGCACCAGCACTTCCTGGCCGGGCCGCAACTCGGAAAGGCCGTGCCGGCGCAGCGTCTCCATGTGGACGAAGATGTCGGCAGTTCCCTCCCCGCGGGTGAGGAAGCCGTATCCGCGGGTGCGGTTGAACCATTTGACCACGGCCGGGACCAGGTCGCTTTCCGGCACGACGTTGACATGGGTGCGCGAGGGCGGCAGTTGCGAGGGATGGACTGCCGTCGAATGGTCCATGGACAGGATGCGGAAGGCCTGCAGACCCTTTTCGCCGCGCTGGATCTCGCAGACGAGACGGGCGCCCTCGGGCGCCGCCGTATAGCCGTCGCGCCTGAGACAGGTCACGTGGAGCAGAATGTCCGGCCCATGGTCGTCCGGCACGATGAAGCCGAACCCCTTCGATGCGTCGAACCACTTGATGTGACCGGAGACGACGGTGAGGCCAACGTCGCCGCTCGCGGCCTCATCACCACCGGTACGGATCTGTGTCGAGAGTCTTTCCGGCATTCGGGGGTTCCGCCTTCTACGCCAACCGAATCGCGAACATGAAACTTAGCATTAACTGTCCCATGGACCGCAAGAGGCCGTAGGGTAAAATGGCATGTCTCACGCAAAAATCCCCAAACTCTTCCTGTCCGTTAGATTAGCCTCCATGGTGAAAAGCAACGCTGCAGAGAGTAGGTGCCTTCGTAGCCTTCCCCTCATGCTGCCGCCCTGGATATCGCCGTCATGGCCGTTCTGCCAATGAACCGAGACAATTTGCGGTTCTTGCCCAGGCCTTTCGGGCTGGAGCCGACCACGGTGGCGCCGAACATCCACGGGACGGCGAGACGTCATGCATGAACTTGCGTGGATCTCGAGAGGCATCGGGGACGCCCCCTCGCGAATGGCTGCCAGGTGCTCCAAGATGAGGCGGTTCGGGAGATTGCGCCGACCGCAGGTGAGGTGCCCCGAGGCTCGTCCCTCCCGGCAGCGGACCTTGGCGAGTGCGCGATCGGCCCTAACTTCCGGCAGTCGTTGCCCAACCGGCAAAACGGACGAGGCGATCGAGCGGCCGGACCGCCCGATCTCGCAGCGGTCGGCGACGCTGCCATCCTATCCAATGCCGAGGACGCTTGCTTTCGGTCGCACCGACGGAGAAAGTCCTTGCGAACGAAGCCGTCGATTTCAGGAGCAAAGATGCGCTATCTCCACACGATGGTCCGGATCACGGACATAGACCAGTCTCTCGACTTCTACTGCAACAAATTCGGCCTCGTCGAAACGCGCCGTGTCGACAGCGAAAAGGGTCGCTACACGCTGATCTTCCTCGCCGCGCCCGGAGACATGCCGGAGGCGAAGGAAACCAAGGCTCCGCTGATGGAGCTCACCTACAACTGGGATCCCGAAGAATATTCGGGAGGCCGCAATTTCGGCCATCTCGCCTTCGAGGTCGACGACATCTACGAGACCTGCCAGAGCCTCATGGACGCCGGGGTGACGATCAACCGCCCGCCGCGCGACGGGCGGATGGCGTTCGTCAAGTCGCCGGACGACATCTCCTTCGAGCTTCTGCAAAAAGGCGAGGCGAAAGAGCCGGTGGAGCCCTGGGCTTCGATGCAGAACACGGGGTCGTGGTAGAGGCGACTCGCCAACTTCATGAAAAAGTTGTAAACGTCGTATCGCCACATTGTGGACATATGAAGCAACAGGACGCGTCGTAGCCTGTAGCCGAGGGGATTACCCTGCGGCTTCCGATGGGGATCGGAACGGGCGTCGGCAGAGGCGACCACCAGAATACCGGACAGGGCCCCTGGGGCCGCCGGGAATGATCAATCGGCGTGATCGCGCGCCTGGGGGATGACGGATCGGGGGTCGATCCGTTGCGGAGAGGGAAACGTTGACGGCCAGATCACAGGTCGCCACGGGCCGATTGCTCGGTTCGGCAATCTTTGCGGGAGCCCTTCTGGCGGCCCTGCCACTCCTCAGTTCCTGCGTCTCGGCGGTCGACGACACCTCGGCCTTCGGCTTTGCCAGCGCATCGTCCACCGAGGCGACCTCGCCCGGTGCCGAAACCGCCGGCGGCGACGATGTCGCCAAGGCCATCGCGGACGCGGCCGACGACGACGGGACACAGGTCGCAGCCGCCGATCCGGCGCCGCAGGCGGCATCGCAATCGGCCGGCGAAGTCGCCCCTGCGGAAGCGGCGAAAACGGCCGAGGCCGCTACCCTGCGCGATCGGATGACCACCGCCAGACCCGTCGCCGCCTATGCCGGCGGCACCGTCTCGGAGGGCGCCGCCATCGCCGAGGATCGCGGCGAGCGCCCGGCCCAACAGTCACTCTTTGCATCGCTGTTCGCCCAGGAAAAGGCCCGCACGCCCATCGCCAACGCCGAAAAGAGCAAAGGGCGGCGGATCGTCCTGAAGCGCGACGAGCCCGCCGATTCTCCCGGCGGCATCGAAGGTCTGCCGGGCGTCGACCCCTCCTCTCTGTTCGAGATCGGCCAGAAGGCCTCGGCGGACGAGGCGGATGCACTCGACGACGTGATGTCTTCGTCCTACCGCGTCGCCTCGCTCGGCGGATTTGCGCGACTTTCGCCGAACGGCCTGCGCGTCGCCCGCGACGACATCCAGACCGCGTGCTTCCCCGCCGATCTGGTCGCGCAGATCCGGGCGCTCGAACAGCGTTTCGGTTCCAAGGCGGTCATCACCTCGGGCTATCGCAGCCCCGACCACAATCGCCGCGTCAAAGGTGCCCGGCGCTCCCAGCACATGGGCTGCAAGGCGGCGGATCTCTACATTCCGGGCGCCGACCATCTGGCGGTCGCCGCCTATGCCCGCTCGCTGCCCGGCCGGGGCGGCGTCGGCACCTACTGCCACACCGATGCGATCCATGTCGACGTCGGGCCGAAGCGGGATTGGAACTGGCGCTGCCGCCGCCGGTGAGCATCTGCTGCGAGGCCGGTGGAGGTCATGGGAGCGGCCGAGGCCCCGACGCCGAGATCGGCAGAGATGGCCGGATGTACAAAGGCCGAGACACCCGGGACTCTCCCTCAAATGCGGAGGAAAACAGGGTCTCGTGTTCCCGCTTCGGCATTCACGGATAAGCTGGGATCGACCGGCCGGCCCAGGAAATGGCCGCGCGGGACCGTTGGTTTTCTCAGGCAATTCTCCTGCTTCGTGTGAAGGTTTTGCAGTTGTCTGATCGTTCGATTCGACCAGGTGCCACCGTCGACTTCACCCTCCTCGAGCGCGACCTGCATTATCGCTCAACCCACATCCAGACGCCGGATGGATTGACGATCGCGGTGCAGGACTGGGGAGAGGGATCCGGCAGACGCGATGTTCTCTTCATTCATGGTTTCTCGCAATCGCACCTGTGCTGGCTGAAACAGGTCAGCGGCAAGATGTCCAAAGTCTTTCGCCTCGTCACTTACGACAATCGCGGCCATGGCATGTCCGACAAGCCCATGGAGCCTGCCTTCTACCGCGATCCGCAGCGTTGGGCGGACGAAGTCAATGCCGTAATCACCGGCAGCGACCTGCATCGGCCGATCCTCGTCGTTTGGTCCTATGCCGGTCGTATCGCGCTCGATTATCTGACGCATTATGGCGACGAAGGAATTTCAGGGCTCGTGATGGTCTGCGCCACGAGTTCCGCTGGCCCCGGAACGGCCGGCCCGGCGGCCCCACTCATGCGCGCAATGGCCGAGCGGGAGCTTGCGCCAAGCGTTGAAGCCTCCGTGCAGTTCGGCCGCGCCTGTTTCACGACACCCCCGCCTCAGGCCGAAATGGAAGTGTTCCTCGCCTGTTCGGCCGTCACACCCAACAGTGTCCGCGAGGCTCTCGTCGGACGTCCCGCCGAATATGCCGAAACACTCCAGAAGATCGACGTTCCCACACTCGTCATCCACGGGGAACAGGATCGCGTGCTCTTGCCGGCGACCGCCGAGCATACGGCGCGAATGGTCAAGAATGCCAAGCTTCTCGTCTATGAGGGAATCGGCCATACGCCCTTTTGGGAAGCGTCGGACCGTTTCGACGCCGACGTGACAGCCTTTATCGAAAGCACGACGTGACTTCATAGAGCGCGCGACATGCTCTCCGCCTTCGCCGGGTCCGACGAGACGCGGTCACGAGATCATTCAGGAGGGCATGTAGGCGGACATGTCCGCGACGATCCCACCGTTGACGATCGGAACGCAGTCTTCCGGAAAATGCTGAACGATGGTTGCCCCCGCGGCCTCGAGGCCGTCGAGGAAAAGTTCGAGTTGTTCCATTGCCGTCGTCGGCAGGTCGTGAAGAACGACCAACGGCCACTCTTCGGCCGCGCACTGCTCGAGCGCTCGCGGCACCCATCCTTTCGGATTTTCCCAATCCCGCGGAACCACGTTCCAAAGCACGCAGGTGTAGCCGTCGCGACAAAGCAGATCGACGGCCGTGGCGCTGAGGAGTGCTTCGTCGAGGATCCCGCCGGATCCGAATGGGCGGAACAATCGGTCCGGATGAGACATCTCGCCGATCAGTTCCTGAGTGCGTCCGATCTCGAGAGCGGGAGCATCCACGTCCAGCGTCACTCCGAGCGGGGCAAGATGATTGAAGGTGTGGTTTCCGATCCAGTGCCCTTCCCGGAAAGCCCGCTCGACGATCGCGTATCGTTCCGGATCACGGAGCTTGTCTCCGACGACGAAGAAAGTCGTGAGGATCGCACGTCGTGCCAGGATATCCAGAACTTGTGGCGTGATCTCCGGGTCCGGCCCATTGTCGAAGCTCAACGTGACACGCCACGGCATACGATTCTCACTTCCTCAGGCCACGGCAGATGCTACCGACCGTTTGCCGACAGAGCGCCCTGATTGCTGCTGCGCTATTCCGAGACGTCGCTCGAGCACCTGCACCAGGCCATCGAACGCGATCGCGAGCACGAGTACAAGAACGACAGCTGCATAGACTCGAGGACTGTCGAGCAGCGTCCGGTATTTGGAGATGAGAAAGCCGATGCCGGCCGTCGAGGTCAGCATTTCGGCCACCACGACGCCGACGATCGCGAGCGCCCCACCCAGCCGAAAGGCTGCCAACACCGTCGGCAAGGTCGCAGGCAGATAGACGTGCCACAGCTTCTGCATCCGGGTTGCCCCCAGACTGCGCGCGACGATCAGGAACTGGCGATCGACGGTCTGCACCCCCGCCGCCGTCCCGAGCAAGGTGGGAAGAAATCCGTAGACGCTGGCGAAGATGATCTTCGATTCCGAGCCGATCCCGAACCAGGCCGTGAACAGCGGATAGAGGACGACGAGCGGAACGGCGAAGAGGCCGGAGAACATCGGAAGCATGATCTGCCGGGCGGAAGCGGCACCGCCGATGGCCAATCCGCAGAGGACCCCGCCGCCGCAGGCAAAGATCATCGCAATGCCCACCTCCTGAAGAGTCACGAGCATGTGGCGAGCATAGATCGGTGCTTCGACGACCAACATCTGCAAGGTGGTCGTCATCGGCGGCAGAAACAGCGACGGGACGATGCCGGCCCGCGGCAGGATCTCCCAGATCAAGAGCACGCCGAGGACGATTGCCGTCCTGACGAGGCGTGGCGATGGAAGCGCATGGGAAGCGGTGCTCATGACCGGATCCTTTGCCAGATGCGCTCGCGGAGCTCTTCGAAGCGACGGCCCCCCATGACCTCGAAGCTTCGCGGTCGCGGCAGGTCCACCGACACGCGGTCCACGAGTTTCCCAGGGCGCGAGGTCAGGACGAGCACCTCGTCCGACAGGTGGATCGCCTCGCTCAGCCCGTGGGTGACGAAGATGATCGTCTTGCGGGTCCGCTCCCAGATCCGCAGCACCTCGTCTCCCATGGTCAGGCGCGTCTGCTCGTCGAGCGCCGCGAAGGGCTCGTCCATCAGAAGGATCGGCGGGTCCTGAACCAGACCTCTGGCAAGGGCCACGCGCTGCTTCATCCCGCCGGACAGTTCATGGGGATGCTTGTCCGCAAATCCCGCGAGGCCGACGAGGTCGAGCGCCTCCTCCGCCCGCTCGCGCCTGATCTTGTGATCGACGTGGCGAAGCGACAGGGGAAACTCGACGTTCGACCGGGCTGTCAGCCAGGGATAAAGGCTCGCGTCCTGAAAGACGACGCCGATCCGGGTCGGATCCGGCTGGACCAGAGGCCTGCCACCGGCGGTGATCGTCCCCCGTGTCGGCTGCACCAGCCCGGCGATCATCATGAGCAGCGAAGACTTTCCGCATCCGCTCGGTCCAACGATCGAGATGAACCGGCCCGTTTCCACCCGAAAAGAAATATCCGTCAGGGCTTCGGTCGTCCCTGACGCCGTTTCATAGACGTGACCGACATTGGTGACTTCGACGGCGCCGCTTTCGTCGGTGGAGAAAGCGGGGGACGGCGAGGAAACGACGGCTTTGAGTCCCATGACTATTCCCTCCAATGCTCGCAGCGGCTCTCGAGAGCGCGGATGGTCTCGTTGAACACGATGGCGATCGCCGCGATGACGACGATCGTGGCCATCAGCCGATCGAGCTGAAACCCCTGGCCCCACTGCTCGATGACGTTTCCAAGCCCCTCGCGGGACGCGTACATTTCGGCGAGCAGGATGCCGGTGAAATTGAAGATCATCGAAACCCGGATCGCTTCGAGAAGGACCGGCGTCATTCCGGGCAGATAGACCCGCAAAACGGTCTGCATTCGCGTCGCGCCGTAGGAGCGGGCGACCACCAGATGGTCGCGGCGTACGCTTTCGATGGCTGCGAAGGACAGCATCATGACGATGAACAACGTCGAGAACACGCCGAACGCCACCTTTTGATGGAAACTGATCCCGAAGGCGAAGATGAAGAGCGGCAGGAAGATCGATTTCGGGATGCTGAATACGAAGAATACGAGCGGCTTGAAGATGTCCGACGCGTATTTGTTCTCCCCGATCAATATCGCCATGATGAAGCCGACGGGGACGGAGACGAGAAAGGCAACGAGCGTTTCCAGGAGCGTCGTTGCCAGATGTCCGCGAAACCCTGCTTCGCCGAAAAGCTGAACGATCATCGGCCCCACCACGCTCGGCGGCGGCAGCAGGCGAGGATCAAGGAGACCGACCGTCGGTGCGACCTGCCAGACGGCAATGAGCGCAGCGACGAGAGCGGCCCGCGCGACCGGAGCGGGGATACTCCGCGCTCCGGTGTTCCGGACGGTGGCCGTGTTCATTTTGCCGGCGAGATGACGGCAGGAGTGAAGGCGTCGGTCCAGATTTCGTCGGCCTGAGGCATGTCTTCGATCCCCGTCAGCTTGGCCAGGTCCATGGCGGTCGCCGCCAGATCCGCGTTCATCTCGCCGGTGCGGGACAATTTCAGGAAGACGTTCTTCCACTCCATTTCGGCCACTTCCGGCGAAATGTTGTTGAGGTCGGCAATGATCTTGATCGCCGCGTCCTTGTTGTCCTGCAGATAGGCGACACCCCGATAAAGCGCATTCGTCGCCTTCTGCACGAGTTCCGGCTTTTCCTCGATGAAGGCGCCGGTCGTCGCCCAACCGGAATTGAGATGCTCCGGCATCGCCGTGCCATAGTCGAGGATCGCGCGCGCATCGCCCTTGGTGAGAACGTCGTAGCTCAAGGGCGAATAGACGACCGCCGCGCTGACGTTTTCACTGATGAGGTTCGGCAAGAGGCCGCCGCCGCCGAGCGGGATGCTTTCGAAGGTGATGCTCTGGTCGGACATCGTCCAGCGGGCCAGCATGTCAGACAAGGAACCGGCCGAGGTGATCCCGACATTCTCGCCCTCGACCTGCTTTGCTTCGGTGATTGGCGAATTGGGGAGCACCATCAACTGCCACCCGTAGTTTCCCGAACCGAGCATGCCGATGAGCTTGGCGTCGACACCCTTGGCGCGGCTGGATGCGGTGACGCTGCTGGAACTGCCGATGATGTCGGCCGCCCCGGCGACCATTGCCGTCACGGCTTCGGCGCCGCTCTGATAGACGGTCAGCTCCGCTTCGATCCCTTCGTCCTTGAAGTAGCCTTGATCTTCCGCCCTGTGGGCGACGACCGTGGGAAACCAGGTCTTGGTCGCAAGGCCGATACGGACCATGTCTGCAGCGTTCGCAGCCCCGGGTAGCCCGAAGCCGACCATCACGCTTCCCACCAATGCGGCGCCGGTCCAAGCCGAGACAATCCGGCCCGAATTCTTGCTCGTTCGCTTTGTCATTCTTTCCTCCCTATGCAGACCAGGGCCTGCCGATGCATTTCCCGTGAGCGGACGACTGGCGTTTGATCGACGCCGCCTCTCATTGCCTTCCACTCGCCGCCGACCGGGTCCGCCCGATCGAAAGACGTCTTCTTCCGCTACGTCCATCCGTCGACACAGCGCCTCCAGTTCCGATCCTCAGCGATGTCAGGAAATTTCGCAAGAAGAAAATTATTTCGCACAACGAAATTCAGGATGGCTTTCGTCCGGCGCTGGTTTCGGAGTAAGAGCGCCGAAGGCGCCAAGCCAGATCGGAAAGCCGGATCAACGCCCATGATCGCCTTTATCGAGAGATTTGAACCGAGCCTGTCCCGCGCATGCCGGAGAAAGTGAGCGAGAGTGGTTGAGGGCAGAGACGGCAATTTCGTCGAGGGCCTTGCGCGCGGGCTATCCATCCTCGAGTCGTTCGACCGGACCAACGCATCCATGACGTTGTCTCAGGTCGCGCGACGGACGGGGATGAGCCCCGCCGCGGCTCGGCGCGGTCTGCATACGCTGGCGAGCCTCGGCTACATTCGCCAGGTCGACCGCCACTTCGTCCTGAGCGCCCGCATCCTGACGCTTGCGTCCGCCTACCTTCAGGCCGCCGGCAGCGACGACCTGCTCCTGCCGGAACTGCGCCGCATCGTGGGAACCTTCGGCGCCGCCGCGTCGATCGCCGTCCTTCATGGCACCGACATCCTGTATGTTGCCCACTATTCCGAAGAACGTTCTCGCCGGATCGTCGCTTCGGTCGGCACCCACTATCCGGCCCACGCGACCTCGATGGGCAAGGTCCTGATCGCCGCTCTCGCCGCAGAGCAACTCGATGCCTATCTGGAGCACGCGGACTTCCGTCCCCTCACCGACCGAACGATCGACAATGCCGACGACCTGAAACGGGTCATCGCCGAGTGCCGAAAGAACGGCTATGCGACCGCCGTCGACGAACTCGACTATGGAATCACCTCGCTCGCCGTGCCGATCCGCAACGCGCAGGGCCGTGTCCTCGCGGCGATCAACTGCTCCGGCTATTCCGGTCGCGTGACGGCCGAGCGCCTCGTCGCGGAGCGACTGGAGGATCTGATCGGGTCGGCCAACCGGATCGGCCGGGTCCTCGACGCCAACCCGGCGCTGGCGCAGTCATTCCATCTTTGAGCCTGCCTGGGCAAAGCCCGGACGCTCGGCACGCCGGCGGGCGCAAGCCTGTCTGCTTACGCCGACGCCGCGCGCTCCTGCAACTCCTTGCGGATGGCAGTTCCATGCTCGTCGAGCAGCGGCGGCGGCAGAACATCCGCGTCGATTTCGCAGTCGAAGTTGTAGGGAGGCCGGACCGTCGTGAAGACGCCGTTGTCCGGACGATCGACCGAAACCTTGATCCCCAGATGGCGGGCCTGGGGATCCTCCAACGCTTCGTCGGCGTCATAGGCGGCCGAGTGCGGCACGCCGTTGGCGGCAAGCCGCTCGCACCATTCGTCCCGGGTTCTCTCCCTGAAGATCGGCGTCAGTGTCTCGATCAGATCGTCATGATGCGCAATGCGCCCGGTTCGCTCGACAAATCGCGGGTCAGCACCGATCTCGGGGTGGTCCAGCGTGATGACCAACGAGTCCCAGAACTTTGGCGGCGAAGAAAGATGGAAGGCGATCCAGCGCTCGTCCTTGCATGCGAAAGTGTAGGACTGTGACACTTCCGGACGGCTGAGAGGCCCCATCACCTGGCCGACGCTGTAGTAATGGGTAAAGCTGTCGAGATTGAAATGCGACATCGCTTCCAGCATCGAGATGTCGAGCCGGCGCCCCGTTCCTGTCTTCGATCTCTCCAACAGCGCCGCGCAGATACCCGTCGCTGCATACTGACCTGTGACGGCATCCGCGATGGCCGGGCCGATGACGCGCGGACGGTCGGGCGGTGTCAAAAGCCGGAGATAGCCGGAGGCTGCCTGTGCCACCGTGTCGAAGACCGGTCGATCGCGGTAGGGACCGGACGTACCGAAGCCGGTGATTGCGCAGTAGATCAAGTCCGGCTTAAGGGCCCGGAGCGCCGCCTCGCCCGCCCCGATCGTCTCGGCAAAACCGGGACGAAAATTCTGAATGAATACGTCGGCAGTCGATATCAGCGCATGGAAGACGGCCAGATCCGCCGGGTCGCGGGTGTCGAGCGCGATCGACCGCTTGTTGCGGTTGTAGGTCTGATAGTGGGGCGAATAGAGCCCGCCCTTGAAGGCTCGGAACGGATCGCCCGTTCCCGGCCTCTCGACCTTGATGACGTCGGCGCCGAGATCGGCGAGGTGCATCGCGGCCGCCGGTCCGGTGATGTAGGTCCCCATTTCGACGACGCGAAAGGAGCGGAGCATCTTGACCATCAGCGGTCATCCTTCCTGGCAGGCAGTCCGTCATAGCTGATCGCCTGATCGGCGTGGTTGGACATGATGAAGCCGATCGAACGCTGGCTTTCTTCGAGAAGATGCGCCACCAGCCCGGCCGTTCGTGCGAGGATGGGGACCCCTTTCATCGCACCGCGGGGAAAGCCTGCGTCCAGCATCAGGGCCGGAATCGCGCCGGACACGTTGATCGGCAGGGGACGGTTCATGATGCCCGGCGCGTGGCGGGCGACCGCCTTGATCATCGCGATATGCTCACCCTCGACGCCCTCTTGCGCGGCCACGGCCAGAAGCCGGTCGGCGCGCGGGTCGCCGCTGCTGTGCTGCGGATGTCCCAGCCCTGGCACCTTCTGGCGCCTCGCCTTCAACTCCTCGAGGCTTTCGCGCGCGACGGTGTCCGTGTCCTGTCCGCTTTCACGGACCCGGTCGACCAGCTCGCCGAGATAGCGACCGGCCGTCTCCGAACTCCCGGCAACGACCGACCCCATCCCGAGGATGCCCGCAGCGATCGCCCCCTGCCACGCGTCCGGTCCTGCCGCGAGCGTCATCCGCGCGGCCTGAACGCTCGGCACCAGGCCATGCTCGGCAATGGCGACGAGGCATGCGTCGGTGATGCGACCTTGGGCCGCGCTCGGCCGATCACCGGTGACCAGAAGCCAAAAATAGTCGGTGAAATTGATCCCACCGATCAGGTCGCGGCACAGATCGTTCCCCCGCACGGTGACGCTGACGGCGTCGGAGGCCGCGATCGCGGTCAACGCCTGATCTTGCTTGCCGATACGCAAACCCAATCCTTTCGATATGCGAAAATAATTTCGTAATACGAAATGTACGGATTTTCGATGCGCTTCGTCAAGGGGAACTGCTGCCGACCCGAAATCAGGCACGCTGCTTCGCTGACGCCGTCGTGCACACATGTCATTTGCGTTGATGGGGAACGCGCGCAGCTTCGAACGGTGCATCGCGATCACCTAGCAAAGGTTGTGGAGGCGGGTCATTCCTCGGCACACGGGCGCTTTTCCGCCAGAGCGTCGAACGAGAAGCTTCCGATGCTGGCCGAAGGGCATCGCCAGGCCACCAAGCTGGGGCTCGCCGCGCTCGGGATCGTCGGGGGCCGCCGCCTTGCTCTTCGGTGGCAGGCGCCACCGGTTGCGGAGACGGGACGCGCCATGACGACGATGGCGAGAGCCTTGTTCTCGTGACGGAGTTTACTGCAACGGCGGCTCGTCGCGCCTCACCGATCTGATGCCGATTCGCGCACGTCATCCCCTGAACCTCAGCATCGCCGAGTGCACCGATGGCGAGGCGTGAAATCATCGATCGCGCTGTCGGGATGACCGCTGGTAGCCGGATCGCCTGTCTTCTCAGGCATCCTCACGGGCTTCGGCGACAGCGAGTTCCAGACCCTCCAGGAAGATGAAGATCAAGGCCGAGACGAATCCGGCCGTCAGCCATGACAACGGGCCCGTCAAAAGCAGCCCACACAGATACGCAGCTCCCATGGCGCAGCCGACGGAAAGAAAGTTGAGCATCCGTCCGAGCAGCTTGACGCTGTCCGACTCCTGCGGCTCCTCCCGTAGCAGCAGAAGCGTCAAAAGCTCCGCCACCGCGAAGGCGGCGACGGCACCAGCAGCGGCCAGAAAAATATCGAGTGGATCTGGCTGCGCGATCGTCGTCAGGAGTGCGTAACAGCCTGTGATCGTGATCGAGAACGCATAGGCGGAGGCGTTGTCCATGACGCTTAGCCGCAGGTTCTTGAGGAGAAGTCGCTTGGCCCGCATTTCCGTCTGCCTCTCCCCTGCCCGTCTCGCCGTTCGCCCGCTCCGCTGCAGCCGATCGCTGCATCCGGGGCATGCACCGCCGGCTACCGATTCCGGCGCGAACCGCAGTGCCCATGGCACGTTGTGCCAGTCGGAAGGAGCAACTGAGCCACAGCGGCCGATCCGCGTTGTTGCCGCCCTGGATGGTGGCGCGGCCGGCGCCAGTGGACGGAGCCGCGACCTCCTAAAGCTGCGTGAAGCAGACAGGTTCCACGTCGATGACAGAGGCAGTGCCCGCCCCTCGGGCCAAGTTTCCCCCGCGCCAGCGGGACTGCAGCCTGTAATGCTGCTTTCCGCGTTGTCCTGATCAAGCTCTTTGCGTCGAGGGATTGGACGCAGAGCGCGAGCCAACGACCCGGGCATGGTCGCAGTGATCGGTGTATCCCTCTACGCCGATCTGACCTCGAAGACGGACAAACGGAGCGCAAACAGGTGTCGATGATTCGGCTGGTGCCCAAGTTGCTGAAGACCGCGTTGGCCGGCTGGTGGAATGACAGGGCCTTGAGCCTTGGTGCGGCGATCTCCTTCTACACGCTCTTTTCCATGGCGCCCGTTCTGCTGATCGTCGTTAGCGTGGCGGGGCTGATTTATGGGCGAGAGGCCGCTCAGGGGGCGATCGTGGAAGAGATCGGCGGGCTTATCGGCACCAAACCCGCTGCCGCCATCGAAGCGATGATCGCCAGTGCGAACAATTTCGGATCGAGCATCGTGGGGACAGTGGTCGGCTTCACGACGTTCCTGTTTCTCGCGACGGGCGCCCTCGTGGAGCTGCAGGACGACCTGAACATCATCTGGAAGGCGCCGCCGCCCGAGAAATCCACCATTTTCGTTCTCTTGCGCACCCGGGTGCTCAGCTTGGCGCTGGTGGTGGCGATCAGTTTCGTCCTCCTGGTATCCCTCATCCTCGATGCCGGCCTCTCGGCGCTGACAGCTTACTTGCCACGCATCCTGCCTGGATCGGACGCGATCATCTTCACCCTCAACTCCATCTCCGCGCTGGCCAGCGCGTGCCTCCTCTTCGGGCTCATTTTCAAGGTGCTGCCGGACGTGGACATCGCGTGGCGAGACGTGCTGGTAGGCGCCATTCTCACCGGTTTTCTGTTCACGCTCGGCAAATTTCTGATCGGCCTCTACATCGGACGAAGCGGCGTCGCATCGAGTTATGGCGCCGCAGGATCGCTCGTCACGATCCTGATCTGGGTCTATTATTCATCCCAGATCCTGCTCTTCGGCGCCGAATTCACGAAAGCCTTCGCGGATCACCGGGCCCGGCGCTGAATGCAGGACAGGCGGAGAGGCCAGCGCAGTAAGCTTCCTTCAGACCAGGACAACGGGATCGCACGGAGCGCTCCGAAGGGAAGACCTTCGGAGCCACAAGACGGCCAGAATGGCTGCGACAAGGGGAGCCGACGAGAGCAAGAGACCCAGGCGGAAGCATCCGCTCACGGGCATGCGGGAGATCAAGCACGAGCTCCCTCTTCCTCCGTTGGCGGGGCGCAGGATATTCGCTTGCCTTCTCTTCTCAGGGATACGCCGAGCCGCTGGACATGTTCCCGGCCTCGCCGACGGTCGGCAGCAGCTTCGAAACATGATTGAAGAACGTCTCTCTCTCGACAGACCGTTCGTATCACATGGACACGTCGACCCGCCCTGCCCTGCGGAGAGACCGCGTTCCCCTCCGTTTCCGGCTCACACTCGCCGCGAATGCGAAAGATCGCGATCGACTTGCTCCTCCATCGCAGCGATGAACGCAGGGCGGTCGCTGACGATGCCGTTTTCAACGTTCACGCTGAAGCTGAGAATGTCGAGATTGAAGCTGCTGATCATTCCCCACGCGCCGTCGACGACAGCGAGCTTGGCGTGTATCATCGCTGGTTCGTAGAGCCATACCTTGGCTCCTCGGCGCGCGAGAGCCCTGCCGAAAGCATGAGAGATGATGTCGACGTTCGAATGATCGCTGCGCGCCGGCAGCAGCAGGCGAAGTTCGACACCTCGGCGCAGAAGACGGCACATGGCGCGCCAGAAAGTCCGATCCGGCACGAAGTAAGGCGTTGCCAGGAAAACCGACGTGCGAGCATCATTGATCCGCGTCAGAAGCTCCCGATAGATGTTTTGGCGGCTCGGACGGACGGGCTCGCTCAAGACATATCGCCAGTCCGCAGCCGGGCTCTGCGGACCCTGCGCCGCTGGCTCCTGCCGGGTGGCCCGTCCCCCGGCATAGGCCCAGGTCCTTTCGAAGGCGGACGCAGCGAATTGCACCACCGGCCCTTCGACACGCACCATCGTATCGCGCCAATCGGCCATGCGGTCGTGGAAACAGGTACCGCCGATCATCAACTGCGTCTCGTCACAAAGAACGGTCTTGCGGTGCAACCGATGCAGTCCACCAATCGGATGCCTGCGAAGCACTGACAAGCTGTTGTAGGGAACGATTTCGCCCCCTGCCCGGGTGAGACTCGCTCCATCGGCACTGGCCGCCAAGCCGAAGCTTCCGAAGCCATCCGCGAGGACACGCACCTGCACCCCCTCGCGAGACTTCGCCGTGAGGAGGCGCAGCAACCGTGACCCGATGCCGGATTTCGCGAAGATGTATTGCTCGATCGAGATGCTGCGGCGTGCGGCATCGCAGAGTTCGAGTATGGCGTTCCAGTTATCCTTGTTGCTGTGGAAGAGTTCCCACGGATGGTCGACAACGGTGGAAGCCGACCCTTGCGCGGCCCAGCCGTTCGGACGGTGTTCGATCACGCTGTCAAACTCACCAATGATCTCCTTGCTTGCGACCGTCCTTCGCGGCGGCGCAGCCTGGAAGAAGCCCTCGACTTCGGCGGCCGGTGCGGTTCGGGCTCGCACCGGACCACGCTCGAGACCGAGGCCCGCTCCCGCCTCGGTCCTCCAAGGCGGCCTTTACGAGAAAGCCGGCAGACTGTCATGGGGGACGGCTGGCGCGGCCGGTCATGAACATGTCTGTTGAGGCGTTGTCTGGTCGATTGGGCGTCGAGCGTGAGACGGCCCAGCATGCCGATGTCAGCTCCCCGCCTCCGTCTCGGCGACGGCGGGATTGACCATTCCGACCGCAATGTCCGTCAGCAGATCGTCTGCATCCTTTTCCTCCCCGAGAATCCCGTTCAGAATCTGGTGGTCATTCTCGAGCCCCAGCATCTTCGCATAGGTGGCGAGCGTGCCGTAGACCGCGATCTCATAATGCTCGATGCGCTGGGCCGACGCGATCAGCGCCGCATCGCGAAGCGGCCCCGCAGCGACCATGCCGGTCATTTTCTCCGACTGCTCGATCAGCACCTTCATCGACTGGTCCTGGTGCGCCTTCGGATCCGCACCGGCCTCTTTCAGCAGCGCCTCGACGCTCGCCAGTTGTTCCCGCGTCGCTTCGAGGTGCTGCTCGAAGGCCAGCCGCAGTTGCTCTTCCGACGCCGCCTTCGCCATCTTCGGCAGGGCATCGGTCAGAAGCGCTTCGAAGCTGCGAGCCTCCTGCAACTCGGCAACATATAGATCCCTCAGTCCGCTGATCGCCATTGTGGCCTCCTATCTGGTGACGGGAAAGGCCTGACGCGGTCGAGAGTTGCATGATTGGTTCCCCGACACCGGTTGTTTCGACGGCTGGCTAAGGGGCATCCGCCAGTTTCCGCGGAACCGGCGCTGCAGAAGCCCTTTGATGATGTCCCCGGGGATGGTGTATGAGCGCCGACCTTCGGAGAGCCCAGAGTGTGATCAGGCAGCCATGGCGGGCAGCCTGATGGTGGGATCGTCGGTGGTGCGGGCGAGCGTTTCTAGGCTCATGATGGTTACGATAGATTCTTGGAAGTCCTTTCATGAGGCACCGTCGAGGTGTAGCGGTCTCACCTATGCTGAAGCTCAATTCGGCAGGTTTTCATGACCTGCTGCCTCAGCCATCGGTGCGCCGCGTCGGCATCGAAGCGTGGGTGCCACATGGCACTGATCGCCAAATCTGGCGTGGGCACCGGCAAGTCGAACCCTTGAACGGTGCCGGCAAGTGCACCGCGATCCACGACACAGGAGCGCGGCACGAGCGCGACAAGGTCTGAATGACGCGCGACGTTGAGTGCATCGGGAAAGCTCGGCACAATCGCGACGATCTCGCGCCGTAGGCCGAGTTCGAGCAGAGCATCGTCCACTGGTCCCCGCCACGCACCCCGTCGCGAGGTTACGACGTGCCCATATGCGATGTAGCGCTCCGGGGTCACCGGTTCCTTCAGCAGAGGGTGCTCCGACCGTACTGCGCCAACGAACCGGTCCCGGAAGAGGAGGTGGCTGCGCACTTCCGGCGCAGACGCGCCCGCCGTTCCGATTTCCAGATCGATCGTACCCGCGCGCAGCGGAGCCGCGTCTTTGTCGGGCTTGGGTGCGAAGTGCAGGCGAACGCGCGGAGCTGCGTCGGTGACGGCGGCGATGATTGCCGGAGCAAACAGGGCCACGAAGCCTTCATTGGCGCGGATGGCGAACGTCCTCTCCAGGCGATCTAGCTCCACATCGCCGGGGGCGGGCATCAACACCGCTTTGGCGTCTTGGGCCAGTGTTCGGACCCGCCCGGCCAGTTGCTCGGCATAGGGCGTCGGCACCAGCGAACGTCCTGCCTGTACCAGTAGCGGATCACCGATCGCGGAACGCAACCGCGACAGCGTCCGGCTGGTTGCCGACGGGCTGAGGCCAAGGCGCTTGGCCGCCGCCGTGACGCTGCGCTCCTCCAACAACACGTCGAGTGCGACAAGCAGGTTCAGGTCGATCGCTTTCATACCCCAAACATAATCGTGCTTCGCCACTGTGCATAGCGTTTGATGCACTCATGCTTTGCATCCGATGCGTCTGGTGCATGTCGCGGCGACCTCCATCTTCGGATCAACCGAACAGAAAGGAAGCACAGAGATGACTGGACCCCTGGATAAACAACCCCGAACCATCCTGCTGATCGGCGCCTCCCGCGGGTTGGGACATGCGATGGCGGTCGAATTCACGAAGAAGGGCTGGCATGTCGTCGGCACGGTACGTGAGGACGGCCGAACCGAGTTGAACGAGCTCGCCGACGCCCATCCTGATCAGGTCACAATCGAATGCCTCGACATCACCGAGCGTGCCCAGATCGCCGCTCTGCGAGACAGGTTTTCGGACAGTGTCTTCGACATATTGTTCGTTAACGCCGGCACCACCAATCATGATCAGGCGGAGACCATTGCGGAAACCTCGACCGACGAGTTCGTGCGCGTCATGGTGACCAACGCGCTCGGCGTGATGCGGACGGTCGAAGGTTTGCAGGACCTTGTGCGCCCCACCGGTCTGATTGGCGTCATGTCATCGGGCCAAGCCAGCATCGCCGACAACGAGAAGGGCGGGCACGAGGTCTACCGGGGCAGCAAGGCCGCTCTCAACCAATATATGCGCAGCTACGCCGCCCGCCACGTCGGCGACGAGCGGGCGCTGGTGCTGATGGCACCGGGCTGGGTCCGGACGGAGCTCGGCGGTCCGGAAGCGCGTTTCAGCATCGAGGAAACGATCCCGGAACTGGTAGACACACTTGTGAAGCAGCAGGGCACGCGGGGCCTGCGCTTCATCGACCGCCACGGCAAGTCCATACCCTGGTGAAGCCGGAGACGGCGAGACAAGCAAGGTCCACGCATGAAGTTGATCGGCATCGAGGAGCATTACCTGACGGCGGATGTGCGCGCTGCCTGGGCGGCGGCGTCGCTCGCCGCCACCGATCCAAGCGTCGCGATTCATTCAGGCGAGGTCGAGCGTCGTCTGCTCGATGTCGCCGACCAGCGGCTCGCATTGATGGACGAGACGGGCCTCGATGTTCAGGTCCTCTCGCTCACCACCCCCGCGTTGCATGACCTGGGGCCGCAGGGCGTCGATCTGGCGCGCCGCGCCAATGACGCCGTGGCCGAAGCCTGCGCCCGGCATCCCGATCGCTTCCAGGCACTGGCGACGCTGCCGGTTGGATCGCCTGACAGCGCGATGCTGGAACTGGAGCGCTGCGTGTTGACGTTGGGTTTCAAAGGTACGATGCTGTGCGGGCGGATTGGTGACCGTAATCTCGACCATCCGGAGCTTTCGCCGATCTTCGAGAGCGCCGCGAGGCTCGGTGTGCCGATCCTGCTACACCCCCGCACGCCCCCTCCGACCGTACGATCGGCCTACTACTCGGGCTTCACGCCTGAGGTGGATGCGGCCTTCGCGATTTACGGCCTTGGCTGGCACTACGACGCAGGCATCCAGTTCATCCGCCTTGTGCTGGCCGGCACCTTCGACCGCCTGCCAGACTTGCAGGTGATCCTCGGTCACTGGGGCGAGGTCGTGCTGTTCTATGCCGAGCGCCTAGCGGCCATGGATCGAGTGTCAGGTCTGAAGCATCCTATCGACACCTACCTGCGTCGCAATCTGTACGTCACTGCCAGCGGTATGTTCAGCGCCGGCTATCTGGCGCGTGCGCTCGCGATCGTCGGAGCGGATCGCCTGCTCTTTTCCACAGATTACCCTTACCAGTACCGACCCGGCCGCGACGCGCGGCGGTTTGTGGCGGAATGCGGGTTGGATGATGCAGGCAAAACGGCTTTTGCTTACGGAAACTGGGAACGACTGACCCAGGGCGTCTCCCTTTGACTGGCTCAACCACAGTCCAGCGACCGCTTTTTCTGAGCTCGTGCGGCAACCAATCTATTCCTGAGGCAACATCGTAATTTTCAACAGAACCATTCCCAGACGGGAAAAATGCTGAGGTAGTCAGATTATCTATTGAAAATCGGAAACTCAAACGCCGTCAATCTCGGCAATCGTCGGGCGCGATCCCAGCCGCAGGCTATGAAGCTTTCTGATCCGCCTCCCGGCATCAAGGGCTGGCATCCGGCACGTCATTGATCGGTCGTGCCATGATCCGACCTGATGAACCGGACCATCGCGACGCCAGCCGTGACCACGCCGAGCAGGCAGGTCATGCGCCAGCCCCAATTCGCATAAGCCAAGCCGGCGATGGCCGAGCCGATGGCGCCTGCAGCGAAGTAGGCTGCCATGAAGACTCCATTGAGCCGGGCTCGGTTCGATGCGGGCATGCTGAACACGTCGCGCTGCCCGAACACTGCGTGAGCGGTAACACCCGCCCCGATGAGCAGGGAGGCGACAGCAAGCAGCCACACGCCGCCTTGCTCGGGCATTCCCAAGATCGCCGCGGCAAATCCTGTCCCGACGAGAGCGATCGAAACGGCGGAACCGATCGAGGCATGGCCACGGTCGGCCAGACGCCCGGCGACCGGAGCGGCGAGCACGCTGGCGATCCCTGTCAGGGCGTACACGGCAATGCCGCTCTGCGAGAACTGGAAGCGGTCCAGCAGGACGAGAGGAACGGCAGTCCAGAATAGCCCGAATCCGAAGAACAGGTTGCAATGGATAACGGTCCGCCATTGTACGATCGGGCTTGCCCGATAGAGCTTGGGCAGACTTGCAAGCAGGCCTCGATAGGTTTCGGAAGAGCGTGGTTGCCGCTTCGGGAGAGCCCGTTGCAGACCAAGCGCGATGGCTGCGGTCAGGAAGGCCCCGACACCCAACACGACGCGCCACGAGGTGAGCTCCGCCAGCGCGCTCGCGACGGGACGTGACACCATGATGCCGAACATCAATCCGGAGGTCACGGCGCCAATGACCCGGCCCCGTTCCAGTTCGGACGCAAGATGGGCCGCGTAGACGACGACGAGCTGCACCCCGACAGAACCGAGCCCTATGGCGAAAGTGGCGGGCAGAAGAATGGATGCTTGAGGCGCTAAGGCGGCCGAAGCCAGAGCAACGACCGACAGGCCGAGGACCATCGCGACGAGCCGCCGGTTCTCCACCAGGTCTGCAAGGGGCACGATCAGAACGAGGCCGATACCGTAGCCAATCTGGGTCATGCTGGCGACCAGTCCGGCGGCACTATCGGGAAGCCCGACAGATTGGGCAACAGCCGCCACGAGGGGCTGCAGATAGTAGATGTTGGCAGCGATGATTGCGCATGCGAGCGCCAGCAGCAGGGTCGGCACGGCACCCGCTCGCTCGCGGATCGAGGTGTCGTGGCGTTCTGCCATGCCGGATGACAAAGCAGCCCTTCCCATCACTGCCGTCCGAAGAAATCGTCGAACAATCGGGCGAGAGCTTCAGGCTGCTCCTCGGGAATGAAGTGGCCGCTCCGGGCGATGGTTTCGCCACGAATGTCAGCCGCAAAAGGCCGCAATGGACTGGCCATGTCGGGGATCGAGCCTTGGTCTGCGCTGACGGCCAGGACCGGCATGGCGAGCTTGGCATCACTTATCAGCGCGCGATTTTGCTCGGCCGACAGAGCAACCGAACGATAGAAGGCAAGTCCCGCTCGCAGCGCCCCCGGTTGGCTGAAGATACGGACGTATTCATCGAGGTCGGCCTCACCGAAGCTCGATGGGTTGGCTGCTTTGCGGCGCAGGAACCAGTCCAGATAGACGCGCTCGCGCCCGGCTATGAGCGCCTCGGGAAGATCGGGCACGGCATGAAACGCGAAATGCCACGTCTTCCATGCCTTGTCGGGAGCCGCCGGCAGCATGTCGGGCAGCGTGACTCCGGGGATGCCGGCATCGAGAAGGGCAAGCCGACTGACCTCCTCCGGGAACATCAACGCATAGGGCAAGCCGACCCAGGCGCCGATATCGTGGGCGGCAAGGCCGTAGCGGGACAGGCCAAGGCGCCCGAACAAATCATGGATGCGCCGTGCAACCGTCCCCGTGTCGTAGCCCTCCGACGGCTTGTCGGAGTCGCCCTGCCCGGGAAGATCGAGGGCGACGAGCCGGAAGCGTTCGGCCAGGATGGGCATCACCTTGCGCCACGCGAACCAGCTTTGGGGATAGCCAGCCAGCAGCACCAGAGGCTCCGCGTCCTCCTGACCCGCCGTGACGTAGTGGAGACGCACTCCGTCGATCGTCTCGAATCCATGGTTGAAGGAGGCCGCATCGAAAGGCGGCTGCGCACGCGTATGCAAGGTCATGACGTTTCCTGGAAGTTTCAATCGATTGTCTTGAGAGCCGTGGCGACCAGGGCATCATGATCGGCCGGATCATGCAGCTTTCCGACGGCCCTGAGCCCTTGCAGAAGGCCGAGGAGAATGTCGGCGCAGGGCTCGACCACCAGATCGCTGCGGATCGACCCGTCTTCTTGCCCCTCGCGAAGCATGGCGATCAGCGCTGACCGGTTGTTCGCCAAGGCTCTCCAGAGCGCATCATGCAGCGCGCCGTCCAAGGTCGTGGCCTCGATCAGCCCGGCCAGAACGAGACAGCCTTGACGTCCTTCCGAGCCGGAAGCGGAATCCAGATAGAACCGCAGGGTTTCTGCAATGCGCTCACGCCCGGTGCGTAGTCCGCGCAGCCGCTCGGCAAGCTGCCGCTGCCGGTCCTCCACATAGTATGTGAAGGCAGCCGCGAAGACGCCCTTCTTGTCCTTGAACGCCTTGTAGAGGCTTCCCGCCGTGAGACCGGTCGCCTCCTTGAGCAGGTCGATGGATGCACCGTCGTACCCATGCTCGCGGAAGACGGGCACGGCACTGGCCAGAACCGCTTCCATCTTGAAAGCGCGAGGTCGTCCCATCACTGGGCGGCGAGGTGCGGAAAGCTTGCTCATGGCCCGATATAGGAAACATTCGTTTCCTATGTCAAGGATCGGAGCAATGTTGCCGGTTCTTTCTCGCCTTCGATGTCGGAAAGAGCCTGCCGCTATCGAAGCGGTGCCGTTTGAAAGAAGGTGGATCCGCCTCGTCGAAATCAGTGACGCTACGCCCGACCGGTTCGATGCCGGCGTTGGCGATCACGATGTCGAGGCGCCGTACCTTTGCCCCGCGGCGTCAAACAGTTGGTCGATTTCCGCGACCTTCGATACGTCAGCGCGAACGGCGAGAGCGCTTCCGCCCTGCGCTTCAATGCGGCTAACTAGTTTGCGGGCAGCTTGCTCGCTCCCTGCATAGTTCACCACGATGCTGCGCCGAGAGCGGCATATCGCTCGGCAATCGCTCGCCCAAGCCCGCGGGCCGCGCCTGTGACCAGTGCCACCTTCCCTCCAGGATCGGTCAAGCAACCTCCTCCGTGCCCACCGCTCTGCCGAGCGGTGGCGCCTTGGTTTTCGACTAAAGCTTCATGCCGCCGGATACCTCGATACGCTGCGCATTGATCCAGTGATTTCCCTCGGAAAGCAGTGACGCGATCATCTGGCCGATATCATCCGGAAGGCCGGGACGGCCCAGTGCCGTCATGTCAGACACCATCTTATTGACCGCTGGATTGTCGCGAACGACGCCACCGCTGAAATCCGTCTGGATCGCGCCCGGAGCCACTGAATTGACGTTGATACTGCGCTTGCCCACGTCATGCGCGAGGTATCGCGTAAAGACTTCCACAGCGCCCTTGAACACCGCGTAGGCGACGCTGTCCGGATTGACGAAGCGGGTGACGCCCGACGAAACGTTGACGATGCTCCCACCATCCTTGATGAGCGGCAGCAGCTTCTGGGTGAGGAAGAAAACGCCCTTGAAATTGACGTCGTAAAGCCTGTCCAGCTCCTCGGGCGTCACATCGCCGAACGCCGTGTGGTTCGAAATTCCGGCATTGTTGACGAGGTAGTCGAAGCGCACCGCCCCTAGCGTCCTCAGTGCTTCTCGCACCTGATCCACGAATGTATCGAACGACCCAACTTCGCCGGTGTCGAGCTTGAGCGCCACAGCCTTTGCGCCGGCTTCTCCGACAGCGGCGACCACCTTGTCCGCCTCGTCGGCGGACGAGTTGTAGGTGAAAATGCTGTGAACTCCCCGCCTCGCCAGGTTCAGTACGGTGCTGCGGCCCAGGCCACGGCTGCCGCCGGTTACGATCGCGATTTGCTTTGGATTTGTCATCATGGATCTCCTTCGAGGAGAGACATAAGCGCTTCAATTGCGATGAATAAGATGCTAATCACACTACATGTTGTACGGATTTTTGAACAATGGTCGCTGACTTATCTGCTGCTCGCGCCTTCGTCGCGGTTGCGACGGCGGGCGGCTTTCGCGATGCCGCTCAAGCGACAGGCATTAGCGCGTCCAGTCTCAGTGGGGCCGTGAAGAGGCTCGAAGATCAACTTGGGCTCCGTCTTCTCAATCGGACAACGCGAAGCGTCGTCCCCACCGAGGCGGGCGCCCACCTGCTTGAGCGGTTACAGAGTGCAATGGCCGACGTTGAGGCCGCGCTTGAGCGCGCCAACGACTATCGCGAAACACCCAACGGCACGATCCGTCTTAATGTACCTGTTAATGCCGCACGCCTCGTTCTGCCGCGCCTTCTACCAGGCTTCATGGCCGCCTTCCCGAACGTTCGCGTCGAGGTCACGGCTGAGCACGGCGTCGTGGATATCCTCGCCGCCGGCTGCGATGCCGGCATTCGCTACGGCGAGCGGCTGACCAAGAATATGGTCGCGGTGCCCATCGGGCCAAAGAGCCAACGCTTCGCGACCGCCGCCTCGCCTGCCTATCTCGCCCGGCACGGCCACCCGGTGCATCCTAGTGATCTTCTCCACCACGCTTGCCTACCGGGCAAATCCGGCAGCGGCGCAATCGCAACATGGGAATTTGAGCGTGACGGTGAAATTGTCAGTATCGAGCCTCCGGGAACCCTGGTGGTTGATGTGAACGCAATGGAACTCGCTGTTTCCGCTGCGATCGACGGATGCGGCATGGTGCAGCTCTTCGAAGAGTGGTTGAGACCGGCGCTTGACAGCGGCGCGCTGCAGCCGGTGCTTGAGCCTTGGTGGCACAGCTTCAGCGGACCGTTTCTCTACTATTACGGGAGAGACCATGTGCCTGCGCCGCTAAGCGCGTTCATCGGTTATGTGCAGGAGAACCGCTGGTAAAGCCGGCTCCTGAAACTATTATGCGGTCGGACAAGCAACGATTTGCCACCGGCGGGCAGCGGGAGCGGGGGCCGCTTCTGACCGCGTAGGCAGTTCCTGTCGCGCAAACAGAGTTGACCTCGGCAAAGTCATGTTGTACCGTTCGGTACAATCCCGTTTGCAGGTGCAGCCATGTCTCGACCGCCATTACCTCCTTTCACCCCTCAAACAGCGGCACAGAAGGCTCGCATGGCTGAGGATGCCTGGAACAGCCGCGATCCGGAGAAGGTGTCACTGGCCTACACGATCGATAGTGCGTGGCGGAACAGGGGTGAGTTCCTCACCGGCCGCGACGCCATCGTTGCCTTCTTGACGCGCAAGTGGACGAAGGAGCTGGACTACCGGCTCATCAAGGAGGTGTGGGCGCACGACGGCAACCGGATCGCCGTGCGGTTCGCCTATGAATGGCGAGACGACAGCGGCAACTGGTTCCGATCCTACGGGAACGAGAACTGGGAGTTCGACGACGCCGGGCTGATGGCCCGCCGTGTTGCCTCGATCAACGATCGTCCGATTGCGGAGGACGAACGCAAGTTCCATTGGCCGCTTGGGCGTCGTCCAGACGGTCATCCCTCCCTCAGCGATCTTGACCTCTGAAGGCGAAACGGGTTCTGACCGACCGCGCCGACGCTCTGCCAGCACTGGCAGAGGCGTTCCGCGAACACGGCTTCGAGGGAGCGAGCCTGTCGATGCTCTCGCAGGCGACCGGTCTCGGCAAGGGCAGCCTCTACAACTTCTTCCCCGGCGGGAAGGAGGAGATGATGGATGCCGTTCTCGCCGACATCGACTGCTGGTTCGTCACGACGATCTTCACGCCACTGGAGCAGGCCCGAGACCCGGCAGCGGCGATCAGGACCATGACCGCGGAGGTGACGGCCTATTTTCGATCCGGAGGCAGGGTATGCCTGGTAGGCTGGATCGGTCTTGGCTCCTCTGGTGATGTTTTCGCAGCCAGAGTGAAGACCTACTTTGCCCGCTGGATCTCAGCGCTGGCCCGGTGCGTCCAGTCCGGCGGCGTTCCGTCGCCGCTGGCCGTGCAGCTCGCAGAGGAAACGGTGTCCGGTGTCCAGGGCGCCATCGTTCTGGCGCGGGCACTAGGGGACGAAGCTCTCTTCAAGCGGATCGTCCGTCGTCACGAAGCGGCCCTGCTTGACGCCTTAGCGCGGCACAACTGCTGACCTGCATGGCCAGACCTCTGTGTCGAACACCTGCTCAGATCTCGCTGTTTGACGCACCGGCTAGGCAGGCAGTCGTGCAAAGCCGGGGTGTGCGGCGGGGACGGGGCTCTCCGGCGCAAGCGCATAATCCGCCACGAACGTTGGCACGCCTGTTCGGGCCGCGATCTGGCTCCCGAGCCCGCGATAGGCTGCGGCCGAGCCGATCACATAGCCTCCGCCGTGGAGGTAGAGGATCGCCTGCTGCGGTGCCTCGTTCGCTGGGCGGCACCACCATCCGGCAGTGCCGCCAACTTCTCCGGCGGTCCTCCCGACCGAGGCTGCGATTGGCACCTGGGCCATGAGCTTGTCATAAGCAGCGCGGCTTTCCGGCTTTGACTCCGGAGCCGGTGAGACCGCCAGCGCCGCCCGCATCGCCGCCATCACGGCCCGATCCTTGAGGCTTTCGTCGTGGCTGATAACGGTCATCGCTTTTGTCCTTGTGCCTGATGCTGGATCGCGCTCGCCTCGCCGAGCAGCAGAAGGAGACGCAGTGTCCCCGATCTGAGACGACGAAGCGGCGGTACGGGTGGCCGGATCGCGACGTGGCCTCGGCGGGCTACTTGAGAAACGGGTTGATCGCCGCCAGGGTATCGTCGAAGCGGCCCTCGGCCTCGGCGTTGCGCATGAAGTCGACGCCTTCCACCAGGATCTCGCGCGGCGTGGGCGTCTGCTGGAAGCGCGCCATGACCTGATCGGCGAAGGCGTCGAGCGGCATGAAGCGTTCGTTGTCCTGTTGGCCGGGGGTGAGGCTCGTCCGCACCGCGGGCGGCACCAGTTCGATCACCTCGACCTTGCCTTTCAGCACGGCGCGCAGCGATTCGGTGTAGTTGTGAATCGCCGCCTTGATCGCCGAATAGGTCGGCGCGATCACCAACGGCACAAAGGCCAAGCCCGAGCTGACATTGACGATCACCGCGTCGCTCTGGCGGACCAGATGCTCGATCAGCGCATTGGTCAACCGGATCGGGCCGAGCAGATTGCTGGTGACCGAGGCCTCGGCGTCGCCCAGATCGCGGAATGTGTCGAGCGACCCTTCCATGCGCATGATGCCGGCGCTGTTGAACAGCACGTTGAAGCCCGGGAAATCGGTAACGAGCGTATCGGCGAACGCCGCGATGCTGGCGGGGTCGTTCTGGTCGAACGTCAGCGCATGGATGTTCGGCCGGTCACCGATTGCCTTTTCCAGCGTCTCCATCCGCCGGCCGGCGATGATCACGGTATTGCCGAGGTCGTGAAAGCGGTGTGCGAGCGCCTCGCCGATCCCCGTGCCGCCGCCGGTGATGAGGATCGTGTTGCCTGTCGTCTTCATGGGATAAGTCCTTGTCATATTGGCGGCGGGACAGAGCCGGGCTCGTGCCAGCCGCCGGTGATGCGGCCGGGTCAGGCGCGCTCGAGAACGGGGTAGTCGGTGTAGCCTTCGGCACCGCCGCCGGCGTAGAACAGGTCCTTGCGCACCTCGTTGAACGGCGCCACTGTCTTCAAACGATGCACGAGGTCGGGGTTCGCCAGGGTCATCGTGCCCAAGGCCTCCATGTCGGCGATTCCTGCCGCGACATCGGTCCCGACCTGCTCGCGCGTGCGGCCCGGCCGGTTGACGATCAGCACACCGCCAAACGCCTTGCGGATGTCGGAGAGGAGCCCCTCATTGCCGATGTGCAGCACGTGTAGGTAGGCAATGCCGATCTTGCCGAACGCCTCCGCCAGATAGCGGTACAGGTCGTCATTGGCGTTTCCTTCGACGATGCCGCCGGTCGGCAGGCCGGGGGACAGGCGGATCGCAGTCTTCTCCGGTCCGATGCCAGCGGCGATCGCCTGCACGACCTCGATCGCGAACCGTGCGCGGTTCTCGAGTGAACCGCCGTATTCGTCGGTACGCTCATTGGCATTCGGCGCCAGGAACTGGTGCACCAGATAACCGTTCGCGCCGTGGACCTCGACGCCGTCGGCACCGGCTTCGATCGCCCGCGTGGCGCCATAGGCATAGTCGGCGACGGTCTGCCGAACCTCTCCGGTGTTGAGCGCGCGGGGTTCCGGAACCGGCAGCATGCCCTTGCCGGTGAACATGTCTTCACCCGGGGCGATCGCCGACGGGGCAACCGGCTGGCGATGATGTGCGGTGTTTTCCGGATGGGATCTGCGGCCGACATGCATCAGCTGGACGAACAGCCTGCCTCCGGCCGCATGGACGGCGTCCGTCACCTTGCGCCATCCGGCGACATGGTCGTCGGTGTAGATGCCGGGCGTGTTCGGATAGCCCTGCCCGTCCGCGGACGGCTGGGTTCCTTCGGTGACGAGCAGGCCCATCGTCGCGCGTTGCGCATAATATTCGGGGGCGAGGTCGCCGGGGGTGCCGTCGGGTTTGGCCCGGCTGCGTGTCATCGGCGCCATGGCAAGGCGATGCGGCAGTTGCAGACTGCCGAGTTTGATGGGGGACCAGAGATCGGCCATGGGAGTTCTCCTGAACTGGGGGATGCCGTGGGCGGGAGGATCAGAGCTTGCCTTCGGCGAGCATCTCGCGGGTGCGCTTCAGCGTGGACAGGAGCGCGGCCTTGTAGCCCTTGTCGCTGTCGAACTGCGTCTGCTCGGCCTGTTCTTCCGGACCGTTCGGGAGCTTGTCGCGCAGTCCGAGGTAGCAGTAGAATTTGAGCTGAAGCGCGCCCGCCTCGTCCTCGAACAATTCGTTGACGATGGCGCCCTCGCGCGGGCCGGTCGCCTGGAAGAAGGTGACCTTGCGCTGCGGCTCGAGCACGATGATCTCGCGCAGGTCGGCGCCGGCGATCGTGGCGTCTCGGACGAAGTGGGTCGCGCTTTCCTCGGTGACGTCGCATTTCGTGCACAGGCCGGAAGGAAGGAACGCCCGGGCGTCGCGGGCCTTGAGCTCGAGGCCTTTCCAGACCTGCTCTCGGGTGAGCGGAGTTTCGCCTTCCGGGTTCACCGGAACCGTGGCGGTCGAATAGATCATGATGGTGGTCCTTGTCGGTGAGGGCTGGCGGCGTCAGCCGGCGATCTGCGCGACGTATTCGCGGTAGGTGCGCAGCGGGCGGCCGAGCAGCGTGGTGAGCCGGTCCACGTCGCCGGCCTCGGGCAGCATGCCGTCGGACACGAAGCGCTCGGCCATCAGACGCATGTCGTAGGCCATCCACGCCGGCATGAACTGGCGCATGTTCTGCTCGAAGCCGGCGGTGTCGTTGCCCGGATAGGCGATCTCGCGGCCGAGAACCTCGCTCCAGATGGCGGCGGCGCTTGCGCCGGTCAGCGTGTCCGGGCCGACCAGGTTGATGCGGGTGAGCGGGAGCGGCGCGGGCGACTGTTCGCGGCGGACCAGCTCGAGCGCGGCGATCTCGCCGATGTCGCGGGCGTCGATCATCGCCAGGCCCTTGTCGCCGATCGGCATCGGATAGACGCCGTAGCCGGTGATCACGTCCTTGATCGTGATCTCGTTGTCCATGTAATAGGCTGGGCGCAGGATGGTGGCGCTGAGGCCCATCTGTTCGATCATCCGCTCGACGCCGAACTTGCCCGCGAAGTGCGGCACGTTCACGTAGACGTCGCTGTGGATCACCGACAGATAGACGATCCGCTCGATCTTTGCCTCGCGGGCGACGTTGAGCGCGATCAGCGCCTGGGTGAATTCATCGGCGACGACTCCGTTCAGAAGGAACAGCGTCGAGACGCCCTTCATGGCGCCGCGCAGCGAGTCGACGTCGAGCAGGTCGCCCTGGACGACCTCGACGCCGGCGGGGAGGCTGGCCTTTGCGGGATCGCGAACCAGAGCGCGCACGTCGGCGCCGCGATTGACGAGCTGTTCGACGACATTGCTTCCGACATTGCCGGTCGCGCCGGTTACGAGGATGGTCATGGGGTCACTCCTTGGGTTGAGCCGTTTGCATGCCCCAAATTAGCGATCCACATTCGTGCCGATAGTCGCTAAGTCTAGACAGGCCGTCTCACAGGTGGAACGATCATGGACCTTCCCGCTCTCGCCGATTTTACGCTCGTCGCCCGTCATGGCGGGTTCGGAAAGGCCTCGCGTGCGGCCGGACGCCCAAAGGCGACGCTGTCCCGCCGCGTTGCCGAACTTGAAGCCAGCCTCGACCTGCGGCTCTTCGAACGCGGTGCGCGCCTCCTCAAGCTGACCGAGGAAGGACGCGCCTTGTTCGAGCGAACGAGCCAGTTGCTCACCGACCTCGACGAGACGGCGTCGGCGATAGCCTCGCGTGGGCACAGTCCGCGGGGCAGGCTGCGGATCAGCGCCCCCCTGCTCTTCTCCCAAACCGCGATGGGGAAACTGGCGGCCGGCTTTGCGCTCAAATATCCGGAAGTGCGCCTGGAGGTCACGACCGAGGATCGGTCGGTCGACATGATCGAGGAAGCCTATGATCTGGTGATCCGTGTCAATCCCGCGCCTGATGAAAGCCTCGTGGGGCGGGTCTTCCTGCGCGATCGGCTGGTTGTGGTCGCGAGCCCCGATTTGGCGCCACTATTGGATGGAGCAGCTGTTCCAGCGATCGTGCGCGGGGCGGCAAAGCCGGCGGAAGTGTGGAACGTCACGACACCGGCAGGCCCAGCGAGCATCGCCGTCACGCCGATCCTGAGCCTGTCATCACTCGTCATGGTTCGCGATGCCGTTCGGAGAGGCGCGGGCGCCGGACGGTTGCCAATCTCGCTCGTAAGCCACGATATTGCTGACGGCACCTTGGTGCACTGGGGCGATGTGGAGGGTCCGGAGATCGCGCTTTGGACGCTCTATCCGACGCGACGGCTGCTGAGCGCGCGCGTGTCGGCATTCCTCGATTACCTGAAAGAGGCCTTTCCTCAAGGAACTCCCGACGAACTCGCAGCTTATCTCGAAAAATGGAGACCGACACCGCGTTGAAGCCACCGCTGGAATTCTTAAGCATGATACACTAGGTGACTATCTACATAGTCAGGAGCGTGATATGGTTGCCATCAATCTGGCAGATGCCAAAGCCCATCTGAGCGAGCTGGTCGACCGGGTCCAAGCGGGCGATTCGATCGACATCACCCGCCGCGGCAAGCCGGTCGCGCGGCTCACCGCAGTGGCCAAGCCGCGCAAGCCGATCGATGCCGCGTTGCTGCGATCGCTGGCTGAGGCGATGCTGCCGCAGTCCCAGATCGCCGCCGATCTCGTGCGCTCGATGCGGGATGGCGACCGCTACTGATGCTCTATCTCGACACGTCGCTGATCGTCGCGGCGCTCTCCAATGAAGCGATGACGCCGCGTGTTCAGGCCTGGCTGGCGGAGCAGGACCCGGCACAGCTTCTGATCAGCGACTGGACCATCACCGAGATGTCGTCCGCCATGGCGATCAAGCTGCGGACTGGACAGATCAGCCTGGAGCAGCGCGCGGCAGCGCTCGCCATGTTCAACAAGCTGGTCGCCGAGAGCTTCAGGGTGCTGCCCGTGACGGGTGGGCACTTCCGGGCGGCGGCGAGGTTTACCGATCAACACACCTTGGGGCTTCGTGCCGGTGACGCTCTGCATCTTGCCGTCGCGTCGGAGCATGGCGCCACTGTGCATACGCTCGACCAGCGGCTCGCCGAGGCCGGCCCGGTGCTCGGTGTGCCGGCGCAGTTGCTGGCATGATACGGGCCTTCTCCAGCTTGGCCGGCCCGCTCGGAAGCTGCCATGGCCGGTGACTGGTCCGACGAGCAGAACGATGCGATCGTGGCGGATTATTTCGCGATGCTCGCGAACGACTTGGCTGGGCGGCCCTACAGCAAGGCCGAGCATAACCGCCTGCTGCAGGCGGTGATCGATCGGCCCCGCGGCTCGATCGAGTACAAGCATCAGAATATCAGCGCCGTGCTCAAGGGGCTCGGTGAGAACTGGATCCCAGGCTACAAGCCGGCCTTCGCTTTCCAGGCCTCACTCGCCGATGCGGTGGTGCGCTGGCTCAATCGCCATCCGGATTGGCTCGCACCAGCCGCGCGGATGGCGATAGGTCCGTCACCGTCAGTGCTGCGGGAGGAAGCGATGCTGTGGATCGGCCCACCACCGACACAGAGCAATGCGCCGCCGCCCGACGAGCTCGAGCAGATGACCGCCATCGCCCGAAAGTACGATGTGGCGGAGCGCGATGCCCGCAATCGCGCGTTAGGCCGCGCCGGTGAGGAGCGTGTCCTGGCCCATGAGCGTGCCAGCCTTCTTGCCGCCGGCCGGACCGATCTCGCCGGGAGTATTCGCTGGGTGTCGCATGTCGACGGCGATGGCGCCGGCTATGACATCCTGAGCTTCGACATCGACGGCCGCGATCGGCTGATCGAGGTGAAGACAACCAGGGGCTGGGAGCGCACGCCGTTTCACATCTCGCGCAATGAGCTGGCCGTTGCTGAGGAGCGGAGCAAGAATTGGCGGCTGGTGCGGGTGTGGAATTTTGCGCGGGAGCCAAAGGCGTTCGAGCTGCGTCCGCCGCTGGAAGCGCATGTGTCGCTGATGGCGACCAGCTATCAGGCGGACCTCTTGTAGTGGCTGATAGATGACCGACGGCTCCCGGCCAACATTACAGTACTAGCAGTCTTCCGTGACACCGAGGCTATCGCCGGGCGCTTCAAAAGACGGCTTCCAAACGGTGCGAAGTATGCGGAAGAGCCGCCCCCTGCGTTTCGGTAGGGCGGAGTTAGCGGTACGGCGTCCATATTCTGCGCCAGCCGCTCGCCGATCCTGATCCCCGCGTCGAATCCTTCAACAGGCCGTTCTTTCATTCCGGCCAATGGCTATGAGAGATGAACGACACAGGTGGGAGCGGCAGCGCGGCGCCGTGGCTCAGCAATCATTCCTTGCCGACCGAGTAGTCCATCCGGGAGAGATTTTCGAACAGGGTCGGACCTACTGGCGTCCAGCCGAGCCGTTCACGCGTAACCGCGCTGGAGGCCGGCATGTCGAAGCTTGCGAAGCCCGCCATCCACCCGAAGTGCTTTCCGGCCTCGCTCTTCGGTATCGCCTGGACCGGAACGCCCAGTCCGCGACCGATCGCCTCCGCGATCGCGCGCATTGGTATCGCCTCCTCCGCGACCGCGTGCCAGCGCGCGCCTGGTTCGTGTCGCTCCAGCGCAAGGACGTACAAGCGGGCGGCGTCCTCGACCGAGGCGGCGCACCAGCGATCGCCGCCCTCTCCAACGTAGGCCGAGACACCCTTCGTCCGCGCGAGTTCGATCAACGGAGAGACCAGGCCCTGCTTCACCGGATCGTGGATCTGCGACAGCCGCACCACACCAACGGAGACCCCGCGCTCCCCGACGGCCAATCCGGCCAGCTCACTGGCGATGCGAGGCATGGGATGGTCCCGATCGAGAACGTCCTCGCGCGCGAACTGTCCTGCTCCGGTGCTGCCCACGCCGATGGCGGAGGTGATGAGGAGCGGCCGATCCGATCCGGCGAGCACATCCCCGATCGCTTCGATGACGCGGCGGTCCTTCTCGCAATTTTCCGCATAGTGCGCGAAGTCATGGTCGAAGGCGGTGTGGATCACGGCATCGGCGCTCTCGGCGCCTTTGGCGAGCTCTGCCGCATCGTTGAGGTCCCCCCGGTGGACTGCGGCCCCGGCCTGCTCCAGCTGGCGAGCACCGGCGTCGGATCGGCTGTTGCCGGTCACCTGGTGCCCGGCGGCCAGCAGTTGGGTCAGGATGCGGGAACCGACGAAGCCGGTCGCACCGGTCAGGAATACACGCATGAAAGGCTCCTCTTGTTCGAGGAGCGGGATATCGCAAGATACCCAAGCCTGTTAAAGTAGTGACCGTATCATGGTATAATCACAAACAGGATCGTTCGTGGCCGACGAAAAGGCAAACCGGCTCGGCACGTATCTGCGCGACCGGCGCACCCGGCTCGACCCGGCGTCGTTCGGCTTCGTCAGCGGTCGTCGCCGCACGCCTGGGCTGCGCCGCGAGGAGGTCGCCGCCCGCGCGAACATCAGCCCCACCTGGTACACCTGGCTGGAGCAGGGCCGCGGCGGCGCGCCCTCGGCCGACGTGCTCGACAGGATCGCCAAGGGGCTGATGCTGACGGAGCCCGAGCGCGAGCACCTGTACATGCTGGGCCTCGGCCGACCGCCGGAAGTGCGTTACCAGCCGGTCGAGGGCGTCACCCCACGGCTGCAGCGCGTACTCGACGCGATGCCGTTCAGTCCCGCCATCATCAAGAACGCCATGTGGGACGTCGTCGGCTGGAACAAGGCGGCTGCGGCTCTGCTGACCGACTATTCCAAGCTGCCGCGGGAGGAACGTAACATCCTCCGCCTTGTGTTCGGCAGTTCCCGCGTCCGCGCCAAGCAGGCAGATTGGGAGAGCGTCGCCCGCTTCGTCGTGGGTGCGTTCCGGGCGGACGTGGCGCGAGCCGGGGCGAGCGGCAGCGCGGAGGTGACGGCGCTCATCGGCGAACTCTGCCGAGCAAGCCCGGAGTTCGAAGCGCTGTGGCGGGACAACAATGTGGTCGCGCACGGCGAAGGCGTGAAGTGCATCCAACACCCGGAAGCAGGCTTGCTCGACCTGGAGTTCTCTTCCTTTGCAGTCGAGGGGCGGCCGGAACTCGGCTTGATCGTCTACAATCCCGCCTCACCCGCCGATGCCGAGCGATTGAAAGCGCTCATCAAGGTCAAGGCGATCTGATCTGGTCAAAGCAAGTGCGAGCCAGGCCCGACGGTTCGCCCGCCATGCCTTGCCCCTGTGCGCCCGACCTCAACCGATCGTATGCGCCGTGATCGTGTAGCCGAACGGGTCGCGGAACGCGAAGTAGCGCCCGAACGGTCCATCCTTCGGCGGGAAGACAATGGGCGTGCCATGCGCAACCAGTTGCTCGTGCAGTGCGTCGGCATCGTCGCAGCCGAACCAGAGGGCGACGCCCTCGCCCAGGGCTTCCTTGTTCTTCAACTCCGCGACCGGCGTGCGGACGGCGAACGAGACCGGGCCGGTGTCGAACACGACGGCGCCCGGAGGGCTGTGCGGCGCGAGCTTCAGCCCGACGACCTCGCTGTAGAAGACGCGCGCCGCGTCCAGATCTTGCGTCTGGATGCTGATGAAATCGGGACCGATCAGATGCGCCATAGCTTGCTTTCCTCTTCTGCCAGCAGCAGGGTATCAATGGGCTGATATCTATATAAGGGCACTGATATGTCAAGCCAGGATGGAGATGCGGCGATGGAGGATCCGTTCGCCACCATCGGGTTCGCGCTCAAGATGGCGCAGCAGGCACTGCGCACGCATCTGGACTCTGCGCTTCAGCAGATCGGGCTCACGATGCCGCAATATGCGGTGCTGAACTGCCTGAAGATCGAACCGGGCGCTTCGAACGCGGCACTGGCGCGCCGCTCCTTCGTGACGCCGCAAACGATGCAGGGGATCGTCGTCGCGCTGGAGCGAGCGGGCTTCATCCTGCGGGCCCCGCACCCCAACCACGGGCGGGTTCGGACGACCGAGCTGACGGCTCGCGGTCGGGAGGTGGTGGCGGCGGCGTCCGTGATCGTCGTCGGGGCAGAGGCGCGGCTGCGCGAGGCTTCGGCTCCGCTGGATCCACAGACAGTCGCTGCGACGCTGCGGCGCCTGGCCGAGGCGCTTCGCTGAACGACGATGGCAGCGGCCGCAAGGTAGCGTCTCGACCTATCGCGTGCCGGCTTCCATTCTTCCCGCAAGCGATGTTTCAGGGAATGCCGCCGGTTCTTCGATGACCTGCGGAAAAGTTGACTGGAGCAGATCCACCGCGCAACGCGAGCCGCAACAGAGCCTCAGGGTGCTGCTCATGCGGAGGTAATCAGCGGGGCTTTGCCGGTCCACTCCGCGCGGTCCAATTCCGTCACGACAAAGCTGGCGACATCGGCGCGCGCTATTTTGCCGCCATGAAAGCCAGCCAAATCCGTGAGCGCGCATATTGCACCCGTCTTGGGTTTGTCGGTCAGAACCGTCGGCCGGACGATTGTCCGGTCGACGGTTCTGGCCGAGGCGTCGGCGCCGTGCGTCACCCCATCATGTCGATCACCACCTTGCCGAAGGGACCGCGAGCGAGATGCTCGAAAGCGGCGGGCAATTCGGCCAACGGATACCGCGCGTCCACGACCGGCCGGATGCTGGCGCTGTCGACAGCCCGCACCAGGCGCTCCAAGGCCCGGCGACTGCCGGTGCCGATGCCGTGAATGGTGATGTTCTTCAGCATCAGGGGCATGGCCGGGGAACTGAACTCGAAGCCATCGAGAGCGCCGATCTGGCAGACATGGCCGCCGACGGCGGCGAGTTCGACCGATTGGCCGAGATGCGCCCCGCCGATCACCTCCAGCACGATATCGGCACCGCGATCGCCGGTGATCCGATAGACCGCCTCCATCCAGTCTTCAGCATCGGCATCCACGAAGTGATCGGCGCCGAGTGCCCGCACCCGCGCCTCCGTACCAGGTTGGCCGCAGACGATGACCTCGGCACCGCTCGCCTTGGCGATCTGAAGCCCAAACAGCGCGACACCGCCGGTGCTGGGGATGAGAACGGTGTCCCCGGCGCGCACCCCGGCGCTTTCCACGAGCGCAGACCACGCTGTCAGCCCCGCCACCGGCAATGTTGCCGCCTGCCAGGGTTCAAGGCTCGCCGGCGCCTTGACGAACCACAGCTCCGGCATCGCGACGTATTCCGCCAGCACACCCGGGTAGAACCCGCCCAACGTCTGGTAGGCGGGCGTGCGGGCGGTGCCGGGACGAAGCCCGTCGATCCAGTCCGGCGTCGGCGTCGACACCACCCGCTCGCCAACGGCGAAGCGACTGGCTCCCTCCCCGAGGGCCACGATTTCACCGGCAAGGTCCGACCCCGGCGTGAAGGGGAACCGCAGCGGCAGACCGCGTCCGCTCTCCACCACCATCTTGTCGCGATAGTTCAGCGCCACCGCCGCCGTCCGCACAAGGATTTCCCCCTTGCCGGGGGTCGGTATCGGACAGTCGCGCAATTGCAGGCGGTCGAGCCCGATCGCATCGATCTCCCAGCGCCGCATGTTGGTCATCGCTCATAAGCCTCTCTCGTCGGAGTCGGAGGGCACCCATCGATTGGCGCGCTCCAGTGTCGAGGGCAATGTGCGCCCTGGCATTGTGCGAGAGAATGGTGTTTATCCGGCATCATTCGTTGCGCTGGAAGTGTACAATGACGCCCGCTGAATTCGCCGAGCTGCGCGCCTTCACGCTGGTGGCAGAGGAGCGAAGCTTCCGCCGCGCCGCCAAACGGCTCGGCCTGTCGCCCTCGGCCCTCAGCCGCACCATTCGTTTGCTGGAAGAGCGGCTGGGCGTTCGGCTCCTCAATCGCACGACGCGCAGCGTCGCGCCGACGGAGGCAGGTCAGAGCCTCTACGAGCGCATCGAGCCCACCTTGGCGGAAATGGATGCCGCCCTCCGCGAGACCGGCGCCTTCCAGGAGCAACCGAAAGGCCTCGTGCGGATCAACCTGCCGAGCATTGCGGCGAGGCTTGTGGTGATGCCGCGCCTCGGCGCCTTCGCTGACGCCTTTCCCGGGGTCGAGCTCGATCTCGTCGTCGACAACGAGATCACCGATATCGTGGCAAAGGGGTTCGACGCCGGCGTGCGGATCGGCGGCCAGGTGAACCGGGACATGATCGCGGTGCGTCTCACCCCGGACCTTCACACGGCAGTGGTCGGCTCTCCGGCCTATTTCGCCGCGCACTCGCCGCCGGGGACTCCCCAGGACCTTTCCCGTCACCGCTGCCTCAGCTACCGCTGGGCCGAAAGCGGCGCCCTTCTCCCGTGGCGCTTCGCGCGGCCCGGCAAGCCAGCCGCGACGATCGTGACCGGGAACGTGCTCACCACCAACGATACCGATCTCCTGCTCGCGGGCGCCCTCCAAGGCATGGGCCTTGCCTTCCTGCTAGAAGACTTCGTTGCCCCCTATCTCGAACGCGGCGACCTGGTACGGGTGCTGGCGGATCACGACGAGCTGCTGCCGGGCTTCCACCTCTATTATCCCAGCCGAACGCGGATGCCGGCAGCGCTCCGCGCCTTCATCGACTTCATGAAGCTCTGATTATCACACTGGCGCTGCTCATCGGCGCCCTTGGTGGAGTGTTTCCCGCGTTCACAGCGAGGCGGTTGCCCTTTTTGGCCGCGCTTGGGAGGCGGACGTAATTAACTCGTTCCTGTCGCCAGTCAGGGCCTGCGGAATGTCGGCTTCCCAAACTTGGAATGAGCGGCAGAAGCGGCTTGGGCGCAAACCCGCCGTTGTGCACGCTATTTCGCGCCAGGGCATGACCTTCCATCGAAGCAGCTTTACATCGGCGTTGAAGTCCCCGCAGATCGGTCCCACGAGACAGAAATGGATCGGGCTAGAAGATAGGAGTGAAAGACGGACAAGAGCGGCAACTAGGCGATAGCGAAATTCCCGGCCGAAACTATGCTATTGTCGCCGTTTGTATCCGTCACTCCCACTCAATTGTTTAAAACCCAGCTAGAGCGTCGGGCGTTTAATCTGCAACACAGCCTGCAGCCTTGAAGTAGTTCCAGCATTCGTCGGGTGTGAAGAGGGCGCAGATGTCGCCGACGGCCCGCCAGAGTTGGTCCAGAGTGCGGGCGGC
>NZ_JAAAMG010000032.1 GCF_010500815.1 Jiella pacifica
CAAACGGAGGGCCAGGTCACCAAGCTCAAACTTCTCAAGCGCTCAATGTACGGACGTGGGAACCTCGATCTCTTGCGCCGTCGACTCCTCTTGGCCGCGTAAAACCACACAACCTGCGCAAGAGCCGCTTGACTGGGGGCACCTGGGAAGCGCCAGCCGCCATCGTGACGACCCGTCCCCGCCGCGGCAGCGCCGGGGTCGCCGAGAAGGCAGCGTGTCGGAGCGATGCATTCGCGACCGTCAAGCACCGCGCGGGATGCCGGAGGCGGACCGTATATTTTTCAGTTCGGAGGGTCTGCCTCCGGCATCCCGCCGTCCCGTTCGGGCGGCACCCATCGCCGCCTTCGGGCGGGTCGCATAAGACCCACCCCGGCCGCCATGCGGCGCGGGATCGCGGCCGCGCGTCCAAAGATGGGGCAGCACGGTCGCGGCGGGATTTCGCGGCATCGTGCCGGCCGGAGCTGGCGGCGCGGCCGTCTCAGCCGGTGACGAAATAATATCCCGCCAGGAACAGCCCCACCGCGATGACGAAGATGCGCACGGCGATCTGCGGCACGCGCTTGGCGAGCCAGACGCCGGAATAGCCGCCGAGCGCGACGCCCGGCACCATGGCCAGCGCCCCCGGCCAGTCCACCACCCCGCCGGAGACGAAGATCACCACGGCGACGACGGCGATGACGTTGGCGAGAACGTTCTTGATGGCGTTCAGCCGGTGATAGTCGCCGGCGTCGGTCAGCCCCAGCGTCGCCAGCATCATGATGCCCATGCCGGCGCCGAAGAAGCCGCCATAGATCGCCGTGACGAACTGCATCAAGGGTGCCGCGATGCCGCGCTTTTCGGTGGTGGCGACCGCCTCGCGCGGCTTCGGCTTCAGCCACGGGCCGGCGGCGAACAGCCCGGTCGCGCCGAGGAGCAGCCAGGGCACGGCGGCCGAGAACTGCTCGTTGTTCAGCCACAGGAGCAAGAGCGCGCCGAGGGTCGAGCCGACCACCGAGACGGCGGCGAGGATGGCGATGCCCCGCCACATCCGGCGGATGTCCTTGAGATACGGCAGCGTCGAGGTGAAATAGCCCGGCAGCTGGACGATCGAGGAGGTGGCGTTGGCCGAGATCGGCGGCACGCCGATCAGCGACAGGGCGCCGAAGGAGATGAAGGTGCCACCGCCGGCCACCGCATTGATGGCCGCCCCGGCGAAGCCGGCGAGGAAGAGCAGAAGAATGGTGAGTATGGACATGAATGGGAATCGCTGAAGTGAGGACGGACCGTCATAGGCGATTTCGCCGCACATTGCGAAGCCACCCGCCGGGGCCGAAGGACGCGGCCTGCCGCAGCCGCCGCGTGGCGGGGCGCCCCCGCCGGCCGGCTCAGTCGGTCGGCCGCGCCTGCCGGGCATAGAGCAGCACGAGGGCGATGATGATCAGGCCGAAGACGATGTTCTTGCCGGCCTGGCCGATCTGCGCGACCGAGAGGATCGACTGGAGGAGGACGACGATCAAGGTGCCGGCGATGGTGCCGACATAGCCGCCGGCGCCGCCCATGATGTTGGTGCCGCCGATGATCACGGCGGCGATCGGCACCAGCAGATAGTCGTTGCCCATGCCGAGATAGGTCTGCGAGGCGTAGCCGGTGAGGAGGATGCCGCCGATCACCGCGCAGACGCCGGAGGCGACGAAGGCGCCGACATGAACGAGGCGGGTGTCGACGCCGGAGAGGAACAGCGCCGGCTCGTTGTTGCCGGTGGCATAGAGGAAGCGGCCGAAGCGCGAGCGGGCAAGGACGATGATGGTGACCACCGCCAGCAAGGCCCACACCAGCGGCGAGACCGGCATGCCGCCGAGATTGCCGACGGCGAGGAAGCGCACCACGCCGGGGATGGTCGAATCCGGCGGCTGGCCGTTCGTATAGACCATGGTCGCGCCCTCGAGCAGCGCGTTCATGCCGAGCGTCCAGACCAGCGAATGCAGCCGGAAGACCGCGACGCCGATGGCGTTGATCAGCCCGACGCCGATGCCGACCAGCAGCGCCGCGCCGATCGCCACGCCGAAGCCGTAGCCCTGGCCGTAGAGCGTTGCCATCAGGATCGAGGAAAAGGTCAGGTTCCACGGCACCGACAGATCGATCTGGCCGGTGAGGATGACCAGCGTCTGGCCGATGGCGATGATGCCGATGAAGGTGGCGATCTGCAGCTGCGCCTTGACGTTCGCCCAGGAGGCGAAGGCCGGGTTGAGGATCACCGCGACGATGATGAGGACGACGAGCAGCACATAGGAGACCGCGACGCCGTGCCTGGTGAAGGCGGAGAGGCGGGAAGCGAGCGTCGGCGAGGAGCGCATTTCGGTGGTCATCGCTCAGCTCCGAAGGACTTGCAGACGGTTGCGGGCTCTGAGCGTCCAGGCGTTGCCGAACATCAGGACGAGGATCAGGATCGCCCCCTGAAAGACGCTTTGATAGAAGGACGAGACGCCGGCCGCGAACAGCACCGAGATGATGATCGAGATGAAGAAGGCGGCGACGATCGGGCCGAGCGCAAGGCCCCTGCCACCGCCGAGAATCGCCCCGCCGAAGACGACGGCCGCGACCGAGTTCAGCGTGTAGGACGTGCCGACGGAGGCATCGCCGGACGTCGTCTGGGCGGTGAGGAAAAGGCCGGCGCAGGCGGCGAGGAAGCCGCCGATCACATAGGCCGAAACCAGCGTCCTCGGCACGTTGATGCCGGACATGTGGGCCCCGCCCGGATTGTCGCCGACGGCGTAGATCGCGGTGCCGAGCCGCGAGCGCATGATCGGCATGCGAAAGAGCAACGTCACGGCGAGCAGCACGATCAGCGAATAGGGCAGCCAGCCCCAGGCGCCGGTCAGCGCCGAGGCATAATAACCGGGAACCGAACCGCCGGGCTGCGGCCGGATCAAAAGCGCGAAGCCGGAATAGACGTAGAGCGTCGCCAGCGTCACGATGATCGGCTGGATCCGGCCATAGGCGACGAGGAGGCCGTTGACGAGCCCCGCGCCGGCCCCCGCACCGAGGGTCAGGAGAACGACGCCGAAAACGCTCCACGGACTGTCGCCCATGTAGGTTGCGGCAATCGCATTGGAGAGGCTGACGATGGCGCCGACCGAGAGGTCTACGCCGCCGGTGAGGACGACGGTCAGCTGGGCGAGAGCCGCCAGCGCCAGCGTCGTGCCCTGGTTGGCGAGCAGCCGGAAGCCGAAGGGCGAGACGATCAGCGGCTGCTGGTACCAGTAGTAGCCGAGGAGAAGGGCGAGCCCGACGATGGCGAGCAGCGAGGACTTGTAGCGGCGCAGGCTCATTGGGCGGCCTCCGCGAGTTCGGACCCGGCATCTGCCCGCCCCCGCCCGACCCCGAGCGCGGCGGCGAGGATGTCCTGTTCGGTGATGTCGTCGCCCTGGAGCGTTTCGACGATCCGGCCGTCGTCCATGACGGCGACGCGGTGACAGAGGCCGATCAGCTCGCTGGTCTCGGTGGAATAGAGGATCACGCCCTTGCCCTCGCGCGTCAGGCCGACGATCAGCTCGTAGAAGGCCTGCTTGGTGCCGACGTCGATGCCCCGCGTCGGATCGTAGAAGAGGAAGATGTCGGCGCCCGTCTCCAGCCATTTGGCCAGAACCAGCTTCTGCTGGTTGCCACCCGACAGCGAGCGGGCCGGTAGTTCCATCGACGCCGCCTTGACCGCCAGCCGCTCCATCATGCGGGCGACGAAGGCCCGCTCTTTGGTGGGATTGACGAAGCCGAAGCGGCCGAGGCTGGAGAGTACGGAGAAGGTGATGTTCTCGCGCACGCTCATCGGCAGCACGAGCCCTTCGGTCTTGCGGTCTTCGGGGATCAGCGCGATGCCGCTCGCCTTGGCCTGCCAGGGGGTTGCGACCTTTGCCGGCCTGCCGGAGATGGTCACCTCGCCCCTGATGCCGCGATAGGCGCCGAAGAGCGCCAGAAGCAGCGTCCCCTGCCCCTGCCCCTCGAGACCGGCCAGCCCGAGCACCTCGCCGCGCCTCAGCGCAAACGAAATGTCCTGAAGGCCCGAGCCGGCGGAAAACCCGGCCAGTTCGAGCAGCGACGGCGCGTCCGTCTCGATACGGGTCTTTGCGGGAAACGAGCGCTCGACCTTCTGGCCGAGCATCATCTCGACGATCTCGCCGTCGCTGGCCTCAGCTGCTCTGACGGTGGCGACGTGCCGGCCGTTGCGGAAGATCGTCATCCGGTCGACGAACTCGCGGATTTCGCTCATCCGGTGCGAGATGAAGATCACCGCGGTGCCGCCCGCCTTCAGCTTGCGCAGAAGATCGAACAGCCGCTGCACTTCTTTGCGGCCGAGCGCCGAGGTGCCCTCGTCGAGGATCAGAAGCTTCGGCTTCTTCGACAGCGCCTTGAAGATCTCGACGAGTTGGCGGTCCGCAAGCGACAGGTCCGCGACATGGGCCCCCGGCGCGATGTGATCGACGCCTAGGCTTTCGAACAGCTCGCGCACCTCGGCCCGCATCCGCCGCTGGCTGATCTGCCCGAGGAAGCCGGTCGGCTGGTGGCCGATAAGGATGTTCTCGGCGACGGTGAGATGGGGAAACAGCGACAGTTCCTGGAACACCGTCGCGACGCCGTGCCGCGCGGCGTCCGCTGGGCCGGAGAAGCTGACGGTCTCACCGGCGAGCGCGATCGTCCCCGCATCGGCGCGCTGAACACCGCTCAGTACCTTGACCAGCGTCGACTTGCCGGCCCCGTTGGCGCCGAGCAGCGCATGGATTTCGCCGGTCCTGCAGGAGAAATCGGCATTTTCGAGCGCATGGACGCCGCCGAAGCTCTTGGAGATGCCTCTCGCCTCGAGAAGCGTGCCGGCGGCGGCGGATGCACGGGCATCTGGATGGGAACTCGGATCTGGATGCGAACTCAAGGACACTCTCCGCCAATTGGCGCGGGCCGGAGAATGACCGGCCCAGCGCGGAGACGAAACACGAGCCTCGGGGCCCGGGAGGCGGAACTTGCCGAGGCTCGCGAGCCGGCGGGCGATCGGAGGGCAAGCCGCTCGGCCAGCCCCGCCCGCCGGAACCGGCATGTCGCCGGCGTCAGACCTTCTGCTTGAGGATCTGCTCGGCGGTGAAGTCGAGCCCGCAGACCGGGATCGAGATCGGCGTGAAGAAGCTGTCGGGCAGCTCGGGGAAGAAGTTCTCGCCCGATTTCAACGTATCCGTCGTCGCCGTCGGCAGCGGCGCGGAGACCGACTGCGGCGTTTCCTTGCCTTGCAGGATGTCGAGCGCGACCATGATCGACAGCGCCGAAAGCGCCGGCGACTGGCCGATCGAGAGCATCGGGAACTTCAGTTCGGAGGCCAGCTTGCGGAAGCCGTTCTCGGCCTCGCCGGCGATCGGCGGGATGTCGAGCCCGGCCTGCTGGAAGGCGCGGACCACGCCGGTGTCGCCGCCCTGGCTCCAAACGCCGTCGAACTTGGTGCCGGAGGCGAGCGCGTTGGCGGTGACCTTCTGGGCCGTGCCGTCGTCCCAGTTGCCGTAGATCTCGGTTGTCTTGATGTCGGGATGCTTGCCGAAGACGTCGTTCGCCGCGCGGGTGCGTTCCTGATCGACGAAAGTGCCGGCAACGCCGCGCACCATCAGGATGTTGCCATTGCCGCCCGTCTTGTCGACGACGAAATCGGCCCACTGCTTGCCCATCTCGTACTGGTCTTGATTGACCGTGACGGCGTTGTCCGTCGTCACCACGTTGTCGAAGGAGACGACGAGGATGCCGGCATCCGCGGCCTGGTCGATCACCGAATTGAGGCCCGTCGGCGAGGCGGCGTTGAGGATGATCGCATCGACACCCGACAGGATCATCTGGTTCATCTGGGCGATCTGCGCCGAGACCTCGTTGCCGGAGCTCGTCGCCTGGAAGCTCTTGATCAGCGGCTTGACCTCGTCGCGCTCGGTATAGGCCTTGGCGATCTGCACCATCTCGGTGCGCCAGGTGTTGCCGATGTAGGAGTTCGACAAGGCGATGTTGAACGGGCCGCTCTTGGCCTCGCGCTTGATCATCTTGGTGTCGGACGCCCAGGGGACGATGCATTCGCCAGCGGCCGCGAAGGCCGGTCGCCCGATCAGGCCGGAAAAAGCCGTGGCGGCGATGCCGCCGGCGACGCCTCGGATGAACTGTCTGCGCTGCATGCTGATCTCCTCCCGCGGTTCGTCGGGGCCTACAGCCGCCTCCCGAGCGGCCATCGTCCGGCCCGACATCAACGGATACATTAATTGCATCTGGGGACCGCGACGGGAAGGCGTCTTGTGGATATCGGCACGCCCGGCGTGCAGAATTCATCGTCCGGTAATGTTTGCCGCGCTCCGAATCTGGCTCGAATGCCCCTTGCCGCTCGTATGGCCCGACGCAAGTGACCGGCCACGTCAAGGAGGCGCCATGCGGTCCGGCAGCATCGAGCCAAGACGGCAGCGGCTTGCATCCCCAAGGAGATCCCCATGACCTCGTCCTTTTCTCTCGTCCTCGACGCGCAGTGCGCGCTCGGCGAAGGCCCGGTGTGGTCGGGCACCGAACAGGCGCTCTATTTCGTCGACATCAAGGGCATGAAGCTCCATCGCTTCGAGCCGGATGCGGAGCGCCACACCACCATCGGCCTGTCGGAAGAGATCGGCTGCTTCGCCATCCGCAAGGACGGCGGCTTCGTCGCCGGGCTGCGCTCGGGCGTCTGGCATCTCTCCCCCGAGGGCGAGCGCATCGCCATGCTGGCTCCGAACCCCGAGCCCACCGCGACCAACCGCTTCAACGACGGGCGCACCGACCCGCGCGGACGCTTCTTCCTCGGCACGATCGACGAGAAGAAGGCCGGGGGCACGGCGGGGCTCTACCGTTTCGACAAGCGCGGCCTCACGAAGATCCAATCCGGCATCTGGACGTCCAACGGCCTCGCCTTTTCGCCGGACGGCCGCACCATGTACCACTCCGACACGCAGGTCCGCACGATCTACGCTTATGACTACGACGCCGGCAGCGGAGAGGCGACGAACCGCCGGGTCTTCGCCAAGGTGACGAATGTCGGCGACGACAAGGGCCGCCCCGACGGCGCGGCGGTGGACGCGGAGGGTTGCTACTGGTCGGCGCTCTACGAAGGCGGCCGGGTACAGCGCTATTCGCCGACGGGCAAACTTCTCGGCGAATACAAGGTGCCGGCGATGTGCACGACGATGATCGCTTTCGGGGGCGACGACCTGAAGACGCTCTACGTCACCTCGGCAAGGGACGGCCGCCCGGCGGAAGAACTGGAGCGTCTGCCGCATTCGGGCGGCGTCTTTGCCATGCGCACCGACGTGCCGGGCCTGCCCGAGCCGCAGTTCGACCCGGAGGTCTGACCGGCATCGAAAAAGGCCCGCTCTTTCGAGCGGGCCTTTTGGCATGGTCGGTCTGGGCGCCGGGCCTTTTCCCGAATCAGGATACGGGCGCCGCTCAGTCGACGAAGGCCCGCTCGACGACGTAGGTCCCCGGCTTGTTGTTGGCGCCTTCCTCGAAGCCGCGCGCCTGCAGGAGACCCTCGATCTCGCGCAGCATCGCCATGGAGCCGCAGATCATCGCCCGGTCGGTCTCGGGGTTCAAAGGCTCGATGCCGAGGTCGGAAAAGAGCTTGCCGTTCTCGATCAAGGTGGTGACCCGGTGGCCGCGCGTCTCGCCCTCGCGGGTGGCGCTGGCGTGGAAGAGCAGCTTGTCGCCGACGAATTCGCTCATCAGCTCGTCGTTGCGGGTGTTCTCGACGAGTTCGCGGCCGTAGTTCAGCTCGGCGTTTTCGCGGCAAGTCTGGGTGAGGATGACCTGCTCGAACTTCTCGTAGGTCTCGGGATCGCGGATCACCGAGGCGAAGGGGGCGATGCCTGTGCCGGTCGAGAACAGGAACAGGCGCTTGCCCGGCAGAAGCGCGTCGTGGACCAGCGTACCGGTCGGCTTCTTGCGCATCAGCACCGTGTCGCCGACCTTGATCTTCTGCAGATGCTCGGTGAGCGGGCCGCCCGGAACCTTGATCGAGAAGAATTCGAGCTCCTCGTCCCAGGCCGGGCTGGCGATCGAATAGGCCCGGTAGACGGGCTTCTCGGCATTCGGAAGGCCGATCATCACGAACTCGCCGGAGCGGAAGCGGAAGCTCTGCGGCCGCGTCATGCGGAAGGAGAACAGGCGGTCGGTGTAATGCTTCACCGCCGTCACGGTCTCGGCGAAGACGTTCGCCGGGATCGGAAATGCCGTGTTCGCTTCACTCGTGGCGACAGAACTCATGCCAATTGCCTCTCTCGTCGTTCGTCATAGGGCGCCGCGGCGCGCATATGCAGCCGGATTCTGGCCGCCTTTGAAGCCGGACACGACGCGGCAGCGTAGCCTGACGGCCTCGCAATCCCGTACGCGCACCGATGATAAGATCATTAGTGTACGAACATAATTGCCGAAGCGCAAAGCTGCAGGGTCCGAAATTTCAAAAACCACCGCAGAACGGAAAAATCCATCGCGTCGAAGCGGCGCATGAGGCATTGCCTGAGGCTCGGAACGGCCGGGAAGCCGGCGACGGAGCCACCGCCTCCCCAGCCCGTTCGCCTCGAACGATCAGGCTGCCTCGTCGACCGCCTCGCTGGCCCGCGGCTTCGGCACGTAGTTCAGCACCGGAGCGAGCCAGCGCTCGATCTCTTCGACGCTCATGCCCTTGCGCCTGGCATAGTCCTCGACCTGGTCGCGCTCGACCTTGGCGACGCCGAAGTAATGCGAGTCCGGATGGCCGATATAGAGGCCGGAGACCGACGAGCCCGGCCACATGGCGAGGCTTTCGGTCAGCTTCACGCCGATTTCCTTTTCCGCATCGAGCAGCTCGAACAAAGTGAGCTTCTCGGTGTGGTCCGGCTGGGCCGGATAGCCCGGCGCCGGGCGGATGCCGGCATAGGGTTCGGCGACCAGCTCTTCCGGGGTGTAGGTCTCGTCCGGCGCATAGCCCCAGAGCTCGCGGCGCACCATCGCATGCATGCGCTCGGCGAAGGCCTCGGCGAAGCGGTCGGCCAGGGCCTTGACCATGATCGAGGCGTAGTCGTCATTGGCCTTGGCAAAGCGGTTGGAGATCGCCTCCTCCTCGATGCCGGCGGTGACGCAGAAGCCACCGACATAGTCGGGTCGGCCCGAATCCTGCGGCGCGACGAAGTCCGACAGAGCGAGATTCGGCCGGTCGCCACGCTTCGACAGCTGCTGGCGCAGCGTGAAGAACGTCGCGCGCTCGTCCTTGCGGGTGTCGTCGGCAAAGACGCGGATGTCGTCGCCGACCGCATTGGCCGGCCAGAAACCGACCACCGCCTTCGGAACGAACCACTTCTCCTCGACGATCTGCTTCAGCATCGCCTGCGCATCGGCGAACAGCGAGCGCGCCGCCTCGCCCTGACGCTCGTCCTCGAGGATCGCCGGATACCGCCCCTTCATCTCCCAGGTCTGGAAGAACGGCGTCCAGTCGATGTGCGCGGCGAGGTCGGCGAGGTCGAAGTCCTGATAGACCTTGGTGCCGAGGAAGGACGGCGCCTTAGCCTCGTAGCCGGACCAGTCGATCTTCATCGCATTGGCCCGCGCGGCGGCCAGCGTCATGCGCTTCTTGTCGCGCTCGGAGCGCTCGTGGGCCTCTGTGACCTTCTTGTATTCCTCCCGGATGCCGTCGATCGTCTTGTCGCGCGTCTCCTCCGACAACAGGCTGGAGACGACGCCGACGGCCCTCGAGGCGTCGGTGACGTAGACGGTCTGGCCGCGCTGGTATTGCGGGTGAATCTTCACCGCCGTGTGGACGCGGCTGGTCGTCGCCCCGCCGATGAGGAGGGGGATGTCGAAGCCCTCGCGCTCCATCTCCGAGGCGACATGCACCATCTCGTCGAGCGACGGGGTGATCAGGCCGGACAGGCCGATGATGTCGACCTTCTCGCGCTTGGCCGTCTCGAGGATCTTCGCCGCCGGCACCATGACGCCGATGTCGATGACCTCGTAGTTGTTGCAGGCGAGGACGACGCCGACGATGTTCTTGCCGATGTCGTGGACGTCGCCCTTCACCGTCGCCATCAGCACCTTGCCGGCATTCTTGCGCTGCTCGCCGCCGAGAAGGCGCTTCTCCTCCTCCATGTAGGGGAGGAGAAGGGCGACAGCCTGCTTCATGACGCGGGCGGACTTCACCACCTGGGGCAGGAACATCTTGCCGGCGCCGAACAGGTCGCCGACGATGTTCATGCCGGCCATCAGCGGCCCTTCGATGACGTGGAGCGGCCGCTCGGCGGCCTGGCGGGCCTCCTCGGTGTCGACGTCGATATATTCGGTGATGCCGTTGACGAGGGCATGGGCGAGACGCTCGTTGACCGGCTTCTCGCGCCAGGAGAGGTCCTTCTCCTTGGCCTTGCCGCCGCCCTGGCCCTTGTAGCGCTCGGCGAGCTCGAGCATCCGCTCGGTCGGATCGACGCCGTCCTTCGGCGTGCGGTTGAGGATGACGTCCTCGCAGGCTTCGCGCAGTTCGGGATCGATCGAGTCGTAGACGGCGAGCTGGCCGGCATTGACGATGCCCATGTCCATGCCCGCCTGGATGCAGTGGTAGAGGAACACCGCATGCATCGCCTCGCGCACGGCCTCGTTGCCGCGGAAGGAGAAGGACAGGTTCGACACGCCGCCGGAGATGTGGGCGTGCGGCAGGGTCTTGCGGATCGTCCGGGTCGCCTCGATGAAGGCGACGCCGTAGCCGTTGTGCTCCTCGATGCCGGTGGCAATGGCGAAGATGTTGGGATCGAAGACGATGTCCTCGGGCGCAAAGCCCGCTTCCTCGGTGAGAAGCTTGTACGCCTTGGTGCAGATCTCGACCTTGCGCTCGTAACTGTCGGCCTGGCCTTCGCTGTCGAAGGCCATGACCACCACGGCCGCGCCATAGCGCTGGATCAGCTTGGCCTGGGCGAGAAAGGCCTCAACGCCCTCCTTCATGGAAATCGAATTGACCAGCGCCTTGCCCTGGACGCATTTCAGCCCGGCCTCGATCACCTCGAACTTCGAGCTATCGATCATCACCGGCACCTTGGCGATGTCCGGCTCGGCGGCAACGAGGTTGAGATAGTCGACCATCGCCTGCTTGGAGTCGATCAGGCCCTCGTCCATGTTGACGTCGATGATCTGGGCGCCGTTTTCGACCTGCTGACGGGCGACCTCGAGAGCGGCCGGATAGTCGTTGTCCTTGATCAGCTTGCGGAAGCGGGCCGAGCCGGTGACGTTGGTGCGCTCGCCGACATTGACGAAGGGAATGTCCGAGGTCAGCGTGAAGGGCTCGAGGCCCGACAGCTTCATCAGCCGCTTCACCTCCGGGATCTGCCTCGGCTTATAGGCCTTCAGCATCTCGGCGACGGCCTTGATGTGGTCCGGCGTCGAGCCGCAGCAGCCACCGACGACGTTGACGAGGCCCTCCTTGGCGAAGACCTCGACTTCCTTGGCCATCGCCTCCGGGCTCTGGTCGTATTCGCCGAATTCGTTCGGCAGGCCGGCATTGGGATAGGCGCAGACGAAGGTGTCGGCGGCGTTGGAGATTTCGGCAAGATGGTCGCGCATCGCCGCTGCGCCGAGGGCGCAATTCAGCCCTATGGTGAAGGGCTTGGCGTGGCGCACCGCGTGCCAGAACGCCGTCGGCGTCTGGCCGGAGAGGGTGCGGCCGGACAGATCGGTGATCGTGCCGGAGATCATCACCGGCAGGCGCACGCCCTTTTCCTCGAAGATCTCCTCGCAGGCGAAGATCGCCGCTTTCGCATTCAAGGTGTCGAAGATCGTCTCGATCAGGATGATGTCGGCGCCGCCGTCGATCAGGCCGCGCAACTGCTCGCCATAGGCGATGCGCAGGTCGTCGAAGGTCACGGCCCGGTAGCCGGGATTGTTGACGTCGGGCGAGATCGAGGCGGTGCGGTTCGTCGGCCCGAGGGCGCCGGCGACGAAGCGGCGGGTGCCGTCGGTCTGCTCGGCGCGGATCGCCGCGCGGCGGGCGAGACGTGCGCCGTCACGGTTCAGCTCGTAGACCTGATCTTCCATCTGGTAGTCAGCCTGGGCGATGGTCGTCGAGGAGAAGGTGTTGGTCTCCAGGATGTCCGCGCCGGCGATGGCATAGGCGTAGTGGATGTCCTCGATCGCCTGGGGCTGGGTCAGGTTGAGGAGATCGTTGTTGCCCTGCAGATGGCATTCGCAGGCGCCGAAGCGGTGGCCGCGGAAATCGTCCTCGCCGAGGCCGAGAAGCTGGATCTCGGTTCCCATGGCGCCGTCGAGAATGAGAATGCGTTCGCTGGCGGCCTTTTTCAGCGCCTCGAACGCCTCTGCGGGATTGCGGCCGTCGGTCAGCGGCCCGAAGAGCTGTTCGGTCGTGGAGGTCATGAGCGTCGCTTGTCCTTCTGGGTCGGCTCCCAAATCACATAAAGATATTCTTATGTCAACAAATGGAGCCACTGATGCGTGTTTCAAACGCCCTCGTGCCGGCGGAAGAGGAAGATGCCCCGCGACGAGCGAACATGCCGGCAGAATGTGACGGTAGCCCCTCATCCTGAGGTGCGAGCGGAGCGAGCCTCGAAGGGCGAGGAGCCCCAGGCTCCCGCCTTCCGCCCGTTCGACATGCCCTTACGGCCGGCGACGCGCCACGCCCTCGCCCTTCGAGGCTCCCCCGAGCTTCGCTCGGCCCGCGCCTCAGGATGAGGGCGACTGTCGCGCTCAGATCCGCGTCAGTGTCGCCTCGTCTTCCTTGCCATCGAAGAACACGTCGAGCGCACGGCCGAACGTCTCGTCGCTCGGATCGGCGCGGTGGAACAGCGTCATCGAGGAATGGAACTTCATGTCGTCCGGCGAGCCGAAGATCGCATGGACGCTCTTGCCCGGATGGCCCAGCACCGCCTCGGTGCATTCGACGAGCCTGCGCCCCAGCATGGGGTGGGCGAGATAGTCCTTCGCCTCGTCGAGCGAGGCGATCGCATAGCGCTGGGCCATCGGCGAGGAGCCGAGCCCCGCGATCTGCGGGAAGACGAACCACATCCAGTGGCTCTGCTTCTGCCCGGCCTGAAGTTCGGCCAACGCACGACCATAGACCGGCGACTGGGCTTCGACGAAGCGGTTGAGCGGCATGGCAAGCTCCCATGAGCGGCCGCCGTTCGGCGGACCTCGGACACAACGCCCCGCTCGGAAAGGCCGTTCCTGACGCTGGCCGCGCTACAGCCGCTTTTCGAAGAAGAAGTCCGGATAGGGATCGTCGTTGAAGCGGTCGATCTCGGTCCAGCCGGACTTGCGATACATGGCGATCGCCTCCGGGAGCGCCTTGTTGGTGTCGAGCCTCAGCGCGGGCATCTGCAATTCGCGAGCGATCGCCTCGGTACGGTCCATGAGCCGCTTGGCGAGCCCGAGGCCCCGCGCCGCCGGCGCCACCCAGAGCCGTTTCACCTCGCCATACTCGGCGCAGGTCCCCTTCAGCCCGACGCAGCCGATCGGCATGTCGTCGGAAAAGGCGACGAGGAAGACGCCGCGAGGTCGGACCATGGTTTCGGCGTCGGGATCGGCGGACAGTCTGACGTCGAAGTCCCGCTCGAAACGCCGCGCCAGTTCGCCGTAGTATTCGCCGAGACAATAGCGGGCGACCTCCGCTCGCGGATCGATCTCGACGAGTTCGATCTGGTCTCGGCCGAAAGCCGAGGCGACGAGATCCATCGCCGCGAGGAGGGCGTCGGCATTGGCGTGGCGCGCCAAAGCTCTCTCCGCCCGCTCGTTCGACAATGCCTCATAGGCGGCAAACTCGGCTTCGCCCGCTCGAGTCAGGGAGGCGATCCGCCGTCTGCCGTCGTCCGGATGCGGCGTCGTCTCGATCAGGCCTTCATCCTCGAGCCCGCGCAAGAGCCGACTGACCAGCCCCGAATCCAGCCCGAGATAGGCCCGGATCTCGCCGACATCGGTCTTGCCGTGCCCAATGGCATTGAGAATGCGGGCGACGCCGAGAGGCCGGCCCCTGCCGAGAAAGGAATGGTCGAGCGCGCCGACCTCGGTAACGGCGGCACGGGCGAAACGGCGGAAGCGGGCGACGGGATCGAGCATCATGGTATCTGACTTAAGTCAGATAACTGTCGTGATCAAGCGGAATCGACGTCTCCGCTGCCAAGGGGGCGAGCCGATCGCCACCGACACGAGATGCCCGCTCAGCTCCGCGGGTGGAGGGATTTGAGCCGGCGCCCTCAGCGGATCGGCTCGTGCACCGTCACGAGCTTGGTGCCGTCCGGAAACGTCGCTTCCACCTGGACGTCGTGGATCATCTCGGCAATGCCTTCCATCACCTGATCCCTCGTGATCACCTTGGCGCCCGCCTCCATCAGGTCGGCGACGCTGCGCCCGTCCCGCGCACCCTCGACGACGAAGTCGGTGATGAGGGCGATGGCCTCGGGATGGTTGAGCTTCACGCCGCGCTCCAGTCGCTTCCTGGCGACGACGGCCGCCATGGAGACGAGGAGCTTGTCCTTTTCGCGCGGGGTGAGCTGCATCGTGTCGTCCTCGCAATTCAGATGGGTCAGAGCGACCATATCCGCGGGACCCCGGCCTTTGCCAGTACCGCGATGGCCGGAACCAGACGCTTTCTGAGAAGAAAGCCGGAAGGGGCGACGAGGCGCGCGACGATCAGCCCGCCGACGAGGCTCGCGCCGCCGTCCTCGCCGATCGCCTGGCGGAGCGGAGCGAGCAGGGACTCGGCTCCCTCGCGCCGCGCGACGAGGGTGGCGAAGGCGCGATTGCCGGCAAGCGAGGCCGCGGCGCCGGTCTGCCCGGCGATGTCGCCTTCGAGCCGGGTCTCGTCGGCAAACACCAGCTTTCCACCGAGACGGATCCGCCAGCTTTCGCGGAAGACCCCCTGCCTGACGCTCTCACCCATCATCTCACGGCCGAGAATGACGCTTTCGCAAAGCACGAACTCCGCATCCTCGGCGGTTTCGAGCTCCAGCTTGCGGCTGAGAGCGCTCTCGTGAAAGAGGATGGTTTCCTGCGGCAGGAAAGCCAAGAAGCCACCCGCCGCGACGTTCAGCCGGGTCGCAACCTCCGCCCGGCCGGAGCTCGCCCGGTAGATGCGTTCGCAGGCCTGGGTGGTGAGGGAAAGCCCCGCCCCCGGCCCGACGGCAAAGCGCTGATCGAGAACGTCCCCGCCGGTGAGGCCGCCGGCGGTGTTGATCAGCACCGCCTCGCTGGTTGCGCCGGGCACCTTGGGAAAGCGCAGCTTCAGGCAGCCGGCCTGATGGAGATCCTCCAGCCGGGTGCGCCCGCCCGCCGCCTTGACCCGCAGATCGAGGCGTCCGCGGGCGCGCTGGAGGCGCGGGGCAGGCGCGGCTGATTCACCGCGGGACAAGAAATGAAGTTCGTCGGTCATGAGCGAAATCGTTCCGGGATCGTCGTCTCGCTCAGCCGAATTCCTCCGAACGGCACCCGCAGGCGGGCACTCCGAGATCCTATCGCGACGCGGCCGGTGATGTGAAGCGGGACGGTGGCGGCGCGGCGCCCGCTCTTCTTACGATGGGCGGGCGCAGGGGCTGCCGGCCTACCGCCTTCCCTGCCCGCTCATCCTGGCGACGGCGTCGTCGACGAGGCGATTGGCGATCTGCATGCGGGTCGTCGCTTCGGTCCGGAAGCCGATCGGCACGCGGTCGGGATGGTTTACCCGGGCGAAGTTGCGCCGCGCTTCGAGGAGGTCCTTGACGCTGCTCAGCGCCAGGATGTCCAGCTCCATCGCAATGTCGTAGGGGTCGGTGCTCGGCGCGCCGGGCTGCGCCTCCCGTATGGTCTTTGCGTAGGCGGCGCCGGCTGCGGCGGCGGAGCCGTTGCCATTGCCGGTGCCGCGCGCGCCCTCCGGCCGCGGTGGCTCGGAGGAGGTCGGCGCCTGATCGCTCGCGCGGCGCGCCTCGAAACCCTGGCGCGGCTCGGAAGGCTTTTCGGATTCCTTTGAGGCGGCGCGGGGCGGCGCGGTCGGCTTGACCGGCTCCGGCTCGTCGAAGGCGGAGAAATCTTCCTCCTCGAGCGCCTCCTCGTAAGCCGCGCGGGCGGCGGCGGCCCGCTCGACGCTCTCGGCGATTCTCGGGCCGCGGCGGATGCCGGTCACCGACATGACACCGGTCGACGCCCGGCCGAACACCGAGCGCCAGCCCTTGGTCTCATGGCGGGCGGCGACCCCCTCGAGAATTCGATCGAACGACTGGTCCACCATGGCGGGGTCCTGGATACGCAACAATTGTCGCAATTGTCGGCCCATCTCCTGAAGCTTTCGTAAAGCTGGATTCATCGCCGGCCCGCGGGGCACCGGCGATATTGCGCCGCTGCGACGCCCGCCTTTATGGTCGCGCGCCAGGGCAGACGGCCCGAGATGGAGGAACGCGATGCGCACGGTCTATGTGAACGGCGTTTTCTGCCCGGAGAATCAGGGGGTGGTGTCGATCTTCGACCGCGGCTTCCTGTTCGCCGACGGCGTCTACGAGGTGACCAGCGTCCTCGACGGCAAGCTGATCGACTTTTCCGGGCACATGGCGCGGCTGCGCCGTTCGATGTCGGAGCTTTCGATTCCCGCCCCGGCAAGCGAGGACGAGCTGTTGTCGATCCATCGGCAGCTCGTCGACAAGAACGCGCTCGCCGAGGGGTTGATCTACATGCAGGTGTCGCGCGGCGCCGCTGACCGCGACTTCCTGTTTCCGGCCGGCGACATCCGGCCCTCGCTCGTCCTCTTCACCCAGACCGGCCAGCTGCGCGACCGACCGGCGGCCAAGACCGGCCTCAAGGTCGTCACCCTGCCGGACCTTCGCTGGGCGCGCCGCGACATCAAGACGGTGCAGCTGCTCTATCCCTCGATGGCCAAGACCGAGGCGAAGCGGCGCGGGGCGGACGACGCCTGGCTGGTCGAGGACGGCTTCGTCACCGAAGGTTCGTCGAACAACGCCTATATCGTCAATGCCGACGGCGCGTTGATCACCCGGCCGCTGTCGCACGCGATCCTGCCCGGCATCACCCGCAGCGCAATCCTGCGGCTGGCGACGGAGACCGGCCTCACCGTCGAGGAGCGGCCGTTTTCCATCGAGGAAGCGCTGGCGGCGCGCGAGGCCTTCATTACTTCGGCGTCCAGCTTCGTCATGCCGGTGGTCGAGATCGACGGGCACAAGATCGGCGACGGCGCGCCGGGGGAGATCGCCGGGCGCCTGAGGGCGATCTACATCGACGAGGCGGTGAAGACGGCGGTGTGATCGCCGCCTACCCGCCAAATACCGCGTCGTATGCAGAGATGGTCTTCTCCGCCCGCGCCTTGACGGCGGCGGCGGCGTCGCCGGGGCGAAACAGCGAGGAGCCAAGGCCGAAGGTGCGAATGCCGACGGCGGCATAGGCGGCGAAGTCCTTTTCGGAGACACCGCCGACCGCGCCGATCGGCAGGTCGGCGGGGAGAACCGCACGGATCGCCGTGATGCCCGAGGGGCCGAGGACGTTCGCCGGAAAGAACTTCAGCGCCGAGGCGCCGAGGCGTGCGGCCGCCAGCGCCTCGGTCGCGGTGAAGACGCCGGGCATGGTGACGAGGCGCTGCTCGCCCGCCCGCGTCAGCACGGCGGCGTCGACATTGGGGCTGACCAGGAGCTGGCCGCCGCAATCGACGAGGCGATCGACGGAGGCGACGTCGAGGACCGTTCCGGCGCCGATCAGGACGCCGTCCGGGGCAAGCAGCGAAGCCGTCTCGATCGAGCGGAACGGATCCGGCGAGTTCAGCGGGATCTCGATCGCCTCGAAACCGGCCTCGATCAGGCCGGACACCACGGCTTCGCAATCTTCCGGCGTCAGGCCCCGCAGGATCGCTACGAGGTCGCGCTTCAGTTTCGGCCAGGGGGTGCGGGTGGATTCGCTCATGTCAGGATCTTTCCTGCGGCGGCAAGCAGGCCGCGGCGCACGGCCGCCTCGCCGTCCGCTTCGATGGCATCGAGGCCGAGCGTCGTAAAGGCCGCCCGATAGCGCTCGGCGAGCGGCCCGGAGGCGACGAGCCGGACGGTGTGACCGTCGAGGCCGCCGAAGCGGGTCGCCGCGCCGGCAAGTTCCAGGCCGATGAGGAGCCCCGACAGGGTCGACGCCGCATGCGGCGCATCGTCGGGCGAGAGAAGGCCGCCGGCGCGGATGGCGAAGAGCCAGCTGGAGAACTCCGCCGGATGCTCGAACGCGGTCCGCACGGCTCGTCCGAACGCAGGCACGTCGAAGCGCTCGTCGCCCGGCGTCATCGAGTGCCTGAGAATCGTATGGCCGGCGATGGCGGCGAAGAGGTCGCCCGTGACGAAGGTAGCGAAGCCGGAGAGCCGGCCCTCCTCCAGCATCACCCATTTCGAATGGGTCCCGGGCAGGCAGACGAGTTCTCCGCTCTCGCCCTGGCGGGAAGAGGCTTGAAGGCCGAGGATCTGGGTCTCCTCGCCGCGCATGACGTCGAACCGGCCTTCGGCGCGCTGGCAGACGCCGGGCAGGATGAAGACCGGCCGGTCGGCGCCCGGCACCCGGACCGCACCCGCCGCGAGGGTGTCCGGATCGGCGGGCGTCTCGACATAGGGCGCCTCGACCCAGCCCTGCTTCGCCCCGACCATGCCGCAGGCGACGACCGGCAGATCAGCCGGCGCATCGAGAGCGGAGAGATGGCGGCCCAGCACGCCGGCAAAGCCGCCCGGCTCCCCAGCGGCCGTCGCCATGCCCTCGCCGCCACGGCGTTCGCCAAGGACGGTGCCGTCTTCGCCCACCAGCCAGAGGCGGAAGGACGTCGTGCCCCAGTCGGCAAGGCCTGCGAAGGGCCGGGTCACGGGGCCGCCGGCGGATCGAAGACAAACGGTTCGGTAACGGCCCGCCGTCCGAGCAGGAAGGCGTCGGCGACATGGCGCAGCGGCGACAGATCGACCTCGGATTGCCCGGCAGCGATCAGCTCGGCGAAGCGGGCATAGAGGCCGCCATATTCGGCTTCGGGGCCCAGTCCCCGCTCCTCGCCATCGACGAAGAGCTTCGCCCCGCCCATGGAGAGCTTCAGCGTCCCGCCATCGGTCTCTACGACGATGTCCCAGGTCTGCAGCCCGGTCTGGCGGAAGTCGAACACCGCCTCGACCGCCTCGCCGCTCGGCCCCGCGAAGGCGAGATCGGCAGCGATCGGCGCCTGACGGTTTTCCGGAAAGGTCAGTTCGGCACCGGTCAGCCAAATGGGGAAAGGCAGAATCCGCGTCACGATCGACAGGGCGTTGATGCCGGGGTCGAAGACGCCGAGGCCGCCGGGCTCGAAGATCCAGTCCTGGCCGGGATGCCAGTGGCGCACGTCCTCCTTCCAGGTGACTGTGACCTTGCGGATGCGCCGGCCCTTCAGCCAGTCTCTCGCCGGCTCGACACCCGGCGCATGGCGCGAATGCCAGGTGGCGAAGAGCGAGACGCCGTTCGACGCGGCGAGGCCGGCGAGCTGTTCGACCTCGGATAACGTCGCACCGGGCGGCTTTTCCAGCATCACGTGCTTGCCCATCGCCAGGGCCTCCGCCGCCACCTGGTGCCGCGCCTGGGGCGGCATGCAGAGGGAGACGGCGGCGATTTCCGGCATTGCCGCCAGCATTTCGCCGCTCGAGGAAAAGTTGGCGATGCCGTCGACGCCGGCATTGCGGCTCGCCGCCGCGATGAGGTCGAAGTCGGCGCTGCGTGAGAGCGACGGCAGGTGCTGGTCGCGGGCGATCTTGCCGATGCCGACGAGGCCGAGTTTTACGGGTGCCATGCGCCTCAGGCCCGGTTCTTGTTGTAGACGTCGAAGATCACGGCGACGAGCAGGACGAGGCCCTTGATCACCTGCTGATAGTCGATGCCGATGCCCAGAATCGACATGCCGTTGTTCATCACGCCCATGATGAAGGCGCCGATCACCGCACCGATGATCGTGCCGACGCCGCCGGCCATCGAGGCGCCGCCGATGAAGACGGCGGCGATGACGTCGAGCTCGAAGCCGAGGCCGGCTTTCGGCGTCGCGGTGTTGAGACGGGCGGCGAAGACGAGGCCCGCGAGAGCCGCCAGCATGCCCATGTTGGCGAAGGTCAGGAACACCAGCCGCTCGGTGTTGATGCCCGACAGCCGCGTCGCCTTCTCGTTGCCGCCGACGGCGTAGATCCGCCGGCCGATGGTCGTGCGCGAGGTGATGAAGGAGTAGACGGCGATCAGGAGCGCCATCACCACGAGGACGTTCGGAAAGCCCCGGAAGGTCGAGAGCGCCCAGGTGAGGTAGACGATCGCCGCGGCGAGGATGAAGTTGCGGGCGAAGAAGAACAGCGCCGGCTCGTCGTCATGGCCGCTGGAGCGATTGCGGAAGCGCGAGCGCAGGCCGAAGAACAGCAGCACCGCGACGACGGCGACGCCGAGCAGCATCGACAACAGGTTGAAGCCCTTGATGCCGAAGACGTCCGGCAGGAAACCAGAGGAGATCAGCTGGAAGCCTCGCGGGAACGGGCCGACCGATTGCCCCGCCAGCACCCAGAGCGTCAGCCCTTTGAACACCAGCATGCCGGCCAGTGTGACGATGAAGGATGGGATCTTCCAATAGGCGATCCAATAGCCCTGCATGGCGCCGATCAACGCACCGACGGCGAGGCAGATCACGCCGGCGAGGACGTAGTTCATGTCCCACTGGACGATCATCACCGCTGCCAACGCCCCGACGAAGCCGAGGACGGAGCCGACGGAGAGGTCGATATGGCCGGAGACGATGACGAGCAGCATCCCCAGCGCCATGATGATGACGTAGGAATTCTGCAGGATCAGGTTGGTCAGGTTGATCGGCTTCAGGAGAATGCCGTTGGTGACGACCTGGAAGAACGCCATGATGACGATCAGCGCGAGCAGAATGCCGTATTCGCGCATGTGCTTGCGGATGAAGCTCGCCGATGCGCCGGCCGTTCCGCTCGGTGCCGGCTTCGTCGCGCTCGGCTGATGAATGACATCTTGCGACATTCGGGTTTCCTCAGTTCCTGTGGCCGGAGCGAATGATCAGCGACATGATCTTCTCCTGCGAGGCGTCGCTGGTCGGCATTTCGCCGACGAAGCGGCCTTCGTTCATGACGTAGATCCGGTCGGTGATGCCGAGCAGCTCGGGCATCTCCGAGGAGATCACGACGATCGCCTTGCCGGTCTTGGCCAGCTCGGCGATGATCGCGTAGATTTCGTATTTCGCGCCGACATCGATGCCTCTGGTCGGCTCGTCGAGGATCAGCACCTCGGGGCCGGCGAAGAGCCATTTCGCCAGGACGACCTTCTGCTGGTTGCCGCCGGAGAGGTTGACCACCTCCTGCGCCGTCGAGGAACATTTGATCCGGATGCGCTCGCGATAGTCGCGCGCAACGTCGAGCTCGCGGTGCTCGTCGATGACGATGCCGTTGGCGATCCCGTCGAGATTGGCGAGCGGAATGTTGCGGCGGATGGTGTCGTCGAGGACGAGGCCGAAGGTCTTGCGGTCTTCCGTGGCGTAGCAGATGCCGGCCGAGATCGCCCGGTTGACGGTCGAGACGTCCACCGGACGCCCATGCATCTCCACCGTGCCGGAAATGTTCGTGCCGTAGGACTTGCCGAACAGGCTCATGGCGAGCTCGGTGCGCCCTGCCCCCATCAGCCCGGCGATGCCGACGACCTCCCCTGCCTTCACGTGAAAACTGACGTCGTCGCAGACCTTGCGCTCGGAATGCTGCGGGTGATGGGCCGTCCAGTTCTTCACCTCGAAGATCGTCTCGCCGATCTGCGGGCTCCGCGGCGGGTAGCGGTCGTTGAGGCTACGGCCGACCATGTCGCGGATGATGTCCGCCTCGCTCACGGCGCTGCCCTTGGCGTCGAGGGTGGAGACCGCCGCGCCGTCGCGCAGGACGGTGATCGTGTCGGCGACCTTGGAGATCTCGTTGAGTTTGTGGGAGATCAGGATCGAGGAGATGCCGGCGGCCTTGAACTCCAGGAGCAGCTTGAGCAGCGCCTCGGAGTCGGTCTCGTTGAGACTCGACGTGGGCTCGTCGAGGATCAGGAGCTTGACCTCCTTCGACAGCGCCTTGGCGATCTCGACCAGCTGCTGCTTGCCGAGCCCGAGCTCGGTGACCCGGGTCTGGGGCGATTCCTTCAGGCCGACCTTGGCGAGAAGCTCGCGGGTCCGCGAGAAGGTCTCGTGCCAGTCGATGACGCCACCAGCCGCCCGCTCGTTGCCGAGGAAGATGTTCTCGGCGATCGACAGCAGCGGCACCAGCGCCAGCTCCTGGTGGATGATGATGATGCCGCGCTTTTCCGAGTCGGCGATGCCGGAGAAGCGGCATTCCTCGCCCTTGAACTCGATCACCCCATCGTAGGAGCCGTGCGGATAGACACCCGACAGCACCTTCATCAGGGTCGACTTGCCGGCGCCGTTCTCGCCGACGAGGGCGTGGATCTCGCCCTCCGCCACGCTGAGATTGACGTCGTCGAGCGCGATCACCCCCGGGAAGGTCTTGGTGATACCCTGCATCTGCAAAATGGTGGTCATGACGGAATGTCTCGAAGCGTCCGCGCCGCAGGCCGGCAGCGCCCGGACGTGAAGTTTGCCATGGCGAACGGGCCCTGCCCGATCGATGCGGCGCGCCGGAAGACCCAGGCGCGCCGACGACTGGGTTGCCGGAGCATCGCGCCCTGGAACGACGGATTACTTGATCTGGTCTTCCTTGTAGTAGCCGCTCTCGACGAGCACCTTTTCCCAATTGTCCTTGGTGACCAGCATCGGCTTCAGCAGGTAGGACGGCACGACCTTGACGCCGTTGTCGTAGGTCTTGGTGTCGTTGACCTCCGGCTCCTTGTCCTGAAGGACGGCATCGACCATCTGCACGGTCACCTTGGCGAGCTCGCGGGTGTCCTTGAAGATCGTCGAATACTGGTCGCCCCTGAGGATCGCCTTGACCGATGGAACCTCGGCGTCCTGGCCGGTGATGATCGGCATTTCCAGATCGCCGGAGCCGTAGCCGACGCCCTTCAGCGAGGAGATGATGCCGATGGACAGGCCGTCATAGGGCGAAAGTACACCATTGACCTTCTGGTCGCCGGTGTAGTTGGCCGACAGGAGGTTATCCATGCGCGCCTGGGCGACCGAGCCGTCCCAGCGCAGGGTGCCGACCTTGTCCATGCCCATCTGGCCGGAGGGGATCTTGATCTTGCCCTCGTCGATCAGCGGCTGCAGCACGCTCATCGCGCCGTTGTAGAAGAAGAAGGCGTTGTTGTCGTCCGGCGATCCGCCGAAGAGTTCGACGCTCCAGCTCTCCTGGTCGGGGAAGCGCTGCTTCAGGCCGTCGACCAGCGACTCGGCCTGCTGCACGCCGACCTGGAAGTTGTCGAAGGTCGCGTAGTAGTCGACATTCTCCGAATCGCGGATCAACCGGTCGTAGGCGATCACCGGAATGCCGGCGGCGGCCGCGTTCGCCAAGGTGTTCGACAAGGTCGTGCCGTCGATGGCGGCGATCACCAGCGCATCGACGCCCGTGGTGATCATGTTCTCGACCTGGTTCACCTGGTTCGGGATGTCGTCCTCGGCATATTGCAGGTTGGCGGCGTAGCCGGCTTCCTGGAACTGCTTCACCATGTTGTCGCCGTCGGCGATCCAGCGCGCCGAGGACTTCGTCGGCATGGCAATGCCGATCGTGCCCTTGTCCTGGGCATTCGCCGACATCGGAGCCGCCAGCGCCACGACCGCAGCCGCGACCCCCGCGAAAAGTGTTTTCATCATCATGGTCACATCACCTCCCTGACCGTTGCAGGCGCCTGAAAGCGCCCTTTCCTGCTCAAGCCGCACCGGACGGGCGCGGCTCGGCGATCTTCCTTGCGTCCGGCGCGCCGCCGGACCGCGTTTCCTCCTCGCCATTGGCGTAGAGGGCATGAATGACGTCGTCGAAGGCGCTCTCGATGAGGCGCCGCATGAACAGTTCGGCCGCGTCGCCGTCGCCGGAAAGGATCGCCTGCATCACCCGGTCGTGCTGGCGCACCGTCTCGTCCTGCGGGTTCTGCCGCCAAGACAAGGAGAAGGAGACCGACAGGCTGCGCTCGATCAGCGAGCCGAGCGAGACGAGCAGCGGATTGCCCGTCGCCTCGAGCACGATGCGATGGAAGTCGAGATCCGCGGCAATGAGTTCAGCCGAGCCGCGCGGATAGTCGCGCATGCCGCCGAGTGCCCGCCGGAGGCGCTCGCTTTGCGCCTCGTCGATGCGCCTTGCTGCGAGCCGCGCCGCGTTCGGCTCGTTGATCAGGCGCATTTCGTACAGCGCCTCGATGAAGGGGCGGCGGACCGGCGCGGTGAGATGCCAGGCCATGACGTCGGCGTCCAGCATGTTCCAGGCGATGCGGGGGCGCACCTTGGTGCCGACCTTCGGGCCGACGCTAACGAGGCCCTTGGCGGCGAGATGACGGATCGCCTCCCGCACCACCGTGCGCGAGACGCCGTGATGGGACTGGATTTCCTTTTCCGTCGGCAGCGCGTCGCCGCTGAGCAGATCGCCGGACGTGATCATGCGGCCGAATTCGGCAGCGAGCGCAACGGTGCGATTCGACCGCTCCCCGTCGATTGTCGAACGCTCGTACCCCATGGACCCGGCCGGACCTCCCATCCGCAATGGTCGTACCATTGCGCCGGAAACGTCGATTGCGCAAGACCCGTAGGGCCGGATCTACGACGAAGGTCGTATCATTGGCGCGAAGGGCGCCAAGCAGGCTGGAACCCGGAGGCCACAATTCCGGATCGAAACCGGGTCTGCTCTGCGCTGCGGGCGGAGCAGTCCCTCAACGGCCCGCCGGCGGACTCCAGGGAAACTTCATGCCGGAACCGGTCGGCAGGCCGTCGCCAACGGCCCCGCCCCCCGACACCGCGGCGGAGCCCCCGGCTCCATGCGGCGCCGGCAAGTGGTCCTTCGACGGCAGATCGCCATCCTTCGGCTTGGATATCCGAAACACCGCGAGATAGAGCGCCGGGATGAACAGGAGAGTGATCAGCGTGCCGGCGATGATGCCGCCCATCATCGCGTAGGCCATCGGCCCCCAGAAGATCTCGCGCGAGATCGGGATCAGCGCGAGGCTGGCGGCGGCGGCCGTCAGGACGATCGGCCGGGCGCGCATCTCGCTCGCCTCGAAGACCGCCTGCCAGGGATGCATCCCCTCTTCCCGCAAAACGTCGATCTGGTGGACGAGGATAATCGAGTTGCGGATCAGGATGCCGATCAAAGCGAGGACGCCGAGGATCGCGACGAAGCCGAGCGGAGCGCCGGAGGGCAAGAGCGCCGCGACGACGCCGATGAGCCCCAGTGGCGCCGCGCACAGCACCACGAACAGCGCCCGAAAGCTCTGCATCTGAATCATGATCAGCGTCAGCATGGCGAGGAGCATCACCGGGATGACGGCGGCGATCGGCCCCTGGCTCTCTTCGCTCGATTCCACCGCACCGCCGATTTCGACATGATAGTCCGGCGGCAGGGTCTTCCCGAACTCGGCGATCTTCGGGGCGAGGGCCTGGACGATCGTCGCCGGCTGCGCCGGGCCGTTGACGGCCGCGCTCACGGTGATGGTCGGGATGCGCGAGCGCGAGTAGAGGATCGGATCCTCATAGGTGTACTGGTAGCTGACCAGGCTGGCGAGCGGGATGGCATCGCCCTGCGAATTGGTCAGCTGCAGGTTCTCGATCGCCTCGATGGAATCGCGATCCGACTTCGAGCCGCGGGCGATCACCGGCACGAGATAGATGCCGTCGCGAATGTCGGTGATGGTCGAGCCGTCGAGCACGGAATTCAGCCGCGAGGCGATCTCCTGGGAGGTGATGCCCAGCTGTCGGGCCTTGTCCTGCAGGATCTCGACCTTCAGGACACGCGCCGGCTCGCTCCAATCCCGCACGATCGAGGTCAGCCGGCTGTCGCTCGCCATCAGCGCAGCGAGTTCGCGGGCCTTGTCGCGGACGACCTCGATGTCGGGACCGCCGAGACGGTACTGGACGGGGCGGCCGACCGGGGGGCCGAGCTCGAGATATTTCACATAGACGTCCGTGCCGACGAGGTTCTCGCGGACGAAGGACTGAAGCTTCGACTTCACCCGCTCACGCGCTTGGAGATCCTTGTTGACGATCACCACCTGCCCGAAGAACGGGTTGGAGGGCTGAACGTCGTAGGCGAGGATGAAGCGTTCCGCCGACTGGCCGACATAGGAACTCCAGTGGTCGACATCGTCGTCGCCTCTCAGCGTCGCCTCCAGCGCGTCCATCTGGGCGCGCGTCTCGGCGATCGTCGCATTGTGCCGCAGCGTGAAGTCGACGACGAGTTCGGGCCTGTCCGAGGTCGGGAAGAACTGCTGCTGGACGAACTGCATCGCGTAGATCGAGCCCGCGAAGAGCGCGACCGTGACGATGATGGTGATCCAGCGAAAGCGCATCGCCCCGCGCAGCACCGTCGAGAAAGTGCGGCGCACGAAGCCCGGCTTGGCGTCGTGCTTGTGCATCGATTTGGGCAGGATCATCACGCCGATCAGCGGCGTGAACAGCACCGCGACGATCCACGACAGGCTCAGCGACATGGCGATGACGACGAAGAGCGAGAAGGTGTATTCGCCGGCGTTGGAATTGTTGAAGCCGATCGGCAGGAAGCCGGCGACCGTCACCAGCGTCCCGGACAGCATCGGAAAGGCGATCGACGTCCAGGCGAAGCTCGCCGCCTTCTCCCGCGTCTCGCCGATTTCCATGCGCGAGACCATGGTCTCGATGGCGATCATCGCGTCGTCGACAAGGAGGCCGAGGGCGATGATGAGAGCGCCGAGCGAGATACGCTGGAGGTTCAGGCCGGCATATTCCATGCCAATGAAGGTCATGGCGAGAACCAGCGGGATCGACAGGGTGACGACGAGGCCCGCCCGGAAGCCGAGGCTGATGAAGCTGACCGCGAGCACGATCGCCACGGCCTCGAACAGCGCCTGGGTGAAGCCGCCCACCGATTCCTCGACCACCGCGCCCTGGTCGGCGACCTGATGCACCCCGACCCCGATCGGCAGTTCGCTGATGATCCTCGTCATTTCGTGCTTCAGCTCCTCGCTGAAGTCGACGATGTTGCCGCCCGAGCGCATGCCGATGGCGAGGCCGATCGCCGGCTGGCCGTTGAAGCGGAACAACGTCGTCGGGGGATCCTGATAGCTGCGGGTGATGGTGGCGACGTCGCTCAGCTTGAAGAAGCGGTCGTTGACCCGGAGATTGACCGCCTTCAGGCTGTCCTCGGAGGTGTACTGACCGGAGACCCGGACGATGATCCGTTCGGGGCCGGACTGGATCACGCCCGAGGGCGCGATGGCGTTCTGCGCCTGCAGGGTGTCGATGATCGACTGCTGATCGAGGCCGAGGCCGGCGATCTTGCGCAGCGAGAATTCCAGATAGATCGCCTCGTCCTGCTCTCCGACCAGATCGACCTTGCCGGCATCGCCGAGCTGCAGGAGCTGGGTGCGGACGCCTTCGACATAGTCGCGGAGCTGGCGGAACGAGATGCCATCGGCGGTGAAGGCGTAGATGTTGCCGTAGACGTCGCCGAATTCGTCGTTGAAGCCGAAGCCCTGGAACTCGGACGGAAAGTCCGCCCGAATGTCCGCCATCTTGTTGCGGACCTTCTGCCAGATGCCCGGCACGGCCTCGGCCCTGGTCGTCGGCAGGAGATTGACGAAGATGACCGTCTGGCCCGGGGTGGTGATCGATCGGGTGTAGTCGAGGCTGTCGAGTTCCTGGAGCTTCTTCTCGATCCGGTCGGTGACCTGCTCGGTCATTTCCTTGACCGTCGCCCCCGGCATCGAGGCGGAGACCACCATCGTCTTGATGGTGAAGTTCGGGTCCTCCTCCCGCCCGAGGTTGAAGTAGGAGAACAGGCCGGCGAAGCAGGCGATCAGCATCAGGAACCAGATCATCGAGCGATGATGCAGCGCCCAATCGGACAGATTGAACGACTTCACGACTGGAGCCCCTTCGAGAGCGAAACCTTCTGACCGTCTTCGAGACTGTGGACGCCGGCCGTCACCACCTCGTCTCCGGTCTGTGCGCCGGACACCAGAATCACCCGACCGCCGCCGTCGCGTTCGATCACGACGTCCCGCTTGTGCACGGTTGCCTCACTCGTATCGACGACCCAGATCCGGGTCTTGCCGTCCTCCTCGAGGATCGCGCTTTGAGGCAGGAAGACCACCGGCTTGCTGGCCTTCGCGGCGGGTATCGCGCTGATCAGCGCCCCCAGCCGGAAGGCGTTCTGCGGATCGTCGAGCGAAATGCGCATTCGCACCGTCCGGGTCAGCGTGTCGGCCTGGGGCGCGATCTCACGCACCGCGCCGCGCGCCTTCACCGACGGGGCGATCTGCAGAACGACCTCGAAGGGGGAGCCGACGGACACTTCCCCGGCGCGTTCGGCCGGAACGTCGATCACCGCCTCGCGCTGATCCGTGCGGGCCAAGGTCATCACCTCTTCGCCGGCGGAGACCACCTGGCCGACGTCGGCGGCGCGATTGGTGATGACGCCATCGAAGGGGGCATTGAGAACGGCATAGGACAGGGAATTCTGCGCCTTGGCGAGCTGCGCCTTGGCGCTGACGAGCTGCGCCTCGGCGGCGCTGAGGCTCTGCTGCGCGTTGTCGACCTCGGACTGCGCCACCGTCTTTTCGGCGAACAGCCGCTTCGTCCGCTCGAAGGCCGCCCTGGCATTGCGATCCTGGATCTCGGCGCTGTCGACCTGCGCCTCGGCCGACCTGAGGTCCGCATCGAGGGTCTCGGCGTCGATCGCGGCGACCGGCTCGCCTTTTTCGACGAGGTCGCCGACGTCGACCGACCGCGAGACGATGCGGCCGAGGGTGCGGAAGGCGAGCTGCGTGGTGAAGCGCGGCTCGACGGTTCCGCTGTAGCCGAGGGCCTGGGGATCGCTCGCGGCGAGCACGGTGGTGAGAACTGGCCGCGGCGGCGGCGGGGGCGCCTCCCCCTCGTCCGACTGGCTGCAGGCGACCACGAAGAAGGCCAGCGACAGGGTCCCGGCCGCGCGAAGTCGCGATCGCATCGTCATCGCGCTTCCTCCGTCTTGGCGGGTACGAGCTGGGGCGTCGTGCCCGGCAGCACCAGTTGCGAGCCGTCGGTGATGACGCGCTCGCCCTCTTCGATCCCGCTCGCGACGAGAACGTCCTTGGTGCGATAGGCCGTGATCTCGATCGGCTTCAGCATCGGCTGGCCGCTCTCGCCGATCACCCAGACCGCGGGCTCGCCGTTCTTCACCAGCAGCGCGTTCCAGGGCAGGCTGACGGCCTCGCTCGGCCCGCCACCGCTCTCGCGGCCGACGACGGCCGAACCGAGCGTCATCTCGGGCGGCGGATTTTCGAGGCCAAGCTTGACCTGGACCGTGCCGGTGCCGCTGTCGATCAGCGGCGAGATCTCGCGGATGTGGCCGATCGCCGACACCGACGGGTTCTCGACCAGCGAGACTTCCACCGACGGAGGCTTGCCGCCCGAAAGCAGCAGCTGTTCCTGGACCCCGAAGACGGCATCGAGGGCACCGCTCTGGGCAAAGCCGAAGGCCGCCTGGGCCGCCGTGACGACCTGGCCCGGATCGATGCTGCGGCTGGTGATCACGCCGTCCGCCTTCGCTCTCAGCACCGTGTCGTCCAGCGTGTTTTCGGCGGTCGTCAGATCGGATCTTGCGGTATCAAGATCGCTCCCGGCGGTGGCGAGCGTCTGTTCCGCTTCATCGTAGCTCGAGCGGGTGGTGAAGCCCTGGGCCAGCAACTGCTTCTGGCGATCGAAGGCGGCCTCGGCCTGCGCGACCACTGCCTCGGCCGATCCGACCTTGGCTTTTGCCGAGGCGACATCGGCCTCTTCCTGGGTCGGATCGATCCTGGCCAGGACGGTGCCAACCTCGACATGGTCGCCGACGTCGACGTCGACCTCGATCACCCTGCCGCCGGTCTCGAAGGCATAGGTCGAGGTGTTGCGGGCGACGATGGTGCCGGTCAGGGAAATCGTCCGGGTGTAGGGCTTCGCCTCGGCCTCGACGAAGGCCGCGACCTGCGGCGGCGCATCCGGCACGGGCTCTTCGCCACAGCCGGCGAGGAGCGGCGCGATCGCCAACGCCCCGAGCCCCAGCAAGGGGCGCATGGGGCGCCGATGAAACCACCTTACCATCGACCGAACATCCATGTTACTTATCGATCAAATTACTTTATGATCGAGATACACTGCCAGGACGAGGACCGTCAATGCCCCCCGCAAAGGCCGCGCCGCCGCCGTCGAGATCGCGGCAACCTGAAGGCTTCAAGGAATTTTCCCAGCTGTTCAAGCAGGTGGTTCACGTCGCGCTGGGGCTCGATCGCGAGCTCGCGACCCGCTACGGGCTGGCTCTGACCGACCTCATGTGCCTGGGATTCCTGGCGGAAGCCGCCGAGCCGGTCAGCGCCAAGATGATCGCCGAGCATGTCGGCCTGTCGACGGGCGCGACGACGGCGCTGCTCGATCGGCTGGAGCGGGAGGGCTTCGTCGCACGCCGCCCCAACCCGGCGGACCGTCGCGGCGTAATCATCGCCCTGGTCGAAGAAAAGGCCGGCAAGGTGCTCGAGGACCAGGCGCCCATGCGCGACCGCCTGCAGGCCGCCTACGGCGGATTGTCCCGGGAGGAGGCGCTCGGCGTCATGCGCTTTTATCGCGCGCTTCTCGAAGAACCGGTGCCATGCGTCGGCGCGAAGGAGAAGCGCTGACGGGGAAAGGTTCGCCACAACTTCCAACCCGGCGGACGCGACGGAAGACGCCCGGCGCCGATCGGTTCGGGCCGGAACGAGCCCGTGATCGGGAATGCGAGCGTCTCAGATCGAGCCGGCCTCGACCATGTAGTTGTTGGCGGTGCACATCGCCGCATCGTCCGAGGCGAGGAACAGCACCATCCGGGCGACATAGGCCGGCTCGATGAGATCCTTCAGGCACTGGCGGTCGCGATGCTTGTCGATCGCCGCCTCGGTGACCCAGAGCTGTTTCTGGCGCTCGGTCATGATCCAGCCCGGCACGACGGTGTTGACCCGGATCCGGTGCGGCCCGAGATCGCGTGCGAAGGACCGGGTCATGCCGTGCACCGCGGCCTTCGCCGTCGTGTAGGCCGGCATGCCGCCGCCGGCCTCCCACCAGGAGTTCGAGCCCATGTTGACGATCGAACCGCCGCCGCCGGCGATCATGCCGGGCGCGACGGCCTGGATGGCAAAGAACATGTGCCTGAGATTAGTGGCGATCCGCTCGTCGAAATAGTCCGGCGTGACGCTTTCCCAGCCATGCCGGTCGTCGCGGGCGGCGTTGTTGACGAGGACGGTCGCCGCGCCGTGGCGCGTCGCCAGAGCGGCGATCGCGCCTTTGGTCGCTTCAATGTCGCGCAGATCGCAAAGCTCGAAGCCGACGCTCGCGCCACCCGCCGAGAGTTCCTCGGCCAGCGCGGCCGAGCCCGCCTCGTTGAGATCGAGGAAGCCGACCTTCGCGCCCTGCCCTGCGAAGGCGCGGACGATCTCTGCCCCGATCCCGGACGCACCGCCGGTGACGAGGACGCTCTTGCCGGACAGGCTCGGATAGGTGGCGAATTGCGGCATCGGTCGAAACTCCGTGGCTCGTCGGTGGCGTGCGGCGCCTCTTTGCGACGAGCCGACGCTTCCGGTCAACCGTTCGCGGCGGCGGTGCGGAACGCCTGCGGGTTGCGGCGCCAGACCGAGAAATTCAAACAGGCCGCCGCCGTCACCCAGGCGAGATAGGGGATCATCAGGAGCCCCGCGACCGCGTCGATCGGGTAGAACACCAGGGCATTGATCGCCACCGCCACCCACAGGGCCAGGACGTCGGCAAAAGCCAGCCCCGGCCGCTTCAGGCCGAAGAACAGCGCCGACCATGCGGCGTTGAGGAGGAGTTGAACCGCGTAAGCAAGGAACGGCGTCGCGACGAGTCCGGCGGTCTCGTAGACCCGCCAGCCGGCGATGGCGATCATTACGTAAAGCACTGACCAGACGGTCGGAAAGGCCCAGTTCGGCGGCGTCCAGCCCGGCTTGTCGAGCCGCTGGTACCACGGTCCCGGCTTGAACACGGCGCCGCTCGACGCGACGACGAGGACGATCACGACGAAGACGCCGAGGCTCAGGAGCGATGCCATCTCAGATCCCCAAAAATTCGATTGCCGAGAGCGGCGAAAGCGTTCGATATCAAAGCCATCAACGCTGCCGATCCCATCAGGTGCCATTCCGAATGAAACACTTCACGACAATCCTACTCGCTCTCCTTCTCCTCGCCCACCCTGCCGGGGCCGCCGGGGCCGCCGGGCCGGACGTCGCGGCCGACGCCGCCGCCCTCAAATCCTGCGTCGAGGGCGCCAAAGACGATCCGCGCAGCTGTATCGAGACGGTGGTCACGCCCTGCCTCGACGACCTCTCCGAAACCGACACCGGCATCAACGGCTGCTACGACCGCGAGGCCGAAGCCTGGGACAAGGTCCTCAACGAGAACTATCAGGCGGCCATGAAGGATGCGTCCTCCTACGACGCCGAGGCCAAGGAGAACGGCGGAGATCCGCAAGCGGCTGCCGGCCTCAAGAAGGCCCAGCGCGCCTGGATCGCCTTTCGCGACGCCGAATGCGACCGGCTCTACGCCCGCAACATGGACGGCACGATCCGTTTCACCGTCTACGCCGCCTGCCAGAATCGGATGACGGCCGAGCGGGCGATCGAACTCGGCCTCACGGACGAGCCCCGGTAGCGAGCCGTCAGCCGAAGAGCGGGCTCTGCCAGACATAGTAGCCGAGCACCGGCAGGGCGACGATCGGGATCGCCATCTGGATCGGCCTGAGCGAGGCGAAGAACAGCGGCGCCTCGCCGTTCTTCGCCGCGATCGGATCGAGAGCCGCGAGGCTGAGAAAGCCGACGAATTCCAGCGCCGTCGCCGTCAGCGTGTAGGCCCAGACGGTCTCGACGATGGCGAGGAATCCGAGGCCGTAGAGCCAGAGCATGGTGGCGAGTTGCGAAAGCGTCGGCCCGCCCGGCTGGCGGAAGCTGACGCCGCGGCGCACGCCGGCGAGGAAGGTGAGGATCGCCGCGCCCCAGAGCAGCGTCAGATTGACCGTCAGAAACGACTGCGCCTCGTCGCCGATCCACAGATAGACGGCACCGGCCCCGATCGGCAGCATGGCCGCGAAGGCGAAGAGCGCGCCGATCGGCGGCGGTTCGGCGGCCTCGGTCGCGGTGATCGTCCGGCCGTCGTCTCTGCTCGCCATCGTCGTTCCTCTCGCCATTGCCCGTCCCCCTCGCCGCCTGTGCCGGTGTCCCTGTGGTTTCGCAGGTGACGGCCGATTGTTTCGAAGGGCGGATAGATCTTCCGCCCCCCGATCGAAGGGAAGCTCTTCGGAGCGCGTCTCTCAGGCCCCGAGATATGGGCGCAGGATCGCCCGCGTCTGCCTTTCGCAATGCTGCAGCAACCGATAGGCCTCGTATTTCGCCGCATGGAAATCGGCGACGGCGCCGCCCGAGGGGCGGAGAACCTCGCCGGTGCGGCCCATCGCCGCGGCGGCCGCCTTGAGATCGACGTGGGCCCCGCCAGCGACGGCGCCCACCATGGCGCTGCCGAGGAGCACCGGCTCCGGCGTCTCCGGCAGCGCCACCGACAGGCCCGTGGCGTCGGCGAGCAGCCGGCGCAAAAGCGCCGAGTGGGCGGCGCCCCCCGAGGCGACGATGGTGCCGAGTTCGAGCCCCTTCGCCCGGTTGGCCTCGACGATCTGGCGGGTGCCGTAGCAAAGGCCCGACAGCGTCGCGACGAAGAGCCTGACGAGGCTTTCCTCGCTGGCGGCGAGCGTCAGGCCCGAGATCGCGCCTCTCGCATGGGGGTCTGCCTCCGGCGAGCGGTTGCCGAGGAATTCCGGCACGACGGTGAGTTCGGCGCCGAGAAACGCCACGGATTCCAGCGATCCGGCGATCTCGACGGCACGTCTTTCCAGATGATCGAGAACCGCGATCCCCGCCGCCTGTGCGGCCCGTTCCGCCGCCGGATAGGCCGGATGCAGCGAAACGACATGGTCGAGCGCCGCGCCATAGGCCGACTGGCCGCCCTCGAGCAGCCAGTAGCCGGGGATCATCGCGCCGAGATACGGCCCCCAGACGCCGTCGACGAAGGCCGGCTCGCGGGTCAGCGTCATCGTGCAGGAGGAGGTGCCCATGATGAAGGCGAGTTCTGCCGTCGGATCGGCGACCCTGCCCGCGCCGTTCATGCCACCCACCGTGCCGACCCCGCCGGCATGGGCGTCGATCAGCGAGGCGCCGACGGGCGTGCCGGCAAGAAGGCCGAGGTCGGCGGCGGCCGCTTCGCTCAGCCCGCCGCCCAGCGGCGTCGCAATGTCGACGACCTCCGTGCCGATGCGGGCGAAGTCCTCCTCCGCCAGGTCTTCGAGGCCGATCGTTCGGAAGAATTCGGCGTCGAAGCGGCCCTCATGGGCGAGATAGGTCCATTTGCAGGTGAGCGTGCAGACCGAGCGGGCGAGGCTGCCCGTCGCGCGAAACGACAGGAAATCGGCGAGATCGAAGAACTGGCCGGCACGCTGGTAGGTCTCCGGCAGGTTCTCCTTCAGCCACAACAGCTTCGGCGTTTCCATCTCCGGCGAGATCCGCCCGCCGACATAGCGCAGCACCGGATGGCCGGATGCGTTGATGCGGGCGGTCTGATCGAGCGCCCGGTGATCCATCCAGACGATGACGTTGCGCTGGTGGTCGCCCGAGTGGCTGACCGTCAACGGCGTTCCCTCACCGTCGAGAACCACGAGCGAGCAGGTGGCGTCGAAGCCGAGGCCCTTCACTGCTTCCGGCGGCAAGCCAGACTTTTCCATCGCCTCGCGGACACTGCCGCAGATCGCCCGCCAGATGTCGTCGGAGGACTGCTCGTAGATGTTCGGATCTTCGCGCCACAGGCGGATCGGGCGCTTGGCCGAGGCGAGCAGCCGGCCACTACGATCGAACAGCCCGGCGCGGGCGCTGCCCGTTCCCACGTCGATGCCGAGAAACGCCTCAGCCATGCCGCCTCCAAAGGTTCGCTTCGCCAGCGACCTAGCCGGATTTCATCGGCAAAGAAAAGGGGTGGCACCCATGGTTCGAAACAGCCCGAAGGGCCGTTCCATCGAAGGACCTCTGCGTCCGGCCGTCAAAGCCGGCCGATACGAAACGTCGCGATCGTCGCGTTCGGCGGCGTGTAGCTGTCGCACTCGACGCCGTACCCGGCGACATCCAGGGTCACCGCCCCCTGCAGCAGACACCGATCGGCAAAGGATTGCGGAATTTCGAAGCCTGCCAGGATGTCGTAGAGCCTGTCCCGGTAGCCCTCGTGATCGCCGATGCCATGGGCGATCTCCGCGCGGATCGTGATGTCTCCGCTTCCCCCGTCGAATTGCGCGAGGAGCGAGTTGAGGCTCGAATTCGCCGTTTCGCCGACCCGACAGGAGGCGCCCTCGCCGCTGCGCTCGCAGGCGGCGTCGCTCGGCATGACATTCTTCAACAGGGACAGCCCGTCTCCCGCATCGACGGCCGCGCTTCGAAGCAGGTCCGCATCCGGCTTGCGCGCGTCGACCGACGCCGGATCGACGACGGAACAGCCTTCGAGCGTCCGGCCGATCGACCCCTCGTTGTCGCGGAGATCGATCCTCGGATCGCCCCAGCCACGAAGGGACAGGGTCGTCCCGCCCTCGACGTCGCGCAGGAACTGGCGATCCATCGGCCAGAAGATCACCCGCTTTTCGGAGAGATACTCGCCGTCCTCGACCGGAAACGAGGTGGCCGCGCCGTCGACGTCGATCTCGAAGCGTCCCACCTGCCGCATGTCACCGGGATCGACGGCGGCGAACTGCGTCGACCAGAGGCCGAATCTGGCGTTCCGACCGGGTTCGCAGGTGAGGGCGACGCAGGTTTCCTCGCGCGCGTCGCACGAATAGGCCGCCTTCCAGTCTCCCGTCCGGCTTTGCCGCCACTCGGCCTCTGCGGCGTGGATGGGCAGGAGCGCGAGGATCAGGCCGAAGGCGGCAGGTTTGGAGATTGGCATCGCTTCGAGCCCCAGCTGACGATCGCCGGGACATAGCAAGGCGCACTGGCGCCGGACTTGCATCCGGCGCTACTGGGGCTCGGGCCGACCAGGGAAAAACCGGCGCAGCCGAACTCTGCACGTTTGCCGCGGAAGGACGCCTTCAGGCGGCGGCCGGAGCGGCACCCTGCAGCGCTCTGGCCTGCTTGAACGACACCAGCCGCTTGCCGGTCTCGTCCCACAGGACGAGCTTCACGCAGCGCAGGCTCTGCCAAAGCGTGATGCGGCCCAGGTCGCGCAGTTCGGGATGGGCGTCGAGCACCTTGGGAAGCCGGTAGAACGGGATCGTGCTCGACAGATGGTGCACGTGGTGGATGCCGATATTGCCGGTGAACCAGCGCAGCACGGCGGGAAGATCGTAATGGGAAGCGCCGTGCAGGGCGGCATGCTGGAACTTCCAGTCCTTGCCCTCCGACCAGTGGGTCTCCTCGAACTGATGCTGGACGTAGAACAGCCAGACGCCGACGGTCGAGGCCATCAGGGTGATCGGCAGCTGCACGGCGAGGAACGGCCAGAGCCCCATCAGCCAGATCAGGACCGCCGCCGGGATCGCGATGCCGAGATTGGTCGCGAGCGTCGACGTCCAGGGCGTGACGCCGGCGCGCATCAGGCCGATCGGCAGCCGGTACTGGCAGATGAACAGCCAGGCCGGCCCGAAGCCGAACATGATCGCGGGATGCCGGTAGAGCCGGTATTTGGCCCTGCCCCACCCCGAAAGCGCCCGATATTCGCCGACGGTCAGCGTGTCGACGTCGCCGATGCCGCGCTTGTCGAGATTGCCGGCCGTCGCGTGATGGATGGCGTGGGTCCGCCGCCAGTAGTCGTAGGGCGTGAAGGTCAACACGCCGATCACCCGCCCGGTCCAGTCGTTGACGGCGCGGCGGGCGAACAGGGCGCCATGGCCGCAATCGTGCTGCAGCATGAACAGACGCACCAGGAAGCCGGCAGCGGGGATCGTCAGGACGAGGCCCCAGTAGTGGCCGTGAACGACGGCTAGGGCGGCCAGCGCCCACAGGACGACGAAAGGCGCCGCCGTGACGACGATCTCGAAGACGCTGCGAAGCGCGTCCGGCTGGCGGTATCCGGCAAGGATGCGCGACCAGGCCGGGCCGACGGAAGCGGCCCCGGAGGTTCCAGCCGCGGTCACGTGCGGCTGTCCAAGGAAGATGCGTTGCAATTCATTGTCGTTCGGCCTCGATACGGCGGCGCCCGAAGAAGCCAGCGGAAGATTGAAGTGGAAAACTCGTCGATTGACCGACGATCCGTCGAACACGGAGACTTTTTCCCCGCCGCGTCGCATCGAAATAAGGTTCTTTCGGGATCGAAACAAGGTGGCAGCGAGGGATCACCGCCACGATCGCCAGACCGCGACGACGAAGGCACCGGGCGAAGCGAGATCCAGCGCAATCGCATTCCGGCTTTCGCCGTGTGTCCACTTAAGCTTCTTGACTGACGAATGACATGACGGTTTCGACTGGCCTACGGCCCATGTTGCGGTAGCCGAGGTGCGGGCGTTCGGTGTTGTAGTGGACGAGCCAGGCGTCGAGATCG
>NZ_JAAAMG010000033.1 GCF_010500815.1 Jiella pacifica
AGTCTTCAACACCTCCGAGGACACGTTCTCGGCGCTGGCCAAGGGCACGGTGCGATGGGGTGAAGACCACAGCCTCGAACTCGGCTACGTCCATTTCGAAAGCGACTTCGGCGAATCCATGGGCAGCCTCCTGTTCCAGCAGGACGACGGCTTCCGGCAGGTCAAGCTCTCGGAGGTGAGCACCGACACCCTCACGGCCCGATACCACTGGGACCCGGTGGACGACATGTTCGATCTGCGCTTCAACGTTTGGGCGAGCAAGGCGGAAAGCACGACCAGGGCCGTCGCCGCAGCGCCCGATTTCAGCCAGTGGGGCATCATTCCGGCCGACGAGCCCCGCTACACGCGCACCTGGACCTATGGTGCCGACGTAACGAACACCAGCCGCTTCGACCTGGACGAGGGGCGGTTCCGCTTCGACTACGGCCTGTCCTATCTCGTCGAAGACGCGAAGGGCGACGAATATTGCAGCCGCACCTTCACGCGCGACCGCTGCGTCTGGCTGCAGCCGAGCGTCGGCACGAGAGACGTCGGCAGCGTGTTTTCGCGCGGCGAGTGGGAGGTCACCGACTGGCTGAAGTTCGACGCCGGCCTGCGCTACGACTTCTATCGGCTGGAGGACGAGGGCCCCACCGCCGTAGCGGGGGACAGCACACGTGACGGAGGGCGGCTCAACCCATCGCTCGGCGTGACGCTGACGCCGCTGGAAGGCCTGCAGCTCTTCGCCCGCTATGCCGAGGGCGTGCGCCCGCCGACCCTGCGCGAAACGATGGGCAGCGACGCCAACGCGATCCCCAATCCGGACCTGGAGCCGGAGACGACCAAGAGCACGGAACTCGGCTTCAACGTCCTGCGAAACGCGGTGCTGACGCAGGACGACAAGGTCCGCCTGAAGGTCGCCTATTTCCACAACGACCACGACGACTACATTTCGCGCGTCCCCTCGAACGCCGGACCCGGCCAATACGTCTTCACCTTCGACAACATCGACAAGGCGATGTTCGAGGGCATCGAGGTTTCCGGCGGCTACGATGCCGGCATCTTCTTCACCGACTTCGCCTTGACCCATTATACCGACTACGAATTCTGCCGGGGCGGGGTCTGCGGCGATGCGACCATCGATACCGACTATGCCGTGGCGCACATTCCGGCCGAGACGTCCCTCAGCCTGACGATGGGCACGCGTCTGTTCGAGGAACGCCTGGTTTTGGGAGGCCGTGTCACCTATGCCGGATCGCGGCTTGCTCCTCTGACCTCGTCCGACCGCCAGCGCACGCCCTTCTGGCTGCCCTACACGACGGTCGACGCCTTCGCGAGCTACGAGTTCAACGACAACCTGACCTTCGACATGCAGGCGGAAAACCTGTTCGACCGCTACTATGTCGATGCGCAGGACGGCTGGGTGCCGGCTCCCGGCCGCACCATCCGGGCCAACGTCACCGCGAAATTCTGACCCGGCGGAGCGAGCCCCCGACGAGCGAAATGATCGTCCGGCAGTGAAAAAACGGACGGCTCGTTCGTTTCACCGGATGAAGGCGGCATCTTTGAAGGCCGGGCCTCTCGCAAGGGCCCGGCATGACGCGGCGCAGAAAAGGACGCATCGATGAATCTCCAAGTCCCCGGGATCGTGGCAGAGGAACGCGGCCGGTCGCAGCGCCTGAAGGCGGCGACCCATGCGACCCATGATCGCCTGGACGCGGCGATCATGGCGGCGGAGCCCTTCCGCGACCGCGAGAACTACGGCCGGTTCCTCGCCGTCCAGCACGGGTTCCACGCGCAGATCGACCCGCTGTTTTCCCATGAAGGTCTGCAGGCCCTGCTTGCGGACCTGAAGGACCGACGGCGCCTCGATCTGATCCGCCGGGACGCGGCCGATCTCGGCCTGCCGCTCCCCGCTGCAGTTCCCGCAATCCCCTCCGAGCCGGTCGACACCGCAACCGCGCTCGGCTGGCTCTACGTGGCGGAAGGCTCCAACATCGGCGCGGCCTTTCTGTTGAAGCATGCGGCAAAGCTCGGCCTGTCGGAAACCTTCGGGGCGCGGCATCTGGCGGGCGCCCCGGAGGGGCGCGCGAGGCACTGGAGGAGCTTTACGGCGGCACTCGACGCGGTCGATCTCGGCGCGGAGGAGGACGCCCACGTCGTCGCCGGCGCCGAAGCGGCCTTCCGCCATGTCCGCGCTATGGTCGACGAGGTCTTCGGGTGAGCGCATCGCCATGAGCCGAAGCAAGCAGCATCGCCCGGGCATGCCCCGTCCAATTCACAGGAGTCCCCTTCACCAAGGGCGGCGCGCAGGCTTCTTCGCGCTCGGGTGCCTGATGCTGCTTTTCGGCTTCGTCGGGGCCTTGCTTCCGGTCATGCCGACGACGATCTTCCTGATCCTCGCCGCCGGGTGCTTCGGCCGGTCCTCGCCGCGCCTCGAGACATGGCTTCTGCAACATCCGCAATTCGGTCCCGTGCTCCGCGACTGGCAGGATCACGGCACGATGCCGCGCCGCGCCAAGGCCATGGCGTTCGCCGGCATGGCGGTGGGTTACGCGCTGTTCTGGAGCTTTTCCGCTCCCGCGACCTGGATCGCGGCGGTGGTCGCCGCGCCGATGATCGCCTGCGCCTTTCTGATCGCGCGGTGGCCGGAGCGGCCGACCTCCGCCCCGCCGCAAAGCCATGAAGGCGAAACCGGCGCGTCATGATCATCGCAGGCGGCGCAACGGAGCAGCGGCACCCGCTCGGCGAAGTGGTGCTTTGGGCCGGCGCGGCGATCGTCGTCCTCGCCCTTCACCTCGCGGCGGTGGCTTGGCTGATGCGCGCGCCGCCGCCTATCCCTGCGGAGACGAGCCCGCCCCCGGCGATCATGATCGATCTCGCCGAAATGCCGGAGGCCGTCCAGACGGAAGAGACCGAAATCTCGCCCGATCGGGAAACCGCCGAGGCGAGCGCGTCGGCGGAAACGATGGAGACGCCCGACGAGGCGCCGCCGGAAGAGGTCGCCGACGTCGAGCCAGTGCCGGTCCCGCCCGAGCCGACCGAACGGGCGAGCGTAGCCGGCGCCCCGGTGCCGGATGACCCCACGGAGCAGGTTGCGCTGCCGCTCGACCATGCCGAGGTGCCGATCCCGACATTCCGTCCGGCTCCGCCGAAACCGAAGAAGCAGGCGGTGAAAAAGCGCGAGCCGCGCAAGCCGCCGGTGAAGCGGCGCCAGCCGCGGAACGCCGCCGCGAAACAGGCGACCGAAGCGCAGGCGCGCGCTGCGCCCTCCCGGCGCAACGCCGCCCGCCAAAACGCCTCCGGGCTGCTGTCCTCGGTGACGCCGGCCCGGTGGCAATCCCGCCTCATGGCGCATCTGGAACGGCGCAAGCGCTATCCGGCGGGCGCCCGCTCGCGCCGCCAGGAAGGCACGGCCTATGTGCGCTTCCGCATCGACGATGCCGGCAACGTCTTGTCGGTCTCGCTGGCCCGGTCCTCCGGCTTTCCCATCCTCGACGACGCCGTCCTGTCGCTGGTGCGCCGGGCCTCGCCCGTCCCCGCGCCGCCGCCCGGCGTCGACAGGACGATCACCGCGCCGGTGCGGTTCAGCGTCAGGTGAAGGCCACGACGGAAGCGAGGGCGGAGCGGCGGCGATGGCAATCCCGCCCCGCTGCTTCGTCAGGCGGCACTTCTCTCAACGGATCCCTGCGATGTCGAAGGCCTATCCCTCCGCCTCGTTGAGGCGGGCACGCAGATGCAGATAGGCTCGCCGGATCAACGTCCAGGTGCGCGAGACCGACAGCCCCAGTTCGCCCGCCACCTCGCTCATGGTCCTTTCTCCCAGGCGATGGAGTTCGAAGGCCCGGCGGGTCGGCTCGGGCAGTTCCTGGAGCGCCCGCTCGACGATCGCCAGACGCTGCCTGTCGTAGACGATGGTCTCAGGCCCCGGGGCCGCGTCGGCGACCCGCTGGAACTCTTCATCGGTCAGATCGGCGCGCTCGACATGCCGCTCGCGGCGGTAGAGATCCACCGACAGGTTGCGGGCGATCTGGTGCAGATAGGCGCGCGGGTTGTGGGCCTTGCCGCGGGGAGCGGCGGTGATGATCCGCACGAAGGTGTCCTGGGTGAGGTCGGCGGCGGTTTCGGCGCTGTGACCACGCCGCCTCAAGAAGCGGTCGATCTCCCGCGCATGGCGGCGGAAGAGGTTCTGGACGTCCCACATCAGCGGCACACCGGGGTCGCCCCGCGCGACGAACCGAGCCGGCGCGGTTGCATCGTGATACCGCAAGGCGAAGCAGCGATGCGCGCATCCGCGTCGCTGCGCTTCTTCTCGCGGGAAGCCGGCGAACCCGCTGCCTTTTCCGTCTCGATGCGGCGCTCATCGACCGCGACTTTTCCCATCATTCCCGCCCACCGGAACTCGGCCGCGCTGGGCGCGACAGATACATGACTTAAATCATCATGTTTATTAGCAGGGGCGGTTTTCGCCGGCAACAGCGTTAAATTCAACCGATTCCAGACATGTCGAGCGGGTACTGCCTGATCGACGTCTCGCGGCGCGATCGCGGGACAAGTTGCCGTCTACCACCGGGCCGGCAGAGCCGATTGCGGAGCCGAGCGGGCAACGCATGCCGCCAGCCGAACTGACGGCCCGTCCGTCGTCATCCACCGAATTCTGCCCGGGCTCGAAGTCGGGCGAGACGGCGACCCACCACAACATCCCCCGTACTGGGCCGCCTAAACGTCTGGTCTTCAATCTCTTTCTTCGGCCCCGTCCGCATCCGGGCAAGAGCGGTGAAGCTTCGTCGAAGAAGTGCGAGCGGCTTCATCCGACGATGGAGCGAAATGGACTATCCGATCCGCCGGTTTCCCGGTAGGACTGCGCGCAACCGTCACCATCGACCCCCGATCCAAGGATCGAGCGCACGAAATCGGTCGGTGATACCTCGTCGTCGAACGCCGAGGTCGGCCCTCGCCAGCCAACGGCGCGACGTCACATCTTCATCACTTTAGGCCACGCTGACACATCATGAGAAAGCAGACCCGACCTTTCGCCGTCGAGATCAAGCGCACCAAAGGCTCGCGCCAGCCCTCCCCCTTTCTCGATCTGCCGAAGGAGGCCGGTGCGCCGAGCCGGAACGCCAGGCAGGATGCGCACGCGTTCGTCCTGCCCCCGATCGAGCCGGCGGGCCCGGCGCCGCGCATTCTGGAATCGACCAGTCCCGGCTGGTCCCCCCCGGCGGTCCCAGCAGCCGCCAAGCCGAAACGCGGCCGCCCCCCCAAGGCGCGCGCGCAACCGACAGCCGACGCCCTGCCCACCACCATGGCCGCGCCGGAGGCTCCTTTGGAGCTTCACACCAACGCGACCCCGACGAAGATCGACGACGCCGAGGCCGACCTTCCGGCCGAGACCGCCGCGGATCGCCCCACCTTCGAGGATGGGGTCCCCATGCAGCCCCCCATGCAGCCCCAAGTGCGACGCCGCTCCCGCCGCCCCGCCACCGAGGGCAACATCGGCAGCCGCTGGAAGCGCCATCTGCCGCGCTGGAAGCGCTAGGCTCGGGCATCCGCCGGCGATCGCATGGCAGAGCAGGGCTCGGAGCATTCGGCTCCGCTGGCCTCTCCGGCGGCGGGCGGATCGGCGACCGACGTGCCTTTGCCATGGTCGACGAAGGCCGGAGAGACACACTGCGACCTGAGCTTTCCTCCCCGCCCGCTGAGGCCAACTCAGTTGCCAACGAACGCGGCGCAGGGCCTATTGCCGGCAGGAGGTCCGTCCATGCCCCAAGATCCCCCGCGCCCCGCTCCCGTCGTCCGCCTGGACGACTTGTCCCTCGCGCCGCAAGTCCATGGCGAGCGCTTCGCCGCCGCCATGGCGGCCATCGCCGGCCCTTTGGGCGCCGCACATCTCGGTGCGCGTCTGGTCGAGGTGCCGCCGGGCAAGGCCGCCTGGCCGTTCCACGCCCACCACGCCAATGACGAGTTGTTCGTGATCCTGTCTGGCACGGGCGAGCTGCGTTTCGGCGAGGAGCGCCATGCGGTGGCGGCGGGCATGGTCGCGGTGTGTGCGGCGGGCGGCGCCGAGACCGCTCATCAGCTGATTGCCACCGGCGAGACACCCTTGCGCTACGTCGCGGTGAGCTCGATGCGCGAGCCGGACGTGATGGAATATCCCGACAGCGGCAAGATCACCGTCTTCGCCGGCGCCGCCCCGGGCGGTGACAAGGCGCGGCGGCGTTTGGCAGCCTCGTTCCGGGCCGAAGACGCGGTCGACTACTGGCAGGGCGAGGAGGGATGAGCGGGGAAACGTGACCGGCTTCGTCAGGGCCGCGCCGCCACCGCGCGGCTATCTTCCGCCGCCTCGACCATCCAGCGGCTGAGATTGCGTACGCGCCGATCGCGCGCCAGGGCCTGCGGATAGACGAGATAATAGCCGGCGCCCGTCGCAACATGATGCGGGAACAGCGCCGCCAGCCGCCCCGCGCCGACGTCGAAGGCGGCGATCTCGAGGCCCGCCAGCGCTATCCCGGCCCCGTCCATCGCGGCGCGCAGCGAAAGCCCGGCGGAATCGACCGTCACCACCATCGCGGGCCGGATCGGCCCGCCCGGCAGGGACGCATTCCAGCGCGCATAATCCGCTTTGCGATGCCGGGATAGAAACAGCGTCATTCCCGAAATGCTCTGGCGCAGGCGATTGGCATCGTCGTGGACGAGCCCGGACGCGCCGAAGAGCCCGACATGTTCGGCAAACAGGAGATCCGCCTGCAAGCCTTCCCAGAGCCCTCTTCCATGCCGGACGCCGGCATCCGCCGCGCCGGCGGCCAGATCCACCGCCTCCTGGGACGTCGAGATCAACAGGTCGAACCCCGCCCGCTCGAACGGATAATGGATCAGCCGGGGCGAGAACCAGTGGGCGGCGAAGGTCGGCAGCATCGACAGGCGCAGCGGCCCGCTGCTGCGCTCCTCCTTGAGGCCGCCGACGGCGTCGGCGATGCGGCCGAAGCCTTCCGCAAGGCCCGGCGCCAGCCTGGCCCCGGCCTCGGTGAGTTCCAGCGCCGGGCCGACCCGCCGCATCAGCGTCAGGCCGAGACTGTCCTCCAGCCCGCGCAACTGATGGCTGACCGCCGAAGGCGTCACGCCGAGTTCCGCCGCCGCATCCTTGACCGACAGATGCCGTGCCGCCGCCTCGAAGGCGCGCAGCGCGTTGAGCGGCACGGTGAGCCGATGGGATGAGGGGCGATGGTCCATGGACATAGTCTCGCACGATTTCGTCCAGCTGCAGCCATTCCGGCCGCGATCATTTCGCATACCCCCGCAAAAACCACCGCCCCTCGATGTCGTGACTTCCCCTCGCCGTCTGCTAGGAGAGACCCAATGATGGGAGGGCGCTTTGCAGACGAATTCGGGGGGCGTGCAGGGCCACGCGGTCGGCATTGCGTTGATGTGCGCGGGTGTCGCCTGCCTCAGCATCAACGACGCCCTCGCCAAGGTGCTGACCGAGCGCTATTCGCCGCTGCAGATCCTGTTCCTGCGCAATCTCATCGCCCTGCCCTTCGCGCTCGCGATCGCCTGGCGGATGGGCGGGACGGCGGCCCTGCGCAGCCACCGCCCCCTGGCGCATCTCCTGCGCGGGATCCTGTGGATCGGCGCGACCGTCCTGTTCTTCACCAGCATCATGCATCTCGGCCTTGCCGAGGCGACCGCGCTGATCTTCGTCGCACCGCTGTTCATCACGGCGATCTCGGCGGTGTTCCTCGGCGAGACGGTCGGCCGCTATCGCTGGCTGGCCGTCCTCGCGGGATTTTTAGGCGTGCTCATCGTCGTGCGGCCGGGCACGTCGTCGTTCCAGCTCGTGTCCCTCCTGCCAGTGGCGACGGCCTTCGTCTATGCGCTTTTGATGCTGGGCGCCCGATGGGTCGATCCGCGCGAGAGCGTCTGGACGCTGCTCCTCTATCTCACCGGCATGGGCGCCTTGCTGAGCGCGCTGATCGTGCCCTTCGTCTGGCGGCCGGTAGAGGCTCACGACCTCTGGGCCTTCGTCGCCATCGCTTTGTTCGGGACGGCGGGAATGACCATGATGACCCAGGCGTTCCGGCTGGCGCCCGCCGTCGTCGTCGCCCCGCTCGACTATACGGCGCTCCTGTGGGCGACGGCGCTCGGATGGCTGATCTGGCAGGAGCGCCCCGACATGGCGACGCTCGTCGGCGCGGCGATCATCATCGCCAGCGGCGTCGTCACCATCTGGCGGGAGCATAAGGCGTAACCGGCTCTCCCCGCGCCTTTTTCGCCCGGGCCGGTCTCAGCGCTGCACGGCGAGATCGACGGCGTCGACCGCCTGGCGGACGATGAGGATGTGGGCGCGCATGGCGCTCGCCGCGGCCTCGCCGTTCCCGGAGACGATCGCATCCACGATCCTTTCATGTTCGCGGTGCGACAGCTCCGGCCGCTGAAACGCCTCGAACTGGAGATTGCGGAATGGCGCCAGCCGGCGGCGGACGGCCAGCGCCGTCTCTTCCAGGAAGGCGTTGCCGGAGCCGGCATAGATCGCCGCATGGAAGCGCTCGTTGTGGAGACGATAGCCGGCGACGTCGTTCGCCAGAGCCGCGCCCGCCCCGCTTGCGTGCAGGCTCTGCAGCGCCTGCAGGTCCTCGCCCGCCATGGCGGTGGCGCAAAGCCGGGCCGACAGCGCCTCGAGCTCGGCCATGACGACGAAGGTCTCGTCCAGCTGGCGCGGCGTCAGGCTGACGACGATCGCGCCGCGATGGGGGCGCGACAGGGCGAGGCCGTTGGTCTCCAGCTGCCGCAGCACCTCGCGGATCGGCGTCCGCGAGACGCCGTATTCGGCCGCGAGCGAGGTCTCGTCGAGAGGATCGCCGGGCCTCAGAGTGCCGTGGACGATCCGGTCGGCGAGAGCCTCGCGGATCATGTCGACCTGGGTGCGCTTCTTCACGCCATGCTCATCATATGCAACCGTGACGTCAGAGCGCAGTCTTGCGCGAAGCGAGGTAGTTTTTCCAGCCTTCGAACGCGGTTATCTCCCGGGCATCGGCGATCCCGACGGGCTCGCAGATGAAGCCGGCGAGGCTCGTGCCGTCGTCCAGCGTCAGTTTGCCGATGCCGAGCGGTGCCGGAATGCCGTCGACGAAAGTGGCAAAGCTGGAAGGGTCGAGGGACCAGACCTCGATGGCGATCCCCGGCCCGCCGAAGCCCGGCTCCCGGACCAGACCCGGCTTCGGCGGTACCGTGTCGAGGGCGTAGAGCCGATAGTCCGGCGCGGTCTTCCCAGCCCGTTCGAACCGGGCATCTCGATCGGTCAGCTCGTGATTGAGCGCCATGCCGGTCAGATGGGCGCCGACGACGGCGATCTCGATCCGCCCGCAGGACGCTGCGCTCCCCTGCGCCCCGTGCATCTGGTTGGAGATGTTTTGATTAGCCGGTTTATGGACTGCCGGCGGCGCGAACTGCCGGTCGATTCCCGCGCCGCAACGGGCGGCCTCGTGCAGCGCGGCCGCGAAGGGGCCGAGCGCCTCGTCGGTATCCCGCCTTGCCACCAGCTGCACGCCGAAGGGCAGGCGCTCGCCGGTGAAGCCGGCGGGGACTGCGATCGCCGCGCAGCCGAAGAAATTGGCGAAGTTGGTGAAACGACCGAAGCGCGCATTGAGGGCGATCGGATCGGCCAGCATCGCCTCGACCTTCTGGATGTCCGGTGAGGTCGGCAGCATCAGGCAGTCGACCTTCGCCCATTCGGCCTCGGCCTCCCGGCGCAGCGCCTCCAGCCGGTAGGCGCCGCGAAAGGCATCGGCGGCCGTCATCGTCCGCCCGCCCTCGATGATCTGGCGCACCGTCGGATCGAGGCTGTCCGGCCGTTCGTCGAGGAACGGCTCGATCGCGGCAAGCCGCTCGGCCACCCAGGGGCCTTCATAGAGCAGCGCCGCCGCCTCGCGGAACGGCCGGTAGTCGAAAGGAACGATCGTCGCTCCCAGCGCCCGCGCCCGCGCGATCGCCGCTTCGTAGAGCGCGTGATAGGCGCCGTTACCATAAAACTCGCGCTCGTCCTCGCCCGGAACGCCGATCCGCAGCGTCTGCGGCAGGGCTTCGTCGGCAAAGCGGCGGGCATAGACGTCGGCCGGGTCGAACCCTTCCGCGATCCGCCGCGCCGCCATGCCGTCGGCGACGCTGGCGGCAAAGACGGTGACGACGTCGATCGACCGGCAGGCCGGCACGACGCCGGTGGTGGACACGCGGCCGGGCGAGGGCTTGATGCCGACGATGTTGTTGAAGGCCGCCGGCACCCGGCCCGAACCGGCGGTGTCGGTCCCTAAGGAAAACGCCGCGACACCAGCCGCGACGACCACCGCCGAGCCGGAGCTCGAGCCGCCCGACACGTAGGACGCATCGAAGACGCAACGCGGCGCGCCATAGGGCGAGCGCGTGCCGTTGAGGCCGGTGGCGAACTGGTCGAGATTGGTCTTGCCGATCAGGATGGCGCCCGCCTCGCGCAGGCGCTTCACGACGGTGGCGTCGGCCGTGGGTTCATGGGCGTAGTCTGGGCAGCCGGCGGTGGTGGGAAGGCCTTCGACGTCGATATTGTCCTTTACCGCGAAGGGCAGGCCCCACAGGGGAAGGCCGTTCGGCTCGGGAGCGCGGGCGAGCAGCGCCGCGGCGTCGGCGAGGATGTCGGCCCGCGAGCGCTTGGCGATGAAGGCGGCGGGATCGGCGGTTTCCATGCGGTCCGCGACGGCGGTCATCACCTCGGCAGGCGTGGTGCCGGCGGCATAGAGGGCGCGCAGGGCGGCGAAATCGAGAATGGTCGGCAGGTCGGTCATGTCTCCCCTCCCCGGGGGTATGGCTTTGTCATTGTCTGTTCTGCATCGGCGCGCCCTCACCCTTCGAGGCTCGACGACGCTTGCGCGCCGGCGAGCACATCAGGATGAGGGCGGTCGCGTTTCCGGCGGTGTTTGCAGGCCGATGCGAACCTTCATCCTGAGGTGCGAGGTCGCCGAAGGCGGGCGAGCCTCGAAAGGGCGAGGGTTCCGGCACGATGCCCGTCCTCGTCATCCATCTCCCAATATCCGCACCGGCGCCGCCCAGGAGATCAGCACCAGGCAGCCCTCGGCAGACCAGACGCGATGGCGACTGCCCGGCTGGTTCAATACCAGATCTCCCGCCCGATAGGTGCCGTCGTCGTCGGATTGCGAGCCGGAGAGGACGAGGATGGTCTCGAGCCCGGTGTGCTCGTGCATCGGCACCGAAGCGCCGGGAGCGTAGCGCAGCAGCGCAGTCTCGCCTTTGTCGCCCTGCCCCGAAAGCCGGGCGATCTCGACGCCGTCGCGGAACGGCTCGAAGGTGACGGCGGCAAGGTCGAGCTCAAGGAAGCTAGAGAACACCGCCGGCATCAGAGACCCGCCCCGAGACCGATGGGTGCCGGCGAGACGGGCTCTGCAGTGCGGCTGCTTCCTTCTGGCGCCGAATTCGCGAATGCGGGGTCGCCGGCATCACCGGAGCCCGCCGCCGCGCCTTCTCCCGCAGCCAACCCCGCGACGATCGCCGCCACCGGCGCCGCCCAGCCGACGATCGCCCCCTGCGCCACGATCATGTCGATCGCCGCCTGCTTGAACTTGGCGAAATAGCTTTCCGTCGCGTCCTCGGCGATCAGGCATTCGAAGCCGCGGTCATTGGCCTCGCGCATCGTCGTCTGGACGCAGACCTCCGTGGTCACGCCGGCGAAGACCAGCTGCGTGACGCCCAGCGCTGCGAGATGGGCCGAGAGGGCCGTGGCGTAAAATGCCCCCTTCCCCGGCTTGTCGATCACCAGTTCCCCGGCGATCGGGAAGAGTTCCGGCACGATCTCCGCCCCCGGCTCGCCGGCGATCAGGATGCGGCCCATCGGCCCGGCATCGCCGATCCTCGATCCCGGCGCGCCGCGCGAAAGCTTGGCCGGCGGGCAGTCGGAGAGATCCGGCCGGTGACATTCGCGGGTGTGAATCACCGGGCGGCCCGCCGCGCGAAACCCTTCGATCAGCCGCGCCGTCCCCGGCACGATCGCCTGGAGGCGGGCGACGTCGTTGCCGAGGCTTTCGCCGAAGCCGCCGGGCTCCAGGAAGTCGCGCTGCATGTCGATGACGATCAGCGCTACCCGGGCGGGATCGAGCTTGAAGTCGAACGGCCTTGCCGCAACCGTCACCATCAGTGAAGCCCTTCTGTTCCGGCGGCCGAATGGCCGGCCATGTGGGCGCCGATCTGCCGCGTGTCGGCCTTTTCGCCGCCCTCGCATTCGAAGACGATGCGGCCCTCGAACATCACGGCGATGCGGTCCGACAGGGCAACGACCTCGTCGAGGTCCTCGGAGACGAGAAGGACGGCCGCGCCATCGTTGCGGGCTTTCAGGATCTGCGCCCGGATGTCGGCGACGGCGCCGAAATCGAGCCCGAAACAAGGATTGGCGGCGACCAGCAGGTCGGTCTCGCCGGAGAGTTCGCGGGCAAGCACCGCGCGCTGGACGTTGCCGCCGGAGAGGGTCTCGATTCTTGCCGAGGGCGACTGCGTCTTGACCGAATAGGCGGCGATCAGCCGCTCGGCATCGCGGCGCATGCCGCCCTTGTCGAGCAGCCGGCGCGGCTTGCCGTCCGGGGCCCTGTCGAAGGCGCGGAAGGCGAGGTTTTCGGCGACGCTCATCTTCCCGACGCAGGCGTTGCGCAGCGGCTCTTCCGGCAGGCAGCGCACCTTCATCGCCTGGGCCGCGGCGCGGCTGGCGTCATAGGTCTTGCCCTTGACGCGGATCTCGCCGGCGTCGGGGCGCGCCTGGCCGGAGATCAGCTCGACCAGCCGGGTCTGGCCGTTGCCGGAAATGCCGGCGATGCCGACGATCTCGCCGGCTCGCACATCCAGCTGCTCGATCGCAACGGAGCCCCGCGTCCCGGCATCGCCGGAGACGAGATTGCGGGCGGAAAGCACCGGTTCGGTCTCTCCGGCATGAGCCACACGGTCCGGCACGGCGGCAAGCTCCCGCTCGCCGATCATCATTTCCGCCATGTCGGCGGTGGAAAGCTCGGCGACCTTGCCGGCCCCGACCTTGGCGCCCTTTCGCAGAACCGTGACGCGGTCGCAGAAGGCCGTCACCTCGGCGAATTTGTGGGTGATCAGCAGCACCGACATGCCGCTCTCGGATGCCAGGGCGCGAAGGAATCCGAGCACCTCGCGCGCCTCGTCCGGCGTCAGCACCGAGGTCGGCTCGTCGAGGACGAGGACGCGGGAGCCGAGATAAAGCTGTTTCAGGATCTCGGTCTTCTGGCGCTCGCCGGAGGACAGCCGGTCGACCTTGGTGTCGAGCGGCACCTTCAGCGGCATCGTCTCGAGAAACTGCGACAGCGCCCTGCGCTCGGACTTCCAGTCGATGACGCCAGGCACCTCGGTGCGCGACATCACGAGGTTTTCGAGCACCGTCATCGACGGTACCAGGGTGAAATGCTGGTAGACCATGCCGATACCCAGGCGCCGGGCGTCGCGCGGGCTGGCGATCGTCTGCTCGCGGCCATCGAGGATCACCGACCCGTCGTCCGGATGGTAATAGCCGAGCATGCATTTGACGAGGGTCGACTTGCCGGCGCCGTTTTCGCCGAGGAGGGCGTGGAACTCGCCGGCGTGAAGCTCGATCGAGACGGCGTCGAGGGCGGTGAAGGCACCGAAGCGCTTGGTCAGGCCGATGGCTTCGAGCAGCGGGCGCACGCCGCGCCGCTCGGCGGCGGGGCCCGGCTCTGCGACGTCCTCGACAATGGCGACGGCTGACATCAGCTTACTCCCTTGGCGCGGGCGGCGATGGCGGCGACGGGGCCGCCGCCGTCCGGCCCCTGATGCTCGGCGCCGCCGGAGACGAAGAGCTCCGTCAGGCCGGTGAGCCCCGCCAGCGCGCCTCCGGTGAAGGCACGGGCGTGGCGGGTGGCGGCGATGTCGCTGTCGTCGAGCATGGTGTGGCGGGCCCCGCGCAGCCGCCCGGTCGAGCCGGACTCCGCCTTGGCGAGGAGGGCGACGAGGCGCTGGCGCTCGTCCGGCGAAAGCTGGCCCGCGGCGGCAAAGCCGAGCCGCGTCAGGGCCTCGCGCACGGGCTCGACGTCGATGCCGTCGGCCATCACCGCGTGGTCGATGGCGAGCGGCCCGCACCATGCCTTGCTCATGCCGAGGACGACGATCTCGTGGTTGGCGAGTTCGACCCCCGCCGAGGCGCTGGCCCGGCCGGACGAGAGCGCGACATCCGTGCCGATCGCCGCGTCGTTCATCGCATGGGCCTCGATCTCGCCCAGCGCCAGGGCGACGCCGAGGGCCGAGGCGCCGCGGGAAAACCCCATGGATTTCAACGTGTCTCGCGTTGCCGTCGCCTCGCCCCGCGCCTCGGCGGCGGCGATGCGTTCGGCGGTGAGAAGCGGGCATTTGATCTGGACGAAGTGAACGTCGGCCGGATCCTCGATGCCGGCCCGGTGCATCGCCTTGGCGACGCCCTCGGCCACCAGCCAGACCTGCCCCATGCGGCCGAGATGTTCCGGCGCGAGATCGCCGGTATGGGCGACGCCGATGGCAAGGGCCGGACCCTCGCTGGCTTCATCCGCGACGTCGCGGCACTCGAGCACGAGAATATGCGGCGAGAGCGCGCCCTCGGTGCCGCCGGACATCACCATGGCGATGCCCGCCACCGCCTCGCCGGGCAGATGCTTCGCAAGGCAGGCCGTCAGCGCCGAGACCGCGAAGGCCCGGGTGAAATCGTTGACGCAGCCATTGCCCTCGGTCTTGCCGAGAATGGCGACGATCCCGGCCGGATCGATCCGCCCGGCGGCGATCGCCTCTTCCAGGCCGGAGACGTCGTCCGGCGCGGCGGTGGCGATCCGGTGGACCAGCGCCCGCCGCATCAGGAAATCGCCGCAATGAAGGCGTCGCTGGTGGCGACGGCGCCGAAGACCCCGCCCTGCATCTTCACCATGTCGAGCGCCGCGAGGTGGTTTTCGAGCTTGGTCGCCCCTGTGCAGTCGGAGAGGATGAGGCACTCGTAGCCGCGATCGTTGGCGTCGCGCATCGTGGTGTGGACGCAGACGTCCGTGGTGACGCCGGTGAGGACGATGTTGCGAATGCCCCTGGTCTGGAGCACGAGATCGAAGTCGGTTGCGAGGAACGAGCCCTTGCCCGGCTTGTCGATGATCGGCTCGCCGGCGATGGGCGAAAGCTCCGGAATGATTTCCCAACCCGGCTCGCCGCGCACCAGAATGCGCCCGCACGGCCCCTGATCGCCGATCCCGGCGCCGATCCTTTGCGAGCGCCAGCGCTTGTTGGCCGGGAGGTCGGAAAGGTCCGGCTTGTGGCCCTCGCGGGTGTGAATGACGGTGAAGTCCTTTTCGCGGGCAACTTCGAGAAGCCTGGCGATGGGTTCGATCGGGGCCCGGGTGAGCGAGATGTCGTAGCCCATGGAATCGACATAGCCGCCGGGAGCGCAGAAATCGACCTGCATGTCGATGACGACGATGGCGGTGTTCTGGGGCGTGAGATTGCCGTCGAAGGGCCAGGGATAGGGTTCGGAGGCGACTGTGCGGCCGCCGGGGACGAAGGCGGCGTCGATGCGCTCGTCTAGGTTGGTGGTCATCGGCGGGCTCCTTGTCGGGGATGTGTGGGCGGCTCGATGGTCAGGCGCCGCGCGGCGGTACCCCCCTCTGCCTGCCGGCATCTCCCCCACAAGGGCGGAGATCGGAGGCTTCGCCGGTCGCCTGCTATCCTGAAGCGTTTGCGCAGGCCCCGGTCTTCGCGGTTGGCGGGCGACATCCGAGCAGGGTCGATCTCCCCCCTTGTGGGGGAGATGTCCGGCAGGACAGAGGGGGGTGCTCCAGCCGGACCGCTCGAAGAAAGGGCCTCGGAAAACATCACTCCGCCGCGTCCTCGTAGCGCTCCCCGAACATCCGCGTCGGCGCCGGAAAACCGCACGAGGTGCCGTCCGTCACCTTGACCTCGTTCTCCCACGGCACCCGGTATTTCCCCGCCACCATGTCGTGCATGAAGGTATAGGGGCAGTCCTGCGCGCCGCCCTTCACGGCGACATAGCCGCGGTGGCCGAGCTGGTAGATGTTGTTTTCCACGCCCCAGCCGGCGCGGGCCTCGCGCACCAGATCGGGGCGCACCTCCGCGGTGATGATCTCGTCGGGCCGCCCGGTGGTGCCATGGGCAATCACCGTCCCGTCGAAGTCGACGATCATCCCCTCCCCCATAGAATCGAACGACCCGTCCGAGCCGCACATGCAGACGTTTGCGGTGATCATCAGGTTTTGGAAGGAATTGGCCTGGTTGGTGAAGCGCCAGGACTGGCGGATCGGCGCGGTGTAGCCTGCCGTGCGCAGCATGATCTCGGCGCCCTTGTAGGCGCATTCGCGGGCCATTTCGGGGAACATGCCGTCGTGGCAGATGATCAGCGCCAGCTTGCAGCCATTCGGCCCGTCGATCACCGGAATGCCCTTGTCGCCGGGCTCCCACGGCTCGACCGGCACCCAGGGGTGGAGCTTGCGATAGTTGAGGACGATCTCGCCGGCGTCGTCGATGACGAGGCCGGTGTTGTAGGGCATGCCGCCGGGGTTCAGCTCCATGATCGAGAAGCAGCCCCAGATCCTGTTGTCGACGCAGGCTTGTCTGAACGCCGCGACTTCCGGCCCGTCGACCCGGCACATGATCTCCGGGTTGATGTCCATCGACAGGCCGTGCAGCGCATATTCCGGGAAGACGACGAGATCCATCGTGCCGAGATTGCGGCGGGCCTTACCGACCATGGCGACGATCTTGTCCGTCTGCGCCTTCAGGTCCGCTTTTGTGACGACGTTCGGCAGCTGCAGCTGGACGCAGCCGATGACGACGCCGTTTTCCGATTTGTTGAGACCGCCGAGACCGTTCATGGCTTGGCTCCTTGGGTTCACTTGGTGATGGAAAGTTCGCGCGGCGCGCCTTCGAGCGCCCGGCGCGGCGAGGAGGTGGCGAACAGGATGGCGAGCGTCAGGATGTAAGGCGCGGCATAGAAGAGATAGTAGCCGGAGGTGACGCCGACCGACTGGAGCGCCGGGCCGAGCGCCCCTGCCCCGCCGAAGATCAGCGCCGCGCCGAGGCAGGCAAGTGGGTTCCAGCGCGCGAAGATCACCAGCGCGACGGCGATCAGCCCCTGGCCGGACGAGATGTTCTCGTTCCACGAGCCCGGATAGTAGAGCGACAGATAGGCCCCGGCGATGCCGGCCATGAAGCCGCCGAAGGCGGTGGCGGTGATGCGAACGGGAATGATCGGATAGCCCATCGCCCGTGCCGCGTCGGCGCTGTCGCCGACCATGCGCAGGATCAGCCCGATCCGGGTGCGCTTGAACACGAAGAGGAGGAAGACGGCGATGACGACGCCGATGAGGAGCAGCGGCGAGACCTCCAGCGCCGAGCGCAGCTGCGGAACGTCCGACCAGCCGCCGAGCGACAGGCCGGGCAGCATCGGCGCGGCGGGCTGGATCAGCGGCTTGCCGAAGAAGAAGGCGAGGCCCGAGCCGAGGATCATCAGCGCGATGCCGACCGCGATGTCGTTGACCCGCGGCAGCGAGCAGAGCGCGGCGTGGAGGAGGCCGAACAGCGTGCCGGCGATGCCGGCGAGAAGCACGCCCGCCCAGGGATTGCCGGTGAGATAGGAGCCGCCATAGCCGGCCATGGCGCCGAAGACGAGCGTGCCTTCGAGGCCGAGATTGATGCGGCCCGACTTTTCGGTGACGCATTCGCCGAGGCTGACGAAGAGAAACGGCGTCGACACCCGCAGCATGCCGCCGAGAACGGCGATCGGCACCGCCCAGAGACCGAGATCCTCGTTCATGACGCCCCTCCCGCCTTGGCGTTGCGGCTCGGCAGAAGCCGGCCCGACAGGGTTTCGGAGACGAGGATCGAGACGAAAAGGATCCCCTGAAGCACGAGGACGGTGGCGTCGGGCAGATCCATCCGCCGCTGGATGAAGCCACCGGCGGCGTCGATCCCGCCGATGAGCAGCGCCATCGGGATGATCGCGATGGGGTTCTGGCGGGCGAGGAAGGCGATGAGGATGCCGGTATAGCCGTAGCCCGCCGCCAGCGAGGCGTTGGCCGAGCCCTGCACGGCGGCGACCTGGATCATGCCGGCGAGCCCGGCGGCGGCCCCGGCAGCGGCGGTGAAGGCGAGGATCAGCCGCCCGACGGGAAGCCCCTGCACGGCCGCGGCCCGGGCGTTGCCGCCGGCGATCCGCGCGGCGAAGCCGAAGGTGGTGCGCGACAGGACGAAGCCGGCGGCAAGGCAGGCGACGATGCCGACGAAAAAGCCCCAGTGAACGTCCATGCCGGGGATCTCGCCGACCCGCATGTCGTCGGGCAGCGGCACGGTGGACGGCTTGTTGAGGCTTGCCGGATCCTTCAGCGGGCCCTCGACGAAATGGTTCATCAGGGCGATGGCGATATAGGCCATCAACAGGCTGGAGATCGTCTCGTTGATGCCGCGATAATGCCGCATCGCGCCGACGAGGCCGATCCACAGGCCCCCGGCGCAGAGGCCGGCGAGCGCCATCATCAGGATGGCAAGCGAGCCCGGCGCAAAGCCGAAGAGCGGGCCGACCACGGCCGCCGCGAGTCCGCCGAGGACGAAGGCCCCCTCCCCGCCGATGACGACGAGGCCGAGCTGGGCGGGAAGCGCCACGCAGAGCGCGGTGAGAAGCAGCGGCGCTGCCCGCGTCATGGTGTTCTGGAGCGAGAACCAGGTGCCGAAGCCGCCGCGATAGACCAGCTGGTAGAACTCCGCCGGGCTCTTGCCGTTCGCCGCGATGAACACGCCGAACAGCGCCAGACCGGCAAGAAGCGCGATCAGCGGAATGAGAAAGCCTTCCAGCCGCCGCCGCCCGACCTCACCGAGGAGCGGACGGGCGCGCGGGCGAAAGAGCGGCGCCGGGTCGGTGATCTCGCTCATCGCGCCCTCACGAGGTCGAGCCGATGACGCCCTCGACGAGGTAGTCCATGCTCTCGAGCTCGATGGCGGTCTCGGGATATTCGTTGCCGGCGGCGACGACGTCGTTGCCCTTGTTGTCCTTCAGCGGCCCCTTTATGACGGCAAAGCCGCCCTTCATCACCTCGGCCTTGACGGCATCGGCCTGCTTCTTTGCCTCCTCCGTGACGGCCGGGCCGTAGTCGGAGATCTTGACGAAATCTTCGGCCAGACCGCCGCGGACGAAATTCGGCAGCTCCTCGCCGGCGAGCGCCTTCTCGGCGAACATCTTGTAGACGGTCGCCCAGTGCCACTCGGCGCCGGTGAGGTATTTCTCCGGGGCGAGCGGGGCCTGGCTGGTGTGATAGCCGGTGACATAGGCGCCCCTGCCGGCAGCGGTCTGGACGAACACCTTCGGGCTATCGACATGGCAGGTCAGGACGTCGGCGCCCTGATCGACCAGCGCATTGACCGCCTCGGCCTCCTTGACCGGCATCGCCCAGTCGCCGGTGAAGATCACCTGCGTGGTGATCTCCGGATCGACGCTTCTCGCGCCGAGCGTATAGGCGTTGATGTTGAGCAGAACCTGCGGGATGGGCTTGGCCGCGACGAAGCCGAGGCGCTTCGACTTGGTCATATGGCCGGCGATGATGCCGCAGATATACTGCGCCGTGCCGATATAGCCGAAATAGGAGCCGGCGTTCTTCGGGTCCTTGTCAGTCCACAGACCCCCGCAATGGCGGAACTGGACGTCCTCGTAGGCCTTGGCGGTGTCGACGACGAAGGGATTGTAGTAGCCGAAGGACGTCGGGAAGATCAGCCCGGCGCCGTCGAGCTGGATCATCGATTCCATGGTTTTGACGACGGCGTCGCTCTCGGCGACGTTCTCTTCCTCGATGATCGTGAGGCCCGCCATGTCCCTGATCGCCGCGGCGCCCTCGGCATGGGACTGGTTGTAGCCATAGTCGTCGCGCGGGCCGACATAGACGAAGCCGGCAGTCAACGACGCGGCGAAGGCGGGGCTCACCCGGCCGAGCAGCGGTGCGGCTGACAGCGCAGCGGTGGTGGCAAGGAAGCGGCGGCGGTTCATTGGCAGCATCGGTCGTCCCTTTGTCTGGTCCCCGGCCATCCCGAGGTGCCCGGTTCATGTGTCTCGCCGCGGCGGCTTCCCGAGGGCTGGCCGCGACGCCCCGGGAACACGCGCCCGGGCCTCGGGTTGGATTGCATGCAATGGCCGTGCCAAGTCTGAGATAGCGCGTTGGCAATGGGTTGGGGCGGGGAAGCACGCGCCAGATTGCTGCAGTTCTGAGCAATTGCGGCAATTGCATGCAATCTTTTGCGCCATGCGGGCAGGAGGGAGAAGGACAGCCCGCATGGCTTTGACGCGCACTCTTCCCGTGTGTCGTTGACAGCTGTCAATGGCTCAGTCTCCGGCGTTCTCGCCATCGTTGAGGCTGGCCAAAAGCTGACGCAACTCGGCAATCATCCAATCGTTTGCCGGAGCCAGCTGCCCGCTCCCGGTGAGCTTTTCTGCGATGGCACCGCCGAAGAGAAATGGCCCGCGCCTCGGCAGGAAACGGTCGCGAGACGCCAGTGATTGGCGATCGCATCACGCCCCCATTTGCCGTTGCCCGGGACCTGCGGCACCAGTTTTCTTGCCGCCTCGACAGCCAATTCAGCCAGATTATCGAAACCACGATCGGTCTTCCTCACAATGATGGTGCAGAGGATCTCGATCCGCCTCACGGACTTCGGTCAGGGCGAGAGCAAGCTTCTGGCTGAAGTCGTCGATCCCACCGAGGAGTGGCCTCTAGGTGGTGCAATCAGAAAGGCACGGGTCTTATCGATCACGGCTCTCGAAGAATGTCAGCCATAGCGATGATGGTCTCATGCCAACACGACGCGTCCCGTGGCCGAAGGGCAAGGGACGTCAGCCGCCGCCGTCGCGTTGACAGCTGTCAACGACGTCTTCCGGCTCTGATCCGGCTTGATCAAAGGCCTCGCAATCTGGCCAAGGGGTTCCGGTAATTTCAAGCCAAGCGCCCTCATCCGCTCGTCTCTCTCCAAGCGATTCATCCTCTTCTGGCGTGGCAAGCGGGCTGGGTCAGGTCTATCCGCCGCCCTTGCACCAAAGCCCCTCAGATATCTCCCGGCGAAATCTTCTCCTTAAAGAAGAATCTTGATGGATATGGTTGTTGGGCGACAGCACTGTCACACCTTGGAATGTCGGTTTTCGTTGCATTTCGATCACCAGCGCCGGCACGGGCAGGGACGTGGCTGCTGCTGCCCGGCGGGTCGCGGCGAAGGGGGGAAACGGCAGACGCTCGCGCTCCGGCGCCTCCGCCAGCCAGGCGGCGAGGCCTGACTGTTCGGCGAAGAACGGCAGCACCTTGTTCGTCAGCGTTATCACCAGCCCGGTGTGGAACCCCTTTGCCGTCTTGCGGATGCGCGCGGCGATGTAGCCGAAGCGTTCGAGGTCGAGGAGATAGCGGCGGATGGTGCGGGCTGAGCGCTGCATCGTCGCCGCCAGCGTCGCCTTGGCGAACTGCGTCACCCGGCCCTTGCCGCAGCGGGCCCGCAGGACGACGAGCAACGCCTTGGCGCCGGGGGTGAGCCGGTCGTCGCGCATCGCCGTCGTCGCCATCGGATTGGCATATTGCCGCGACGGCTTTGGGGCAGGGCGGGTGTGGCGCGGCCGGGGGGTCGGCCGAGGGGCGCGGCCTTTCTTTCGAGGCGCGGGGCAATCGACGGACGCTTCGGCGGCTGCGCCGATCCTTGCCGAGCGCCGCTCGGCCTCCTCGAGCGAAATCAGCCCGGCGCGAAAATCCGCCCAGATCGCCGCCTTGGCCGTGAAGACCTGGGAGGGTGGTTCGGCCTTGAAGGCGGGCTGCTCGGTAGCTTCCGCCTTGGTCCCAGAGCGGGTGCGGGGAGCGGCGCTGGAGCTCCTGGCCGCCGTCATTCCCGCCACGTCGGCGTGCGTCGTCGCCTGCCCGAAAACCGTTTCCCGGCCGGGCGTCCTCCGTGCGCGAGGCGCACGCCATCCTTGTTCCGTCACGTTCGCCTTCCTTGCGCGAGGCAAGAAAAGCCCGTGGCGGGGAACCGCGAAGCTGCTTGACGTGTAAGTCGGGAGGGCCTAGATCGGAAGGTGTCTAGTCTTACAGATCAGGTCCTGTTGCGGCTCCCGCTTCGGGGCCTTTTCTTTTGCCGTCTTTCGCGTCTCCATTTTCAGTCGCGTCTTGCTCGTCGAAACCGATCGACGAGCGGTGAAATTCGTCGCCTGGCCTTCAGGTCGACGTGTCCTCCGACGGTCCGTCCACCGAGCCTTCAGTCTCCCGGCCATCCTCGGCCGCCGCCTGGAAATCCCGGTAGAGCCCCGGCAGTCGCGCCGCGACAAAATCGGCAAAGGCCTCGGCGTCGCCGGTCTGGAAGGCCAGCGCAGGGCGCGACCGCGGCCCGCTTCTTGCCACCGCCAGAACAATGCCGTCATTGACGGTGATCTTTCTTTCACCGGCGGCCTCGCGGCCACGCGAGCTGCGGTCCATGCGCTTGTAGAGCGCGCGAAACCGTGCGTCGGAATCCGTCAGAGCGCGGAAGGCGTCGCGCGCGACGAAGTCCATCGCGACCTCGCGCCCGCCCTGGCGCTCGATCTTTTCGCCGAGCTCGCCCCAGCGCGGCCGCCCGGCCTTCGGCGCCGGGCCGACGGCCTCGGCAATCGCCACCGGGATCCGGTGAGCCACCTGGAGGAGTCGGGTGAGCTCGGTGTTGTCGATACCGAGCGCCGCGCGCATCGTCTCGCGGGAAAAGCCGCGCGCCTCCAGCCCCTTGGCGAAGAACGCCCGCTCGATGAAGGTGAGGTCGCGCCGCTCGGCGTTCTCGCGGCCCTGCGCGAGCACCAGTTCGTCGTCGGTGAGCGGCCGGACGATCGCCTTGACCGGGAGCCCCAGATCCTTCGCCGCCCGCACCCGGCGATGGCCATAGGCGGTCTCGAAGAAGCCGGCGGCCGCCTTGGCCGGGTCGCCATGCGGGCGAAGCAGCACCGGCACGCTCTGCCCGTCGGCGGCGATCGAGGCCTTCAGGGCGTCGAAGCCCGGATCGAGATCGCCGGCCCGCGACAGCCGGTCGACCACCGGCGAGGGCAGGATCATCTGCGGATCGATCGACACGACATGGCCACCGGCGCGCACGTCCTCGCGCAGCTTCCGGGCGGCTTCGGCCTCCTTCTGGAGTTCGCCCCAGGAGCTGCGCATGGCGTTGATCGCGCCCGAGCGCGCATGCTCGCGATGGGGTTCGCGGGGCGCCTCATCCGATGCGGCGGGCAGGGACGGGGAGGGCGCGTCGTCCTGAGCGCTGTTGCGTCCCGCCGGCTCTTCACCTGCATGCTGCGAGCCGCTCTTGGCATCGCCTGGGGCGGCGGAGAGGAGGGCGCGCAAAGCGTCCTTGCGTTTCACCATCGCCTTCCCTCCCTTTCGCTTGGATGCATCTCAGCCATGGCCGGCCCGTCGCGCCAGGATGAACGAGGCGGCGCGGGGTGGGGATAAGTTTTTTCCGAACGGAGCCGCGAAGTGGCCCGCAAACGATGCCGAAACCGCCTGCAAGCCACTGAACCGTCGTCGTTTTTCGAGAAGCGTACAGCCCCGAGGCCGGTCGTCTCGACGCGGTCGGATATCTTCCTCACGGCCGCCCCCAGGCGGCGCGAATCAGCGCCTCGACCTCGCCATTGACCGCCGACAGCGATTCCATCGCCCGGTCGTAGGTGCCCCTGGTGAAATTCTCCCGGCCGACCTCGTAAAGCGTCTGCTTGGTGAGGCCGGCATCGGAGATCGCCGTCGACTTCAGCATGGCGTTGGTCAAAACCCGCTCGCCGAACTGGGCGCGCAAAAAACCGGCGATCTGCGCCTGCGGCCCGTCATGGGGCTCGTAGCGTGTAACGAGATAGCGCAGGAAGTCGAAGCCGAGCGTCCCGCCCGCCTCCCGCACAACCGAGAGCAGATCGGCGGTCATGAACAGGAACTGGCTCATCGAGGCGACGTCCAGCATCTGCGGATGGACCGTGACGACGACCGAGGTCGCGGCGCAGAGCGCCCCGAGGGTGAGGAAACCCAGCTGCGGTGGGCAGTCGATGACGACGACGTCGAATTCCGCCTCCATCTCCTCGATGACCGCGCCGATCCGGGCAAAGAACGGCAGGTCGTCGGTGGCGCCGCGTTCGGCCAATTGGCGCGGCGTCGTGTGCTCGAACTCCTGCAGTTCGAGATTGCCCGGCACCAGCGACAGCCCGTCGAAATAGGTCGGCCGCACCACCTCGCGCAGCGGGCGGCGCAGCTCGTCGTAGCGGATCGCGCCGTACAGCGTGTCGTTGCCGGAGAGATCGAGTTCCGGCTGGTAGCCGAGCAGCGCCGAGAAAGAGGCCTGGGGATCGAGATCGATCGCCAGCGTCCGATAGCCCTCGAGGGCGAGATATTGGGCGAGATGGGCCGAGGTCGTGGTCTTGCCGGAGCCGCCCTTGAAGTTGGTGACGGCGATCACCTGGAGATGTTCGCCCGGCTCGCGCCATTTCAGATATTGCCGCGCCTTGGGGCTGCCCTTCTCGTGCTGGCCGGCGAGATGGCGACGCAGCGCATTGATCGTCTCCAGCGTATAGGAGCGCCGCCCGCCGGGGCCGGTCTCGGGCTGCGGTCCCTCGCCGGAGATCGACAGCTGGCGCAGATAGCCGTCCGAGACGCCGATCAGCTTGGCCGCCTCGCCCGAGGTGAAGGAGCGCAGCGCCTTCTTTGCCGATGGCGGAAACAGCCGCTCGCGCATCTGGCTGAGCTGCGCCGACAGAAGCTCGGCGTCGCGGGCGATCGCCTCGTCGGCATGGCCCCGCACCGTTCTCACCTCTGTGTTTCGTGCCTCTGCCACCGCGCCGGTCTCGTTTCGTGTCGGGCCGGGGGCACCGGCTCGCTGGGTTGCATCCTCGGCCATGACGAACGCCTTTCCTCTCCTGCGCCGGCGCGAAAGGTCCCGCCCCGCTGCCGGATTGATCGAAGCCGCGACTTACGCCAGCTCGGCGAAGCCCGTTTGACCGCCCAAGGACGACGTCACCGAACTACGATCTGCCGACGCGGCTGCGGGCTTTCGATCCTGTTACGTTGCCAAGATGGATCGACGCTTGTTTTCCGTAAGCGAACGATGGGCAAGTGCGCGAGTCGAGTCAAGCGTCCCCAAACCATGAGCCATCTTCGCGCAAGCTTCGGTGGGCGCGTTCCGCCCGGATCCAACGGACGGGCGGCCTCACCCCAGCTCTTCCAGCCGCGCGCGGGTCGCCGGCAATCTCTCAAGGCTGGCAGCGATCCGTTCGCGCCAGCGAGGCCCTCGCGACAGCGCATCCTCATAGGCCTCGCGCAGATCGTCGGGCCGGTCCTCCGCCAGGGCCTCGATCAGAAAGGCGGCCTGGCGCCGATCCTTCTCCGACTTCAGCCGATCGGCGCCCGACCGCCTCGCCGCGACGATCAGCTTGTGGACGGCAAAGCGCTCCGGCCGCGGGATCTGCACCAGCACGCCGGCGCGATAGGCGAGAGCCGCGGCAATCGGCTCGGCGATCAGATAGTTGAGATGATGCAGCGCCCGGGCGCTGACGCCGAGTGCCTTCAGCGGCCTGAGGCCTTCCTCTTCGTCGAAGGCCGGGGTGAGGAATTCGACCAGGGCATTGCCCTTCGTCTGCCGCCACCGCCAGGTCGCGTTCACCTCGAGAGACGGCACCGGATCGAAGGCGAAACCCGCAAGTACCTCGCCGAGCGGCGGCGCGGTTTCGTCCTCGACGGCGAGCGACAGCCGCTCGAAGCTGGCGATGTCGAGATCGTCGGTCTGGGCGGTGTCGTCGAGCCGGTAGCGGATGCCGAGCTCGCCTTCGTAGAGGCGAAAGGCGTGGGTGCCGACGATGGTGCCGCCGAGGCGGAAGAGCCCGGCCTTCGCCATCGCCGCGACCAGGCTGCCGGTGGTGGCGTCGAGACCCATGAAGCCTTCGGCGCGAAGGATCCGGATCAGCCGCGCTCGCTCGCGCTGGAGGTCCTTGGCATCGGCGGCGATCGCCGCATGGCGTGCGAGCCGCTCGGACAGGGCAGGGGTATCCTCGCCGATATAGCTTTTGCGCACCTCGGTGCCGACCCGATAGCTGTCGTACCAATAGACCTTGCCGCCGCGGGCGACGCGGGTCGGCGTGCCGCGCAATTCGCCCGCGTGTTCCTCGAGCAGCGAGCGCAGGAGATCGTGATAGGCGGCGTGGGCGATCGGCGAATGGCGCGGCATGTTCAACACTCGAAATGATCGTTGAACATGCCGGAATGTGGCCCTGCCGACAAGGGATGTTCAACACCAGTTCCGACTGTTGAACACGCGCGCAAACGTCGAGCGGTCGCGGCGACGATTAGTCGTCAGGCTTGACCGTCGCCGTGAGGACCGAGCAGGTCGAAGATCAGGCCGCTCAGAGCCCGGTGATACGCTCGACCGTTTCTGCCCGCTGCGTGCCTCACACCCCGAAACGGGCCGTCTCGATCCCCTTCGCCGCATCCAGCGCCGGCGCCGGCCTGTCGGTCTCCAGCCCGCTCCGCGAAAACACGATCGGCGTTCTCAGCCCCGGCACGCCGCCGGCCTCGATCTTCAGGCCGCGCGCTTCGATCTGCGGCTCCGCAAGGGCCTCGGCGACGGTGTTGATCGGCCCGCCGGGAACGCCGGCAGCCTCCAGTGCGGCGATGATGTCCGCGCGGTTCTGCCGGGCAATGGCCGGGCCGAGGAGGGCGGTCAGCCGCTCGCGGTTCTCCACCCGCGCCGGATTGGTGGCGAAGGCGGGGTCCGCGGCGAGGGCGCCGAGATCGAGCACCCGGCAGAGATTCGCAAACTGCCGGTCGTTGCCGCAGGCGACGATGACGTGGCCGTCGCTTGCCGCGAAGACCTGATAGGGCACGATATTCGGATGGGCATTGCCCATGCGCCGCGGCGCCTTGCCGGAGACGAGAGCGTTCATCGCCTGGTTGGCGAGCGCTGCGACGCCGCAGTCGAGGAGGGCGAGGTCGACATGTTGGCCGAGCCCGGAACGCTGCCGCTCGATGATCGCCGCCTGGATGGCGATGGTGCCGTAGAGCCCGGTCAGGATGTCGATCCAGGCGACGCCGATCTTCTGCGGCTCGCCCTCGGGATCGCCGGTCAGGTCCATGATCCCGCACATCCCCTGGATCAGGAAGTCGTAGCCCGGCCGCGACGCCTCCGGCCCGGTCTGGCCGAAGCCGGTGATCGAGGCGTAGACGAGGCGGGGATTGCGCGCTGAAAGGCTGTCGTAGTCGAGGCCGAAGCGCCTGAGACCCCCGACCTTGAAGTTCTCGACGACGATGTCGGCGTCATCGATCAGCCGTTTCAGCGCCTCCAACTGCGCCTCGTCCTTGAAGTCGCAGACGAAGCTCTGCTTGCCCCGGTTAGCCGCGTGGAAATAGGCGGCCGTCGGCCGTTCCTCGCCGTCGCGCTGGATGAAGGGTGGGCCCCAGGTCCGCGTATCGTCGCCTTCCGGCGCCTCGACCTTGATCACCTCGGCGCCGAGATCGGCCAGCGTCTGGCCGATCCAGGGACCGGCGAGGATGCGGGCGAGCTCGACGACCTTGAGGCCCTTCAGCGGCGCATCGGCCATCAAAAGAAGGCCTGCAGCCCGGTCACGGCGCGGCCGAGGATCAGCGCGTGGACGTCGTGGGTGCCCTCATAGGTGTTGACGGTCTCGAGATTGATCATGTGGCGCATCACCGGGAATTCCTCGGAAATGCCGTTGCCGCCGTGCATGTCGCGGGCCATCCGGGCGATGTCGAGAGCCTTGCCGCAGTTGTTGCGCTTGATCAGCGAGATCATCTCCGGGGCGGCATTCGCCTCGTCCATCAGGCGGCCGACCCGGAGCGAGGCCTGAAGCCCGAGGGCGATCTCGGTCTCCATCTCGGCGAGCTTCTTCTGAAACAGCTGGGTCTGGGCGAGGGGCCTGCCGAACTGCTTGCGGTCGAGGCCGTATTGGCGGGCGGCGTGGAAACAGGCTTCCGCCGCGCCCATGACGCCCCATGAAATGCCGTAGCGGGCTCGGTTGAGACAGCCGAACGGCCCCTTCAGCCCCTCGACATTCGGCAGAAGCGCGTTTTCCGAGACCTCGACGCCGTCGAGCACGATCTCGCCGGTGACGCTGGCCCGCAGGGACAGCTTGCCGCCGATCTTCGGGGCGGTGAGGCCCTTCATGCCCTTTTCGAGGACGAAGCCCTTGATCTTGCCGCCATGGGCCTCGGACTTCGCCCAGACGACGAAGACGTCGGCGATCGGCGAATTGGAGATCCACATCTTCGAGCCGTTGAGGACATAGCCGCCCTCGGTCTTCTTTGCGACGGTCTTCATGCCGCCGGGGTCGGAGCCGGCGTCGGGCTCGGTGAGGCCGAAGCAGCCGATGAACTCGCCGGAGGCGAGCTTCGGCAGGTAGCGCCGACGCTGCTCCTCGGTGCCATAGGCGTAGATCGGATACATGACGAGAGAGGACTGCACCGACATCATCGAGCGATAGCCGCTATCGATCCGCTCGATCTCCCGGGCGACGAGGCCATAGGCGACATAGGAGGCGCCGATGCCACCATATTCTTCGGGAATGGTCACGCCGAGAAGCCCCATCTCGCCCATCGCCGGGAAGATCGACGGGTCGATCCGCTCCTCGCGCGCCGCTTCGACGACGGCGGGGGCGAGGCGGCTTTCGGCGAAGTTGCGCGCCGCCTCGGCGAGCATGCGCTCGTCCTCGGACAGCTGGGCGGAAAGGCGGAACGGGTCCGCCCAGTCGAACCGGCCGAGATCCGGCGCGTCCTTGGGCTTCAGGGCCATGAGAATTCTCCCGAATGTCTTTGCGTTCGGCCGCGGTGATAGCACCGGCGGGCGAGGGGCTTCAAACGAATTGGACTTGCAAAGTCATGAGGATCGATCATGACGTCGAAGGGCGGGGCGTTCCAGTTCCTCAAGGCCCCGCCTTGCCATCGAGCGAGGCAAGCCCGGCGAAAAAGCATCGGCCAGCGGCGCCAGCCGCACGGGGCAGGGCGGCGATCGTCCAACTTGTCGTTCCACCCGCAGGCATAGGCTTCTGACCGCCGTCACCCTCGGTCGCATCGCCGGGCAGGCCGCCGTGCGAGGCCGCTGAACCCGCGCGGGTCAGGCCGGATCGGCCGTGCGCGCCGAACTGGCGGATTCCGCCACCAGCCAGTCGCGAAACACCGTGAAGGCCGGGTTGTCGGCCTGCTGCGGCGGGAAGATCAGGCCGTAGGGCGAGCCGCCGTCGAGACTGCGGGCCGAGGCGCGCACCAGCCGTCCGGAGGCGATTTCCTCCTCGACGAGGACATGGGGCACCAGCGCCGCGCCGAGCCCCGCCCGCGCTGCCGAGAGAACCATGCCGAAATGTTCGAAGCGCGGCCCGCGAAGGATGCTGACGGCGTCCATCTTCGCCACCTGGAACCAGCGCAGCCAGAGATCGGGCCGCGTCGCCTGCTGCAAGAGCGGCAGCTCGGCGAGCTCGCCGTCGGTGAGGCCGCCCGATCGTCCGGCGACGTTCGGGCTGGCGACGACGATCAGCGTTTCGTCGAGGAGCGCGATCGCCTCGGCCCCGCGCGAACGCAGCTCCAGCCGCTGGATCGCCGCATCCGCCGGGTCGCGGGAAAAATCCACCGGCCCCAGTGCCGAGGTGAGATCGATGGTGATGTCCGGTGCAGTCGCGGCGAGGCGGGGGAGCCGCGGGATCAGCCAAGCACTGGCGAAGGTCGGCAGGACGACGAGGCGAAGAAGCTGTTCGCGGCCGCCGAATGACATGACCGTCAGCGCCGCGCCGTCGAGGTCGGCGAGGATCCGCTCGGCATCGCGCAGGAAGGAGCGTCCGGCATCCGAAAGGATCAGCCGCTGACGCACCCGGTGGAACAGCCGCACGCCGAGCCGCTCCTCGAGGCTCCGGAGCGAGCGGCTGATGGCGCTCTGGGTCAGGCCGAGAGTATGCGCCGCCCGCGTCGCCGAGCCCGCCTCTGCCAGGGCCCGCAGGGTTTCGAGCTCACCGATGGTCGGGGTGTAGGATCGTCGCATGGGCTCTCTTCTCGTCAGCCGCCGACTTGGCAGCTGTCAACGGATGGTCCGGGCGGGCCTTCCAGGTCCGGCATGGCTTTAGCACGTCGCCGACCCGGCGGGAGACGCTTTGCGCCGTCCTCGCAGCCGCGCTGGCCCTACAGGAAGGACGCATAGCCTTGGTCGCTCATCGCACCGGAAGCCAGCGCAATCACCCCCGATCGGCCGTGTGCCGAGGCGCCTTACGCTCCCGACATGCATTCGCTCGGGTTGCCGCAGAGCCATGACCGGCGGCGTTCAACCCGTCCGGTCGATCATTTCCGATATGGCCCTTCGAACAGATCGCCGATGGCGCGACGCATCAGGATCGTCAGCCGCCGCTTCTTCATGTTCCAGGGCCGGTCGTGATTGAGATGGCAGGCTTGGCAGAGCGCGGCGAGGTTGTCGCCGGAATTGTTGGCGGTGTCCTGATCGAGATGGGCGCAGGAGAGGCGCACCTCCAGGAGCCGCCACGGCTGGTCGGCCCCAGCCAGCTGCATTGCCGCTCCGTTCTCGGGATCCGCCTGCCTCGGGTCCGGCAAGGCATGGCGCAGCAATCGCCAGCGCCCGTCGCGCCAGCGCCCGGCCGCCTCGTCGAACCAGCGACCGCCGGGAAGATGGTAGACCCTTTCGCCATGCCGCCGCCCGCAATGCTCGCAGCGGCCCTTGGCGCGGCCGAAGCGGATGGCGGCGGAGAGCTCGCGCCAGTCGATCGGGTAGAAGTGCCGGTGTTCAGGCCGGATCGGCATCGGGTGCCTCCCCGGAGCAGTCGATCGCGCCCCTCCCCGCGCCCCCATCCGGCTTCGGCGCGTCCTTCGTTCTATCCCGGACACGCGTGATGGTCAGCCGGCTTACATCGAAGTCTCGCGCCAGCCGGGAAATCGAGGCGCCGTCTTCCAGCTTGCGGATCACGGCCTGTCTCTGGACTTCGGTCAGGCGCGGCGGACGGCCGAGCGTCTTGCCCTCGGCCTTGGCGCGGATCAGCCCGGCCTGGGTGCGCTCGATCAGAAGGTCGCGCTCGAATTCGGCGACGGCGTTGATCACGCCCATCGTCATGCGCCCCGCCGGGCTCGTCAGATCGACGCCGCCGAGCGCCAGGCAGTGCACCTTGATCCCGCCTTCGTCGAGCCGATCGACGGTCTTGCGCACGTCCATCGCATTGCGGCCGAGCCGGTCCAGCTTGGTGACGACGAGGATGTCGCCCTCCTCCAGCCGATCGACGAGCTTGGCGAAGCCGGGCCGCTCGGACGCGGCGACCGAGCCGGAGACGGTTTCGGCGACGATCCGGCGCGGCTCAACCTGAAACCCCGCCGCGCGGATCTCGCCGAGCTGATTCTCTGTGGTCTGTCCGACGGTCGAGACCCGGACATAGGCAAAAATGCGGGACATGGAGCGCGTCGGGCCACCAAACTGTATCAAAAAGGTGATCCCATTTATCGCGCATGCTCGAAAGCGCTGCAAGCTAATTTTTGTCGATATCGGGCGATGCCGCTCACAAACGGTCCATTTTGGACTTCCCGATCGGCCATGGCACCGCTTGCGTCACGCCCCCCTCGTGACACTCGTTCCGCAATGGCAATTATCAGGCAAGGCCAGACGGCGGCAGCCGGCATGCAGAATCCGCCTGCTCGTCCTCTGCGTCAACGCCCAGGCGGGTCAGCGCGCCTAGTCTCTCACCGCATAGGTCTCGCCCGAGGCCTCTTCGCGCAGGAGATCGACCCTCGCGCCGTCCCAATGATAGGAATAGTGCCGGCCCTGCGCCGGCACGCCGACCACGTCCGGCCAGAAGGCCGCGAGGCAACGGCCGCCCGGAAAGCGGACGCTCGGATAGGCGATGCCGTCGGAGCCCTCGCCTCTGAGACGCTGGGCGAGCGCCTGCGACGGCGCGTAGTCGTCCGGCTCGAGGCACGGCTGCCACCCTCCTCCACCGAGATCGTGCAGCTCCGCGTCGAGCCTGCCGACGAGTTCGCGAAACTGCGACGTCCAGCCGGGGGGCTCGGCCGTCGCGGCCATGAAGCGCTGGTGGTGATGGATCGTCTCGAACAGCGCCACCTCGATGCGGTCGCCGGCGTAGTAGATACCGAAGGAGCCGTCGGAGAAGCGGCTCGGCCGGTCGGGCGAGAAATGGGTGAAGGGCGCCATCGCCCAGCTGGCGCCCGGCCCCGAAACGCGCCGTTCCAAGGGCACGGCGTCGAGATGGCCGATCGTTTCGGCGAGCCTCGGATTGGTCGCCGCCTCGGCGCGCGCCAGGGCATCCCAGTCGGCCGGGTCGGCGATGTCCTCGAAGAGGTCGATCGGCGGAAAGACCGAGCGGATGATGCGGTGGGTCGCCGGCCAGCGCAGCCGGGAAAGCGGCGGCGTCGCCGTCATCGCGGCCCGCCCTTGCGGCGTCTCACCAGCCGCCCCGCTCGGCGTCGAGATAGCGGCGAACGCGCATCAGGTCGGTCAATTCGCCGCCCCGCATCACCTCCAGCGCGGAGCGCCCGCCAAAAGCCGCGTTCGGCCGGGAGATCCAGCCATAGCCGCGCTCGGGCTCGGCAAAGACGATGCGCAGGCTCTTGTGAATGCCGAGGAGATTGGAGAGTCGGGCGCCGAGATCGCGGGTGAGCTTCGGCAACTCGCCCTTCTTCCAGCGCGCCCAACTGCGCGGGGCGATGCCGCCGAGGAGGATGCAGGCGTCCCGGTCGGACAGACCCCAACGCGCGAACAGATTGACCACCGCCCGCGCCGCGGCCGCGGCGTCGGCACCGCCCATGACGGCAGGCGCGGGCTCGGCGGGGCGGGCGTGAACGAGTTCCAATGCGGGCACAGGCGATCTCCGGCAGTCATCGGCTTTTGGCATGAAATAGTGGTTTCGTTGCCAATTGGCAATGGCTCGTCCATCGACCATCGACCATCGACCATCGGAGCGATCCAGACACGGCGCGCCGTACTCAACCGGCCGGACCGCCGCCCCGCCCATGCCGGCGCCCGCGGCCGCTGCAGGGACGCCTCGCCCGGGCCGACGGCATCATGGCCGATACGCCGCCATCCAGCCGAGCCCCGCATCCGTCGTCGTCGCGGGCCTGTACTCCGCCCCGACGAAACCGTCGTAGCCGGCGACCTCGAACATCGGAAGCAGCCGGTCATAGGCGACTTCCCCGCCGTCCGGCTCGGCGCGCGAAGGGACGGCGGCGATCTGGACATGGCCGATCATTTCCCGATGGGACCTGAAGCTTTCGGCAAGATCGCCGCCGGTGATCTGCAGATGGTAGCAGTCGAACATGATCGACAGCTCCGGCCGGGCGAGGCGCGCGACGATGTCGGCGGCCATCGCAAGGCCGATGAGGAAATAGTCGGGTGCGTCGCGGTGGTTCAGCGGCTCGATCAGGACCCCCATCGCGTGGCGGGCGGCGACGTCGCAGGCATGCGCGAGATTGGTCTCGAAGGTCTTGCGCGCACCCGCGACGCCAAAGGCCTTGCCCGCCATCACGTGGACCCGCCTCGCGCCGATCCGCGCGCCATAGGCGAAGGCTTCGTCGATCGCCGCCCGCGCCTCGGCCTCGCGGCCGGGAAGGGCGGCAAGGCCGTTGTCGATGCCGGGCCTGCCGCGGCGGGTGTTGAGGCCGAGCATCGGCAGGCCGGTTTCCTCCAGCGCGGCCCTCACCGCGTCCGGATCGACGTCGTAGGGCCAGTGGCACTCGACGGCCTCGAACCCCGCCCCCCTGGCCCGGCGGATCGCATCGGGGAGCGCAAGCTCGGTCCACAGAAAGCCGAGATTGGCGGAAAAGCGCAGCATCAGGTCCCTCCACGTCGAAAGCCGCCCCAAAACGGCGAGGCGATCATGCCGGCGGGCCAGGACGCTGCGGCGCTCAGCCCTTGTAGCGCTCGGCCGCCGTCAGCCACTGGCTCAGCGGCTCCCAGTCGTGCCGATAGATCTCCTCGCGCAGGAACCGGCATTCCTCCGCAAAGGCCGCCTCGTCGACCTCGGTCCACCAGCTTTTCGGACGCCCGTCATTGCCGTCGTTCCAGCGATAGCCGCGCGCCTTGAGAACGTCCTTCAGCTCGAACGGGCTGCCGACTGCGAAAATCCGGCAGCAGCGGCGTTCGGCCGAGGCGACGAGGCGGGAAAAGCCGGTGGCACCCGTCGCGGTTTCGAAGGCGAGGACTTCCAGAAGCGCATGGCAGTCGTCGACGGCCCGGTGGCCGTTGTGGAAGAGGCCGCACTGGCCGACCAGATAGGTGAGCTTCGCCCCCTCGAAGCCCAGCTCGCTCCAGTCGACTTCGGCGACCGAGCAGGCCCAGGGCTTGTCGGCAAATCCTGGCGCGAAGCGCTCGCAGAAAGGGCGGTCGAACTTGGCGTTGTGGGCAATGACGAGATCTGCCGGCGCGACGAAAGCGGCGACCTCCGCCGGGTCGATCGTCTTGCCTGTTACCATCTCGTCGGTGATGCCGGTGATGCGGGTGATCTGCGGGCTTATCGGCCGCGCCGGCTCGCGCAACCGGCTGAAGACCGAAACGACGTCGCCGATGCCGTTCGCGTCATAGGTGAACATCACCATGCCGAGTTCGATGATCTCGTCGGTGGATGCGTCGAGGCCGGTGGTCTCGGTGTCGAGGATGACGCCGATCTTCTCGCCCGCCCGCTTCATGGTGAGTGTCCAAGGCGAAAGCACCGGACGCGGTTCGAGCCGGCGCAGGACGCGGTAGTTCCCGGTCGCCTCCAGATGCCGAGCCATGGCCTCGGGGTCGGCCAGGGCAGCCGTACGCGGCATCGACGCACCGGGCCGTCGTGAGGCGGCTGCTTTGCTTCGCGCCGGCTGCTCCGGGCCGGGATGCGGCGCGGCGAAAAGATCGAACTGGCGCGTCTGGGCGGCTTTCATCCTGCGACCCATAGCCCATGCCCGGCCTCTCCACGAGCCGTCCCCGGCGGTCGAATCGTGACATCGGCAGGACTATCCCCGGCTTTTCGGCCCCCGGTGCCCCGTGCCGGGCCGTCGCAGCCGCCCATGCGTCGTCCGGCGGGACGCGTCGTTCGTCCTTGCCGGTAAAAATTGCCGGTTTTCATTCGTTCCAGATAGGGTGAAGGCGAGACCTCGCCTTGCGAATGGCAGGACAGGGATTCGGGCACGCATGACTGAAAAACCGTCGAACGACGACCGGCTGTTCGAGGAGGCGTTCGATCTCGTCATCCGTCTTCAAAGCGATCCGGCAAATCCGGTCGCCGGCGATCTCGTGAAGCGCTGGCGCGCCCGGGGGCCCGAGTACGAGGCGGCCTGGGCGGAGGCCGCCGAGATCCACGGCATGGCTGGCAAGGTTCTCGAAGATCGGCGCGGCGCCGGGCCGAAAGAAGGGATCTCGCGGCGAGGCTTCGTCCTCGGCGGCGCCGGCATCGCCGCAGCGCTCGGCGCCGGCGCCCTGTTCGGTCCGGGCTTGGTGCTGCGCGCCAGGGCCGATCACATCACTTCCACTGGCGAAATCCGCGACATTGCCCTTTCGGACGGCACGAAGATCTCGCTCGGTCCCGACAGCGCCATGCGAAGCGAGATCTCCCCCGCCATGCGCCGGGTCGAGCTCCTGGCCGGCATGGCCTTCTTCGACGTCGCCGCTTCGCCCGACCGCCCGTTCCAGGCCGTCGCCGGCAATCTGACGGCGACGGCTCTCCGCACCGCCTTCGACGTCAGCCGCGACGCCGACCGGCTCGCCTTGTCGGTTCAACGGGGATCCGTCGAGGCGAGGATGCCGGATTCCCCCCTGGCCTTCGGCGAGAGGCTTTCCGCCGGCGATTGGCTGTCGCTGGACGGGCCTGGCGGCGCCCTTGAGCGCGGCCGCCGCGATCCGAGCCAGATCGCCAGCTGGCGCGAGGGAGTGATCGTCGCCGAGCGGGAGACCGTCGCTTCGCTGGTCGCCCGGATCGCGCGATGGCAGCCCGGCCGCGTCCTGATCGCCGATCCGGCACTCGGCGCGCGGCAGACCAGCGGTGTGTTCGACCTTGCCAATCCGATCGCGGCCTTCGAAGCCGTGGTCCAGCCCCATGGCGGGAAGGTCCGCCAGATCTCCCGCTGGCTCACCGTCATCTCGCCGATCTGAAAATCCGACCGCGGAAGAGAAAATCCACGCCCCCCGTTCGTCTCATGAATCGAGACCTCGCGACAGGCAGCGGCCGGATCGCGGGGCGCTTTCATCAAAGAGACGAAACGGAGTGGCCGGACGATGGGGTTGAGAGCTGGGCTTGAGGGGTCGCGGCGTGGCGGCAGGCGTCTGCTCGTCGCCGTGCTTTCGGGGTCGACGTGCATCGGCGCGGCCACGATCGGGGCGCCGCTGACGGCCAATGCGCAGGAAGCGCGGCAGGCGACGTTCGACATCCCCGCCGGGTCGCTCTCCGGCGCCCTCGTGGCCTTCGGTCGGCGGTCGGGCCTGCAGGTGACCTACCGGCCCGAAATCGTCTCGAACAAGCGCTCGGACGGTGTGTCCGGCGCGATGGCGCCGCAGGAGGCGCTCTCCCGGATCCTGCAGGGATCGGGACTGACCTACGACTTCACCAACGCCACCACCGTGGCGATCGGCGACCGCGTCGCAGCGGCGGTCGCCCCGCTGGACACCGACGGCACGCTGACACTCGACGTCATCGACGTGACGGCGAAAAGCGGCAATCCCACCGATCTGCCCTACGAAACGCCGGGTTCGAGCGCCTATATCTCCAAGCAGCAGATCGAGCGCTTTCGCGGCACCTCGCCGGGCGACATCTTCAAGGGCACACCCGGCGTCGTCGCGGCGGGCGGCCACAACGGCGCCAAGCTGGACGTCAACATCCGTGGCCTGCAGGGCCAGGGCCGCGTCAAGGTGGCGATCGACGGCACCCAGCAATCGACGACCACATGGCGCGGCTATCAGGGCGTCGACGAGCGCGTCTACATCGACCCGGATCTGATCGGCGGCGTCAGCATCGAAAAGGGGCCGAGCAGCGGCGCGGAGGGCGCGGGAACGACGGGCGGCGTCGTCTCCATCCGCACGCTGAACGTCGACGACATCCTCGACGACGGCGCGACCTACGGCGCGCGGCTGCGCGGCGGCACCAGCGACAACGCCCTTTCGCCGCCCTCGGCGCCCACCTACGGGCAGCGCTCCGACGCGCCGTCCTTGTTCGACCTGAAGAACGGTTCCGGCAGCGTCGCCCTGGCGACCCGGCAGGAAAACTTCGATTTCGTCGCCGCCGCGGCGCGCCGCAAGACCGGCAACTACTTCGCCGGCAGCCAGGGCAACTCCACCCACTACGACTTTGGCGGCTACGATCGCCCCCTCTCCTTCACCAAGCCCGGCGAGGAAGTCTTCAACACCTCCGAGGACACGTTCTCGGCGCTGGCCAAGGGCACGGTGCGATGGGGTGAAGACCACAGCCTCGAACTCGGCTACGTCCATTTCGAAAGCGACTTCGGCGAATCCATGGGCAGC
>NZ_JAAAMG010000034.1 GCF_010500815.1 Jiella pacifica
AGAAGTTCTTCGAACTCGCCGACATCGCCAGGAGCGCTCGACGGGGAAAGACCGCGGCACCGATCTCGCCGCTGGCGCTGGAGGCGGTGAAGCGCATCGACGTCCTGTTCGACATCGAGCGCGAGGTAAACGGCCGCTCGGTCGAAGAGCGTCTTACCGTTCGGCAGGAGCGGAGCGTGGCCGTGCTCGCCGATCTGGAGAACTGGATGCGCACCGAGCGGGCGCGCCTGTCGCGCCATGCTCCGGTCGCCAAGGCCATGGACTATATGCTGACGCGCTGGGAGGGCTTCGCCCGCTTCACCACCGACGGCAGGATCTGCCTGACGAACAATGCCGCCGAGCGAGCGATCCGCGGTCTGGCGCTCGGCCGCAAGTCGTGGCTCTTCGCCGGCTCCGATCGCGGGGCCGACCGCTGCGCCTTCATGCTGACGCTGATCGCCACGGCGAAGCTGAACGACATCGATCCGCAGGCATGGCTCGCCGACGTCCGCGACCGCATTGCCGACACGCCGCAGTCCCGGCTCGGCGAACTCCTGCCGTGGAACTGGCCGGCCAAAGATCATCGGAACGAGCGGGCCGCCGCGTAGCCGACGCCCCGGAGCCCGCCTGCCGCGGTCCAGGCCGGATGGTTACCCTTCTTCGACATTAGCGCGGTGTGAACGAACGGCGGCTTTTCGGATCGTCGATCGGCTGGACTGATGACCGAAATGGTGAAGGTTGTCGGACGCCGGCCCATCATATCGCGGCAATCGTCGCGCCCGCCGGCATCCGAAAACCTTCACCATCCCAGCCGTTCGGGTGAACATTTTTCGAACCGAGAAGCGGACATTCACGCCTGAAACAGAATACAGTGATTCTGTTTCAAAATCTGCAAATTTCACCCGGACGAACGTCGACGGGAGATCCCCTCCCATCTTGACTAGCCGCCTATATACGCAATTTTGGATCATGTAGGCAGCTAATTGGACTGTTTGCGATGGGCTCTAATCGGCAGGCGGATTCTTCAATGAAAGTGGGCCGTCTCATGGAACTGCGGCGTGGTCCCAAATCAGGAATGATTGCTATCATTGAAGATATAAAGGGAAATAAGCACGACCCTTTCTATATCGGCAAGCTTATAGCCTGTAACCGACAAGTCATCTGGCACTGGAAGTCAGTCCTTCCCGCCCAGAAAGCCGATGAAGAAAATCATCCAGAATGAATTTCTTGCTTTTCCTTGACAGTCTCCTGGATCGGATGGCCTAGCATCACCGGCATACACCGGCGGGACGCTTCACTAAGCAATCCGCGCTCCACCAGGGCGTACATCACTTCACCCGAACCGCCTATGCTTGAGACGACACGCTTGGCTGAATCGCCGAGAACTAAAGCCATTCCGCTATGGTGAGAGCGTTCAATTTCGGCGTCGATCGCTTCCTTTAGAGCCCTATTCATCCACTTGCTCCTTCCGAGCAGAAAAAACCCGCCTATCATATCAAGGCCGCCTGAAAGCGAAACTGTCTTTTTCGTCGATGCCGACTTACGCGTGTTTCAATATAGGGCGCTGAACTGCTTGCAAGCCGACATCCTGCCGGTTGCCCTATATGGTGAAGACGGCGAAAAACAGGGCTCCAGGATACGGATGAAGAAGCAGAAGCGGCGGCAACAAGTGGCGGCGTTGCCGTATTGGATTGATCCAGATGGCAAGCTGAAACTGCTCCTCGTCACTTCGCGCGATACCGGCCGATGGGTGCTGCCGAAAGGCTGGCCGATGAAAGGTCGCCGTCCTCATAAGGCCGCGCAAATCGAAGCGTTCGAGGAGGCTGGCATTGATGGAAAATCCCGGAAGCGAGCGATTGGCACCTACGACTATGACAAGGACGGCCAGATTCCTTGCCGCGTTCAGGTGCGTCGAATTCGTGCAGCCCGCGTTCCCTGAGAGCCTCGAATCCGAGGAAGCGCTGCACCGCGAACATTTCGCCGAGCGTATTGGTGATCGGCGTGCCGGAGGCGAGCACGAGCGCCCGGCCGGGGTTCTTCGTCTCGATGAACCGCGACTTCACATAGAGGTCCCACGCGCGCTGCGAGCCATTGGGATCGACGCCCTTGAGCGTCGACATGTTGGTCGCAAACGAGAGTTTGCGGAACTCCTGCGCTTCGTCGACAATGATATGGTCGACGCCGATCTCGGAAATGGTCAGGAGATCGTCCTTGACGGTCGCCAGCGATTCCAGCCGGTCCTTCAGGCCCTCCTTCAGCCGTTCGAGCTGTTTGCGCGACACGCGGTCGTCGCTCTCGACGCGGGTGAGCAACTCTTCGTAGAGCCCCAGCTCGTCCTCGATCATCTGCCTTTCGAAGGCGGCGGGGACGGCGATGAATTTGAAGGCGGAATGGGTGATGATGATCGCGTCCCAGGTCGCTGTCGCGGCACGCGACAGGAACCGGTGGCGTTTGTCTTTGGTGAAGTTGGTTTCGTCGGCGACGAGAATGCGAGCGGTCGGATAGAGCGCCAGGAACTCGCGGGCGGCCTGCGCCAGGCAATGGCCGGGGACGACCAGCATGGCTTTCGAGATCAGCCCAAGCCGGCGCTGTTCCATGATTGCGGCCGCCATCGTCATGGTCTTGCCGGCGCCGACGGCATGGGCGAGATAGGTGGCGCCCGCCGAGATGATCCGCCAGATGCCGCGTTTCTGGTGGCCATAAAGAACAAAGGCGCCAGAGGCGCCCGGTAGCTGGAGATGGTCCCCGTTGAAGGATCGGGGCGCGATATTGTTGAAGCGGTCATTATAGACCCGAGCCAGCCGGTCGGTGCGATCCGGATCGGACCAGACCCAGCTCTGGAAAGCGGCCTTGATCTTGGTGAGCTTCTCCTTGGCTGCCTCCGTGTCGACGACATTGAGGACGCGGCGTTCGCTGTCGCCTTCTTTGATCGTGTCGAAGATCTGCGGGATACGGCTGTTGAGAGCATCGGCGAGCAGTTCGCCGGCATGCCGCCTCTTCGTGCCCCAATCCGACGTACCCTCGGCGCGGTAGGAGAGCATGCGCGCGTCGACCGTCCAGGAGGCGAGTTCCGGCATGTGACGAATCCGGATCTCGGTCCCCATTGTCTCCTTGACGAAATCGACAACATCAGAGGCGGGAATCCATGGCGCGGCAAGCCGCGCGGTAATCTCGGATGGGCTGAGATCGGCTGGCTGGACAGCCTCGAGGGCCTCGACATTGCGCTTGTAGGCCGGATCCAGCTCGGCGGCCGCTTCCGCGATCGCCAGCTTGTCCCGCACGGGGCCGGAGAGATAGGCATCGGATGTCTGCCAGGAGGCGTCCGCCGGGTCGCGATAGATCGCGCTGCCCAGCTCCTCGATGATCGTCTCCCGGTCCTCATGCAAAAGCGCGGCGATATGGTCGATGTCGACATGGCCCCGCTCGTTGAGGACAACGGCGAGCGCATCGGCGGCATTGATGATCACAGGCGGCGATGGCGGGGCAATGACCCGTTCGGAAAAGATCGGGCCGGGCTTCGCCGTATCCGTATCGAGGTCATAGGTCTCGATGGAGGCGACCAGCCAGCAATCCGGATCGTCGAGGAATGGCTGCAAGTTCGGACGGCGATGCGTCTCGCGCGTCTCGCCGGTTTCCCCGTTCTCAGTGATCGACACCTTGGTGTGATTGATCGGCCCGAAGTCGCGCACGAAGCTCGACCAGGCGATGCGGAGCTTCACCTGAAGGTCACGCCAAGGCTGATCGGTCTCCTGGGCCTTAAGGACCGCGCGCGGCGTGGCGGACCGGGATCAGCTTCCGGACGATGTCGATCTGCTTCTCCGAAAACCCCTCTCCGGACCGGCCCTTGCGGACGGGAACCGGCGCGGGTTTGCCGTCGAGCACCTGCATGAGGTTCCTCGACGCGTCGATGACAAAACTTCCCTCGCGGACATGCGAATCCTCAGGTCTGACGACATCGGGCGGGGTCGTCCAAAATTCGAGATCGACATCGATTGCGTCGGGTTCGCCGTTATAAATGGCGTCCGGAAGAGTGAGGACGGCATCGTCCAAGTCGGCTTCGAGATCGCCGTCATCGGCCAGGCAGGTATAGGTTTCGCCGAAGGGGCCGGATGTCGTGGCGTGGCGGCCGAGCACATTAGCTGGATGGTCGGCGAACCAGCGGTTGACCCTGATGGCCTCGCGGCCCTCGGCAGCAGGAATGACCTCCCTCAGATCGAGCCAGGTCGAGTCGCCGGGAGCCTCTCCCGGCTTGCGCTTGCGGAAGAACAGAATGTCGACAACGACATCCGTGCCTGCATCCTGCCGGAAGCTGCCCTCGGGCAGGCGGATCGCGGCGACGAGATCGGCCGACCTGGCAATGTGCTCGCGGGGCGTGGCATCGGCCTTGTCCATGGTGCCGGACGATGTGACGAAGGCGGCGAGCGCTCCGGGTTTCAGAAGATCGATCGACCGCACGATGAAATAGTCATGCAGCCGCAGTACCATCAATCGGTAGGCGCGGTCGGACCGGACGGTCCGGTCCGAAAACGGCGGATTGCCGATAGCGAGATCGAAATGCGCCGGCAGATCGGTGCGCGCGAAATCGCCCTCGATGATGCGGGCAACCGGCTGCAGGAGGCGGGCGATGCGCGCGGTGACCGGATCGAGCTCGATGCCGGTGACAAAGGACGCATCCCGGAATGCCTCCGGCATCAGCGCGGGAAACAACCCCGTCCCGATGCCCGGTTCGAGGACGCGGCCGCCGCGCCAGCCGAGGCGTTCGAGCCCTTTCCAGGTCGCCTTGATGATGAACTCGGGCGTGAAATGGGCATATTGCGTGCAGCGGGCGAGCGAGGCGTAATCGGCCTCGCTTACGGCCTCCCGCAAGTCCGCGCCAAGGTCCTCCCATCCCTTGCGGAACCCGTCCTTACCGGGCCGGGCGAAGACAGCGTTCGCCAGATCGGAGGCGCCGAAGCCGTTGAACCGGATGAGACGAGCCTGTTCCTGCGCGGTTGCGGGCCGATCCTCGGCCGCGATCGTCGCGGCGAGCGAGATGGCGGCGAGATTGTCCCGCGCCCGGGCCTTCCAGCCTTTGGCGAGTCCGCGGCTTCCGGGAAGATGGAAATTGCTGCCGCGCGCCGCGTCATCGGGCTTGGGCTTGGGCGGAGGAGCCGCCGGGACCTGGCTGTTGACCTGGGCGTCGGATGGAGGATGGGGTTCGGTCGTTTCGGGTTTCGGACTGTCGACGAAGGCGGTCACGCTGAGGCCAAACCCGGAACTGAGCGCGCTGCGTGAACTGCCGAAGATGTCGAGGGTAGAGGGATCGTGGTCGGACATTAGCTAGTTGTGGCTTCTCCTGTGATGCGGGCGCACGGAGCCGCGCCGCCGGGCGAACCGGCAGCGTCGAGACGCGCGGAATTGGAAGGGCGGTTAACGGGTGATCAGCGAGAGCGAGATTTCGAACTCGCGCGCCTTCGTGCCATCGGTTGGATTGACGAGGTCCCCATTTGCGGTCGCGTGTTCTTCGCCGCGCGCGGTGACCTTGCACACCGCCATTATTGAGTGATGAGCATCGCGCCGCTCATGCAGCTTCAGGCAGTGGCAGGTGGCGGAGGTGGACGGGCAGCTTTTCTGAAATTTGCTGATCGGTCAGGCGGTCGAGCAGCTGGAAGCTGGTACCTATGTTGCCATAGATGACGATAGTGCGCTTGCCGCGGTGCTCTGGCGGGAACCCATCGCCGGCATAGCCCCGAAATCGTCTTGAGTGTCGCTCCAGGTATGCTCGATCCGTTCCTCTTGGGTCATAGCTTTGATCGGGCGGCTCTCCCGCTCGATAATCGCTTGGCGCGTCTCGATCGGGGACGATGGATCGGCGAGATCGCAATAGGCGTGGAAGTACCGGAGCGTGCCGTCGATGCTGAGCGTATAGAAGACGCTTGTGATGCTGTCGGTCAGGAATTCGCGCATGGCGAACATCTCCCCGCGCATCCAGAGCGGCGGTAGGATTTCGAACATGTAATCGTGCTGGGCTTCGGCGATCTCGAACCACTCGCCGGCGTAGAGCGCGTTCGTAGCGCAAGCCCAACGATCGGGCCGCCCTGCGTGACGATCGAAGAGACGAAACATCTGACGACGGTCGGTCACGCCGAAATAGATATTGCGGATGGGAGAGGTCATGGCGGGCTCCTGTGAGGCCTGTCCAGGCAGAAGCGCGGTGAACCTTGTTGATCTCACCATCCTCTTCAGCCCTTCCGGACCCCTCCCCTGCGGCCGCCTCTCCGTCTGGCCGGGTCAAGGGCCGGCGTCAGCCGGGCGAAGCGTCACCCTTGAGGCGGACGACGGACATGCGGCAGGTAGCTTTCGTTCTTGCCTCTTCTTGCTGCTTGCCCCTCTATCGCTATCATTGAGCCCAATGAGATCCTTCGGAGTATGACCTTGGCTGGCAATCTGCATGTCCGCAATCTCGACGACGATCTGATCGCGAAACTGAAGCTTCGGGCCGCCCGCCATGGACGGTCCGCAGAAGCGGAGCATCGCGAAATTCTGCGTCAAGCACTGGAGTTCGAGGTAGAACCATCCTTCGACAAACTGGCAGACGAACTTCGCAGATTGACCGCGTCGAGAAAGCAGACTCCGTCTGAGATTTTAATGCGTGAGGGACGTGACGAGCGCTGATGGAGACGCTCGTCATCGACGCCAGTATTGCGGTGAAATGGGTCGTCGAAGAAGAAGGAACTGCAGAAGCGCTAGCTTTACGAACGCAGTTTCGTTTCGTTGCACCGGAGCTGATGATCGCCGAGTGCGCCAACATTTTGTGGAAGAAGGTGCAGCGCGGCGAGCTGATGCCCGACGAAGCGAAGATGGCTAGCCAATTGCTCGAGCGGGCCGGCATCGAAACCGTCAGCATGCACGGTATGCTGCAGTGGGCAACTGAGCTCGCTGTCAGTTTTTTGCATCCGGCCTATGACTGCCTCTATTTGACCGTCGCGATGAAAAGAGGCCTTCGTTTCGTCACCGCTGATCGGCGGCTCCTTCGCGCCGTCTCGGAACGTGGAACCGACGACCTCAAGCGGCTTTGCAAGTCGCTTTATGACTTGGACGGCGTGTCGCATTAGCGGCCACCCATACGAAGATCCTCGTTCCAGTCCTCGGAAGATGGCCGCAGACGCTGCCAGTTGCAGCCCTCCTCATCCGCCAGCGCCCGCAGGCGCTCGGCGAACGTCTCGCCCTGGTCATTGTTGTCGGTGGCGGCGACGAGGAGAACATCCGGGCGTGCGATGAGCCCGCGTAGAGCGGCTTCCGTCGATGGTGACCAGCCTCCGCCTGTGCTGAGGTAAAGCGAGCCGAGCCGAAGCTTTTCAATCGCGGCAAGGCTCATCGCGTCGATCGCGGCCTCGGTGACGCAAAGCCGCTGCGCATCCGCGGGCCCTAGCCGGAACAGGACCTTGGCGCCAGCGGTCGCGAACCCACGCCATTCAGAACCCCGTTCCTCCCAGCCGGTGACCTGACCTGCCGCATTGAAATGGCCGGCCCACATGCTGCCTTGAGGGCCTTCGCGCAGGGTATCGGCGGCAATCGCCCGCTGCAGAGCCGTTTCGGGTATGCCCCGCGTCTCGCTGAGATAACGCCAAGTCGCCGAGCCGCGCCACGGCTTGCGGCGCTGTCGCCAGCGTTGCGGCACGGTCTGATCCGGCGCCTTCTCCCTGGCCTGGCGATTCCAAGCGAGCTTTGACGGCCTGAAGCCGATGAGGTCTGCGACGACGTAGAGGGCAGCAGCAAACGGTAGCCCATCGAGATGCTCGACAAGGCTGAAGACGTCGCCCTTGGCGTCGGACAATGGATCGAACCACCCCTGCCCGTCATGAATGACGATGATGATGTCGTCGCCCCGGCGGTATTTGATCGCCTTGCGGGTGCTCTCTTTCGAATCAACCGCAAAGCCAGCGGTTTCCAGCACGGCCCCGCAGGCGACTCTTTTTCTCAGCTCTTCAAGGTCGGCTTTTTCCATTTACTCTCCGCGTTGCGCGCGGTCCTCTGCCCGGGTTTCGGCTCCCTCAGTTTTCGGAGCGGAACCCGGAGGCCGCGAAGAGCAAGGCAGGACAAGGGCGCGGATGGCAAGTCGGCAGATGTGACGGGTCGCAGTTCTCACGGCCAAAAGCGGCGAAGCCTCCCTTGCCGGCTGCTGCGCGCAAGCGGCAACCAAGTACTTCCCCCCACCTCGCTCGATGTCTCCCCGCACACACCGCGTCCGTGACGGCCGCCCGTTTGGGGGAACTCCACTTGCGGGTTTCAGCTTTGCCAACAGCCCAGGACACAGGGCAACGTCAAACACTCATCCAAGTGGTTTGCTAGAGAATTACGATAACTACGAGGTATCGTGACCGCTTCAACTAATTTTGTTTATTCGAGACAGTAAAAAGTTGGTCACGCCAACATGATTTTTTCTTAGAGCCGCACTCATTCGAACGCGTCAATCCGCCCGACAACGATATCCTTTACCCTCTCAATTGCCGCTCGACCACTTTCTCGATCAACGGCCATGTCCGGCGGCGTTGTTGCATCTACGGCGTCTCGGAGAGCAGCGGTGATGCTTGCCATCGCTGCTTCGGCGCGCGCGATGGGCAGTTCGATCGTGCGTGCCAGAGTGAGAAAATCTCGAGGTGTCAGCCGATCGTCCTTCCCGGTCAGCTTCAACGCCATCCGGTCGCCTCCGAGGCCAGGAAACACGCGCGTCGTGACAGCGTCGTAGAGTGGGGCAAACCGGACGCTGTCGAACCTTCGACTGCCTGGTGAGGCCATCTTTACCAGCGCAAGGTTCTTGAGGTGCATGTCGCCGTCAGCGATGAGCCATGCGAACACCGCCCGACAAAATAGGATCTCTAGGTCTTCATCTGGATTGGTCGAGAGTGGTCGCAGCCCCCTCGCCACGCGCTCGATTGTCCCATCGTATTTGGCGGTGGCCGGTAGATCGAGAACGGAACAGAAATCTTCGAGCGCGAAACGACGCCCGTCGTCAGGCGCGATCCTGATATCGAAGCGCTCGACGACCAGCGCGGGCGCCATGCCGTCGGGCATGCCGACAAGCGCTGCGTCAGGCAGCACAAACCCCGCTGCTCGACCTAACTCCAGAGACAGCCATTCGACGACTGGCAATGCCTCGAAGCCGGCCATACCAGCTGGTTTGAGAATGTGAGTGAATGGCACGTCGACGGCGGCGATCATTGCTCCATCGGAAGTCAAGCACATCGGCGCTTTGACTTGCACGCCGGATAGACGGGGCGTTTCCGCACGCTCAAATAGCTGAGCTAGTTTCTCCTCGAAGCTGTGCTCCAGCTCGCCCCTTGATGGACCGACATACCGTCCAGTGAATTCCCCGCCCTTGGCGTACTGAGCGAGAGGCGCTTGCAGGACGTCGAGCGGCAGTGCTTCGAGCTCCTTCCTGTCTACAACGACCGCGACGTTCGACATGAACCGCTTGCCGTGCCGAATGGCATCGCGATCGTCCCGCTCGTGAAGCACTTGGGCGAGCCAACCTTCCGGTAAGAGCGATTCCACAAAAGGGGGGAGCTTGCCGGGCGCTGTCTGGCGGACCAGCGGCGGCGCCCTATTCGCCGTTGCCCTCCAGCGCCATTCGAAGCCGTCATGTGTCAGACGTCCGAGAGGCTCGCCATGCCAAGCGACGATCCGCTCGAGCGCCGCCTTGTTTGCGGCCACCATTCTGGCAGAGGGGCGCGTGGTCAGGTAGCGCTCTGCCCCTTCCCCCTCGCGATACCAGCCATTCTCGCGAGCCAGTGCCCAGACGGCATCCGCCGCCGCTTGCGGTGATCCAAACTCGTTGATCAGCCGTGCCGCCATATCCGCACGAAGCTTGTCAGTAATGGCGCTGGCATGCTCGCTTCGGAGCCGGAAGGCCTCCAGAAACCGCTGGCGCGGTGATGACACCTCGATCCTGATCTCACCTTGATCGTCGCCCACGATCGCTGGCGCTGTCGATGGATGATCGGGCGCTTCGTTTTGGACGATCTCAAGCGTGCGGATTCTGGTTCGCTGGTTGCGACGCCCACTCAGGAACAGTCGTCCATCCAAGGTTGGTCCAAGGAGTACGGCCGATGCGGAGGATAAATAGGCAGCTGGATAAAGGTACTGCGCGATGCGTACCGCGTGCGTGAGCACTGCTGCCTCAATATCTACGTCCGCTTGCACATAGACGCCGCGGACCAGCTGGATGAGTTCGCCTGCCGCAGCTTTCACGTGCGCGCGTCGTCGGTCAATTGTTTCACCAACTAGGGCTAGAACCACGGACATTCTCGCATTTCAGATGCGCTACAGTCCGACTTTTGAGGATCAATGTCAAAGACATTCTCGCATTTCACATACGGAAAAGTTCGATATGGATGCCGCTCCAAAACCTGCTTGCGCTCTGAACGCAGCTGCCCGTGGATCCGGCGACGAAGTTCAGCTCAAACGCGGTAAGCACGCCCGGCTGGACAATCGCTAAGACTTAACTCGATGCGCTCGACCGTCGTTTGCGACGGCAACTGACTGCCTCGCTGTCGTCGCAAACGACGGTCAAACGTAGCGCTGCATCACGATTTCGGCTTCTTGAGCGTCTTGAGAAGGGCATCAGATACCTCCCAGCCCCCTTCCCTGCCTCCGGCTTCCTGCGTCGCGGCTCTGGTCTGAGACGCCTTCTTGTCCACATCGAGTTTGGCGCGCAGAAGCGCCATAACCATCGGCCATGTCGAGAATTGACCCTCCCTCGCCTTGTCGGTCAAGCTGCGCAAATAGCCGCCGGCGCTGCTGATCTGGTCTGACCGCTGGAGGATCGCCGCCAGCGTAATTGCTGCCTGCACCTCACCCATGGCATCGCAGGCTTCGCGCCAGGCGCTCAGGCTGACCCCCAGCATCGGCCGGGCCACCTCCGCGGCCGCCAAAAGGTCCCGCCAATGGCGTATCCCACCACCCTTGGCCATATCCACGATGTCGGGGCAAGCGTCCAGCACTATCCCCAAAGGCAGCTCGCGCTTCGGCAAGCTCCGCAGATTGTCGTTTTCCTCGGCGGTGCCGTTCGTTTCTTTTTTTTCTCGATTGCGCTGTTCAGATTCATAAACGGAGTCTGGTTTTGAATTCTGTATGTGGCGCCCAGAATGGGACTCATTGGCATCCAGATTCTGTGTTTTTGTGAATGATACCAGTATGTCATGCACTTCGTTCCACAACATCCGAAGCTCTTCGCCAACCGACTCCAGGATTTCGCGTGGCGCCGAGCGTGGTAAGCGGGCGATACTCTTTTGATAGAGGCAGGCCATCCTCCCCCAGTCCCCCGAAACCCCCTCTTCAATCCCCGCATCGATCATTTTCACGATGTCTCGGCGCAACAGTGTGAGGCGCTCCTTCGCGACCTTGAAGGCATTCTTCTCGAACCGAACCGCGTCCGCGAGTTGTTCAAGTTCCTCGGCGCGGGCGACGATTGGAGAAAGGTCAAAGCCGTAAGCCTGTTCGACATCCCCTCCCCGGCCCTTTCGCGCGAAGCGCTTGCCATTGGGGCTGTCCCTGCGAATGATCAATCCGCAATCGACGAGAACGGCGAGATGCCGGCGCAGCGTCGTTGGTGACATGCCATTGGCGCGCGCCATCAGCTGCTCATTGGACGGCCATACGATCAACCCGCCATCACTGGACAGTTCACCATCCGGATGAAACGACAAAAGCGCGTTGAGAATGGCGAGGGAGCGGTCTGTGGCACCGATGAGCTCCCGGGCCTCCCGAATGGACCGGAACACCTTCCACTTATCGACCGTCAGGCCGTCAGGCATAGAGTTTGCGGTGATCTGGCTTGCCATTTGGCCAAGCGTCATAGGCCGCAGCCCAAAGGGCGTCGTAGTCACATGTGTCTGCATTTTCTTTCACCTATCGCTAGGCAACAGAAAACGGCTCGCCGAAAGGGCGCTCTTGGCTCGAAAGAGCCTTGACTGTGATTCTCGGAAGTGCGATTCTTTAGCTGCTTAGACTAAGAAGGGGCTTCCGGAAGCGATTTCGGTGGCCTTTTTCTTTGCCGAATTTCCTCTGGCCGTGAGTTCCGGCCGCTGATTCAGTCGCTGCCCTCCTCTCCGTTTTCCTGAAATTCCAGATACAGGCGCTCTAGTCTCTTCGAGAGATAGGCGCCGAACTGCGAGGCGTCTTTGGACTTCACGGCCAAGGTGAATGCCTTTCCGCTGTCCTTGGTGGAAACCTTCACGGCGTCGCCGGATAGGCTCCAGGCTTTCTCGGCGGATGGCTGCTTCTTAGGATTCTTGGTGCCTGAGGCCTTGAGCCTCTCAATGAGAAAACCAAAGCGATCGCCTTCCTCCAGCTGCGCAAATGCATCCGATTGAATCAGCTCCAATGCCCGCGCAGATTTCGCCGGGACCTGTACGATCTTCTTGAGATCTTCCCAGCGATCACGCCCCACGCCCTTCGCCGCTCCTAGAGAGTCGAGCACCGGTCCTGGGATCGCTTCGGCAACCGAGAGCATCCTGGACAGCAAAGTGTCGTCTACGGTGAGAGCGCTCTTGATCGTGCCTTTGTCGATTCCAGACTCTTGTAGTCGTCTTGCGTAAAGCGATTTTTCGATAAAACTGAGATCGTGTCTGGCTGAATTTTCCTGGCCTTGCGCGATCACATGCGCGATCTCTTCGAGAGGCCTAATGACCGCTCTGACTTTCTGGCCAAGCCTTTTGGCAATACGCACCCTGCGATGCCCGAACACAATGATATGACGGGCACTGTTACTAGGGTTCGGTCGAACCAGTACAGGCTGATGTTGGCCAGCTTCCTTAATCGCTTCTAGGAGTTCCTGGTCCTTGACCGGATCCTCGCCAATTCGGTCCTGATAGGGGGAGGGGTCCAGAGTTTCTGGATCCAGTGAAACGACTACATCGCCCTCGAGTACTCGCATCGAGTTCTCTGCCAAGTCATCAAGCGACTGCATCATTGAACGCGATGCGCCACGACGCGCGTACTCCACGCGCGAGTCCCCTTTCTGAATGGGGTCTGTTGGTTTTGTCGGTTGCACACCGATGTTCGCGAGAAGATGCTTCCTAGCCATTGGTCCTACCCGAAATCGCAGATAGCTCGTTGAACTGGCTCTGCTTTTTGGCAATTTGCACGGCTGTCAAAATTGGGGTCATTTGCGACCCCACGCCTTGTGAACGAGAGCGGTGATCTCGCCATTCACAGCGTTCAGAGACTCGACCGCTCGGTCATAGGTCGCTCGCACGAACTGAACACGCTCGACTTCGTAGACTGTCTGCTTCGTGATGCCGGCGTCGGATATGGCTGTAGACTTCACCATTTGATTGTTCAGCATTCTCTTGTTGAACATAGCCTGCATGAAGCCAACCATTTGCGCCTGGGGCCCATCTGTCGCTTCATATCTCGTCACGAGAAAGCGGAACCAATCGAGTTTGACCTTGGCTCCAGCACTCTTGATGGATTGCAGGATCCCGCCGAGCATCAGCAGGAACTGACTCATGCTCATGATGTCCAGCATTTGGGGATGCACGGTGATGAGCACTGCGGTGGAGGCCGTCAAAGCGGTCAGCGTCAAGTAGCCAAGCTGGGGGGGGCAATCGATCACGACCACGTCGTATTCGTGGTCAACTTCCTTCAGGGCTTTGGAGATGCGGGTAAAGAACAGACGCCCCTCGGGCGAATTGGCGGCGGCGAGGGGGGTCTCGTATTCGTACTCCTGCAGCTCCAAGTTCGCGGGGACAATATCCAGCCCAGGAAAGTTCGTAGGTTGGATTATGTCCTTGATTGAGCGGCGCTCATTGTCATAGCGCAGCGCTTCAAACAGGGAGGGGTTCTTGTCAAGCTCAGGCTGAACACCGTGAAGCGCCGTCAGCGACGCTTGCGGATCCAGATCGATGGCCAGAACGCGGTGTCCCGTGAGGGCAAGATATTGAGCGAGATGAGCGGCGGTCGTGGTCTTTCCCGAACCGCCCTTGAAATTGACAACTGAGATTATCTGCAGGTGCTCGCCATCACGTCGGCGCGGCACGTAGTTCTTCACGTCGCTGCGGCCATGCTTGTCGAGATACTCGCGCAGTTCGAGCATTTGCTCAGCGGTGTAGGAGCGCCGACCCGACGCCGATACCGCGGGTGCCGGGCCCTTCCCATCAAGGTGGAGCTTCTTGATGTGATTTTGTGTTACACCGATGAAATCTGCAACTTCGGCAAGCGAGAACAGTCGCAGCCCTTTTTGTGCGTCAGGCGGGTACTGTTCCAGACGGAGCATGTTCAATCGGTCAGAGATCAACTCACCCTGCTGGATGATCTCTTCGTCGAAATCCAAGTCGTCTAGCTCTGTGACCGGCACCACCGAATTCTCGCCTTCCATGAAATAACGCTTTTCCCACGACACCACGCAGGAAAGCGTTATTAGTATGTGCGATTCCGAATGTGGCGCAAGCGGTTTTTGGTTAATGAAGCCTTAATGCGAGGCGGGCCGGCATGGCCACCGCGCTCAATGTCAAACCGATTATAAATTTGTTTTCAAATATTTAACCGATGTACGCAGCCGGTGTTGGTCCGAAACTTGTCCCGGCAGTTTTGACGGGGGAGGGGGAGAAGAAACCGGCAATATAGCCGAACTCGTCCGAAATTTGCAGAAATCAGCCAATTTTGCCCCGACTCAGTGAATTGAGTCGCATCAAAGCCCCGGCCAGGGCCGTTTAGCGGACTGAACAGTGATTGATCCCGGCAGAACTGCCGGGATGACCAGATCCTCCGCATGCGGCAAATACCGCAACTCAGCCATGAGTAGTGTAGGCGGATGAAATGCAGAGCATGGTAGGACAAGTCGGTGGTGCGCAGATTGCGCCGGCAGTAGGAACTCTATGACCGCGTCGCCCTCCCGGTCACGGCTAATCCGCAAACTGCGCGAGGCCCTGGGCGAGACAATCTGTGCCGCGCTCGAAGACGCGAACGTCGTCGAGGTGATGGTCAATCCGGACGGCCGCCTATTCGTCGAACGGCTGGGGGAGGGGATTGAGCGCATCGGTGAACTCAAGCCAGGCGCGACCGAAATCATTGTTGGCAGCGTTGCCCATGCCCTGCAAACGGAGGTCGACGAGGATCAACCGATCATCTCCGGTGAGTTACCGATCGACGGCCACCGCTTCGAAGGCCTGCTTCCGCCGGTAGTCAGCGCACCGAGCTTCACAATCCGTCGGCGCGCGTCCCGCCTGATCCCACTGTCGGACTATGTGTCCAGCGGTGTCATGACCCAGCTGCAGGCTAGCCTGATCCGGCATGCAGTGCATGATCGCCTCAACATTGTTGTCTCAGGTGGAACCGGGTCGGGCAAAACAACGCTGGCTAACGCGGTGATTGCCGAGATCGTCAGCGAAACGCCCGCACACCGTCTGCTCATTCTTGAAGATACGGCCGAGATCCAATGCGCCGCCGAAAACGCCGTCGCGCTGCACACTATGGACACGGTCGACATGGGCCGGCTCCTCAAAAGCACGATGCGCCTGCGCCCCGATCGCATCATCGTCGGCGAGGTACGGGACGGTGCGGCGCTGACATTGCTCAAGGCCTGGAACACCGGCCATCCCGGCGGCATAACCACGATCCACGCCAACTCCGCTCATTCCGCTTTGCGCCGGCTCGAACAGCTGACGGCCGAGGCAAGTCAGCAGCCGATGCGCGAGGTGATTGGCGAGGCGGTCGATCTCGTCGTCTCGATCGAACGGACGGCCACAGGCCGCCGGATCCGCGATGTCATGCGCGTCAGCGGTTTCGACGGGAATCGCTACGAAACGGACCACCATTCACAAATCGACGAGAACAGCCATGCTGCATAGGTGCCATCGACCCCCCAAACCGGGCTTCTCCATCGGACTGATCGCCGTTGTCGCGGCATCCCCCGCTCTTGCCAGCTCGGGTGGCGGGCTGCCATGGGAAGGGCCACTTCAGCAAATCCAGGAGTCGATCACGGGTCCCGTCGCCGGGTTTATCGCCTTGGCAGCCGTTGCCGTGGCCGGGGGCATGCTGATCTTCGGCGGCGAACTCAACGATTTCGCACGACGGCTCATGTATGTGGTCCTGGTTGCCGGCATTCTTCTCGGGGCGACGCAGATCGTCGGTCTGTTCGGCGCCTCGGGCGCATCGATCGGGCTGCCCAGCGAATCGGCGGAACTCAGCGGAGCAGGGGCGGGGAGCGATGGCTGACGCGGTCACTCCTCTTGCCACCTCGCGCTTCCATCGCGCGCTGTCGCGGCCGAGCCATTTGATGGGGGCGGATCGCGAGCTCGTGCTGATGACCGGTCTCGCGACGGTCATCCTGATCTTCGTCGTCCTCACCTGGTATTCCGCCCTTCTTGGGGTTGCGATCTGGATCACCGTTGTCGCCGGATTGCGCGTGATGGCCAAAGCCGATCCGATGATGCGGCAGGTCTATCTGCGCTACATCCGGTATCGGCCCTCCTATCGCCCGACGTCGGCACCGTGGCGAAGATACTGATCCGTCCATGGTCGCGCTGAAGCACTTCCGAAACACCGACCCGTCCTTTTCCGACCTCTTGCCCTATGCGGGCTTGGTCGCGGATGGCGTCATCCTTCTTAAGGACGGCTCGCTGATGGCGGGCTGGTACTTTGCCGGCCCGGACTCGGAGAGTTCGACCAATAGAGAACGCAATGAGGTCTCTCGCCAGATCAATGCGATCCTCTCCCGCCTTGGCTCCGGCTGGATGATCCAGGTGGAGGCGGTTCGCGTTCCGGCCACGGCTTATCCCGACCGAGGGAGTTGTCGTTTCCCCGATCCCGTCACGCGGGCCATCGACGAGGAACGCCGTGCCCATTTCATGGCTGAGCGAGGACATTACGAAAGCCAGCACGCGCTCATCCTAACCTATCGTCCGCCGGAGCCGCGACGCTCGGCCATGGCGCGGTACGTCTATTCGGACGAGGGCAGCCGCTCGCAGACCTATGCCGATGGCGTCCTCGACAGGTTTCAGGCGTCGATCCGCGAGTTCGAGCAGTATCTCGCCAACGTGCTGATGATCCGCCGCATGGTGACACGCAGAGTCATTCATCCGGAGAGTGGTAATGAAGCGCGCTACGACGAACTCTTCCAGTTCATCCACTTCTGCATTCTCGGGGAGAACCACCCCGTCCGGCTGCCGGCGATCCCGATGTATCTCGACTGGCTGGTTACGGCCGAGTTCCACCATGGCCTTTCGCCCATGGTGGACGGCAGCTATCTCGCTGTCATCGGCATCGACGGATTTCCAGCCGAAAGCTGGCCTGGGATCCTCAATTCCCTCGATCGGATGCCGCTCACCTATCGCTGGTCGAGCCGCTTCATCTTTCTCGACGATCACGAGGCGCGGCAGAAACTCGAGCGTACTCGGAAGAAGTGGCAGCAGAAAGTGCGGCCGTTCTTCGACCAGCTGTTTCAGACCCAGAGCCGCTCCGTGGATCAGGACGCGATGACAATGGTCGCGGAGACGGAAGATGCGATCGCCGAGGCATCCTCCCAGCTCGTCGCCTACGGCTATTACACGCCGGTGATCGTCATGTTCGACACGGACGAAGCCCGCCTTCGCAGCCAGGCCGAGGCGGTCAGGAGGCTCGTCCAGGCAGAAGGTTTCGGCGCGCGGATCGAAACGCTCAATGCCACGGAGGCCTATCTTGGCAGCTTGCCGGGTAACAGTTACGCCAATGTGCGCGAGCCGCTGATCAACACGCGTAATCTCGCCGATCTGATCCCGGTGAATTCCGTCTGGGCGGGCAGCCCCACGGCACCATGTCCCTTCTATCCGCCACACGCTCCGCCGCTGATGCAAGTCGCCAGCGGCTCGTCACCCTTTCGCTTGAACCTTCATAGCGACGATGTCGGTCATACGCTGATCTTCGGGCCGACCGGATCAGGCAAGTCGACCCTGCTGGCGCTGATCGCCGCCCAGTTCCGACGCTACGAGGACGCGCAGATTTTTGCCTTCGACAAGGGTCGGTCGCTTTATCCGCTCACGCTCGCCGCGGGCGGCGATCATTACGAGATCGGGGCAGGGGAGGGCACGCTTGCCTTCTGTCCGTTGAGCGAACTGTCCACTGACGGCGATCGGGCCTGGGCAAGCGAATGGATCGAGACGCTCATCGCCATGCAGGGCGTGAGTATCAACCCGGATCATCGCAACGCGATTTCCCGGCAGATCGGCCTGATGGCCTCGGCTCGCGGCCGGTCGCTGTCCGATTTCGTAAGCGGCGTCCAGATGCGCGAGATCAAGACGGCCCTTCAGCACTACACAGTCGACGGACCCATGGGACAGCTCCTCGATGCCGAAAAGGACGGGCTGGCGCTTGGGACGTTCCAGACCTTCGAGGTCGAAGAGCTGATGCAAATGGGCGAGCGCAATCTCATTCCCGTCCTCTTATATCTCTTCCGCCGGATCGAGAAACGCCTGACAGGTGCGCCCAGCCTGATCATCCTCGACGAGGCCTGGCTGATGCTCGGCCATGCGATCTTCCGCGACAAGATTCGGGAATGGCTGAAGGTCCTGCGCAAAGCCAATTGCGCGGTTATCCTCGCCACGCAGTCGATTTCGGACGCCGAGCAGTCGGGCATCATCGACGTCCTGAAGGAAAGCTGTCCGACGAAGATCTGCCTTCCGAACGGCGCGGCGCGGGAATCCGGCACGCGCGAATTTTACGAACGTATCGGCTTCAACGAGCGGCAAATCGAAATCGTCGCCACCGCGATCCCCAAGCGGGAATATTACGTCTCGTCCCCGGAAGGCCGGCGCCTGTTCGATATGGCGCTGGGTCCAGTCGCGCTCGCCTTCGTCGGCGCCTCGGGCAAGGACGACCTCAAACGCGTTCGTGAACTCAGCCTGCGGCACGGCGCAGAATGGCCGGTCCATTGGCTCGATGAAAGGGGCGTCGATGATGCCGGACACCTTCTCTCGAACGGCTAGGCTCGCTTCGGCTGCAGTTTTGGCCGTGTCGATGCTCCATGCCCCTGACGCCTTCGCCGGATCGGCGACGGGTGGAGCGACGGAATGGACCCAGCTCCTCAACAATTCCGAGCTTGTCAGTCTGGTTGGGCAGTCGACCGAGCAGATCAACAATCAGGTGACGCAAATCACCCAGCTGGCGAAACAGATTCAAAACCAGCTCAAGATCTACGAGAACATGCTGCAGAACACGCTGACCCTGCCAAACCACGTTTGGGGCGAGGTCGAAAGCGACCTCGACCAGCTACGCTCTCTGGTCAATCAGGGCCAGTCGATCGCTTTCTCGATGGGGAATGCCGACGATGTGCTTCGGCAACGCTTCCAGAGCTTTGCCGATTTCAAGAGCGGGCTCGCCAATGGCGAGACCTTCTCGACAAGCTATCAGAATTGGTCGGACACCAATCGCGACACGATCGCGGCAACCCTGAAGGCTGCCGGTCTGACCGCTGATCAATTCTCGTCCGAAGAAGCGACGATGAGCCAGTTGCGCTCGATGTCGCAAAGTGCGGTCGGCCAGATGCAGGCGCTTCAGGTCGGCCACGAGCTGGCAGCCCAACAGGTGGCCCAAGCCCAGAAGCTGCGCGGCCTGGTGTCTCAACAGACGACGATGATGGGAGCCTGGTACCAGTCGGAGCAGGCGGCGAAGGACCTCGCGCAAAACCGGAGAGAGACGTTCTTCAACGCCACGCCACCCTCGACGTCCGGCGGTCAGATGATGGAGCCGCGCTGGTGATGAGGATTGTCGTCATTGCCGCGGTCGTCCTTGCCGCGATCATCGGAGCGTTGTCGTGGACCGTCGCCGGGTCGCCTGGCACCAACCGATCCAACGCCGCGACGGAGCCTGACCGGAAAACATACGACACAACCAGCGGCCAGGAGATGAGGCCTCGCTGGAACACCGGCAGGGAGAAGGCTGATGCCGAAAAAAGCAACTAGCCTGGCCGCACTTGGCCTTGCCGTCGTCGTCGCTTCTCATGTCCCGGCGTTTGCTCAAGAGGGCGCGCTGTTGACGCAGCTCGAAAACGAAATAGCCACTGCCGCGAACGGGTGGCAGACGACCATCATGAATGCGGCCCGGTCACTCTTCTGGATCCTGGCCGGCATCGAGGTCGGGATTGCCGCCGTTTGGCTCGCAATCTCGGCGGCGGCGCTTGACACCTGGTTTGCAGAGTTGGTGCGACGGATCATGTTCATCGGCCTTTTCGTCTTCATCCTGGAGCAGGGGCCGGATTTCGCGAAAGCCGTGGTCGACAGCCTGTTTCAGATCGGCGCCGGCGGCGGCTCGGCCTCGCCCGCAAACGTCTTCAATGCAGGCCTGCAGGTCGCAAGCGAAATGTCGAACAAGGCGCAGTTCGGTCTGTTCGAAGACAATGCGCTGGCGATCGCAGCGGTGTTCGCCATGGTCGTGGTGGTGATCGCATTCAGTCTCGTGGCCGCGATCTTCGTCTCGGTCATGGTCGAAATGTATGTCGGTCTGCTCGCCGGCATGATCATGCTGGGCCTCGGCGGATCCAGCTACACCAAGGACTTTTCCGTCCGCTATCTCGTCTACGCGTTCTCGGTGGGCATGAAGCTGATGGCACTGGTGATGATTGCCAAGATCGGCTCTGAAGTCCTGATCGGTCTCGCCAACACGCCGTCGAACGGCGACGAGTTCCTCTCGACGCTCGCGATCGCCGGCATCTCCGTCGTGGTCTTCGTGATTGCCATGTATGTCCCGAACATCGTCCAGGGCATGGTCCAAGGCGTGTCCGTTACGGGTGGAATGGAGGCGATCCGCCACGGCGCGCAAGCCGCAAGTTTCGCAGCGGGTGGTGCTGCGCTGGCTGCCGGCGGTGCGAGGGCAGGGGCGGCCGCTTTCTCAAACGCCCGAGCTGCCGGAAATTCATTCGGTGCGGCGGCCCTGAAGGGCATGACAAGCGGGGCGGGTGCCGCGGGCGGCGCCGTCGCCTCGGCCGCCAGAGACAAAGCCATCGGAGTGCCAGGCACCTGGGGCTCTTCCACGCTCGGACTTGCCAACGCGAAGCTTGATCAGAGCCAGGGAAAACCGACGCCGCGGCCCTCCAGCGACGACAAGGCGTGAATGCGAGATGGCGAAAACCTCAGTCCCCGACAATCCATACCTCGCAGCCCGCCAGGAATGGAATGAGCGCTATGGCTCCTATGTGAAGGCCGCGGTCGCCTGGCGCATTGTTGGCATCACCGGGATGGCCATCGCTGTCATCGGCTTTTCCTACGCGCTCTATCAAAGCACGCAGGTGAAGCTCGTCCCCTATATCGTTGAGGTCGATAAACTCGGCACGGCCGCTTCGGTCGGTTACCCGGAGCAGATCGAATACGCCGATCCGCGCGTGGTGCGGGCAACGCTTGGGAGCTTCGTGACGAATTTCCGGTCGGTGACACCCGATACGGTCGTCCAGAAGCAATATATCGACCGCGCCTATGCGCTGCTGCGCTCCTCCGACCCGGCGACCGAGAAGGTCAATGCCTGGTTCCGGAACAATTCGCCGTTCGACCGGGCGCGGACCATGACGGTCGCCGTCGAGGTGACCAACATCGTGCCGCTCTCCAACCAGAGCTATCAGATCGATTGGACGGAATACGAGCGCGATAGGCAGGGCAAGGAGCTGGCGGCCCGCCGGTTTCGCGGCGTTGCGACCGTGACGCTGACGCCACCCCAGGACGAGGCCGTCATCCGTCTCAATCCCATCGGGCTTTACCTGAAGGATTTCGATTGGACGGCGCAGCTGTGAGTGCATGAGGGGATAATCAAATGATGAGAATGAAACGCCGCAACAGAATGTTGTGCGCCGGCGTCATGCTTGCAGCTACGGGGTTACCCGCCTCCGCGCAGCAGCTGAACAGAAATGAGGTTCGCGGCACGCAGCTGTCCGGCGAGTGGCAGCATCGCAACGGCCTGGTCACCCGCGGGCCGGACGGCAAGGTCGTCTTCCTTTATGGCGAGGTTCAGCCCTCGGTCGTGTGTTCGCCGCTGCAGGTCTGCGATATCGAATTGCAGGCCGGCGAGATCGTTCGCGATGTGCTTGTCGGCGATACGGTTCGCTGGAAGGTCGAGCCGGCGACCTCCGGTGCGCCAAGCGGGCAGGCGATCCACCTGATCGTCAAGCCGTCCGAACCCGGCCTCGTCACCTCGATGGTCGTGACCACCTCGCGACGGACATATCATATCCAATTGAAGTCCGATCGCAGCCGGTACATGGCGCGCGTCGGCTTCGAGTATCCCGAAGACGTCAACGCCCGCTTCGCGGAAATCAATGCGCGCATCGAAGCGAGCGTCGTCCCAGGCGCGGGCGTTCCGGCCGATCAGCTTGATTTCGGGTTCCGGGTCAGCGGTTCGGCGCGATGGCGGCCGACGCGCATCTATAGCGATGGCATGAAGACCTACATCCAGTTTCCCTCCTCGCTCTCGGGCCAGGACGCGCCGGTCCTGTTCGTCGTGTCAGGAGGTGAGAACCGGATCGTCAACTACCGGATGAAGGGATCGATGATGGTAGTCGACTATAATCTCGACCGCGCAATCCTCGTCTCCGGTGTCGGCCGCCAGCAGCAGAAAATCACCATCGGGCGGAAAGGGTAGGGGATGCGCGAACTCCGAACTTATGCCGGTCCGCTTGCTCTGTCGGTCTGCCTGGGCCTCATCGCCGGTTGCCAGACAATGAGCGGTCCGGGTCTGACCGAAAGCATCGTTACAGCTCAGCTTTCGCCCGAGTCCGCAGCTGCGATCGCGGGGGACATGGTGGCCTCGCTGTCTGAGCAAATCGGGCCGGGAAGCACGACCATCGTTCTTCGAGGACATGATCCCATCTTCGGCCCCGCCCTCGAGGCGTCCTTGCGCGGGCAAGGTTATGCGGTCGTCACGGATCAGGCCACGGATGGCATTGCGGTGGCAGCCTTGGCCTACTCTGTCGATCCGTTCGAGGGCGGCGTGCTCGTTCGGCTCTCGACGGCCCGGGTCGAGCTGACACGGATGTACACGGCCAATGCCAGCGATGCTGCGCCGGCGAGCCCTTTGTCCGTCATGCAGCGGATGTCGGCAGGCACGGCATGACGGTGTCTCTCAAGCTCGGCGCTGCCGCATCTCAGGACGGCCCGAAAATCCGGCGGCTCAATCGCTTGCCGATCGTCGTCGCTGTCCTGCTCGTCGTGCTGTTTTTCGCGGTGATCTTCTATGGCTTGTCGTCGCGCGGCCTGCGCTTCGGCGGCGATCCGCAGATCGCTCCGTCATCGGCGCCGCCGGCGTCGAGCGATGCGGAGCGCCTGAAGCGCGATGTCCCGGATGGGATCATTGGCGATCCAGAGCCGTCGCCGTTTCAGCCCAAGCCACCGGCCAAACAAGAGCCAGCTGCCAACCCCTTCACGCCGGAAGGAAAACCCGAACCATCGGGCTCGCCGTCTCGGGCTCCAGCTCCGGCGCTCGAACCCGAAACCGTGTGGCGCGCCCGACTTAAGCGTGAGCAGGACGAGCAGCTCCTGCGCGAATATCACCGCCAGAAGATGGCGAGTGTGCAGGCCATGGATGCCGCCGCCAATTCGCCGATCGCGGTCAGCCTGGATGATCTCGACACGAATGACACTGCGTCGATGCCGCAATCATCAGAGACCAATTCCGTAGCCAACCAGCCTAGAAGCGCGATGGATCTCTACGGCGCCGCGCTGCAGGCAGGTCTCGGTCGGCAAAACGGCGATCCAAATAGACAGGGGGGCAAAGAGCAGTTCTTAAATCAGGATATTGCCGATCTCGGCTATCTCCCGAATTCCGTCGTCGCTCAGATGTCACCATTCGAACTGAAACGCGGTTCCGTGATACCGGCAACACTCGTCACCGGTATCAATTCCGATCTTCCCGGCCGCATCACGGCCCAAGTGTCCCAGAACGTATATGACAGCGCAACGGGTCGACGCCTGCTCATTCCGCAGGGCTCTAAGCTCTTCGGCCGCTACGATTCAAAGGTGACCTTCGGACAGGATCGCGTGCTCGTGGTCTGGACCGACATCATCTTCCCGAACGGCTCGACGTTGCAGATCGGCGGCATGGCCGGGACCGATGCGGCAGGCTACGGCGGCTTCCATGATCAGGTTGACAACCATTATCTCAAGACATTCGGCTCGGCGATCCTGGTTGCCCTGATCGGCGCTGGAACCGACATGCTTCTGCCGCAGGACAGTTCCAGTTTTGGGGCAACTGACAGCGCGGCCGATGCCGCCCGTCGCTCTTTTGCCGAAACCTTCGGAGAAATCTCGCAGCAGACGGTTTCAAAGAACCTCGAAATCCAGCCGACCCTTGAGATCCGGCCTGGGTACCGATTCAACGTCCTGGTCGATCAGGACATCATCTTTCCAGGGGCGTATCGGTGATGCTGAGGATCGCGGCCAACCCGGAGACTTCGCGCGCTGCGATCCTTCGCAACGCCGCCATTTGTCGGAATTGCATAGCAGTGGATGAGTTGCTCTTACATTTGATCGATACGCTATCGCTTCCCCTCGAGGAGCGCGCCGCGCGCCGTGCGCTGCGGGATTTTTCCGAAGATGCGGGCTTCGACTATTACGCCTATCTGCACCTTCGCGGCCCCGAGAGCTTCACCGTTTCGAACTATCCGCGCGAATGGCAGGACATCTACGTTCGAAACAACTATCTTCGCGTCGATCCGGTTGTAACGAACGCCAAGCACGGCCCGCCGATCTTCTCCTGGTCGGCAGCGGACGCCAAGCGTTCGGGTCGTCGAGACATCACACAGTTTTACTCCGACGCGAGCCGGTTCGGAATCCGCTCTGGTCTCTCAGTTTCCGTGCCCGTTGGCTTCAAGGATCGAATGGTCTTCACGTTGGCATCCGACAATCCACGGGTACGCATTGACAGCGAGCCCGATCCCATGACCGCAGCAATGGCGGTTGCCTTTGTGCATTCGCGGCTTGGCGCCGCGAACCATGATGCGACCATGGCTACTGATATTCATCTTTCCCCAAGAGAGGCGGAATGCCTGCGGTGGTTTGCGGACGGCATGTCGATGCCGGATATCGCCGAGACCGTCGGCATCGGATATCGCTCGGTACGCTCTTATCTCGACGAAGCCACACGCAAGCTCAGCGCCTCCAACAGCCGGCAGGCCGCCTCTATCGCGATTCGGCTTGGTTTGATCTAGTCGAGTTGGTGAGCGCTCTTCAAAAAGCGTCCGGAAGAAGCAAGCTGACCAGCTGGCTCCCGCGCCGCCACATTGCAAAATTGGATACAGGAGAGTTGCAGCCCGACGTTCCAATCATTTTACGCACGCCCCATTGCGGACATTAAAGGACTGTTAGTCAGCTATCGTCCGATACCGAGATGGTCGGCGAAAAGCGTTCAATCGTAGTCTCGCCGAAAGAGACCTGTTTCGGTAAGGCGCGGTACGACGTCTTTGACGAAGCGGTGCATAGTTCCGACCGAACCGCCCGGCACGGCGACGAAGCCGTCGATCGCGGCGGTCGCCTTGGTTCGGGTCTGGAAGACGGCGCGCCAGACGAGTTCGGTTTTCAGGGTCTTGAAGAAGCTCTCGACCATGGAATTATCGTAGTAGTTTCCTTTGCCTGACATCGAAAGCTAACCGCACCATCGCCCGAACTCTTGGCGGTGTTGACGCTTGCGGCGTCCGTGCACTGCGAGACCGGCGGCCTGTTCGATCCGACGGTGCAGCCTCTGTTCGCGGCCTATGCCGAACACTTCGCGAAAGCGAACACGCGATCGCGTGATCTGCCGCGGAAAATCTTCGATACCGCTCTCGCCGGGGTCGGCTTCAAGGCGGTTCGTTTCGATGCCGGCGCCGTCGCCTATACGCGCCCCGGAATGGCGATGACCCTGAACGGCGTCGCCCAGGGCTTTATCACCGACCGGGTAGCGACGCTGCTCAAGGCTCGGGGCTTCGAAAATGTCCTGCTCGATGTCGGCGAGGTCGTCGCGCTGGGCGGCGGGCGTGACGGACGAGGATGGCGGATCGGTCTGAAGCAAGGGCCGGATGACGACACGGTTTTGGAGCGGCTGACCTTGACCGACCGGGCGGCGGCAACCTCCATGCTGCGCGGCACGACGCTCGATGCCGCGGGCCGGTTCGGACACATCATTCATCCGCGTCAGGGGCTGGTCAGGCCGGCTTTTCCGCGTGTTTCGGTCGTCGAGGACAACGCGGCGAGGGCCGATGCCTGTCGACGGCCGCCGTCCTGATGACGTTCGATCAGATATCGCAATGGCGTGCGCGGGGCGTCGATATTCGCGTCTGATCCAACGGCCGAGGAGCCGAAAAAGGCCGGCGGTTCATCACCGCCGGCCTTTGGGGTTTGCGTAGCTGGCGTTTTTGGGTGAGTTACTGCTTCACCCGTTCGAACAGGTCAGCGAAATTCTGCTTGGCCTTGCCGGGATTCTTGACCCTTTCGGCCTCGGCGAGATTGGTCGGTTCGCCGACCACGATCAGCGCGACCATGCCAATGCCGTAATGGGGCGTGCATCGGATGCCGTAGACGCCTTCCTCGTCCAGGGTCACCGTCACGTCCTGGCTTGGCTTGCCCTTGAACGTCTCGGCCCCTTCCGGGATCATGCCCTTGATCTTCTAGGCGTTGTGGCCGGCATCGACGGAGATGAAATGGATGGTATCGCCCCGCTCGGCACGTACCAGGTCGGGCTCGAACACCATGATGCCTTTCTCCCCCTTGTTCAGCATCTTCACCTCGTGCTCGGCGGCATGGGCCGGCAGCGCCATGGCGGCGAAAGCCATGCCGGCGAAGACGGTGTTGAGGAAGGCTTTGTAGTTTCTCATGGCACAGATCCTAGTCTTGACATCGACTCGTAACCGATCCCGTCGTTCTACGGTTTAAACGGCGATGGTCGTTGCGGCCGCGCAAACACCATGTCGATCGACATCCAGGCCGCACTGGACTTGCCTCGGAGAAGTGTAGAAATGTTTCGATTTTATGCGGCCTGCCTCTCGAATTGAAGCAGGCCGATGAAGTGGAGCGCTTCAGCAGGCTTAGACGTTGCGCCTCCATGCCCAACCAAATTTTGACGCCTGTCTTTTGTGCAGAATGCTGATAAATGCGGCACTATCTTTCCCATGTTGGCACTCGCAATGGCTCGGCTTCTTCTTCGTCTTCTTCCTGACCTCGGCCACATCAGTGCGTTCGAGCAAATGCGAGCCAGCATCGGAGCGCTTATCGGCATTGCCGTTACAGGCTTCTGCACGCTCCTGCTCCTTAGTGTTGATACCGCCATCCCTCTTCTGGTTGCGCCGATGGGAGCGTCAGCGGTTCTTTTGTTCGCGGTGCCGTCCAGTCCTTTGGCTCAGCCCTGGTCGATTATCGGCGGCAACGTATCTGCCGCGCTGGTCGGGATTGGTTGCCGGGTGCTGATTCCCGACCCGCTTCTTGCCGCAGCGGTCGCAGTCTGCGTCGCCATAGCTCTTATGTTCGTTCTGCGATGTCTCCATCCTCCAGGTGGGGCGGTTGCGGTCACCGCTGTTCTGGCTGGTCCGATCGCCGACACCTTGGGATTCGCCTTTGCCGTCGTTCCGATCGGGCTTAACTCGGCGCTCTTGCTTGCGGTGGCGCTTGTCTACAATCGATTGACCGGACGGAGATATCCGCGCCTGCGGCCATCAGGGAATGTGAATCCCCATGGCACAAGAGATCCGGTGCCGCGGGATCGAACCGGGTTCACGCTGGACGATCTTGATGTGGTGCTGGAGCGCCGAGGAAAGGTCGTCGATATCGATCGCAACGATCTGATGGAAATCCTGACGACGGCCGAGGACGAGGCTTATCGGCGCCGATCAGGCGATCTGACTTGTGGGGATGTGATGTCACGGGATGTCGTGACAGTATCGCCGACAACGACGATCGGCGAGGCGTGGGCCATCATTCGCGATCGAAATTTCAGCGTGCTTCCGGTGACAACGGACGATCACAAACTCGTCGCCCTCCTTTCGCGGGAGAATTTCGTTGATGCTGTCGGAAAGGGTCTTGGACGACCGTCCCTGTGGGCGGATAAGCGGTTGGAGCGCGGTCTCCACCAGGGCTTTTCGACGCGATTGCCGGTGGAGAAAATTGCCTCGAAAGATCCCCAGACAGCCATGACGACGACCTCCATCGCAGAACTCGTTCCGATTCTGTCGAAAGCAGGTCTGCACCATATCGCGGTGGTTGACGAGACGTCCCGACTGATTGGGCTTGTCACCCAGTCGGATCTGGTGATGGCGCTGTTCAAGGGAGATATTGGCGGCTGTCCGCCGTCAGCACCGATGGCCCAGAATTGAGTTTGTAATTTGAGGAGGCCGAGCCAACCCAGGTCTGACGACGGACACTTGGTTTGGTTAGCGAACCAGGACGACTTCGACGAATACCGCTTCGGCAACTTCGTCCCACTGCCGATCGGCCGTCAATGCCGGCACGCAGAGATGTCGCGCGAGGCCATACAGACACGGTCGCCAAGAGAAAGGCCGGCGGTGCGTGTCAGCGCACGAAAATCCGCCGCCAGCATCGCTTGGTCGGCGTCTACAGCGACGACGTTCTACTGCAGTTCCTCGAAGATCAGCGTAACAGTCTCGCGGGGGATTCCGACTTCGAGCAATCGCGTTGCCACTTCCGCCAGATTGATCGCTAAGATAGAGGCGCCCGGCACGGTAGTGGAGACTGGAGCGCACCCCGTTTTGACCGGACAGGCGGCATAGCCGATAAGGCATAGGCATCCGCCTATGAGTACGACTATGTCGAAAGCTCCTGATGGCCCGTTTTCGCGGGTTGAAATGATCACCTCGGTGCAGCGCCGGCGGCGATGGTCGACGGCCGAGAAGGTCCGCCTCGTGGAGGAGGCGATGCAGCCGGGAATGAGCGTGTCCTTTGTGGCGCGGCAGGCGGGTGTCTCCCCGTCGCAGCTCTTTGCCTGGAAGCGCCGGATGCTGGAGGGCGGCCATGCCGCGGTCCAGGCCGACGAGGATGTGGTCGGCACGTCGAGGGTCCGCGATCTGGAAAAGCGGGTCCGCGACCTCGAGCGCCTGCTCGGCCGCAAGACGATGGAGAACGAGATCCTCAAAGAGGCTCTCGACGTCGCGAGGTCAAGCCCCCGTACTCCAGTGGCGGTCGGAAGCGCACGACCGTGGTCGCGGAGCACTTCGCTCACCCGGCAATCGGCGACTTAGTGGTTCGAGCAGTCCGTCATCCTCGCGACCTCTACCCTCAGCGCCGTGAGCCTGGCGATCTTGTGGTCGATGTTGGCGAGCCGCGCCGCAGCGATAAGGCCGGCGCTTGTGCAGGGATGGTCCGGCTCCCCGGCCAGCGCCAGGAGTTCACGGATCGACTGGATCTCGAAGCCGAGCTCCCGGGCATGCCGGATGAGGCGCCGGCGACGAAGGTCCGCGGAATCATAGAGACGACGGTTGCCCTCAGTCCTCGGTGGTGATGGCAGAAGCCGGATCTGCTCGTAGTACCGGATGGTCGGGATTTTGATGCCGCTCGCACGCGATGCTTCGCCGATTGGAACACCTTCGTCAACTTCCGCTTGCTCCTCTAGTCACTTGAGGATGTACGGATCCCGTCGACCAGTCACAAGGAGGTCGATATGGACGCACAACTGACGGCGACGACCCTCACCATTGAGGGTATGGACTGCGCTGGATGTGGACGGAAGATCGAGCGGGCGCTGCGCGATATCGACGGGGTCCGTGACGTTTCCCTTCACTATCCCGACACCACCCTCGGCATTCTCCATGGCGCCGCCATTTCGCCCGACGCCATCCATGAGCGGGTCGTGGCGCGGGACTACGGCGTGCGCGGCCCGACCTAATCTGATCCTTCCGTCCCCGTCCAAGTCACACGGACGTGAACCCGGGCAGCTCCCCAACTGCTTGCTTCTCAAGTGGCTAGAGGATGCAAAAAAGCGGCCAACCGAACGAGGCAACGATGAGCGACACCCCGGCTGAGATGCGGTTCCGCGTTAGCGGCATGGACTGCGGCTCCTGCGCCTCAAAGATCGACACAGCGGTCCGGCGCATGCCGGGCGTCGGCGATGTCTCCGTGTCCTATCCGGCAGAATCCCTCACCGTGCGGCACGACGGAAGCGTCGAAGAGGACGCCGTCATGCGGCAGGTTAAACAACTCGGCTTCGGTGCCGCGCCCGTCTCGCCCGGGGGTGCGCGCACGGCCGCTCCCGCTGACACTCCTGTGGCAACACCGTGGTGGCAGGCACGCAAGACGAGGGCCACGCTCGCCTGCGCGGCCGCCCTCGTTCTTGCCTATGCCGTCGGCCACCTCTTTCCCGCGGCCGAACGTATCGCCTTTCTCCTTGCCCTTCTGGTGGGCCTCGTACCGGTCGCGCACCGCGCCTTCGCCGCGGCGCGTTTTGGCACCCCGTTCTCGATCGAGATGCTGATGACGGTTGCGGCCGTCGGAGCGGTCGCCATCGGCGCGACCGAAGAGGCGGCTGCGGTGGTTCTCTTCTTCCTCATCGGTGAGATGCTAGAGGGCCTAGCGGCGAGCCGGGCTCGGAGCAGCATCTCGGCGCTGGGGGATCTTGTGCCGAAGACGGCCTTCGTGGAAGAGGACGGGGAGACCCGCGAGATCGATGCTCGAGCCCTTGAGGTCGGCATGGTCATCCTCGTGCGGCCGGGCGATCGGATTGCCGCAGACGGCGAGGTCGTGGAGGGCACGGGCGATGTCGACGAGGCGCCGGTGACGGGCGAAAGCGTGCCGAAGCAAAAGGGCATCAAGGATCCCGTCTTCGCCGGCACGATCAACGCCAGCGGCGTGCTGCGCGTGAAGGTGACAGCGACGAGCGCCGACAACACGATCGCCCGTATCGTCAGGCTGGTTGAGGAAGCGCAGGAGGCGAAGGCCCCGACCGAGCGCTTCATCGACCGTTTTTCGAAGGTCTACACGCCATTCGTCGTGGTGGTCGCGGCCCTCTTCGCCCTCGTGCCGCCCCTCCTGTTCGGCGGCGACTGGTCGGAGTGGATCTACAAGGGCCTCGCGCTCCTCCTGATCGGCTGTCCCTGTGCCCTTGTGATCTCGACGCCGGCAGCAGTCGCTGCGAGCCTTGCCTCCGGAGCACGGCGCGGCCTTCTCCTGAAGGGCGGCGCCGTGCTGGAGGGCCTGCGCGACCTGACAGCGATCGCCTTCGACAAGACGGGAACGCTGACGGAGGGCAAGCCGAAGGTGACCGACGTCGTCGCGTTCTCGCGCACGCGGACGGTCGTTCTGTCGATGTCGGCAGCTCTGGAACGTGGCTCAAGCCATCCGTTGGCGCTCGCTATTCTTGAAGCGGCTGGCGCGGAGAAGGCGCCGATCCCCCCCGCCTTCATGGCCGAGGCGGTCGCGGGCGAAGGGATCACGGGCAATATCGGAGGGGAGGCCGCCTTCTTTGGCTCGCCGAGGGCGGCTGCGACCCGCGCCCCGCTCGCTCCGGATCGGATGGCTGCCATCGAGGCGCTGAACGCGCAGGGGAAGACCGTCTCGGTTCTGGTGGTGAGGGGCGAGGCAATCGGTCTGGTAGCTCTTCGGGACGAAGCCCGTCCGGACGCTGCCGCCGGCTTGGCGCGGCTCTCGTCGCTGGGCATCCAAACCTTGATGCTAACGGGCGATAATCGCCGCACGGCCGAGGCGATCGGAGCGGGCATTGGGATCGAGGTCCGGGCCGAGCTGATGCCCGAGGACAAGCAGCGGATCGTGCGCGAGCTCCAAGGCAACGGCAAGAAAGTCGGCAAGGTAGGCGACGGGATCAACGACGCCCCTGCGCTCGCCGCCGCGGACATTGGCATCGCCATGGGCGGGGGCACCGACGTCGCCCTTGAAACGGCGGACGCGGCGGTGTTGCACGGACGGGTTTCGGACGTCGCAGACCTCGTTGCTCTATCGCGGGCAACGATGCGTAACATTCACGTCAACATCGCCATCGCACTCGGGCTGAAAGCCGTGTTCCTGGTGACGACCGTGGTCGGCATTACGGGGCTCTGGCCGGCGATCCTTGCCGACACCGGCGCGACCGTCCTCGTGACCGCCAACGCCATGCGCCTGCTTCGCTGGAGGCCGCGGTAAACTGACTAACGACGGCTCCTGCGACTGGGCGCCGGTCTGACATCGAAGAAGGATGAACCCATGAGGATCAAACGGACGACAATCCTTGCCGGCGCGCTCGCATTCTTTTCCCTGCCGGCGCTCGCGGCCGAAACCGTCGACGTGTTTTCGACTTCGGGATGCGGCTGCTGTATCGGCTGGATCAAGCACATGCAGGAAGCTGGGTTCGAGGTCACCAACGAGAACCTTGCCATGGCGGACCTCTACGCCAAGAAGATCGATGCAGGGTTGAAGCCTGCCCAGACCTCATGCCACACGGGCTTCGTAGGCGGCTACGTCGTCGAGGGGCACGTCCCGGCAGCGGAGGTGAAACGCCTCCTCGCTGAGCGCCCGGACGCGGTCGGCCTCACCGTTCCCGGCATGCCGGCTGGCAGCCCCGGAATGGGAACGAGCGATCAACCCTACGAAGTGCTTCTTGTCGGTCGAGACGGCACGTCCACCGTCTATGCGAGCTACCCGAAATGACACCCCCGACCCTCGCGGCTGCAATCGCCGCCTGTCTCGTCTTCCTTGGCCCCGTCGCGGCGCATGAGTTCAAGGCCAGCGACCTGACGATCGACCATCCCTCGTCCCGGCCGACGTCACCGGGCGCCAAGGTCGGCGTTGGATACGTCTCGATCCGCAACGATGGGTCGAAGGCCGACCGACTCATCGGAGGATCGGCAACTGTCGCCGGGCGCTTCGAGATCCACGCTTCCAGCGTCGAGGACGGCGTCGCCCGCATGCGCCGCGTCGATGACGGGATAGTCGTGGAGCCCGGCGCGACCGTCAAGCTCGCTTCGGGCGGCGTCCACGTCATGCTGCTCGACCTCAAGCAGCAGATCGTGAAGGGCCAATCGTTCGATGGAACCCTCGCATTCGAGCGCGCCGGAACCGTGCCGGTCCGCTTCATGGTCGAAGGCTTCGGCGCTGCTGCTGCCGCGGCTTCTCATAAGAAGCACAAGCCGTGAGGCTGCGCACCATCCGTCTCTGGCTCTGGGGTACGGTCGCCGCGACCGCTGGCATTCTTGTCGGCACTGCATGGACCTTCTCAGGTAATCCCCCTCCTGCGCCTGCCGCTCGGACGGCGACCACCATTCCTGTCGGCGGCGAGTTTGCGCTGATCGACGAAAATGGGAAGTCGAGGACGTGGTCCGACTTTCGCGGCAAGCCTGTCGCTGTGTTTTTCGGCTTCACGCACTGCCCCGACATCTGTCCGACCACGCTCGGCGAACTGTCTGTTCTCCTTGCCGATCTCGGACCCCGTTCCGACGATCTCCAGGTCGTGCTCGTCAGCGGAGACCCGGAGCGGGACACGCCGGAGATTCTGAACACTTACCTTGAGTCCTTTGATCCTCAGATTGTCGGGCTGACAGGCTCGGAGGCGGAGGTCGAGCGCGCCTTCTCCACATTCAAGGCATACCGCAAGAAGGTGCCGACGGACGGCGGCGACTACACAATCGACCACTCCGCCGGAGTTTACCTCTACGACCGGGATGGCGGCTTCGTCGGCACTCTGGACATGCACGAAGGAATGAAGGTGCAGCGGGAGAAGGTGGAGCGGTTGCTTGCTATCGATAACTGAAGCTCCAATGCTTCAAGCTGTCCTCGGCGGAAGGAAGCTGATTTAGCGGGGAGAACGCCGACGACCGCGCCTGCTCTTCTGGTCCGCGTTGCGGACGAACTCGAGAGCTCAGTCTGGGCCATGATGAATTCCTTGCGTCCGATCGGGGGCGACACTACCTCCTCCAGCGGCTAGAGGAGCAGGGAGCATAGGGCAGAACATGCAGAGAGCGGTTGCCATCGGCGGCGCATCGAGGGCGAGCGGTATCAAGATTCCCACGATCCGCTACTACGAACAGATCGGACTGCTGCCATCACCGTCTCGCACGGAGGGCAACCGACGCCTCTACGACGAGGACGATCTCAGCCGCCTCCGGTTCATACGCCATGCTCGGGAACTCGGCTTCGAGGTGGACGCGATCCGGCAGCTTCTCGACCTCGCAGGTCATCCGTCCCGTCCCTGCCGCGACGCGGACGAGATCGCCCGGACTCACCTCGCCGAGATCGATCGGAAGATCGCCAGGCTGAGCGCCCTCCGCGAGGAAGTGGAGCGGATGACCCGCTGCCGAAACGAAACGGTCGCGGACTGCCGCGTCATCGAGGTTCTCGGGGACCACTGTGAGTGCATCCATGATCAGCATTAGGAGCGGCGGTCCACGAGGCCGGGTTCATCGGACGATCCTGGGCGCGCTCCCGGAGATCACCACCGTCTCCAAGAGGCTCCTTCAGTGCCTTACTGTCCTCTTCCCGGGCATGGCGGCGGCGCTGCAGGCTGTTCCGGCTCAAGGCGCCCCCGCTGGGTCTCTGCAGGTCGAGCACGCTGACGTCGTGCTTCCGCGGAAGACCGGGGAGCCGCTGGAGGCCTACCTCGTCATCTGGAACTCATCCTCTCGATATCGGTCTCTGGTCGACGTCCGCAGCCCCGTTATCGCCGGGCTGTCCGTGGCGAGTGGCATCGGAGCGCACGCGGCGTTGACATCCGGGCCGATGGAGCCGCTTTCGATCCCGCCCCGGTCGGAACTCCTGATGAAGAGATCCGGCTTGCACATGGAAATAGAAGCGACGGGCTCCCCGCTGAAACCCCAAGGAAAGATCCCTCTCACTCTCGTGTTCGGCGACGGCGAAAGCCAGATGGTGACCGCCGAGATCCGCGCCCCGGGCGAGAAGCTCGAGGATCATCATCACGCAGAAGCGCGAGCCGACTGACGGCATTTACCGTCGCGGCAGTCGCCCTCGTCAGACGACGTGAGCCGGCCGGAGCCGGCAGGCCTGCGCGACCTCCGGCGTTTCGACCTGCACCGTGCAGTGCTCGATCCCGAACTTGTCGTGCATTTCGCCCGGAAGCCGCGACATCATCGCGTCGGTCGCCTCCCGGTCCGTGCAGACGAGGTGGACGGTCATCGCGGTCTCGGTAGTGCTCATCCCCCAGACATGAAGGTCGTGTACCTCCTCCACGCAATCCGCCGCCGCGAGGTGCACGCGAACCGCGTCGAGGTCTATCCCCGGTGGGACCGCGTCGACGGCGAGCCTGATGGAATCCTTCAAGAGCCCCCAGGTGCCGACCAGGATGACTGCCGCGATGACCAGACTGACGGCAGGGTCGAGCCAGGTCCAGCCCGTCCACATGATCAGCAGCGCGGCGACGATGACCCCGACCGTCACGGCCGTGTCGGCTGCCATGTGGAGAAAGGCACCGCGGATGTTGAGGTCGCCCTTGCGGCCGGACATGAACAGCCAGGCCGTGATGCCGTTGACGAACACGCCGACCACTGCGACCCAGAGGACGGTGGAGGTGGCGACTGGCTCGGGCTCGATCAGGCGACGGATCGCCTCCCATCCGATTGTCCCCCGTCAGCGCCTATCGCACAGATTTGAGGTTGTGATGTGAGGAGGGTTTGGGCTTCGTCGTAGTGACGAAGGAACGAAGATGAAGCCCAAACCCTCCAATCCAAAATCGCCGGCCAA
>NZ_JAAAMG010000035.1 GCF_010500815.1 Jiella pacifica
TGGCGCCGGTCGCGGTGACTTGGGCGGAGATGTCGAGGTCGGAGCGCACCGCGATCGCCACGCGGCGCTGGCCCCGCGCGTCGTGGAATTTCCGAAGCTCCACGATCGAGCCCGGCGCGCTGTCGCCGGCCGCGTCGAGGTCGGGCAGCTTGACGTGGTGGGTGCGGCCGTCGATCCCGTCGATGACGGCGAAGGCGGTGCCCTTCAGCTCGTCATCGAGGCCGCGAGCAACCAGGCGGCCGATCACCGGATCGTTGTGTCTCTCGGATGCGAGCACATAGCTCGCCGCACCGCGCTCGATGCCGCACTCGGTCAGGCCATGATGGATGCGCTTGATGATGTCGCCGCGCTCGCCAAGCTCGCGCAGCGTCGCCTCGGCCTTGTCAGAGATGGCCCACTGCCCTGGCCCGATCTCGTTTGCGAGCCCGAGCCCTTCGAGCTTGCGCAGCCGCCCGACCTTCAGCACATGGAATTCGTCGGGCTGCCAGTCGGCGCGCGGCGCGAGATCGATGAGGCCGGTGCGGTAGGCGTCGCGGGCGAGTTGGCGATCGAGGTTGGTCCAGCGGTCGGCGTCGATCTGACGTTCCAGCGTCTGCCGGAGCTCTCGATCGGTACACGGCCCCAGCTCCTGGGTGATAAGATCGCGTGCCCGGGCGCGCATGCCCTGCTTTATATAGTCGCGCGAGATGACCAGGTTCTCGCCGTCTTCGCGCACGCCACGGACGATCAGGTGGACATGCGGATGCTCGGTGTTCCAGTGATCGACCGCGATCCATTCGAGCCGCGTGCCGAGATCTTTCTCCATCTGGCCGACCAGCTGGCGGGTGAAGCCCTTGAGGTCGGACATCTCCAGCGCGTCGTCCGGCGAGACGATGAAGCGGAAATGGTGGCGGTCATCCTCGGACCGCTCCGCGAAATCCTTGGCGTCGACGTCATCGCCGTCCGGACCGAACATGCGGGCCTTCTCGCCGTCACGGGTGACGCCGTCGCGGCGCAGATAATCGAGATGCGTTGAGAGAGGCGCGGACCGCCCGCCTTGACGGACGACGCGGGCCTTGATGACCGCGCCACGCGAGCGCGCGGTGATGAGGCGGTTCGCCTGGATCGAGGCGCCCTGGCCTCGCCCGAACCGGGACCGCGCGCCGGACCCGATCTTCCCTTGCCGGGAGACGCTGCCACCGGCGCGCTGGGCCGCGGCCACCGCCTGGGCGATGAAGGGCCGCGCCCGTTGCGCGCTGGTCGAGCGGATGCGGCCTGGCCGGATGCGGAGTTCGTTGTCGTCGGTCATGACTAAGCCTCCGCACATCGCGTCAACGCTATAATTCGTTTGAGGAATGAGCGTGAGCACAGGCTGCGCCGATCAGGAGCACCTCGCGAAATCGCCCCATAACCCATTAAAAAGGCACAACCGACTGGAAGCGCACATCGCGGCCCTTTATCCTGCCATACCTCCACTGCGTCCTCCCGCGACGCTGATCCAGACGCAATCCGTAACCGCCGGCTCGCTGGGCTGCGCCGGAGCACGATCAGCGTCATGGCTGCTTGTCTGCGGAGGCGATCGGAACGAACAGTCCGTCCGACGCTGGCTTCACGGGAGAGAACTGGCGCCGCAAAGGCACTGCCGCGGCTGCACCGGTTTGCCCGGCGGCGTGCCGTGGCGCAGCAGCCGGCGCGGTGTCGTAACGCCGAATGAACAACGGCGACTGCGTCCAGTCGACGGGCGCGATGGCGCCCTCGGCGAACGAGTCGGCCGCCTCACTGCCGATCATCGGAGCGAGCTCGGCGACGTATGCCCGTGTTTCGTCCGGCAGCGGACGGCTAAGGAGAAGGTTCTCCTCGTAGCGCTGCGGCCCCGCATTGTAGGCGGCAAGGAAGCCCGGCGAGCCGTAGCGATCGAGCATCGCGTGCAGATAAGCGGTTCCTGCGAGGATGTTGTCGTGCGGGTCGAATGGGTCTGATCCCAATGCCAATCGGGTGCGCATCTCCTGCCAGGTGCTTGGCATCACCTGCATCAGTCCCATGGCGCCGGCTGGCGAGACGGCGTGGGCGTTACCGTTGCTTTCGGTGGCGATGACGGCGCGGATCCAATGCAGCGGGATGGTAAAGCGTCGTGAAGCTTCGGCGATCGCTGCACCGATCGGATCAGTGGGCGTGGCGCGCTCCTGCGGGAACACCTGCGCTCTGCCCATGCTTGGGGAGGCGATAGCAAGCAACAACCCCGGAAGGAGGAGAAGCGGCCAGCGACCGCTCGTTGACCATCGCCTGCTTTGATTCCGGCCAAGTGGCGCGAGTGTCGTCTTTGTGCAGGGGAGCGGGCCGAAAGCGCGCCATCCGGCACCGGTCGCAGAGGCGGTGTCCGCGTCCATCACCATGCCGGCCTCCGCCATTCGAAACGGCCGTCACCATCTCCGTCGGTGGCGATGGGAATGGCGCGTCCGATGACGGTGCGCGCCGAAAGTAGCTCAAAATATCGCCCATCGAAGCTGTCTCGGACGCTCGTGTTCATCAGGAAGACGTTGCCCTCGGCGATGCGGCGGCAGCCCTGCCAGCCCGGCAGCTGGCGACCCGTGCGGTCGCGGCCGAGTGCTTCTCCGACGTTTTTGCCGTCGAGCGTGATGCTGCGACCGTTGCGGCAGACCAGCTGCCCCGGCAAGCCGAGCACGCGCTTGATCAGCGGCACGCCACGCGGGAGATAGCCGCGATCCGCCATGTAGCGGGCGAGCGGTTCCGGCGGCATTGCGGCAACGAGATCGCCGGCATCGAGAGTGTCTGCCGGCATGATCCAATACAGCCCGATCGGCGCGCTGGCCGAAGCATTCCAGAGCAGCTTTATCGTCGTTGGCGCGGCGAGCGAGCTGCCGACGAGCGCCACCGCGACGCAGCTCGCCGCGAGGATGACCTTGCGCGTCATGGCGTCGGCTCTCCCGACCGATCGGCATGCACGTGTCCGCCGTCTTGCCGATCGCCGGCAATTCTCTGGCGTAGCTGCCAGGCGGCGTGCTGTTCGCGCGTGTAGGCGCGGGGCTCGTGGCCGGCGGTGATGCGGTTGTGGACGTGGCGCCAGTAGTCCGCAGAGATCATGCATGGGTCGATGCTGAGAGCCTCAACGGCATCGATCGCCCGCAGCACCCGTTCGACCTTTGGCCAGCCGGCGATCTTGAGCAGGATCTCGCCGCCGGGGCGCACGAAGGGCAGCGTCTGATAGGGTTTGCCAGGCGCAACTGCGCGCACGATGTCGATCCGCGAGATCACCGTGCCATAATCGTTCGCCGCCCAGCGGACGAAGGCGAAGACGGTGCCGGGAGAGAAGAACAGCAGGCGCCGTCGGCGATCAAGCCGCTGCTCGCTGGCCTTGCGGCCGAAGCGGATCCAGAACTCGATCTTCTTCTCGATCCATGTGAGCTCGACGCAGATCAGGTCGTCGGTCGGCCGCGTTCGCTGACATCTTTCGACAGATGGATCGCGCTTCATCGGGCGCCTCCATTGTCGCAGTTCCACACGCTCGCTGGCGGACGCCGGCGAATGGCGCCATAGTGGATGAGGAGATGGCGGCGGACCGGGGGCTGGCTGGACGAGGCGTTGGGGCAACGACGTGTCGGTGCTCCGCTGCGCACGTCGTTTCCCGGCCCCGCCGAATGTGTCAGCTCGCCATTGGGCGGGCGTTGGTCGCTCCTGTCGCGACCATTTGTTCCTTCCTCCTGGAAACTCTCATTGCAGCCGCTTTGGCCGCCGCACTCGGCTCCATGGCCAAGCCCAACTCGCCCGTTTCTGAGCCCTTGCGGCGGTCTGTCGAGGGTGCCTCCGCCGGCCTTGTCCACCGGTGGGCAAATCGCGGGGTCCGTTAGAAAGATTCCGAAGGAATCTACGTTAGTAAAGTTACGGGCACCGCAAGCGGCTGATCGCGCTTGGGAAACGGGCGATTTTGGTCCCCGATAGCACGAGGATCCGGTCCCCGATAGCACGACGCGTAGGGTCCCTGATTGCACGAGACGATTCACAGCTTATCCCCAGATGCACAGGCGGATGGAGAGCGGGGTAATGGTCCGAACGAGGCTGCATCGATCGGCGCGAAGGACAGCCGGACGGGGGCGTCCTCGATCTGCTCCAGGGCGAGCCGGTAGCCCGGCAGGCGCTGCCGGCGGACGATCTCGCGCAGGTCGTAGGCGAAGTGCTTCAACGGCGAGAGGCTGCCGGACTTGGCGTGGAGATGCTGGAGATCGAAGCTCCAGCCGAACGTCTGCCGGCCGCCATGCTTGCGCACGAGGCGATAGAGCCAGCGCTCCAGCCCGCCCGTCAGCGCGAAGTATGCCCGGTCGATGGTGAGGACGAGCGCATCGTCGAGAACGGCGGCGTAGAACCAGTCCGGCAGGATCAGCTCCAGGCCGAGCGGGCGGCCGTGGACGTCCGCCTTCTCCTTCCATTCGTTGATCCAGGAGAAGCGGTGCATCCGCCGCTCGACGGTTTGTCGGATGGAAGTCGCAACCGTCGTCGATTGCAGCCGATCAAGCGCCGCCTTGAGGCGGGCATAGTCGCGCAACGACACGCCGCGGCCGGCGAAGGTGAGGATGTCATAGGGCGTCGTGGCCATCAGCCGTGATGGGCGCAGTCCCGCATCGCGGGCGCCGACGATCTGCGAGGCGGCCCAGATCAGCACGTCGGCATCCCAGATGGTGGCCATCCCGTGCTCCGGCACGGCCTCGACACGGATGACGATGGTGCCGGCGCGATAGTCAATCGGCGCGAGACGCTTCGATTTGGCCAGCGAGAAGAACGGATAAGCCATGAGGTCCTGGGCGTCGCGTGGAGCAAGATCGCCGGGCAGCGCCCGAAAGAGATCGAGCTGCTCGCGCTCGGCCTTGTGGATGTGCGCCGGCATCAGCGGGCGTCGCGGCCGGTGGTGTGCTGCAGCAAGGGCGAGGCATGCCGCTTGGCGGGCAACAGAGAGCCGCGCGGATCGGAGGTCGAGGTGACGGCACCGCGGTCGGCCCAGGCCTGGAGATCGTCGAGGGAATAGACGACTCGGCCGCCGAGCTTGCGGTAGGCGGGGCCGGTGCCATAGGTGCGGTGCTTCTCGAGCGTGCGGCCGGAGAGACCGAGAAAGCGGGCGGCTTCAGGCGTGCGCAGATAGCGCGGCGGCAGGCCGGGGATGGTGGGCGTCATGATCGGGCCTTCGAGAGTTGAATGAGGCCGCCGGCGATCGGCGGCGAACGAAGGCCACGGTGGCGGAGAAGCGCCGCGCAGAGGGAGGGCGAAGAGGGAGAGCACGGAATCGCCCCCGCGCGGCAAAAGGGTCAGTCGCGGCGGCGATGACGGAAGAGATCGCGGTAGCCGCCGCCAACCAGGCGGATGCCTTCACGCACGAGCCGCTTGGTCTTGTCGCGCAGAGACGAGGTCTTCCAAACCTCATCGGCAAGGCGCCCGGCGCCGAAGAGGGCTGCTGCGATCTCGCGGTGGCTGGCGCTGCAGCTTCGCCCGTCAAAAGCCTGCAGGGCCTGGCGGATGGTGTGGCGGCGCTGCGGTGTCAGCCGGTCGTCGGGTGGAATGCGGCGACCGGTGAGCACATGCCGATAGCGCTCCAGCGCGCGCAGTCGCTCGGGCAGATCGGGGTCCAAGGGCACGAGCGCGGCGGGCGCGCCATCGGCTGCAACGCCGGGAAGAACGAAGGCATGGAGGGAGGAGAGGCCGGCGCCGAAGGCGAGGTCGAGGCCATCCGCGCCGGCTGGAGCGGCGCCGGCGTCAGGCGGCGGAGCGATTTCGCCGGCAGCAGGGGCCAGCACCGGCTTCTGCGTCAGCAGCACCGTCGCCGGATCGACCTCCGCCGTCCAGAAGACGGTCGCATCGTTCGCCCTCAGCTCCGGTACTGTCGGGAAATCGGATCCCCCAGCGCAGCCGCATCAGGCGCGCCAGATGCGCGGCGTTGCGCGCATCGTCCTGCACCTCGGCGAAGTCGCGCTGATAGTCCGGGTTTCGGCGCAGGCATTCCCAAGCGAGATCCGATCCGGCGAGATCGCCGAGATAGTCATAATCGGACGAAGACCGCCATCGCGATGCATCGGGCACCATGGCATCCTCCTTGCCGCAAAACGCGCGGCTGCTGATGCCATCAAAGATTCCCCGCTGCGATTGTGCTTGGGAAGTCCGCCTGGCGGCATCACCTGATGCGGCGCCAGCATCACGGGGTGCAGTCAGTGCTGCTCTTCGCGGGCGAGAAAGCGATAGCCGGTTGCGCTCATCCATCGCGCGCGGGCGAGATGGGCCTCGTAGACGCGCTTTGCACGCTCCGGCTCTTGTGCCGCGTCCAGACCGAACAGCACGGCGGCCACCTCCTGCCAGACGGCGCCGTCGGCCGCCGCGTCGAGAAGCCGCAGGTAGAGTTTTACGTGCTCTCGGTCGTAATCGGTCAGCCCGTCGCTCTCGGGCGGCGCATCACGCAATGGCGAAGTGATCATGGCGGCCCTCGCAGAGGCTCCAGCGTCGGCGGTGCGATATCACGGCGGCCGATTACGGGAAACAGATCGGTCTCAGCATTGGGCGGTTCTCCGCCATTCCGGCGTGCCTCGCTCTTTTTGTAGAGAATACTCCGTGGTGAAATACTCGACAAGTCGGCGCCATCCCGATCATGGAGATACGGGATGTGTTGGCGCTCAATCTGAGGAGACTGCGGCAGGCCAGAGGGCTGTCGCAGGAAGAACTGGCGCATCGTGCCGACATCGACCGCACCTATGTCAGCGCGCTCGAGCGCAGCGTGTATTCCGCCGGTATAGACGTCGTCGACCGGCTTGCCCGCGTGCTTGGCGTGGAGGCCTCCGACCTGCTGCGGCATCCGTCGGCGGATCACCTCAAGGATCGCGGGTAGCGGGTAGCCGGTTGGTAACGAGGGCTTCCGAGTGTCGTCACTGGTCTCTGGCAGGGGTCCGCAAAAAGCGGCTCCCTGGCCAGCCGGAGCCGACCAGGGAGGCGAGGTCCGTCAGTCGCCGGTGCGGCGGCTGGGGCGGGACCAGATCAGGCTGTAGCCGTTGCCGTCCTCGTCATCGAAGAGGTTGGCGAAGATCGGAGCGGTAAAGCTCGGATCGTCAAGCTTGAGGCCGAGATAGTCGCGGCCCTCGCTGGAGCGCTTGGACCAAGCGGCTCCGATCTCCACTCGACCCACGTAGACGCGGTGGCTGGGAGCGTTGTCGCTGTTGGTGCGCGCCTCGGGAACGATCCGGACGTTCTTGGCGAGGACGGAAAGGGTGACGATTGCGCCGGTGAACTCGTTTTCGCCGGTCTTCTTGAAGGTGCCGATGGTCGCCATGGTGGTTCTCCTTGATCTCGTGTCTTCGAGCCCGCACCGTCGCGGCCTCGATGGCGATCGAAAGGCCGGAGGCGATCGGCGTCGCATCCGCTTGCGGGCCTGAGCATCGCGGAGGATGGTCGACGGGCGGCTTTCTTGTTCCGCGAGGAATGACGGCGTCCTTGGGCCCGGCAGGGGAAGAAAGTTGGCCGGCGTCATTGCGGCCAAAGACGATCGAGGCGCAGCCGGCCTTCGGCCAGATCAGCCCATTGGAGAGGCCGTTCGGGAGCGCTTGATCTCGGGGAAGATCGATGGAGGACACCGTGACAGGCGAGCGGAAAACGAGCCGACAGAACGGGAGCGCATCGGCCGCGGGGATGCCCCGGTTTGCCAGAACCGCACCAAAAAGCTGCGCGCCACGCGCGACAATCATCTGCGACAGCCGCCGGGATCAGGGGGGATACCATCAAGAACATGCGCCGAGACTGCGTCCAGGGGCTTTGTATCGACGGCAACGGATCGCTGGGCAGAGCTATTCCAGCAGCTGGCCAATCCGCACGAAATCATCAGCAACGAGCCAAAAGAGGACTGTCGGCGTCGGAGAGTCGTAGGCGGAAGCCGCCGATCCGCGACCGGCTCTTCCCAGTTGCTCCCCCGATGTTGCGGGAGGAAGCACCGGGCCGAGGGGGACTGGCAGCTTTCAGGCATCCCAAGCGAAAAGCCGCCTTTCGCCTTCCGACCCGTCGCGGCCATTCAATCCCGCAAACGCGAATCCGGATAGCTGCAGTTCTATGCCGAAGCAATCACTCAGCAGCAACCGATCCTTCTGGCGCAGCGGTTCTTTGTGATGGCCCATGTGGCAGACAAACCCGTGATCTTCGACTTTGCGCGAGCCGAATGATATAGCATTGTCAACTTCATTTTTCGGTGTGGGTGTCGATTTGTTCGTCACGCGGCGCGAACCGCCTGTCGGGGCGAGAGCGCGCGACGCAAACCCTTTGCCTGCGCGCAAGCGAGGATTCGATGAGGATCGACATGGAGTTTGCGCGACCGCAAAGACCGCCGCCGTCAATACCCTAGAACGACCGCATCGGTTACGAGCCGATGTCAAGACTAGGATCTATGCCATGAGAAACTGCAAAACCGTCCTCAACACCGTCTTCGCCGGCGTCGCTCTCGCCGCCATGGCGCTGCCGGCCCATGCCGCCGAGCACGAGGTGAAGATGCTGAACAAGGGCGAGAAGGGCATCATGGTCTTCGAGCCCGACCTCGTACGTGCGGCGCCCGGGGATACGATCCATTTCATCTCCGTTGATGCCGGCCACAACGCCGAGACGATCGACGGGATGATCCCGGAAGGCGCCGAGACCTTCAAGGGCAAGCCAAGTAAGGACGTCACGGTTACGCTGGGCGAGGAAGGTGTCTACGGCATCCGATGCACGCCTCATTACGGCATGGGGATGGTCGCATTGATCGTGGTCGGAGAACCGACCAATCTGGCCGAAGCCGAGAAGGTCAAGAACCCCGGCAAGGCCAAGAAGAAGTTCGCCGACCTGTTCGACCGGGTTAAGCAGTAGGACCAACCAAAGGGCCATTCCAGGAAAGGCCGGTGGTGACGAACCGCCGGCCTTTCTCGCGTGCGAGGTTCGGTCAGACGCGGATATCGGTTCCGCGCGCGCGCAATCGAGCGATCTCGTCGGACGTCATCAGGGCGGCGGCAGTCGACAGGGCATCGGCCCTCGCTGCGTTGACATCGACGACCGAAACACGCGGAAACGTCGGCGTGACGAGCCCTTGGCGCGGGTGGATGATGTGTCCCATCCGGCCAGCGGCGTCGAATGTGGTGCCGCGCAGCATGGAGGTTGCCACCGCCCGATCAGTCAAGGTCAACCGATCCGAAACCGTGTCTTGATCCGGTGCCCGTTTCAGACCGATCCGCCATCCTCGCCCGTCGCGCCCTCCCCCCAGCGCGACGATCTCGCCGACGTCGAGCAACAGATTGTCAAAGCCCCGCGCCTTGAGCAGCGCCGCCACCCGGTCCGTGATGAAGCCCTGGGCGATGCCGTTCAGGGTCATCGCCATTTCGGGGCGCCCATAGGCGACGGCGCTGGTATCGAAGCGAACCGCCTCGAAGCCGACCTTGGCGAGAGCGGCGTCCAGGATTTGGGGTGGCAGCTCCCTCGACCGCGCGTCCGTTTGCGCGAAGTGCTCGGCATAGGTCGCAAACAGCGGCTGCACGGTGGGGTCGAACAGACCGCCGGTCTGACGGTGCACGGACGCCGCGAGCGTCAGCACCGCCAGGAGTTCCGGCGATGGGGCAGCAATCCGGCCTTGGCGGTTTAGGCGGGACAACTCGCTGTCGCTCCGATAGAGGCTGAAAATCGCCTCCAGCCGGCCGATTTCGGCGGTCACTGCGGCAAAGGCCTCGTCCGCCAGGGGCTGCGGCGCACCGGCAAGTTGGATCGTCGCGTGAGCCCCCAGAGCCTGGCCGGTCCAGCGCCGGAACGTTGTCGCTGCCAGGGCGCTCGCGGGCCACGAGCTTGCGACGGCGGAGCCGGCGAAGGCCGCGCCGATGAAGAGCAGCCGTCGGCGGCTGATCTGAGACGAGAGGAACGCGTCCATAATTCTACATCCTTGCATGTGCTGCCGGCATCGCCCCGCCCGTCTCTGCCGCGTCCGCGCCGGGCATGGCGGGGGCGCGCACATAGCTGTCGGGAATATCGGCGAGACTCACGCGGCGTCCGCCCTTCTCGGCAATGAAGGCTTCGGCCTCTTCGCGCGTGCCGAAGGGAATGGCTTCGGGCACTTCCATGCCGCCCTTCCGCTGGCTCTCGATGACGTAACTTGCTGCGTCGGCATCGATCCAGTTCTCGACGCCCGGGGCGCCCCAGCTCGGCGCTGCGCCCATGTCGCTGACATAGACGGCGCGGATCTCGGCGTCGCGTTCGGGATCGTGAAGATAGGCGACGGCGTCGCTGACCTGAGCGAACCACAGCGGATGGTCCGTGTGTGCCAGATGGATCTGCGCCTTTGGCCCGTCATGGTCCATGACATACATTTGACAGTAATGCCCGACCGCTTCATCGGTCATGGCGACGGGAAGGGGCTTGGTGTCCGTCTCTTGCGAACAGGCGGAAAGGCCCGCGAGAGCGGCTGTCAGGGCCGCGGCGACGATGAGCGATTTCATGGACGAAGTCTCCGGAAGCGGACAAGGCCGGCCGAGAGCATGACGACGAGCCAGCCTGCCAGGGCCGCCAGCGCCAGCGCAGGCGGAAACGGCAGGCTGCGTGCCAGCCCGTCGATCCCGGCAACGGGCGCTGAAGCCTCGAGGGCGGCCAGATTGAAAAGACGAAAGGCATCGCCGGGATTGGCGACCACCAGCAGCGGGAAGATGGTCTTGGTGAACATGCCGCCATCGTCGACGATCAATCCCGCCAGAAGAGCGAGATCGTAAAGAACGACGAGAAGCAGCCAGATTCCCACGACAAGCGCGGCGGCCGTTCCGACCCGCGGTGTCGATGCGGACACTAGGATGCCGATCGCGACGAAGACCGCGCCGAGCAGTATTCCCGTGACGATGAGCCTCGCCCAGGCAAGTGCGCCGCCCGGGTCGAAGCCATGGACAAGCGTCACCGCGGCGCCGGCGATGCCGTAGCCGACGACAATCGCCACAGACAGGACGGCTAGATGGCCGAGGAACTTGCCGATCAGGATCTCGGAGCGGCGGACCGGTGTCGCCAGCACCAGAGGCAGGGTGTTGCGCTCGATTTCGCCGGCGATCGTCTCATAGGAGAGGAGTAGCGCGATCAGCGGAATGAGATAGACCGACAGGGTCGCAAGGCTCGCCGCCGTCAGCGTCAGTGCGCTCGCGCCGCGAGAACCCGCCGGCCCCGCCCCGAGGAAGGCCAGCGCGAGCGCGAAAAGCACCAGGATCAAGGTTGCGAGCAGGACCCAACGGTTGCGGCTGGCCAACCGTGTTTCAGTGCTTGCCACGGCGGCGATACGGTATAGAGACTTCATAGCGCGCCTCCATGTGTCGGCGGTTTGCTGTAATGGCGGTAGACGTCGTCGAGCCGCGGGGTGTCGATCTCGATATCGGCAACGACGTCGCCGAGCGCGGCGAGACGCGACAGCACCGCCATCTTGTCGCCGGCCCCGCAGTCGAGCTCCACCGAACGGCCGTTGAGACGCCGCCCGCCGATCTTGGCGTGCAGTGCGTCCGCATCGGCTCCCTTCGCCCTGACGCGTACCTTGATGGGCAAAGCGGCCGCCCCCGCGAGATCGGCCAGACGACCCTCGGCCACCAGCCTCCCCTTCGACAGGATCGCGACCCGGTCGGTCTTCGCCTCGACCTCGGTCAATGAATGGGAGGACAGCAGCACGGCCGCGCCCTGTCTGGCGACCCGGTCGACGAGGTCGTAGAATTCACCTCGCGAGATGGGATCGAGGCCGCTGGTCGGCTCGTCCAGAAGCAGGAGGTCAGGCCGGCCGATGAGGGCCTGGGCGAGCCCGAGACGCTGGCGCATGCCCTTGGAATACGTGCCGACGCGCCGCTTCGAGGCATCCGCGATGCCGACCGTCTCCAGGAGTTCGAGCGTTTTCCTCGGGGGCTCGCCCTTGAGGCGGGCGAAATAGGTGATCACCTCAGACCCTGTCAGCGCTTTGGGAAAGGCGACCGCTTCGGGAAGATAGCTGACGGCGCGCCGCGCGCGTTCGCTGCCGGGCGCCGCATCCGCGATGCGAATCGTGCCCGTATTCGGGGAGAGAAAGCCGAGGATGGCGCGAAAAAGGGTGGATTTGCCGGCGCCGTTGTGGCCGAGCAAGGCCAGCCGTTCGCCCTTTTGGACCGACAGCGAGACATGATCGAGCGCTGTCAGCGAACCGAAGGCGATCGTCAGATCGTCGACGCCTAGAAGAGTCTCGTTTGTCATGGCTGACCGGCCTGTCGTTGAGTGTCTGGTCTCACGCCGGTGCCCTCGGGGCGCATCAGCGGACGGCTGTCGATGACGCCGCCGGGAAGCAGCTCCGGGAAGCGCGACTGGGACCAGCGGATGAGTTGGACCGCCGGCGAACCGAGGAGCAGCTTGGCCATGGGCTGGCGCCAGGTGACCAGATCGATCGCGTCGTTCGGACGGTAAGGCGCATCGGCGAGGCCGTCGCCATCGATGTCGTAGGCGACGTGATCGGACCAGTAGTTGCCGCGCCCGTCCTCGCTCCATTCGAGCCAGCGGGTGCCGACGTGTTTCACCTGGGTGCGGTTGTTGACGAAGGCGTTGCCGACAACCGTGACGTTCTGGGATCCGGCGGTGAAGTGAACGCCGATGCCGCAGCTCTCGAAGAGGTTTCCGCTCACGCGGTCGGAATTGGCGTTGTAGACGAAGAGGCACTTCTCGCCGCCCTCGCGCACCGCGTTGTGCTCGAACACCGAGTTGTTGACGAAGTTCAGGAAGATGCCGTGGGTCCGATCGCCGACGGACAGATTGTCCCGCACGGCGAGCTTCTTCGAGTACATGAAGGCGAAGCCCATCTCGTTGTCGCGCGAGACGTTGCCGGCAACCTCGACGTCGTTGGCGTACATCGAGTGGAAGGCGAAGCGCAGGTCCGACATCCGGTTTCCCCGATAGACGGCGTGATGCGAGGTGGTGATGAAGATGCCGTCGCGGCCGCCGGAAATCTCGTTGTCCTCCGCCAGGAGCCCCGGTGCGTTCCACACGTAAAGGCCGGAGCCGCGCTCGTTGCGGCGCAGATCGCTGCGATTGGCGATGCGGTTGCGGCTGACGATGGCATCGATGCCGCCTTGCACGTCGATGCCGATCAGATTGCCCTCGACCCGGTTGTCGAGGATGCGCGCCCGATCCGCGCCCTTGGCGATGGCGATGCCGGCATCGAGCTCGTCGAGCCGGACGCCGGATCCGGTGACGACGACACCGCGAACCGTGACGTCGTCGGCGGTGACCATGATGACGGTGCCCTCTCCGGGACCGACGATCCGCGCCTGGCCGCCGCCGAGAATGGTCAGCGGCCGGTCGACCGTGATGGCCCCGGGATAGGTGCCGGCGCCGAGCCGGAGGACATCCCCCGGCTCGGCCTTGTCGATGGCCGCTGCGATCGCTCCCGCTCCAGGCGCGACGGCGATCTCTTCGGCGGTCGCGCCAAACGGCCCGCCCAGCAGAAGGACAAGCGCCAGGAGTCTGATGAAGCGTCGCATACGACCGTTCCTCAGGCGCTCTTGGGCTTGACCAGCATGCGGCCGCGCATCTCCATGTGGAGCGCGTGGCAGAACCACTGGCAGTAGTACCAGTGCACGCCCGGCCGGTCGGCCGTGAAGGTGATCGAGGCCGTCGCCTGAGGTGCGACCTCCATGGCGACGCCATGGTTGCCGAGGGTGAAGCCATGCGTCAGGTCGTCTACCTCGTCCATGTTGGTGACGTAGACCGTCACCACGTCACCCTCGTTGACCTCGAACTGCTCGAGCGAGAAGGCGGGCGCCACGGAATGCATCCACACGCGCACCTTGTTGCCGTCGCGGATCACGTCGGCCGGCCAGTCGGGATCGACGCCATCGGCCTCGGCCTGTTTGCGGGCCTCGGCGAACATCGGGTCCTTGCGATCCCAGACCGATACCGGATTGACGATGTCGGGACGCACGATGATGCAGTCGTGCGGCTCGGCGAAGGTCGGCCCATCATGGATGAGCTCCATCCCGCCCCCGGAGATGTCTATGAGCTGGTCGTTCTCCGGCTTCAGCGGACCGACGTTCAGGAAGCGGTCCTTGGAGAACTTGTTCAAGGAGATGAGGTATTTGCCGTCCGCTTCCAGGGTTTCGCCCATGGAGGTGTGATTGTGGCCCGGCTGGTAGTGGACATCGATCTTCTGAAGGATCGGATCGACATCCTCGCCCTGGAACTTACGGATCGCCTTGTCGACGTTCCACATCGCCACCTGGCTGTCGAGGAACAGCGTGGTGAAGGCGTTACCCTTGCCGTCGAAGGCGGTGTGGAGCGGCCCGAGGCCCAGTTCCGGCTCGGCGACGACGGCCGAACGCGGCTCGGCGCCTTCGAACACCGCCTCGATCAGATCGACGTCGATCACCGTCACCGTCGGAGACAGCTTGCCGTTGATGCAAAGGTGCTTCTTGTCCGGCGCCATGTTGCAGCCATGCGGGCTGTTGGAGACCGGGACGTAGGCGGTGTAGGGCGAACCATGGCGACCGTCGATCACCTTGACGCCGTTGTATTCCTTGTAGTCGCCCTTCTTCACCGCCTCTTCGATGCGCTTGATGTTGAAGATGACGACCCAGTCCTGCTCCTTGGCGGTCATCTCGGCGAGTGTGACGCCCTCTTCCGAGTTGTAGCAGGTCGAGAAGGCATATTTGCCGGCATAGTCGGCATCGCAATTGTCGAGATTGCCGTCGACGATGATCTGCCAGGCCACCTCCATCGTATCGCCGTCGATCGCGGTGAAGATGGAGACGTACTTCGTCGGATCGTCGAGGATAATGCCGTCGTTGGGCAGCGGGATGCGATGCTCGCCGTTGGCAAAGACGTAGCCGGTGCGCGGCCATTTCTGCGGACGCAGACCGTGGATATCCGACGTGTTCGGGATCTCGATGATCTTGTCGGTCTTCATGACGTCGCAGCGGATACGTGCGACGCGGGTGTTCGCCTTGTCGTTGGCGAAGAGGTAGCGACCGTCATAGGTGCCCTCGGTGAACGACATGTGCGGATGGTGCAGGTCGCCGTTGTGGTAGGTCTGCATGCCGCGCTTGGCTAGAAACGCCTTCGTCTCCGGCAGAAGGCCCTCCGTCAGGACCTTCAGGCTCTCGTTGGTCGAACCCCATCCGGTGGCCGAACAGCGGTTGAACACCGGAATACGGACCAGTTCGCGCATCGACGGCATGCCGATGACCCTGATCTCTCCCGACTGACCGGACGACCAGAAGCCGTAATATTCGTCGAGTTCGCCGGGTTTGACCTCGACGCTGGCCTTTTCCTGGGCAGCGGCGGGTCCGATGAGACTTCTGCCGCCGGCCAGAACCGCCCCGGCGAGCACGGCTCCGCCGGCTGTGCCGCTGAACAGCGAGCGCCGCGAGATCTTCGTCTTCTCGTCCGACATGTTCGTCTTCCCTCTCTTGCTTGAATCTCAGGATGCTGGAGCCGGCGCGTCTCGGGCCGGCGTTTGGACGGCCGGCTGCGCCGGTCCGGACGGCTTGATGCCGATCTGCTTCTCGAAGCGCTCGCGCTTCTTGATACGGGCGACGACCACCGGGCACCGCTTGGTGTGCTGGTAGAGCACCTGGCAGTGGAGGCAGGAGATGCACTCGTTGGGATTGATCTCGCCGGTGGGATGGATGGCCTGGACCGGGCATTCATGCGCGCAGGTCTGGCAGGGATTGCCGCATTCCTTGTAGCGCTTGAGCCAGCGGAACATGTGGAGGCGGGCCGGGATCGCGAGGCCGGCGCCGAGCGGGCAGACGTAGCGGCAGTAGAATCGCTCGATGAACAGGCCCGGAGCGAGGCACGCCAGCGCGAACAGGACATAGGGCCACGAGCGATCGAACTTGAGGATGATCGCGGTCTTGAACGGCTCGACCTCGGCATAGTGCTCGGCGGCGGACAGCGAGTAGAGCGACAGGCCGAACAGGCCGAGAAAGATGATGTATTTCACCGGCCACAGCCGTTCATGCAGCCCCCAGGGCAGCGTGACCTGAGGCACCCTCAGGGCACGGGCGATCTTGTTGGTCAACTCCTGCAGGGCGCCGAACGGGCACAGCCAGCCGCAATAGGCGCCGCGCGCCCAGAACAGGAGGGCCGCCGCCACCGCGAACCACAGGAGGAAGATCAGCGGGTCCATCAGAAACGTCTCCCAACGGAAGTCGGAGAAAACCGCCGAGGCGAAAGCCAGCACATTGACCACGGAGAGCTGGGCGTTGGCGTACCAACCGATGAAGAACAGCGTGAAGACGAGGAAGACGGTGCGGATGATGCCGAACACCCGCTCGTTTCGGGTCGCAAGCGACTGGAAAAAGAACAGCGCCGTCAGAAAGAGGAGCCCGGCGCCGAGAATGACGATCTCGGTCCGCTTGGCCTGCCAGATCCGCGTCCACAGCGCATTGCGGATATCCGCCGCGTCTTCCGGGACCACCGCCTCGGCCGGAGCGTCGCTGGCGGCGGCCGTCTCGGCGCGAGGCCGCGGCGCGATCGTCTTCAGATAGCGCTCTGGCAGGTCGTACCCGACATCGTAGGTGAGGAAGACCTTCTCGATCGGCCCGACCGCGCGCTGCACCAGCAGTTGGAGGCGCCAGGGCTTTGCCGGATCGAACCCAACACTGGCCGGCACGATGAACAGATCCGCCTCCTCGAAGCCGGGCGCGCCATCAGCCACGATGCGCACGACACGGCGGTGCTCGCGGTCGCGGAAACGGTGAGAGACGTCGTCCTGGATCACCTGGATGCGGTCGAAGATGCCGCCCCGCACATAGCCCGACCCCTTGAAGGACCAGCGGCCGTTGCCGGCGATCAGGATGGCTTCGTCGCCCTCTTCCAGCAGACCTTCGAGATTGTCGTAGGCCGCATCCCCGAGGAGGCTTCGCCCGATCGAGGGCTGGCTGGCGAGCCCGACCCACAGATCGATGTAAGGGTCCGTGTCCGGCCCTGGCTCGACGTGCTTTTCGGTGCGCTCGTCCCCGAGGGCGGCGAAATCCTGGTTGACGGCCGGCACATCGACGACGAAGTGCCGCAGCGAGCCGTCGCCGGAAAGGGTCTGCCAGTCCTGCACCGCATCGGCGCTGCGATCGACGGCCTGCTGCGGCCCCGCCGGTCCGGTCTCGGGCTCGAAACTCCCGAGCGAAAGCGCCTTGGCCACCTTGATGGCGGCGCGCCGGATCGAATCGTCGATCACCATGATGGTGACGGTCGCGCCGGAGACGATGTCGAGGTCGTGGCCGGTGTCCTCGCCCGCCGCCTCCTTGTTGAGATCGAGCCCGGCGTATCGTTCCGTGACCGCCTTGATCTTCGCCTCCGGGATACCGACCAGGACGATCGGTTCGGAGTGCTTCATGAGACGTACGCCGGTGACGACCGCGTCGTCGGAAATGCCGACGAGGGTATGGATCGGCTTGCCGGAATAGCCGGTGGTGGGCACGAAATCGGAGGTGAGGAACACCCAGCCAATCGTCTTTCCGTCCGAAAGGGCGGGCACCACTGGGAGATCCTCACGGATTTCACCAAAGGCGTCGGCGCCGGGCACGAGATCAGCGGCAACGACAGTCTCGAGATATTCGCCGACGAGCGGCCCGCCCGACGCGGCCTGCGCCGGAGCCGGCGACAAGAGCATCAGGAGCAGGAACGCGAGCGCGCGAAAGCCCCATCCGTGCGCGCATCTCGCGCCGGTGTCGTGGCGTTGCATGATTTCTTCCTTGGTTGCCCGAACCGCTCGAGCGAGCCGCGTCCAGTGGCCGTATCGTCTCAAAGCCGGGGCGAAAGGTCGTTGTCGAGGGCGGCGGGTTCGTCCTCGTTCAGCCCCCTCTTGAAGGCCTTGATGCCCCTGGCGACGTCGCCCATGAGCTCCGGGATCTTGCCGCGCCCGAACAGCAGCATCACAACCGCCAGGACAATGAGCCAGTGCCAGATGCTGAAACTACCCATGGCCGGCCCCCTCTGTGCATCATGCTTTCGTTTCCCGAAAACCGCCTCCGGTCTTCGTGTCGATGCTGTAGGGCAAGGGCCCGGGGCCGACATTGCGTTTGCGCAAACTCGGCACTCATTTCACGTCGGGACACGGCCGCAGATGGGCTAGCGGCAGAATTGCAAAGGCGAGGAACCAGAGCACCGCGCTAGTGCCGAGAAGCGGCACGTAAATCTCCGCGACCAAGGGCGCTGCCACACGCGCCAATGCTGCCAGGTTCGCGGCGATCAGGGCGAGGCGTATCGGCTGCGGCGCGGCACGGCGTCCCTGCCCTCGCGTCGCCGACAGGCGCCCCATGACGGCGAGCGTCATCGTGCCGATGGCCCCCGCAGTCAGGGCATGGAGGGCGGCATCGGGCGGAACCAGAAGAAACGGCCGGGCGGCCAGCCCCGCGAGCAGCGTCCCCGCCGCGAGCCAGCCATAGCCCAGATGAAGCGCTGCGATGCCCATTTCGCGGAGCAGCCATCCCCGCCAACGCAGCAGACGAACGACATGGAGTACGCCCGCCCCCGTCATCGTCACGGCCGTCACCGGATGAGCCGGCGCGACCACCCAGGACACCAGTCCGGTGGAGGCGACAAACAGAACGGCGATGTCGAATTGGCCATAAGGTTCCGGCACCCGCTCGGCACGCGCACCGGACAGGGCGTTGCGGGTGAAGCTTGGCACCAGCCTGCCTCCGACGGCCGCGATCAGCAACGCGCCCACGCCGATCCCCGTGCGGGCGAGCATGGCGGCGACCTCGGCGTCTCCGACCAAAAGACGATGGGCGATCGAAGCGAGAGCCAGGAGCGGAAACAGCATCAGGCCATGGCGCGACTGCTGCGCCGACTTGACCCGCGCCTCGCGGGCCAGAGCCAGGAACAGCGTCAGTGGAAAGATCGCATCGATGATCGTCCCCGGCCAGAACGGCAGGACGAGCGGCAGGACGCGCCCTGCGAGCCAGAGCGCGAACAGCGCGGCGAGGCGATAGCCGGAAGCCGGCAGCTTGCCCGACCAGTTCGGCGTCGCCGACAGGAGATAACCGGCGATGACGGCGGGCAGAAATCCGAACACCATCTCGTGGGCATGCCATGTGAGCGGCGGCAGATGAGCGACCTCGCCAACTCCGGAAACGAACATCCACGCCCAGAGCGGCACGGCGGCGGCGGCATAAAGACAGGCGCCAAGAAAGAACGGACGAAAAGAGGCGGCGAAGAGCCATCCCGCCTCCGTCCTCATCCGGGACGCGACCAGCCTCGGGGACGCAGACATGAGACAGACACCTTCTGTTGTGCTCATGATGCGCAATAGGGGCACGAATGCTCGTCGACGTTGTTCCCGAACAAAGAAGACCGCGATGATCGGCGCTACAGGCCTTTGATCAGGCCACATGGATTCGTGAACCGATGGCAGCTGTACCGCATCTTTCCTCAATCCGACCCGACCTCGCCGTCGACGACCTTCTCAGACGCCACAAGGCCGCGATCCCGGTCTTCATTCGACGGCGGATGCTGTGCATCGGCTGCCCCTTCGCCCCGAGCCACACGATCGCCGACGCCTGCCGCGAGCATGGGATCGAGTTGGACTCGATGCTGGCGGAGCTGGTGGATGTCCTGTCAGTCGACGGATCCCCGGCCCGATAAGGATGGAAAATTGCTCATGACGCGCATCACACCCACACAAGACGGCTTCGACATCGATGCCGCGCTCGTCGCCGAAAGCTTCAAGCTCCCTGTCGGGGAGGTTCAGTTGCTGATGCGGGAAGGGGAGATCACCAGCCGGCTGGATCAGGGCGAAGGCGAGGATGCCGGGACGTTTAGGCTCGTGTTCTTCCATCGCGGCACACGGCTGACGCTGATCGTGGACGAGAGGGGGCAGGTGCTGCGCCGCTCCTCGATTGTATTTGCGCGAGAGGAGTTGCCCGCCGCGCTGCACCGTCTGGCACCATGAATGTCAGTCCTGTTCGGCTCGGCCATCCGCGAGGGCGACAAGGCCGTGCGGATTGCACACGACGATCTTTTTCCGGGAGCTGGAAACCAGCCCCCGACCTTCCCAGGCGCTCAACAGACGGCTGACGGTATGCAGCGTCGCGCCGGTCATCTCCGCGATATCGAGCCGCGTGATCGGGAAGTCGATCAGAATGCCCTCGTCGGTCTTTCGCCCCGCCTGATGAACGAGGCGCAGGAGCGCGTGAGCCACCCGCCGCTCGACCCCTTCCGTCCCAAGCTCGCGGATACGCGTATGGGCTTCCTGAAGGCGCGCGCCGACCGTCGCCAGTGCATTGACGGCCAAAGCCGGGCAGCGCGCGACGAGAAAATCCCACTGGTTGATGGGCCAGACCATCGTCAGGCTTTCGACCACGGCCGTCGCCGTGCCGGGATAGTCGCTGCGGCGGATCGCCTTGGCGATGCCGTAGATATCGCCGGGATGAACGTGTCGAACGAGGATCTGCTGGCCGTCCGGAGCGGTCTGGGTCACTTTTAACCGGCCATGCAGGAGTGCGAAGAACTCAGCGGCGGGATCGCCCTGATTGAAGACGGACACGCCGGTCGCCAACCGGCGCGTATGGGCCGATTGCAGAACCGCGTCCAGATCCTCGTCCGCCATCGTGGCGAAGATGTCGAGCTCCTTCAGCACGGACCTGTCTATCCGTTGGGGTGTCATCATTCGTCTCCATCGGCGCTCTCGCGATTCTCGGGCACGCCTGCAAGCCGGCACCTCTACTCAACGATCCGCCTCGCCACAACGATCCAGGAGACGTGGAGCGGCAAGCCCGGCCGCGACGGCCCTGCCGCATCCTGGAAGCTTGTGCGGCGAGTTTGCGCAAGGACAAAGATGCATGCCGGCCAAGCTGGCAAAACCGGAATCTCGTCAAACAGGATTCCTGCCGATGACAACCATGTCAGACGTCCGGGCGGTACTCGACGTACGCAGCCTGCCATGCACCACCCGCCGCGCGACCATATTCGGGACGTTCGACGCTCTCGAGTCCGGACAGGCCTTCGAGATCGTCAACGATCACGATCCGGCGCCGCTGCGCGGTCACTTCGACGCACGCGCCGACGGCTCCTATGACTGGACCTATGTCGAAGCCGGCCCCCGCGAATGGCGCGTCAGGATCACGCGAGGCTGAACGATGGACGATGTCGAAAATGCCGTCCGCCTCGCGCTGCGGTCGGTGCACGACCCGGAACTCGGGGTCGATGTCGTCGATCTCGGGCTCGTGCGTTCGGTCGCGATCGACGAGGATCGGGTCGACATCGTGATGATGATGACGACACCGACCTGCCCGATCGGCTCGCTGATCGCCGAAACGGCGAAGGTCGCCGTGGCAAGTCGCATCGGTGGTGACAGGCAGGTGAGCGTTACCCTCGATCGCTCGGCGGAGTGGAGCCCGGCGCTGGCCTCTCCCGAGGTTCGGGCCCGGTTCGAGCCTCACCCGTCGGCGGTGGCAAGCGCAGTGAAGGCGGCCTTTTCCCGCCTGTTTAAGCTGGCATGACCCTGTCTCGCATCTTGCGCCCGGCTGCGGCCGGCCTTGCCGCCGCTTCGCTCGTCATGGGCCTGACGGGCGGGCTTGCGCGTCTCGGCGTTTCGCCCGCCCCCGCCTCGGCGATGGAATTTCACGGCGCGCTGATGATCGCCGGCTTCTTCGGAACCCTGATCGGCCTGGAGCGTGCCGTCGCCGATGGGCGCAGCGCCACATTGATGGTGCCGCTCCTGTCACTGGCAGGCGTGGTGAGCCTCCTCACCGGTTTCGAGCAGGCAGGGGCGGCCGGCTTCCTCCTTGCCGGGCTGGGCCTGACGCTACTCACGGGTCGTGCCTGCTGGCGGCAACCGACGCTGTTTGCCGCCGTCATGACGATGGGCGCGGCCTTTTTCGTATGGGCGAATGCGCTGTGGCTCAGTGGCCGGACCATCACGGACATCACCTATATCTGGCTCGGCTTTCTCATCCTGACGATCGTCGGGGAACGGATCGAATTGTCCCGGCTGATGGCGCCCTCGGATCAGGCGAAATTCGTTCTCGTCGGCGTCATCGCGCTGTTCACCGCGGCGCTCGTCAGCGGCGAACCCTGGGACGGCTCATGGCTCTTCGGCACGTCGCTGGCCGCTCTGGCGACCTGGCTGCTCGTTCACGACATCGCCCGCAAGACCGTCCGCACAAGCGGGCTGGCGCGCTATTCGGCCGCCTGCCTCCTCGCCGGATATGTCTGGCTCGTGGTTGCGGCGCTCGGTGTCGTCGCCGCGCCACCGGGCGTCGCCGCCTTCGGTCACGACGCGGCGGTACACGCGATCGGCCTCGGTTTCGTCCTGTCCATGGTCTTCGCGCACGCGCCGATCATCCTTCCGGCCGTCGCCGGGGCAAAGGTCCGCTACACGCCGCTGCTCTATCTGCCGGCGGCCCTTATCCAGGCAGCCGTGGGGCTGCGGGTGGGCGCCGACCTTTCAGCGCGCGCCGACCTGGTGCCGGTCGCGGCCTGGGCGACGATCGCCGCCATTTTCCTTTACGGCGCTCTCTTGGCCTTGACGGCGCTGGTCGGCAAAACCTGCCAGCACCCCGACGCGAGCGCGACCAGTGAAGCAAAACCCGGTTCCGCCCGGATCGGTCAGGCGGTTCGGAACGCACGATCCAACGCGAACCTTGGAAGGTGGATCAAATGACCGCGACGGCACGCCCCTTGCCCCGCCATCCCCACTGGCTTTCGAGCAGCTTTCGGCCCTTCTTCTTCCTCGGCGCCCTGGCGATGGCGGCTTCGGTGCTGGTTTGGCTGTTCGTCCTGGCGGGCGCCGAACTGCCCAGCGCGTTCATCCCGCGCAACTGGCACGTTCACACGATGCTCTTTGGCGCAATTCCCGCCATCGTCGCCGGCTTTTCCTTGACGGCGGTGAGCAACTGGACGGGCCGCCCGCCCGTCTCGGGCGGGCTCCTGCTCGCTCTAGTGATCTTATGGCTGGCGGGCCGCGCCGCGATGTCGATCTCGGCCATCATCGGGTTCTGGCCAGCCGCGACCATCGACCTTTTGTTCCTGCCCGCTCTCGCTCTGGTGTTCGGCCGCGAGGTGATCGCCGCCGGCAACTGGCGCAATCTGCGGGTCCTCGTCCTGATCATGCTGATCGCACTCGCCGACTTCGGCTTTCAGATGGAAGTCGCCAGCACTGGCTTGGCGGAGACGAGCGTGCGGGCCGGCATCGCATTCGTGCTCGTTCTCGTCATGCTGATCGGCGGACGCATCGTCCCCGCCTTTACTCGCAACTGGATGAAGACGCGTCAGGCAACCCGGCTTCCGGCCCCGTTCAGCGCTCTCGATACGGTCGCCATGACCGTCTCGTTGGCCGCGCTGGGCTTATGGGCAGCGCTGCCGGACCACCTTGCGGCCGCGGCTCTGCTCTTTGCGGCAGCCGGCCTAAACACCGCGCGGCTGGCGCGCTGGCGCGGCCTTGCGACGCGCTCGGAGCCGTTGCTCTTCGTTCTTCATATTGCCTTCGCCACGGTGCCTCTCGGCTTTGCCGCCGTCTCAGCCGGAATCATCGCCCCGACACTCGTCGAGCCGGCCGCCGCGCTGCACGTCTGGACGGCGGGCACGTTCGGTCTGATGACGCTGGCGGTGATGATTCGCGCCGCTCGCGGCCACTCGAGACGACCGTTGACGGTTGGTGCCTTCGAGACGGCCCTGTTCGTGTTGGTGCTAATTGGCACCCTCGCCCGAATGGCAGCTCCTTATGCCGGCGGCGCCTACCTCAACCTTCTCAATTTGGCGGGACTTGCTTGGGCGGCAGCCTTCCTCGGCTACGCTGCCGGTTATGGCAGGCTGCTTCTCACGAGACCGGGAAGCGTTTTGTAATCTCCGGAAAATCGCGTGCATTTCATGGTCGCGCCACTTCTGATGGTACCTCGGACCCTGTCCCCCCGGACCTCCGCTAGGTACGATGTGACGGAAATGCCGAATGCGCAGGCCACCGGTTCGTCCGCCCTGTACGTCCAAACCGGATTTGCATTCGCTTTCATCGTCGGCCCGCGGCTTCGAAGGCCGCGACTTGCGCGGCGATAGTAGGCGCTTCGGCCATCGGGAACAGCGAGAGGATGTCGATCTCGCGTTTTGGCAGATCGGCAAAGGTGTAATTGTCAAGTACCGACAGGAACGCCGCGACCGCCTCGCCGAGGACACTCGTCATCCCGCAGGCCGGCGCAATCACGCAGTTCCTGCAGTCGGCAAGGTCGAACCCGTCTTCGGTCGCCCGGACGATTTCGCCGATCCGGATCTCGTCAGACGGCTTGGCCAGCCTGATGCCGCCGGCGCGGCCGCGCAGGGTCGTGAGGTAACCGGCCTTGCCGAGTTCGTGGACCACCTTCGTCAAATGGTTGTGCGAGATGCCGTAGGCTTCCGCGATCTCGGCTATGGAGCATAGCCGGCCGGGCCGCGCCGACAGATAGATCAGCACGCGCAGGGCATAGTCGGTGTAGCGGGTCAGTCGCATCGGATCCGTTCGGCATTGTCGTCACCTAAGATGTATTTCTCTTGCATCTTTTGTCGAGAGGCGATAGGCGCCGTTTAACATGCATTGGAAATGCATGTTTGGAGGCGTCATGCAGAAACCATCCGAGCTACGAGCAATCCTGACCGAGGAGGCGCTTCGCGGTCTGGTATCTGCGTTCTACGCACGGGTGCGCGCCGACGCGGTCCTCGGCCCGCTGTTCGAAGGCACTATCGGCGACTGGCCGGCGCATCTGGAGCGTCTGACGGCGTTCTGGTCGTCGGTCCTGCTGGGGACCGGCCGCTACAAGGGCAACCCCTTTGCGGCGCACCTTCGCCATGTGGACATGATCGATCCAGCGATGTTCGACCGCTGGCTGGGGATCTGGCGCGAGACCACCTCCGACCGCTTCCCACCGGAGGCTGCAGCTCTCCTCCAGCTCAAGGCCGACCGGATCGCCGACAGCCTGAAGGCAGGCCTGTTCTTCCGGCCGGAACTTACGCGCGCGCAGCGGTCGGCCGCGCGCTCGGCCTGAGCCATTCCCCGACCGAACCTATCCAAGGAGTAACGAGAATGCCGTCGCAACTCAGCGCACAGACGATCGCCACTGTGAAGGCCACGGTGCCTGCCCTCGAGGCGCACGGGCTGGAGATCACCATGGCGATGTATGCCCGCATATTCCAGGATCCGATGGTACGGGACCTGTTCAACCAGTCGCATCACGGTGACACCGGCTCGCAGCCGCGGGCACTTGCCGATGCAATCCTCGCCTATGCGCAGAACATCGACAATCTCGGCGTTCTTGGTGCGGCGGTCGAACGCATCGCCCAGAAGCATGTCGGCCTGCAGATCCTTCCCGAGTACTATCCCTATGTCGCCGAAGCGCTGCTCGGCGCGATCAAGGACGTGCTCGGCGATGTGGCGAGCGAGCCGGTGTTGGCCGCCTGGGGCGAAGCCTACTGGTTCCTCGCCGACATCCTGATCGCCCGCGAGGCTGCGGTGTATCAGGCGATTGCCGACGCCGACGGCGGCTGGACCGGCTGGCGCGACTTCCTGGTCGAGGCGAAGATCCGCGAGAGCGAGGTCATCACCTCCTTCGTTCTGCGGCCGCTGGACGGGAACCCCGTCCTTGCCCACAAGCCGGGGCAGTACCTGACCTTCTGGCTCGAGCTGCCGGGCGAGCGACCGCAGAAGCGCAACTACAGCATCTCGGCCGCTTCGAACGGCGAGACCTATCGCATTTCGGTGAAGCGGGAGCCCGTGGGCTCCGCCTCGAACTGGCTCCACGATGCGGCCGAGGTCGGCACGTTGCTGAAGGTGTCCGCGCCGGCAGGCGAGTTCTTTCTCGGGCACGAACCAGAGCGGCCTGTGGTCCTCGTCAGCGGCGGCGTCGGGCTGACGCCGATGATCGCGATGCTGGAGACGCTCACCAGGACGGGCCTGAATGTGCCGGTCCACTACGTCCATGGTGCGTTGAACGGTGCGACGCATGCGATGCGAGACCATGTGCGGGATCTGGTCTCCTCCACGGCCTCAGTCGACGCAACGACCTTCTATCTGGAGCCGCGCTCGGAAGACGTCCGCGGCCGGGACTTCGACGAGGTGGGCGCGATCTCGCTCGACTGGCTGAAGGCGAACACGCCGGTCGCCGAAGCGGATTATTACCTCTGCGGCCCGAAGGGCTTCTTGCGCACCTTCGTCAACGGGCTGGCGCTCGCCGGCGTCGCGCAAGACCGCATCCACTACGAATTCTTCGGTCCTGCCGACGAACTCCTGGCCGCCTGACGTCTTCGCCTCGGATTCGAGGCGGTCCAAGTCATGTCGATCCTCCATGGCAACATTCGCCATCCTGACCTCTTCTGAATTCAGTGAAGAGCTGCAGCGACGACGGCGACATCGCCGCTGCAAGTAAGGGATGGAACCCGAATAGGCGGCAGATGAGACTCGATGCTCGATCCCCAGCAATCAACGATCAGTGTCGTTCCTGTCTGAGGAACGAAGCACATCTTCATTCAAACCGGCCATAATTTCCTAGGTTTTCTTGCATGAAATCGCAATTTTTGTGATCCTCAACACCTGCACTAGAACGGTCAGGCGGCGATTCGTGGGGCGCTTCATATCTCCGTCCGCAGCGAATGCCCTGCAGGGTAGCAAATCAATGGAGACCAGATGATGGTTTCACAACTCACCCGCGGTGAACGGGAAGTCAGCATCCTAATCGCAGCAGCGGTTGCGCTGTGCGGACTGGCGCTCGCCATAGCGGGACGCAACGATCCCCTCGGCGTCCACGGTGCCTTCGTGCTCGTCGGGGGCGTCGCGCTGATCGCTTTCCTGCTGTCCCGCCTTGACAGCCCGGAGCCAGACGTCAGCCTGCGTCCATCGGAGTACTACGACGACCCGATCAAGGTCGGTATCGCGTTGTCGATGCTCTGGGCCGTCTTTGGCATGTTCGTCGGCGTCTGGGTTGCCGCGGAGCTTGCCTGGCCATTCCTCAACTTCGACACGGCATGGCTGAGCTTCGGGCGCCTGCGTCCGGCCCACACGACCGGCGTCATCTTTGGTTTCGGCGGTAATGCCCTGATCGCCACCTCCTTCCATGTCGTGCAACGGACATCGCGGGCGCGGCTTGCGGGCCAGGTCAGCCCCTGGTTTGTGCTCCTCGGCTACAATCTTTTCTGCTTCATTGCCGTCTCCGGCTACCTGATGGGTCTGACGCAGTCGAAGGAGTATGCTGAGCCTGAATGGTACGCCGACCTCTGGCTGGTCGTCGTCTGGGTGACGTACTTCGTCCTCTATCTGCGGACGATCGCCCGGCGGAAGGAACCGCACATCTACGTCGCTAACTGGTACTTCATGGCATTCATCGTGGTCGTGGCGATCCTGCACATCGTCAACAACCTCGCCATACCGGTGTCACTTGGTCACGCCTGGAGCTATCCGATCTGGTCGGGCGTCCAGGACGCGATGGTGCAGTGGTGGTATGGCCACAACGCCGTGGCCTTTTTCCTGACCGCCGGCTTCCTCGGCATGATGTACTATTATCTGCCGAAACGGGCCGAACGGCCGATTTTTTCCTACCGTCTATCGATCCTCAGCTTCTGGGGCATCACCTTCTTCTACATGTGGGCAGGCTCTCACCATCTGCACTACACGGCCCTGCCCCACTGGGTGCAGACCCTCGGAATGACATTTTCCATCATGCTGCTGGTGCCGTCGTGGGCCTCAGCCGGCAACGCGATCCTGACCCTCAACGGGGCGTGGCACAAGGTCCGCGACGACGCGACCCTGCGCTTCATGTTCGTTGCCGCCGTGTTCTACGGGCTGTCGACGTTCGAAGGATCCTTCCTCGCCATCCGTCCCGTGAATTCGCTCTCGCACTACACGGACTGGACCGTCGGACATGTGCACGCCGGGGCGCTCGGCTGGGTTGCACTCATCACGTTCGGATCAATCTATACGCTGGTGCCGTCGCTCTGGAAGCGAGAACGGATGTATTCGGCGGCGCTGGTCGAGGTCCATTTCTGGCTCGCGCTGATCGGCACGCTGATCTACGTCTTCGCGATGTGGAACTCCGGGATCGTCCAGGGACTGATGTGGCGCACCTATACGGAAAGCGGCACCCTCGCCTACTCTTTCCTCGACTCCCTTGTCGCCATGTATCCCTACTACATCGCCCGAACGCTCGGGGGCTTTCTGTTCCTGCTCGGCGCGATCGTCGGTTGTTACAACATCTGGATGACGGTCCGCGCCAGCCCCGCAGCCGCCGAGACGGCGCCCAAGGACCTGCCGGACGCCCGCTGGGCCGAAGGCACGGCGACCACCCCGGCGGAGTGAAGTCATGGCCGAACTGTTTCACCGAAAGATCGAGCGAACCGCCATCGGATTCGTTCTCGCGATCATTGCGGCCGCGAGCGTTGGCGGGATCATCGAGATCGCTCCTCTGTTCACGATCGACGAGACCGTCGAGGAAGCTCCCGACATGCGGCCATATACGCCCCTCGAGCTGGCGGGCCGCAACGTCTACATGCGGGAGGGATGCTATGCGTGCCACTCGCAGATGATCCGCACACTGCGGGACGACGTCGATCGCTACGGCCCTTACTCCCTCGCGGTGGAATCCCGTTATGACCATCCGATGCTGTGGGGCTCGAAGCGAACCGGGCCGGATTTGGCGCGCATCGGCGGCAAGTATTCCGACATCTGGCACGTCGCGCACCTGACAAATCCCCGCGACGTCGTGCCCCAATCGAACATGCCGAGCTATCCTTGGCTCGCCCGCACCTCTCTGCGAACCGAGGATCTTGGACTTCATCTTAAGGCCCAGCAGCAGATCGGTGTTCCCTACACCGACGAGATGATCGCAAACGCCGCCCGGGACGCGCTGGGACAAGCCTTGCCCGACAGCGACTACGCCGCCGGCGTACAGGAACGCTACGGGGACAAGGCGCAGATCAGCGCCTTCGATGGGGTGACGACGGAACTCACCGAGATGGACGCTCTTGTCGCCTATCTTCAGGTTCTGGGAACCCTGACGGATGCGGCGTACGAAAACACGGTCGCACCGGAAGAAGCGCCGGACGCCGAGGATCTCGCAGCGGGATCCGCCACGACGTCCGGAGGGCGATGAACATGGACATCGACCACGCCACGGTCGTCGCCTTCTCGAAGAGCTGGGGGTTGTTCTATCTGATCGCCCTGAGCATCGGCGTCCTGATTTACACCTTCCGGCCCTCGAACAAGAAACGGTTCGACCGGGCCAAGAAGACGGTCCTGGACAAGGAGGACAGGCCATGACCGACAGAGAACGCGATCCCGTCAGCGGCCGCGAGACCACCGGTCACGAATGGAACGGGATCAAGGAGCTCGATACGCCCGTCCCGAAGGGCATACTCATCTTCCTCATCGTGACTCACGTGTTCGCCATCCTCTGGTGGTTCCTGATGCCGGCCTGGCCGTTGGGGTGGACCTACACCAAGGGTCTCTTGGGAACGAACCAGCACGAACGGGTCGAACAGCAACTCGCACAGGCGGCTGTCGCAAGATCGGCATGGGAAGAGAAGATCGCTTCGCTGAGCTTCGACGAGATTCAAGCGAACGAACAACTGATGGACATCGTCAGACAGTCCGGACACAAGCTGTTCGGGGACAATTGCGCAGCCTGCCACCGGTCGGACGCGACAGGGGGCAGCAACTATCCCGATCTGACGGATGATGACTGGATCTGGGGGGGCGAACCAGAAACCATCGCGGAAACGATGCGCGTCGGCATCAACTCGCCCCATGGCGAAAGTCGGATGGGCCAGATGCCAGCCTTCGGGCGCGACCAGATGCTTGAGCGCGACCAGGTGGTCAATGTGGCGAATTACGTCTACTCGCTCAGCCATCCCGAATATTCCACTGCCGCAAACATCGATCGGATCGAGGCAGGGCATGAAGTCTTTATGGCGACCTGCGCGGCCTGCCATTCGGACGATGCGCGGGGCTCTCGAGAGATGGGGGCACCCAACCTCACGGACAAAGCGTGGATATACGGCGGCGATCTCCAGACGATCATCAGCAGCGTCCACGGCGGCCGCCAGGGCCATATGCCCACCTGGGAAGAGCGGCTGACGCCCGTCGAAATCAAGATCTTGGCGCTCTACGTGCATTCGTTGAGCGTCGCACGGCCGTAACCCAGAACAGGACGATCAGATGCGCAGATCTTTCGCAATCCGGCCGCTGGTCACTCTTCTCGTCCTGGCGGGCGTGTTGATCTTCGCCGGAGCCAATGCGCACCTGTTCTACGTTGCATTGACTTCGCAACCCGACTGCGTGGCTCATCTGAAGGAGCCCGGTAGCCGAGCAGGGCAATTCCGGGCAGCAAAATCTGCCTGCTGAAGGCAGCCGTATCCGGACATCATCACGCCGAGGAGGAAGACATGAACGAAAGCGACGAGAGATACGGTCTTCTCACCGACACCTCGGATGTCAGAGAAACCCTCACGCCAGAACTGCAGCGCCATCTGCCGCCTTTCACGGCCCTGAACTGGCTGCGTGCAGGCTGGCGGGACCTCATGACGCAACCGGGTCCCAGCCTGGCCTACGGTCTTGCGGTATTCCTCATTTCCGTCCTGGTCGTTTCGGGGTTGTTCTCCTATGGCTGGGGGCAGATTCTCTTTCCGGCGCTCGCAGGCTTTCTGGTCGTCGGCCCTGTCCTCGCGGTCGGCCTCTACCAGAAGAGCCGTGCAATCCAGACGGACGTCCCTTTTTCGCTCAACGACATGCTCGCCGTTCGCGCCTGTTCCGAGACTGGCCAGATCTTCTTCGTCGGGGTTCTTCTCTGCCTGGTGATGCTCCTTTGGGTGCGCGCAGCCGTGCTGATCTACGCCCTGTTCTTCGGTTATCTCCCCTTTCCGGGATTCGACCACATGACCGCGCTCCTTCTCGCAACAGGGACGGGCTGGGGAATGCTATTCACGGGTACGATCGTCGGCGGTCTGTTTGCCGCATTCTCTTTTGCAACCGGAGCTTTTTCGATCCCCATGCTGCTGAACGAGCGGACCGACGCCGTGACGGCCATGAGCCGCAGCATGGCTTTGGTCTGGAACAACGTGCCCGTCATGATGGCCTGGGGTGCCGTCGTCCTCGGCTTGTCAGCCATCGCCCTCCTGACAGGGCTCCTGGGCCTAATCGTGGTATTCCCGCTACTCGGCCATGCCACGTGGCACGCCTACGAAGCGGTCCGCCGACCGGACCTTGCGAGAAGCGACGCCTCATCGGCCGCGGCGCCCGGCCAACGCTTTGCCGGCCGGGCCGAACTTGCACGGGATTGAGCCGGTGAGCGCGCCATGAGCTGCTGCGCCCAGAACGCCTGTTTCCTTCCGGACGAAGATCCGTCCCTGGGGTGCATTGCGGAACAGGAGATGCTGCTCGCGAGCCGAGTTGTTGCTGACGGCGTGCGGCAAGTGACGCTTTCGGTTCCCGCAATCCACTGCGGCGCCTGCATCCGCGCTGTCGAGGATGTGATTTCCGATCTTCCTGGAATCGAAGCGGCCCGGGTCAACCTTTCGACCAGGCGGGTTTCCGTTAGCTGGCGCGGAGAGAGACCGCCGTCGATCATCCGACCCTTGGCACAGATAGGCTACGAAGCGCATCTCCAGGACACCGGAGCGGATGAGCGCGACCCAAGGCTCGACGAGTTGCTCCGCTCTCTTGCCGTGGCTGGCTTCGCAGCGATGAATGTCATGCTGCTTTCCGTGTCCGTGTGGACGGGCGCCGACGCCGCCACGCGCGACCTGTTCCACTGGATTTCGGCGGCCATCGCGTTCCCAGCCCGTCTCTTCTCCGGCCGAGTGTTCTTCCGGCCCGCCTGGAACGCAGTGCGGCACGGACACACGAACATGGACGTACCGATCTCGATCGGCGTCCTGCTGGCATACGGCCTGAGCCTCTACGAGACGATCCACCGCGGTGAGTACGCCTATTTCGATGCGTCCGTCACGCTCCTCTTCGTCCTGCTGATCGGGCGAACGCTGGACCACCTCGTGCGTGAGCGCGCCCGTTCAGCGGTATCGGGCTTGGCGCGGCTCGGCGCACGTGGGGCCATGGTCCTGCGCCCCGACGGTTCGCGCGACTACCTGCCCACCGATGAGATCGAGCGGGGCATGCGAATCCTGCTTGCGCCCGGCGAGAGGGTTCCGGTCGACGCGCGGGTCGAGGATGGGACTTCGGAGATCGACTATTCACTGGTGACCGGAGAAGGCGATCCCCGGCAGGTGGGCGCCGGCGCCGAACTCTTGTCCGGCACCTTGAACTTGACCGCCCCGTTGACGATCATCGCCACTGGGACGGCGAGGGACTCCTTCTTCTGCGACATGCTGCGGCTGGTCGAGGCAGCCGAGAACGCGCGCCCCGCGCGGGTCAGCATCGTCGACAAGGTGGCAGGGCTATATGCCCCGGTGGTACACGCCGCAGCAGCACTGGCCCTCTTGGGCTGGCTCATCGCAAACGGGGACCTCCATCAAGCCGTTACAGTTGCCGTAGCGGTCCTGATCATCACCTGTCCCTGCGCGCTCGGCCTCGCGGTCCCGATGGTGCAGGTAGCGGCGGCCCGTCGTCTGTTCGAGGCTGGGGTGATGGTGAAGGACGGCGCGGCTGTGGAACAGGTTCTGGACGTCGACGTGGTCGTATTCGACAAGACCGGCACGCTGACGGAGAATTGTCGTCTCATCGCCGACAAACATGCGACAGACTCGGCGCATCTCGCGCTTGCAGCTGGGATTGCGGCATACTCATCGCATCCGCAATCTCGGGCTCTGGCGGTCCACAAGCGTCGGGACGATCCACCGCTCGTGTTCGACGGCGTGAAAGAGCACCCCGGACTGGGGGTCGAGGCTACTATGGGCGGTAACGTTTACCGGCTAGGTCGGGCGGAATGGGCACTTCAGGGTGGGCCGCCATCCCGCCGAGACGGAACCGTCCTGTCCAAAAATGGAATCCTGCTTCAGGTCTTCCGCTTCAGTGACGCGATCCGGCCCGGCGCCGCGCAAACCGTAGCCGAGTTGGGGAGAATGAGGCTGTCGGTTGAGGTGATCTCGGGTGATCGCCAGGATTCGGTCCGCCGGACGTCTCGTGCCGTGGGGATCGACCGCTTCGAGGCCGAGGCGATGCCAGCGCGGAAGCTGGCCCGACTAGCGGAACTCTCCCACTCTGGCCAGAAGGTTCTGATGGTCGGTGACGGCCTCAATGATGCGCCCGCGCTTGCCGCGGCTGACGTATCGATGGCGCCGGCAGACGCGGCTGACATCGGCCGCAGTGCGGCAGGCTTCGTGTTCCTTTACCGCTCACTCGGAGCCGTACCTCACTCTATCGCGCTGTCGCGGCGAGCGGGACTATTGATCCGGCAGAATCTGGCTTTTGCGGTCGCGTATAATGCCATGGCATTCCCGTTCGCAGCGCTCGGTTATGTGACGCCCCTGATTGCGGCTCTCGCCATGTCCGGATCGTCCCTGCTGGTGGTCGCAAACTCCCTTCGGCTGGACCGCTACAGGTTCGATAATGATACTGCCGAAGGGAAGCGACAGGTGCTCCACTCCGGGCACACGGTCGAGACAATGTCTTGAGCAGCCTGATCTATCTCGTCCCGATCGCCCTCGGCATGGGACTTGTCGGGCTATGCATTTTTCTCTGGTCGCTTAGGAACGGACAATACGGGGATCTCGACGGCGCAGCCGAACGCATCCTCATCGACGAGGACAGGCCGCTCAATCCCGCGAAGCATGATCTGTCCTCTTAATCTTCTTTCCATGCTATTTTTGGGAAGGAGGACCGAACCATGGGACCGTCACCATCAAGGAAGTCCGCAGGGCCGCGTGATGCGGCCACCAAGGTTGCGCATCATCGCCTGAGTG
>NZ_JAAAMG010000036.1 GCF_010500815.1 Jiella pacifica
CCACGGCGAACATTCCCGGCCGCTCTCCCGACAAAGGAAAACAGCCTAACCACTGGCCGGATTTTACTCCGGCGCGGCAGCCCCAACTGGCGCCGCTTCGTGGCCTACTTTCTCACCGCCCTACACAGTCACGGCTGAAATCGTGACGTGGAAGGGAACGAAGCTACGATTAGTAGGTTCCTTCCGCATGACCACGAAGAAACCTGAGACATCGACCCGGGCCGCGCGTCTTTCACATGAGGAGCGGCATCGCCAACTCCTTCGAATTGCACGACGCATGATCGGCGAGGAGGGCACGGACGAGCTCACCCTGGCGCGCCTCGCTGAGCGCGCCGGCGTCTCGAAGCCCGTTGCCTATGATCATTTCCGCAGACGGATCGATCTCCTGCTTGAACTCTATCGCTGGATCGACACCGAGAAGGTCGATGCGTTCCGCGAACGCATGGAGAGTAGCCAGCTCGGCAGTCGGGAGACGGTCGAGAAACTGGCGCTGGCCTATATCGCGTGTGCCAGCGACGTGACCGGCGAGTTTCATGCGGTCGGCGCAGCCCTCGCCGGCACGCCGGAAAGAGCCTCGGTCTTCGCCGATCTGCTTGAAAACAGCGTTCGGATGTTTATCGCCGTTCTCGGCCCGCACGTCGCCGTCGCTCCTTCCGAACTTGAGAGGCGATGCCGAGCCTTCGTCGCATCTGGAGAATGCCTGGCGGCGGACGTTGTCATCGGCAGGAGCACATGCGCTGACGCCACCGCCACATTTGCCGCCATCATCGCGGGCGGCACCGGTTTCAAAGGAAGTCACCCTCAGACTGCAACTAAGCCCAGAAAGCAAAAGCCATGAAAGTCCTCAGATTTGAACCAGCCGATGCCGAGTTTTGGTGATGACGTGTCGTCCGCGTTACCGCGGCCTTGGACGGAGAAATGTGACGTTATCAGCGGGGGGTGCTATGAGGGCAGCGTCTATCGCAATGGCAAGCTGCTCTGAGGAGAAAGGCTTGGAGAGGCGTGGAAGGCTCTGATCCGCGCCATCGGGCAGTTCGACATAGCCTGTGGCAAGAAGGACTGGCAAATCCGGATGATCCTGCCGAATGGCGGCAATCAGCTGCAGGCCTGTCATCACTGGCATAGCGTGGTCGGTGATGACGAGATCCACCTTCGTTTGCCGGAGTATCTCCAGGGCGACTTTGCCGGAATGGGCCTCGACGACCGTGTGACCAAGCTCTTCGAGCAGAGCGACTGTGCCCATCAACACGATCGCGTCGTCGTCAACAGCGAGGATCGTCAGAGGTCCCTCCGTGTCCAGGCTTGCCTGTTCTGGAGGAGCTGTGGGAGCTTCATTGGCGATGGGCACAGCTGCTGCGACCGGTAGCCAGATCTCGGCCCTTGTCCCCACGCCGACTTCGCTTGAAAGCACAAATCGGCCGCCTGACTGCCCCGCGAAGCCGTGGACCATCGAGAGCCCAAGCCCTGTTCCCTTGCCAACGCCTTTGGTGGTGAAGAACGGCTGCGTGGCGGCAGCGAGCGTCGCCGAGTCCATCCCGCAACCCGTATCGGCGACGGTCAGGCAGACATACTCACCCACAGCAAGTTCCGAATCCACGGAAATCTTGCTGACGCCTCTGGTGGAGATCGTGATCGTGCCACCCTCCGGCATCGCGTCGCGGGCATTGACCGCAAGATTGACCAAAGCCAGTTCGAGTTGATTGGCATCGGCCTTTACCAGCGGAAGTCCGATTGGAAACTTGGTCTCAATTTGCACAGTAGGCCCGATCGAGCGCTGCAGGAGATCCGCCATCCCATGCACCAGTTCCGGCATGTTGACGGCAACAGGACGCAGGTCCTGCCGCCGCGAGAAGGACAGCATCCTCTGCGTCAGCGAAGCACCGCGCTCCGCGCCGATAATTGCGGTGTCGGCCAACTGGCGGAGCTTAGGATCGTCAGGAAGACGTTTGCGCAGGATTTGGAGATTGGCCAGCACGGCAGCGAGGAGGTTGTTGAAGTCGTGGGCTAGGCCGCCGGTCAGCTGGCCCAGCGCTTCGAGTTTCTGAGACTGGCGAAGCTGCTCTTCGGCCTCACGCCGCGCCGTGATATCGACCAGTCCACACAATGCCTGGACGAAACGGCCGTCGCCGTCACGCTCAATATGCGCCGATAGCAGGCAGTGCAGCTGCCGCCCGTCCTTCGTGATGAACTGATACTCGACGCCGCGTACTTTTTGAGAGGCGAGCAACGCGGGCCAGTCCACCTCCACGCGCCGTCGCGCGGAGGCTTCCGTCATGAAGTCCGTCAGCGGACGCCCGACAACTTCATCCAGCTCGTAGCCGAGCACGTCGAGCCATACATCGCTGACATGTTCGATGCAGCCGTTCTCATCGAGGGCGTGCAGTGGGAGCGGCGTGCGCCGATAGAGCGTGACGAAGCGCTCCTGGCTTCTCTGCAGTACGGCTGCTTCGCGTGCACTTGCGAGGGCAAGGCGCTGATCAACGATGGAGGCAAGCAGCGCCAGGAACAGGATGAGGAACGTCAATGCGGCAACGGCGGACGCTAGAGCCATGGGATCGAGCGCTGGATCCATCACCATGTCGGCGGCATCAGGCCGCATCCAGACGGTTGCTGCCGCCATGCCCGTATAGTGCATGCCCGAGATCGCAAGGCCCATGGCGCCAGATGCGGCGAGCTTGCGGGAGGAAACCGTTCCCGCAAAAGCCAGCCAAAGCGCGGCTATGGAAGCGCCGATGGCGATGCCGACCGAAGCCGCCACCAAACGCAGATCGTAGTCGATCGTGGCCGGCATCTGCATGGCATGCATGCCGAGATAATGCATCGTTGCGATGCCGCATCCCATGATCAGACCGCTGGCGATGAGGACCGGCCAGCTCACGACCCGATCACAGACCAGCGCAAATCCGACGCCTGTCACGACGATCGGCAGAGCGAGGGACAAAGCGGTGAGAGTGAGGTCGTAACTGACCTCCATCGGCATTCTGTAGGCAAGCATGGCAACGAAATGCATCGCCCATATGCCGCCACCCAAGGCGATCGCTGCCGTTACGATCCACCCCGTCCGTATCCATCCCGCCGCATTACGCACACGGCCAGCGAGATCGAGAGCAGTATAGGCTGCCACTGTCGAGATGCAGATGGAGAGAACGACCAGCGGCCAGCTATAAGTGCCTTCGACGATCATGACCTCCAGCTCCCCTTCGCTCGCTCGGAACTCGCGCTGCACGTTATCCGTCTCGGCGGGAGCGACAAAACTGAGGAGATGAGCAGCACCGCCCCTGTCGCAACGATCGCGTATCGCTCCGGTAAAATCTGTTCGTCCCTTCAGATTCATCAGCACGCGACCAGGTCAAGCACTGTTATTGTTAGACACGGGTCATCAGCATGGCAGGAGCATTGGCCGAGTAAGTATCTGAACGGGCTTCGGCCCTCGCTGCTAACGCATTTCCTCTTAAGCCTCCGCGGATCACAGGCCTTCTCATCCGGCGATGCGCGAAGCGCCCTCGGCACCTCGCCGATTCATCCCCTCTTCAAAAAGCAGAAAGCCGTTTCGGCCTGAGTTTTTCACCCGATAAAGAGCAACATCGGCCCGGCGCACAAGATCGGTCTGATTGGCCGCACCCTCAGTCGCAATGGCAGCGCCGATCGAGATACCGATAACGACGTGCTGTTGCATTAGAACGAAAGGATGCTCAATGGCCATGAGGATCGCTTCGGCAAGCCGCTCCACGTCTGTCCGATCTGGAGCGAAATCGCGCAAGACAGCGAATTCGTCTCCGCCGAGGCGAGCGACAAGATCGTTTCGCTGAACCGTGGTCTGCAGCCGTTCCGCGACCTGGCGGATCAGTTCGTCGCCGGCCAAGTGCCCGAGCGTATCGTTTACCGCCTTGAAGCGGTCGAGATCGAGATAGAGGACGGCGAAGCTGCGACCGGTCCGCTCGAACTCCCGCGCCCGCCGTTCAAGATAGTCTTCGAAGGAAAACCGGTTGGCGAGATCGGTGAGCGGATCATGATGCGCCATATGTTCAATATGCGCCTGTGAGCGAAGAAGCCTGACGGTGGTCCGGTAAAGATGCAGCAGAAGGAGCCCTGCCAGCAGCAGGATCGTCCCGCCCGCGATCATCAGCGTCGGCGCAAGCTGAGAGACAATCTCCTTCCCCGGCTGCTGCACGGTCCACACCAGAAAACCCAGATCGCCGCGCGCGGAACTCAGTGGAAAAGCGGCCTCGTGCGCGCCAATCGTTCCCGTCCAGGAGAAACGCGGCCTGAGGATCATAAAATCCTCTCCCAGCTCCGTGAGGAAGGCGGCATCGAGGAAGTTTATTGCGATGTGAACCGGCTCACTGCCGGTCAGCGGGCGACCATCGGCGGTCTCGGGGAGAATTGGGGCGATACTGACAACAGCCGGGCGGTTCTCAAGGAGGATGTATCGGCGGAAGAAGGGCGATCCCGAGCTGGCGGCTGCCGGAGAAGCCATGAATTGGCGCAACTCCTTCACGATCGGCTCGATGAGAGACGCATGTGAAAAGTACGCGTCTGGCCTTCTGCGTTTGCCGTCGATCATGGCGTAGAGCGAGTGATCGGTCCCGTCGAGAATGAACACGCGGTCGATGCCGAAATAATCATGCATCCATACGCCGAGATTATCGTCCAGCCAGTCGGAATCGACGGGAGCCGAGAGGCCTTTGACTGCCTCGTCCCATGTCGTCGAGGTGAGCTGATCTCTGGTGATCCGGGCAATTCGATCATCCACGAGCCGTCGAACCAGACGCGTTTCCCGGTCGACGGAGGCGATGTCCGTTTTGCTTGCGGACCAATACACGGTGGCCGCGACGAGGCAGCCCGTGACGATCAGGATCAGCAAGGCCGGTAGCACGAACAGAATTGGCAGATGTCTCGTCACGATCGCCGCGATCATGGCTGTCCTCCTTGCAGCCCACTATCGCTAGCACGAGGAGGTAAAAGCTTTTCCGCTCAGCGACTTAGAATGCCTGCAAGTATGGTGGTCAAGCGTCGCTGCCAATTGGCCATCGCCAGAAGCAGAGTTGCCCAGCGATCATCGAGCCGGCGGCAATGAAAGAGCATTTGTGGCTACGATGGCGCCCCACGTCTTAATTTTTGTGCCAAGGACATCTGAAGGTGTTGCGCATCCTGTGGCACAGCGAAGTAGTAGCCTTGGGCGTGCGTGATGTTCAGCTTGCGGAGGGTCTCAAACTCGGCTTGCGTCTCGACTCCTTCTGCTACCACTCGGATTCTCGTTTGCTGAGCAAATTCGGCGAGCGCCATGACCATGGCTTTGCGCATCCGGTCGCCATTGATGGCGCGGATCATGCTGGTATCGAGCTTGATGATGTCGGGCTTGAGCGCAAGGACGTGCCGCAGGCTGGAATGACCTGCCCCTGCATCGTCGATAGCAATCCGTATACCTCTCTTCCGGAGCGGATGGAGAGCGCGAATAATGGGGCCATAGTCTGATATTGGAACGTGCTCGGTGAGCTCGATAACGATCCGCCGGGGGTCAAACCCCGCGAGGGCATCTGTGGCATCGGCGGAGGTCAGCGTATCAGGCGAGAGATTGACGCTGACGGAGAGATGGTCCGGCAGCTTTGATGCTGCCTGCAGAGCTTTCCGCACTGCGAGCAGTTCGAGGTCAGTGCCCCATCCAATGATGCTGGCGGCTTCGAACCAGACATCGGGTCCCCGTCTCGGCTCGGTCCAGAAGCGGGACAGAGCTTCTACTCCGACAATCGAAAGATCGGAAGTTCGCACGATAGGCTGGAAGACGATGCGCGGGTCACCCGCCTCGACAGCTGCCTGCAGTTCTCTGGCCTGCGCGTCGCGCTTGTGCACCGAGAGGACATGACTGTCCAAGCCGGACGCAGTCAGGCTCGCGAACGTCCGCATAAGTTCGAGATCTTGGGCGTTCAGAGAGGGTTTCGGGGTATGGCTAAGGCAACAGAAGGTTCCGAATACGCGGCCATCCCGGAGCCGGATCGGAACGCTGAGATGAGCGCCGATCGGAAAGGATTTGGTCTCGGGCAGCGCCTGACATAGCGGGACAAGCGCTGTATCCGGGATCAGTTCGGGAAGCCTGCCGGCGATCACATGAGCGCAGTACCCGACTGCGAGCGGCATGACAGTCCCAGGACGAAGCGGTGAAGCTTCCGCCGAACTGACGCCTTGGAAGATGCGGTCCTTCCCGAGGAACTCGGTGATGAAAGCGAGATCCATCCCCAGATGAAGCCGGCTCGCGACCAGAACACGCTCCATCGCTTCCGCCATATGGGGCGGGATATCCGTTGCCACTGCAGATTGACCAGACAAGTGCCAGGGCATGCGAACTCCATTTGGCCGCACCCGTCCTAACGGGACCTCCGACCCTAACCTACTTCAACGACTGGTATGTAAAGAAACCGTTCGTTACGCGGTTTTGTGATTTCGTCGCGACTGCGTGGGTTTTTGAAACGGCGTGGTCGCCTATACTTTGTCCGGGCGTCTGCCAGCCCCTGAGGGGCACCGCGCTCTATTACGGCAGCGGTCCACACTGCCGTCGCCGCGCACGGTGTTGCGGGTCCACAGGCGAAGCTGCGACCCGAGTTCGCGGCAGTCACTCCGGATAAGCCACGGTGACGGCGCTCTGAGTCAAGAAGAAAGGTGCCGTCAGCGCGATTTGGGACAGCGCCGGCTGGAAGGAGTGCACCGCAATTCGGTCCCGCGATAGGAGGGCGACGTTATCACACGACGTGCTGGAAGCTGCAAATGTCGCGTCCAACAACGAAATTGTCTAGTGTCATATGATATGTTATGGAACATGGATGCAAAATCTTCAGAATAATTCAATAAATTATAGGCGCAATCAAAATTGGTATTATGGAACTTCTTCGCTCCGAGGCACCGTGGTGGCAGCTGCCAGGATTTCAAAATCTTCGATTCAGTGATGTCGTTCGATAGCCGAAACCTGCGGCACGTAGCCCAGCTCATCGAGGACTGCTGAGACGATCTGGTGATGAGCCTTCATCATGAGCAGCGCAAAACGGTAATCGTGCCAGACCTCGTCGGGTCCTGCGTCATCGGCTCCGCACACCGCGTTGCTGCCTAAGCGATCATACAGATTTTGCGCTTCCTCGAGCCGCCGCCTTTGTTCGCGAATAACGTCGCAGGCAAGACGTTCAAGTTCGCTACCGTCCAGACCGTCAAGGATCGCGGCGATCGATCCACCCGCTGACGTCGGTTTTAGATGAACGCTGCGCATCTTCGGCAAAGTTGAAATTATCCCACGGCTTGGTCCGCGGTACGCCCCCGCGAACAGACAGATCATGACCCCAAGCCGGGGGTTGGAAAAACCGCTCTAGACGGCCCCTATGACCTTTAGCACCGAGGCACCTGGACATACGTCACAGGCCCCCGGCCATTGGCCAGAGGATCCTTGGCGCCGTAACGGCCGGCACCAAACCGCTAGAGAGGGGTTTCCACGCCCCAAGGCGGCGCGTACCGCCTCGGGACCGCTTCTATTTCAAGCGCGCGTCGATTTCCAGATGGGCGCGGTGCTTCAAGGGGGGAATTATTCCGCGGCCATGATCACCCGATCAGAGAGTTTCCCGTATGGGGGCACGGAGGCAAGCACCGGGGCCGGAAGCTCTCCCGCGGTGCCGAGCGTCACCCTCATCTCGTCGCTCATGTCGAACAGCCCGGCATAGGTCATCGTCCTGCCGATCCGGGTGGGCGTGCCCAATTGTTCGAAGCGACAGTCGATCGATCTGAAAATGCGCGCCATCCTAGCATCGAACACGGAAACGACGTGCTCGATGCCCGCTCGCTGGCACACCTCGATGATCCCGCAAAGCAGTTCAATCGTTGTGCGGTTGACCATGTGATTGGCTTCATGACGATCCTGCGACTGCAGAATTCGCGGATTGACGGCGAACCGGGAACTCTCCCAGATCAGCGGGCTCTCCACTGTTCCGCCGGGCATGAGGACCGGAAAGACGTCCCTCAGCATATTGGGTCCGGTCGTCGGCAGAAGCCGGACCGCTCCTCGCAAGTCGCCAGACTGCTCGTCGAGCGACAAGAGGTAGAGCGGGTCCTCGCAATCGAACCGATCGATCTCGCGGCCATTCTCGACATGCACCTCCCAGCCAAGCCGGTCGGCAAAGACCTCGGCGCGCATGCGGAACATTTCGTCGACCAAGGCGGGATGCTTGGATCGATCGACGCTTTCGACAGTGATGATCATTTTGGTCTCCGTTCGTTCGTAGACGACGGAGACGCCAGTTACCGGCGATCGCCGTGAGCCAGTATCCGGTTCATCAGCCGGGTTTACAAAGTTTGGAACAGCAAGCCCGTCCTATGCGCGATCGAGACCGCATGGGTGTTGCTGATGGCGTCGAGCTTGTGCCGCGCGCTTTCCAGATAACAGCGGACGGTATGCTGGGAGAGGCCGAGGATGGCCGCGCACTCCCAGGCCGTTTTGCCTTGCGCGATCCATTCCAGACATTCGAGCTCGCGCGGCGAAAGGTGCGCAGGCTGAGGCGCCAAGCCTTCGAGCCGCCGGACCCGATCATGGATATGCGTGGCAAGGACCTGAAAGTCGCGCATGTAGATGCGTTTCTCGCATTCCCATTCGCTTTCGCCGAGATCCGACGTGATCGATAGCAGCCCGCGATCGCCCTGGCGTCCATGGACGGGGATCGACAGGCCGCGCCTGCCAAGACCAAACTCTCCGGCTTCGCCGAATAGCGTGACTTGTTTGCCTTCAAGCCTGCCGAACTCGCTCCAATCGAGAGGAAGCAGGCGCCGGAGCCCCATGACGATCACGGGGTCGATTTCAGCGTATCGCTGGTCCTTGTACCGCTCGACCCAGTCGGGCGAGTATGTCACCGCGAGATAGGGCTCAGCATCAGGCGCCCGGGCGATCCCTGTGCCAAGATAGGCGGCACTCTTCAGGCCGTAGAACGCGATCAGATGATCCAATAGTTTCTCGATCGCTTCGCCGTCAGTCGCATTCTGAATCTCCGACAGCGCCGCAAAGAGCCGTGCATCAGCAGTCTCATTCATTCTCATTCTTCCACACACGCTAGTAGTCTGTTGCCCGGTCAGGCCGAGCTCTCGATCGCGATACCACACGTGGTGTTTGCATTCTCCGGCATTTAACCGTCGAACTTCAGTCGACCCGTTGCGACCCGGAGGTGATACGGGAGAGGTCGATCCGGATTTCCGCGTTTGCCGGGTCACGGCTCTCAGACAATTGTCCTTCTGAAAGAGGTTCATCGTCCGATGCACCATTTGGATCGATCGAGAACGCATCGCCTGGCTTGATCTCAGCCGTCGTCGGATCAATTGAGGCGGCTGAATCGGGATCGTCAGTATTGAAAACCTGGATCCCTTCGAACGTGCCGGAGAAGTAGGCTCGGATAGCAGCATCAAATATCGATGCCTCCGGCACCTCGCCGACCTCTTCAACGATGCGCAGGACTTTTCCGAAAAGCGCGGTGCCGAAGCTCAAATTTTCGCAAGGGTCGAACAAGTCGGCCGTGATTTCCGACGGCTCAGACAGGCCGAGCCCCGCGGGGTATTGCGTCACGCCGATCCGGACGTCCGCCCGTCCAACCCATTGTCGCGCAATATCGACGGCCCTCTCCGCCGTGCTGGGTGGTGGCGTCAGGACCCTCTTGTTTCCCTGATAGATCCTGACGGCGAAAGGATCGGCGGCATTCATTTCGGAGACGAAGCGTTGCGCAATCTCGACCTTCAGACGAGGGTCGACACAGTGATGGAGAAGATCGGCATCGATCATTGGGCACCTTGACTCATGTGTTGGAGGCCATGACCAGCGGCAAGCCGAACAACGACGCCCGCGCCACGGCGCACGCATTCTGGATCGCGATGATGTTGGCGTGTCCCGTCCGCCAGCTATTCCCGCGGGCAACGATGACGTCACGCTCGAACATCGACCGCAGCATCGGCCAGCCAGGCAGCTGCTCATAGCAGATCAGCCGCGCAATCGACGCCCCGGCAAATCTGCCGATTGGATCGGCGAAGACTAGCGCTGAAGCTCAATCGCCCGACCACGGCCGTGCCACTGGAGAGCAAGCCGCAGTGACGTGGCGCACACGTCATCGAACCCGTTCAAACCCGAGCGATGGGTAGTTTTTCCAGAAGAGCATCAATCCCGTCTGTGACTTCTTGAGCCTGAGGCAAATGCGACCTATCCTTCGCCCAGACTTCCTGGAACCGGGCAACGGTGTCTTTCGCGGTGTCGAGTATCGGCTTCTCCGGCAGGCGGGCTTTGGCGGCGAGATAAGAAAGCTCGTCGAGATCGAACCTATCGAACCGACGCTGCCGGGCGTATTTCAGGGCGGCTTCGTCGTCTGGAATGTATGCGACCGTCGAAACGAAATCATAGGCCGGCGACAGCGCCGCGCTGCGCCTGTCCGGATAGATGAGCGACCAGTTCTTGAGATGTAGGTCGGCATTGCCGATCAGCGTGTTGAACACCAGTCGCCGGGTAAATTCACGGATATCCTCTTCCGCGCACTCGGCGCCGATCACCGTCGCGATGTTCCTGTAGGTCGCGCTGCCGTACTTGTTGTCCGGGTAGACGCCGAAAACCTGCGCGAAATCCTCGATATGGATCGGCCCGTCCGGCGTGCGGTCAAAACGCTCGATAACATAGGCCTTGCCTTTGAGATCGCCGAGGCCGTCTGGAAGGTCTCCGATCTCCTCCAGATCGACAAGCCCGATCTTCGGCACGTTGATGCCGACCTGCCGGGCGAGCGTCATCATTGCGAACTCATTCTCTGGCACGCCCTCAAAGCGCGTAGAGGGAAGCTTCACGATCCAGGAGCCGCCCACACCTTCGGCCGGGATGGTGAGGCCCGTATTGACCTTATGATCGTTGAGCGCTGAGAATTTCAGCTGCACACCCGCGAGTGAGAAGCGCAGCGCGTTGCCGCGGCTTCCTCGCCTCACATTGACCTCGTCCTCCGGGCTGATCGGCCAGGCCTGTCCGTCAGCGGTTTCGATGGTCAGCGCCCCGGGCAGGTCGCGGCCGAGCGCCGCCAGGAGAAAGTACTCCCTTTGTGGGTTTACGCCTGCGCGCTCCGCGAGATAGTCCCGCAGATGGCCTTCCGGCAGCATGTTCGAGAAGAAAGGCAAAAGGCGCGTGCGCGTCGCAGGCAGTTCGGTGATGAGCTGCCCGAAATCATCCTTGAAGGACAGGCTGAGGACGGGCCTGTGCGGGTCATCGATATAGCCGTCAGTGAAGCTGAACAGTGTGCGGTCACCCTGGACATGGGTGAGCGTACCGATCGTCTCGCCATAAAGCTTCACATTCAGCACCGAGACGTCAGCCATCGCCGGCCTCCCCGCTCTGCCGGAAATCGATGTCGTCATCGTCCAGCCGGTAGGCGGGGCGCGGCTTGGACGGCGTCAGCTGCGGGCTGTTCGCAAGATGGCTGCGGAGTTGCCGGGCGACATCGGCCGTTTGCGTGATCTCGCGCAGCGTACTTGCCGGTAGGGTGATCTCGTCATTCCGCTTTTTGAGCTGCGCCGTCTGCTTCTGGATGTCGCGAATCGGCTTCGTGATGCTGCGGATTTGCTCCTGATACCGGGTGAGGTCTTTAACATGGCTCGCGATCTGCAGGCCTTCCTGGAGGGTGCGAAGTCCGCTCAAATCTGGGAAGGTGCTGCGCAGTTGCGCGATGATGTCGAGCGCCCGGCGCACGTCTTTGGATGTATCCGCGCTTGTGGTTGCCTGAGGCGGCGATACTGTGCGCACCACGCTTTCAACGGCCGGGAGCGCCTTACGCGGCACGAGCTTGAGCTCAAGCTCGAGCGCTCGCGCCAATTCGATCAGGCTGGACAGTCTGATATCGGCGTTTCCCTGCTCTATCTTTGAGATATGGCTTTGGGGTACGCCGGTGCGCTCGCTGAGAGCCCGTTGGCTTAGCCCTCTGGCTTTTCGGGCATTTTTCAGCGCCTCAATAATGTCCTCGCTCGCATGCTTCATGATCTGCAACTCTATATCATTTGTGGCCTAATATATGGTTTAGCATATAGTCAACAGAGTGTCGATTTTGATCTCCTTTGACATATCGAACGCTGCAAATGATCAGCTAAAGCAGATCAAAATTTACGCCGAGGTGCCACTCAACAAGAGCGGCCGAGGCCAATGGCCGGGACTGTAAGCGGCTTCTTTACATCCAAACAATCTGCTGGCGAGGTCTATTGCAAGCTCTACTCGAAGCCGCCTGCACTGTTCCGCATCTGGTTATGCGGTCGAGCACCGCTCATCCTAACTCAGGTGTTGAAGGCCATGACCAGCGGCAAGCCGAACAACGACGCCCAGGCCTCGGCGCATGCCTTCTGAATCGCGACGATGTTGGTGTCTCCCGTCCACCAGCCGTTCCCGGTCGCGACGATGACATCAGGCTCGAACTCCATCGACTGCAGGACCGGCCAGACAAGCAGCTGCTCGTAGCAGATCAGCGGCGCAATCGACGTGCCGGCAAATCTGCCGGTCGGATTGCCGAAGACTTGCGCCGACGCGCCGCCGGTCGACCACGGTTGCCACATGGACACCGGGACCGGCATGCGCTCACGGTAGAGGATCCGCGCTTCTTTCCAGGATACTTTGACCATGACGTTGTCGTAGCCGGCTTCAGTCACGACAATCGCACCGCCGGCAACCGTGACGTCGAGATCGGCAAGCGCGTGCTCCCAGAAACGTTCGGTCGTCGGCGTCCAGATGCCGAATGCGCTCTCCGGCAAGACAATCCGAGTATGACCGGCCGTCGCGGCATCTTGGACCAAATGGATGGTCGCGAGATGCTGCTCGTAACCGGCATGCTCGCCGGAACTTCCATGGTGGAACTCGGTGTCGATCCCGATCCATCCCTCCGGTGTTTTCGGTGGGCTCCAGGTCATGGCTGACAATGCGAACGCAGTGCCGAAGAGAAGCGTCGGGATTGGCCAGATGCGCGTCGTCATCATCGAGAGCCCCGCTCCCGTCGCGGCAAGGCCCCACCACCCCCAGCCGGGAAAGAGGATGCCTGCGGCGGTGATGGGGCTTGCCCAACCAGTGATGCCGAAGGGCGGCAGGCTCATCAGGATCCAGGCAATCGCATAGCGTATCGGCCGATGCGATCCGGATTGCGGGGTCCACAGCACCGTATGGACCAAGACGAAGAGCGAGGACGCGGCAAACCAAAAGCCAAGCGCAACCCCCATATCAGTCGTGTAGAAAATCGAGACGCCGACCGGCAGGCCGCGCGAGGCCGCGAGGAAATACGACAACGCTGTCAGGCCGGCGACAAACCGGCCAGGTGCAAAAGCCCAAAGGGCCGGGAACAGGACGGCGGCGGGCAATGCCAAGGGCTCGCCGCACCAGGCAACTGCGCCAACTCCGACGCTGGCTGCGGAAAAACCAAGATCGATCAGACAGTCACGGACCGAAGGTAAGGATGGGTGTAGCCAGGCCGAGAACACCTTTGGCCAGGATCGGCCCGAAGTAGCGTGAGTCATACGAACCCTTGAACGGGGAATGGAGGAAGAGAAATCCGGACGGGACGACGCCGCCGGGATAGGGCGGCAATGATCGGCCGGAGCCGTCAGCCGCTTGAAGGTCGGAATGAGGAAGATCGCGCCCATCGATGCTGATCGATGCCGCGACGCCGACGCGGTGACCCGACGTCGCAACCACCGTCTTGATCAGCGGACTCAGCCAGCCTGGGCATAGCCCTTGGCGGAGATATCCTCGTTTCCGGGCGAGTTCGAAGGTCGCATTGCGGGGCGGACAGATGAAGACGCGATCCCCGATCTGAACATCGCGTTGGATCGTTTCGATGCGCCAAAGACCGAGCGGATAGCTCGGCGAGAAATTGATCCTGAACCCGCCCCACACGCCGGCGATGAAGACGACGATCGGGAGAGAAACAAGGACGGTCAGGACTGCAAAGCGGCCGCGCGTGATCATTACTTCAGCGCCTGACTTTGGCGCTGGGACTGCCGCAACGCTTCCGTCTCCTTCAGCGCGACACGGGTGCGCTCCTGAGCCGCGATTTGCTGGCCCGTGCGCATCAGCGGCCAGTTCGCGGCGAGCTTCTCGCGCTCGGCAGACGCCAATCCGGCCGCCGCCTTTTCGAAGACCGAACCTTTCGGTTCTTTTGCATCCAGGGAGAGGAAAGCTCGGTCTCCGAACCGTTCGGAAACGGCCTTGTTGAAAGCGTCCAATTCGGCTTTGACGATCCGGTCCGCGAGCGCGAAACCGAGGGCTGCGGGCAGGTCGTTTCTGTCGATCGCGTCGCGGACCTTTTCAAGGACCCGACCAGCCGCGGGTGAGAGGCCCGGAATGTCGATCGAGAGGCGTTCCCTCTGCGCCCCCTCCGCCGCAACGAGCTTTTGCCGGGTCGTCTGCCGCATTTCGAAATAGCGCTTGAGATCGCGATGCAGGGCCGGACCATTGAGCATCGCGACGCGGCGCTCCTCACGATCCGTCTTACTGGCCAAGATGCCCTCGCGGCCACGGAGAGCGCCGAATGTTGCGGGATTTCGATCGATGGCAGACAGGCGTTCGGCAGCGACTTTACTGTCCACCATCACGGCGTCCATGCGCATTGCGGCAAAGGCGGTTTCAGGCTCGGCGTAAACGAGACGAATGCGATGGGAGACGTTCTCCCACTGTTTCTGCAGCGTCGGTTCAGCTTGCAGTCTTGCCTCGGCCGCATCGGCAACCGTGAGAGTGAATGCGGCGACGCCTTTGACCATGGGCTCAATCTTTCCTGGTGATTGCCGGGAAGGACGATGCGGGTCCCCGGCAAGCCCGAGCCAGGGACCGACCGCGCGGAGCCGGGCGCCGAGATCGACGAGTTTCTGCTTTTGCCGCAGCGTCCATTGCATCCGGTTGCGCATCAGCGTCCGGGCGACGCGCATCAGATGCAGACCACGATTGTTAGCAAACCGCAGTGCTTGCCGGTAAAAGCCGCTGTTCGCGTAATCGAGCGTGACTTCCTTGGCGTTCTTTCGCGAGAGAACCTTCTCGAGCCCGCCTGCGATCTGGAAGGATCGGCTTCCATAGTAGAGCGCCATATCCTCGCGGTGCCGCGTCATCGCGACATAGGTCAGATGCCGATCGAGGGAGAGCGAGGCGAGCACCTTGACCCGGTCGACGGTCGCGCCTTGCGATTTGTGGATCGTCGTGGCGTAGCCGTGATCGAGGTTGCGATAAAAGCGCTGGTCGACCTCAACGCGCTTTGCCCCCTCGCCGTCTCCGACGAACGCGACAAGCCGTCCCTCGGCGGCGTCGACCACCTTGCCGATCATGCCGTTCTTGACGCCGAGCGAGCCGTCGTTTTTCAGGAAGACAATCTGGTCACCGGCCGCAAAATGCCGCTCGCCGTCTTCGGTCTTGAAGGCATGGCCGTCTTCGATCAGACCGCGCTCGATCAGCTTCTGCCGCGCCATGGTGTTGAGGAGCCGCACATCGCGACGAAGATGGGCGAGGATCAGTGACGACTTGGCCGGATCGTAGTCCTGGTTCCAGTCGGCGATCAGACGGTCGATGGCTTCAGCCTTCAGCCTGGCACCGACAAGCTTGCCCTTGGCCGAATATGCGGCAAGCGCCTTCGCCACCTCGCCGCGCGCCAAATTCAACGAAGCGGCGCGCATCCAATCTTCGCGCTGGCGATAAATGGTCTCGAGTTCGGCGTAGCCAGTGCGCTCGACAATGGCACGAAAAGCCGCTCCCGCCTCGATCGGCTGAAGCTGCTCCGCATCTCCGACCAGAACGAGTTTGGCCCCGGCCTTTATGACGGCTTCGACGAAGATTGCCATCTGTTTCGACGCGACCATGCCCGCCTCGTCGAGAACGAACACCGTCTTGTCATCGAGACCTCCCCTGCCCTTGGTCCAGCCGAGCTCCCAGGAAGCCAGCGTGCGGGACGGAATGCCCGCTTCCTTTTCAAGGCCTTCGGCCGCCTTGCCGGCGAGCGCACCGCCGACGACGGTGTAGCCGGCGAGCTCCCAAGCCTCGCGCGCGGCCTTCATCATCGTCGTCTTGCCGGCCCCAGCCCGGCCCACGACGGTCGCGATCCGCTCAGGCCCCGCCACATGCTCGATCGCCGCCGTTTGCTCGTCCGAGAGCCGCTGATGTCGAGCGAAAACGGTTTCGAGGAGCGCGGCGTTCAGACCAAAGCCGCTCCTCCCCGAAAGCCAGTCGGCCCGGCTGACCATTTCGGCCTCGAGCTTGATCATCGCGCGGGTCGTCAGCCGTGCCGGAACACGGGCGCCAGACGCAAACTCGATCGTCTGATCGGCAAGCTTCAGGCATTCGGGGCTTTGCATGATCCGCTCCAACAGACGCTGAAAGGTTCCGGCATCGTCGACGATGCGGTGCAGCACCTTGGCGATATCTCGCTCGTCGAAGACGCTCTTTTCCGAGGTGATCATGTCGAGCACCAATCCGGGCCGGGCCTCGATCCGCGCGGCGTTCTTTTGCCGTTGCGCCTGATGAAGCGCGAGACGATCGAGACCGACCGCCTGCCCGTTTTGATCCGCCTTGCGCTGAAGCGCCTTGGCTCCAACGCCGATATGGGTAGTGGCCACGAGGTCGATGCCGCGCTCGGCATAGGATCGGCCGTCCACGCGAACTTCGAGACCAGCCATGGCGAGATGCCGGTTCTGCAGATCGAGCCAGCCTTGCCGTTGTTCGAGGAACTCTGCCTTCTCGCCCGACCAAAGCTTGTATTGGATCTTGCCGCGTTCCGTGCGGGCCGGATTGCCCTCTGCATCCAAAACCGGGACCTTCTTGGCGCCGAACCCGGCCTCGGTCAGCGGCCGCAGCGTCGTCATCAGATGGATGTGCGGATTGCCTGGGTCGTCATGAAACACCCAGTCGGCCACCTGCCCGCGGGCCAGCACCTGTTCACGAACGAACTGGTCTACCAGCGCGGTATTCTGATCCTTCGAGAGTTCGACCGGCAGCGCAATGATGAACTCTTTGGCGAGCTGCGCGTCGGAGCGCTTCTCGAAAGCCTCCACCTTGTTCCAGAAGGCTTCCGAGGCGCCTGCCACAGAACGGTCAGCAGTGAGCGCCCGCGCCCAGGCCGGCGCCTCCGGGGGCAACAGGATGTCCTCGTGGGCGAGATTGGGCTTGTTGGAATAGTCGACGGTCCGCGCTTCCGCCTCGTGCTCCATCTTCGCGCAATGGCGATACGCGGCTGACAGCACCGCGCTGCGGCCATTTCCGCGCGAAATCAGCTGGGGCGTGAAATGCGTGATCGCCACGACGCGGCATGCTCCTGAAAGACCAAAGTCCAGCATTGGTTTGAAGGAGCCGCCCTCGCCTTTCGGCGGGCCGCCGGCAGCACGTCGCCATCCGCGACGTATTACTGCGCCCTTGGACGCTCACCTTCGGATCGCTGGGATGATCTCTCATTGAGACGGGTCTCTCGACCCGGCATTTCTGCCGTGATGCGCTTCGCGCACACGCGGGCGATCCTGCTCTTGCCTTTTCAGGCGTTCATGAGAGTCGGGAGCAAACGGAATGAAGAAGCCCTCATCCAAGATCAGGGAAGAGATCACCAGACTGCAGAACCAGCTGAAAGCCGCCGAAACCCGCGAGGCCGAGCGGATCGGACGCCTCGCTCTGAAGGCAGGGCTTGGCGACATCGAGATCGACGAGGCGAAACTCCTCGGGGTGTTCGAGGAGGTGGCGAAGCGATTTCGCACAAGCGGAGCCGACGCCAAACAATCCACGGCCGCGCCGATCCAGACTGTCCCGGCAGCGGGGCAGGATCGCGAGGTTTGAGCGGATGGACCGGTCAAGCCAGAGCGCTGCGCGGAAGAAGGACGCGCATGAGAAGATCCAGCTCGGCGGTCTGATCGCCAAGGCGGGCCTACGCTATGAAAAGCGAGCGCTTCTGCTTGGACTGCTGATCGACGGGGCTGACCGGATCAAGGACGACGATGCGGAGCGCACACGGCTGACCGCGATCGGCGAGAAGGCATTCGCCGGTGATGCCGGCTAAACTCCTTCTCCTGGTCGGAGCCCCTGCCCTGATGCTCGCCGCGAGCATGGGCCTGACCGGTGTCGACACGTGGCTTGCCGCCTTCGGATCGTCGGCGCAGGCACAACAGACGCTTGGCCGGATTGGCTTGGCGGTTCCCTATGCGATCGGAGCGGCAATCGGCGTCATCACTCTCTTCGCAGCGCGCGGCGCCGTCGCAATCAAATCGGCGGGGCTGGGCGTTCTGATCGGCGCGTTCGCGATCGTCGTCATCGCCTTCACACGCGAGTTCACCCGCCTGGCGGGCTTCGCTACCTCGGTTCCGGCGGGACACAGCCTTGTCGAATATGTCGACCCTTCGACAGCGATCGGCGCGATGACGAGCATGATCGCCGGCATCTTCGCCTTGCGCGTCGCGCTGCGCGGAGACGCTGCCTTCGCCAGTCCAAAGCCCCGTCGGGTGACAGGCAAGCGGGCAATCCACGGCGCGGCGGATTGGATGGCGATCAGCCAAGCCAAACGCCTGTTCGGCGAGGATGGCGGAATCGTTGTCGGCGAAGCCTACCGGGTCGACAAGGACAGTGTCGCTTCACGCAGTTTCAGGGCCGACAAAGCGGAAAGCTGGGGCGCGGGCGGCAAGTCGTCGCTCCTTTGTTTCGATGCCACTTTCGGGTCGACCCATGGCCTGGTATTCGCCGGGTCCGGCGGATTCAAGACGACGTCGGTTACGGTGCCGACAGCGCTCAAATGGGGCGGCGGATTGGTGGCACTCGACCCGTCGAACGAGGTCGCGCCGATGGTGATCGACCATCGGCGGGAAGCGGGCCGCGAGGTCTTCGTGCTCAGTCCGACGACGCCTTCGACGGGCTTCAACGTGCTTGACTGGATCGGCCGGTTCGGCGGCACTAAGGAGGAAGACGTCGTTGCCGTCGCAAACTGGGTGGTGACGGATGTCGGCCGTCAGGTCTCGGTGCGCGACGATTTCTTCCGCGCCTCCGCCCTCCAGCTCCTTATCGCCCTGATCGCCGATGTCTGCCTCTCGGGACATACCGAACGGGAGAACCAGACGCTGCGGCAGGTCCGCATGAACCTGTCCGAGCCCGAGCCCAAATTGCGGGAGACGCTCCAAAGAATCCATGACAATTCCGGGTCCCGCTTCGTCAGGGAAAACGTCGCGGCCTTCGTCAACATGACGCCGGAAACCTTCTCCGGGGTCTATGCCAATGCGATCAAGGAGACCCATTGGCTGAGCTATCCGAACTATGCGGCGCTGGTCTCAGGCTCGAGCTTCTCGACCGACGATCTGGCTGACGGCAAGACCGACATCTTCGTCAATCTCGACCTCAAGACGCTCGACGCCCATCCGGGTTTGGCGCGCACGATCATCGGCGCGCTCGCCAATGCGATCTACAATCGGAATGGCGAAATCGAAGGCCGCACGCTCTTCCTCCTCGATGAGGTTGCACGTCTCGGCTATCTCCGCATTCTGGAAACCGCCCGCGACGCAGGTCGCAAATACGGCATCAGCCTGCTTCTCCTGTTTCAGTCGATCGGGCAGATGCGTGAAACCTATGGCGGGCGAGACGCGACATCGAAATGGTTCGAGAGCGCGTCCTGGGTTTCCTTCGCGGCGATCAACGATCCGGAAACCGCCGAATACATTTCGCGGCGATGCGGCAACACCACCGTCGAGGTCGATCAGTTGAGCCGGACATCGCAGATGTCGGGATCGTCACGAACACGCTCCAAACAACTAGCCGCTCGGCCGCTGATCCTGCCGGACGAAGTCCTGCGAATGCGCGGGGACGAGCAGATCGTCTTCACCGCCGGCAACCCGCCGCTCCGCTGCGGCCGGGCCATCTGGTTCAGGCGCAAGGACATGAAGACCGTCGCCGGGAAATGTGGATCGGCGTGGAATAAGGACCCTGTCTGAGGGGTGATCGGCGTCCAAACGGGACCCCTCTGGCATTGGGGTCCACGGTGTTCCCGAAGTTATCGGGGGCCGAGATTGGGATGCTGGTTGTGGAGACGATCGGGAAGATCCGTCGCGCGTATTTCGTCCAGGGGAAGTCGATCAAGGCGATCGTCCGCGAGCTGCGGGTGTCGCGTCGGACGGTGCGCAGGGTGATCCGCTCCGAGGAGACGGAGTTCAGCTACGAGCGAAGCTCCCAGCCGCAGCCGAAGATCGGCCCGTGGCGCGACCAGCTGGACGCCCTGCTGGCGGCAAATGCGGCGCGGGCCAGCCGGGAGCGGCTGACCATGATCCGCATCTTCGAAGAGCTGCGTGGGCTCGGCTACGAGGGCAGCTACGATGCCGTTCGACGGTATGCGGCCGCCTGGAAGCGCCGGGAGAGCGAGGCGACCGCCGCGGCCTACGTGCCGCTCAGCTTCGCGCCTGGCGAGGCGTACCAGTTCGACTGGAGCCATGAGGTCGTGGTGATCGACGGTGTCACCACGACGGTGAAGGTCGCGCACGTCCGGCTCTGCCACAGCCGGATGATGCTTGTGCGTGCCTACCCGCGGGAGACCCAGGAGATGGTCTTCGACGCGCATGACAGGGCCTTCGCCTTCTTCGGCGGAGCCTGCACGCGGGGCATCTACGACAACATGAGGACGGCGGTGGACGCGGTCTTCACTGGCAAGAAGCGGACCTACAACCGCCGTTTTCTGCAGATGTGCAGCCACTATCTGGTTGATCCCGTGGCCTGCACGCCGGCGTCGGGCTGGGAGAAGGGTCAGGTCGAGAACCAGGTGGGCACCGTCAGGCAGCGCTTCTTTGCGCCGCGGGTAAAGGTGAAGAGCTACGACGAGCTGAATGCTTGGCTCGAGGACCGCTGCGTCGCCTGGGCCAAGGCGCATCGGCATCCGGAGACGCCGGAGCGCACGATCTGGGAGATGTTCGAAGAAGAACAGCCGAGCCTCGTGCCTTACCGCGGGTCCTTCGATGGCTTCCATGCCGTGCCAGCTGCCGTCTCGAAGACCTGCCTCGTCCGTTTCGACAGCAACAAGTACTCAGTGATGGCCAGCGCGGTCGGGCGGCCCGTGGAGATCCGCGCCTACGCCGAACGCATCGAGGTCCGCCAGGACGGCCCCGTGGTGGGCGAGCACCGGCGCGCCTTCGGTCGCGGCAAGACGGTCTACGACCCTTGGCACTATGTGCCGGTGCTCGCCCGCAAGCCCGGGGCACTGAGGAACGGGGCGCCGTTCAAGGACTGGGAGTTGCCCGCTCCTCTCGAGCGGGTCCGCCGCAAGCTCAAGAGCGTGCCGGACGGCGATCGGCAGATGGTCGAGATCCTCAGCGCAGCGCTCGCGGATGGCCTGTCGGCCGTCGAGGCCGCCTGCACAGAGGCGCTCGCCGACGGCGTCCACTCGTCCGACGTGATCCTGAACATCCTCGCCCGCCGGCGCGAGCCTGCCCCCCCGGCGACGATTGCGACACCCGAGGCCCTGCGCCTCGTCCACGAGCCGGTCGCCGACTGCGCCCGGTACGACACCCCGAGGAGGGCAGCCCGATGATGGAGCGCACCGAGATCCTGAGCACGATGAAAACCCTGAAGCTCTTCGGCATGAGCGCAGGCTACGACGAGATCGTTTCTGCCGCCGTAAAGCGCCAGCACGAGCCTCAGCGCGTCGTCGGCGATCTGCTGACCGCCGAGATGAGCGAGAAGCAGGCGCGCTCGATCAAGTACCAGATGACCATCGCGCGGATGCCGTTCGCCAAGGAGATCGAGGAGTTCGCCTTCGAGGACACGCCGGTCAACGAGACGCTGGTGCGCGATCTCGCCGGCGGCGCCTTCCTCGAGCAGCAGCGCAACCTCGTGCTGGTCGGCGGCACAGGCACGGGCAAGACGCATCTCGCCGTGGGCATCGTGCGCGCCTGCATCCGCGCCAGCGCTCGAGGGCGGTTCTTCAATGTGGTCGACCTCGTGAACAAGCTCGATGCCGAGGCCCGCGGCGGTAAGCAGGGCCGCACCGCCGATCTCCTCGGCCGGCTCGACTTCCTCGTGCTCGACGAACTCGGCTACCTGCCTTTCGCCCAGACCGGCGGCCAGCTGCTCTTCCACCTGATCAGCCGGCTCTATGAACAGACCTCCGTGATCGTCACCACCAACCTCGCCTTCGGAGAATGGCCGAGCGTCTTCGGCGATGCCAAGATGACGACCGCGCTCCTCGACCGCCTCACCCACCACTGCGAGATCATTGAAACAGGCAACGAGAGCTGGCGCTTCAAGAACCGCGCCTGACCCCACATCAGCAGACCGCACGCGCAGCCCTGATCGCCCCTCCGCCTACGGCTCCGGGCCGATCAGGGCTGCGCGAAAACCCGCTCCGAAGGGGGGTCCTTTTTCGGCGCCGATAGGGGGTCCCGTTTCAGTGCTGTTTGACACGGGAAAAGCCGGTTCGAGCCGCAATAGGCTGTGCCGTACTCGGTGATAGCGACAATGTAAGTGGATTGGCGGCAATACCGCTCTATCACCCCCAAACGGAATGAATGGACTGGTTTGTAATCGACGAAAGGACCTCAAGACCATGACCACGACGAACAACATCGCCGATAAGATCGCGAGCGAACAGAGCATCACCAAGACCCAGGCGAAGGCGATCGTCGAAAGCGTGTTCAAGAAGATCGCCAGTGCAGCCAATTCAGGCGAGGAAACCAGCATTCCCGGCTTCGGCAAATTCAAGGTCAAGGATGTGCCAGCGCGCGACGGCCGCAATCCGGCGACCGGTGGCACCATCAAGATAGCCGCTTCGAGGAAACTCACCTACATGCCGGCGAAAGCCGTCAAGGATGCGCTCAACAGCTGACGACCGACCTCGCGGTTCATCACCGAAATGAATCGGCACGCGCCAATGATTCAAAGCATTCATTGGACGCATGCATCGTGACGCGCGAATCTCAGCGTCATGATCGCACAGCGCTATCAGGTCTATGTGGAGCGACGGGAAGCGGGCCGGAACATGGCCCGCTTCTATGCCCTGTCGATCGAAGAGACGCTGTTCGGAAATCCTTGCCTCGTTCGCCGCTGGGGCCGGATCGGCACCCGCGGCCGGTCGGTCCAGCATAGCTGTGACGATGAAGCCGAAGCCGTCGGATTGTTCCTTCATTTTCTGCGCGCGAAACGGATGCGTGGTTATTCTCCGAGCGTCTGCCTCGCAACACGGCTGAGCGGCCCCGCCTGATTGACGGAGCCGCTCTGTTGCCAGGTTACTCTCGGTTGCTGATGGGACGCGACCAGATCAGCTGCATCCCCTCTTCGCCTTCCACCTCGACCAGGGTAGCGTAGATCGGAGCCGGGAAGCTCGGATCGTCCAGCTTGACCGAGAGATAGTCGCGTTCGGTCCCCTTCGCCTGCTTCTGCCAGGCGGCGCCCAGTTCGACGGCGCCGGAGAAGATGCGAAACTGCGGGCCGTTGTCGGACGGGTTCTCGACGCGCTCGAAGCGGGCCTTGACGTTCAGCGCGAGGGTCTTGATCTGCCCGGCGAAGCCGCTCTTGGTCGTGGTGAAAGAGCCGATGTTTGCCATTGTTCTGTTCCTTTCAGTGTATCGGGACGCGCCCATCGCGGCCTCGATGGCTGTCGAAGAGACCGGGAACGAACGGCGCGCACCTGAAAGGCCGGAATGAAATGGAGGACGGCGGGCCGGGGCTTTCTTGTCTCGCGAGGAATGGCGGCCCAGCCGGCAGGGGAAGAAAGCGACGGCTCACCGTTGCGACAAGCCGGGCGAGGCGAAGCCGGCTTCCGGTCAGACATGCCGGATCGAGACCGCGTTGGGTGAGCTCCGTGACAATCGGCGGACAAGGAACAGGCAAAGACATGGCAAATGCGCCGACCACTGCCGGAGTGACGTCTGATACCAAGGGTCGTTTGATCTGACTCGGGCGTGATTTGCCATTGAATGGTTTTGATGAGTCCCTGTTTTGAGACAGGGAGCTTTGACGATGCCAGGATTGATCATTCGAGACGATCTTTCGGCCGATCAGCTTCGGGCGCTGGCCCGGCGCGAGAGGAATGGACGAACCGCGAGCCGTTTGCTGGCGCTTGCGAATGCGCTCTCGGGCATGAGCCGGACAGAGGCGGCCAAAGCTGCGGGCATGGATCGGCAGACGCTGAGGGACTGGGTCCACCGCTACAATGATGCGGGGGTCAGCGGCCTTCACGATCGACCAAAGGGCCATCCCAAGCCGAAGCTGACCGAGGGCGAGGAAGCCGCTCTCGCCAACGTCGTTTTCCGCGGTCCCGATCCCGACAAGGACGGCGTCTCGACCTGGACGACGCAGGCACTCGCGGACTGGATCGCGGAGCGGTTCGGCAAACGGATGAACCGCAGGAGCGTCTCGCGCATCCTGAGGCGCAACGGCTTCTCTCATCAGAAGGCGCGGCCATCCCATCCGCAGAAGGATCCGAAGGCCGGCGAAGCCTTTCAAAAAGGGGGCTCGAACGCGCCCTGAAGGAGGCCGAAGCGGCCCATCCGGATAAGCGGATCGAACTCTGGTTCATGGACGAGGCGCGGGTCGGACAGAAGGGCCGAACCTGCCATCGCTGGTGGACGAAGGGAAAGCGACCGCCGGGTCTTTGCGATCAAGGTTTCAAATGGGCCTACATCTTCGGTGCCGTCGAACCGCGGACAGGGCGCTCCTTCGCGCTCGTCATGCCGCACGTCGACGCCGAGATCATGAACCTTTATCTCGACGCCTTCGCCGAGACGATCGATGATGACACCCACGTCGTCATGGTTCTCGACGGCGCCGGTTGGCACAAACCGGAAGCTCTCGACGTGCCGGGCAATATCACCCTCGTCATCCAGCCGCCCTATAGCCCGGAGCTCAATCCCGTCGAACGCCTATGGCTCTACCTTCGTGAGACCTCCCTCAGCCTGCGCGTCTTCCGCGACCGGGATCACATCATGGACGCATGCTGCGACGTCTGGAACCGAGCAACTCGCGATCTTCAAACGGTCATCTCGCTATGCCGATATCCCTGGATCGAACGGGTGCTTTCTTGAGTCCGACGGTATGACCATTGGATTGATGAATCTCGCCGCGTATGGAGTTGACGCGTTTGCTGGATTGGGAAGCCTGACAATGCGTCCGTTTGCTCGCATTCTGGACGACAGTAAAGGCGAACGGAAAGAGAAAGCAGACATCCCACCGGACTGGCCTTGCTGGCAAAGCCGCTCGATCCCGACCGACGGCCTTGGGCTTCGGATTCCTGTGGTGTGAAGAGGCAAGCAGAGCAGCTGCTCCGTCGTGCTCATGCATCGTCCCGACCGCGCCATGAAAGCAAGCGCCAGGAGCCGGACGCCGGCGCCAGGCGAAAACGCGCGTAGGTGAACCGCGGAGGGCTGATCGTCCTCCGCAGTCGCATTCGGATCTAAGATATCAGGCCGCATCCCGCTCTTCATTGCGATCGGCAGGCTGAAGGCGATGCAGATAATTGACCGCTCGCTGCGCATAGGCGGCCGCCTGGAAGATCGCCCGCTTGTCGTCCTTCAGCACTTGCAGTTATCCGCAGCAGTCCATAATGCGAAGGAACACTACCAGATTGGCCGAAGCCCGGGATTTCTAGCCACATTCCTCCGCATTATTTCACAGCGCGTCGAGCCAGGCGCTGGCGGTCGGCGCTTAACGGAGTCGAGTTTTGCGCGGATTATCGACCGCGATGCGCTCTTCAGCTTTCTGCCCATAGCGGCATAAAGGTGCAGCGGTACGGCTCGCCGAGACTTGAAGGATGGAACGACCGGTTTTTGGCGTTGCCGTTGGTCAAGGGGAACGGCAAACTTGGGTGGAAAGCTTCCGGTCCGCTTTCGGCCAAAACTTGATGGAAGCTGCCGAACACCAAAGGGAACAAGACTACAACGCCAGACGGTCTATCCGCCGCGAGCCGGAGACGTGAGCGGATTCTCGATCGAAGCCAAGCGACCCAGTTCACCCTTCTCGAAGAGGGTCCGGTCGGCAATGTAGGCACGTGCCATCGGAAGTGCGTCGACGCCCCAGAACATCTCGTTCTCGATCATCAGCGTCGGAACACCGAAGACGCCCGCCTGCACGGCCTCGTCGGTGTTACGGCGAAGATCGTGCGGCATCGTGGACGTGGTGGCCGTGCCTTGATCGATCTGCCCCGTCAGTCGATCCCAACTCTCGTCATCGTTCGGGTCGTGCCCGTCCCGCCAGATGTGCTCGAACACCCGACGTGTGACCTGCGGGTCGCCTCCCGTCTCGCAGAGAAGTCGAAGCGCCCGCAGCGGTTTGAACGGATGGGCGGGCGGAAACCTGAAGGGGACGCCGCGACGCTGCGCCTCGAAGGCACATAGCCGATAGGTGTGCATCCGCTTCGAGGGGATCTCCGCCGGGCCGAGCTGGCCATGATGCTTGAGGAGCCCTGCGAAGAGGATCGGGCGGTAGGAGATCGGGATCGAACGCGACAGTTCCTCTACCTCCTCCAGCGCGAGGTAGGCGTAGGGGCTGATGATGTCGAAGTACCAGATGGCCTGCATGGTCCTGCTCCCTCCGTGCCGTGGCGAACTATTTGATGAGCGCGACGACCTCGCGGAACCGCGGGTGCTTGCAGGTGCCGAGCCACTCGAACACCACCATCTCCGTCGTCACGATCTCCGCCCCGTGCCGCTCCATTCGGCGCACCGCCGCCTCCTTGTTCTCGATCCGTCTGGAGCCGATGGCGTCGCGGACGACATAGACCGTCCTCCCGGCCTCCAGCAGACCTAGGACGGTTTGGAGAACGCAGACATGGGCCTCGCATCCCGCGACGACGACGGCTCGGTCCTCCGGGGCATGATCCAGCATCCCGAGCGACCCCGTGGCATCGAACGTCATCTTCGGCAGCACCGCGCCGGGCGCGCTCAACGCCTCGACCGTGCCGCCGAGCCCGGCCGGGTTCTGCTCCGTGAAGACGCAGGGCACCTCGAGCTTTGCCGCCGCATCGAGGAGGCGGCGGGCATTCCCGATCGCCGCGTCCGCCCCCTCGATCACGGGCATCAGCCGGGCCTGGAAGTCGACCACGAGAAGGGTCGAGGCACTTGCATCGAGGATCGGCATCACTTCGCTCCCGCGGTGAGACGAACGACACGCTCGCCGACATAGGCTTCCATCCGCTCGTCGGCGGAGGCATCAAACATCCGGATGCGGCCAGTGTGAAGGAGGAGGAGCAGGCCCGTGGCATGCGCGAAGGTGTCGACCACCAGAAGTTCGGCATCCGACCGGGACGCACCCGCCTCCACGGCCGCATCCGCGATAGGGTTCAGCGCGGCCGCGAGAGCCTTGTTCAGGTCCTCGTCACGCTCACGCCCGAGGCCCTTCGGCTTCATGCCGCCCCGGAACAGGTAGAAGCCGAGATCGAGGTCGCCGGGGTTCTCCGCGTAGAACCTAAAGAAGGCCATCGCCGCCGCACGCAGCCGCTCCGCCGGCCCCGCCGCCTCTGACACCGCCCGGCCCACATGGTCACCGAGGGCTGCGAGTGAACCCCGAAGAACCTCCGCGTAGATCGCCTCCTTGGAGTCGAAGTGGAAGTAAAGCGCCGCCGGCGCGTACCCGGCGCGCATGGCGATGGCGCGCAGGCTGGCACCCTCCAGACCGTCCTGGGCGAACACGTCGCGTGCCGCGTCCAGAATGAGCGTACGCTTGTGCTCGCTCACCGCCTGCTGCCGTTCCGATCGTCGTGCCGCCATGCCGTCCGTCCTTTTCGATCTAACGCTTGACACAAATTCGAACAGTGTTCAAGTTTGGAGTCATTCGAGACATTGGACCCTTAGGCTAGGAGAACGCCATGCTGATGGATGCCGCCGCGTACCGGGAGTCCCTGCGCGCCTACAAGCCCCGCGTCTTCGTCGACGGCCAGCGCGTCGAGAGCATCGCCGACGAGCCGCTCCTGCTTCCCGGGATCAACGGTGTCGGGGTCACCTACGACTTCGCCCATCACCCCGACCATATCCCGATCATGACCGCCCGGCAGGGAACGTCCGGCAAGACGGTCAACCGCATGCTCCACATCAACGAGACCTCGACCGACCTTCTCTACAAGCTCGAGGCCGTCCGGCTCGTCTGCAAGGTCTCGGGCTGCGCCCAGCGCTACCTGACCCATGATGCCCTCAACGGCATCTTCCAGGCGACGAAGCGCACCGACGACTCGCACGGGACGGACTACTCGCAGCGCTTTCTCTCCTACCTCCACGACGTCCAGGACCGGGATCTCACGCTAGGCGTCGCGATGACTGATGCCAAGGGTGACCGTTCCAAGCGGCCCGGCCAGCAGCAGAACCGCGATGTCTACGTCCACATCAAGGAGCGACGCCCAGATGGCATCGTCATCTCCGGGACGAAGGCCATCGTGACAGGCGCGCCGTACATGCACGAGTTCCTCGTCATGCCGTGCCGCACCCATACCGCGGAGGATGCCGACTTCGCGGTCTGCTGCGCGGTTCCCGTCGACGCGCCGGGGGTAACGATCGTCGCACGCCGCGCCGGGCGCCCCGGCGAGGCGGCCGCGAAGTTCTCGGCCAAGTACGGGCAGTCGACCGGCGTCGTGACCTTCGAGGACGTGTTCGTGCCGCACGACCGCGTCTTCCTCGCCGGGGAGCACGAGGAAGGCGGCTTTCTGACCACCTCCTACGCCAACCACCACCGCCACTCCTGCATCGGGGCGCGGGCCGGGTTCGGCGATCTCTTGATCGGGGCCGGCGCTCTGATGATCGAGGCGAATGGCCTCGATGCCGACCGCCACGGCCACATCCGCGAGCAGATGGTCGACTTGATCACCATCACCGAGAGCTTCTACGCCTGCGGTGTCGCGGCCTCTGTCTACTGTGCCAAGGACCCGGCTGGCTCGGTCATGCCGGACTCGGTGTTCTCGAACATCGGCAAGCTGCTCCTCGCGACCAAGATCTACGACATGCACAAGGTCGCCCACTACGTGTCGGGTGGCTTGATCGTGGCGCTTCCCGGTCCCGACGAGGACCACAATCCCGAGACGAGGGCCTCGCTCTCGGCGGTCCTCGGCGGCCGGCCCGACATCCCGATGGAGCAGCGCATGGAGGTGTCCCGGTTCATTGAGGACCTGACCGTTTCCAACCAGGGCGGCTGGTACTCGGTGATCTCGCTCCACGGCGGCGGTTCCCCGGAGGCGATGAAGCGCGAAATCTGGCGCAACTACCCCGTCATGGAGAAGGTAGCGCTGGTGGAGAGCCTCCTCGACCGCGGCGTCATGGACGACGGACAGCGCGTCTCGAAGCAGCCGGGCCGTTGCTGCGTCACCGGGTGCGAGGTGCCGAAGCTTCCCGATGCCCAGAACGCCGAAGAGGTCGCGGTGTCCGCGGCGGGGTAGCGACTGGCGCGCCGAGGGCGGGAGGCTCCCGGCGCGCGACGAACGACATCCGGACGGCGCTGGGAGGAGACACGCGCATGGGTTACCGCGACACCTACGACCGCTGGCGGAATGACCCGTCGGGCTTTTGGATGGAGGCGGCGAACGACGTCGACTGGTTCTCGCCGCCGACGGTCGCGTTCGAGCCGTCTGCCGGGGTCTACGGCCGCTGGTTCCCCGACGCGACGTGCAACACCTGCCACAACGCGCTCGACCGTCATGTCGAGGGCGGACGGGCCGACCAGGCCGCGCTCGTCTACGACAGCCCGGTCACCGGGACGAAACGGACGTTCACCTATGTCGAGCTTCTTCGGGAGGTGCAGGCGTTCGCGCTGGTGCTGACGGACCTTGGGGTTGCGAAGGGCGACCGGGTTGTCGTCTACATGCCCATGGTGCCCGAGGCCGTGGTCGGCATGCTCGCCTGCGCGCGGATCGGCGCGGTCCACTCCGTTGTCTTTGGCGGCTTCGCGGCCCGCGAGCTGGCGACGCGGATCGACGACGCGATGCCCAAGATCATCTTGTCGGCATCCTGCGGCATCGAGCCGGGCCGGACGGTCGCCTACAAGCCGCTCCTAGACGAGGCGATCGCGCTGGCCGCCCACAAGCCGTCGGCATGCGTCGTCCTCCAGCGCGAGCGCCTGAAGGCCGAGCTGGCCGACGGACGCGACCACGACTGGCATGACCGGCAGCGGAATGCCCTTGCCGACTTGGCAGGAGGTCGTCCGAGCCCGTGCGTCGAACTGGCTGCCACCGATCCGCTCTACATCCTCTACACGTCGGGAACGACGGGACGTCCCAAGGGCATCGTGCGCGACAACGGCGGGCACATGGTCGCCCTGCGCTGGACGATGGAGGCCATCTACGGGATGGCCCCCGGCGAGACATACTGGGCTGCCTCCGACGTCGGCTGGGTGGTCGGGCACTCCTACATCGTCTACGGGCCGCTCCTGCACGGCTGCACCACCGTCCTCTTCGAAGGCAAACCTGTCGGCACGCCGGACGCAGGGACGTTCTGGCGCGTCATCGCCGAGCACGGGGTCAGGGTGCTGTTCACGGCGCCGACGGCGATCCGGGCGATCCGCAAGGAGGATCCCGACGCCCGGCACGCCGCCGGTCACGACCTGACGGGACTGCGCGCCCTGTTCCTCGCGGGCGAGCGCGCCGATCCCGAGACGATCCGATGGGCGGAGCGTCTCCTGGACGTTCCCGTGATCGACCACTGGTGGCAGACGGAGACGGGCTGCGCAGTTGCCGCCAACCCACTCGGCCTCGAGCGGCTGCCTGTCAAGCACGGTTCCCCGGCGGTGCCGATGCCCGGCTACGGCATCCGCATCCTCGACACGGAGGGGCGGTCCGTTTCGCCGGGCGTGATGGGCAACATCGCCTTGGAGCTTCCGCTGCCGCCCGGCGCGGCGGTCACCCTGTGGGGTGCCGACGACCGCTTCCGTTCGAGCTACCTCCAGACCCAACCGGGCTACTACGACACGGCGGACGCGGGCTCCGTCGACGAGGACGGGTACATCTGGGTGATGGGAAGGACGGACGACGTGATCAACGTCGCCGGCCACCGCCTGTCGACCGGGGCCATGGAGGAGGCGGTCGCGGCACACCCCGCCGTCGCCGAGTGCGCGGTGTTCGGTTGCCGGGACGAGTTGAAGGGCGAGGTGCCGTTCGGCTTGGTGGTGCTTAAGTCGGGCGTAGACACGCCGACGACGGACATCGAGGCAGAGATCGTGGCCACCGTGCGCGACCGCATCGGCCCGTTGGCAGCCTTCAAGAAGGCGCTCGTGATCGACCGCCTTCCGAAGACTCGATCGGGCAAGATCCTGCGCGGAACGATCAAGCGGATCGCCGACGGCGAACCCTACACTCCGCCAGGCACCATTGAGGATCCCGCGGTCCTGACGGAAATCGAAGGGGCGATCCTCAACGCTAACGAGCGTTGAGGATCGGAAGGTCTGCTTTCCAGCTTGGTGAAATGAACGGCGTACGTCTTGGAAGAGGTCGAGAGGTGAAGGTCTCCTTTTAGCCGAAAAATCCAATGCGTGGCCTCTGCGTTCCGATGGCAAACTTCTGCGGTCATTTTGACCAGCAGAGGAGCCATCGATGTCGAATACCAATGACCAACTGATCACAGAACTCAGAACCGTACTGTCCAGCCAGCAATACAGCCCGATCGTGGTCGGGAATTACTGTGCCTATGCGCGCGGCTTCCTTGACTACCTTTTACGGCGGTGGTCTGCCCCCGAAAAAGTGGCTCTTGCGCAGGTTGTGTGGTTTTACGCGGCCAAGAGGAGTCGACGGCGCAAGAGATCGAGGTTCCCACGTCCGTACATTGAGCGCTTGAGAAGTTTGAGCTTGGTGACCTGGCCCTCCGTTTGG
>NZ_JAAAMG010000037.1 GCF_010500815.1 Jiella pacifica
GATCCTAAGCCGCAAGTCCGATGAAACCGGTTTTCCCATGGTGCGCATCCTCCCACGCTCCAGGGAATCAGAATACGCTTCCAAACGAAACTATGCGATTCAGACTTCTTACCGGACGCTCTAGCTCCCGCCGCCCCCATCCTCGCCGGACCGGCACTGGTTCTTCGCCGGCTCTCCCATAGATGCGACTGCCCTGCCAAACATTCGATCGGGACCGATGCGCGCACTCATTCTGCAGTACTACGAGCGCATCAGCGCGAGCTACTGGTTCATTCCTTCCGTCCTGGCGATCGTCTCGGCCATTCTCGCATTCGTGCTGATCGAGATCGACACGGTGGTCGAGCCGGACGCGCTCGGCTCGAGCCCGTTTCTCTACGCTACCCAGCCGGACGGCGCCCGGGCGATCCTGTCTGCTATCGGCGGCTCGATGATCGGCGTCGCAGGTACGGTGTTTTCGGTGACCATGGCGGCGGTGGTCTTCGCCTCGGGCAGCTTCGGGCCCCGCCTCCTGACCAATTTCATGAACGACCGGGGCAACCAGGTCACCCTCGGCGTCTTCGTCGCCACCTTCGTCTATTCGATGATCGTCCTTCGAAGCGTGCGCGACGGCGGCGAGGAGAGCGTCTACGGACACATGTTCGTGCCGAATCTGGCGATCCTCGGAGCGATCGTCCTCGCCATCGTCTCGATCGGCGTGCTGATCTATTTCATCCATCACGTTCCCTCGAACATCCACATCTCCAACGTCATCGCCGGGATCGGCCAGGGCCTGCTCAAGCGGATCGGCCAGGAGTTCCCGGCAGAGCCCAACCGCAGCGAGGAGGAGGACGACAACGTTCGCTGGCAGGTGCCGCCGTGTTTTCGTGAGGAGGGCGAGCGGGCCGCCGGGAAACGGGTCACGTGGGAACGGTGGGCGGGAACCGGCGAAGATGGCTCACCGCCCTTCGGCGAGATCGCTTCGGACCGGGTCGGCTACCTGCAGATCATCGATCGGGGGTCCCTGATCGAGGCTGCGAAGACGGCCGACGTCGTCGTCCGCCTCACCTGCAGTCCCGGCATCTTCGTTCACGAGGGCCGGACGCTGTTTCAGGTCTGGCCGGCCGAACGCTGCGGCGACGACATTCGCGATCGGCTGCTCTCCTGCATCGCGGCAGGCAACAGCCGCAGCCCGCGCCAGGACATCGACTTCCTCTTCGACGAACTCGTCGAGATCGGCGGCCGGGCGCTGTCTCCCGGCGTCAACGACCCTTACACGGCGATCACCTGCCTCGACTGGCTGAAGGCCGCGATGGCCACGATTGCCGGCCGCCAGTCGGGCGATCCCTACGTCGTCGACGGCGACGGCCGGCTGCGGGCGATCATCGAGGCGGGCGACTTTGCCGGCTTCATCGAGATCGGCTTCGGCCATCTTCGCCAGTATGCCGCCTCGGACATGATCGCCGGCGAGCATTTCCTGACCTGCCTCGGCGAACTCCTGCCGGCCTGCCGAACCGAGGACCAGCGACAGGCGGTGCGCCTCCAGGCGACCCGCTTCCTCGACCTGTCGCGCGAGGCGCTCTCAGGGGCGTCGCTCGCGACGATCGAGACGGCCGCCGCCCGCGTGCTGCAAAGCGCGTGAAGCGGCCGGCCAGTGACGTAGCGCCGTTTCCGGCGCCGCGGGAGGCGTCGCAGCTCCGGACGGCAGGCCCCGTGCTCCGGCTGGTCGCGACCGGCAAGACCAGCCCCGATCGCGGGCGGCTCTTTTCCGGCGGGATGGAACGCTATGTCATGGTCGTCCAAAACCGGCTGCGTTCAGCCTTCAGTTCGACGTGATGGTATCTTAAATGAAATCGCTTCTGATCCTTGCGGCCGTCGCCGCCCTTTCCGGCTGCACCTCCTCCGCCACCTCGACCGCCACCCCGAAGCCGTCGACGGCCGAGGCGGAATGCGCGCGCTTCGGTTTCACTCCCGGCACCCAGCCCTTCGACAAGTGTGTCGCCGACTTAAGGCAGCAGGCGCGTACGCTGGCGGCAGCCCAGCAATAGGCTGTGGCCGCCGAGCCGTTCGGATCATGGATGCATCCGCGCGCCCTTCGCCGCCTTGTCGACCTCCTTCCGCGGACCGAACAGGGCGATGCCCACGAGGTTCGGCGCGTCGGCCGGTTCGGCACGAAAGGCTTCGCGATTGGCTGCGTCATGGCCGGTGGCGAACATCGCCTCCACATAGACGGCGCGACGAAGCTCCCGCTGAATCGCCTGGTGAAAGGCTCGCTGCAGCACCTCCCCGGTGGCCGAGAGGATCATCACCGGCTGGCCGAGCAGCGCTGCATGGTACCGTCCGGCCGCGTCCTCGTAGGGATCGCCCATCGCTTCCGGCGTCGCACCGGCGATCCCCGTCGCCAGAAACGCCGTGACGTTCAGTTTCTGCCACATCGCCAGATCCTCCCGCACGAGAATCGCCACCTTGGTCTCGAATGTCACCGCCCCGCCTTTTCTCGTCGAATGCCGTTGCGACGAGGCTATAGGTCTCAGGCAGCCCTTTCGTCTGGAACGCCCGTGCAGGCGGCGCGATAGGCACCCGGCGTGATGGCGAAGGCGCGGCGGAACCAGCGGCCGAGATGGCTCTGGTCGGCAAAGCCGCAGTCGGCGGCCACCGCAGCCGGGCTCTCGCCTTCGGCCAGGAGCCGCCGCGCCTCGGTGAGGCGGATCCGCACGAGATAAGCGTGCGGGGAGGCGCCATAGGCGGCGCGGAAGGCACGGGCGAGTTCGAACCGGTTCGCTGCGCCCGATGCCGCGGCCAGATCGTCCGCACCGATTTCGGCGGCCATCTCGTCGTGCAGCCTTTCACAGGCGCGCCGGGCGATCGCAGGCGCCACCTCGCCCCCGAGCTGTCGTCCGGAAAGGCCGAGATGGTCGCGAAGCCGCTCGATCACACCATCGAGCGCGGCATCCCGGGCAAGCTGTCCTCTCGGCTCTGCGATCGCGGCGCAGGCGCGCCGGATCGCCCCTGCCAGCAACGGATCGTCGGACAATGTCTGACGAAAACCGCCCTCCTCCAGGGCAAGATCGCCGAGCCCTTCGCGCATCACGGCCTGCGGCACATAGAGCATCTCGTAGGCAAAGCCGCCCGCGGTGACCGCCTGCCCGTCATGCATCTCGCCGGGCTCGATGAGGATGATGCGGTCCCGCGTGCTCTGCCGCCGCGCGCCGCGGCAGAAGAAATCCTGGACGCCGTGATCGGTCACGCCGACGAGCCATTCGTCGTGATGGTGCATGTCGTAGGCGTGGCCGAAGAAGCGGGCCGATATCGCCTCGACACCATTCGAGGGATCGCGGCTGAAACGGATGCGATCATGACCTGCCATCGCGTCAGCCCTCGCCACCCTCTTCGAAAAGGGAGGACTGCGATCCCTGATAGGTCGTCGGCACGGCAAGACCCATATGGCGGAAGGCGTGCTGGGTGAGAAGCCGGCCGCGCGGGGTGCGCTGCAGGAAGCCCTGTTGCAGGAGATAGGGTTCGACGATGTCCTCGATTGCATCGCGCGGCTCGGAGAGCGCCGCGGCGATGGTGTCGATGCCGACCGGGCCGCCGCCGAAATTGAGCGCGATCAGGTCGAGATAGCGCCGGTCGAGCTGGTCGAGGCCGAGACTGTCGACTTCGAGCCGCGTCAAAGCCGCGTCGGCGACCTTGCGGTCGACCGTCTCGGCGCCGGCCACATGGGCGAAGTCGCGCACCCGGCGCAACAGCCGCCCGGCGATGCGCGGCGTGCCACGAGACCTGCGGGCGATCTCCTCGGCGCCGTCCTTTCCCATCGGCAGGCCCATCAGCCGGGCGCCGCGGGTGACGATGTGCTCGAGCTCGGCGACGGTGTAGAAGTTGAGCCGCACCGGAATGCCGAAGCGATCACGCAGCGGCGTGGTGAGAAGGCCGAGCCGGGTGGTGGCGGCGACGAGGGTGAATTTCGACAGGTCGATCTTCACCGAGCGCGCCGCCGGCCCCTCGCCGATGATCAGGTCGAGCTGAAAATCCTCCATCGCCGGATAGAGGATCTCCTCCACCGCGGGCGACAGCCGGTGGATCTCGTCGATGAACAGGACGTCGCGCTCTTCGAGATTGGTCAAAAGCGCGGCGAGATCGCCGGCCTTGGCGATCACCGGGCCGGAAGTGGAGCGGAAATTGACACCGAGCTCCTTCGCCATGATCTGGGCGAGCGTCGTCTTGCCGAGGCCCGGAGGTCCGACGAAGAGCACGTGATCGAGCGCCTCCCCCCGTCCCTTCGCCGCCTCGATGAACACCTTGAGATTGGCGCGCGCCGCCGCTTGGCCGACGAAGTCGTCGAGCCGCTGCGGCCGCAGTGTCGCGTCGACGTCCTCGCCGCGCTTGTCGGGCGAGATCAGGCGCGAGGTGTCGCTCATGTGAGGAGTTCCATCTCGGGTAACCTGTTCGCCGACTTCTTATTCCTGGCAATGGGGCGGACGGTAAACATGACCTGATAAATTCCTGCAACTCAATTCCGGCTCAATGCCTTCAGCCCCAAACGAATGAGCACCGAGCTTTCGGCGCCCTCGCCCGCCTCGGCAGCTGCCGTGGCGATGGCGTTCGCAGCCTGATCACGGGAATAGCCAAGGTTGGTGAGCGCCGAGACCGCGTCGGCGATCGGGGCTGCGGCGGTGCCGCTGCCGACGTCCCGCTTCAGCCCGAAGCTCGCTTCGGCACCGGGGCCCGAAAAGGCCGGCGCCCGATCCTTGAGCTCGGCGACAATGCGCGCCGCGACCTTTGGCCCGACGCCGGGCGCTCGCGCCACCATCGCCTTGTCCTGCAGCGCCACCGCATTGGCCAGGTCGCCCGGCGACAGAATTCCGACGACGGCAAGCGCGACCTTCGACCCGACACCCTGCACGGTCTGGAGCAGCCGGAACCAGTCCCGCTCGGCCGGCGTGGCGAAGCCATAGAGCCGGATCATGTCTTCCCGCACGATGGTCTCGATGAAAATGACGGCGGCCTCTCCCGCCCCACCGAGAGAGGCCAGCGTCCGCGCGCCGCAATAGGCGACATAGCCGACGCCGTGGACGTCGACGATCAGATGATCCTCGCCGATCTCGTCGATGGTTCCCTTGAGCTTGCCGATCATCGTTCGCCGCCCCGACCGGGAGCCGACGTCCCGGAACATGTTCGGGCCGCCCACCGGCGCCCATCTGCCTCGCGGGTAGGCGCCCGAAGAGAACATGTCAAGAACGCAATGAGCGCCGCAGCCATGAACACTCGATGCTCCGGCACTGCGAGACACCGCTGTGTCGGCAAACGGCCGCCGCGGCGCCGAAAGGCGCTACTGCGGCCGAGCCGTAACGATCGAGAGCTTCTAGCGGTGGAGCCTCAACGGCAAACCGTCACATTGCCGACCCTGTAGCAATCCCGCCCATACCGACGCCGATGCCGGCGCCGGGGCCTGATGCCACAAGCACGAGGATTGCGCCGCCGGAACCAGGCATCCCTGCAGCTACCCCGACGATGACGCCGGCGCCGCGGGCGGCGACGGTGGTTGTGGCGATAGCCGGTATAGTGCGCGACTTCCATCTCGTCCGGCTCATCATCGGCGAGAGCGTCGAGCCGATCGAGCAAGTCGCCGTCTTCCGGCGGCGGTGTCGCGGCGTCGGCATGCGTACCGAACGACAAGACGCCGACGGAAGCGGCACAGGCGGCGATCCCAAGCCCGGTGAGCAATCTGCGCCGCGTCGGATCCGGACTTTCCTGCTGCGTCGCCGGACCAGACGGCCGAAAAAGCTTGAACAACGACATGATTTTCTTCTCCGTTCCGTTGCCCCTTGCGTATTCCCGGCGGCGTTCAGGTCTCGTGCCTCGGACGTTTTGTCCCTTCGACCACCATGCCTTCAGAATGGACCAGTCTAGCGGCGTGATGAAGGCGGACGAGTCTTTTTGCGTCAAGTTTTTCTTCCCTAACGTAATTTTTACCGCCGCTCCGCTCGACCGAGTGACGTCCGCCGCAGGCCGGCGACGTTGCCGGCCGCTTCCGCGCGCTTCGACACAAACGCCCGAGAAAATGGCTCCGCCGCGACGAGACGGCGGCGTATGTCAGGCCGCCTTCGAAGACGAAATCTGCAATTGCTGCCGGGTTTCGCGAAGCACGGCGCGGCCGATGTCGGCAAACCGGCTCTCGTCCCCCAGCGCCGCATCGCATTCGATGAAACGATTGAGCGAGTGGGCCGAAAGCTCGCGGGCCCGTGCTGCCTCGGCCGCGTCGAGGGCGCGCTTGTCCATCAGCTGTTGCAGAACGTAGTGCAGGCGGGCCGCAACGACGGCGGAGTGAAACGTGCCATCGACGGGATCGGGCTCCTGACCGCCAACCAGACGGACAACCCTCGGCGACTGGTCGCGCAGGAAGGAGCCGCCTTCCGACAATCCGTAGAGGAGTGCGTGGGTGCTCTCGATCACCAGCCCCTGAATGACCGCCAGGCCGCCTTCATAGGCCGCCGGGTTCATGAAGACCGCGCCCCAGATGTAGAAGGTCGAAGCGCCGGCGAAGCTGCTCTCCCGCTCGGCAGCCCGGCACATCACGATTTCGCTCAAGAGCACACGAATCTCGGCGGCGAAGGCCGGCAGATGCCGATCCAGCCTTTGCAAGGCCGTGTCGATCTCCTCGCGCATCCGCTCGACCTCCTCCGCCGGCGGCGCGAGGAGCGAGAGCGTCTCGGCATCTTCGGCTGCGAAAAGGCCCGCATAGCGCAGCCGGCGCTTCGGATCGAGATCCGCCCAAGAGAAGACCTCCAGCGCACCGAGGTTGGCATGACGTCGATTCGAACTCGGCGATGGCCCCATACCGTGCTCGACGATTTCGGATAGATCCTCCAAAAGGTGCACGGAACGCGGGATGTCGTCGGCCTCGACGGCCTTGAGGATCTCGAAATATCGCGCGAAGTAGTCTGGCGCGATCTGGCGCCTGGCCCGAATCGATCGTCCGACCGTCAGCGCCTTGTGCGACAAGACACCGGCCTTCGAGACCGCCTTCGCCATCGCATCCAGACTATCGGCAAGACGCTCGTTGATATCTTGCGTGATCCGCAAGGCTCCCTGAGGGTCTGGTAAGAACAGCATCGCGCTACACACCTCCCACCGGCACCAGCGATCAATTTTGATGTAGTTCGTGCCCTGCCCTAAGGCGAACCAGACTGGCAGGTGCGACGCCGGCTGACGCTCCAACCCAAACAATGAGCATGATGCCCGAGTGTTGTGCAAGACGAATATTGTTGGCTTGCGCCGGGTTGTCACCAGTTTTGAGGCTCGGGCGGTCGCGGCAATTTGTCGTCTTCGGCCTCTGCCGGATTCTGCAGCTTGGGTGTCCAAGCTCGCGGCGAAGAGGAACTGTCTATCGCCAGCCGGCGATCTAGATCAGACTGGACGAGAGCTTGGGAGGGCTGAAATGAGCGGGAGGCTGAGGCTGCATGTTCCGGAGCCCGAGGTGCGGCCGGGCGGGGCGCCGGACTTTTCCGGCGTGAAGATCGCCAAGGCCGGCTCGGTGCGCCGGCCGCCGGTGAACGTCGATCCGGCCGAGATCCGCGACATGGCCTATTCGATCGTCCGGGTTCTCAACCGCGCCGGCGAGGCGGTGGGCGAGTGGGCGGGAACGCTCACCGACGAAGAACTCCTCGCCGGGCTGAAGACGATGATGCGGGTGCGGGCCTTCGACCGGCGCATGCTGATGGCCCAGCGCCAGGGCAAGACCTCGTTCTACATGCAGTGCCTCGGCGAGGAGGCGATCGCCTGCGCCTTCCGCAAGGCGCTTGAACCCGGCGACATGAACTTTCCGACCTATCGGCAGCAGGGTCTCTTGATCGCCGACGACTATCCGCTCGTCGACATGATGTGCCAGATCTACTCCAATCGCCGCGATCCCTTGAAGGGCCGGCAGCTGCCGGTGATGTATTCGGCGAGGAAACACGGCTTCTTCTCGATTTCGGGAAACCTCGCGACCCAGTTCGTGCAAGGGGTCGGCTGGGCGATGGCCTCCGCGATCAAGGGCGGCGACCGCATCGCCGCCGTCTGGATCGGCGACGGCTCGACGGCCGAGAGCGACTTTCATTCGGGCATGGTCTTCGCCTCGACCTACAAGGCGCCCGTCGTCCTCAACATCGTCAACAATCAATGGGCGATCTCGACCTTCCAGGGCATCGCCAAGGGCGGCTCCGGCACCTTTGCCGCGCGAGGCCTCGGCTTCGGCATTCCATCCCTGCGCGTCGACGGCAACGACTATCTGGCCGTCCATGCGGCGGCGAAATGGGCGGTCGAGCGGGCCCGCAGCAATCTCGGGCCGACCTTGATCGAATGGGTGACCTACCGCGCCGCCGCCCATTCCACCTCCGACGATCCCTCCGCCTACCGTCCGAAGGAGGAGAGCGACGCCTGGCCGCTGGGCGATCCGATCAAGCGGCTGAAGAACCACCTGATCCTGCGTGACGTCTGGAGCGAGGAGCGCCACGTTCAGGCCGAGGCCGAGGTCGACGCCGAAATCCTCGCCGCCCAGAAGGAGGCCGAGAGCCACGGCACGTTGCACACCGGGCCGAAGCCGTCCGTGCGCGACATGTTCGAGGACGTCTACGAGGTGATGCCGCCGCATCTCCGCCGCCAGCGCCAGGAGGCGGGGTATTGAGTGAGACCATGACAATGCCGCATCCGCCGCACTTGCCAGCCTTACCTGATGAAGCGAATCTCGAGCCAACGTCGCGGGATCCCGGCTCAGCCACTCCGCTTCGTCATCCCGGGCTCGACCCGGGATCCATTCCTCTGCGCCCAACACAACAAGATCGGTGGACGCGATACGCCCCTTTCTCGATCCCGAAGGGCGGCCGCAACGATTTGGAATGGATCCCGGGTCAAGCCCGGGATGACGAAATGTTGGGCCGGGACGCAAAATCCGGCAATGCTTGTGGGAGCATCCCATGCCCCGCATGACGATGATCGAGGCCATCCGCGACGCCCACGCGGTCAAGATGGCCGAAGACGACGACGTCGTCGTCTTTGGCGAGGACGTCGGCTATTTCGGCGGCGTCTTTCGCTGCACCGCCGGCCTGCAGGAACGGTTCGGCAAGAGCCGCTGCTTCGACGCGCCGATCAACGAGAGCGGCATCGTCGGCACGGCGATCGGCATGGCCGCCTTCGGCCTTCGTCCCGTCGTCGAGATGCAGTTCGCCGACTACGTCTATCCGGCTTATGACCAGATCGTCTCGGAAGCGGCGCGGCTCAGATACCGCTCGGCCGGCGACTTCACCTGCCCGCTCGTCGTGCGCATGCCGACCGGCGGCGGCATCTTCGGCGGACAGACCCATTCGCAGTCGCCCGAAGCCCTGTTCACCCACGTCTCCGGGCTGAAGACCGTCGTGCCGTCCAATCCCTACGATGCCAAGGGCCTGTTGATCTCGGCGATCGAGGACAACGATCCGGTGATCTTCCTCGAGCCCAAGCGCCTCTATAACGGCCCCTTCGACGGCGACCACGACAAGCCGGTCACGCCGTGGTCGAAGCATCCGCTCGGCGAGGTGCCGGAGGGCCGCTACGCCATCCCGCTCGGCAAGGCCGCCATCCGCCGCGAAGGCTCCGCCCTCACCGCCCTCGCCTACGGCACCATGGTGCATGTCGCCGAGGCCGCGGCCGAAGCGCTCGGCATCGATGCCGAGATCGTCGACCTGCGCACCCTCGTTCCCCTCGACATCGGGCTGATCGAGGCCTCGGTGAGGAAGACCGGCCGTTGCCTCGTCGTTCACGAGGCGACACTGACTTCCGGCTTCGGGGCCGAACTCGTCGCCATCGTCGCGGACGCCTGTTTCTATCACTTGGAAGCGCCGATCGTCCGGGTGGCGGGCTGGGACACGCCCTATCCGCATGCCCAGGAGTGGGACTATTTTCCCGGCCAGGCCCGTGTCGGCGGGGCGATGAAGCGCGTGATGGAGGGCTGAGATGGGCACCTTCACCATCAAACTGCCGGATGTCGGCGAAGGCGTCGCCGAGGCCGAGCTGGTCGAATGGCACGTCAAGGTCGGCGATCCCGTCACCGAGGACATGACGCTCGCCGCCGTGATGACAGACAAGGCGACGGTCGACATTCCGTCGCCCGTGGCGGGCACGGTGGCATGGCTGGCCGGCGACGTGGGCGACACGCTGGCGGTCGGATCGCCGCTGGTGAGGCTGGACGTCGACGGGGTGGGAGGAACGACCGAGGTTGAGGATCCGACCGCATCGGAAGCCAATCCAAGCCAATCAGAAAAGGCGCCGTCAGCAAAGCTGCCGACCTCCCCCCGGGTGGGGGAGATGCCCGGCGGGGCAGAGGGGGGCGCCAAAGGGCGCCAGCGTTCTGAATCAGACGCAGGGCAAGGCGGCGGCGGCACACCCCCCTCTGGGCTGCCGCCTGCCGGGGCGAGCCACGTGTCTCGCCCATCCTCCGGATCCCCCACAAGGGGGGAGATCAGGCCGGTCGCCCAAGCCGCGCCAGCCTCCCACGCGCCCCGCAAGCCCGGCGAAAAGCCCCTCGCCTCGCCGGCAGTCCGCCGACGCGCGATGGAGGCGGGCATCGACCTGCGCCGCGTTGCGGGCTCCGGCCCCGGCGGCCGCATCACCACCGAGGACCTTGCCGCCCATCTCGACGGCGGCGCCGAGGCCCCGGCAGGACGCAGACGCCTCGCCGACAGCTCCGTCACCGAGGTCAGGATCACCGGACTGCGCCGGCGCATCGCCGAAAGGATGGAGGCGGCGAGACGGCGCATCGCCCATATCACCTATGTCGACGAGATCGACATGGAGGCGGTCGAGGCTCTGCGCGCGGCGATGAACCAGGACCGGCGGGAAGACCGGCCGAAACTCACCCTCCTGCCTTTCCTGATGAAGGCAATGGTCATCGCGGTGCGCGAGCAGCCGGCGATGAACGCGCTCTACGACGACGAGGCGGGCATTCTGCGCCAGCACGGCGGCGTTCATATCGGCATCGCCGCCCAGACCGGCGCCGGCCTGATAGTGCCCGTCGCCCGCCACTGCGAAGCCCGCGACATCTGGAACTGCGCGGTCGAGGTCGCCCGCCTTTCCGAAGCCGCCAGGAACGGCTCGGCCAAGCGCGAGGAACTCTCCGGCTCGACCATCACCATCACCTCGCTCGGCGCGCTCGGCGGCATCGCGACGACGCCGATCATCAACCATCCGGAAGTCGCCATCGTCGGCGTCAACAAGATGGAGGTTCGGCCCGTCTGGAACGGCACGCAGTTCATGCCGAGGAAGCGCATGAACCTCTCCTCCAGCTTCGACCACCGAGTGATCGACGGCTACGACGCGGCCGTCTTCGTCCAGCGCATCAAGGCGCTTCTGGAAAACCCGGCGATGATCTTCGTCGAGGAGGCGGCATGAACGACATCACCTGCCAGTTCCTGGTCATCGGCGCCGGCCCTGGCGGCTATGTCGCTGCGATCCGCGCCGGCCAGCTCGGGCTCGATACGGTGGTCGTCGACGACCGCAAGCCCGGGGGCACCTGCCTCAACATCGGCTGCATTCCGTCCAAGGCTCTCATCCATGCGGCGGACGAGTATTTTCTCATGAAGGAGGCGGCCGAGGGCCGGGCGGTTCCCGGCGTCACTGCCGGCCCCGCCAGCCTCGACTGGGCTGAGGTCGTCGGCTGGAAGGACGGCATCGTCAACCGCCTCAACAACGGCGTCACCAGCCTGTTCAAGAAGTCCCGCGTCAAGCTGGTCGCGGGCCGGGCCCGCTTTCTCGACGGCAAGACCGTGGTCGTCGCCGGCGAAACCGGCGAGCAGCGGATCACCGCCGAGACGGTGGTGATCGCCACGGGGTCGGAGCCCGTCGAACTCGCCGCCCTGCCCTTCGGCGGCAAGGTGATCTCGTCGGCCGAGGCGCTGTCGCTTCGAACCCCGCCCGAACGCCTCGCCGTCATCGGCGGCGGCTATATCGGCGTCGAACTCGGCACGGCCTTCGCAAAGGCGGGTTCGAAGGTGACGATCGTCGAGGCGACCACCGAGATCCTGCCGCTCTACGACGCCGATCTCGTCAAGCCGGTGCGCCAGCGCCTTGCCCATCTCGGCGTCACGGTGATGACCGGAGCGAAGGCGCAGGGCCTCGCCGGCGAAAGCTCGGACCTCATGGTCGAGACCGCCACGAGCGAGGAACGCCGCATCGCCTGCGATACCGTCCTCGTCACGGTCGGCCGCCGGCCGGTGACCGAAGGCTGGGGCCGCGAGGAACTCGTCCTCGACATGGACGGGCCGTTCATCCGCACCGACGAGACGCGGCGCACCGCGATGCGCGGCGTCTATGCCATCGGGGACGTCGCCGGAGAGCCGATGCTCGCCCACAAGGCGATGGCCGAAGGCGAGATGGTCGCCGAGATCGCGGCCGGTCACCGGCGCGCATTCGATCACCGGGCGATCCCGGCGGTCTGCTTCACCGACCCCGAGATCGTCAGCGTCGGCCTGTCGCCGGCCGAGGCGAAGGCGCAGGGCATCGACACCAGCATCGGCCGGTTTCCCTTCGCCGCCAGCGGCCGGGCGATGTCGCTCGGGCGCGACGACGGCTTCGTGCGCATCGTCGCCCGGGCCGACAACCACCTCGTCCTCGGCATCCAGGCGGTCGGCGCCGGCGTCAGCGAACTCTCCGCCGCCTTCTCACTGGCGCTGGAGATGGGCGCCTGCCTCGAAGACGTCGCCGGCACGATCCACGCCCATCCGACCCTCGGTGAAAGTTTTCAGGAAGCGGCGCTGGGGGCGCTGGGCAGGGCGTTGCACGTTTGAGGGTTGCGCGCGGCGCCCCTCGCCCTTCGAGGCTCGCTTCGCGAGCACCTCAGGATGAGGGGCTTGGTTCAACCCCAGGCAGGAGGGGCGTGGTTCGTCGTCGGCGCGGAAGCTGCCAGTCACCCCCACCGCCACCGATCAGCCGGCGGCGGCTTGCCAGTAGCCCCTCATCCTGAGGTGTGGAGCCGGTCGAAGACCGGCGGAGCCTCGAAGGGCGAGGGGCGCCCGGCCCCCCCTCAGAACAGCCGCCCGCCCTTCGGAACCTCATGCCCGGGCCCGAGCAGCACGACTTCGCCGTTCTCGTCCGGTATTCCCAGCGTCAGCACTTCCGAGCGCATCGGCCCGATCTGGCGGGGCGGGAAGTTGACGACGGCAATCACCTGGCGGCCGACGAGCTCTTCCGGTTTGTAGTGCACGGTGATCTGGGCGGAGGACTTCTTCACCCCGATGTCGCCGCCGAAATCGATCATCAGCTTGATCGCCGGCTTGCGCGCCTCGGGAAATGGCGCCGCCTCGACGATGGTGCCGACGCGGATGTCGACTTTCATGAAATCGTCGAAGGTGATTTCCGGTGCGCGACCGCTACCTGACATGGCGTGATCCATCATTCAGAACGAGAAAAAAACTCTTGGCACGCGGCCAAAGTCATCCCTTGGCCAGCGCTTCCGCCCGGTCCCGCGCGGCCCGCATCGCCTCTTCCATCAGCTTTGCCAGCCGTTCCTCGCCCATCAGGACGTCGAGCGCTGCCTGCGTGGTGCCGTTTGGCGACGTGACGTTCTTGCGAAGCTGCGCCGGCTCGCTCTCCGAGCGGATCATCAACTCCCCCGCTCCCGCCACCGTATGGCGCGCCAGGCGCATCGCCAGATCGGCCGGAAGGCCGAGCGTCGCGCCAGCCTTGGCCATGCATTCGGCGAGGTGAAAGACATAGGCCGGACCACTGCCGGAAACGGCGGTGATCGCGTCGATCAGCGCCTCCGCCTCGACCCATTCAACCGGCCCCGAGGCTTCCAGGAGCCTGGTCGCGTTGGCGCGGTCGCCCTCGCCGGTGCGCTCGTTGCCATAGGCGCCGGTGATGCCGCGGCCGATCAGCGCCGGGGTATTGGGCATCGCCCGCACCACCGGATGGGGCCCGAGCAGATCCTCGATCGCCGCGACCGTCGTCCCGGCAGCGATCGAGACGACCAGCGTCTGCGGCCGCATCGCCGCCTTCAGCGGCGGCACCGCCGCCGTCATCATCTGCGGCTTGACCGCCAGCACGACGATGTCGAACGCCCCTTCCGGCACGGTGGTGCGGTGGACGACGCCCTTCTCGATCAGCGGCTGCAGCGCCGGGCCGACGGCCGGATCGACCACCGTGACCTTCGAGGGGTCGAGCCCCTTTTCCAGCCAGCCGCCCAGAAGCGCCGAGCCCATGTTGCCGCCGCCGAGAAGAAGAATGCGCGCCGAAATCATCGTGTCGGGCATCGTGTCAAGCTTCTCCGACCGTTTCGAACATCGTCGCTTCCAGCGCCGCCTCGGCCGACTTGTCGGCCCAGATGACGAACTGGAACGCCTGATAGAACCGCTCGCAGCTTTCGAGCGCCATGGCAAGCATGCGCTCGGCCTGGCCCGTGGTGGCATCGAGCCCCCCGGACAAGAGCAGGGAATGACGGAACATCACCGCGCCTTCCTTGCGCCAGAGGTCGAAGTGGCCGACCACCAGTTTCTCGTTGATGCGCGCGAGCAGGACCTGGATCTCCGCCTGCCGGTGCGGCGGGACCTTGAGATCGAAGGCGCAGGCGATGTGCAGCGCCTCCATGTCGTCGAGCCAGGAGAAGGAAACCGAATAGTCGGTCCACACACCGGTGACCGCGACGGCGAGTTCGTCGTCGCAGGAGCGCTCGAACGCCCATTCGCGCGACGTCGCCACCCACTCGATCACATCGACCGGGTTCGACTGTCGCAAGATCGTCATTTCATCGAATTGCATGATGGATTCCCCGTATGAAAGATGGGCGGGCAGCCGCCCGCCGCGGCAGCCGCCCGCAGGGGTGATGCGTTCGCCGCCGCCGACGAATCACCCTTGAGAATCAGCATACAGTCGGGGAGTCTTCACGCTAAGGGCGTTAACCGTATTTTCATGGTGATGGGCGTTGCCGCGCAGCGAATCGTCGATCGCCCGATCGTTAAGCGACTCTGCGATCAGGCGTTTCCAACTCACGGACCTCGCCGGGAATCCCGGCGAAGCTGTCGAAACCCTGTGGAAAAGCGGCTCAGACGCCCGCGCCGCTGCCGCCGCCCATCTTCGCTTCGAGGTCTGCGAGCCGCTTTTTCAGCGCCTCGTTCTCCATGCGCGCCTTCATCGCCATCTCGCGGACGGCCTCGAACTCCTCGCGCTGGACGAGGTCCATCTGATTGAGCAGCCGCTCGCCCTGGGTGCGGAAAAGCGTTTCCACCTCGCGGCGCATGCCCTGGGCCGTGCCGGCCGCATCGGTCATCACGCGGGCGAATTCGTCGAGGAGGCGGTTCGGGGCTCGGTTCGTCGGCATGGCAGTCTCCGGGGTTCGAAAGGGTCCTTCGCAGGTAGAGGCGCCGAAGGGCTTAGACAATAGCGGCGCCCCGCGCCGATGAACCAAAAGCCGACCGATCGCCCGGCCCAAGGCCGGCCGGTCTTCAAAGCGTCGCCGCTTGGCCTTATGAGGGCTGCAACGCGGCCGCCCCGGCGGCCGCACGTCCTAGACCACCCGCGACGAGGCCCGCTTCGACCATGCTCTCTCTTCAGACCTTCGGCGTGCTGGCCTATCCGAACATCGATCCGGTGTTCCTGCAGATCGGACCGATCGCGCTCCACTGGTACGGCCTCGCCTATGTCGCCGGCATTCTCTGCGGCTGGCTCTACGGGCGCTATCTGGTCGCAAACACTCGGCTCTGGCCGAACGGCGTCTCGCCGATCACCAAGCTGCAGATCGACGACATGATCCTCTATCTCGTCCTCGGCATCGTCCTCGGCGGCCGGCTCGGCTACGTCCTGTTCTACAACCCGCTGCAATATCTCGCCGATCCGCTCACCGTCTTTTCCGTCTGGGACGGCGGCATGGCGTTTCACGGCGGGCTTGTCGGCGTGACCCTGGCCCTCGTCCTGTTCTGCCGCCAATACAAAGTGCCGTTCTACAGCCTGATCGACGTCGTCGCCGCCTCGGTGCCATTCGGCCTGTTCTTCGGTCGCCTTGCCAACTTCATCAACAGCGAGCTCTGGGGCTCGCCGTCGAACGTCCCCTGGGCGATGGTGTTTCCGACTGGCGGCCCCGAGCCGCGCCATCCGAGCCAGCTCTACGAAGCCGCTCTGGAAGGCGTCGTCCTCTTCCTCATCCTCCTCGTCGCCACCCATGCCTTCAAGACGCTGGGCCGGCCGCGGCTGACCGCCGGCATCTTCATTCTGTGCTACGGCATCTTCCGCAGCATCGTCGAAGCGTTCTGGCGGATCCCTGACGAGCAGCTCGGCTATCTCTATGGCGGCTGGTTGACCATGGGGATGCTGTTGTCCCTGCCGATGATCCTCGTCGGCCTCTGGGCGATCGCCACGGCGAAGCCGGTCGCCTACGCGCCGAAGCCTGCCGAGGATGCGGGCACCAGAGCAGAGGACACCGCCCGCCCTTGAACGAGCTCGCCCACCGGATCGCCGATATCATTCGCCGCGACGGGCCGATCGGCATCGATCGGTTCTGGAACCTCGCGCTGTTCGACCGCTCCGCCGGATATTACGCCACCAGGAACCCGCTCGGCCGGGCCGGCGACTTCGTCACCGCGCCGGAGATCAGCCAGATGTTCGGCGAACTGATCGGCGCCTGGGTCGCCAGCGCCTGGGGATCGCTCGGCCAGCCGCGGCCGTTCCGGCTCGTCGAGATCGGCCCCGGTCGCGGCACGCTGATGGCCGACATGCTGCGCACCCTGCGGCGCGCGGCGCCCGCCTGCCTCGCCAGCGCGAGCATTCACCTCGTCGAGACCAGTGAGACGCTGGCGGCGATCCAGGCGGAAACGCTCTCGCGCTTCGACCTGCCGGTTCGCCGCCATCGCCGCATCGCCGAATTGTCCCCCGGCCCGGCCGTGATCGTCGCCAACGAACTCTTCGACGCCCTCGCCATCCGCCAGTTCGTCTTCGACGGCGAGGCGTTTCGCGAGCGCTGCGTCGGCCTGTCGGAGGCTGGCAGGCTGGAATTCGTGCTCTGCGGACGCCCGCACCCGCCGCTGCCGGCCGGGGCCCTGCCCCATCCGCCGGCCGCAGGCGCCGTGTTCGAAACCTCGCCGGAGCGGGCTGCGCTTGCCACCAGCCTTGCCGACCGCCTCGCCACGGAAAGCGGGGCCGGCCTCTTCATCGACTACGGCCATGCGACGAGCGCCTTCGGCGATACGCTGCAGGCGGTGCGCGCCCATGCCTATGCCGACCCGCTCGACCGCCCGGGCGAGGCCGATCTGACCAGCCACGTGGATTTCGCCGGCCTGTCGGAGATCTTTTCCAGGCGCGGGCTCGCCGTATCGCCGATCGTCGAGCAGGGCGACTTCCTCCTCGCCCTCGGCCTCCTGGAACGGGCCGGCGGTCTCGGCGCGCCGCTCGACGCCGAGGGACGGGCCGACATCGAACGGGCCGTCGCCCGGCTGGCGGGGCGCGGGGCGGGAGAAATGGGCGCTCTGTTCAAAGTCCTTGCCGTTGCAGCTGTGCCCATGCCGCTCCCTCCCTTCGCTGCCGCAGCGTCAGATTGACTTCCCCCCGAAGCTCCACCACCATCCGCGCCCATGGCCGATAGCATCACAAGCGCCCGGGCGCTGCAGGACGACGAGGTGATCCGCGCGCCCCAACTTTCGGGCGAGAGGGTCGCGCATGGCTTCTTCACACGCCATGGCGGCGTCTCGACCGGCCTCTACGAGGGGCTCAACGCCGGCGCCGGATCGAAGGACGACCCCGCTCACGTCGCCGAGAACCGGGCCCGGGCGGCGGCGACCCTTGGCCTTGCGCCCGACCGGCTGGCAACGCCCTGGCAGGTGCATTCCGCCGAAGCGGTGATCGTCGAAGCGCCCTTCTCCGGCGAGCGGCCGCGGGTCGACGGCATCGTCACCGCCACCCCCGGCCTCTGCATCGGCGTGGTCACGGCCGATTGTGGACCGGTGCTCTTCGCCGATCACGACAACGGCGTCGTCGCGGCGGCCCATGCAGGCTGGCGCGGGGCGCTCAGTGGCGTCCTGGAGGCCACGATCGCGGCAATGGAAAAGGTGGGCGCAAAACGCGACTCGATCACCGCGGTCCTCGGCCCGGCCATCACCCAGCCGAACTACGAGGTCGGCCTGGAGATGATGGCCGCCTTCGTCGAAGGCGACCCGGAGCGCGAGCGCTTCTTCCAGCCGGGAAAGGCTCCGGACAAGCGGCAGTTCGACCTTCCCGGCTTCATCGTCCAGCGTCTCGAGACATCGGGTGTGAAGGCCGGCTTCGTCGGTCGCTGCACCTATGGCGAGCCGGACACGTTCTATTCCTTCCGCCGCACCACCCATCGCGGCGAGCCCGATTACGGCCGGCAGCTCGCGGCGATCGCATTGCGGGACTGAACCCAGATGCTTCACTTCGAACGCGCCGAATTCGACACGCGCCGCGAGCGCATGCTCGCGGAAATGGCGAACCGCAAGCTCGATGCCATGCTCCTGTTCTCACAGGAGTCGATGTACTGGCTGACCGGCTACGATTCCTTCGGTTTCTGCTTCTTCCAATGCCTGGTCGTGAAGGCCGACGGCCAGATGCAGCTGCTCACCCGGTCGGCCGATCTCAGGCAGGCCCGGCATACCTCGATCCTCGAGGCGATCGTCATCTGGCGCGACCGCGGCAATGCCGATCCGGTCATCGAACTGCGCAACATGCTCGACGACATGGGCCTCCTCGGCATGCGCGTCGGCGTCGAATGGCTCACCCACGGCCTGACCGGCACGGCGGGGATCGGCGTCAACGAGCGGCTCGGCTCCTTCGCCTCCCTGAAAGATGCCTCCGACCTCGTGCCGATGCTGCGGGCGGTCAAGAGCGAAGCCGAGATCGCCTATGTGCGCGAGGCGGCGCTGCTCGCCGACGAGGCCTTCGAGGAGGCGCTGCCGCTGATCGTGCCGGGCGCCGACGAGGCGGAGATCCTGGCGGCGATGCAGGGGCACGTCCTGAAGCGGGGCGGCGACTATCCGGCCAATCCCTTCATCGTCGGCTCGGGACGCGACGCGCTTCTGTGCCGCTACAAGTCCGGTCGCCGCAAGCTCGATTCGAGCGACCAGCTCACCCTGGAATGGGCGGGCGTGAAGGCGCAGTACCATGCGGCGCTGATGCGCACGGTCGTCATTGGCGAGCCGAGCCAGCGCCACGTCGAACTCCATGCCGCCGCCCGGGAGGCGCTCGCCGCCGTCGAGGAAGTGATGCGGCCGGACCACACCTTCGGCGACGTCTTCGACGCCCATGCCGCGGTGATGGAAGCGCACGAGCTGACCCGCCACCGGCTTTCGGCCTGCGGCTACTCGCTCGGCGCCCGCTACGCCCCCTCCTGGATGGACCCGCCGATGTTCCATGTCGGCAATCCCGCGGTGATCCAGCCGAACATGACGCTGTTCGCCCACATGATCATCATGGATTCCGACACCGGCACGGCGATGACCCTCGGCCGCACCTATGTCACCACCGAGACGGCGCCGGAACCGCTGTCGCGCCTTTCCCTCGACCTGCCGGTGGTGGCTTGAGATGGCTGCCGGCACCGGCGCCGTGACTGCGGGCGGCGAAACGCGAGAATTTTAACGTTTTCTTCCGACCCGGGCGGCATTGTCGAATCTGCTTCGATGCCGAAACACGGCCGGAAGGAGATCGCCCGTGGCAACGAAACCGGTGACGGAAAGAATCCTGCACTGCGGCACGCTGCTGACCGCCGGCATGGGAATCGCATTGTCAGGCTGCACCGGCACTGACCTGTCGATCGCCATGGGCCCGAACGGTCCGATCCCCCCCGCAGATGTCGGCTCCAGCTCGACCCTCGGAGCGCCGCCCGTCTCCGCCTCGGCATTGGCCGAAGCGGCGCCCCTGGCCGCGGCCCCGTCGGGAAGCATCGCCGCCGCGCCGCTGCCGCCCGCTTCGCCGGTGCAAGGAAGTCTGCTGGCGCCCCCATCCCAGCAGGTGGCGAGTGCCGGGTCTTCATCCAATCTGCGCTGGAACACCGGACCGCAGCCGGTCGGTTACCCCGCGCAAACCTCTCCCCAGGAATCGCCGCCCCAGCCCGCGCAGCCACAGCTCGCGGCACTACCGGAGCCCATGGACGACGGGCCGGCAACTCCGGCTTCGGAAGAGATCTCGCTTTCCCCGGAAGCCGTCCAGGCGCCGCAGCAGCAGGCCTCACTGAGCACCCCCCGCGAGCCCTCGGCGGTTTCGAACCGCACCGAGGTCCAGTTTCTCCCCGTCGTCGGCGCGCCGCAGCGGGAGGCCGAGTTGCTCGCCCGGGCCCTGTCCGAGGAGTCGCGACAAGCCGGCGTCAAGATTCGCCCAGCCAGCGGACCGGTGGCACCGCTTCGCCTCAAGGGCTATTTCTCCGCCTTCACCAATGGCGACGACACCGTGCTCGTCTACGTCTGGGACGTGCTGGACGAGAGCGACCAGCGCATCCGCCGCATCCAGGGCCAGGAGCGCGTGGCGGGCACGAATTCCGATCCCTGGTCGCAGGTCGATCTCGAAACGCTCCGCAAGGTCGCCCGGGAGACGTTCCGGCAAGCCGCCGGCCTGGACGCCGACGTCGGCTGACCGGAACCCCATGATGCGCCTCGCAGAACCGCCTCGGGCTTGCCATCGGTCGCCGGCCCGGACCGCGCCCGTCGGAAACCAAACCAAGCCTCGCGCTTTGTTCACCATCATGCGGCAGCGCACACGAGTCGGGTTGAAGTTTTGGCGAAGGGTGCTAGAGCGTCCTTCCGCAGATCGGGCGATGATGGAGCCGGCGACGGCCCTGCCATTCCGACCTGAGGTTCGCGCCTCGCCGAAGTCGGCGCGGGGCGAAATTCGTGTTCGCGGCGTCCGTGACCGCAGGCGGGAGCGGCGCTCGAAGCGTTCGCGACCAGCCTGCCTGCGATCTGGCCCGGAAGGAATGGCAGCTTGCGCAAAAAAGATTTCTCCGCCTCGCGATCGAACGGAAAGAGGGCGATGAAGCTCTTCAGCGGCAATTCCAATCGATCCCTGGCGGAATCGATCGGCGACTATCTGGAACTGCCACTCGGCCAGGCCATGGTCCGCCGCTTCGCCGACCAGGAGATCTTCGTCGAGATCCAGGAGAACGTTCGCGGCGAGGACGTCTTCGTCATCCAGTCGACGTCCTTTCCCGCCAACGACCACCTGATGGAACTCCTGATCATCATCGACGCGATGCGCAGAGCTTCGGCGAGGCGCATCACCGCGGTGCTCCCCTATTTCGGCTATGCCCGGCAGGATCGGAAGGCCGGCGGCCGCACCCCGATCTCCGCCAAGCTCGTTTCCAACCTGATCACCGAGGCCGGCGCCGACCGGGTGATGACCCTCGACCTCCATGCCGGCCAGATCCAGGGTTTCTTCGACATCCCGACCGACAACCTCTTCGCCGTGCCGCTGCTCGCCCGTGACATCAAGGAGCATCAGGATCTCGAAAACCTGATGGTCGTCTCGCCGGACGTCGGCGGCGTGGTTCGCGCCCGGGCCCTCGCCAAGCGGCTCGACGCGCCGCTCGCCATCGTCGACAAGCGCCGCGACCGGCCGGGCGAGTCGGAGGTGATGAACATCATCGGTGACGTCACCGGCCGTAACTGCATCCTCATCGACGACATCATCGATTCCGGCGGTACGCTCTGCAATGCGGCCGATGCACTGATGAAGGCGGGCGCCAACAGCGCTTCGGCCTACATCACCCATGGCGTCCTCTCGGGTGGCGCGGTGAGGCGCATTGCCGCCTCCAGTCTGAAAGAGCTGGTGATCACCGATTCCATCCAGCCGACCAAGGCGATCGAAGAGGCCGAGAACATCCGCGTCGTGACGACGGCCAACCTGCTCGGCGAAGCGATCGCCCGCACGGCGTCGGAAGAGTCGGTTTCGAGCCTGTTCGACTGAGGCGGCCGCCCCCCGCTCGCGGCAAACTTTCCCGCCACGGGAAGGTGGAATGCCCGGGACGGGCGTGACATTGATGCACCGCAGCAGCGAAAGGGCGGGAGCCTCGGCGGCGGGGAGCGTCGGCGTCGCGTTCGCGGCAAAGCGCGCAAATCCCCCGGTAGCAAGGGCGCGCGGGGGCCACTGCAGCCTGCGCTGCCTCCAAAAGCCGTTGCAAGACAATGGCACGTCTGCGTGAGCGGCGCCGAAATTAACCTCTCGTTTACCCTGCCGGGTATCCTTCGGAGCGATTATTATCGCAACTGCGAAGACGAGCGGACAATGCAGCCTGATCCCATTCTGCAGAAACGCGCGACCGAAACTCTCGGCAGGCGCGGCCTGTCTCGCGCCAGAAGCCTTCGCCTGCCGACGCTCCGCCCGGCGGCAGGAGCCGCCCTTCTTGCCCTCGCACTCTTCGGCGTCCACCGGGCCGACGCCGACGGTCTGGCCGATGACGTCAAGTCTTTCGCCGGGTCCTCCCTCGCCCGGCAGAACGATCTCGCCCTTCGCCTGACCGGCGGCCAGACCGACAATCTGAAGACCCATCTGGAAGGCTTGCGGGGTGATGCCTGCGGGCCGGTGGCGGTTCGCCTTTCGCTCGGACAGACCGATGCGACGGAGGCATGGCAGAGCCTGATTGCGGCCGAGGACAACCCCGCCCGCTCGAAGACGTTGCAGACGGCGTCGAAGACCGAGCGCTGCGCCAATGCCGGCCGTGCCTGGACGGGCGGCGCGTTGACCCTGGCAACCGATGCCCCGGATGCCTCGGGGCGCGACTTCGAGCGGGTCGAGACCAATCTGTCCGCCGGCCTCGATGCCCGCATCGCAGCCGATCTGGCGCTGGGTGTCGCTGTCGGCGGCTCCAACGGCGACACGATCGAATCCGAAGGACGGACACGCGGCCGCGCGGCGCTGGGCTCCATCTCCGCCTACGCCTCCTACCATCCGAGCCGATCCTCCTTCGCGGAGGCAGCGATCGGAGCGGGTCGGCTGAAAGTCACCGATCGGGTCGTCGGCGCATCCGGAGGCCTGTCCGGTGAAGCCGGAGATGCCGGCCTCGGCGGCTTCGCGACCGTCTCCGTCGGCCGCCTGGAAGAGATCGGGAACCTCAAGGTCTCGCCCTATCTCAAGGCATCCGGCCAGGTCGTCCGTTTCTCCGAAACCCGGCAACGGATCGGGGTCGCCGACTACCGGATCGCTGCCCGATACGCGACGCGCCTCAACGGCACCGTCGGCGTCGACGCCTCCATGCCGCTGCGCCGGCTTCCGGACTGGATCGCGGTCGAACCCAAGGCCGGCGTCGAGGTCGGCTACTCGTTCGATCACCGCACGGCGGCGTCGCTCGCCCCCTCCAGCGGCGGCTCGGCCGAAGCGGTGGCAGGGTCAATGTCGATGGGCCGAACGCTGCGCTTCGACGTCGGCACCAACGTCAAGCTGTTCGACGAATGGTCGCTCGATCTCGACGTTGAATCGCAGCCGATCGCAGAAGGCCGACCGAAGACCCTGCGCCTGTCCTCCAGCTGGAACTTCTGACGGAAGCCGCGTCCAGGCCCGCTCTGCTCCGTCGCTGGCTACCGATTGCGCTCTGACCGGCTCTGTGCAATCTTCAGGCAACTTCACTGCCTGTGGCGGCCATGGTTTTTCGACTGCGGGATGTCAGCTTCAAGCATGTGGTCGTCGGGCTCGTCTCGCTGGCAGGGGCACTTTTAGCGATCGGCCTGATCACCCGCAAGGACGTCGCGGAGAAGCCTTATCTGAGAATCGCGGGGGCAGGCTTCATCTTCAACTACCGCGTTGCCGACGCCTATTACGGCTTCACGGCGCTCGTTCAGAAGCCGGTGAAGACCTATTCGATGATCGAGGCCCGCTTCGAGGACCCCGCCGGCGGCCCGCCGCATCGCGTCACCCAGAAGCTCACTCCGCGAGCGAGCCGCTACGGTCTGCGGTCGCCGCCGCTTCGCGGCATCGAGGCCGAGCGCCCCTACCACGTCTCGGTGCGGCTCATTCAGAACGGCGACGGCGCCATCCTGTTCGAAGACGAATTCACCGTGACCTCGCAGATCTCCGATCGCATCGTCCCGCCGCAACCGCTCACCATCGGACCGGGCTACCGGCGCAATCCGAACCTCCCCAACGGTTGGACGGCCCCCGCATCGGACCGAGGGTTAGATCACCCCGGATGAATTATTTGCGACGAATGCAGCTTCCGCTGTTGCGCGCGGACCGCTTGCGGAGTGATATTCCCTCAGTCTTTGCCGCGCCGTTCGCCGGCGCGTGCGTTTCTTTTCAAGCAACCCAGGAGACCCGTATGACACGGAATCTGAAGGCTCTCGGCCTCATCGTCGGAGCTACCTTCACGATGCTGCCTGCCTTTGTCTCGAACGCCGCGGCAGCCGACCCCGAAAGCTGCAAGGCCGTTCGCCTCTCCGACGTCGGCTGGACCGACATCACCTCGACGACCGCGGTCATGACCAAGCTGCTCGACGGAATGGGCTACGATCCGAACGTCAAGATTCTCTCGGTGCCGGTCACCTTCGCCTCGCTGGCCGACGACAATCTCGACGTCTTCCTCGGCAACTGGATGCCGGCCCAGGGCGAGCCGATCAAGCAGTACATCGACGCCGGCACGATCGAGCGGGTCCAGACCAACCTGGAAGGCGCCAAATACACCCTCGCCGTGCCGAAATACCTCTATGACCAGGGGCTGAAAGACTTCGGCGACATCCACAAGTTCGCCGACCAGCTGGGCAACAAGATCTACGGCATCGAGCCGGGCAACGACGGCAACAGCCTCGTCCTCGGCATGATCGAGAAGAACGAGTTCAACCTCAAGGGCTTCGATCTCGTCGCGTCCTCCGAACAGGGCATGCTTTCGCAGGTGTCGCGCGCCACGCGCTCGGAGAAGCCGATCGTCTTTCTCGGCTGGGCGCCCCATCCGATGAACAGCAATTACGACATCGAGTATCTGACCGGCGGCGACGACACCTTTGGCCCGAACTACGGCGGCGCCACCGTCTACACCGTCACCCGCAAGGGTTATTCGGAAGAGTGCCCGAACATCGGAAAGCTTCTGCAGAATCTGACTTTCGATCTCGAGCTCGAAAACCAGATCATGGGCAAGATCCTCGACGACGGTAAGGAGCCCGAAGAGGCCGCAACCGAATGGCTGAAGGCCAATCCGGACCGGCTGACGAAATGGCTCGACGGCGTCGAGACGATGGACGGCAAGCCGGCCGAACCGGCCGTGAAGGAATCGCTCGGCATCTCCTCCTGAGACCAAGCGGCCGTGACCAAGCAAGAGGACCGGCCAGCGGCCGGTCCCGCCCACACCGCAGCGCCCGGTGTCAGCCCCCATTCTCCCCCAAAATTCCGAGAGGAAGTCGTAGCCCGTGGAATGGCTTGAAGCCCACCCTTTGCCGATTGGCGATGTCGCCGAGGATTTCGTCGACTGGTTGACGGCGAACTTCACCCCCGTATTCGACGGGCTGACCGCGTTTCTGCAGGCGGTTATCGATGCCATCCTGTTCGTCCTGACCTGGCCGCATCCCTTCGTCGTCGTCGCCGCCTTCTGCCTGATCGCCTGGCTCGCCCGGCGCTCGATCTTCCCGGTAATCTTCACGCTGCTCGGCTTCCTGCTCATCATCAATCTCGGCTTCTGGCAGGCCACCACCCAGACGCTCGCCCTCGTCATCGCGGCGACGGTCACCTGCATGGTCGTAGGCGTGCCGCTCGGCATCGCCGCCGCGCGGCGGGAATGGGTCTATGTGATCCTTCGGCCGATCCTCGACCTGATGCAGACGATCCCGACCTTCGTCTATCTGATCCCCGCACTGATCCTCTTCGGCCTCGGCATGGTGCCCGGCCTCGTCGCGACGGTGATCTTCTCGCTTCCCGCCTCGATCCGCCTGACGCGGCTCGGCATCGCTTCGACGCCGACGCAGCTGCTGGAAGCCGGCGACGCCTTCGGCGCGACGCCGATGCAGCGCTTGTTCAAGGTCGAGATCCCCTACGCCCTGCCGCAGATCATGGCCGGCCTCACCCAGACGATCATGCTCTCGCTCTCGATGGTGGTCATCGCCGCCCTCGTCGGCGCGCCCGGCCTCGGCGTGCCGGTGCTTCGGGCGCTGAACGCCATCAATGTCGGCAACGGCTTCGAATCCGGCCTTGCCATCGTGCTTCTGGCGATCATCCTCGATCGCTTCTTCCGGATCGAGGAGAAGGGTCGATGACGAAGACCGTCGTTTCGTTCGAGAACGTCTCGATCATCTTCGGCCGCGGCAAGGACAAGGCGCTGGAACTTGCCGACGCCGGCAAGAACCGGGCCGAGATCCGCGAGGAGACCGGCGCGACGCTCGGCGTCAGCAATGCGACCCTCGAAGTGAAGGAGGGCGAGATCGCCGTCCTGATGGGGTTGTCCGGGTCGGGCAAGTCGACGCTGATCCGTGCCGTCAACGGGCTCGCCCCGGTCGCCCGCGGCCGGGTCGTCATCGATACGGGCCGCCAGCCGGTCGATCCGAAAGACTGCGGCGCCGCCCGCCTGCGCGAGCTTCGCCGCCACGAGGTGGCCATGGTTTTCCAGCAGTTCGCGCTGCTGCCCTGGCGCTCTGTGGTCGACAACGTCGCGCTCGGCCTCGAATTTGCCGGCGAATCGAAAGCCGCCCGGCGCAAGCGGGCGCTCGAACAGCTGGAACTCGTCGGCCTGTCGGATTGGGCGCATTCACGCGTCTCGGAGCTGTCCGGCGGCATGCAGCAGCGCGTCGGGCTCGCCCGCGCCTTTGCCACCGACGCGCCGATCCTGTTGATGGACGAGCCCTTCTCTGCCCTCGACCCTCTGATCCGCACCCGGCTTCAGGACGAGCTGATCGACCTCCAGCAGAAGCTGAAGAAGACCATCATCTTCGTCAGCCACGATCTCGACGAGGCGTTCAAGATCGGCAACCGGATCGCCATCATGGAGGGCGGGCGGATCGTCCAGATCGGCACGGCGCAGGACATCGTGCTGCGGCCGGCCGACGACTACGTCGCCGACTTCGTCGCCCATATGAACCCGCTCAACGTGCTTACCGCCGGCGACGTGATGAAGCCGATCGACCGGGAGGATACCGCACCGTCGAATGTCGCGGCCATGGCCGAGCCGACGACGCCCTTGAAGCGCATCATGGATTCGGTGAGCGGATCGAAGGGCGCGGTGGTCGTCAGCCACAAGGGCAAGATCCTCGGCCAGATCGGGCCGCAGGAGATCGTCGACGCCCTGCAGAGGCACCAGAGCGAGGGGTGATACGTCATCCCATCGGGCCGAACGGGCGGTGTCCGGTGCCCCGCCACGCCCGGACGGCTTGAAAGGTCCGACATCCGGTTCGATCCCTCGGATGTTGGATCAAGACGGCGGGAAGCCCGCCGCTCCCTCGAAAATGATTCCGATTTGCGGCCCGATGCTGTAAACGCCGGGTAAAACCATCCCCGACCGTCGCCTTCGCCGCAGGCCATTCGCCGCCGTCGGCGACTTGTTGGGAGAAACACCGGAAAGTCGTCTCATGGATCGTCTCGCCGAGGAAATCGGATCGCGCAGCCAGGCCAATGGAGCATCGCCCGCCACCAAGGCCGCGCAGCGCGCCTACGAGACGCGCCGCACCTTCGCGATCATCTCCCATCCCGACGCCGGCAAGACGACGCTGACCGAAAAGCTGCTGCTCTCGGGCGGCGCCATTGAGATGGCCGGCGCCGTGCGCTCCAAGGGCAACGGGCGGCGGGCGAAATCCGACTGGATGGACATCGAGAAGAACCGCGGCATCTCGGTCACCTCGTCGGTGATGACCTTCGAGAAGGACGGCATCAACTTCAACCTTCTCGACACGCCCGGCCACAGTGACTTTTCCGAGGACACCTATCGCACGCTGACGGCGGTCGATTCGGCGATCATGGTGATCGACGCGGCCAAGGGCATCGAGGCGCAGACCAAGAAGCTCTTCGAGATCTGCCGGCTGCGCGACATCCCGATCATCACCTTCGTCAACAAGGTCGACCGCGAGGGCCGCGATCCGTTCGAACTGCTCGACGAGATCGAAGCGGAGCTGGCGCTCTCGGTCGCGCCGATGGTCTGGCCGGTCGGCCAGGGCGGGCTCTTCAAGGGCTGCTACGACCTCGTCAAGAACGACTTTCTCTTCGCCGGCCTCGACAAGACCGTGCATTACGACGGCGGCCTCGACGACCCGGCGCTGCAGGCCGCGCTCGGCGAAACCGCCTATGGCGCATTTCGCGACACGGCCGAACTCGCCGCCGAGGGCTATGCCGATTTCGACCCCGCCGCCTATCGACAGGGCCACCTCACCCCCGTCGTCTTCGGCTCGGCGCTGCAGAACTTCGCCGTCGACCGGCTGATGGATTTCATCGCCGAACATGCGCCCGAGCCCCGGCCGCAGCCGTCCGACCGGGGGCCGGTCGATCCGTCCGAGGACAAGGTCTCGGGCTTCGTCTTCAAGGTCCAGGCCAACATGGACCCCAAGCACCGCGACCGCGTCGCCTTCGTCCGCTTCTGCTCGGGCCATTTCAAGCGCGGCATGAAGCTCGATCACGTGCGCTCCGGCAAGGCGCTGGCCGTCTCCAACCCGATCTACTTCGTCGCCCAGGAGCGGTCCCTCACCGAGGAAGCCTATGCCGGCGACGTCATCGGCATTCCCAACCACGGCACGCTGCAGGTCGGCGACACGCTGACCGAGGGCGAGGTGTTCCGCTTCACCGGCCTGCCGGCGTTTGCGCCGGAGGTGCTCCGCCGGGTGCGGCTCATCGACACGATGAAGATGAAGCAGATGAGCCGGGGTCTCGAGGACCTTGCCCAGGAAGGCCTCGTCCAGGTGTTCCGCCCGACCATCGGCTCGGACTGGATCGTCGGCGTCGTCGGCCCGCTGCAGCTCGACGTTTTGGCCTCGCGCATCGCCGGCGAATACAAGGCCGACGTCACCTTCGAGCCGGTGCAGTACAACGTCGCCCGCTGGATCCGCTCGGGCAGCGAACAGGCGCTGAAGGAATTCATCCGCGAGAACACCATGAACGTCGTGCGCGACCGGGACGGCTGGCCGGTCTATCTGTGCAAGGACGAGTGGGACCTGCGCTACATCATGAACCGCCACAAGGACATCGCCTTCGACGCGACCCGCGAGATCGTCGGTCAGGGCGTCGCGGCGAAATAGGCGCGCCAAAACCGCCGGCGGCGCGCGGCGCCCCGGTTCTCGGCTTTGCCCTCCCCCGAAGGAGCCGGGCCCTTCCCCTAGCCGTTCGCCCCAAGGGGCGGACAGCGGAACGCCGGAGGCAAGCCCTCCGAATGGGTAGTCTGACGGCTCGCCTCCGGCGTTCCGCGCGGTGTCTTTTCAGGCCCGTTCAGCTCGCTCGCTCCGCCCGGCGCCCGGGCTTTCGCCAGAGCGCCGCGCCTCGAGTTCGCTCACCGGCTGCCGACGCTTCACCCGCCCCGCCTTTTCAGCAGAGCGACCTCAAGCGGACCAATCCGCACCCGCGCCGTATTACGCGAGGGGTCGGCGGAGCCCCGAACCCGTCCGGGATGCGACGATCCTCCGGAAGGATTTCGCACCGCGGACACCACCCGCCTTCCCGAACGATCCCGGCGATCATTCGTGTCCCTCGGGAAGACGGCGAGGGAATTGTAGGCGAGGTTTGCGGGGGTGGGGATATCTTTTTGGTGGCCTTCCTGACGGTGCGGGGTGAATGGCCAGCTCTTTCAGCGGTTTTGTCATACGTGCCCCCGCAGAATGAAGCGCCGCTTTCCCCGCTTCGTCATCCTCGTGCGCAGCACGGGGATCCATGCCTCTGCGTCTCCCCTGCCGGTCGGCCTCCGGGAGCCGGCGTTTTCCGGTGCCGGACTGCTCCTGACCCGGCGAGGCATGGATCCCCGACCCTGCGGGCCGAGGATGACGAAGCGGATGGGGGAGCGCCCCCATTCTGCGCCGTCAGGGCCCAGTGAGGGAGAACGCTGGCAGCGTTCCGCTCGCATGCATTGCCAGCGAAGACCCTTGGCGGCACTTTCGATGCATGACCGGATATGTCTACCTCATGGCAAGCCAGAAGAACGGGACCCTATACGTCGGGGTGACGTCCGACCTCTCCCGCCGTGTCTACGAGCACAAAACGGAAGCGACCAAAGGCTTCACCAGCCGCTATGGCTGCAAGCGCCTCGTCTGGTACGAGGAGCATTTCGACTTCCGCGACGCCATTGCCCGAGAGAAGGCCCTCAAGAAGTGGTCGCGGGCGCGGAAGATGGCGTTGATAGAAACGATGAACCCGGGGTGGGAGGAGCTTTATCGGGGATTGGGGTGGTGAAGGCCGCGTCTTTGGTTTTCGGCAATGCGCTCGTAGATCGGCATCGAACCACACGCGCCGGCGTGTGAAGCGAGGGCGCGGTCCTCCCCGCTTCGTCATCCTCGTGCGCAGCACGGGGATCCATGCCTTCAGCGCTTCCGGTGCCGCTCCGCTTGCGGGAGCAGGCGCCATTCCGTTACCGGACTGCTCCTGACCGGGCGAGGCATGGATCCCCGCCCCTGCGGGCCGAGGATGACGAGGCGGAGGGATCAGCGTCTCGCTTTGTTCCGTCAAGGCGCAGTGACGGGAGAAGGCTCGCGAGGTGACGTGAGAATGAGCCGGTGAGTGGTGCGTCTGCTCCACCGACCCGACAACGGCCTTCACCAGACGGAACGCCGTCCTCCCCGCTTCATCATCCTCGTGCGCCAACACGGCAATCCATGCCTCAAGCGCTTCCGGTGCTACTCCGCCTGCAGGAGCCAGCGTCACCCCGGGTCCGGACTGCTCCTGACCCGGAGGCATGGGATCCCCGACCCTGCGGGCCGAGAATGACCAAGCGGAGGAGGGAGAGCTCATGCTGTATCGTCTGCGAGCGGTAAACGGAAAATACTAGCGAAGTGCCGGGGAAATCGGCTGGTGCGCCGCCCTACCCGCTTCGTCATCCTCGTGCGCCAGCACGGGGATCCATGCCTCAAACGCTTCCGTTGCCGCTCCGTTTGCGGGAGCAGGCGCCGTTCCGGTACCGGACTGCTCCTGCCCGGGCGAGGCATGGATCCCCGACCCTTTCGGGCCGAGGATGACGAAGTGGAGGGAGCAGCGTCTCGTTCTGTACCGTGGGGCGCCGAGTTGAGCGAACTGGCGCTTTGCGCCCATCTCGGCCGTTCGGCAGCCTGGGTGGTTACAGAAAGCTGACACCCACTGGATATCCTAACGTGATCGTCCGACTCGCGCAGACCGGGGGGGGACCTGCGGATGCTACGAGTGCGAATGACCATTCGTTCGGTTGCATTTGTTCTCTTTATGTTCTATATACGGACCTCTCAGTCATCAACCGGGAATTGCCTAATCTGTCCTCTTAATCTTCTTTCCATGCTATTTTTGGGAAGGAGGACCGAACCATGGGACCGTCACCATCAAGGAAGTCCGCAGGGCCGCGTGATGCGGCCACCAAGGTTGCGCATCATCGCCTGAG
>NZ_JAAAMG010000038.1 GCF_010500815.1 Jiella pacifica
CGGCCTCGACTTCGGTCGCCTCGCGCGATGCGGTGGTGACAACCCGCGCGCCCGCCGCCGCGAGGCCCAGAACCATCGCCCGGCCGAGCCCGCGCCCGCCGCCCGTAACGATCGCGACCTTGCCTTCGAGTCGCTCGCCGCTCACCGGTTCAGTGCCTGCATCTGAGGTGCGGCATAGCGCGTCCCTGCGGCAGCGCCGGGCGGCAGGATGCGGTCGATCCGGGCGCGATCCTCAGCGGTGATCCGCACCTCGATCGCCTCCACGTTTTCCTCAAGCCGCGCGCGCTTCTTGGTTCCCGGGATCGGAACGATGTCCTCGCCCTGGGCGAGGAGCCACGCGAGGGCGAGCTGGGAGGGCGTGCAGCCCTTCTCGCGGGCCATCGTCTCGATCTCGGCCACCAGATCGAGGTTCTTCTGGAAGTTCTCGCCCTGGAAGCGCGGAGCGTCGCGGCGGTAATCATCCTCGGCGAGATCCTCGATGCGGCGGATCTGTCCGGTGAGAAAGCCCCGTCCGAGCGGGCTGTAGGCCACATAGCCGATGCCGAGTTCGCGCACGGTCGGCAGGATCTCCTCCTCCGGCTCGCGGCTCCACAGCGAATACTCGGTCTGGAGAGCTGAGATCGGATGCACGGCATGGGCACGGCGGATCGTCTCCGGCGCCGCCTCAGAAAGCCCGAGGTAGCGGACCTTGCCAGCCTTCACCAGCTCGGCCATGGCGCCCACCGTTTCCTCGATCGGTGTTTCGGGATCGACCCGGTGCTGGTAATAGAGATCGATATGGTCGACCCCGAGTCGCTTGAGCGACGCGTCGCAGGCCTGGCGCACGTATTCCGCATCGCCTCGAATGCCGAGATATTCACCGTTCTCGCCGCGCACGTTCGCGAACTTCGTCGCGAGCACCACCTGGTCGTGACGGTCGCCGATCGCCTTGCCGACCAGGACCTCGTTAGTGAAGGGGCCGTACATGTCGGCGGTGTCGAGGAATGTGACGCCAAGGTCGAGTGCCCGGTGAATCGTCGCGACTGCCTCGGCCTCGTCGCGACTGCCGTAAAATTCAGACATCCCCATGCACCCGAGGCCGAGTGCTGAAACCTCAAGTCCTTCCGAGCCGAGCTTGCGAATATGCATTTCTTGTTCCCAACGCTTTGCGCCCTGACACGATGCAATGCACCCTGGCCATCGCGGTTCCCGCTGCAAAGGAGTTAAAACGAGCGGACACTCTGCAAACTTGAAGATCCCTCGGCAACCGGTATCCTATCCCGCAGGGATCGGCTCGGCCGGTCAGCAGGATATGGGAGTTTCGAGTGTCAAGACTGAAGATAAGCATTGTTGCCTTTGCAATCCTGACCCTTTCAGGCGCCGTGGCAGCCTCTCAGGAGTCGCCTGAACTCCCGGCCGACCTTCCGCCCAAAGGCAGCGTCAAGCTTTCACAACTGATCTCGGAAACCGAAGGGCGTGCAGGATTTCACGCCATCAAGAGTATTTCTTACTCACGCGGGGAATACGAAGTCGTATACTATATGATGGATGGAGCCGAAGTACGGCTGAATTTCGATGTGAAGACGGGCGCGGTTAAACCTCCCAAGAGCGGAGGACTGTTTGGGGGATAACAAATACAGGCAGATAGATGATCAGTGCCGATGCCACTCTAATTGTCAGCAGGCGAAAATTGAGCGGGGCCATTCCATGGTTGCTTTGGGTTCACGGAGAGTGCAACCCCGATGATGGCTGGACGTCTCTCAACGGCCGATTACCGACGGCTCGCGACCGTGCTGCGGGTCCTCGGAGAGGCCGGCCTTAAGCCTACTTTGGCTCGCCTCGGGCTGATTCGAACCCAAAATGTACAGTCATTTGACGATGCGGAAGCGGAGGCTTTCGTCCGCGCACTGGAGCGTCTCGGCCCCACCTTCGTCAAGCTGGGGCAGATCATGGCAACGCGCGCGGATCTGCTTCCGCCCGAGCTGACGGAGCGTCTGAGCCGGTTGCACGACGCCGTCGCGCCCGTGCCGTTTGAGGAAGTACGTTCCCAACTCGTGGATGACCTCGGCGCTGATCCGTTAGAGGTGTTCGCCGAGTTCTCGGCAGTGCCCATCGCTGCCGCGTCCATTGGTCAGGTCTACGAAGCCCGGCTGCGCACGGGCGAGTCTGTGGTCGTGAAGGTACGGCGGCCGGGCATCGAGGAGGTGATGCGCGCCGACCTGCGGCTTCTCACGGCCGCCGCACGGGTGATCGAACGGCGGGCTCCAGGATTCAGGCGACATCAACCTGTCCGCGTGGTCGGGCAGCTCGCGCAAGCGCTTCTCGAGGAGATCGACTTCAGGATCGAGGCACGCAACCAGGAGGATGTCCGTTGTCGGACCAGCGTCTTTGTCGTGCCGCGTGTCCATCCGCAGTTCAGCACGAGCAGGACTCTGGTCAGTGATCGTATCGTTGGCAGGAGCCCCAACCAGGCATTCAGGCTTTCGGAGCCGGCGCTCGCCCGCGCACTTGCCCCGGAAGCAGCCCAGGGGCTGTTGGCCTTGATGCTTCAAGAGAGCGTGTTCCATGCCGACCCTCACCCCGGAAATGTGCTGGTCACGTCGGAGGGCCGGCTCGCCTTGCTCGACTTTGGCTCGGTCGGGCGGCTTTCAGCGAAGCGTCGCGAACAGGTGCTCGTCGTTCTCGGGTCCCTGGTCGATGCCGACGTCGGGGCGGTCACGGACGTCCTGATGGACTGGGCTCGCCGATCGGGCCCGCCGCCGCCAGGTCTCGAACCGGCCGTCGATCAGTTCTTTTCGCGCTACGGTGCTCAATCGGGTCGCGATATCCGTCTCGCCGAGGCGATCACGGAATTCATCTCGATTGCCCGGGAAAACGAACTTGCGCTCCCGCCCGATCTCCTCCTCTTGATGCGAGCGCTTGGTATTTCGGAAGGCTTGGCCAGAACACTGGACCCTGACCTGGACGTGGTTGAGGCCATCACGCCAGTCATGCTGAAAGTCTTCGCGCAACGCTTCAGCTTTAAGGCGTTGGCGGCGCGAGGGTTTCGGGCATTCAAGGAGCTCGATCAGCTCGCCAACATAGCGCCCGAGGCTCTGCGGAGGGTCGTGGCTCGACTGAAGCGCGAAGGAATCGCCGTCCAGGTTTCAGTTGCGAATCTAAATGATCTCAGCGACGCCCTGCGCCGTGCCGGCGACACCTTGGCTAATGCCGTGGTGGCGGCGGCACTGATTCTCTCGGGCGCTCTCTTCTCGCTGTCGTCGGGTGAAGACCCGACGCGATCCGTTATTTCTCTGGTTGCGTTCGGGCTAGGCGTGATTATCTGGCTGCTCTTTGTGCTGCGCCGTCGCAACTGAAGGATCAGCATTGATGGGGACGCGGCGGGCCTTTCCCTGGACCCACGCAGCTTTTGGAAGATCCACCGTCAGTAGACCATCCTGAAGGGTCGCTGTGATGCGCTCCGGCTCTACGGCTTCGACCAAGGGCACGAGCCGGTCAAGCGCCCCTCCGCTCCGGCCTTCCGTCGAAAGCTTGGGGCCGCTCAGTCGAACCGAATGGGGGTGGCCTCCAGCAACAGCTCGTCGCGGCTGTAGCCGGGGACTTGGAATACGACGGTCACCTTCTCCAAGGTTTCCAAAACAGAGAAGTTTGCGTCGGCCTGGCCCCTGAACTCGGTGCTGCGGACGGACCCTCGCCAAAGCCTGCCGAGTCCGCGAGCCAGAACGCCGTCATATCCGACACGCGCCGTCAGCGCCGTACCGCCAAGCTTGATCTGAATGTCGCCGATCATTGGAATACCTCCGCTTCCGCCATAAAATGACGTCGCTGCGCGGCTAAATCAAGGCAACCGCAGACGCCACCACAGCAGAACCGGCGCGCCGCCGACCATGGAAAACCTCACAGATTTTTACAAGCCCCAGCCGACCAGCGAGCGGCGGAGACGGGCGCAGGCCCTGGCCGATGCCATGGGGCCGGGCGATCCCGGTTTCGACATGAAGAAATTCACCGACGATATGTGGGGCGAGAAGTGATGCTCGCCGGCACCTCCATCGCCGAAATGAAAGCAGCTTAACTCCCGGGCCCCGGACCCACGCTGACGGTGCAGCTCTGTGTCTCGCCGGTTTGATAGACCTCCTGACGACAGGCGTTTAGCGCCTCGCGGTTGTTGTTCGCCAGTAACCAGGCCGATTGCAGGAAACCCCAGCCTCCAGGACTATCGGCCGCCATCATGTCCATGCCGGCGTTCCAGCGATCTTCGCCCACCGTTATCGCCGCCATGCGAGAGCCGATCGCGATCGGCAGGATGTTGCCGAGAAGAGGAAACAGCGCGAGGCCGGCGAGGAGGCCCGCCGCCGCCGTCCATATCAGCCATTTGCGCTGCTCGGCCTTTTCTCGCGACATGCCAATGATGCGGGCGAGCTGGCCCCGCTCCTCGGCGCTGGTCCTGATCGCCTGATTGAGGTTTGAGACGGTATCGCGCACCATCCTCGTGCCGATCTGCTCGATGGCCTGGGCTTGGGCGGCGGGTGTCGTCAGAAGCGCCGGGTGCTTCTCGATTACGCCGAGCCGCTGACTCACGTTCGCCAGCTCCTTGGCGATGCGCCCGAGATCGGGGCTGTAGTCCGCCGGCTGCCCGAATTTCTCGAACTGGTCGAAGGCCGCCTCCAGCCCACGCCGGATGACGGTCATTTCCGCACCGAGCTGCGCGCCCTGTTTCTCGACGGTCTGCCGGAGCGCATCGAACACCTGGGCCGGGTCGCCCGCCTCGACGGACGCGTCCTCTCCATAGCCCTCGCGTTCCTCGATCCTCATGGTGTCCAGTCTCCTTTCGGCATCCTACCTCGACAGGCCATACCCCTGAGAGAGGCCGCGCGTGATCTTTTGCTCCAGCTCCCGGCCCATGTTCTGGCCCTCTCTGACCATGCTGATCCCTAGCTCCTTGGCTCGGCTGCGCACGATGGATTCGGCCTGCGGGTCGCGCTCGATCGCGCCGGCGAGCTGGCGCATCTGCCCCTCGACCTGCCCGCGCGCCTCATCGTGCTTGAAGCCGCGAAGCTCCTGGCGCTGCGCGCTGAGGTCCTGCCAGCGGTCGATGAAGCGATCCGCCCTGACGTTCGGGTCTGCGAGGCTCGCTCGCTCCCTCTCCATGCCGGTGGCGAGCTGGCCGACGCGCTCCCGGCCGACCAGCTCCGTCATGGCGCGCGGCATTGTGCTGTCATGCTGCAGAGCCGAATGCAAGACGGCGAGCGACCCCGGCCGCGCCTGTTCGAGCTGCTTACCGGCGTCGCGCAACGCGATCTTCTGATGCTCGAGAACAGGCAGGCCGTCTTGGCCCATCTTGTCGGCCGCGCTGTAGGCCCGTGCATAGCGGTCGACCGCGCTCTCGAATCCGGACAGCGGTCTCAAACGATCGCCTCCTGAGCTATGCTCGGGCCTACCCTGTTCCAGATTGGCCGGCGCCGGCGCCGATGCTCGCGCCTCCACTTCCCTTTCTGGACCCTGGGAGCGCTGGGGAGCGGCATTGAGCCGAAGACCGTCGAACATACCGCGCCGAAGTGCTTCGGCTTTCTCCGGGCGTTCCTGGCCCTGCTCGCGGGCTGACGCGCCCCGCGCCTGGCTCTGCTCGGCCGGATCAATGCCGCGGTTTAATTTCAGCCCTGCGAACATACCGTGCCGCAGGACCTCGGCCTGATCCGGCGTGAGGTTCCGCCCGGCGGCGCGCGGGGTTCCAATCTCGCTGCGAGTTTCCCTTGTCCGTTGGGCGGCCTCCCGCAAGACGCGTTCCGGCACCCGGATTTCGCTCTCCGTTGTGATCCCGCGCCGCTCGGCGAAGCTCTGCGAATAATCCAGCGTGACATCCTTCGCCCGCTCGCGGCTGAGGGTCCGCACGAGCTGGCGATGGTCGGCCAGGTCCTCGCGGCCGTAATGCAGCTCCACCCCCTCGCGGTGCCGCGACAGCCCGACATAGGCCGCGTGCCGGTCCATGTGGCCTGTCGCCAGCACATGCGCCCGGTCGACCGTCACGCCTTGGGTCTTGTGAATGGTCGCCGCGTAGCCGTGGTCGATGTGGTCATAGTCGCGCAGCTCGAACGCGACTCGGCGTCCCTCCTGGCCGTCCAAGCGCACTGTGAGCCGTGCGGAAGCCTCCTTGCCTTCGCCCGCCCGCTCGATGCCCTCCACCGTGCCGAGCGTGCCGTTCTTCACCTCCATGGAGCGCTCATTGCGCAGGAACATCAGCCGGTCGCCTATGGCGAAGGACCGCTCCCCGCGCTCGGTCTGAACGACATGATCGGCGCCCAGCTCACCGGCCTCATGCAGCTTGGCGCGGGCGCCGGCGTTGAGCTCGCGCACATCGGCGCGCGTGTAGGCCAAGATCACCTGCGACTGATCCGGCTGCGCCTGCCGTGCCTCGTTCCACCGCTCGATGAGGGCCGCCCTGGCGCCCTCGCGCGTGGCGTGGGCGTGGACGGCGCCGGCGGCCTCATAGCGGTCGAGGGCCTTGGCCGTGCCGCCCGTCGCCAGCTCGCGCGTCGCGTCCTGTTGCCAGAGGGTGCGCTGTCGGCGGATCTCCGTGATCTCGGCCGCTCCGTGCCGCTCGGCCAGCGCCCGGAACGCCGCCCCGGCCTCGATCGCCTGGAGCTGCTCGGGATCGCCGACCAGCACCACCTTGGCGCCAGCGTCACGCGCGGCCGACAGCACCCGTTCCATCTGCCGCGAGCCGACCATGCCGGCCTCGTCGATCACCAGCACGTCGCGGCTCGTCAGCTCGTCCCGGCCGCGCTCCCAGGCATATTCCAGGCTCGCCAGCGTCCGGCTCTGGATTCCGGAACCGCCTTCCAGACCCTCGGCCGCGATGCCTGACAAGGCGGCGCCGCGAACATTGTAGCCCTCGGCCTCCCACGCCTCACGGGCCACGCCGAGCATGGCGCTCTTGCCCGTGCCGGCATAGCCGACGACAAGCACCAGGTCCTTATCGCCCGTGACATGCGCCAGCGCCGTGACCTGATCCTTGCCGGGCACCATGCCCCGATCGTTCGCTGCTTCCAGCGCATGGACGAGCGAGGCTCGGCTGACACGGTGCCCACGGCCGTCGGCGAGCCTGTCGGCCGCCCGCTCCATCCGCTGCTCGACGGCCATCATCTCGCGCGTGGTGAAGCGCTCACGGCCGCGGCCGTCCTGACCGAGCCGCACGATCTCCGGCGAGGCTTCCACTTGGGCCATCACCGCCCCGAACTGTTCGGCCCCGTCCGTGTGCCGATTCACGAACCGGGCGAGGTCCTGGCGCGTGAAGGTCGAGTGCTGATAGGTCATCGACCTCAGCGCAATCTCCGGCTCGGCCAGGATGCGCTCGCCGTTCCGGCGCGCAACATCCCGATGCTCGGCTGCACGCTCGGCATCCTCGCCGCGCGTCTCACGACGCATCCCCGCCGGCCCAATCTTGCCTTGCGGCTCCAGCTCGACACCCTGCGCCGCCAGTGTGCGATGGTCGATCCGGACATCATGGCCCAGCTCGGCGCAGCGCTGGTTGACGTGATCGGCCCAGCGCTCGCGCCAGCCGGTCAGCTCGGCCGTAGCGTTCCACTCCCGCACCTTCTTGCCGAAGCCCTCCGGCCCGACTTCGCGCATCGTCAGCATCACATGCGCGTGCGGCTTCGCCTGCCCCTGCGCATCATGATCCCAATGCACGTTGAGATCCGCCACCATGCCGCGGTCGACGAACTCGGCTTGCACGAAGTCGCGGGCGAGCTGCACGCCATCGTCGCGGTTCAGCTCGCGCGGCAGGGCGAACTCCACCTCACGGGCGAGCTGCGCATCCTTGCGTTTCTCCGTGGCCTCGACCTCGTTCCACAATGTCGTGCGATTGGAAAGCCGCGCCGGTGCCCCCTCCGGAGCCAGGATCTCGGAATGAACCACGCCCGTCTTGGCGGTGAAGTCGTGGGCGCGGCCGAGCCGATCGTCATGCAGCTCTGAGGCCGAACGATACGCGGCCGCGGCCACGGCGCTGCGCCCGGCGCCCCGCGATATCACCTTGGCCGAGAAATGATAGATCGCCATGCCGGCGCTGCGTCCCCTCGCAAATCACCGATCAAGGTAGCTGTAAACTACCGTGAAGGCCAGTCCAAGTCGCATCGCCCAAGCGCACGTCGCGCAGCGACGTATAAGCGCGCACTCAAATTCTGACGGCTTTGACGTGACAGGCGCTGTGCCGGTGGCTAGATTGGCGGCGAGTCGGGGGCGTGAGGGGCAGCTAAGCCAATGGTGACAGCTCTTGCCTATGTCGGCGCTGCTATTGCAGAAATTGCGGGATGCTTTTCGGTCTGGGCCTGGTTGCGGCTTGGTGCGTCGGCTTGGTGGCTTGTGCCCGGCATGGGCTCGCTGGTGATTTTTGCCTTTCTGCTGACGCTCGTCGACTCGGACGCCGCAGGGCGAGCCTATGCAGCCTATGGCGGCGTCTACATCGCAGCGTCGATCACATGGCTCTGGCTGATCGAAAGCCGGGTGCCCGATCGCTGGGACTTGATCGGGGCAACTGTGTGTCTCGTCGGTGCTGCGATCATCTTGGCGGGGCCGCGCTCGGCAGCAACTTGAACATCATCACAGGGGGATGAACCATCATGCGCAAGCCTCGCGACATCGACGCCGAACTGAAGGCGCTTCAGGAGAAGGCTAAAGCCCTCAAGGCGCGGCAGAGAACGCAACTCGGCGAGCTGGTCATCGCGACCGGCGCCGATACGCTGGACATGGAGACGCTGGCGGGTCTGCTGCTCAATGCTGTCGACGAGAAGCACGCCGACAAGCGGGAGGGCTGGCGCCGGCGCGGCGCCGAGTTCTTTCAACGGCGCGCGCGCCGGAACGCGAACGGCGCCGGCGACACTGCTTCGGGAGCTGACGGCAACACTGGCGGCGCTGCGTCGCTCGGCGGAGGCGCAGAGACGGGCTGAGGCATGGCGCGCGCGCATGGACACCCGAGACTGGGCCAAGGCGCGCCGCGATCGTACGCGTCACCTCATCGAGCTGGGCGGCCTCGTCCAGAAGGCCGGCCTGGTCGAGCTGACCGGAGACGATCGCGCCGCTATGCTCGGCGCCTTCCTCGATCTGGCGGGGATGCTCAAGACTGAGCGGCCGAACACACCCTCGCGCGCTGAAGTCCTCGCCCATTGGCGGCGGCAAGGACGCGCCGCGTTCGAGGCCGATGAGGCTACCACAACAACGAACGACGCCGAGGAGCGCTGATGCGCGGCTGTCTTTCGCCTTTTAGCTCACTTCATCCAGCAGCTGGGAACAGCCGATTGCCGCAACCGTCTCTCGTGTCGGCAAACGTATAGAACATTGGATGTTCACTGTGGAGCCGTAGAACCGTCACGCGATCCGAATAGACAGCCCCATCAGGGTCGCCGAGCGGCCTCTCCGATTTGAGGGATGGTTCCGATGTTCAACCTTTTTCGCCAGAAGCATGACCCGACAATCGTCTGCGCTCTCCTGGATGGAGCGAAGCCGCCTTCGTTCTTGACCACCGTTGCCTGGGAGTACGAAGGCAAGGCCGACGAGATCCGGAGCGAGCAGCTGGAGTTCGACAAGCCCTCGCTCGACGCGGTTCTTCGGCAGAACGGCTTTTACCTGTTCACCCGCCATTGAGCCGGACGCATCGGATAGGCACCTCGCTAGGCACCTCGCACAGCTTCACCTCGGAAGATGGAGGAGAAGTCCTCTGCCGGCCGTTCTTGAATGTAATGCATTGTTGCATTACTTCTTGGGCACTGACAGGAGGGTATGGCCATGACGACGCTGACCGTTACCGCGCGGGGGCAGGTCACGTTCCGCAAGGACGTGCTGCAACATCTCGGCATTCGGCCTGGAGGAAAGATCCATCTCGATCTGCTGCCAGACGGTCGGGCCGAGTTGAAGGCCGAACAACCGAAAGGCTCCTTTCGCGAGCTGCACGGATTTTTGAAAGGCAAGACCAATGGCAAGCGGCTGACCATCGAGGAAATCAACGATGCGATCGCCGAGAGCGGAGCACTGGCCGGTGCCGGCAAGGAATGAAGATCACCGTCGATACAAACGTGCTGCTGCGCGCCTTCATTGAGGACGATCCCGCACAAAGCCAGACAGCTATTGAGACACTGGAAGGCGCTGAAATCGTCGCCGTCAGTCTGCAGTCTCTTTGCGAGTTCGCGTGGGTGTTGAAACGCCAGTATGAAGCCTCGCGCGCGGACATCGCCTCCGGCATCCGGGCGCTGCTCGACACGCAAAATGTTGTCGTCAACCGCCCTGCCGCAGAAGCAGGCCTGACAGTGCTGGAAGCTGGCGGCGACTTTGCGGACGGCGTCATTGCCTACGAGGGCAACTGGCTTGGCGGCGAAACCTTCGTCTCCTTCGACAAGAAGGCGGTCAAACTCCTGACCGACCAAGGACAGTCAGCCCGCCTGCTGGGATGATCGGATAGCGCCTGAAACGGTCAGGGCGTCAGGTTTGTTGCTGATCCTGAAGCCTTAGCCGGTACCCTCAGCAACAATCACCGCCGCTTGACCGAGGTTCGCCGTTTCGCTGCGGCGGGAGCGCGGAACGCCGAGCAGCGGCAGGCGGCAGAAATGGCCATCAAGGGCAACGAGGCCAAGATCGAGCGCATCGACGCGATGATGGAGCGTAGCCTGCAATTCAAGACCCTGCCCGATGGCAGCTACGTCTCCTTTGACCCCTCCTCTGGCGAAGTGCAACAGCTTGGCTCCGCGCCGGCTGGGGCATCCAATGGCACCTATGGCAAGCCGCCCTCTGGCTTCATGTACGATCCCGAAGACCCGACGCGCCTGACACCCATCCCTGGCGGCCCCGGTGAGCAAATCTCCGGGGAAGGCCAAATCGGCCCGAAGCTGCGAAAACGGCCCCAGTGCATTATTGGGACACAGATATACGGTAGGCGCGCTGGCTTGGTCATGACGCGCCGATCCTGAGCGGCAGGAACCCGTCGGCATCGACGGCGAGGCTGTCGGACCAGACGTAGTCGCCAGTGAAGTTGATATTATCCCAGCCGAGGGGCGAGAGCTGTGGGAGCAGCCCTTCGTCGAAGGCCATGCCGCTGTGGCGCATCGCATCGATGACGCGGCCGAGATAGCGGCAGTTGAACAGGATGATCGCGGCGGTGACGAGGTTGAGGGCGGAGGCGCGGGTGGACTGGTTCTCGTGCCCGCGGTCCCGGAAGCGGCCAAGACGATGGAATGCGACAGCCCGGGCGAGCGAGTTCCTCGCTTCGCCCTTGTTGAGTTCGGCGGTGACGAGACGGCGCAGTTCAGGATCCTCGAACCAGCGCAAGGTGAACAGCGTCCGCTCGATGCGGCCGATCTCGCGGAGCGCGGCAGCCAGACTGTTCTGCTGCCGGTATGCCGAGAGTTTCTTCAGAATCAGCGAAGGCGTCACCACGCGGTCTCTCATGGCCTGAATGACCCGTTGGGCGTCGTCCCAATGGGCCCGGATCAGCCCGGCATCGAGGCGATGGCCGAAGAGTGGCTCCAAGCGGCCGTACCGGGTTTTGGGCTCGAACGCGTAGAGCTTGCGATCCGACAGACGTGGAATCCGCGGCTCGAACGACAGTCCCAACAGATGCATCACGGCAAAGACGATGTCCGACACGCCGCCGCCATCGACATGGAGCGCGGCGATATCGACGCTGCTTTCATGGCCGAGAATTCCGTCCATCGAATGGATGGCCTCGCCGGCGGTGCCGGAGATGGCCTTGCCGTGCAGCGGCGCCTGGCGTCCGGTGATCGTGGTGTAGATCTTGACGATCGCATCGCGCCCGTAGTGGGCGTTGACGACGCCGCCGGCCTCGCCGGGGCCGCCGAGATAGAAGGCCTGCCCACCCGCCGACGCCCGCCACCCGTCGCCGAACCAGGCCGACAGCGGCTCGGCGTGGATGGCGTCGGTGAGGGAGGTGAGAGCCGCCCGGAACGTCTCCTCGCGCATGTGCCACGTCTGCATCCGCAGCAGGGCTCGCCGCGAGCCGGCGCCGCAGACTTCGGCCATGCGGGACAGGCCGAGATTGGTCGCCTCGGCGATGAGCGTCGCCATGAAGGCCCGGGTGTCGGTGGGAGGCAGACCTGTCGAGACATGGCCGAAGTGGCTGGTAAACCCCGTCCAGTGATCGACCTGGTCGAGCATGTCGGTAATCCGCAAGCGTGGCATCAGCCGGTAGATGGAGGCGGACGCTGCATCGTGGCGGGCGACCTCGCCATCCTTGCGTTCCTTCGGGAACCGGAGCTTGCCACCGGTGAACATCGCCGCGTCCTTGCCCGGCAGACCGCGTGCGGCCGCAAGGAGAGCCGCATCGAGTTCGGCTGATCGGGTTTCGATATAAGTGTCGGCGTCGATCACCGGCATGACTGGCAGCCGCGCCGGATTGACCGGTGTTGCCGACGTAGCCGGGCTGAGCAGCGCATCGAGCGAGCGGTGAATCCGCGATGTCGGAACCCACACGTCGCCGCTGGCAAGGGCACTGGCCAGCGCGAAGAACGTGGCCAGTTCGTAATAGGTCCGGTTGATCGAGCCGTTGTCGAAGACATGCCGATGCCAGCGTCTTTCGATATGGCCGAGCGGCAAGTCCGCCGGCAGCGGTTTGCGGCCATCACCCCCATGATCGCGGAGCACGGCGACCGCATCGAGCAAGGACCGGGAGGCACGTTGGCCCTCGAACGTAAAGCTCGCCAGGAACCGAGCGCCGATCTGCTTGAACACGCGGTGCTCGTGGGACAACTCGCCAACGACGTCGGACTTTCCGGGACGGACGGTTCGCCGGATGAGGGCGGCATCGGCTTCGACAACATCGAGCGCGACAATCGCGGTGACGGCGGCGGCAATATCGCCCTCCACCCTGGCGGCCTGCACAAGAGCATCCAGAACGTCGGCGATGCGGGTCAATCGGGCGCGGCCCTGTTCGGCCGAGGCGGCGATCATTTCCTCGAGCCGCTTGCGGGCATGAAGGTTGGCGCGGCCGACGAGCGACTGGAACATGGAAAGGACGGCATCGGTCAGCGTGACCTTGAGCTCGATCAACGTCGCCATCATGACGGTGTGTCGACGGGCCTGCCCCATCTGCTGGAAGGCCTGCGCCGTAAGGAGACTGCCTTCCCTAGCCATCTGCGCCATGCGAGGACCGAACTCGGGCGGGTCGATAGCGACGTCGCTGGCGATCGTCCGAATGAGGGCAAGCTTGTCGAGGAGCTCGAGAAGCGGCCGTCCGCCGACCCGCGAGGGCGGCTCACGCAGCCACGAGAGACGGCTTTGACGAACATGCATCTTATCCGACAGAAGGGTGTCCAGCGCCAGGCGCTGCGAGTCCGAGAGACGGGAACTGACCTCGGTGATCACCGCCGCGTCGGCCGCATGCATCGCCGCGGCGGCCATGCGTTCAATCACGCTGATGCCGGGAATGATGATCCGCTCGGTGCGCATCCGCTCGATCAACCTGTCGAGCAGAATACGGCCGTCAGTCAGACCCATCGCTTCGCACGCTGCCCAGGCGGCGAACTCGCCACGGACCGGCCCAATGAAGTCTCGGAAGCCATGGCGCTGGCGGATCGTGGCCAACTGCTCGTATCGGGTGGCGCCGCGCCGGGCAAAGAGGGCGATGGCATCACTGTCGGCGCCGATCTGTTCGGCGATATGATCCAGCATCATGCCCGGCAGCAGTTCGCCGCGGCGAAGATATCGGCCGGGATAGCGCAGGCAACAGAGCTGAAGCGCGTAGCCGAGCCGGGTCTCGGGTGTCCGGCTTGTGGCGATCGCCGCGAGATCGTCTGCGGTGAGGCTGTGATGCCGCACGACGTCGTCTTCCGTGTCCGGCAACGCCAGCAGCGCCTCTCGCTGCGTCTTCGTCATCGATATCCGCGCCGGCATCCCTCATCCCTTCACAAACCTCTTGCCTTACGATGCCATAATGAAAGAGGATTATGAAAGGCGCTGCCTCCTGGAGTGTCATCGATGCTGGCGGCCTTCCATAAATGACCGTTTGCGAAAGGAACTATCGTGCTGATCGGCTACGCCCGGGTGAGCAGAGGCGACGACCAATCCAACAAGGCGCAATCCAAGGCGCTCACGGATGCGGGCTGCCAGCGCATCTTCAAGGAAGAAGCCTCCGGCGGTCGTTGGGAGCGGCCCGAATTGCACCGGATGCTCGACCAGCTACGGGACGTCGACACCATCGTCGTCTGGAAGCTCGACCGCCTGTCACGCTCGCTGAAGGACGTGCTGAACATCATGGAGCGGATCAAAGCCGCCGGCGCGGGCTTCCGCTCGCTAACCGAGGCGATCGACACGACGACGCCGGCTGGCCGCATGATGATGCAGATGGTCGGTTCCTTCGCCGAGTTCGAGCGCGCGATGATCCGCGAGCGCACCTCCGCCGGACTGGCGCTGGCGAGATCGGAAGGGCGGGTCGGCGGCCGCCGTCGTAAGCTCACGCCGAAGAAGCGCCTGGAGATCGCCGAAAGCGTCCTGTCCGGCCGCAAATCCGCCGCCGAGATGGCGCGCCTTTACGACGTCAGCCAGCCCACCGTATCCAGGATCGTCGCCGAACACCGCCAGACGAGGCTCGTGCATGAAGACCACCCATGACCTTCTCGGCCTCATGAAGTTCATGGGCCGCGACAATTGGCAGGGCGACCTCCAGGACGTGATGGATGCGCATTTCGGGGCTGTCCTGGACGAGACGGACCTCGACTTCGAGGAACTCGGCGACATCCTCGGCGATCACTGGCAGATGACCCTTTGGGGCTGCGCCTTCGAGGACGCGCTCTCTCAAGAGTTCGAGGGCGGGCGCAACCCGATCGACGACTACCTCAAGCGGCGCGGCTGGAAGGAGAGCGCGCAGACCAGAACCTACATGACAGCCCTGCGGTCCTCGCTCATGAGCCTCTACGAGGTGAGCGAGATCGTGCCCGGGCAGTCGTTCCTGGCGCGCGACCTCCTGCGTGGCGGCGATCCGGTCCTCGTTCACGAGGGCACCGCCACAAAGACGCTGCACCTCTGGGAGAAGATCGCCGCGCGGATCGTCGAGATCGGTGGGCGGCGTATTCTCGCCGGCGGGGTCCTGCCTTTCTCGTCCGAAGCCACGGATTTTCTGATGGACGGCGTGAGGGAGATCACCGGCAAGTCGAAGCGCTCGCGTGCAAAGCTCCACCTCGAGGACGACGCCCTGCGCATGGCCGCGCCGTTCTTCACCATCGCCTGGCTCATGGACGCCCTGCCCAAACTGCTCAGACAGACCCTGCCCGAGATGCGCAATCGGGACGGCGAGGCATTTCTTTTCCACGAAGTGCGCTTTCCGCTCGCCGAGGGTGCCGCGCCGGGCGATGTCGCCGCCAGGCTTGCGACCGTCACCGCGCTGGAGCCGGCGAGCGAGCGGTTCTGGAACTGGCTCGAAACGAAGCCGGCCAAGCCGATACACAGGGCCGGGAAACCGGACGTCCTTTCGTTCGACGTTACGATGGAGGGCGGCGTTCCCGTCCTCGGCAACATCGAGATGAAGGACGGCGTCCTGGTCCTGGCCGTGAACTCGGCCGCTAGAGCAGCCAGAGGCACGGAGCTCCTGAGCGAGGCGTTGGACTGGCTGGTGCGAACGCCCCTGACCTCGATCCAGACGGTCGAACAGTTGATGGCGTCCCGTCCCCCCGGGCCGGGACCACGTCAGTCCGATCTTCCTCCCGACGTGGAAGCCAGGCTCGTCCACGAGATGTTGGACCGGCAGTATCGCTCCATCCTCGATGAGCCGGTCGGAATGCTTGGCAACAAATCGCCGCGCGCCGCCGCCAGATCCAAGGCCGGTCGCTACAAGGTCGCCGAGTGGCTGAAATATCTCGAGCTCCAGTCCGCCCGGCACCCGGATCCTGCCGACCCGATGGCCAGCTACGACTTCACCTGGATCTGGCGCGAACTGAAGGTCGAGGACCTGCGACGTTGATCCCTACCGTATATCCGTGTCCCAATAATGCACTGGGGCCCACGTGGACCTCGACCAGTCGCGCGCAACGTAGGCGGAATGGTTGCCGATCCAATCTAGATTGGCAGTTAATGGGCGTAATCCGTCGCTCAGGCGCTGCTATAGGCCTCGTAAAAGACAAGGTTTTGAAAGCTGTGGGGTAGCAGCGAGGTCACTGAGGCGCAGGCGGCCGCCACATCACAGTTCTCGAAAGCCATTCCTTGCCCTGTAATAGAGAATCTTTTTGGGATTCGTTTTTGGGTGTCAGGAATGTCACCCTATGGCCTACAGGCTTTGAAGCGGCAAATGGCTTGAACGGCTCTGTCTCCGCAAGCCAGCGAGCAAGGCCCTTGGTCTCGGCGAAGAACGGTAGCGTCTTCTCAGTGATCCTGATGACGAGACCGGTGTGCAGTCCACGAGCGGTGCGGCGGGTCTCAACCTCTAGATAACCCCAACGAACCAAATCGACGAGATAACGGCGGATCGTCCGCGCCGACCGAGACATGATCGATCCAAGCGTCGCTTTGCATGTCGATGTCTCGCGTCCCTTCCCGCACCTGGCACGGATCACCTGGAGCATGGCTTTGGCGTTCGGGGTCAAGCGATCGTCACGAGCTGCCGTCGTTGCCATAGTGCCGGCATACTGACGGGAGGCGTTTGGAGCGGGCCGTGAGTGGCGAGGACGAGCCGGCGCAGAAGATCGGGCGGGTGATCCCTTGGCGCGTGTCGGCGGGGCTCCTATGGCGGCAGAACGGCGTTGCGCCTCAGCAATCGAGATCAGCCCATTTGCTTGGTCCCGCCATATCTTCGCCCGAGCCTCGAATGTCGGCGAGGTCGGTGCAGGCTCTTCAAGGTTGAAAACTCCCTGCGCAAAACTGCGGACGTCCTCACCCCTCCACAACGTTTCCGCAGAGCAGGTACGTCCGAGCGCTCGCACGCCAGCAGGCGCACGCCATTGATGTTCCGTCATCGTGAATCCTTGCGCGGGGCAAAGCTTCGCCGTGGCGGTGGACCGCGATTTGTATTGACGATGTCGCTGGAGGGCCTTATCCGTAGAGTTGCTTATTTCACTTCGGAAAGGCTCCGCGCGGTCCCCCGCTCGGGGCTTTTTCTTTGCCTATAGCGTCCCTCTCTCAGTGGCAGCGGTGTCCGGCATCACGCGGCGCTCTGCTCAAGCTTCGCGACGTCGACCGGGGTGATTGCGTCGGGATCGGTCCTGGCTATTAGGACGCGGATGGCGTCTGATCGCGAGGCAAGTCCAAGCCGATCCTTGATGTCATCGAGGATAGCGATTTCCCGCTGGTACAGCACAGCTTCCGTAGACCGCATCCCCAGCGCCCTGCGGCGTGCCCGAGACTGAGCGGCGTATTCGGCCATCTTCTTTTGCGGCATAGGAATCACTCGTCGCACGTTGACTAGTCAGCCACGCTACCCGAGTCGCGGGAAACCGGCCATGCCCATGGAGACAAGGATGGTCAGCTTCGCGCAAGCCCGGGATGGCCTTAAATCCTTCGGACCTCTGGAGGATAAAAACCTTTATCCCTAGGTCCTTCTGCACTTCTAAGGTTTGTACCTTAGAATGTTCGAAGTCTAGGAGGAGCTAAGGTGCGAACGTATTCGCTGATCTCGCAGAAAGGTGGAGCGGGTAAATCAACGATCATCCGCCAACTGGCCGTATTGGCATCCGAGAACGGTCCATCCGTCATCATCGACCGCGACCCACAAGGCACAAGCACGAAGTGGTGGCAGCGCCGACAGGAAATCGATCCTCCCTTAAAATATCCAGACCTCTTAATCTCTGAAGGTTTGGACCTAACAAGGGCAGTCAATGCGCTGCACGGCAAGCCCGGCGATTTGTTCATCGACACTCGCCCAGCAGTCGCAGAGCCTGAAGCAGAGGCCGCCCGAGTTTCGGATGTTGTCATCGTCCCGGTTCGTCCGTCGCCTGACGATCTAGAAGCAATCGGCGCCACGCTGAAAATTATCCGCCGCCTCGGCAAGCGCGCCATCGTGGTCGTCAACGCAGCCAGGAACGAGGCGAGGGCGACGAGCGCTAGGGCAGCATTATCCCGATATCCCGTCCCTGTCTGCCCGCATCATCTGACCGATCGAACAATCTACCTCGATGCAGCTCTTGAGGGTCGAGGAGTGAGCGAGATGCGCGGAGGCCCTGCAGAAATGGCAACAGCCGAGATCCGAAGAGTTTGGAACTGGATCAGGACGGAAGGAACCAGCCATGAGTAAGAAGGGACGAAACCTGGCCGACCTTATCGGAGGCTTTGAGGACGAACCGCAGGAAGCCGCGCCCGCGAACGAACCAGCACCACAGCAAACGACCGAACCGCCGCGCATCGTCCCACTGAGTGTTTTGGTCGCTACCGAGGACCGGCGCCGGATGCGTCAGCTATCGCTTGATACCGGGCTATCGTTGCAGAAATTAGGTCATGAAGCTTGGAATATGCTCCTGCAGTCGCGAGGCCTTGAGCCACTTTCACCCGTGACGGCCAACGTGCCGAGCGGAAGGCAAAAGCGATCTATCTGAATGTTTAGTCAGAGCCTCAGTGTCCGTTCTGGCCTCTGCAGGGGAGTCCACAATGCGGGCTCCCCTTCTCATCGTTGCCTGGGAGTTGCCCAGAATGGATTTGACGCCGAAGCGGATGGCAGATGCCCGCCCTTCGGAGAAGAAGATGCTTTCTCACCAGCTTCGAAAAGCGGTAACAGACTGCCAGAGATCGCAGCTCCCGCGTGTCTCCTCAGCAATCTGGAAGGCCTACGCCGCCGGTCGGCTGTCCGACGCCGAGGCCGAAACTCTCTCAGCGCTGATCGAGACCAGGAAAATCGGACCAGCGCCGAAACCTGGACGACACCGGATAGGTTCGCAGCCCAGAACGCCAGAGAGCCTTCAGAGATGTCGTCGGTGGGCCGCTGCCGGTCGAATGCCGCCAAAGATAGCTGCACATTTCACAATGGGAGAGGGGGCCGTCTTGGCCCTCATCGGCGCAGAGGTGACCAAGCGAGGAGATTGCCGATCGCCTATCGGTCAAATTGCAGCCGTCGCAGGCGTCTGTGTTTCGACCGCTCGGAATGCGCTTCGCAAAGCCAGAGTGCTAGGGTTGCTCACGAGCGAGGAACGACGCCTGACCCACCGTCGAAACGACTCCAACATCGTCCGCATTGTCTCCCCGGAATGGCGCTCCTGGCTAAAGCTGGATCGGCGCGATCCAGTGGGTGTAATGAGACCTGTGCGCGGGGGCTTGCCGGCAACCTGTATCGTTGATTCACTGAAGTTCTTCGGACGGGAGGTTGGGTCATGGCGCGGCGTCGCATTGGTCAGGAAGCTCTTCGGCTCGGGGACGCGGGAGCAAAGCGGAGTTCTGGCGCCCTGGACGACATCGCCGAATTGATCGACTGGCTCGAGATCGACCAGGACCTGTCGCCGATCTACCGCTCAGAGGTGGCTCGGTTAGAGGTGGCTCGGTTTGTCTGAACAGGCTCGTCGGCCTGATAAGTGGATTGTGTGCCGGGTTTAGGCCGCTGCGAGAAATGGCCGGTTGAAGTAGGCATGGTCCGGGGTTTTCCGGCCCAAGCTCGAGTGCGGGCGTCACTCGTTGTACAACACGACGCCGCAACACCCACGGGACGGATGTTCGCAAGCGATGGTCCTGCGAAAAAAGAAGATTGCCCCCTGCTGCTCGTTAGAAGAAGTGCGCAAGCGCTTCATCGATCAGATGGGTACGCACATGGAAACGGAAGGTCTGCCCCGCATCGCCGGGCGCCTCTTCGGGCTCATGATCCTCGAGCTTGAACCAATCAGCTTCGGAGATTTGGCGCACCGGCTGGGTGTCAGCCGTGGCTCGATCAGCACGAACTCGCGGCTCATTGAGGCCAAGGGGCTGATCGAGCGCGTATCGATGGAAGGCGAGCGTCAGGATTTCTTCCGCCTGGCCGAGCAGCCCTATGTCAATATGATGCGGGGGGTCGCCGCGCGCATGGGAGAGACCCTGAAGAGTATCGTCGAGGCCCGCGCCAGCCTTCCCTCGAATGCCACCCGCGAAGATGCCCGCCTGCAGGAGGCCGAGCACTTTTTTGAAACGGCCGTCGCCTCCTTGGCGGATTTGACGACCAAACTCTGCGCACGCGAGCCGTCGGGCGAGCATGTCAGCTGACCAGATCGCTCCGGAGCATCCTGTCGTGAAACCTCAACACGAAGCAAAGTCGCGCGCCGGCTGGATTGCGACGCTGTTCGTGCTGGCGCTCGTGGGGTGGATGGGCAGCGGATATCGTTATCCTGGCGCCCAAGCCACCCTTGAACCCCCTCGCGAAACGACACGCGATCCGAATGGCGGTGGAGACGACCGTGGACTTGCCTCGCAAAACTGGAGAGCTCTCTGATGGAAGGAGGAAGAGCACGGTGTCGAAGCTGTGCAAAGACATCGACGAGCGTGTCGGCGGCTTTCTGGATCGTCCGCTCACCGGCGAATGGCCGTATCTCTGGCTGGACGCGACCTATCTGAAGCAGCGCGAGGGTGGGCGCATCGTCTCGGTCGCGGCGATAATCGCCGTGGCCGTCAACACGGACGGCAAGCGCGAGATCGTGGGCCTCCACATCGGCCCCTCGGAAGCGGAGACCTTCTGGTCGACCTTCCTCAAGAGCCTCGTGCGCCGCGGCCTTTCCGGCGTGAAGCTCGTGATTTCGGATGCTCATGAAGGGCTGAAGGCGGCCATCCGCCGGGTGTTTAGCGCCTCCTGGCAGCGCTGCCGCGTGGGGCTGTTGAACAAGTCGGCGTTTGAAGCATCGCAGGAAGCGAAGATCCGGCCTGTCCGGCTGAAGCTCGGCGGCGCCTTTGTACGAGTCTGGCGGAATGGGGAAGCCAGATTGCGTTCGCTAAGAGGCGAAAGCCCCTTGTATGAGCCAGAGGACGAGGACGGTCTTGGTCAGATCGGTGCGAGCCGCTTCAGATTGATGGCCGCGGCCGTCAGGTAGGCTTGGATTCTCATGTTCGCGAGCCCGCGCCGAACTGCCCGGGCCAGCCCGTGCCAGGTCTTTGCCTCGCCGTGGAACCCTTCCGAACGCCAGCGATGGCGCTGGTACAGACGCTTGTCTTCCTCACCCCACTGCTCGCGGCGCCGGCGGGCGCGTAGCAGAGCTGGATAATCGTGCACGATGACGACGGCCTTGGTAACACGGGACGGAGAAAGACAGATCGTGGCGAGATCGCACCCGGCGCAGTCAACGGCCTTGGACGCGAAGAACCGTCCATGCGGGATCTTTGTCCGATTGGGTTGGAGGATCTGGCCGCGTGGGCACTTCACGTGATCATGCCGGGCATCATAACGAAACTGGCGAAGCGGCACCTTGCTCCGGACCGGTTCTGCTTTGGTCGGGATCACGGCTGTGATGCCGCGCCGTTCGAGGCCGCCAAAGACTTTGGCATAGGCATACCCGGCATCGGCCGTCGCCACCTTGATCGTTGCACCGGTCGTGTCTGCCACGGCGTCGAGACGGTTCAGGATCTCCTGCCCCTCGTTGACATCGCCGGGTGTAATCTCGACGTCGAGGATAACGCCGAAGACATCATCGACGACCCCATGCTGCTTGTAGGCCGGCTCCAGTCGCCGATTGCGTCCATTGGTTGCCATGCTGGCATCTGGATCGGTCACACAGACCTTCTTGTATCGACCAGACTTGCGGGATGTCTTGGCGGTGTCCTCGGCAATCTGGGAGGCTTCGCTCGCGTCGCCGTTCTCGACTCGAATGGAATCGACGTGGCGGACCGCCAGGCTCTCCCAACTGACGTCCGCCCGGATCAGGGAGGCATCGACGTGAACAACCTCGCCCTTCGCGATCCCGGCCGAGACGCAGGCGGTGACCGTGCGCTTGAAGATCTGGCGGAACCGCTCGGCACTCCAGCGCTGGCGGATGCGGGTCAGCGAGGAATGATCGGGCAACGCCTCGTGCAGGCCGAAGCCGATGAACCAACGGATCGCCAGGTTGACCTGAGCTTCGCGCAGCAGACGTCGATCATGGACAATTCCCAGAAGGAAGCCTGCCAGCATCAGGCGCACCGCAACTTCGGGGTCGATCCCCGGCCGTCCAGAACCGGGCGAGTAGCATTCCGAGACGGCTTCGCGCAGCCAGGAAAGATCCAGGACGCGATCGACGCGGACGAGGATGTGGTCGTCTGGAAGGAGGTCGCGTAGCGACCCGCACATGTAGAGTTCGAGTTGATCGCGCTCCTTCCGACCCAGCATCGCTGCCTCCGGCAATCATCGACAGGACCAGTGAATCAGGGGACGCCCACTTGTTCAACAGCCCCCGCGTCCACTGGATGCGCAACGCCCTGTCCTATGTCCCGAAGGCGCAGCAGAGCATGGCGGCGGCGGCCCTGCGCCAGGCCTTCATCCAGCCTGATCGCGCCAGCGCTGCCCAAGCGCTGCGCCACGTCGCCGACCAGCTCCGGGGGAAATGCCCCAAGCTCGGCGGCTTTATCGACGACAGCGAGACCGACGTGTTGACGCATCTGGACTTTCCCAGCCAGCACCGGACCCGAATCCACTCGACGGATGACATCGACAAGCGCTTCTTCAAATCATCTGCTATTTTCTCCTGGCACGGACGACCACGTGGCAAAGAGCAGCGCTCGAGGATGCAAGCGCTGCCACGCCGCCATCATTGTCGTTCCTCGCTTGTGGCGTCCGTGCGCCGTTTCGTCCTCGCCCCCTGCGGGCGCCAATGCCGCATCATGTGCTCATAGGCTTTCTCGGCCTGTTCAGAGCCTTCCCTTTCTCGGGTTCGCAGGGCCTTGAGATTGTAGGCGTAGGCAGCACCCCGCCGACCCTTTCCCTTCTCGGACGGTGCGCCAGCCTTGAGTTCGAGCTGACGTCGCTTGGCCGCGACAAGGGATGGTCGGAGCCAGAGATAGTCCTGCTTCTTCGTGAGAAGGTGCCAGATCAGGACCGCGAGCTTGCGAGCCGTGGCGACCGCCGCGACCTGATGTCCCCGCCGGTTGCGGATCCGCAGGAAGAACGCCCGCAATGGACCCGGCGCCTTCGAAGCAGCCCATGCCGCCTCCACGAGGAGGCCGCGGGCATGGGATCGCCCGTGCTTGCTGATCCGTCCGTACTGGGCGATGCCCAGGCCCGACTGACGAACCCTCGGATTGAGGCCGAAGTAGCTCACGAGCTTCTGCGGTTCGTGAAAGCGGGAAACGTCTCCGATAGCAGCAACGATGCCGGCAGCGACCACGGCATTGACCCCTGCGATCGTCAAAAGCCGCTGGACATCGGCATCGTCTACCGTGTCCTTCGCTATATCGCCGTCCAGTTCGGCAAGGTCGTCAGCCAGACGGTCGATCTCGCGCATGTGGCGGGCGATCGCGGCCCGTTCGTAGTCCGGCACTGTTTGTCTCGAAAGCCAGTCTCGGCCGCGCTTGTTGAACAGATCGGCGTGCGGGCACTTCGGCACGAGGTGCGCCTGGAGGATCGCGTGCACCTCGTTCTTCACCCGCGTCCGATGCCGCACGACCTGATTGCGCCGGGCAACCAGCCGACGCAGCCGTTCGGTCCGATCATCCGGCACCCAGACCTCGGGCAGGAAGCCGCTGGCCTGAAGCTGTGCCAGGACGCCAGCATCGATCTTGTCTGTCTTGATGCGGGCATGCGCGATCGCCTTCACCTGCATCGGATTGGCAACAACGACGCGGGCAACGAAGGGCGACAGCACCCTGACAACCGACATCGCGTTGCCCGTTGCCTCAACGACGATCTCGTCGTCCTTCCGGAGACTGCGCCCGAAGCCCTCGAGGCCTGACCGGGTCATGTCGACCCGGCCGTGATGGCGCAGCCTTCCTTCTTCCCAAAACACCACCTCCGCAAACGTGCGGTGGATGTCCATTCCAATTACCCGCCTCATCGGCTCCTCCTTTCCTGGTTAGGAAACGGGAGCTGCGGGCGACACGACACCTACGGATCCGCGCTCTCGGCGCAACCGGGCAGGTCGCAGGGGCGGCCAGCTACAAACACGAGCTCTCAGCTCATCGAATAGATCGGCCTGCCCGCACTTGCGTGCTCCCGGTGCCCCCTGTCCCGGATGGTCTCACCATACGCCGCGGTTGAAAAACCGCAGCCGGGTCAGAAGGCACCGCCACTGTCATACCGGTTACGAATTCACTGGAGCGCCTGAACAAGGAGGTGAAGCGGCGCGCCGATGTCGTCGGCATCTTCCCGAACGAAGGCTCGATCATCCGCCTCATCGGCGCCGTCCTCCTCGAAGCCAACGACGAATGGCAGACGCAGAACCGCTACATGCAGACCGAGCCTATGGCCGAACTCATGGCCGCCGGCACCAAGCCTGAAACCACACGGATTTCCACCGCAGTCGCCTGAAACGGGACCGCTTCAGTTACACCCAATTTCCACCACGTTGACGGACACGACCACAGCGCGCCCGCCAGCGCCAGCAAACGGCTCGCCACCCGCCCGTTGGTCTCTCGCCGTGCCAGAGCCAGATGCTGCGTAGCGAAAATGTCACTCCTTCGACCAAGATAGCGGAGATTAAAAATGATGCAGTTTCGGACGATCAAACTCCGATCTAGTATGGGAGATATATCCTCACCGACCAGCTGCGAGTCTTCATGCGAACTTCAACTCAACTCGCCGCAATGGTCGCTTTCTTGGCCCTTGGCTCGTACTCGGCGGCGGCTGGTGAGGCTGGCTTCTTAGGCGGCATCGACATCGGCAAGAACGCCGCGCGCTACGAAGTGCGTGCCGGCGGGGCGGCCTATGATGTTGGACCGTTTACGCCGGATACCTTCGACGGCGGCGTCATCAACGGCGAGGTACTAGCACCCTCGCCAGCCTTCCTCGCCGTCCTCGGCTCGCCGCGGCCCTATATCGGCACCGACATAGCCATCTCGGACGATCCGATCGACGTCTTTTATGCCGGCCTGAACTGGGAAGCCTACCTGACCGACCGCTTCTACCTCGGCTTCAGCTTGGGCGGTTCGGTCAACACCGATCAAAAGAAGCGCAACGACGAGGGCGAACTTCGCGATCTCGGCTCGCCCGTGCTGTTCCATCTCCAGGCCAGTGCCGGCTTAGATTTCACCCGCGATATTGGCATGCAGGTCTATCTAAACCATATTTCCAACGCCAACCTCGCTTCGTCGAATGACGGCCTCGAGAGCACTGGCGCGCGACTGATCTATCGTTTCTGACGTTCTGGTATGGCCCGTACTGAAACAGAATTAGCAATTCTGTTTCAGATCATAGGTGAGTGTGGAAAAATACTGGGTTAGGCCTTTTGACGCAGAGTGAAAGTGATCCGCGCCCCTGGCTCGACCGTCGCGACCGCGACCAGTCGGCAACTGGCTGTCGAACCGCATCTTTGCCGACTACGACGACATCATCGCTCACTGCTGCGGCGCCTGGAACAAGCTCGTCGATCAACCGTGGAAAATCATCTCCATTGGATGCGAGATTGGGCCCGTCCTGAGTTCCATCGCCTTGATTCCTACGAGGACACCCATTCCTGGACCACTTCCGGAAGCTTGAACTCAGCGAGCCAGTTGGTCTGCTCGGGTGCCAGATTGCTGGTGTCGACCTTCGCCACTACGGAAAGGCCCGGGCGCAGACGATCAGCTTCCGGCTGGCCAGGATCGATGGTGATCCGCACCGGTAAGCGCTGGACCACCTTGGTGAAGTTACCGCTGGCATTGTCCGCCCGCAGCACGCTGAACTCGGAGCCCGTGGCGGGCGCGAGCTCGAGCACCGTGCCCGTGAAGCGCCGGCCGCCGAGTGCGTCCACGGTGAAGGAGGCCTTCTGCCCGGCGGCGATGTAGTGGGTCTGCGTCTCCTTGAAGTTTGCCACCACCCACAGTGTATCGGGCACGAGGAACATCAATTGCGAGCCGGCGGAGACGTATTGCCCGGGGCGCACCGTCGCTTCCCCGACCTGGCCGTCGCGCGGGGCGCGAACGACCGTGTTGGACAGGTTGATCTCCGCCAGGTGCACCTGGGCCTCGGCAGTGCGGACCGCGGCCGCCAGTCCCTTCTTCGAAACCTCGGTGGCGCGCAGTGTTTCCTTGGCGATGGCTATGGTGGCCTCGGCCCGCCTGACCCCGGCTTCGGCGGAGCGCAGGATCGCCTCGACCTCGCCGGCTTCGGCACGCGTCTGCAAACCCTTCTTCGTCAACGTGGTGGTTCGTTCGCGGGCCGCCTGCGCCCGGGCGAGTTCGGCCTCCGCCTGGAACAGGTCGGCCTCGCGCGCGGCGATCTCGGCCCGGTTCTGGGCCATCGTCTGCTCGGCATTTGCAAGCTGGGCGGCGGCCTGCTCGCGCCCGGCCTGCGCCTGCTCGAGCTGCTGGCGGTAGATGCGGTCGTCGATCTTCACGAGCGCGTCCCCAGCCTTCACATCCTGGTAGTCGCTGACCAGAACGTCCGTGACATAACCGTTCACCTGCGGCGCGAGAACCGTCATCTGCCCGCGCACGTAGCTGTTGTCCGTCGTGACGTTTGCGGTGGCGAAGGGGGGAAGCCGCCAGGCGTAGAGGATGACAGTGATGCCGACGAGCGCGACGACCATCATGACGAGGACTGTCGACAATCTTGGGTAGAGCTTCTTCGGCGGACCGGGATCCTCCGCCCCGGGCGCGGGCGTGGGAGCGGTTGCCGGACTTGCGCCTTCGGCCGGCTTCGGCTCCCCCGTGCGGGACTCCACCGGCGCGGCATCCGTTGCAAGCGTGTTGGGGTCCTCGCCCGGGGTGAGGTTCCGCTCCCTCTCCGCCGCGAGGTTCCTGTCGTCGATGCGGTCGGCGTCGGGGTTTCTGTGCATGATATCCATGGTGATCAGTCGGTCCCTTGCGCGGCGGGAACCACTCGAGCCGCGGTGATGGCCTTCCAGCTTGCAATCAGCGTCTGGAAGAGCGACCAGGCGAGAAACGCCAGCGCGATGAATGTGTTGAGGACGACGACGTCGTTATAGGCGCGCACGTTGGCTTCCCGGGTCGCGGCCTGGGACAGGAGCGCGATGCCCTGCGCATTGCGCAGCACCGGGTCGGTGATCACCTGGCCATAGACCTGTCCCTGGATCTGGAGGCGTTGGGCCACGATCGGATCGGTGGGGGCGATCTCGGCAACGATCTGGGCGGAGTATTCGTGCTCGCGATACTGCTGGAACGTTCCGAATATGGCCGGCCCCAGGAGACCTCCAACGCTCTGGGACACCGAAAATAGGATCACAAAGGTGACGATATAGTCGGCACCGCGCGTCATCAGCACAGGCATGACCGCCTTGATCATGAGCGGACCCAGGAACATGCCGCCCGCGCAGGACACGAGAAACTGACTGAAGAAGAGGTCGTGCGGCCGCGTCTGGCTTGTCGCGCCCTGGTCCATGGTGCTGCCGACAATGATTAGGACGACGGAGGCGATCACTAGGAAAGTCAGCCGCTTCGGATCGAACAGCAGGGCTGCCAAAACGGCGCCCGCCGCCGTTCCCAACATAATCACGAGATACAGCGGCTGAAGCTGATCCGGTCCCATGCCGAGCGTGCGCATCAGCCCGGTTGCCGCATAGGTCTGCTCGGAGAGAAGAAGGCGGATACCAAGCGCGCCCAACAGGAAGCGGAATACCTCTGCCGTGCCGAGCCAACGGGTCTGGATGAGCGGTCTCTCGCGGTGATGCTCGATGAAACCGGCAACGAGGAACAGGAGAAGGGCCGCGATCAGCGCTCCCGCCATCCAAGGCTGGTCGGGCCACCACTGTATCCGTCCCTGCGCCAGGACCGCAGCGACAAGCGCCATGGCTGGCGCGAGCAGCAGGAAGGTCAGGATGTCGAGGGGCTCGAACACGCGGATCCGCATCCCGGGCGGGAGCTTGAGCACGACCACGGCTGCCATAGTGCAGAGCGCCATACCGAGCTCGAACAAATAGAGCCCGCGCCAGTCTCCGATGTCGAGGAGCGCAGGGGAGGCCAGCCACGCGAGGGGACCTGCAATCTGCGAGATCGCGAGTCCGATGCAAAAACCCGAACCCATCTTCGCCTTCGGGAAGGCCTGCAGGATGTAGTAGAGCCCGAGCGAACTCATGGGCGCCGCGGCAAAGCCGCTGATGGCCCTGGCGAACAGGGCGGTCGAATAGTCTTCGGCAACGACGTGCAGGAGCGTCACCATCACGTAGGCGAAGATCCCGAGTTCGGCGAAGCGACGGATGCCGAACTGTTGGCGGAACTTGAACAGGAGAAGGTTCGAGGTGACGTTGACCATCACGTAGGCAGCGGGCAGCCAGGCGCCCTCCGAGGGCGTCAGGCCGAGTTGCCCCTGGATCTGGGGCAGGTTCGCCGAGACGAGAGCGTTACCGAGGCCTCCCGTGATGCCGACCAGAACGCCCACTGCGGCATAAGCGGCGCGAACGGATGGGCGGTGATAGATCGCCGCTGGCGAGCCGGGCAGCATCGGCCGCTCCTCCGGAGTCCAGTTCGGCGGCGGCTCCAGGAAGACGGGTTGCTTCATGGCCTGTTCGTCCCGGGCCTCAGCCCCTCGATAATCAGGTCCAGAGCGCGCATTCCGAGCCCAACCTGCTCGTCGGGTGTGCGTCCACGCAGCGCCGCACCGAGCATGCTGGTCAGCAGGGAGATGTCTTCGTCGTTCAGGTCCGCACGGCAGAGCTTTGCGCTGACCGCCCGTTCGAGATGCGGCTTGATTAGGGCATGCATGCGCTGGCGTGCGCGACGGATCTCCGGAGCCTCGCGATCGATGACGCGCCAGTAGTCGACCAGGGACGAACGGGCGCTGATCCGCTCCGCCTGGAAGCGCAAGAGCTTGAAGAATGCGTTCGGCGCCTCGCCGAGCGACCTGGCCTTGTCCTCCATTTCGTTGATGGAGCGATCGAGGAGCGCTAGCAGCAGGCCGTGCCGATCGGGGAAGTTCCGGTAGAGCGTGGCGCGCCCGACACCCGCCTGCTTGCAGACAAGGTCGAGCGGCGCGGTGACGCCACACTCGGCGAACACGAGATCGGCGGCCGCCAAGATGTCGGCCCGGTTCTGGGCCGCGTCGGTACGGAGCTTGAGCATACGGGCAAACTGCAAACGGACAAAACTGTCCGGCCAAGGTGGGCACTTTTGTCCAGATGTCAAGCCCGTGAGGCCTTGTGGCACTTTCCTGTTCCGCTCAGCCGTACGCGCCTAAACTGGGCGATCGACAGGCGTTCAACATGGCCGAAGGGTGGTTGACTTACAGCGAGTTAGGCGCCGTCTTGGCGTGTCACCTGAAGCGGCGAGACAGAAGGCGATGCGGCTGCGACTACGACGCCAGACCGCGAACGATGATGCCTCTCTGTCCGTGATCGTCGCAAGCGTATTGAGAAGATCACGGGTTGAGCGGGCGAGCCGCGTCACCATGAGAACGTCGCCGGGATGAAGGGCAGCAATGGCGCGGGCAAGCTGGGCGCGGTCGGACTTCGCGCCGCTTGCCACTTCCCGAAGCACCTTCTCGCAACCGGCATCCGTCAGTTGTCGCACCTGTGCGTCAACGCTCTGGCCGTCCGTCGATACCCGCGCATAGCCGTAGACCGTCATGACCGGCGCGCCTCGGAGAGGGGCCTACGGGCTGCGTGACGAAGCCGGGTAATCACCACCTCGTCGGCCGCGATGCGGTAGAATAGGACGTAAGGATAGGGCGTCAGGGCAACGCGCCGTGTGTTGGGGCGGCTGTTGGCCTGCGCGGCGCGTGGGTGATCCTGCACCAAGGCGGCGGCGGCAAGAATGCGCTCGCGCATTCCGGCCGCTCCCTGCGGCGAACGCACAGCGGTGTAGGAAAGCGCGTCCTCGATCTGGCGAAGCGCAGTTCTCGTGTAGCGCAGCCTCAAAGGCGATATTTCGAGAAGACGGCTTCGACCTCGGCAGCGGTAGCGAACTCGCCGCGCTCGATCTCGGCTTCGGCCTCGATCAAGTCGGCTTCTTCCTCGGGGCTTAGTTGATAGACGGCCTCGTCGTCCCCGGTGAGGCGCAGAAGGACGCGCGCGAACTCGTCCTGTTGATCGGGGGGCAGCGCACGAACGCGCTCAACGGCCTGTTCTAGTAGCTCTGTCATGCCCTATTATGCACGTCATTTTCGCACAAAAAAGCACGGATTATTCAGCTACTTGGCTCCCGTGCAAAACTGTTATTTATGCACAAACACTAAAGGAACGCAGGACTTCAATGATGAAACCCGTGCGCCGCGATCCATCGCGCCCATGGCGGCCTCCGGATCAGGCGACGGCCCAGCCGGCGTTATCCATCGCTGCCTTGGCGGCTTCAGCTTCCGGTAGCTCTCTCCTCCAGCGTGAGGCATCGATCCGGCACCCTGTCACCCCCTCTGATGCCTCCGAGGCAAGCCAGAGAAGTGGCGGGATGACGATTGCAGGATCGAGCAGTTCGGTGCGCACCTCCTGAGGGAGGTCGTCCGGAATCATGCCTGTCGCCGTCGCGCCGCCGGGGAGAAGGCAGTTCACCGTGATACCTGTGCCCTGGAGATCCTGCGCCCAGATGATCGTCTCAGATTCAAGTGCCGCTTTGGATGGGCCGTAGGGTGAGAAGCCGCGCCGTCGCATGGTGGCGTGATTCATCGTGACATTGACGATGCGGCCGCGACCTGCCGCAATCATTACCGGGGCTGCAGCTCGCGCCATCAGAAAGGGACCGTTGACGTTGGTGTCGATCACCATGCGCCAGACATCAGGATCGGTTTCCCAAAACCGGGTCGGGTCAGTCAGGAAGCGCTCGCTGACATACTTCATCCCCCGACCGGCGTTGTTGACGAGCATGTCGAGCCTGCCGAAGCGATCAAGCGCCATTGCGACGACGCGGGCGGAGTCTTCCTCGCGTGAGACATCGGCGAACATCGGAACAACCCGGTCGTCACCGGCTTCGCGGGCCACGGCCTCGACTTCGGTCGCCTCGCGCGATGCGGTGGTGACAACCCGCGCGCCCGCCGCCGCGAGGCCCAGAACCATCGCCCGGCCGAGCCCGCGCCCGCCGCCCGTAACGATCGCGACCTTGCCTTC
>NZ_JAAAMG010000039.1 GCF_010500815.1 Jiella pacifica
TTCTCTATCTGGTTTATTACAGATAGAGAAATGGAGTATATTAGCAATAAGCGCCGATGTGTTGCAGGCGAACGAAACTATTTTATCGTATATATCCAATATGTATTCAACGACAATCCTCTAGCAATATTTAAAGAGCGCAAGCCCGGGTGGCTCCAGAGTGTGACGCTGCCGCATACGCTTTGCAGAGCGATGCTCAATACTTCTCGTCCTGGACAAATTAAGGCGCCGGAAGAGACACGCATATTTGATCCCTTTTTAGGGACCGGAACAACGTTATTTGACGCTGTTTCGGTTTTTCCAAGATGTCATTTTACAGGGGTCGATTTAGAGCATTCATCACGACAAGCTATTATTGATAACGCCGAGTTTTTTTCACTCTCCTCAAGCTCTCTTAAGACACTTCGACGGTTTTTTGAGGGTATATATGAGAATGATTCACAACAGCGTATTAATCGAGAAACGATTCAAGACGCTTTGTTAATGCAAGATATGCCTAAGGATATTGGAGCGAAAGTAAACTGGATTGCTAGTCGATTATTTATGCCAAGAAACGGGACTGATGAGATATTAACGAGCCATGCGCAGCCTCTCGAACAATTATCTCCTGCGCTTCTGTCGACAATGATGTCGTATTCCTTTCACGATCGAATGCTGATGTGGATCATATGGCGCTCTATCAAAATGAATTACTATCAAATAATTAGACAGGGATTTGCCGCTGTTGATCAAGCGCTCAGACATGAAGTTAATGAGCGATTCATTGTTGAATTATCTGCATTGATTTCTATTCGAGAGAATCAAGAGTCCTCACCGAACGGTGGCGATGAAATATCAGGGACATACAATTCATTATATTCTCGTGGCGTAGGTGAAAGCGCAGGGTTTTTTAAAGAACTGGGGGGGCGTATTAATCGTAACGAAGGCATTAATGTTGTGTCGGGAATAGATTGCCGAGAATATATGCGTTTAAACGTTCCGAATGGGTCGATCGATATCATCGTCACGGATCCTCCGTACGGCTTCAATATCTCTAATGAGGGAGCGGATCTGAGTTTGCTATCTGTGGACATCGTTCGCGAGTTCGTGCGAATTCTCGACAGACGAGGTCAACTGTTAATGTGTTTGCCGGCGGGGGCACGCACCGGCAAAATGATTCCATATAGCCAGACGCGCGCAATTATCGCTAATGCGGTCCTGCGCGAAGCGAATCGCGCTAATAGGACGCTAACATGGTTCCTAAGATCGCAAATAGCCAAGAACAGCTTAATAAATCCGCCTTACTATTGGGGTGGACACGCCGCTGTATCTAGAGATATACTCCATTTTACTCTAGATACCTAAGGGAGCATCTCATGGTCACGTTTTACACCGACGAAAAAAAACATGTCGGGGATGGTTCTAAGAAACGAATCGAACTTCACTCCCCGTTAGCGGAATGGAAGCAAATCGAACGCGAGCGGTTGAAAGAGCTGCAAGACGAAATTCGAAACCGGCGATCCGATACGAGTCAAAACGATGTCATAAAAATATAGTCCTTGCGAAAAGTGCACTTTATTCGCGAAATCGCCCGTGAGATACATTTTATCTCACGGGCGATTTTCCGATCCGACTCACGAAATTACAATAAAAATTGTCGGCTATTGCTGCCATTCAAAATTCTCCCCCGCACAAGCTACCCGCACGTCCGCCACATAATAGACCGTCTCCTCGAGCAGCCCGGTCTTGATCGCGATCGGCGTGTTGCGGAACACCACCAGCGGCTCAAGGTCCGACTGACCGAGATAGAGCGCCAGCACCCGCCATTCCCGCCAGCCTTCGAGGCGCTCGAGATAGTCCCGCCGGATCAGCACCGGCACCGTGAACGCAAACAGCTCCCGTCCCGCCATGCCGAGCACGTCGAAAAAGTTCTTCTGCATGTGCGCCTGGATGGTCACCGTCTCGCCGAGCCGCGGCAGGGCCGCATGCTCGACCCCGTCGAGCGCGGCATGGGCCTCGCCCAGCGGCAGCTGCATGATGATGGCGGTGAGGTCGTGGGCGCTGTAGCATCCTGCCGGCAAGCCGGCGTGGCGGCAGATCTTGGTGGCATAGGCGTCATAGATGTTGGACGGCATATTCCGACTGCTCAAGCTCGAGATGAAGCTGGTCTTCGCCCTGCTCGGCTTCGCCTTTCGCGTGACCACCTGGATCGTGCGCGGCGCAAGCCGCCTGATTCCCAGACAATCACAACTCAACCGCGATCCGCAATCGCCTGCACCGCGGCAACAGCCGGCGCCAACGCTCGCGCGCCAGGCGACGGCGGCTGAAGGCTCCGGCGCCGCGCCGTCCTCTCAACCTCCTCAGCAGGCCGTTGCCATGGCCAGCCCAAGGCCGGCGGCCCCGCCCCGGCCCGCTGCGGTCCTGCCGTCCGCCGCGCAGATCCTCGCCCACCCCGACCATGCCATCTACGTCACCACCGGCAGCCAGCTGATGGTGCCGCATCCCTTCGGTGACGAGCTGCTCGACCGTCTCGACCATATCCTGATGGTCGCCGCCCATCGCGACGGCGATCCGTTCCAGATCCCGCCGCAGCTCGACGACAGCGCCGCCCCCGACACGCCGGCTCCGGCCATGCCGCCGCCCTTCGAGGACGGCGGCTTCGACCCGGTCGAACCGCAGCCCCTGCCGGCGCCGGATGACGCGCTCTGGTGCGCCCGGGCGGGGGAGCCCTTCATCAAGCTCGCCCAACAAACCCCGCCGATCATGCCCGCGGCCGAGGAAGTGGACGAGGAACCCGAGCTGATGCTGCCGCTGCCCGACTTCTTCGACGACGAAGCCTTCGACCGGTGACACCTCGGCCCTTACCGCCCGCCGACGGCGCGCTCTGGCAAATCCGCCTTGGCCATGGATTCCAGCCGGTTGCGCCGCAGAGCTGACCACCCAGCAGGCAGCCCCGCTTTGAACCGCCGCGCCGCTGTGGCACTCTCAACCCATGGACGTGCTGGCTTTCTTCTTCCAAAGCATTGCCTGGCTGCTCTGGGCCTGCGTGCAGCTGCTGCGCGCGCTGGCGATCGGCAGCTGGCGCCTCCTGCGCGGCGGCGTGCGCCTCGCCCGCCGTCAGGTCCGCCAGGGCGGCACCCACGGCACCGCCCGCTTCGCCACCCGCTGGGAGATCCTGCGCAGCGGCCTCCTCTTCGGCAAAGGTCCCGTGCTTGGCAAGGGCCGCTTCGGCCGCCTGCTGCGCTTTACCAAAGACGGCCTGGTGATGGTCTTCGCCGCCACCGGCGCCGGCAAGGGCCTTGGCATCGTCGTGCCGACCCTGCTCGACTATCCCGGCTCGATCCTGGTCACCGATCCCAAGGGCGAGAACTACGCCATCACCCGCCGCCGGCGGGCGAAGTTCGGCAGCGTGCGCATGCTCAGCCCCACCGACCTCATGCATTCCGAGCGCTACAACCCGCTCGACATCGTCCGCGCCGGCACCGCCCTTGAGGCCGACGACGCGGCCATGCTCGCCCGCTACATGGTGCGCCCCGACGCCCGAGAACCCCATTGGGACGACAAAGCGGTCTCGCTGCTCACCGCGCTGATCCTGCACACCCTCGCCGAGCCGCCGGAAACCCGAACCCTCGCCCATGTGCGCACGCTGTCAGTGGGCGAGACCCACACCTTCCGCGCCACCCTGGAAGCCATTGCCCGGAATTCGCGCTCCGTGAAGGCGTCTGAGATCGCCTCCGGCCTGCTCGGCACCCTGCCCACCGGCGACACCAGCAAGGCCGGCGAGTTCGAGAGCGTGCTGTCCAATGTCCAGAAGGCTACCGAGATATGGTCGTCCGGCTCGGCCGGGGGCGTCCTCTCCAGTGCCTCGACCTTCAGCCTCGACGAGCTGGTGACCGGTACCGCCACCGTCTACCTCTGCGTCGACGAGGAGTTCCTCGCCGTCTACGATCGCTGGCTGCGCGTCATGACCGGCTGCGTACTCTCCACCATCCTGCGCGCCAAGCGCCTGGCCCCCGGCCGCCGCAAGGTGCTGCTGCTGCTCGACGAGGTCGCCGTGCTCGGCGCCCTCGATCCTCTGGAAAAGCAGGCCGGACTGCTGCGCGCCTACTGCACCCCGGTGCTGATCTGGCAGCACATCCTCCAGGCGATCAGCGTCTACGGCCCCGAGCGGGGGCCCGCCTTCCTCGCCAACGCCTCCTGCCGGGTGTTCTTCGGCACCAACGACAACGATACCGCCGCTTATGTCTCGACCATGATCGGCCACGCCACCGTGCTGTCCAGCTCGCAGGGGGTGTCGCAGTCGAGTGATGCCTGGCTGCGCCAGCAGCACCAGCAGGGCCAGAACGAAAGCGGCTACTGGCTGCTCGACCCGGCCGAGGTCCAGCGCCTGCCGGTCACCCGCATGATCATCAAGTTCCGCAACTTGGCGTTCCCGATGATGACGAAGCGCATCGACTATCGGCGGAGGCTGCGCTGGGCGGGGCAATGGGACAAATGGCGGGCGTCGGTGCCGCCGCAGCCGGAGTTTCGGTTCCGGGCAGAGACACGCATCACCGAAATGTCGGATGCCATGGCGCACGAGCCTGCGCCCGTCCGCCCACTTGATCAGGGACTGCCGCCTGGTGCAACCGCGGCGTAGTGATCATTATAAAATGCTCGAAAACAGTAATCGCCAACTTCTCTATGAGGCAATAGTAGCCAAAAACATAATGCCGCCCTCGACGCGCTGCCTCAACGCTTGAAGACTAGCGAAAGTAATCGTTCCAGCCGCCCCATGGGTGGCCTTATTGAACACAGGGAATAGCTGGAGGATATCATCGATATCTTTCTCGACGAATCCGAGCATCTCGGGTGAGTCGGCGCCCTTCTGCCTCAGCAAGAAGCGGATTTTTGCGCGGCGTGAAGGAGTACCCTGCTGCGTCTTTTCGCAGTTAGGGTCTGCCGCGATGACATCCTTGTCTTCGGCCCAACGCCCCAGGATCTCCGAGAATATTTCGCGCACACTTGTGCAAAAGTGCCTAGCCGCATCGGCGTTTGACGGATTGAGAGCAAAAAGCGCACCTCGCCAGCGATCACAAAGATCTTGGGAGAGGTCTGAGAGGTAATCGAGGATGCCAGTGTCCTGCTCACCATCTGCAGGCGCACTCGCATCCGCGTTCAATGCGTAAGCTACCGCAGCACTGTTACTACTCTCACGCTCAGCTGCCGCCAGGATATCTTCGTTGGCAGAACCCGCAGACTCAATTCGAGCGTAGCGCTCGCTGAGGTCGAAGGCCGAGTCCCTGACTTCCACGTATTGCGTCGTGGTCAAAGCACGGAGTGCGCTCAAGCGGCGCTGTCGATCACGTTCTACTTGTGAGTTATGAGATCGTACGGCCTGGTTATATTTGTTGATGGCGGCCTGGCGCTTTTGATTATAATTACGGACTTCACGGTTATAATCATTAACAACACGCTTGTTATGCTGATTCACACGGTCAATCTCGCGATTAATATCGCGCACCTGCTTTTCGTGAGCAGCCTTGTTCGCCCGATTTACCCGATCGAATTCCTGATTATAACGCCTGATGGCATCTCTTTCCTTTTGTTGCTGCTGACGAAGCCAGGAATTATACTGTGATGGCGTCATTCGACGGACCATTAAACCCTCCTCTACTCCTCCGCTGGATCTATCTGGAGATGCCGCAATCTTACTTCAAGATCGCATTGCTGTCAGATTGCAACTTTCCGTTTATGCCTCCCTACCGCCGTCTCCCCTCCCCGCGATCCCGTTCCCACCCCCGCACTGGCGGCTTGCGCCACCCTGTGATCTGCCGCTGCCGGGCGAGCACAGCCTCCCGGCCGCCGCGGGCCGCGATGAACACCAGCTCCAGCTCGGCCTTCAACTCGCGGATCAGCTGCAACCGCCGCGCCCGCGCTGCCAGCTTTTGGCGCTGCCGTTCCCGTTCGGCCTTTTCCGCCGCGGCCTTCTGCACCCGGAGCCATCGGAACTTCTTGCCCTGGACCGCGCCCTCGAGCTTGAACGCCATCTCCCGGCTCCAGCGATCGAGCTTGCGGTTGAGCCGCGCCAGCTGCCGCTCCTTGCGCACCAGCCAGTCCTCCAGACGCCGGTCGTTGCCGGCGTGGATCTGCGACAGCCGGTCCACCCGGCTGCCACGGTCGATGCGCCGGTAGTCGAGTAGCCGCCGCTCATAGGCTTCGACCCGCATAGTCTCGCGGACGATCGGATGCACAAAGCCGAAGCGGTGCGGATCGTCCTGCCGGCGCGGACGCCGCGGCCCCACCAGCCAGGCATGGCTCTCCGGCACCACTTGGCGCTGCGCAATCTTGCGCGCTCGCGGACCCACATGGATCTCCGGCACCCGGTCGAGCCGCGCTGCCTGCCGGAAGTCCCGCCGCTGCACCGCCTCCTCGCGTTGATCAGCGAGACTGCGGTGGTCCACCCGGGCGGTGTGCCCGGCCTCTCGCAACATGCTGTTCTGATGATCCCGCCACGCCTCCCGCCATTCCCCGAGAAGCTCGCGACTGTTCCACTCGCGGGTTTTCACCCGGCGCAGGCCCGATCCCGTCGCCTGGCGCAGGGTCAGCATGATGTGGGCGTGATAGTTGCGCGGATCGTCGCCATGCTCGGCCACAGGCTTGTGCCAGGCAATGTCGGCCACCATCCCGCGGCTGACGAACTCCTGGCCAACGAACTGCCGCACCAGCGCAATTCGCTGGGCGTCGGTCAGCTCGTGCGGCAGCGCCACGTTGATCTCACGGGCCAGCTGGGCGTCCTTGCGCGTCTCCAGCGCCTCGACATGGTTCCACAGCTTTTCACGGTCGCCGAGCCAACGGGCGGCCCCCTCCGGCAGCATGATCTCGGCATGCTGCAAGCCGCCCTTGCGCCGGTAGTCCTGCACCACTCCGCGCCGCTCATCCTTCAGCACCGTCCGCGCCCGATAGGCCGCCGCCGCTACCGCGCTCGCGCCGGGCCGGGTTTCCCCCGTGCGGGCGTCGACCTTCGAGCCTCGCTTCAGCACCTGCACCGCGAAGTGATACGACGCCACCCACGCCTCCCCATGACCTCAAAGCCACAGCGCGCAACCGGGTCTCCCGGGCGCGTCCTTCCGGCCGTTGGCCACGTCCCCGTGGCGGCCGGGCCACCTATGTCGCGCAGCGATGTATAAGTGCGCTATTACTCCTTTCATGTCCATCTTCCTCCCGCCTGTGTTGCACTGATCCTTCTATACCGCCAAGCTCGCCGCCTGTCGTTTCACCTGCCTGGGATGTGGCCATTATGTCGACCCGTGAGATGACCGTGACCGGTCTCCTCGCCAACATCTTCGCCGCCGTCGCGCTGATCCTCGCCAACGCGTTTCTGCTCGATCTCGCCTGGGGCTGGTTCGGCGGCACCCCCTTTGCGATGTGCGGCATTCTCGGTTTCGTCCAAGCTGTCTTTGGCCACACCTTGGCGCTGATCCTCACCATGGTCGGTATCCTCGGCTGGGTGTTCTCCCGCTTCCAAAGCGGCGGCTATCTGGCACTGGCGATCGGCGGCGTGATCCTCAGCTCGTTCCCCGGCGTGTTCCTGCACTATCTCGGCGCGGCCTGTACCCTGCCGGCGCCGTGACCAAGCCGTCCTCAACGCGATACATGATGGACGATGTGTGATGCAGAATGCGTGATGCAGGATGTTTCACCGCAGGGCGTGGAACGTCGCTGCGCGACGTGAGGCAGGGGGCTTGCCCCCTGCACCCCCTCCGTGCCGCCCGACCGGTCGAGGCTCCGGGCCGGCGCCGTGCAGGACGTACCCCGTGGGGGCTGTCTGCCCCCACACCCCCGAGGATATTTCCACACGGAATGAGGCAGGTTGTGTATACACCCGTGCCGCCGCATCTCTGATCGACAAGCAGACCCGTCCGGCCGGGCGCTGCTGCTCGCGTGGGCAGTCCTGCAGGGCGGAATGGTGGGAGAAGGATTCTCAAAGGCCCCTGCCCCGTGCTAGTCTCCCGGTACGGTACAGCCGGGGACGGCGATGACCGTCACGGAATGAGGCCACTCCGAAAGGGGTGGCTTTTCCATTTCAGAGCCTGAACAGGGCTCGAGCATGGCGGGCTTCGCCCGCCTAGCTCTCATCCCGTCGCCTTGCCACGTCATGAGCCTCTCAGAGCCGTTGTGGTGCGTTTTGCCAGGCGGGAGGAGGAAGGGGGCGTTCGCCTTGTCAAAAAGGAACCTGTGACCGCTCAAATGGCCTCAGCTCCTTCATTCCCAGCTGTCTTTCCGAATTACCACCGACTGTTCGGTTGGCCCCTTTTTTCCCATCCGAATTTTGAAAAATGTCGCGTTAGCGGGTTTTAATATGTTTTTATAGTTTTAACTAAGTTTTAGGACAAAATTCGGCTGAATTATCCTTTTATATCAGAGACCTACGCAAAACACCTGTGGGCGATAGACGGCCAATTGTGGGTAATAGACGGCTTGTCGTGGGCGATAGACGGTTTTGCGTGGGCGATAGACGGTTGCGACAAAACTTATCCACAGGTGGTAGTAGAGTTTTTGCGTGATCAAGCCAGCAATTTTGTCGTGGGTAATAGACGCAAAGCCGCGACAGATTTTTGTCGTGGGCGATAGACGGCTTCTCCGACAAAATCAGTGGTTGGCTGTTTCGGCTAAGGGTTCGGCAGGAGCGGCTTCGTCGCCTCGGAAGCGCATCAACAGTTTGGCGCTGTCCTTACTCTCCTCGAGCGTCAGCTCGTAATCCGGCATCGGAAAGGCCTGGGTGCGTGTCACCAACTCTTTGAGATCACGTAGAAAGAACCGGTATTCCTGCGGTGAACCACTGCGCTTGTGGATCTCGCGCACGCCATAGCGCGCTTCCGTCTTCCCGGCTGCCTTACGCGCCAGCCGGTAGATGAACCGCCCAAGGCCGGAGGAGATCAGGAAGTAGTCCTCGTGCAGCGTCAGCAGAGGCAGGGATTTGTCGGCACGGACGATGCTGAGATAGACCCAGTCAGGGATAGTCACCTCGACCTCGTCGACCTTTCCTGTGGCGGTCTTGCTGATGATCCGGTACTCGCCGATGAGCGGGCGGCTATCGACCTGACGGCGCTTGCCGCCGGACAGGTTGGTGACCTTGATCGTGGTCTTCGACAGTCGGCCCAAGGCTGCCTCGATTTCCTCGTACTGGCGGCCGCCGCTCGAACGTCGGCAAAACTTCAGGATGTGCGCCACACTTGGCCGGTAGACCTTGGAGGGTAGGCTTGGGCGCAGACCCTTACCGTCCTCGACCCGGTAGCGGCGGACCTCGTCGGCCAGGGCCGAGACCATGTTGAGGAAAATGTCGTAGTCGAACACGGTCGCAAGGCCTGTCTCGGCTCCGCCCTCAATGGTGATCAGCGAGTCCTTCAGCTCATACTGGATGATGCCCGTGCGGGCCCGCTTGCTCAGCGAGAACGGGGCGACGTCCATCAGGTTGACGTCGTCCTTGATCGGCGCGTCGTAAATGGCCGGCACGAAGAACATCAGCTGGGCGTCGTCGTCGGGTGCAGTACGCAGCACCGTGCGCGAGGTCGTCTCCTGCAGCAGGGCTGCCGTCACATCTTCCCGGACGGCTTCGCTGCGGATGGTTTCCGCCAGGCGGCCAAGAGCCTTATTCAACGGCGAGGCAGGCGCGTCGCCGAGTTTGAGGTCGGCCCAAACCCGGCGGCTGTAATAGCGTCGCAGCCGGCTGAGGGCGTTCTTGTCCAGAATGACCTGCTCGCGGTCGTGCTGAGCGGCAAAGCGATCAGCCAGCTCCTGCAGATAGGCGTTCTTTTCGTGTAGCGAAAATGCCGCGAACTCTTCGCGGCTGAGCAGGTTGAGCTTGGGGCGACTCATGACCTGACCATGCCCCGGCTTGGCGCAGCCACCAAGCGCAATGCCCATCCGCATGGCAGAAAACTGAGGACAAACATAATCAGGAGCCGTATCGCCGTAAATACGGCGCGCCGTACCGCCGTAAGTGCGGTGGTCCGGTTCATTCCGCCGGGAACTCTTTCATCAGCACTGCGCGCAGGACGTCGGACATCTTCTCGCCCTTCATGGCGCACGCGACTTTCATGCGGGAGTGCAGCTCGGCATCCACGTCGAGCGTGAAGCGGACCATCTTGCGTGGCTTGTCTTCCGGCGCTTCGGGAACCACTGTCAGAGGCGCCCTGCCCTCTGTCTGTCCGCCCTGATCAACCCATGCTTCTGCGGCAGTCGGTGCGGGTGTCGTGGCCGGCTTAGGCTTGAATGCGACCTTTTTGCTCATGCGGCCTTCCTTTCTTGATTATCGTATCGCAGCAACTCTTTGGCCAGGGCTTTGACCTCGCGCGCGGCTTCCCCCGCCGGAGCCACCTCGATGACGGTCAGGCCCTGGGCTGCGCTCTCGGCATAGACGACGCGCTGGCAAACCTGGGATTTGAGCACCGGGAAGCTCTCGTCGGTGAAGGCGTCGAGCACGTCACGGCCAATCGCCGTATTTACGATTTTACGGTTCACCGCAAATACGGCCTTCAGCCCTTCCTTGAATTGCCGTGCTTCCTTGATGAGCCCCACGATGTCTTCTGTCGCCCAGACGTCGAACGGGGACGGCTGCACCGGTATCAGGATGAGGTCACTGGCCAGGATTGCGGCGCGGCCGAGTTCGCTGACCCGCGGGGCACCATCGATGATGGTGATGTCATAGTCCTTGGCGATTTCGGGCAGATCCCGATGCAGCGTGGGCTTGGCCATGCCAATAACCGGAAATAGGGGAGGGGTTTCAGCGGCTCGGGCGCTCGACCAGGTGAGACTGCTGCCCTGGGGGTCTGCGTCGACAACCAGAACCCGCTGGCCTGTGGTGGCGAATGCGGCGGCAAGGTTGATGCTGAGGGTGGTTTTCCCAACCCCGCCCTTCTGGTTCAGAATCCCGATGATCATGAGGTTAGGCCCCTTTTGCAGTTTACGGCGCGCCGTAAACACGGCTTTCCGTGGATACGGTGATACGGCAATACGGTGCCCGCAAGGCATAACCAAAAGATGAAGGAAGGGGGTGCGACGGAGCGGCCACAGTCCTGACTATGGATGAATAATCCGCGCCGTAGGACCGTAAAGCCGTAAATACGGCTCAAGGTCCGTCTTGTGGCTGCGGGATTCTGGCAAACATCGCTCGGATCTGCTCCCGCCGTTCGTCAGGCGACAATCCGCGAGCATCTGCCTCGGCAAACCACAGCGCCATCTGCTCGTTCAATCGCAATCCCTCGACAGCGCAGATTTTCTCGGCACATGCGCGGGTCAGCTTAAACCCAGAGACGGGGTTTTGCTGTGTCTTGGCTGGTGGCGACTTCATGCGCGATTTTAGCACGACCACTGGAAAAGGTACGGGGAAACGAACCAGTTCGCCGTATCGCCGTAAATACGGCATGTCAGTTGCCGCTTGTCCATAATGTTATAAAATAGTATTAAATCACATCAGGAGGTGTCCAATGGCAAGTGTTACGATCGGCGAGCATTACGAACGAATGCTCCAAAGCATGATCGAAAGCGGCCGCTATGCGACGGCGAGCGAGGTCATCCGCGACGGTCTGCGTCTGGTGGAGGAGCGTGAGCAGATCCGTGCGGCCAAGCTTGAGGCGCTTCGACGGATGATTGCTGAAGGGGACGATAGCGGGGCGGCCGAACCCCTGGACATGGCTGCGATCAAAGCGGAGGCTCGGCGCAAGAGGAACGAGAAGAAAGCCCGATCTTGAGCCTGCGCATTACCCGGCGGCCGCGGGCGAGAGAGGATCTCCTTGAGGTCTGGGGCTACATTGCCGATGACAATGAGACTGCCGCCGATCGCATGCTCGACCGCATCGAGCAGAAGCTCCTCATGCTGGCGGATCACCCACACGCCGGGCGGGAGCGGCCGGAGATTGCAGCCGGGCTGCGGAGTTTTCCGGTCGGCAACTATGTCATTTTCTATCGCATCGAACCGGACGCGCTGACCGTGGTCCGCGTCCTCAGCGGCTATCAGGACTCTGACGCGGCTGATTTTGCCTGACCGTATTTACGGCACGCCGTAAAACCGTATCGCCGTAGATGCGGTTCTTTGCTCATGCGCCTTCCATGGCGCCGCCGTGAATGGGAGGGTCTTGAATTCCTTCGGAGCCGACATCGCACGGCGTAAGGTGCACGGGTGGAGAGAAGAACCGTGGTCAGGCAGGGTTAGGATGCCAAGCTCTGCATCAGCCGGATGATGGCCTGCTTTAGGCGGGGCAACTCGTTGCGCAGCACGCCATCGAGGACGTGCGGATCGACCCGGTAGTATTCATGCCGCAGGAAATTGCCGATGCCGATGATGTTGCGCCAGGGGATGTCAGGTTCAAGGCTCCGCACCTCTTCCGGCAGCTCCTTGGCCGCTTCCGAGATGATTTGAATGGCCCGCTCGACCACCCGCAGGTGCGGGTAGCTGGCCAGAATTTCCGGCGCGGACAGATCCGCGGTGAACGACGTCACGCCTTCGATTTCGTCCAGCATGTGCTGGAGCCGGATGCGCGGGTTCTTGGCGGAGTCCATCAGAAGACGCGAATGGCGCTGTTTTCGATGTGCGGTCGGTAGAGCGGCACCAGGCCGTCCCGGGTGCTGAACCCGATCTCCACGCCGGGGAACGTATCCTCGAGGGTGTGGTAGGCTTCCATAAAGCGCGTGAAGTCCGGCTCCTGGCCCGCGGCAAAATCGGCCAGCAGATCAATGTCACTGTCGGCACGGGCCGTGTTGCGCGCCTGGGAACCGTAGAGATACAGCGCTGCCACGCCGAGGGCGCGGATGGCCGGCTCGACGGATTTGAGGCGGGCAATGATGTCGTTGCGGTTCATACCTTCAACATATGCCGCCTGGCACAACCTGTCATCTGACATCGCGCCCGGGCCTTGAATTCCCTCGGAGCCGCCATCGCACGGCATAAGGTGCACGGGCGGAGAGCCGGGGGTGCAAGCCCTTTACCGGAGGCGGCCGTCAGGCCGGGGCTTGCGGCCCTGGCGGCCCGTGCGACCGTTCCCGGTGATGGCTCGGCTTCTTCGAGGGAATTCCCTTGGTGAGCCTGAGCCTCTTCAATCCCCGCCAAAGGCGGGGAAGGGAACGCAGCCGGCTCACGCCAGCATGCGCCGGTAGGCTGTTTCACGATGGACGGGGTCCATCTCGATGCCGAGATAGTCCCGGCCGAGGGACTGCGCGGCGCGCAAGGTCGAGCCCGAGCCGCAGAACGGATCGAGCACTAGGCCGCCGGCGGGACAGAACACCTCGATATAGGGGCTGAGGATCAGCGGCGACTTCTCGGTCGGATGGCGGCGGTTGCCGGTGTAGTGCCAGGCGCCGATGTCGTTCGCTGGAACACGGGGCAGGGGAGGGCGACCCTTGGCGAGCAGCACCGCCTGTTCGTGGCTATGCGCCACGTAGCGCGCCGAGGAGGCATAGCGCTTCGGGAACACCAGGTGGCCGACTACCGTGAACCCGGCGGCCTTCCAGGCCTGGGTGAAGGCGTCCGGATGATGCCAGCCGTAAAAGGTCAAGCACAGCGCATCATCACGCAGCACCCGCGCCATCGAGCGATAGGCCGGCTCGAGCCAGTCGACCCGGTCGTCGCCGAGCAGACGCTCACCGTCACGAGAGCGGTAGCGCACACCGTAGGGTGGATCGGTGAGGATGAAGTCAACCGAGCCTGTTGGCAGGGACGCCATCACCTTCACGCAGTCGCCGAGGATGACCGTGTTACGCGGAGCCTCATGGCCCCGCAGAGCGGGGACGGGGCTCATTGCCCCGCCTCCCGGTCGGATTTGGCCTTGGCCTTGCGGATCACCAGGCGGCCGTCGATCGGCAGCGCGGTGAGCTTGAGGTTGAAGCCGTCGCCGTCGTCATGGCGCCAGGCTGAGCCGACTTTGGTCCAGAAGGCCCGGTCGCCTTCGCCCTCGACCACATAGACACTGTGGCTGGGGACGGTGGGTTTGGATTTCGATGTCATGGGTTGGTCTCCCGTTGGTTTGTCCGGCCACGTCCATCGCGGCCGGTCGGGTGACTTCGGGAACCGGCAAAGACCGGCAGGCAAGGAGGCTCCGGCCGAGGGGCTCCCTTCAGGGATACGGCTGGATGCCTTGCCGGGCGGGCTGCCGGGGCCATCACCCCGACTGTTCCGGCCGTGTGGTGTGGATGGCGGACGGGAGAGCGCCAATATTGAAATCTGCACCGCTCCGGACTGCTATGTGGCGGGATCGAATGAAGGGCTTCTGCGTCTCGAGCTATGCTTGGCCTCGACCGTGAACCTTCAACGGTCAGTTATAGGAATGCGATCTCCGCTGTGAGAACCGCGGGAGCCACCTCCTCCGGGGGCTGCGGCATCATGACCGCTGCTTTTGCAGGCATGGCCGGATCAACAAGCTGGACCATGGTCCGCATCTGTGTAATTTCTGTAACAGAAATCAAAGGAAGCGGCCGACCATGAACCCGATCAATTCCCGCGGCGGTCGCCGCTCCAATGCTGGCCGTAAGCCAGGCCCTGCCACCCGCGTCGTGCGGCTGCCGGTGCCGTTGGCAGCCATCGCGCGGCGCATGAACGAACGCGGCTTCAGGGCAGGGGACGTGAACGCGTTTCTGGATGTGGAAGCCCGGACGGCCCAGACTGTACCGCTGATGAGCGCCACGGCCTCCTGCGGCTTCCCATCCCCGGCTGACGACTACATGGACGGGCCGCTCGACTTCAACGAGCTGATCGTCACCAATCCGCCGGCGACATTTGCGGTGCGTGTCGCGGGAGAGAGCATGACCGGGGCCGGGATCTTCCCAGGCGACATTGCGGTGGTCGACCGCTCGCGTGCGCCGGTCAACGGCTGCGTCGTCCTGGCGTGCCTCGATGGCGAGTTCACCATCAAGCGCTATCAGCTGCGCGCCGACGGCATCTCCCTCCAGGCCGAAAATCCCGCGTTCCCGAGCCTCGACATTGGGGAGGGGCAGGAATTGGAAATCTGGGGCGTGGTTTCCCGCTCGATCCGGATGCTGTAGCCCGTGGCACCGCTGTTTGCCCTGGTCGACTGCAACAACTTTTATGCGTCCTGCGAGCGGGTGTTTCAGCCGCCACTGCGCGGCAAGCCGGTGGTGGTGCTGTCTAACAACGACGGCTGCGTCATCGCCCGCTCGAACGAGGCCAAGGCCCTTGGCATCGAGATGGGCGCGCCCTGGCACCTGCACCGGGAGCAATTCCAGAAGCAGGGCGTGATCGTGCGCTCGAGCAATTACACGCTCTACGGCGACATGAGCGGCCGGGTGATGCGCACCCTCGCCAATTTCACGCCGGAGCTCGAGGTCTACAGCATCGACGAGGCCTTCCTGAACCTCTCCGGCTTTGCCGATCCCGAAGCGCACAGTCGGCTGCTGCGGGCCACGGTGCTGCAATGGACGGGCATCCCGGTGTCTGTTGGCATCGCTCCTACCAAAACCCTGGCGAAGGTCGCCAACCGCCTCGCCAAGAAGGCGCCGGACAGCGGCGGCGTGATGGCGCTGGTTTCGGAGGCTGACCAGGTCGCGGCTTTGCAGCGGCTCGAGCTGACCGACATCTGGGGCGTCGCCAATCGCCTGGCGTCGCGCCTGGTGGCCCTTGGCATCCGGACGCCTCTGGCGCTCCGCGATGCGGATCCGAAAATGATCCGGGCCTCGTTCGGCGTGGTGATGGAGCGGGTGGTGCTCGAGTTGCGCGGGCAGTCGTGCCTGTCGCTCGAGGAGCATTCACCGGACAAGAAGACGATCATGGCCTCGCGCTCATTCGGGCGGCCTGTCACCGAAGAAACGGAAATGCGCGAAGCCGTCGCCACCTACATGAGCCGCGCCGTTGAAAAGATGCGGCGGCAGGGCCTGGTGACGGCGTCGATCAGCGTGTTCGTCAACACCAACCGTTTCCGGGAGCATGACGCGCAATATTACGGCTCGCAGACCGTTCGCCTGGGCATCGCCACGGCCGACACGGCAAAACTGATCAGGGCCGCCCTCTACGGGCTATCACGGATCTGGCGGCCCGGGTTCAGCTACAAGAAAGCGGGCGTGATCTGCCTCGACCTGCACCAGGCCGCGAAACAGCAGGGAGCGCTGTTTCACCAGGCCGACGATCCCGGCCGTCTCGAGCTGATGCGGCTCATGGATGAGCTGAACCGCCGCTATGGGCGCGGCTCGATCGCGTTTGCTGCGGCCGGTGTGAAGAAGGAATGGGCGCTCCGGAGCGAGCACCTGTCGGGGCGGTATTCGACTAATCAGAATGAGCTATTGAGCGTTTGATAAACCTCTTTTAGGCGTACATATTCCCTAAAGAAGGTTTATTTTATACGATATTTTCTTGAATTTTTACTATATTCTTTATAAAAATTATTATGTCATACGTCACTTTGGAATCAGGGATATTGCACGTCGAAGCAGAAATAGGATGGAATAATACAATACCTTTCCTTGCGACTCTGCGCGAAATGGACACATGCAGTGCATTTAACGAGATCACAGTGCATGTCTCGTCCCTTGGCGGTTCCGGCTTGGCAGCTACGGCAATAGCGCAGGCACTGCAAACGTGCAAAAAATCTATACGCACTATAGGAACTGGCTATGTTGCTAGCAGCGCCGTAACTATATTAGCAGCCGGCACTTCAGGGAGACGTTTTATTGTCGAGGGCTCTTTGCTTATGCTTCATGAAGCAACCCTACCCGATGACACAAATAGAACCAGAGGTATGCCTATCTCTAGGCTGTCCGGCTATGCCAAAGAAATGGAAATACGAGTTGATCAAAACTACGAAGAACTGGCACGCTTATCTAATAAGCCTGAAGCCTTTTGGCGTGAACACCTTGAGAAGCGCTTCGACTGGTTTATTCGACCAGCCGAAGCGATTGAACTAGGTTTAGTGGACGGCATTATTAAACGGTCTTCCGCGTCCCCGTGAGATTGCCGTCTTTGTCGCGCGTCTCGTAGTCTCCACTTGTTTCAGAACTAGAAGGTCTAGCATTGTCATCTCTGGGCCGAGACGACGTATCGATCTTTCCGACTGGCGGAACGGCATCCTGCGTCTGGGTGCCAATACCAACAGGTGATTTGGACATGATCCTGCTCCTAGTAGCGAACTACAACTAAGATAAAACGCAAATTTTGAGCTGAAGCTGCATTCATAGCTATCACGTTGAGGTGTTGACCTTGGTCAAGCTATCCACGGTAAAAGCACGGCCATTCATTTCGACGCCGAGGTGATAAGGGTAACGATCACGTACGTAAATCAAAAGATAATATCTTTTCGTCGCCGTGACTTAGGACAATCCCTCCTTTTTTACTTCGGTTTTTGCAGCATTTTTGCCGGCTTTGACGACGTCGGAAACCCGCTCAGCGATGGTCTCATCCTGCGAAGACTTTGGCTTTAGACCCGTGCCTTCGGCTTCCTCACTCACCGCTTCGTAAGTCTTGGCCGCGACATTCTCGGCTTTGTGAAGCGTTTCGCGCCCTTGCTCATAGGCATCGTCGCGCAAATGGTCGCGCGTCTCGCCCATCCACTCGTCTTCGGTGCGCGTCGCCGGCAGTAACGCGCCAACTGCTGCCCCAATCGCAAGCGCGATCGCTCCAAAAACCAGCGGCTCGTCATGGATGAGATCGGCGACGTTGCGTTGGGCTCGCGCCCCAGCTCGGTAAGCGCTGCGGCCTGTCCGCCTCGCACTGTGCATCGCCGTCGAGCTTGCATGGGACACGCTGTCCGAGGCATCGTGAAAACCGCGCCGCGCGGCGTCGCCGGCCGAGCTTGCTGCGTCCGAAACCGATTGTCCTGCGGTTTTGGCACTTTCGGAAACGCTGGACGCCGCGCTTGAGCCGGCAGCCCCGACAGAGCTCGCGGCATCCGCAACTTTCGAACCGATTCCGGGCCCGGTTGAGCCGGTTCCCTTCGACGTGGTCGTCGAGGATCCGACATACTGCCGGGATGGTGCCGATCGATCGTCGGTTACATCGCCATCATGGGGCGGAAACGCCTCGTCGAAACGATCGTATTCGCGATCCTCGCGCCAACGGGTGTAGCGATCGGACATCTCCTGACCCTTACCGCGCGCTCCGTCCCCCAGGAGAAGCCAGGCGAGGCCGGCACCGACTAATCCCAGCGCCAAAGGGTTGTCGCGGACTTGGCGGCCAAGGTTCTTAACGGTGTCGGCTCCCTGGCCTTCCTTGAGATAGCCCGAGACCTCGTCGACGATTTGTCCAACGGAGAGGCGGTCTCTCAGCGCATCGAAGGTTGAGTCGAGGTTCGCGCGGTGGCTTTCGGCTTCCCGTTCCAGCCGATCGGTATCGGTGCTCATTGTGTTTGCTCCTTGGCGAGCTTGGCATCCTTGCTCAGCTGATTGGCGGTGCGGTTCGGCATGAGATTGCCAGGCTCGAGGTCCTTTTTGCCCTTCATCAGAAGGATCACGCCGATGACCGCGATGATCACGCCGACGATCAGCGCCGCCCATCCCGGCCCGATATCGGGTTCGCCGATCTTCGAGATCGCGGTGACCAGTGCCGCCGTCAGGGTGAGCAGCGCCACAAGCAAACAGATCGCGCCGGCGACGAGCGATCCGCCCGCAACCTCGATCTGCGTGACCTTGTCGGAAAGCTCGGCACGGATCAGCCGCGTCTCGGTCTGGACGAGTTCGCTCGTCTCGCGAAGGGCGTGAACGACGAGATCCGGCAGGGATCTTGGTTCCTTGGGATCAACGCTCATTGTTTTCGGCTTTCACGGGATTGCTCGTTGACGCGGAGGGTTTTGCGGCCATATCCGGCTGGTTTGAACGGGGCATGCCAGCAATCGGGTTACGATCCTCCGGATACGCTCCTTCGACTGGTCGAGACTGCTCCGCATAGGTCGAGCGGTAGCCGGTCGGCACCGGGCCGGATCTGGCGGGGTCGACCCGACCGCGCGGCGGTGACTGCCGACCAGTGTCGAATGCACCCACTGAGCCGGGCCCGCCGGCGTAATCGCCCTCGTCGTGCTCGCTCGAGGAGCGGGCGAACCGGCCAAGCGCGAGACCGGCAAGTGCCGCACCGACCAGGAAGGTCGTCGGCCGCTCGCGGGCGAACCGCGCGATGGACTGGGTCAATTCTCCTATATCCTTGCCGTGAATGGTTCGCGACGCCTGCTCCAGACCACCCGCGACCTCGCGAACCACCTGGGAGGCCATCGACTGATCGCGCGAGCCCAATTCGTCAGAGGCCTTGCGAACCGCGGCGGCAAAATCGTCGAGACCGCCCGCCACGGTCTCCTTACCTTTTTCGCCCTGCTCGTAAGCAGAGTCCCGAGCGCGCTTAGAATAGTCCGAGGCGGTATCACGTAGGGACTCAGTCGCCTTGCGCGTTTCCGCCTTCGCGGATTCGAATTCCTCGCTGCCCCGCGCCTTGGTTTGTTCAAAATCTTCCTTCGGTTTGTCTGTGTCCGCAGACCCGGAGGAGGTCGATGATGGTTCGATTATCATCGGTTCAAATCCTTTAGTTGAGCCCGAGAAGGGACAGGATCGCCAGGACCACGACGATCAGGCCGATGAGGTAGATAATGCTGTTCATGAAGTTGGTTCCTTGCGTTGGCAGACAGAGCGGGGTCTAGGGCATCCTCGATCTGCGCTGCATGACCGCTAAGAGCAGCGTCGCGGGCACCGCGAGCGCCAGCGTCCCCGCCGACACCCGCTTCGGCCTGCGCGACGCCGGTGCCTCTTTTTGGAAATTACCGGATGACGAACGGTCAACGAGCGACCCATCGCGGTCACCCCCGGCGACGCGATCGGCCATGGTGGCACCGCGCTCGCCCAGCGGGCGTTGGGTGCCCGTCGTCGTGTCTTGGGCGGTCTGATGTTCCATTTCGGAATTCAGTTCGCCGCCGATGATGAGGATCGTGGACGAAATCCAGATCCAGGTCATGAAGCCGATTAGAGCGCCGAGCGATCCGTAGGTCTTGTTGTAAGAGCCAAAATTCGCGACGTACCAGGAGAACAGCACCGACACGATCACGACCAGCGCCATGGTCAGGATGACGCCCGGCGTGATCCATTTCCATCGGGCGTTCGCCCGGCACGGCCCCCAGCGATAGAGCGAGGCGACGGCCAAGGAGACCACGACCGCCATTCCCAGATAACTCACGATGCGCACCAGCCATTCGGCCGATTTGCCAAGTCCGACGAAGTCAAGAACGATCGGCAGAAGAACGACGACGCCAATAAACAGGATGGCACCCGCAACAGCCGCCAGGGTGAAGGCGAGCGAGATGATGGTGAGTTTGACGAAGCCTCGCTCTTCTTGTTCGTCATAAGCGACGTTCATCGCTTCAAAGAGCGCCTTCATTCCGGCATTGGCGCTCCACAAGGCGATCGCCAGCGACACGACGAAGGTCACCCCGAGCGTCGCGTTTCCCTGCTGGCTCAACCGCGTGAGTTGCTCGCCGATAATGTCCATCCCGCCTCCCGGCACGAAGCTCGAGAGCATAGAGACCTGATCCTGGATCGTCGCAGGATCGGCGAACAAGCTGTAGACGGAAACGAGAGCGGACAGGGCGGGGACCATCGCGAGGAGCAGATAGTAGGTGACGCCGGCTGCGACGAGCATCACCCGGTCGTCGCTGATCTCTTGGTAGATGCGCCACAGAACGTCTTTCCACCCGGCCGGTGGAATCTCGCCTGGCGAGGCAGCATTATAACCTCGAGCAGAGTCCGTCATCACACTCACAAACTGGCACGGCACTAAAGTCCCGAGCTAACGAAAACTTGATTTCAAACTCGACTGGAAGCCTACTGGTTCCGATCCGATTTCATCGAAAATTCAGTCGCAACCATCAAGTTGCGGTCAGACAGAAGTAGATCGACAACCTGTTTTAAGTCGCACGTGACCACCTGACCAATCCTGCGAATAAGGGCTGACCTTCGACTATACGGTCTGAGAGATCTCCCCATTAAATGGGGTCAGCCAAAATCCCTTATGCCAAAAATCAAGAATTATGGAAGATTTTGATTGCGTAGCCCGGCCAATGGGTTATCCTTTCCATAAATCATGGACAAAAGTCACGCCCCCATCCGCTCCTTCGGCTATGCCCGCGTCTCCACCGTCGGCCAGACCCTCGAGGCCCAGCTCGAAGAGCTGCACGCCGCCGGATGCACCACCGTCTTTCGCGAGAAGGTCTCCGGCGCCAAGGCCGACCGCAAGGAGCTGATGAAGCTCCTCGCCACCCTTGGCCCCGGCGACGAGCTGGTGGTCACCCGCATCGACCGCCTGGCCCGATCGACCTTCGACATGTTCGCCATCGTCAAGCGCATCGTCGACGCCGGCGCGCGGTTCCGCTCGCTGGCCCAGCCCTGGGCCGACACCGACGACAGCACCGGCCGCCTGATGCTGGCGGTGCTCGGTGGTCTGGCCGACGTCGAGCGCGATCTGATCAAGACTCGCACAGCCGAGGGCCGCGCCCGCGCTAAGGCGCGCGGCGTGAAGATGGGGCGGCGCCCCAAGCTGACGTCGGCGCAAAAGGCCGAAGCGCTCGAACGCAAGGCCAATGGCGAGCCACACATGTCAATCGCTCGCTCGTTCAACGTCAGTAACCAGACGATTGGACGGCTGCGGCCATGACGGTGCAGCTCGACCTTCTGGACAGCCTGGTCGCCTCCCTGCCGCCGCGGCTTTATCTCTGCCGGGTCAATCCAAGGCGCCGCATGTCGCGCTTCTACGTGCTGGCAATCGAGCCCACGCTGTTCGGCGGCTACTCCCTTGCGCGCGCGTATGGCCGGATCGGCCGTGGGGGGGCGGGTGATGCGGCAGTTTTTCGACACGGCCGAGGCGGCTGTGCAGGAGTTCTCTCGGCTTCGACGAGTGAAGGAACGCCGTGGGTACGCCTGAGGAAAAAGGTCACTGGCATGGCGCCTTCCTTCGCGCCCGGCTGAAACAGAATACAATGATTCTGTTTCACCATGAAGCTTTTTGCGCGGCGAAGGCGGCGCGTATATAGATACCTCTACCAGCTTCGCCGTAGGTCTTCAGGTCGCGATCTGGATAGCTCTCGCTGCGTGGGTCGGGTTCCTGCCACTGCTTGCTGCAATTGCAATCAATCTGGCTTGGGAGCTGGCTATGCGTACATTTCGGAAGTGCATGGTAGGGATTGAGGTGCTGCGGGCTTGGCAGGAAATCCGACCTATGCAAGCGAGTGAGTTCAAGGATCGATCTGTCTAAGACTGGCGGAAGAGCCCTCAGGCGGGGTTCGATTCCCCGCCCCCGCACCCATCCTAAATGAAACAGAATTGGGGATTCTGTTTCAGATACTCTTTCGAGTGCCAGTCAGAGTTTAGCTCAGCACCTACCACAATTGCCCAGTATGCACGCGATTGTTGCGCCACTAGCGCCACCAGCTAATGCAGCAAGCACTTTTGATGAGACTTGCACCCCAGCTACGGCTGTTCCAACAAGCAGAGTTCCACCGCTTGCGACCCATGCGGCGACCACTGCCGCTCCGACCACCACCCATGCGGCAATACACAGGTCTCGTCCTATAGAAAATAGGACGATATTTTCCTGATTATTAACGGCTTTTATTTCTTCAACAATGTCTTCCACCTGCATGTTCGACAGTTTGCCTGAGGACTCTATTTCATCGAGCTTTGCATTTATGTCTTGAAGCGCTTTGGCATCACATTTCGGACCATTTTGCGGGCAGGAGAAACTGGCCTGCAACGATGCCCGGTACGCATCAAAAAATTCCTCAGTCGAAAATGTTTTCACTGCACTCATTCTTGCCTCCCTTAGAGTGACCTATGGGAAGAATGCCGTTATCGGAAAATTTTTCAACCCTCCGTTTTACACCTGTAGATAAAACAGAATCATTGTATCTGTTTCAATGCCTTAGCTACGGCAGCCCGGGTTGACGGCCTGCGGGCCCGCCTAGACTGGTTTAGGTCAGGTCAGAATGGCCTGACCGCGCCCGCAGGGCAAACCAGCGGGCCTGCAGGCGGTCACCGCCGCGCGGGCCCCCATGTCCATGCGGGAGGCCCGGTTGCGCAGCAAGCCCGCGAGACCCGTGGCTCGCGGGCAGGGCCGGAGCATTGACATGGGGAAGCGGCGGGAAACCCGGGCGGGTCGTTTGCCGCCCGAGGCCCATTTCCTGTAAAGGCCGCTTGCTCGGCCTCCCGTCACGTCCGGATGGCCCCGGCCCGGTGCGCCGCCCGGGCATAGGCTGACAAAGGCTTGTCGGCCGTGAAATGCCGGTCGCGCTCCACCGGCAAGCCGAGCTTGCCACGCACCTCGGCGATTTCCGAGATCCGCACCGAGCCCAGCTCCGGGCACTGCATGCCAAGATCGCAGAGGCCGAAGGCGATGTCAGGGTCTGCCGGGTCCAGCTCGGTCAAGAGCCAGGTTGCGGCGCCGTCCGGCGTGAACAGCTTCACGATCGGGGCGGGGTCGATGTCCTGGCCGGCAGCTGACAGGCGGCCGTTCTCGAGCATTGCTTCCCGTTGGGCTTTTGTGATGAGGGTCATTTGGGCGTTCTCCCGTTGATTGCTCTTTGCCCTGATGGGCACGGGAGAGGGCGCACGCCGGCTTCAATCCGGCAGTCCTGCCCAACACGGGTTCTGGTGCGGGCCGGGCATGGACAGCCGGATGCCGGCGGGCATACGCGATCCTGCCAGAAGGGCGACAATTCATCGGCAGCGACCCCCGAGCCTCCACCGGCCAACGGCAGCACCTCTCGGTTGCCATCGATCTGGCCAGCGGGCTAGCATCCGTCACGGCTGGAGAGGTTATGGCAAAGTGACAGACTGACGGCGTGATCGACGCGGCGGTAGGCCGCCGCATCCGCATGCACCGGCTTGCGCGCGGCATGAGCCAGACCGACCTGGCGCGTGCGCTCAAGATCACCTTCCAGCAGGTGCAGAAATACGAGAAGGGCATGAACCGGGTCAGCGCCAGCCGGCTGCAGCAAACGGCCGACGTCTTCGGGCTGCCGGTCAGTGCCTTTTTCGGCGACGCGGGAGCTTCCGAGATCGACGGCGGCGGGCTGGCGAACTTCGTGACCACAAAGGAGGGTCTCGACCTCAACCGCGCTTTCGCGGCCATTTCCGATCGTGACGTGCGCCGGGGTGTTGTTCGGCTTGTCGAGACGATCGTTAAGGACGCGCCGGATGCTCAAGTGACTGAGGGATAAAGGACATTATCATATATGCATGTATTCTGCACGTGTACTTCAAGCGAACCGCTGTGCCTTAGAGCCCGAGCGAAAAGGAGTTGAGCGATATCAGCAGGTTGTGATTCCCGTACGTTGTCGAGACGATGGGGAATTGAAATGGCCTGGGATGATACCGCTCGGCTTGAGCATAGCCGCAGATGCGTTCGCTATCCAAGCGACATGACGGAAAGGGAATGGGCGCTGATTGGGCCGATGCTGCCATCGGCCAAGCCTGGCGGCAGGCCGCGGACTACCTGCCTGCGAGAGGTCATGAACGCCATCCTTTACGTTGCCTCGAGTGGTTGCCAGTGGCGAATGCTGCCTGCGGATTTTCCGCCGGCCTCCACTGTTCGCGGCTACTTCTACGGCTGGCGTGACAGCGCTCTGCTCTCGACGATCAACGGCCTTCTGGTCATCGGCGCTCGAGAACTGGAAGAACGCGAGGCCAGCCCGACAGCCGGCGTGATTGACAGCCAAAGCGTCAAAACCACCGAAAGCGGAGGGGTACGCGGGTATGACGCGGGCAAAAAGATTAAGGGACGCAAGCGCCACATCGTCACCGACACACTCGGCTTCATGCTCGCTGTTGTGGTCCACGGCGCCGACATTCAGGATCGCGACGGGGCGACAATGGTGCTGAAGTCCTTGCGTTACCGGTTTCCCTGGCTGCGCCACATCTTTGCCGATGGCGGCTATGCCGGCGATAAGCTGCGGAGCTCGCTACGCGGACATGGTGATTGGACGATTGAGATCATCAAGCGATCGGACACGGCCAAGGGCTTTGAGGTTCTGCCGCGTCGATGGGTGGTCGAACGAACCTTCGCTTGGCTTGGCCGATGCCGCCGTCTTGCCAAGGACTGGGAACGATCAATCGAAAGCGCGACGGCCTGGACGCTCATCGCCAGCATCCGAATGCTCACGAGGCGCATCGCAAGATATTGGAAATACCAGTGAACTTTTGAATCGGGCTCTTACCCAGACGAGCGTAAGGCTCTCGTGCGCCGAGCACTCTGGTCTCCCCCACTATTGAACCAACACTTCCCTCAGGCGTTGTGCAATCGCAAAGCGCTTGGTAGAGGTCGTACCTTCACGACGTGATACCTCTAGGGAGCCGTGACGCAATGCCAAAACCGCATTCCGCACTTCTGAGCGCAGTCACCACTGCATGCAGAGAAGCTGTGACAACCTTCACTAATAAATCAATTGATTCTGCGTCACAAATTGCGTACGCGTCCCAAATTTTCAGCCAGAATTTTCTTCGTGATTGGATCTTCCAAGACAGCATCCCGGAAACCTGCTCTCTTACTCCGCCTTCTAATGGACCTTTCTTATTTCTGTTCCTGAAGAACGCTACGGTAACCAATCTTCAATTCGTTGAATTCAACGCACTACTAACCTCCTACTGTCGTTCCAAAGACGACACTTTACCAGGTACATTTCTCACTACAGATCATTTCAAAAGCATAATTAACGATGTTTTTCAGACCGCTCTCTATGATGTAACCTCTCTCGAGGCAATAGTCACCGACGACGATTCTCTGGCGATACGATTGACTAATCGGTTAATGCAGTTGTACGCCGACATGCTATCCCATGTTGTTATTGTTGACTTATATTTAACTAGTGCCTCTGTTTACGTTCCCCCTACTATGCATTTGGATATATATAAAATTACCAAGTTATCCGGGTATATCCACTCGGCTGGCGTCCAAATGTACGTACGCGAAGCTAGCAAAGCAGACGTCTATGATCTGCGTTCAAAAATAAACAAGTTTGCTGAGTCTGCATCGACGCCATTCACTCTTGTTCCATACGCCAAAGAATACTTCCTTCCGTTTGAGAGTGGTGCTCACTCTACGCGAAATGGATTAGACGGCGTAATGCTTCAAGGCAGCAAACATCACCTCCGCGATATTAATTTATCGCAATTTCTTGGCTTATTAGCTAAAGGGAATGAGAAAATTCTCATACCCCCTGGCTTGAATCCCTATAATCAGGAACGTGTACAGCAGGTAGATTCTGGAGCTTGTCAAAATTTCTCTATCTGGTTTATTACAGATAGAGAAATGGAGTATATTAGCAATAAGCGCCGATGTGTTGCAGGCGAACGAAACTATTTTATCGTATATATCCAATATGTATTCAACGACAATCCTCTAGCAA
>NZ_JAAAMG010000004.1:0-50090 GCF_010500815.1 Jiella pacifica
AGGCCGATCTCGACGCCTGGCTCGTCCACTACAACACCGAACGCCCGCACCTCGGCTACCGCAACATGGGCCGTAGGCCAGTCGAAACCGTCATGTCATTCGTCAGTCAAGAAGCTTAAGTGGACACACGGTTCCCGTGGTCATGGGACACCCTTTCGTTACAAAGTCGCAGTAAGCCTAGAAGTATTTCTTGGCGGGAATTGATCGATTTTTCGCAGGAAATGCCGGAATTGAGTGTCGGGACTGCTCTCGATTCAATTCGATCATCCGCCTACCCAGGATGAATTGGGGTTTTTATTTAGATTTACAAGTGCCCGCGCGATCATCGCCCATACCGACATGATTGCCTGAGTCGCAGCCATCGCCGCGGGCCGGACGCCGGCTCAAGCAAAATCCTTGCCGGTGAGTACGTACATCTTCTTACGGCTGCGGGCATAGGCTTTCGCAGCAACCGTCAGGATGATCTCGCGCGCCGCGTCGAAGGCCTTCAGCAGGCCGGTTTCCGAACCAGTCTGCGCCGTTCCGCCCGAGGCAAGCGCGGCCTCTTCGACGAAGAAGGGCACCTCCATCATGCCGTCATAGCCCACGAAGCGGACCCGATGGCCATGCGCGTCGTAACTGCGCGATCGATTGGGGAAGGTGAGTGCCATGATGATGAACTTCTCGTGCTGGCGGGGAGCCGCCCCGCGGAAAATCCACGGGCGAAGGTGCCGATTCTGGACTGGGAACCGGTCTGCCAAGCAGGCCCGGCCGGGGCGGTCAGGAGCCTTTGATCTGCCACTGAGTTTTCCTCGCTCCGAGATTAGAGTCCCGATCCTTGATCGAAGGACGGAGTGATGAAGCGGAAGCGATTTACGGAAGAGGACATTATCACGAGTTGCAGCATTCTCGGAGTTATATATTTTTTATTTTATTTATACTTGTAGGAAATCGCGCAGTGCGTGACATCCGCCAGGACGGCGATCAGCTTTGCTACCGCTCGTGACATGTCACAAAGCGTCACGCGCCGCATCTCGCTAAGAGATCGATATAAGCCTTCTCACGACGGCGAGATTGGTCGTGGAGATCATCAACCACCAAGTCAAATGCCTGATACAGGAAATCGAGGAGATGTTTCCTGGCTCATACGATGATCAGGATAATGCACTGTAGATCATGCAATTCGCCTCGCGGAGAAGGCATCCTGCGCTGAAGAGACTGAAAACTCACCGCGCCTGCCAGTACCAACGTCGTCCCCCGCGGGGCCGTGAGGCGCATCCGGCGCGGTTCCAGATCCCCTTCATCGGCCTGATGACACCCCCCACTCACCCGGATCGAAATGCTTGCTCCAGGACGGCAGAGGCGGCTTGATTGGCACCGCCCGGCGTGAGACGTCTCCCGTGCGGTTGTGACCTGTTGCGAGGGAATGGCGAATGGCGACGGACGAAAGCAAAGGCAAGGCGCCGCTTGGCGATCGACGGCCTCTTGCCTCACGCGAACGGCCATGGGCGGGCCGGCTTCTGCGGTTTCTCCTTCGCACTCGAATGACCGCCAACCAGATCTCCGCGCTCGGCATCGTCTTTTCGCTGGCCGGCGCCGCAGCCTTCGTCTTCGCCGCGCGCCTGCCTCAGCCCGCCCTGTGGATCGTCGGCGCGCTGTGCATCCAGCTGCGTCTTGTCGCCAACCTGATGGACGGGCTGGTGGCGGTGGAGGGCGGCAGAGGCTCGACCAGCGGTGCGCTCTGGAACGAGGCTCCGGACCGTCTGGAGGACAGCCTGTTCCTCGTGGCTTTCGGCTATGCCCTGGGGGTGGGCTGGCTCGGCTGGCTTTCGGCTCTCTGTGCGGCGGTCGCCGCCTATGTCCGTCTTCTGGGGGGCACGGTGGGCCTGAAGCAGGATTTCCGCGGCCCGATGGCCAAGCAGCACCGCATGGCGGCCCTGACGCTCGCGGCCGGCGTCGCCTTCGCCGAAGCCTTTCTCGCCGCGAGCCATCCGGTTTCCACGGTGCTTCTCGCCCTGATCGCCCTCGGCACCATGGTGACCATCGGCCGCCGGCTGAAAAGCCAGGCCAAGGCTCTCGCCGGACAAGCCCGATGATCGCCGCGGCACGCCTCGTCCTCATTGCACTGACGCGCTTTCTTGTGGGTGGCCATGCGCGCTGGGTCGGGTCCGAGCCGACCTTCGAGCAGCGGATCTATTTCGCCAACCACGGCAGCCACCTGGATACGATCGTCCTTTGGGCGGCCCTTCCGGACGCGTTGCGGTCCGAGACGTCGCCGGTGGCGGCGCGCGATTACTGGGGAAAGGGGCGGCTCAGGCGTTTCGTGGCCCTCGATATCCTGGGCTGCGTTCTCGTCGAACGCCAGGCGCCGGCGGACAGCGATCCGCTGGCCCCCTTGACGGCGGCCCTGGCCGAGGGGCGTTCGCTGATCCTGTTTCCGGAGGGCACGCGCGGCGACGGTTCATCCATCATGCCGTTCAAATCCGGGCTCTACAATCTCGCCAACACCCATCCCGGCGTCCAGCTGATCCCGGTCTTTCTGGACAATCTTGCCCGGGCCTTTCCCAAGGGCGCCTATGTTCCCGCGCCGATCAGCTGTGCGGCGCGTTTCGGCGCTCCGCTGCGATTGCGGCAGGGCGAAGAGCGGCAGGCGTTTCTCACTCGAGCGCGTGAGGCCGTCGCCACGCTCGGCAGACCGGGGGAGGTCTGAGCCATGGATGATCGGCGTATCATCATCCTTCTCGCCGGCGTGATCGGCATCCTTCTGGCCGGTTCGCTTGCCTCCTTCGTGTTGTCGCGGCGCGCCCACAGCGAAGCCATGCAGACGACGGTTCGCAACCTCGAATCGCGGGTAAAGGCCTGGTGGGTGATGGTGGCGATCTTTGCCGCCGCCTTTCTTCTGGGGCCGACGGTGACGCTCATCCTCTTCGCGCTCACCTCGTTCTACTGCCTGCGCGAGATGATCACGCTGACGCCCACCCGTCCCGCCGACCACCGGGCGGTGGCGACGGCATTCTACGTGTTCATTCCCCTGCAATACTGGCTGATCTTCGACGAATGGCAGACGGTCTTCGCCATCGCGATCCCGGTTTATGCCTTTCTGCTCTTGCCGGTCCTGACCGTCCTCGCCGGCGAGACCGACCATTTCCTGGAGCGGACCGCCAAGCTGCAATGGGGTCTGATGCTGACGGTCTATTGCATCAGCCATGCGCCGGCGCTTCTGATTCTCGATATTCCCGGCCACGAGGGGGAGAACTTCCTCTGGCTGTTCTTCCTGATCGCCGTGGTGCAGCTCTCGGACGTCCTTCAGTATGTCTTTGGCAAGCTGTTCGGCCGGCACAAGGTCGCCCCGCGCATTTCGCCCGCCAAGACCTGGGAAGGGCTGATCGGCGGCGGCCTGTCGGCGGCGCTCGTCGGGGCCGGGCTGTTCTGGATCACGCCCTTCTCCCCGCTTCAGGCCGGTGGCATGGCGCTCGCCATCGTCGTCGCCGGCTTTTGCGGCGGGCTCGTGCTGTCAGCGATCAAGCGCTCGCTGGGCGCCAAGGACTGGGGTACGATGATCGAGGGCCACGGCGGGGCTCTGGACCGGATGGACTCCGTCACCTTCGCCGCGCCGATCTTTTTCCACCTGACGAACTACTTCTTCGTTCCGTGAGACGCCCTGTGGCCCGCCGTCGTTCACTCCATCCAGTGGCATGCTCCTTGATCGATTGCCGGCGACTTCGTCGGGCTTTCCTCCACTGAAGTCACTTCAGTCCCGCGTTATCGCCATCAGCGCCTTCGTCCCGTCGAAGACCTCGACCAGTTTTGCAAAGCGGTTGCCGTCGAAGGTCCACCAGTGGCCGAGCCAGGTGTGGGCAGTCTTGCCGGTGGCCTTGGCTCGAACCTTCACGATCGAGAAGACCGCCACCTCGTCCCTCTGTTCAATGAAGGTCTGCGGCTCATAAAAGAGAGGCTCCCAGTCGCGTTCCATCGCGTCGAAATACGCGCCGATCTCCTCGCGTCCGCGGTAGACGTCCGCGATCACCAGGGGATGCTCGGCCTTCTCGGTCTGCAGCGAATGGAGAACCGGATTGTCGGCGGCAAAATCCAGCCAGACGTTCCGGTCCGCGCCGGAACACTCCACCCAGCATCGATAGGCATGCCTCAGGATCGCGACGCGTTCGCTATCGGCCATGGCTTCCTCCCAGGATCGTCATCGACCAGATTACAATCGAGGAGGCTCATGCGCGAGGCGTTTCTTAAACGGCTCCTGCAGCCGGGAAGCGGCGCTTTCCTCCGTCGGGGGTGTCATGCGGTTCGCTTAAGCCCCCAAACTCCTGACGAAGCGGATGGTGCGCGGTTCGGTGGGCGCTCCGAAGATCGCGTCGGGCGCACCTTCCTCGACGATTTCGCCGGCCTCGAGAAAGGCGACGTGGCTCGCGAGGCTGCGGGCGAGTCTGAGGTCGTGCGTCGCCATCAGCATCGTCGCGCCGTCTTTCGCCAGCGTCCGCAGAACGTCCACCACCTCCTCGGCGAGCTCCGGATCGAGTGCCGACGTGGGCTCGTCACAGAGGATCAGGGCGGGCGAGGGGGCGAGCGCCCGAGCAATCGCCACGCGCTGCTGCTGACCGCCCGACAGCGTCGCCGGCCAGGCTTCCGCCTTCTCCGACATCCCCACTTGGTCGAGAAGCGCCATGGCCCGTTCGCGAGCCTTCGCCTTCGGCCATTTCTGCACCGTCACCAGCGCCTCCATGACGTTCTCGACGACCCGCTGGTGCGGAAAGAGCTGGAAGTTCTGGAAGATCATACCGGTGCGCCGACGCAGCCTGAGGACGTCCGACTGCGATGGTCGCCGCTTGCCCGAAAACTCCAGCCGGACGTCGCCGATCTCGACGGTGCCGGCATCGGGGGTCTCGAGCAGGTTGGCGCAGCGCAGGAGCGTGCTCTTGCCGCTTCCCGACGGCCCGATCAGGGCCGTCACGGCGCCTTCCTGTACCGCGAGGCTGACGCCTTTCAGGACGAGATTTCCCGAGAAGCTCTTTTCGATGCCGGACAGACGGATCATCGGGCCCGCTCCATGAACCCGCCATGACGCCCGAAGCGGACTTCCAGCCGGGCCTGCAGGGTCGTGAGAATGGAAGAGAAAATGAGATAGATCAGCGCCGCCTCGATATAGAGGATCAGCGGCTCGTAGGTCACGGCAACGATCCGCTGGGCCTGCTGGAAAAGCTCCGGCACGGTGATCGCCGCGGCGAGCGAGGTGTCCTTGACCAGGGAGATGAACGTGTTGCCGAGGGGCGGCACGGCGACACGCGTCGCCTGCGGCAGGATCGTCCGGCGGAGCGCCTGGCGCGTCGTCATGCCGATCGAGTAGGCGGCTTCCCACTGGCCTCTCGAGATCGAGGTCAGTGCGGCGCGGATGACCTCCGAGCTGTAGGCGCCGACATTCAGGGTAAAGCCGATCAACGCCGCTGGAAAGGCATCGATCAGAATGCCGGCGCTTGGCAGTCCGTAGAAGATGACGAAGAGCTGCACCAGAAGCGGCGTGCCGCGAATGATCCAGACATAGAAGCCGGCGACCGCCGCCAGCGGCTTCGGCGCGAACAGCCGCACCACCGCCGTCAGCAGCCCGACCCCAAGCCCGAGAACGAATGACAGGATCGCCAGCGGGACGGTGAAGACGAGCCCGGCACGCAAAAGCGGCCAGAACGACGTCAGCATCAATTGCAGCCAGTCGGGCAAAACGGCCTCTTTGCTCATGGGGTGTGGTCGTCATGGGATCCGACGGCAGCTCGCGCCGTGCCGCCGGATGAGAGCCGAGGGGTGTCCTACTGGGACACGTCCTCACCGAAATACTTGTCGGAGATCCGCTTGTAGGTGCCGTCGGCCTTGATGTCCTTCAAGGCGTCGTTGATGGCAACAACGAGGTCCGGATTACCCTTCTGAACGATGATGCCGGAGGCGGCGGCTTCCGATTGTGCCGCGACCGCCTCGACCGGCGCATCCGGCTGCTGCTTCTTGAAATCGAGGAAGGATAGGTTGTCGTTCACGGTCGCGTCGGCCCGACCGGTGATGACCAACTGGATCGACTGGTCGAAGCCCTCGGTCGCCACCAGGGTCGCTCCCGCATTCTCGGCTATCTTGCCATAATTCGAGGTCAGCGACTGGGCGGCGCGCTTGCCCTCCAGGTCCTCGAAACCCTTGATCTCCTCGTTGTCGTCCTTGACGATCAAGACCGCCTTCGAGACGATGTAGGGATCCGAGAAGTCGAAGCGCTGCTGGCGCTCGGGGGTGATGCCGACCTGGTTGATCACCGCGTCGTAGCGGTCGGCGCTGAGGCCGGCGATCAGCCCGTCCCATTTGCCCTCGACGAATTGCGGCTCGACGCCGAGGCGCTTGGCGACCTCCTCGCCGATCTCGACGTCGAAGCCGACCAGCTTGCCCGAGGCGTCGTGATAGGTGAAGGGCGCGTAGGTGCCCTCCGTGCCGACGCGGAAGACGCCGGACTGCTTGATGTCATCAAGGCTGCCGGCGAAAGCTGAGGATGCGGGGGTGGCCGCGAGGATTGCGAGCGAAACGAGAGCGAAGAGGCGCTTCTTCATGAGATTCTTTCCTGATCGGATTGGTTGAGCCGTATCTGAGCCGTGGGCATTCCGTTCGCAAGGAACGCGGTTCTCCTGAAGGGCCTGCCGCGGAGAACTTTTGTCTTCTCTCTGAAGAGAGCTCCGGCGAGCGCCGCTCGGTGCGGTGAGCCGTTGATCGCTGTCAGATGCGATTGGGCAGGCTGAAGGGCTGGCGAAAAGGGATCGATCTTTCGCCCATCATCCACAGCCAAGGACTTCGGCGACCTCCAGCAACGAGCCAGCGATCACATCCCAGTTCGACCGGGGCTCGAGATCGCTGGTCTGAGCCGGCCCGTGCTCCCGCGGGCGTCGCACGAAAACCGTGCGAAAGCCGAGCGCCCGCGCCGCGGCGAGATCCTCGTTGTGGGCGGCGACCATGGCGATGCGCTCGGGCGGAAGGCCGACGGCCGCGGCCGATTTGAGGTAGGTCTCGGGCTGTGGCTTATAGCTTTTCGCCACCTCGGCGCCGACGATGATGTCCCAGGGAAGCCCCCCGAACCGCGCAAGCTTCATCATGCCGGCCATGTGTCCATTCGAAATGGGGCCGATCGCGAAGCGGCGCTTCAGGCGCGTCAGACCCTCGACGCTGTCCGGCCAAGGGTCGAGCCTCTCCCAGGCGAGGTTCAGGTCGATAAGTTCGGTTTCCGGAATCTGCCCGACGTCTACCCCGTGGCGCGAAAGCACGGTTTCCAGGTTTTCGCGGTTGAGGACGTCGAGCTTCACCCAAGGGCGCTCTCCCGAGCGCACGCGCTCCATGGCCGGCTGGTAGAGCGCGCGCCACTCGTCGGCGAACCGGTATGGGTCCACATGAACACCGTGTCGCCTCAGGAAGGGCTCAGCCAAGCGCGTGACGCTCGACCGCCAGTCGACGACCGTGCCGAAGACGTCGAAGCCGAGAAACGCCACCTGCTCGAACGGGTCCTCTATCATGGCGCGCCTTTTTGGTTGGTTGGCCATCTCAGGGAGTGCCGGCCTGCCCTGGTCAATGCATGGGAGGGTCACTCCCATGCTGAGGAGCGCCAGCCTTGCATCACAGAGGCAACGCGAACTGGACCGTTTCGGTTCGCATCGAAGCTTCGGTCGTCAGCCCTGACAATGTTACGCCAAGCAGCCGGACGCCGCGAGGGTCCGCCGGGAGCTCGCCGAGCAGACGAAAGGCCGCCTGTTCGATGGACATTCGGGACGTGACGGGCCGGGGCGATGAGAGGGCGCGGGTGATCTGCCGGAAGTCGGCGTATTTCACCTTCAGCGTCACGGTCCGGCCGCGCGTTCCCGTCTTCTCGCAATGACGCCAGACCTTGTCGATGATCGGTCCGAGTGCCTCCCGCATCGCCTCCTGGGAGTGGAGATCCGCCGAGAAGGTGTTCTCCGCCCCGACCGACTTGCGGATGCGATTGGCCCGGACCGGACGCTCGTCGATGCCGCGGGAGATGCCGAAGTAGTAGGGACCGATCTTGCCGAAGTGCTCCCGCAGAAAGGCGAGGGACTGCGCCTTGAGATCGGCTCCCGTGTGGATGCCCAGGCGTTCCATCTTGGCGGCGGTTGCCGGGCCGATGCCGTGGAAGTGCCCGACGGGCAGGTGTTCGACAAAGCTCTCGCCTTCGGCCGGCGTGACGACGAATAGCCCGTCAGGCTTGCGATGGTCGGAGGCGAGCTTGGCGAGGAACTTGTTGTAGGAAACGCCCGCGGAGGCGGTGAGGCCCGTCGCTTCGCGGATGCGGCGCCGAATGATCTCCGCGATCACGGTTGCCGACGAGATCGCCTGCTTGTTGGTCGTGACGTCGAGATAGGCCTCGTCCAGCGAGAGGGGCTCGATGAGATCGGTATGCTCTGCGAAGATCGCCCGGATCTCGGCCGAGACAGCCTTGTAGACATCGAAACGCGGCTTCACGAAGATGAGGTCCGGGCACCACCGTTTCGCGGTGACGGAGGGCATGGCCGAACGCACGCCGAACGCGCGCGCCTCGTAACTCGCCGCCGCGACGACACCCCGCTCGGCCGAGCCACCGACGGCAACGGGCTTGCCGCGCAGCGCGGGATCGTCCCTCTGCTCCACCGACGCATAGAAGGCGTCCATGTCGACATGGATGATCTTGCGTGGCCGGGGGCATGCAGAGGCCTGCATGACGTCCGCGGTTGCTTCTCCATGCTCGCGTCCCGCCGAGGCGGTCATCTCGCCTCTCCGTCCGTATATCGCATCGGAGCTGCACCTTTCGACTATTCCACCGGCGTTCGTCGCCGCTGAACGGGATCAAGTACCAGAAATTCTCCATCCATCTCAAGAACATAAGGAGAACCCAACCGCAACCCACGAGGTGTGCTCTTCCGATCAGAACCGATGCCACGCATGGCGACCAGCTGAAGGCGCACCAGGGTGTTCGTCTCTCCGCTCATCGACGACGGATACGCGGAAGGGCAGGACCGGCGCCGAGCGAAGCGGCTTCAAAGGCGACGAGGAAGCCCCCCGCATCGGCCGGCCGGACAGGAGCTCTTCACGAAGCAAGATGGCGCTGTCCCGCTCGTGGAGGCGCGACAGCGGGATCTCGGGGCCGGCCGACTCGCTCCGCTCGTTGTCATCAGGAGCAATCATTCACGGCCGACGTGCTGTAACGCGCAAGATCAGATGCGAATTGCCGGGATTAGGCGGGATCGGCCGGAATTTCGTGGTATGAGGCCGCATTTTCCGGGGGTTCCGGGGCGTGTTTAGGGCACCGAGCGCCGTTCAGGGCGCGCAAGTTCAAACGCGAATGTTCCTGAATGAACGCTGCGACGAGCGTGTCGACGAGGCGCGCGGTCGAGGCGATGGATTGCCGCAGAAGTGGCTTGGATAGCGCCTTTTGGGCTCGCAAACCCTTCGTCAGACCTCGGTGCGGTCGGACGCAGCCGATGGCGCAACTTCAAACGGCATCGGCGCTGAAAACAGCCAGTTTGACTCTCGCCTCCAAAGGAGAACATATAAAGAACGTGCGGCGTAGTCCTATGGAGAAAGCCATTGCGCAAGAGACCCTTACCCACGAACGGTCAGCCGGTGAAGGAATTCATGGTCTGTCCGCCGGACATGTTGTCATTCGATCAGAAGACGCGTGAGCGCTTCGTCGCGCACATGGCGCGGCGGTTCCCGGATCGCACATTCACCGTCCTTTCCGGCGCCAATGTCGCGCTCCGGTACGAGTATCTGATCCTGCCGGTGATGGGCTCGGTCGGCGACGGCGGCGAGCTCTTCGACGAGCCGTCGCAAGCGTTTATCGCCGAGCTGTACGAGACCGCCGATGCTTTCGAGGCGGCGCCCGAGCGCGAGCGGCTGGCGAGCTAGATCGAGCCCCCTGCCCAGAACACCCGTCCGGCCACGTGCAGCTCAGCCACCTCGCCGGACGGGACCAGCTCGTCTTCATAGATGTCGCGGTTGTCGCTGCGCAGAATGACCGAGCCGTCGCGCTTCAAGATCACGCGCTTGACGATCAAAAGCCCCGAAAAAACAACGGCATAGATTCTGCTGTCGACGATCCGGTCAATCCCCGTGTCGACGAGGACGGTGTCACCGTCCTTGAAGGTCGGCAGCATGGAATCGCCGTGGATGTCGAGCAGCCGGACCGATGAGGGCTCGACCCCTTGCGCCCGCAGCCACGCGCTGTGGAAGCCGAAATAGCTGACATCACCATCGGCGATCTGCACGAGCGCGCCTGGCCCGGCGTCGGCGCGGGTGCCGATGCGCGGGACTATGGCGATGCGCCCGTCGTCGACCATGATCGGCGCCCCGCTGACAGGCGCGAGAGCCGTCGCTTGGTCTGCCGGATCGCCTGTAAGCAACTGATGAACATCAATTCCCAGTTTGCCTATGCCGGCCAGGACCTCAGCCCCGGGACGAGATTTACCTGCCTCATATTTCTCCCATGAGGGAAGCGATACGCCGGCTCTATCCGCGATCTCCTTTTGAGAAAGCCCCATCTTTTTACGGGCATCCCTCAAACGAGCGGGAAAACCCGGATCAATCGTCAGAGACATCAGCGTCGAGCCCGAACTGTCGGCCTCGACGACTCTTGCGCTCGATCGTGTTTAACGCGAGTTCGCGCAGTAAATTCAAAGCCATACGATCGTACGGTCAGTGAGCTGGGAATGGCGGAACTGTCGGCCATAAGATCGTATTGACACCCGTAATATTCGATGGCAAGGTTAACGCCACGAACTGTTGCACCACACCCCGCAAAAGACCGCCTCCTCACAAGCCGGTCTCATCCGAGGAACCTGATGGCGAAGCCTCGACCCTGGACCCCCAAAAGGATCCGCGCGGCCCTTCTCGACCGCGACCTGACGCTGACGAAACTCGCCAAGCGCGAAGGCCTCTGGGACTCCGCCTGCAGGGAGGCCGTCTCGACCAGCGGCAACACCCGCGGCCAGCAAGCCATCTCCCGCGCCCTCGGCGTGCCGCTGTGGGAGCTCTTCCCCCACAAGTTCCGCAAGCCGACGGACGAGGCCGACCATAGCCGCAACGGGTGTGGTGGCGAAAGGCAAAAGCGTGGCGTCACATCTTCCAGCGAGAGGGCTTCGGCATGAGCTGGCTGTCGGCGTTAACCACGGCGGCCGCCAGGCCGGAGGCGGCGATGCTCGCCATGGCCTACGGGCTCGCGCTGATCGCGCTCAGTGGCGCGCTGTGGTGGAGGGACCGGGCGTGACCTCTCCTTTCACCAAACTCCGTCGCATCGTCGCTGAGATCCGCGAAGGCGATCCGATCCTGCGCTCGCGGCTCGGCCGCGCCCGCATCGTCGAGGCGACGCTCGACCAATCCCCACTCCCGCAACCCGCCGCAGCTGAAGGAACGTCCATGAGCGAGACCAGCGACTTCATTGCCCAATGCGAGGCTTTCGCCCGGAAGTTCCCTGCGGCGACCCTCAGCGAGGGCGATCCGACCGGGGCGGTCGAGGGGGCGTTCTCCACCGATCGCCACGCGCGCCAGACGGCCGGGATCCGAATGAAGCTGGCCGCCCGCCAGCGGATCGACGAGATCCTGGCCGACGACCTCGCCGCGACGACGGCAGCGAAGGCTCGCGTCGCAGAAGAGGAGGAGAACGCTCGGAACCGTGAGCTTCTCCAGCGCATCACTGCCTCGATCATGGGCTGCACCGAGGACGACGACGCGGAACCAGCCGGCAACGCGGCTTCGGTGGAGGCGGCGCCCGCCGAAGCGAGCGCCGTCGTTCAACGTGCGCAGCGGGTCGCACGGCTCATCGAGATGATCGAGGCGGAGTTCGGCCCCTTCTCAGGCGCGACGAACGCCGACACCAGTCGGGTGCTGATCGATACCGCGGTTCAGGTCTTCGGCCCCAGCCACCTACGTAGCATTCTGGGGCTTTGATCCCGTGAGCCCGTCGATCTCAATCTTCAGCTTGTCGATCCATGCTTCGATCTCCTCCTTTCGATCGGGCTCCGGATGGCTCGCTGTCGGCTTCTTGCCCGCGATCACCAATCGGGCGGCGATCTCGACGAGCTTGAGGGCGGTTTCTTCCTTCATTGCAATTTCTCCCGTGTCGGTTGTTGGCACTCCGATCATGAGGGAAACGCGCCACCTGCGACAGTGGTGGGGCGGCGGGGCTACCCGTATTTCCTCCCGAACAACTGCGGACGGTCTCGCTTCGGCGAGCCGTCCGGCTCTTTGCCTCATCCCCGTCGCGCCTCCGGCGCTCCACGCCTCTTGTCGGGCGCCCGTTGCATGACGGCGGGCGAGTTCATGGCCGCCTGCACCTCCTTCGCCCGCCGGCATCCGGCGGCGGTGCTGGAGATGGCCGCGCCGGAACTCGCCGTCGATCCCCGGGCCTCGGCCCGTCACGTCCGCAGCACGGTGCTTCAGGCCCGCAAGCGGATGATCACCACCGCCAAACTCACACTGCGCACCGCGGCGATCGCCAGCGAGGGTGCCACCGATCCCGACCTCTTCACCACGCCAGAGAGACTGACCGCATGACATCGATTTCCATTTCCTCGATCGACACCGCGAACCGGCTCCGGACCCTCGATCCCGACTGGGTCGCGGTGCTCGCCGAAGAGATCGCCGTCGACGGGCTCGTCGAGCCGATCCGGGTCGCCCAGCGGGGCAACGGCTACAAGCTGATCACCGGCGCGCGCCGCATCGCCGCGCATCTGAAGCTCGGCTGGGACGAGATCGAGGCAACCATTGAGGACGAGGCCGATTTCGCCGACGACACGGCCGTCCGGCTCGCCGAGATCAAGGGTCATATGCTGCGGGGCGATCTGACCGCGCTCGACCGGGCGGTTACCGTGTCGGCCTGGTGCGACCTCTATAAGGCCGAGAACGGGAGCGCCAAGCCCGGCCGCAAGGCCAAGCTCGCCGTCGTCGAGGGCAGCTCGGACGAAGCGCTGGAGGAAATGAGTGTCACGATGACACTCAATTGGTCCGATGCCGCGCAAAGCGCGCTCCGTCTCGGACGCAAGACGCTGTTCCGGCACCTCAAGATTGCCCGGAAGATCGACGCCGACCTGCGCGCCCGGATCGCGCTCCACCCGATCGCCAATTCCCAGCGCGACCTAATGGCTCTCGCTGAAATGACGCCGGTGCGCCAGAGCGCGATCGTCGATCTGCTGACGAGCGACCCTGCCAAGGCGGAGACCGTCGCGGAGGCGATCGCCAAGCTCGACGAGGCGCCCACGCTCATCAAGCCGAGCCGCGTCGACAAGCTGGTCGAGCGCTTCTCGGGACTCGGCGAGACGGACAAGTTCAAGTTCTTCGATCGCAATGCCGATCTGATCGAGGCTTGGTTCGCGCGCCGCCGCAAGAAGGCGGCCTGACGATGGCGCGCGCCCGCGACACCCAGACCCTCGATATTTTCGACTGGCAGCCGCCGCAGGTGGCGGTCGGCTACGACGAGGACGTGGCCGGTCGCGGGCCGCTCGACATGAAGATCGCCCGCATCCTGTCGCGCGCCCTGCAGGAATATCAGGACGAGACAGGCCTCTCGCGAGGCGAGGTCGCCACCAAGATCGGCGAGCATCTCGATCGGATCGTCACCAAAAACACGGTCTACAAGTGGACCTCGCCCAGCGCGACGGAAAACCGGATCCATCTCGACGAGTTCGCCGCCGTCATCCACGTGACCGGCAAGACCGATCTCCTGGGCTTCCTGCCGGGCCTGTTCGGCTACGCCGTCGTTTCCTCCGAGCACAAGGAAATCATCCGAAATCACGAGATGCGCGAGCACAAGAAGCGCATTGAGACATATCATGCCGAGCTGGACGCGCAGATCGCCGCCAGCGACGCGCGACTGCGGGGGCGGCGATGAGCAAAATTTCCCTCGCCTCCCAGATCTCCGCCGTCGAGGCCGCGGCCCAAGGCAAGCAGGCCACGATGACGCGCGGCCAGCGCGAGTTGCACGAGACGCATCTGGCAGCTGCGGTGAAGACGCTGCGCTGGGTCGCGGAGCACGAAGAGACTATTCGTGGCAACGCCATGAACCGGCAAGCTTGGCGGATGATCGAGGCCCAGTCATGAAAGAATGGCTGACGGCGCGCGAGATCGCCGAGGAGAAGCTGCCGGAGCTTCCCTCCAACCGTACTGCGATGATCGCCTTTGCCGAGCGCGAGGGTTGGAACGACCATCCGCTGGCCCGCAAGCGGGCGGGCCGCGGCGGCGGCATGGAATACCATATCCGGCTTTTGCCGCTGATGGCGCAGATCTACTACAAGCGCCGCTGGCTGCGGCTCGGAGCGGTCGACATGCCGCCGGCGGCGAACGACGAAGCCCGGCCGGTCGAAAACGCGGCAAGCCGGCGCGAGGCCCTCAACCGGGACAGCCGTCTAGCCGTCCTGAAGCTCTATGACGGCTTCCGGCAGGGCTTCACGGGCATGGAGAAGTACGCCCTCCAGACGTTCGTCCTCAGCTACAATTCGCGCAAGCTCCACATTCCGGAGTGGCTGGCCGAGGCGATGCCGGAGATTACGCGCGACCAGGTCCGCCGCTGGTCCGGCAAGAAGAAGAAGGGGCAGGCGCTCGGATTCGACCGCGGCGCCGCCCGCAAGGGCACGGGCGTCCTCGACACGGCCAACGAAGGCGCGGTCAGGATCTTCATCCTCGGCCTCATCGCCCATGCGCCGCACCTGTCGGCGGGTGAAATTCGTCGACAGGTTCGCGGCGAGTTCGGCGACACGCTCGAAGCCATTTCAAAAGGCGCTCCAAAGACCATTCCGGTGCCGCCGATCCGGACCTTCCAGCACTTCTTGAAGGCGCAGAAGCAGGAGCACCGGGCCGAACTGCTGATGATCACCAATCCCGACGGCTTCCGCTCGACGATGGCGATGTCCGGCACCGGCTCGCTTTCGTACATCACCGAGCCGAACCAGATGTGGCAGATCGATGCCTCGCCGGTGGACGCCATCTGCACGGATGGCCGGCAGACCGTCTATGCCTGCATCGACATCGCGACCCGCCGGGCGATCTTCTACATCTCGCCGACCCCCACGGCCGAGGCCGTGGGCCTGCTCATCCGCCGGGCAATCCTCGCCTGGGGCGTGCCGGAAGAGATCAAGTGCGACAACGGCTCGGATTTCATGGCCGTGGCGACGCAGCGGCTCCTCGCCGCCCTCAACATCACCCTGACGCCCTCCGACCCTTACGCCCCCCAGCAGAAGGGCTTCGTCGAGCGGGTCATCAGGACCTTCCAGCACCGGCTGGTGGCGACGCTGCCCGGCTACGTCGGCCATTCGGTGGCCGACCGGAAGGTGATCGAAAACCGCAAGAGCTTCGACAAGCGGCTCGGGCGAGACGATGCCACGATCTTCGGCGTGACGCTGTCCGGCGCCGAGTTGCAGACGATCTGCGATCGTTGGGCCGAGACCGACTATCAGCACAGCCCGCATTCCGGCCTCGGCGGAAAGACGCCGTTCCAGGTCGCCGCATCGAGCCATCACACCGTGCGCCGAATCGAGGATCCGCGCATCCTCGACATTCTGCTCTCGCCGGTCGCGGGGAAAGACGGGCTGCGCACCGTCACCAAGTTCGGCGTCCGGATCGAGGACAACTTTTACAAGGACGAGAGCGGCACAATCCTGCCCGGGCGGCAGGTGTTCGTCCGGCGCGATCCCAACGACGTCGGTCGTATCCTGCTATTCGATCCGGCCGACGGTCGATTCCTGGACGAGGCGATCTGCGGTGAGATCGCCGGCATCGACATGAAGACGCGGACGAAGGCGAAGAAGGAACTGCGGGCGGAGTATCTGCGCGAGAAGACGGCGCCGATCATCAAGGCCGCGAGGGACATCGCCAAGGGCCCGGCCCTGCACGAGCGCTCGCAACAGGTCGCGATGCGCGACATGCCGAATGTCACCCCCCTGCCGAAGCCCGAGGTTACCCATACGACGCCGGAAATCGCCGCCGCATTGGCCGCGGCCGAACACGGCAAGCGCAAGCCGAAGGCAGCCAAGCCGCTCGAAGGCCGTGCAGCGGAAATTCACGACCAGATCCAGCGCGATCTCAGCGCTGACGCAGCGCCACGCAAAGCCACCAACGTCGTGCAGCTGGACACCCGCGAAACTCGCTGGCGCCGCGCGCTGGCGATCGAGGCTTCCATGGAAGCGGGAGCCGACATCCCAGCCGACGATGCGCGCTGGCTGATGGGCTACCGCGACGACCCCGAATACCGCGTGATGAAGCGGATGAGCGCCGAGCATGGCAGCGCTTTGAGCTTCTGACGGGAACCGTCGCCGGCAGGCGACAAAAAAAGAGCCCCGGCGAACCGGGGCCCATCAACAGATGCGGAGAGAAGAATGGACATGCCAACAGCAAACGTCAACCGATCGACGGCGCCGCTCAAGAACGTCGTTAACATGATGGTGCTGATCGATGCGATGCGCTCGCGTGATCAGCACTCCTCGAGCCTCGCCTTGTTCTCCGGCCCGTCCGGCTACGGCAAGAGCTTCGCCGCCCGCTACGCCCAGAACGCCACGCAAGGCATTTATGTCGAGGTCAAGTTCGGTTGGACGCGGAAGATCTTCCTTTCGTCGCTCCTGATCGAGCTCGGCGAGACGAGCCCCCGCGGCACCTGCGGCGACATGTATCTGGAAATCGTCAAGCGCCTCGGCGGAGATCCGACGCGGCCACTGATCATCGACGAGGCCGATTACCTGCTCGCCAAGGGCCTCGTCGAATACGCCCGCGACTTCGGCGACTCCACCGGTGTGCCCGTCATCCTGATCGGCGAGGAGAAGCTTCCGAGCAAACTCAAGGCCATCGAGAAGGTCGACAACCGGGTGCTCGAACGGGTGCTGGCCGTGCCCTGCGACCTCGACGACGCCAAGACGCTCGCCCGTCTGCTCTGCCCCAAGCTCAATCTCGCCGATGATCTTCTCGCCCATCTCCTCGAGAAGACGAAGGGTCGGACCCAGCGGCTGGTGAACACCTTGAACGACGTCCGCAAGTTCGCGCGGCGCGCCGGCGTCGAGCAGCTCGACGTCGAGAGCTACCACGGCCCGATCGACACGGCCGCCGTGCCGATGAGGACCGCCTGATGAGCGCGATCCTGGAATTTCGAACGGCGCCGGGCAAGCCGGTGCTGCGCGGCCACGCCTTCTTCTGGAGCGTCATTCGCGAGCTTGGCGCGGAAGGTGGTCTGGTCTCGGTCCATGCCGTGCTTCAACGGACCAACCGGACAGAGCGATCGACGGTCGCCGACTATTTCCGGCGGCTGGAAGCGGCCGGGATCATCGAAGACAGCGGCGAGCGGGAGACGCTCCACAAAGGCAGGGATACGCCGCTCTATAAGCTCCTCAAGACGCCGTTGGCGACGCCGCGGGTCAACCGCGACGGAACTCCCGCCCAACAGGGTCGCGGCCAGCAGCACATGTGGAACGTGCTGCGTGGCCCGGAAAGCCGCGGCGGCCTCACGGCCGATGACTTGGCGCTGAGGGCCGCCACGGAAGAGATCCCTGTCTCGGTGCATAGCGCTAAAGCCTTTTTGAAGCGTTTGAACGCAGCGGGGTACCTCGCCCAGGTCAAGCACGGCCTGTGGAAGCTGAAGCCGGCGATGGACACGGGACCACTGGCGCCGCTGATCCTGAAAACGAAGGTGGTCTACGACCAGAACCTGCGCGAGGCGCAGAGCCCCCTCGAGGCCGAGGAGGATCGTCCATGACCTTTCTCGAGAAGGCTCGCACGAGCTGGTCACCGGCACCCGACTGGATCGAGGAGCTGGCGCTGTTTGCCGACGCGCAAGGCCTCAAGGGAGCCGCCTTGCGGACCGGCGTCGGCGGGTCGACGATTAGCCAGGTCCTGTCGAAGAAATACCCCGGCGTCCTCGGGAACGTCGAAGCCCGGGTGCGCGGCGCGCTGATGCGAGAGACCGTGGACTGTCCGGTCCTCGACGAGATGCGCCGCGACGTCTGCCTCAACTGGCAGGCCAAGCCCTTTGCCGCGACCTCCTCGCTGCGGGTCTCGATGTTCCGGGCATGCCGCTCCGGCTGTCCCCACTCCAAACACACGAGAGGAACCGACCATGAGTAAGCAAACCCTGGCGCCCCTGTCGGCGCGCATTCGCGAACTGCGGACGTTCTTCGGCGAATACGACCGCGCCGGCGTCGTCCTCGGCGGCGTTGCCGTCGATGCCCTGGCCGAGCGCCTGCGGAGCTTCGAGATCGACGCGGCCGACCTGGAGCGCGGGCCTCGGCCTCGCCCCTTCCCCGCCCGCCCCATGTCCGAGATTGCCAGGCGCTATGCCGGGACGGCTGCGGGAGCGGCCCGATGATCCCCTCGATCAGACAGCCAGTGATCCGGACTCCGGTGGAAAGGATGCTCCAGGCCGAGGAGCTCATCCGGGCGATGCGCCGGAGGATTATCGACCCCAGGCGGGCCGCTGCGGCCGAAGAGGCCGTGGTGGCGATCGACAACGCCATCGCAGAACTCGTCGCTGCCCGCGCCGAGATCAACGCCGGACATCTCGTCCGGGCTGCCGATCGGGTGGCGTCATGAACGCCATCCGCACCATCACCGCGGCCGTGGCGGAGATCCGCGGCGTGGCGCTGGCCGACATCCTGTCGGACCGGCGATCCAAAGAGATCGTCAGGCCCAGGCACGAGGCGATGTATTTCGCCAAGACGATGACGCCGGCGACGCTGCCGGCGATCGGGCGGCGTATGGGCGGCCGCGATCACAGCACGGTCCTCAGTGGCATCAGGAATATCGAAGCCCGGATCGCCACCGAGGCAGGCTATGGCGACGAGATCGAGGCGATTGGCGCGATCATCGCCAAGCGGCTGCCCGGCGAGGGCAAATTTCAGCTGGTGCCTGCCGAGGACATCGACGTCGAGACGCTGGCGCGGCGGATCGAGGCAGCGGTCGCGGCGGGCGAAACCATCTCCGTCTTCGCCGACGAGGTCGCGGCGCTGGCCTCCCGGTTCGTCGAACTCGACCGAAAGGTGATCGAGCTTGGCTCGAAGATCGCTGCGATGGCGCGGCGCGAGGCCGAGTTCGCCGAGCGGCTGGCCGCGCATGAGGCCCGAACCCTCGCCTCGACAGTCACCATCGCCGCGCCGCACCCGGCGCCGGTGCAGGCGGTGATCGATGCGTTCCGGCAGTTCGAAAGCGACCGCTTCAGCGCCCGCGAGCGGTTCGCCCAGCAGCAGCTCGATCGAGCATTGAAAGCACTTCAAACCACCGTCGAACAGAAGGACATCGCAGCATGAGCGCGGCCATTCAGGACCTGCCGACCAACAACGGAACGAGCCTGCCGCCGGGTGCGGTGGAGGTCGGCGGGAAAGTCTACCTGCCAGATTCCAAGGGCAATCTCGTGCCGATCGACCTCGTGAAGCCGGAAGACCGGCTGGAAGACGAGATGGTGCGCAAGTGCCTTGCCTTCGCCGAGGACCTCTCTTCCCAGATCGCCCGGTTTCGGGGGCACACGATGGAGGACATCGGCGCCTTCCAGTCGATCCTAGACCAGGAATACGGCGCCAAGCGCGGCGGGGCGAAGGGCAACGCCACCTACATGAGCTTCGACGGTCGGATGAAGGTGCAGGTCCAGCAGGCCGACCTGATCGAGTTCGGCGCGCAGCTGCAGACGGCGAAGAAGCTGATCGACGAATATCTGACGGCGCTCACGGTCGACGCCTCGGCCGAGATCCAGGTCTTCGTCAACCGCGCCTTCGACGTCGACAAGGAAGGCCAGGTCAATCGGTCGGAACTGTTCCGGCTGCGCCGGCTGCAGATCGACGACAAGCGCTGGCAGGACGCCATGCGGGCGATCTCGGAAGCCATCCGGGTCGTCGGTTCGAAAGAATACGTCCGCTTCTACAAGCGCGAGAGCCATGACGGCGCCTGGCAGGCGGTCACCATCGATCTGGCCAAGGCGTGAGGAGGCGGAGATGGCGGAGATCGACACAGTTAAAGTCGCCAGCCTGATGGGCCGCATCGACGAAGAGCTCGCGCAGGTCGGACCGGCGCCGTCGATCCGCGATTACGACGGTTGGCGCACCCACCAGGGCGCCTACCGCAAGATCATCGACGGGTTGGTCGCTGAGGAAGGGGCTGCCTATCGCGCTGGCTCGGGTGACGGCTATCGGCTGGCCATGGCCGGCATCGCGACCACCTGCACCGGCGGCGATGCAGGCCTCCTGCGCAACTGGGTCAACGCGGCCTCTCGCCGCCTTGCCGCAATGCGGGCAGCGCCGGCCTCGTCGGATGGTGGTGCAGCATGACCGCGCTACCCGAGGCCCGGATCATCGTTACGGTTCCGCTTGCCAGGGGCGGCGGCAGCCGGGTGGTGGCGATCGACGAGCGCGAAGTCTGCCATGTCTGCACCGTCGACGATCGCCGCGAGGGCCAAGCGGCCGATCAGAGCTTCACGGCCGAGATCGCCCAGGAGATGGCGCGGCGGGTGCTGGCCGGCGACGAGCGGGCGCAGACGGCGCCCGGCATGCTGCGAATCCTCGCGGCGGCGGTGCTGATGCTCCACCAAGAGACCCTCGAATTTGCCGAGGAGATCATGGAGCTCCGGGAGCAGGAGAGCGACCTCCTCGACGGGATGCCGACAGAAGGTGTCACGGGATGAGCGACGTGCGCACCTGCCGCGAATGCGGCATCAGCCACATCGAGCAGGGAGACGAGATCGACGGCGAGCCGCTGTGCTGGGCCGAGGACGATCTCTGCTCGCGCTGCCAGGACGTCCTGTTCAAGCAGCAGGAAGCGGACGCGGCGCGCTATCGGTATCTGCGGAACCGCAGCACCACCTCAGCCGCGATCGCCGAGGGCGGCGTGTTTGGCGGGCAGATCCCGGACAATCTCATCCTCGGCGGCGAGGATCTTGACCGGGCTATCGACGCGGCCATCAGCCAAAGCGCCGGGCGCTACGGGGACACGCTGGAGCGACGGTTGGCGCTCTGCCTCGCCGAGATCGTCGACCAGCCGCTGCTCACCGGCCGGGACGAGCCGGGCGGCTTCTCGTCGCCGCTGGAGATCCGGCTCGGCTTCTTCAAGCCGGAGCTGTCGGAGCGCGCGGCCGAGCTGCTGGAAGAGGTGGGGCTGTGACACGTATTGAAGAACTGAGAAGCCTGCTCGAAAAGCTCGATGCGGCGAAAGGCCCGGATCGGCAGATCGACGCGGCGCTGATGGCGCTGCTCTACGTCCGAGGACGTAGGAACCTCGGAACTCAGGAGAATTCCGGCCCAGGCGGTAGGTGGGTGCCTGTCGAGGACGACGTCTGGATCGACCCGGCGACCGACAAATGGGTGAGTACGGGGGCCCTCGACTTCACAAGGTCGCTCGACGCGGCAATCCGCTTCGTCGAACGCGCGATTCCGCAAGCGGAGTGGGAGGTAAAGTCCAAGACGTCTTACCGCGACTTCGGCCTTGCTTTCGTCCGACTGAACGATCTGACCCGTGTAGGGGGCGAGTGTGAAACCCCGACGCTATCGCTTCTTGCCGCCGCTCTTGGCGTCATGATCCGGCAGGATGGTCGCTCATGACCGCGCTCGCGATGATGCACGTCGCCAAGCGCGACCTAGGCCTCGACGACGACACCTATCGGGCGGTGCTCCTCCGGGTAACCGGCAAGCGGTCGTCGAAGGACATGAGCGAGAGCGAACAGCGGGCGGTGCTCGACGAATTCCGCCGGCAGGGCTTCAAGCCCGCCCTTCGACAAGCTCAGGGTGAGGGTCGCGGGAAGACGAAGCCGCTGTCCGGCCCCTACGCCAAGAAGGCGCAGGCGCTTTGGATCGCGCTGTGGAACCTCGGCGCGGTCGAGGACAAGCGCGATTCCGCGCTGCTCGCCTTCGTCTGCCGGCAGACCGGCATCGAGCGGACCGAGTGGGTGCTCGATGCGAAGCACGGCCGGGCCGTGATCGAAGCGCTGAAGGGCTGGTGCGCTCGCGAGGGGGTGGATTGGAGCGATGGTGGTCGGCACGGATTTCAGATTGCGCTGGCGCAGTGGTCCCAGCTTCAGCTCATCGACAGGAGCGCTACACGCGGGTTTTGGGTCGAGATTGCGTCGATCCTGAAACGCAGCGTCGTTGTCGATAAGCCCACCGACGCCGAATGGATCACGGTGATGAACGCGCTCGGCAAGCGGATCCGGGCACGAAAGGCGGGCTCGTCATGAGCCGGCGCAAGCGCAAGCCAGTCACTGCGACACTCTCGGCCGAGGCGCTGGAGCGGATCGCGGCCGAGGTCTCGCCAGGCCATGCCGGCTGGCGGAGCCAAGGTTACCGCCTCGCCAAGGGATGCCGGCTTTGGCGCCGCACGGATGGCACTTGGACGATCCGGTTCGTCTATCAGGATCCGGCCGATAAGAGCTTCTCGTTCACGGCGATCGTCAAAGGCGTCGTCTTCGCATGACCGGCGCGGCGATCCCTCGCTCGGTGGGCGGTCCGCGCCTCGAGGCGGCGGATTCGCTCGACTATTTTCCGACGCCGCCCTGGGCGACGCGGGCGCTGTTTGCGGAGATCTTAGGGACGAAGGCGTTTCGGGATCTCGACGTCGAGGAGCCCGCCTGCGGCGAAGGGCACATGGCCTATGTGCTGCAGGAGGTTTTTGGGACGGTGCGGGCGAGCGACGTCTTCGACCATGGCTACCGCCTCGGCGGTGACTTCGCCCTGCGCGACTTCCTGGAACCTGAAGCCTGGGACGGGATCGCGCGGCCCGACTGGATCATCACCAATCCGCCGTTCGGCACAAAGCTGCTGGCCTTCATGCGCCGGGCTCTCGCAAGGGCGCGGACCGGCGTCGCCATCTACATGCCGACCGTCAAGCTCGATGGGATCAACCGCCATCGCGTCGTCTACGGCTCTCAGCCACCGCACACGATCGCCCAGTTCGTCGAGCGGGCGCCCTGCCACAAGGGGCGCTGGGAGCCGGACGGTGGCACCTTCACCTCCTATTGCTGGGTGATCTGGCGGCTCGACCGCGCGGTCAGAGATCCCGTCGTCAAGTGGATCCGGCCCTGCCGCTCGCGGCTGACCTACAGCCGAGACATCGAGCTGTTTGGATGGCCCGCCGAAAGCGGTGAACCTCTGGCGGAAGCGCTATGAGCGAGCGGCTGGAAGACGAGCTGATCGCGCTGCTCGGGGCGGAGGACTTCATCCGCCTGGTCGAGGCCTATGGCGGCGAGCGGCGCTACATCCCAAAAAGCGAGACTGGCACCGAGATCTCGGGAACGCTCGGAGAAGATGTTGCCGGGAAGCTCGCCAAGCGGTTCGGCGGCGACGAGCTTTCGATCCCTCTTGCCCGCGCCTTCCGGGCAAGACACTATCGCGCCGATCGGCTGAACAATCGCGAGATTGCCAAGCGCCTCGGAATCAGCGTCAACGGTGTCGAGAAGCTGTTCCGCCGCCGCCCCTCCGCCCGGCCGCCGCGCCGGCGCCAGGTCGACCCGCGCCAGACCGACCTCTTCGGTTCGCCCGGAAACTGACACCCGGAAGCCGGCAGCCGGGACATGTCCCGACTGATACCCCGCCGCCCCATCCCGCATGGTCGGGCCTCGATCGTCCATGCGCGAGAGGCACCCCCCGATGCAAAAAGACATCGTCAAGACCTTCCAGGGCCGGCTCCAGGGGCTTGGCTACTATCACGGCGAGATCGACGGCGATGCCGGCACGATGACGTCCTCGGCGACCGTGGCATTCAAGACCGCCCACGGACTCGCCGCCCGCGACTATGTCGGCCCGATCACCATGACGACGCTTTTCTCGACGGCCGCGAAGGCGGCACCGATCATCGTTCCGCCTTCGCTGATGCCGTCCGTCGATCCCTCGCTCGACTTGCTGCTCGCAGAGGCACGAAAGTGGATCGGGCTGAAGGAAATTCCCGGGCCGGTCGACAACGAGCAGATCGTCAAGTGGGGGAAGGCCGCTGGCATCACCTGGTGGAACAACGATGACGACGCCTGGTGCGCCGTCGCCATCAATGGCTGGCTGGTCGCCTGCGGGTTCCCCTCGACGAAGTCGGCGCTGGCGCGCTCGTTCTGCAATTACGGCAAGCGCATCACCGTGCCGGTGCCCGGCGCGATCGGCGTCATTCCGCGTGGATCCAGCCCGACCTTCGGGCACGTCTTCCTGATCGAGAAAGTCCACGCCAACGGCACCGTGACCGCCATCAACGGGAATGTCTCGAATATGGTGAAACGGTCGACCTACACGATCTCGTCGATCCTCAACGACGGCCTGCGGCTGCCGATCGCCGCCTGATCTCGGCCTGGCGGGGCAGCGTCTCCGCCCCTTTCAAACTGCTTTCGAAGAGGGTTTCCATGCGTTTTCTCACCTTCACCGCCGCCCTGTTCGGCGCCGTCGTTTCGAGCTTCGGCGCGGCGCCGGCGATGCCGGCGGTGACAGATCCGGAATTTCAGGTTTCGCGTTTCTGGAGATACGTCGCCGCCGGCCTCAACTTCGCGATCCTTTTCGGTCTCGTCGCGCTGCTCTTCGTTCTCGTCTTCGCCGGCATCGCCCATGCCGAGGTCGCAGCGCCGGCGCTGGTCGACCTCGGACCGATCGCCGGGGCGCTGATCGAGATCCTCGCTCCGATGGCGTTGGCGCTTCTCTCGGCGCTCGCAGCCTGGGCCTTCGCGCTGTTCCGCAAAAAGACCGGGTGGCAGATCGACGGCGAGGTCGGCAAGATCGTCGATCAGGGCCTCGGCAAGGCTGTCGACTACGCGGCCGAGAAGCTGAAGGACCGTGCTGCCGGCGGCATTCCGATCGCGCTGAAGAACGAGGCGATCAGCATCGCCGCCGGCTATGCGGCGCAGAAGCTGCCCGGGGCGCTGAAGCATTTCGGGATCACCGATCAGGGCGACCACCGGCTCGCCGAGATGATCGAGGCGCGGCTCACCGACTGGCTCGTCGATCCGGAGACGGAACGGCTCGGCGCCATACAGGCAGCCTGACGGCAGTCGACGCAATGTCGACCGCGGCGCCGACGCGTGCCGCGGCATTCCGATTCCAGACAGCAGGATCTTCTTGAATGTCCCGTGGCCGCGTCGTCGACCTCTTCACTGCAACCTTCTTTCCCGATCCGGCCCGTCCTGTCGAATGGCTTTCGCTTCTCGGGCTCGCCGGATGGGCGCAGTTTCTTGCCGGTGACCCGGATGTCCTGCAGCGCGACAGCTACACCGCGTTTAACTTCCTTCCGGCCTGGGGCTGGGTGCTGCTGATGGTGAGCGTCGTCGTGGTGCATCTCGCGGCTATGGTGCCGGCGACGCGCCAACGAGCGACCCTGCGCTTCCTCGCCATGGCAATCGCCGCGGGGCTGTGGACCATCGTCGCGCTCAGCTTCTGGAACGGCCAGGCGATCACCACCGGCGCCCGCATGTATACGGCGATCGCCTTTCTCACGGCGATGACAGGAGTGTGGCTCGGATGGAACCGACCGCAGAGGCGCCCATGAAGGAACTCGTCGATCTTGCCGGCAAGCTCGCCAGCACGGCTGGCCCCGCAGTTGCGGCAATCGTCGTCGTGCTGATCGTCCTGATCGTCGGCCTGAAATGGTCCGGAGTTCTGGCGACGGTCGGGAACAAGAAGACGCTCATCGACGACGGCCAGATCAGCGCGGTGACCCAGGGCATCGCGTCGATCGCCGAGAAGGTCGACGGGATCGAGGCGCGGATCTCCCACGTCGAGAGCGACGTCCAGCACCGCGCCACCCGGGAAGAGGTGCACAAGCTGGAGCTGTCCTTCACCCGCATGGAGGGCCGCTTCGAATCGATCGATCAGCGCACCGCCGCGACGGCCCACGGCGTCCAGCGGATCGAATCCTTCATGTACGAGGCCGCGATGCGCGCGAAGGACGGGAAATGAGAGGGATGAACTTCGAGGGCTTCTCCGACGCCTATGACGAGAGCGCGCGCCTGTGCATTCTGCGGTGCCTCGCCGAGCAGGGCGATTATCGCCTGACGGATTCGATGCTCGATGACTTGATGTCGGACCGCTACGCGATCAACCGAGGGCGCGGCTATGTCCGCACACAGCTCGCCTGGCTCGAACAGAGCGCCGGCGCGGTGAGGTTGATCCGTTCGTCCGAGCCCGTCGTCATTGCCGTCCTGACGGAAGCCGGCGCCGATCATGTCCTCATGCGATCCGTCCTGCCGGGCATCAAGCGGCCCTCCGCCGGAGGTCGCTGAAGATGAGCCGGCGGCGGCGCAAGGGCGAAGGACGCGGGCGTCTGTCGGCGATCGACATGCTGCCGGAGATCGCTGGGCCCGACATCCAGTGGGCAGTCGACGAGTTGATCGCAAGCCAAAGGCCACAGACCGAGATCCTCGCCGAGTTCAACGAACGGCTGGCGGCGATCGGCCTCGGCCCGATCTCGTCATCCGCCTTCAATCGGCATTCGCTGCGGATCGCAGCCACGACCAGGCGCATGAAGGAGACCCAGGAGGTCACGCGGGCGATCACGGATCGGCTCGGCCCGGATTCCGGCGACCAGATGACGGTCGGCCTGGCGGTGCTGCTGAAACAGGCTGCCTGGGATCTCGCCGAGCAGGGCCGGCTCGATCCGGAGAACGTGATGTTCCTCTCCCGCTCGCTGCAGGCGGTTGTCGGTGCGCAGAAGACCAGCGCCGACGTGCGGCGCGCTGCCCAGGCGGAAATGCAGAAGAAGCTCGACCAGGCGGCGGATGCCTTCGAGAAAGTGGCCGGTGAAAAGGGCTTCTCGGCCGAGACCGTCGAGGCGATCAAGGCCCGCATCTTGGGCGTCGCGTCATGACCCGGCCGGTGACCGAAGCCGAATGGGCCGAGCTGCGGCGCGAGGCAATGGCCGTCATGCCATCCGAGGTCGCCGGGCTTCCGGATGTGCTCCTGACATATCAGCAGGAGCTGGTCGCTTCGGTCTCGGCCAACGCGTTGACGGTGACCGACAAGTCTCGCCGAATCGGCGCTACCTGGGGCGTCGGCGCGGCGGCAGTCCTGACCTCGGGCTCAAAGCGCTCCGCCGGCGGGATGGACACGCTTTATCTCGGCTACAATCTCGACATGGCGCGGGAGTTCATCGACACCTGCGCGATGTGGGCGCGGGCGTTCAACCAGGCCTGCTCGAAGGTCCAGGAATACCTGTTCACCGAGGAAGGCGAGAAGGGCGAGGACCGAGCGATCCAGGCATTCCGGATCACATTCGCTTCCGGCTTTGAGATTGCGGCTCTCTCGTCAAAGCCCCGGTCACTGCGCGGCCGCCAGGGTTTCGTCATCCTCGACGAGTTCGCCTTCCACGACGATGCCGAGGAGCTGCTCAAGGCCGCGATGGCGCTCTTGATCTGGGGCGGCAAGGTGTTGGTGATCTCGACGCACAACGGCGTCGACAACCCGTTCAATCTGCTGATTCAAGAGATCCGCGAAAGGCGACGGCCCGGCAACGTCGTCCGCTGCACGTTCGACGACGCGCTCGAACAAGGCCTCTATCAGCGGATCTGCCTCATCCGCGGCCGGGAATGGTCGCCAGAGGCCGAGGCGAAGTTCCGGGACGAGATCCGCGCCTTCTACGGCGACGGCGCGGCCGAAGAGCTTGATTGCATCCCCGCCCAGGGCTCCGGCGTCTATCTCACCTCGGCGCAGATCGAGGCCGTCATGGTGGCGGACGCACCGGTCTTCCGTCTGTCCTGCCCGGCGGGCTTCGAGCTCAAACCGGATGCCGAGCGCGTCGCCTATGTCCAGGCGTGGCTCGAGCAGACGGTGGCGCCGCATCTCGAAACGCTCGATCGACGGCTCCGCCATTCCTACGGCTTCGACTTCGGCCGGTCCGGCGACCTGTCGGTGTTCGTGCCAGTGGTCGAACAGCGGGACCTCGTCCGACGCGTGCCCTTCGTCGTCGAGCTGCGCAACGTGCCGTTCCGCCAGCAGGAGCAGCTGCTGTTCTGGATCGTCGACCGCCTGCCTCGCTTCGGCAACGGCCGCCACGACGCCCGAGGTAACGGTCAGTTCCTCGCCGAATACGCCATCCAGCGCTACGGGGCCCTGGCGATCGAGGCGGTGATGCTGAGCCAGGCCTGGTATCTGGAAAACATGCCGCCGATGAAGGCGGCGATCGAGGACCGCACGCTGCTCATCCCGCGTGACGTCGACCTCAAGGCCGACCTGCGGCAGATCCAGATGGTTCGGGGCATTCCAATGGTGCCGAACGACGCTCGCACCAAAGGTTCGGATGGCGGCCAGCGGCATGGCGACTTTGCCGTCGCGCTCTGCCTCGCCCACCAGGCCGCAAAGGCCGACGTCATGGAATACGGCTACACGCCGGCCTCCGCCCTCGATCAGGCCGGCGGGCTCGGCTTTGCGACCGGCGGGACGAGCCTCAATACGGGGGACCGAACGCTATGGTGAAGGCTGCGATCGTCCGCTTCCAGGATCGCTGGGGTCGCTCGCCGGAAGCCTCGACGCTCGGCTCGGAATTCGCGACACCGCAGGAATGGGGTCCGCGCCGGGTGATCGGCGACGCGGTCGTCTCCGGGCTCGGCCCCGAGCGGCTCGCCGGGATCCTGCGCCAGTCGGCCGACGGCGATGCGCGCGCCTATCTCACCCTCGCGATGGAGATGGAGGAGCGCTACCTCCACTACGCCTCGCAGCTGCAGACCCGGCGCCTCGCCATTGAGGGCATCGCCGTGACGATCGAGCACGACGAGGCGGTGCCCGCCAGGATCGTCGATGCCGTCAACGATCTGGTCGAGGATCCGGACTTCGAGGAAATGGCCGGCACCCTCACGGACGCGATCGGTAAGGGCTATGCGGTCTCCGAGATCATCTGGGACTATCAGCGCGGGATGCTGCGCCCCGTCGACTTCCGCTGGCGGGACCAGCGCTTCTTTCAGTACGACGAGGCAACCCGGACCGAGCTGCGGCTGCGCGACGATGCCGATCCGCGCAACGGGCTGGCGCTGCCGGCGGCAAAGTTCATCGTGCACGAGCCGCGCACACGCATGGGGCTGCCGATCCGGCGCGGCATGGCGCGTCCAGCCGCCTGGGCGTTCCTGATCCAGAGCTTCGCCCTCAAGGACTGGGCGAGCTTCGCAGAGATCTACGGCGTGCCGCTGCGGATCGGTAAGTTCGGCCCGAACGCGTCGGACGCCGATAAGCGGATCCTGCTCCATGCAGTGAGGGCCATCGCCAACGACGCGGCCGCGATCATCCCGGCCGGGATGGAATTTGAATTCGCCAAAGTCGAAGGCCAGCACGGCGCCGCCGTCTTCGGCGGGCTGATCGACTATGTCGACAAACAGGTCTCCAAGCTCGTCCTCGGCCAGACGATGACGTCCGACAACGGCTCGTCCCGTGCCCAGGCCGAGGTTCACAACGACGTGCGGCTGGATCTCCAGGCGGCGGACGGAAAGCAGCTCGGTCAGACGATCACCCGCGACCTGGTCGTGCCGTTCGTGGCGATGAACTTCGGGCCGCAGGAGATCTATCCGCGCGCCACTTATCAGGTGGCGGCTCCCGAGGATCTGGAAGGGCTGAAGAGCTACGTGACGGCGCTTGTGCCGCTCGGCCTGAAGGTATCGCAGCGCGAGATGCGCGAGCGCGGCGGTCTGTCGGAACCGGAGGACGGCGAGGAGCTGCTGGCCGCGCCGATTGCGAAACCGGAAGAGCCTGGCAAAGCGCCCGCGGCGCCGACGACGAAAAACGCTCCCAACAAGAGCGAGCCGCCGCCCGCGACGCTCGCCGCCCGGGCTGCGCCTCGGACCGACGCCATCGACCGGGCGGTCGACGAGATCCTCGGCGACTGGGAGCCGCTGATCGCGCCGATGATCGCCGGGCTGGAGGCGAAGCTCTCGGTGGCGGCGGACGAGGCGGAGGCCCGCGCGATCCTGACGGCGCATCTCAGCGCGATGGACCCGAGCGCATTGGCCGAGAAACTGACGCAAGCCGTCTTCGCTGCTCGGCTCGCCGGCGAGGCCGACGAGCCGCTGACAAGCGAGGCTTGAGGGCGTGGCGATCGAGATCGAGGCGCTGCCCTTCACCGAGGCGATCGCCGCGCTGGAGCGGCGTGGCACGACCCTCAAGCCGCAGTTCTCCTGGCTCGACGACTGGCAGTCCGATCACGCCTCCATGTTCACGGTCGCCAAGAGCGCCGGTTTCGACGTGGCGGGAGATATCTTCGACGGGCTTTCAAAGGCGCTTTCGGAAGGGCGAACGGTTGCCGATTTCTCGAAAGAGCTGAAGCCGCTCCTCCAGGCCAAAGGCTGGTGGGGCAAGCAGATCGTGGCGGACCCCGCGACCGGCGAAGATGTCGTGGCGCAACTCGGCTCGACCCGCCGGCTCGAATTCATCTTCGACGTCAACATGCGGGTCAGCTACGCCGCCGGTCACTGGTCGAGCTTCGAGCGCAACAAGGCGGCGCGGCCGTTCCTGCGCTACGTTCACCTGGAGGGGCAGGAGCATCCGCGCCTGCAGCACCAGGCTTGGCACAACACCGTTCTTTCGGTCGATCATCCCTGGTGGGAAACCCATGCCTGCCCGAATGGCTGGGGCTGCCATTGCACACTGCAGAGCCTGTCGCCGCGGGACGTCGACCGGCTGCTGGCGCGCGGAGTGCCGCTCAAGTTCGACCCGCCGCCGGGCGGCACGCGCGAATGGCTGAACAAGCGAACCGGCGAGATCCAGACGATCCCCGACGGGATCGATCCCGGCTGGGCGTACAATCCGGGCAAAGCGGGGTACGAGGCCCAGCGGGCGGCCTCGGCCGAGAAGCTCTCGCGCTCGGCCGAGGCGGTGGCGGTCAAGGTTTCAAGACCGGGTGAAGCGGGGGCGACCGCTGCCGCGGCGCGAATGCGCCACGCCGGGCAGCTCGTCGACGAGCCGGCCTTCGGCGCGCTCATCGAGGCAGCGAAGACCTTCGATCACAAGGATCGGTCTCCCGCCTCGTCGCAGGCTGGGCGCAGGGCCGTGGCAATCGCCATCCTCTCCGATGAGCAACGGCGGGAGATCGGGGCCGAGACGAGCAGCGTCGTCCTGTCGCTGCACACGGCGGCCAAGCAGCTCGCGCATCATCCGGACATCGAGCGCAGCGACTACAAGCTCGTCCAGGAGCTGATCGAGACGGCAGAGGTCCGCGTCGCCGAGGGGGAACGCGAACATGCGTTTGGCGGCTTCGTGAATGGAAGCGCCTGGTGGGCCGTCGTGAAGAGCATTCGCGAGAGCGCCGAGGTATTTCTCACGTCGTTCCGCCGGATGAGCCGCCGGCAGATCCGCATGAAAGGTCTGAAAGGGAAGGATGGACCTGGAGGGTCGTAAGTCCCTCGCGGCTCATGGCCGGCTGTACAGTATGGCTCAGGTCCGTTCACAACATAGTCGATCCGCGACGGGGCGACAACGGCAAGACGCTTCGCTAGAAGATCCGCCACCAAGCCGATCCACCATCGCCCGCCTGCCGGAGACCACCATGCCTGACGAGGCTTCGACCTTTTCTCCCGCACTCGAATGGCGTCGCGCCTGGCGAGGGGAAGGCGCCGAAGACTTCATCGCGCTTTGGAAGGGTACGGCGGTCGGCCGGTTCTATCGCTACGACGTCTCGTCTCTTCTCAATGGGCAATGGTTGTGGACGGTCTTCGCGTTTCACCGATCGCCCACGGCTGAAAGCGGATGTTTGAACGGGTTCGTGGACGGCCCCGCAAGCAAGGCGGCCCGCGTTGTGGAGGAAGCTTTCGAACGGGCCAGAACGGTCTGGGGGGTGCCGGACGTGATCCGTTTCGCCCCGCCTCACACAGAGGCTCGCTGACGCGCGAAAGCCATTCCCGACGCGCCGTTGCCCGTCTCAGGCCCCCGAATCGCGCTGGTGCCCTTTGAAGACCCTTTGACGGCGATCCTGTTCCCGATCATTGTCGGGCATCGGCGCCCGGCGGCGGCGATTCCCCTTCCGACAGATCTGCCATCACGCGCCACCGGGACATGTCCCGACTGAAAAACCCTGTCCGGTCCTGCGATGGTCCGGGCCATGACACGCCCCGCAAACCATTCTGATTTGGCCCTTCTTTCGATCGATGACGCGCGATGCGTCTCGACCGGCGAGGTCGTTGTCGCTCTCGCTGCGACGGCGAGCACATCCGCAGGGTCGGCGCCGGCCTGGATCAAGATCGCACCGCGCGGACGGGTCGCCACCCGTGACGGGCGCTCCTACGCCTTCGATCCGGAAGGGCTTGCCGCCCGCTTTGCCGTCGACGACGTCAAGGTGCCGGTGGATTTCGAGCACGGCACCATTCACCTCGCGGCCAAGGGCCAGCGGACCGATGCCATCGGCTGGATCGAGGAGCTCGCCGCGCGTGACGACGGGCTCTATGGCCGCGTCGACTGGCTCGATACCGGCAAGGCGGCACTCGCCGCCCGCACCCATCGCTACGTCTCGCCGACCTTTCCGCACGATGCGAGCGGCAACGCCGTCTTCCTGCATTCGGTCGCGCTGGTGACGGCGCCGGCGCTCTCGAACATGCCGGCGCTTGCCGCCGCCCATTCCCCGCAACCATCCACGGACAGCGCCATGAGCGAAAAGATCGCGGCCGCCCTCGGGCTCGCCGCCGGAACCAGCGAGGCCGCCATCCTGGCAGCCATCCCCGGCCTGGTGAAGAAACTCGACGAGGGCAAAGTCGTCACGGCCCTCGGGCTTCCCGCCAACGCCGACGAAACCGCCATCCTGTCGGCGATCGCCGATCTGAAGAAGAAGCCGGATGGCGACGTCGCCAGCCTCCGGGCGGAGCTTTCGACGACGCAGAGCGAACTTGCCGCCCTGCAGGCGACGACGCGCAAGGGCGTCGTCGACACCCTGCTCGACACGGCGCTGAAGGAAAAGCGCATCGTGCCGGCCCAGCGCGAGAGCTACGCCGCGCTCTGCGCGACCGATGCCGGCCTGACGCAGGTCACGGCCCTCCTGGCTGCCACGCCGCCAGCGCTGGGCGCCTCCGGCCTCGACGGCAAGCTGCCCGGTGAGGGCGGAACGAAGGCCGTCGACCCGGTAGCGCTCGCCGCCAAGGCCAACGCCTATCTCTCGGCCCAGACCGCGGCCGGAAACCCCATCAGCTACATCGACGCCTTTGCCCACGTGCAGGCTGAAGCCGAGAAGGATGCGGCCAAGTGAGCTACGCCCTCAATCGCGACATCCGTTCCTTCCAGGCCGCCGGCGCGATCGGCGGCCGTCTGATCGTCGCCGCCTCCGGTCCGGCGGGCGACATCGCCACGGCCGTCGCCCGGCAGGGCTTTGGCGTCGCCGAGCGGGTGGGTTCCGAGGCCGGCCAAATGTGCGACGTCACCGTCGCCGGGATGACCGAAGTCATCGCCGGCGGTGACCTCGACTTCGACGATCCGGTGACCTCCGACGCCAACGGCCGGGCCGTCAAGGCCGTCGCCGTGGCCGGCCAGACGGTCCGCATCGTCGGCTTCATCCGCGGCGAAGGCACCACCGGCGACATCCTGCCGATCCAAGTCGCGCCGAGCCTCCTCGCAACGCCGGCCTGACGGGCTCGCAGCCGTCACCTTCATCCGAAGCACAGGATTTCCGCCCAATGGCACCGAACCGCCCGTTTCCCGTCGATCCGATCCTCACCGGCTTCGCGATCGGCTACCGCAACCCGGCCTATGCCTTCATCGCCGACGACGTTCTGCCGCGCACCCCGGTGATGGGCGAGCGTTTCTCCTGGACCGAGTATCCGCTGGAGGAAGGCTTTAGGGTCGTCGACAACCGCGTCGGGCGCACCGGCCGGGTCAACCGGGTCGAGTTCACCGGCACCCGGCGCGATTCCTCGGTCGAGGATTTCGGCCTGGAAGCGCCAATTCCCAACTCCGACATCGATGCGGCGGAGAAGATGAAGGCGCAGGGCCTCGGCAACTTCGATCCGCGCCAGCGGGCGGTGATGGGGATAGAGGACTACAACCAGATCAACCGCGAGATCCGCGTTGCCAGCCTCGTCCAGAGCCCGGCGAGCTACCCGACCTCGCAGAAGATGGCGCTGTCGGGCACCGACCAGTTTTCCGACTACGACAATTCAGATCCGATCGGCGTCATCAAGGACGTCATCGACTCCACCCTGGTCTTCCGGCCCAACCAGGTGACGATGGGCCATCGCGACTGGACCATCCTCTCCTCGCATCCCAAGCTGATCAACGCCGTGAAGGGTGGGCTCACCACCGAGGGCATGATCACCCGCCAGCAGTTCGCCGATCTCTTCGAGCTGAAGAAAGTGCTGGTCGGCGAAGCCTATATGGACGCCGCGAAGTTCGGCCACGCCGCCGACATCCAGCGGGTCTGGGGCGGCAACATGGTCTTCCAGTTCGTGAACCCCTCTGCCGACGTCAATGCCGGCACGATCACCCACGGCTTCACGGCGACCTACGGCACAAAGATCTCCGGTTCGATGCCCGATCCGAACGTCGGCCTCGAAGGCGGCGAGACGGTGCGGTCGGGCGAGCGGATCAAGGAGCTGATCGTCGCGCCGGGCGTGAGCTTCCTCCTCCAGGACGTCGTCGCTCCGGCCTGATCCGCCGGCCTCTCCGCAAGTTCTTCGAAAAGGCTTTGAACGATGGCGAAAGACACGACCAAACCCCGCGGCACGGACAGCACGCCGCCTGCCGCTTCCGGCGCCGCACCGACCACGCTGGACGCGGCTGCGACCGCGGCCGCTGCAGCCGAAGCTGCACAGGAGAGCGGCGCGATGAAGGTGACGAGCGAAGCGGCGACGCAGCCGGTTCTGGAGACGGTGCAGACCTCGACGTCGCCGGATGGCGAACCGCGCTCGGCCGAGATAGAGCCGCAGATGCCGCGCTCGGCTGCGTTCCGGGCCCGAACCGCCGGATCGGTCTTCGATCCCGGCTTTCCGGGAAGCGGACGCTCGACCTACGCCGGGACGTTGCCGGCGCGAACCCGGGTGCTGCCGGGCGGCGAACGCATCGCGATCACCGCCGTCGCGCCGGATACCGAGACCCGCGAGTTTACCGCGACGATCCGCATCCTGAAATCGAAGACGCTCTACGAGCCCGGCGCCATGGTGCCGCTCACCCGGCGTGACTTCGAAGCCAAGCGCTCGCACGGCTCGGTCGTCGAGCGGTTCTTCGAGGACGGCCTGGAGGTCGCGGCCGAATAATCGTCGTCGGAACGGTGGGGCTCGTCCCGCCGGCGATCGGCGCGGCCCGATATCAAGAGGGCCGCGCCACTGCAATACCAGCGGGCCCCGGCCCCCATGCTGGCGGTCGTGCCGGACGAGCAGCGCCAATGCTGCCGGCGCGCCAGCGGACGGGGAAGGCCCCGAGCGGACCCACAGGCCACGCAGGCGCCTGCCGCATCCCTTCGAGGTCCGGGGCTCGGAGGATCCTCAATCAGGAGCCCCAACGTGACCAGCCCCGCAACTCCAATACTCACATCCTCCGCCAACGTGGCTCCGGCCGAGATCCGCGCGACCGTCGCCGACAAGGTGCGGTCCGTCATCGTCGACTGCCTCGGCGTGGCGGCGTTCGAGGTCACCGAAGGGGCGTCGCTTGCCGAGGATCTCGGCGCCGACAGCCTCGACATGGTCGAGATCGCGCTCGAGCTGGAGTCGGAGTTCGGCGTCACCCTCGACGACGAGACGGTCGACCAGGTGTCGATCGTCAAGGATTTCGTCGAGGCAGTCACATCCTGCCTGGCAAGGCGCGCAGCATGAGCGCCGGGTTCCGGATCTCGGCCGCGCTTGGCGGCACAGTTGCCATCCTGGCTCTCTCCTATGGCCTGGCACTCCTCGGCGAACCGAGCAGCGTCTGGCTGTGGCAGATGGCGGGGGCGCTGTGATGGAGGATTTCGCGACCAAGCAGGATCTGATCGACCGGTTCGGGCAGACCGAACTCGTCCAGCTCACCGACCGCACCAACCGGCCGCCGACGACGGTCGACGACACGACGGTGTCCCAAGCGCTCGGCGATGCCTCGGCGTTGGCGTCGGGCTATGTCGGCAAGATCTACCAGCTGCCATTCGCGGAGGTTCCGCCGGCGCTGGTGAAGTCGGTGGCCGACATCGCCCGCTATTATTTGCACGGCAGACGCGCTGAAAAGGATGGCGAGGTCGAGCGCGCCTACAAGGAAGCCGTCGGCTGGCTGAAGGACATCGCCCGGGGCGTGGTGCAGCTCGACGTCGGCGGTGTGCCGCCGGCGCAGCCCGAGGGCGGCTCTGTCCAGATCTCTGGGCCGCAGCGGCGGTTTTCCCGCGACACGCTGAGGGGCATGTGATGGCGGCCGAGGGCATCCGGATCGTCGTCGACGACGCCGTCGTCATGGAAGCGCTGTTGCGGCTGGAGCAGCGCGATCGCTCGAACGCGATCAACGCGATCGGCGCCTATCTGGTGACGGCCACTCAGCAGCGCTTCGAGCGCGAACAGGGGCCGGATGGTAGGCCCTGGCAGCGGCTTTCGCCTCGCACAGCCAACGCGCGGATCGGCAAGACGCGGCGGGGCTACGACCACATACTGCGGGTGAAGAACCGGCTTTATTCGAGCGTCAAGTACCAAGCCGATGCGGCCAGTCTGGCCGTCGGCACGAACGTCGACTATGCGGCGATCCAGCAGCTCGGCGGCACGATCAAGAAGCCGGCGCGCCGGCAGACGATCTACCAGCGCTACAATCCGAAGACCGGGGATCTCGACCAGCGCTTCGTGAAGCGCTCGCGCTCGAATTTCGCTCGCCACGTCGACGTCGCGGCTCATTCGATCACCATCCCGGCGCGGCCTTATCTTGGCATCTCCGACGAGGACCGCGCCGAGATCCTGGAGATCGTCGCCGACACCGAGCGCCGGTCGCTTGCAGGAGGCGGCCGATGATCGTCGCCGAGATCGAGGCTCGCCTCGTCGAGCGCTGCCAAGCTTCCTTCGCGATCATCGCAGGAGCGATCGACCTGGCGCGGGTCAAGGAGCGGCCGCCGGCCTCACCCGCCGCCTATGTCGTGCCGATCCGCGAGGTCAGCGCCGAGAACAGCCGCATGACCGGCGTCTCTCAGCGGACCGAGATGGACGTCGGCGTCGTCATCATCGTCGACAACGTCTCGGACGACACCGGCGCTGCTGCCGGCAAGGATCTGGAGTCGCTGAAGGCAATCGTTCGCAAGGCCCTGATCGGGTGGCAGCCGGCGAGCGCCGAGGACGTCATCATCCACGTCTCGGGCGAGATGACGAGCGCTAAGGGCGGCACCGTGTGGTGGGAAGAGCAGTTCGCCACCGCCTACTACCAGAACGACGAGGAGAGTTGAGATGCCGGTGAGACAAGGCGGACGAACGATCCGCGACCCGAAGACGGGGAAGGAAAAGCACGAGGGCGGCACCCGTCAGGAACGGACCGAGGGCGAGATCCCCAAGGACCACCCAGCCAAGACGCGGCTCGCCGAGCAGGCAAAGGCCGAGGCGCCCGCGACCGAGGAGCCACCGAAGATTGAGGGCGGCAAGGCCGCAGCGCCGAAGGGGAAGGACTGAAGCCATGGCCACCCGCAAATTCCGCAAGCTCGCGGCGCTGACGAAGATCGAGACGACATACGGCGTCGACGCCGTGCCGACCGGCGCGGCCGACGCCATGCTGATGACCGACGTCGCCTTCACGCCAATGGAAGGCCAAGAGGTCAGTCGCGATCTGCTGCTCCCGTATCTCGGCCACCAGGGTGTCGAGCTGGCCGGGCTCTATGCCCGGCTGCAGGGCTCGGTAGAGATCGCCGGCGCCGGCGCGGCCGGAACTGCGCCGGCCTATGGGCCGCTGCTTCGGGCGTGCGGAATGGCCGAGGACGAGGAGACCGGCGTCTCAGTCTCCTATCTGCCTGCCTCCGCCAACGAAGAGGCGGCTTCGATCTACTTCAACGCCGACGGCGTCCGTCACGTCCTGCTCGGCTCGAGGGGCACCTGGACCGCCAATCTCGCGCCGAACCAGGTCCCGCGCTTTCGCTTCGACATGATGGGCCTGCTCGGCACGATCACCGATGCGGCGCTGCCGACGGTCGACGTGGACGCCTTCAAGCGTCCGAAGGTGGCCAGCAAGGCTCAAACTGTGATGTCGCTGTTCGGCTGGACGGCGATCGCCGAGAGCCTGGCGCTCGATTACGGCAACCAGGTCGAGGCGCGGTTTCTGATCGGCGCGGAATCGATGGAGATCACTGATCGCCGTTCGACCGGCACCGCCGTGGTCGAGGCCAAGAGCATGGCGACCAAGGACTGGTTTGCCATCGCCAAGGCTCGCACCCGAGGCGCGCTGTCGCTCGTCCACGGCGTCGCCGCCGGCAACATCGTCGAGTTCGCGGCCCCGCAGGTCGAGATTGGCCGGCCGACGCAGGGCCAGACCCAGGGCATCCTCAACTATTCGCTGCCGCTGATGCTCTGCCACGACACCGGCGACGACGAGCTGTCGATCGTCGTCCGCTAGCCCCCCACGCGCTGCACTTCAGCCCCTTCAAACGCCCTTCGAAGGATCTTCCATGGCCAACTTCGTCCTCGCCGAAACCTACCGCTACTGGTGGCCGGTCACCGTCCACATTCCCGACCCGAAAGCCGCCGGCAAGACCATCGCCCAGGCCTTCGAGATGGAATTCGAGGCCATTCCCCAGGACGAGGCCGAGGCATTGCAGGCCGCCTATCTGGCCCTCGAAACCGCGGAGGAGCGGGCCGCTCATCAGCACGACCTTCTCAAGCGCGTCTCCAAGGGATGGCGGAATGTCGAGGCGCCGGGCGGCGGCGAACAGCCCTTCAGCGAGCACGCCTTCGACAAGGCGCTGCAGTTTCCGTGGTTCCGCGCAGGGGTCTACCGCGCGATGTCGCAGTCGATGTCCGGCGAGGCGCGATCGGGAAACTGAGGGCGGCGGCGCGCGCCGCCGCCTTTGCGTGGGCAGGACGGGCCGATCCCGCCCTCTCGGCGCGAATCGACGAGGACCTTCAGGCGCAGTTCGCGGCGCTCGGCGTCGCGGTGGATCTCGAAGAAGCGGAAGACGGGGAGAGCGACGACGTGGCGGTGTGGGCGATCAACTGGCAGACGGTGCGGGCGTTTCTTGCCTGCGCGACGTGCTGGCGCGTCGCCGTCGGCCTCGCCGGTATGACGCGCCTCGGGCTCGACTATGCCGGCGTCGACGCGATGCTGCGGCGCCGCGGCTTCGACGACGTCGACTTTGCCGATCTGCAGCTGATGGAAGAGGCGGCACTCGAAGCCTTCGGCGAAGTGGCGGAGGGCAATTGATGGTCCAGCCGCTGAAGTTCTCGATGATCATGACGCTCGACGCCAAGGGCGTCGGGCAAGGCGCGAAAGACGCGCGTCAGGAGATCACCGCGACCGGCCAGGCGGCCAAGGCCGCCGGCGGCGACCTCGGCACGATGACGGCAGCGATGAAGGCCGAGGCCGCCGCGGCCGAGGACGTCCGGCGTGCGTTGAGCGGCGCGGCCGGAGCGGAGGTCGCCTATCGCGAAGAGGTGCAGCGGCGGCTCGGTGCGAACCAAAACCGGGTCGGCGCACCGCTTCTGCCTCCCGGGTTGGGCGGCGGGAGCGGCGGCCCGACCGACCTGCCGCCGCAGAACCAGTCACCGATGCTCGCCGAGATCCGCGAGCGCTACAATCCGCTCTACAAGATCGGCCAGGACTACAAGCGGACGCTCGCCGAGATCGCCGCCGCCGAGCGCACGGCCGGGCTCGCCAGCGCCGAGGCGAACGTCTACCGCCGCCAGGCGGCCGAGCTTGCCGAGCGGCAGATGCGGGCACTGACCCGAGGCGAGCGCAATCAATCGGTGGCGGGCGGATTCCTGCAGAGGGTCGGCTTCCGGCCCGACCAGGGGATGAACCTGCTCCGGCAGGGCGGCGACGTCGGCACCATGGCGCTGATGGGCGCCTCGGCGACCCAGATCCTGACCAGCCAGGGCTTCCAGATCGCCGAGGTCTTTGCCGATGCCGAGGGCGGTGCCAAGAAGGCACTGAAGGGCATCGGGCAGGAAGTGCTCGGCCTGACGCGGTTCATCACGCCAGGGACAGTTGCCATGACGGCCTTTGCCGGCGCAACTGCCGTCATGGCGCTGCGGACGAGCGAGGCAGAACGCTCGATCACCGAATCGGAAAAGGCGGTCCGCAGTTACAACGAGGCGCTAAAGGACACCAGCACGATCTATGGCGACGTTTCCGCCGGGGCGGCAGCGGTCATGTCGCGAGAACTCCGAGTTTCGCCGGACCTCGCGCAGGCCCGCCTTGATGCGGCGGTCCGCCAGCAACAGCTGGCAAGAGGTCAAGCGTCGGACGCCGTCGTCGAGAACGTCGCGAACTTCCGGACCTCGACCCTCGAAGGGCTTCAGAGCGCGGCCGACTGGCTGACGAATTCGAACTATCGTCGGACCGTCGGGGACGTTCAGTCGCTGGTCTCGGAACTGGTGCGAGGCAAGGCGAACGCCGCCGAATTCCAGGAAAGCCTTGCCGACATTCGGCTCGATCCGGATACGCCGGACGCCGTGCGCAAATGGATCGACGAGCTGCTCTCGCTTTCCGACGCGGCGCGGCAGGCTGAGGCTCGGGCCGTCGCCTTACGCAAAGCCGTGGAGGAAACGCGCCGCGCGGCCGCCAGAGGCGCCTACCGGGAGGCCGCTGGCGAACTCGCCTCGCTGGTGCCTGCGAATCTAACGTCGCGCCAGGAGATCGAGCGGGCCTATTCCCAAACGATCGGCCGGATCCACGAGCTGCGCGAAAGCCCGCGTTTCGTTGAGGGCAAGAGAAACATCGCCGACGCGCAGCGCAAGGCGGCCCTCGACGAACTGACCCGCCAGGAAGAGATCCGCCGGCAGGGCGTGTTGCTCGACATCCAGTCGATCGGCGCCCGCACAACAGCCGAGCGGGCGGCGATCGAGAGCGCGAAGGCGTTCAACCAGGCGCTAACCGATCCGAGCCTCGAAGAGCATGAGCGGCGGCTGCGCGGCAGCGAGGCGGCGCTACGGGTCTATGCCGAGGCACAGCGCGAGGCGAATGACGCTGCCCGGAATGCGGCAGACGAACTGGCGCTGGCCGGACTTGAGGGGCATGCCCGTCAGCTCGCGGCGATCAATCAGGAGGTCGCCCGGCAGATCGAACTCAATCCGCAGCTCGCCGAGACCTGGCAGGCCTATGGCGCGGCGCGGCGGGCGGCGCTGGCGATCGAGACGCGGCAGAGCCTCTTTCGGCCGCAGGAAGAGGAGCTGGCGAAGATCGAGGCCGAGGCCGCGGCGATCGGCGCCTCCGCGGCGGAGCGCCGGCGGATCATGGCGGATCTGCAGGCCGAGCAGGACATCCGCCGGGCTGGCATCGACGTGATGAGCGATGAGGCAGATGGCTATCGCCAGAACGCCAGGGCGCTCGCCGAATACCGGGCCGACGTCGAACGGGCCGGCGAGGCCTGGCAGAGCGTCCAGGCGGCCGGGTCGAGCGCTCTCGACACGTTGCTCGATGCGGGCCTCGACAGCTCAGCCTCCATCGCCGACGCTTTCGACCAGGCCGGCAAGGACATCGTCAAGTCACTCTTCGACCTGTCCGTCCGCAATCCGCTGCAGAACCTCCTGACCGGTGCCGAGGCCCCGACGCTCGATGATCTCGGCGGCTTCGAGGGGATCTGGGCACGCATCACCGGACAGGAGGTGAAGAAGCCGACGGCGCCCGCGATCACGCTCGCCGAGCGCGGTTCCTCGACCGACATGCCGCTGTACGTCTCGCTGGTCGGCCCGGGCATCGGGAGCATGCCCGGCTTGATCGGGCCCGGTGGGGCTGCGGGCGCCCTCGACCGGCTCGCGTCGGGGTCGGGCGAAGGCGCCTTCCTGCAGCTCGTCCGGAGGGCTGAGGGAACGGAAGGACCAAACGGCTACAACACGACCCTCGGCTACGGTGCCTTCACCGGCGGCGAGAAAAACCTCAGCGGCATGACGCTCGACCAGATCGATGCGCTGCAGACGGCGATGCTGCGGCACCCTCAGAACGCCTTCAATTCGTCTGCCGTCGGCGCCTACCAGATCGTCCGCACGACGCTTCGCGGCCTGCGGGACGAGATGGGGCTTTCCGGTGAGACGCTGTTTTCGCCGCAGCTGCAGGACACGATGGCGTTGCGGCTGGCGGACAGCCGGGGCGCCTCGGTCTCGGGCCTGCGCAACGAGTGGGAGGGCCTGCGCGGCGTTGGCGGCGATCAGATCCTCGCAGCCTATCAGTCGCAGATGAAGGCGACGGCTTCGACCCTGTCGCAGTCCGCCTCTGCCCTGGGGCCCGCCGCGAACCAGTTCACCAGCGGGATGGAGCAGACGCTCAACGGCACGCTGCTCGGAGGTGTCGGCCAGATCGCCGATCAGTTCGTCCCTGGGCTCGGTGGCGTCCTGCAGCAGCTCATCCGCGATATCGGCAATGTCGGCGGCGGCGGGATCGGCAAGCTTTTGGGATCGCTCTTCGGCGGAGGTTCCGGGGGCGCGGACCCTTGGGCCGGGATGCGCTTTGACACCGGCGGCTACACCGGCGACGGACCACGGCACGCGGTTGCCGGCTACGTCCATGCCGGCGAGGTCGTCTGGAACCAGGACGACGTGAAGGCCGCCGGCGGCCCGAAGGCGGCCGAGGCGATCCGCATCGGCATCCGCAGCGGCGGCCGGGGCTATGAGCATGGCGGCGTGGTCGGCGGCGACCGGCCGGTCAGCGGTGCCAGGCAGGCTTCCGCCGGAACCTGGTCAGCGCCTGCGCCGATCGTCCAGATCTTCGATCAGCGCCGCGGCGGGGAGGATATCGAACGGCGCGAGGGCGTCGGGCCTGACGGCGAGCGCCGCCTGGAGATCTACGTTCGCGACAAGGTGAGAGAAGAGGTGACCGGTGCCGGCACCGACACCAATCGCGTCTTGCGCAGCGGTTACGGCGTCGCGCCGGGGCTGGTGACACGATGAACGTCTGGCCCGCAACCTTGCTGCAGCACGCCGAGCGAGAGGGCTTCCGGCGGGGCTTCGGCGACGGCCGCCTGTCGACGCCGACCGAGGCGGGACCAACCCGAACGCGCCGGCGCTTCTCCTACGTGCCCGAGCCGCTGCAGTGCGCCTTCCAGATGACGGATACGCAGCTGGCGACGTTCAAGGCCTTCGTCGCCGATACACTAAGGGGCGGCACGCTTCCCTTCCGCATGCCGGCGCAGCGGGAGGACGGCGAGTGGATCGTCAAGTTCGGCGAGACCATGCCGTCCCCGGTGCCGGCCCGCACCCGGACCAAATGGCTCGTCACCCTCGATCTCGTGAGGCTGCCATGAGAACGGTTTCGCTAGACCTCCGGAAGGCAATGTTCGACGACGAGACCGGCGAGGTCGTGGTCCTGCTTCTGGCCTTCGATCATCCCGATCTCGACGAGCCGATGCTGATCTCCAGCGACAATGCCGATCTCGTCGATTTCGAGGAGCAGCTGCGCGGGACCGTCAGTCGCGGCGCGACCTATCATTTCATGCCGATGGAGATCGCGCTGCCGGAGGAGGGCGAGGACGCGCAGCCGACCTTGCGCCTCACCGTCTATGACGTCGGCCAGGAGCTCGAGCCGCTTCTGCAGAAAAGCGTCACGCCGGCGACGGTGACGGCCGAGATCGTGCTCGCCTCGGCGCCAGACGATCCCGAGGTCCAGTTCGCCGACTTCGAACTGACGCAAGCCGCCATCGAGGCCGGCAATGCCGTCCTCGACCTCACCGTCGACACGCTCGCCTCCGAGCCCTTCCCGGCCGACACCTTCACGCCTGGCCGGTTCGGCGGTCTCTGGACGACGTTCTGATGGGCAGCCGCTTCGACAGCCTCGTCGGATTGCCCTGGCTGGAGCGAGGCCGCAGCCGGGACGGCTGCGACTGCTGGGGGCTCGTCCTGATCGCCTTCCGTGAACTTCTCGGGGTCGATCTGCCGAGCTTTGCGGACTCCTACCAGACGACGGCGGACCGTCTGGCGATCGCCGACATCCTCAGCGGTGCGCGCGAACCATGGATCGCGATCTCCCCGGCGGATGCTCGGCCGATGGATGTCGTCGAGATGCGCGAGCGGCCCTGGCATGTCGGCCTCGTCATCGGGCGGGGCCAGATGCTGCACATGCCGGCGCAAAAGACCGCGCTCATCGAGCCCTTTACGACGGGTCGGCATGCGCCGCGGGTGACCGGGATCTTCAGGCATGTCTCGCAGGTGGCGTCGTGAACTCGCTCGTCCGGAGCCCGATCCAGGGCGAGCTGCTCGGCCCCGGCGAGACTGTCGAGGTCGTAGCGGCGCTTCATCCGCTGAAGCGCGAACGCGTGCGGATCCGAGTGCCCTCCGGATCGAGCGTTGCTGAGGTGGTGGAGATTTGCGCCGCCGAGGGCAAGGTCTCGCGGCTCGCGGTCGGCGCCCATGTGTCCGTCAATGGCGAGACGGTCGCGCAGGAACGTTGGGACGGACATCGCGTCGTCACCGGAGATGTCGTCGTCGTGCGGGCCGTCGCGGGCAAGGCCGTGGGCAATCTTCTGCGGACGATTCTCTCTATCGCGCTCGTTGTGTTCGCGTCCTTCATCGTCGGACCGTCTGTCCTGGGCATCGCAGGCACGATCCTCGGCACGGTCGTCTCGGCGGCGATCGTCTTCGGCGGCAACCTCGCCCTGAATTCGCTGTTCCCGGCGACCGACACCCGCGCAATCGACGACCGCAAGCAAGTCTATTCGATCTCCAGCCGGCAGAACCAGGCGGCACGCTGGCAGCCGATCCCCGTCGTCCTGGGCGAGCATCGTGTCGCCGCCAAATATGCGGCCTCGCCCTACACCGAGTTCGACGGCGACGATCAGTATCTCCGGATGCTCTTCGTCTGGGGCCATGGCCCGCTCGAACTCTCCGCGATCAAGATCGGCGAGACGCCGATCGAGGATTTCGACGACGTCGAGATCCAGACGTTCGGCGGCTATCCCGACGACGGCCAGCAGACGCTCTATCCGAGTGAGGTCGTGCAGCTCGATCTCGGCAATCTCGAACTCGCCCAGGAGGACGGGCTCGTCAAACGATCGAGCGCGGCCGAGGCGAGCGAGATCGTCGTCGACGTCGTCTGGCCGAACGGTCTCGTCAATATCGACACCAGCACCGGCGACAAGGGCAAGCATACCTGGCGCGGCACTCTGACCCTTCGTGACGACGACACCAATGCGGTGTTGCGAACGATCCTGATCGTCGAGAGCGCCAAGAGCTACGACCCGATCCGCAAGAGCTATCGGTTCAAGGATCTCGACGGCGTCAGGGCCTACAGCGTCGGCCTGCAGAAGACCTCCGACGACCATGGCGACGATCACGCCGACACTGCGATCTGGTCGGCATTGAAAACCTTCCGGACGTCGCCCCCGATCGAATACGGCAAGCCACTGGCGATCACGGCGCTGCGGATCCGGGCGACGAAGCAGCTGAACGGCGTCATCACCGACCTGACCGCTCTGGCGCGAGCGAAGGCGAAGAGCTGGACCGGTTCGGCCTGGATGGACGATACGCCCACCCGAAGCGCCGCCGACCTCTTCCGGCTGGTGCTCCAGGGGCCGGGCAACGCAAGGCCCAAGACCGACGCGCAGATCGACCTCGCCGCGGTCGAGCGCTGGGCCGATCTCTGTCGGCTCTTCGGCTGGACCTTCGACATGTACCGGGACTTCAAGGCCTCGGTGCGCGACACGCTGAAGGATATCTGCGCGGCCGGGCGAGCCGTCCCGGTGTTCGTCGACGGCAAGTTCTCGGTGGCGATGGAGGACAGCCTCGCGCCGATCGTCCAGGCCTTCACGCCGCGCAACAGCCGCAATTTCTCGGTCGTCTATAACTACCGCGAGCTGCCGCACGGCCTGCGCGTCAAGTTCGTCAACCGGGACAAGGACTATGTCGAGGACGAGACCCTCGTCTTCGACGACGGCTGGAACAAGGAGACGGCAACCCTCTTCGAGCAGGTCGAGTTTCCAGGTGTCACCGATCCGGATCTGATCTTCCGTCATGCCCGCTATCGGATCGCCGAGGCCAAGCTGCGCAGCCGCGTGCTGCGTTTCACCACCGACCTGGAACACCTCGTCTGCAGTCGCGGCGACCGGCTGCGGATCGCTCATGACGTCGTCAAATTGGGTTTGAGCCAAGGTCGCATCCGGGCGGTCGCCGGCAACGAGGTGGCCGTCGACGAGCCGGTCGTGATGGAGGCCGGCAAGAGCTACGGCATGCGCGTTCGCAAGGCGAGCGTCGTGGAGACGGTGCTGGCGATCGCCAACGATCCCGGCGAGCACCATACCGTCACCTTCACCGGCACAACGCCCTCGGTCGGCGATGCCTTCATGTTCGGCCTTGCGGGCGAGGAGACGGCCGTCTTCCGGCTCCTGTCGATCAAGCCGGGCAAGAACTTCTCCGCCGAGCTGCAGGTCGTCGACGACGCGCCGGGCATCACCTCGGCCGACACGGGCCCGATCGTCGATCCCGGCAGTGCCGTCGTCGTCGACCCGCCACTCGCCCTCTATCGGCCGCGCAATCTCTCGCTCGCGCAGTCGATCGAGCAGCGGGACGGCATCAACGCCCAGATCACCAAGGTCTACTGGACCGTTCGCGCCGGCGGGCCACGCATGGATCGATATCTCTTGGTGGCGCAGGCCGCGATCGACGGCGTCCTCACCGAGCACCGGGCGACGGTGGCCGGCGACGTCTTCTTCGCCGAATTCGTCAATCTGGAAACCGCCGACTGGACGTTCCGCGCACAGGGCTTCACGGTCGACGGGCGTTGGACAGGGTTCTCGGACCCGATCACCCTCGACCAGATCCTGCCGGAAGACGTGATCGGCGTCGGCCTCGGTCAACTGACCCAGGCCACACGTGAGCTCCTTGCCACGATCCGGGCCGATATCGACGCGGCCGTCGAGGACGCCGAGACGCTGGCGAGCGAGCTGCAGGCCCAGGCCAACGACCTCGCCGCCGAAGCGCAGGCGCGGGTGGCCGAGGACGTCGCTCTCGCCGACGAGCTTGCCGCCGAGGCGCAGGCGCGGATCGCGGCCGTCGCCGCCAATGCCGCCGCGGTGGCCGCCGAGGCGCAGGCCCGGCTGGCGAGCGTCCAGGCGTTGGCTGACGATCTCGCGGCCGAGGCGCAGGCACGGGGAGAGGACGTCGCCACGCTTGCCGCAGCCGACGCGGCGCTGGCCGAGGACCTCGCCGCCGAGGCGCAGGCAAGAGGCGACGCCGTCGCAGATCTCGCGGCCGAGGACGCCGCGCTGGCGCAGGAGATCGCCACCGAGGCGCAGGCACGGATCGCAGACATCGCCGCCGAGACCGACGCCCGCACGCAGGCAGTGGCCGATCAGGCTGCCGCGCTCACCGCCGAGGCGGCGGAGCGGCTGGCCAACATCCGGGTCCAGGCGCTCGATCTCAGGGCGCTCGCCGATCGTCTGCTCGACATCGACGCGCTGATGGCGGAATCGGCGACCCTCGGTCTCGATCAGATCCGCGAGGTGCGGACCCGCATCGACGTCGTGCGCGACGGCATCACCGCCGCTTATACCGATGCGATCACGCTGGCGACCGGCCCGAGCTCGGCGCTGGCGCAGCGGATGACCGGCCTCGAAGCGGAGATCGTCGAGGAGTCGTCGTCGCGCTCGGCCGAGGTCACCCGCCTCGACCAGGCGATCGTCACGGGGGATGCGGCCGCAGCCTCGTCCCGCGAGGTGCTGGCGACGCAGATCCGCGGCGGCTACGACGGATCGGACGCTGCGCTCGCCGGCGGGATGATCGGCAGCCTGCGCTCGACCTTCGCCTCGCAATACGAGGCGCTGACGGAAAGCCTGGTTTCGCTGCAGGCGGGCGTCGACGAGCAGTTCGACTTCCAGCAGCTCTGGCTGTTCGACGACGACGGCGAAGGCTGGGCCGGCAACGGCGCGCCGACGTGGATCCCGGGCGGCTGGCTGCGCCCGGCCGATCATGCCAGCGATCCCTATGTCGCCTCGGCCGATGGGCTCGGCGTTTCCGGCGATCAGTACGGCCAGGTGCGGGCGCGCATCCGGCGGACCGGATCGCCCGTCTGGGAGGGGCGGCTGTGGTGGACCCTCGCCGAGGGCGCCGGATGGTCAGCGCCACAGAGCGTGACGATTGCCGAACCGACCTTTGCCGACAACGGCACCGCCGTCGTCGTCTGGGAAACCGACGCCACCGGCACCATCGAGCGGCTGCGGCTCGACCTTTCGGCCGCGCAGACGGCGAGCGATTATTTCGAGATCGACTGGATCGCCATCGGCCGCCCGTCGCCGGGGGCCTCGATCGCCTCGCAGGAGGCGCTGCGGCAGACGGTGGTCAACGGTCTCGCCAGCGAGGCGACGGCGCGCGAGCAGCTGGCGACGAGCCTGACGGGCGCGGCCGATCCGGACGGTCTCGCCCTCGGCGACCTATCCTCCGGTCTCCTCTATCAGGAGCGCACCGCCCGGTCCTCGGCCGACGCGGCGCTGTCGCAGAGCATCCTCGGGCTGGAGGCGTCCCTCGATGACGCCGAGACCGCTCTGTCGGCGAGTGCGACGGCGCTGCAGTCGCTGACGACGCGGGTATCCACCGCCGAGGGCACGATCGACGGCCAAGGGGCCGCCATCGTCGCCAATTCAGAGGCGCTGACGGCCCTTGAAGGGGAAGTGGCCGGCAAGGCCTCGTCTACGGCGCTCGATCAGCTGTCGCAGGAAGTCGCGACGCTCGGCGGCGATGGCCTGCAGAGCCAGGCGAGCGCGCTGCGCAGCGTGACGGCGCGGCTGCTCGATCTGGAGATGGGCCTCGCAGAACAGGAAGCGCTCGGTCTCGTCGGCGACCATGCGACGCGGCAGGCGGTAGCGACCGCCTATGAGCAGCTCGACGCCTATACGCGCCTCGTCGAGGGACGGGTGGAGACAGAGGCAAAGCGCGTGGACGGCCTGTCGCTGACCCTCGGCGGCAAGGCGGATCTGTCGATCGTCAACGCCACCCGGGCCGAGGTGGTCGCGCAGGGGTCGCTGCTGCAGACGCAGGTCGCCGCGGTAACTTCGCTTCAGCAGGCGATCGGCACCAAGGCGGACCTTCAGGCGGTCACGTCCCTGTCGCAGGCGGTTGACCAGCAAGGCGCGGACATTGCTCTGGTCAACAGTGCCCTGACATCGCTGCAGGGGGAGGTGGCGGACAAGGCGAGCGGCTCGGTGGTCGCCGCGCTGTCGCAAGCGGTCGAGCAGCAGGGTGAGGCCATCGCACTAGTCAACAGCGCGGTGACGTCGCTTGAGGGTGAGGTGGACGGCAAGGCGGACGGTTCAGTCGTCGATGCTTTGTCGCAAACGATCAATCAACAGGGCGATGCCATCGGCTTGGTCAACAGCGCCGTCACGTCGCTGCAGGGTGAGGTGGACGGCAAGGCGAGCGGCTCGGTGGTCACCGCCTTGTCGCAGGCGGTCGATCAGCAGGGCGAGGCCATTGCCCTGGTCAACAGTGCCCTGACATCGCTGCAGGGCGAGGTGGACGGCAAGGCGGACGGATCGGTGGTGGCCGCGCTGTCGCAGGAGGTCAATCAGCAGGGCGAGGCCATCGACCTGGTCAACAGCGCGGTGACGTCGCTGCAGGGCGAGCTGGGCGGCAAGGCGGACGGTTCAGTCGTCGACGCTTTGTCGCAAACGGTCAATCAGCAGGGCGAGGCCATCGCCCTGGTCAACAGCGCGGTAACGTCACTGCAGGGTGAGGTGGACGGCAAGGCGAGCGGCTCGGTGGTCGCCGCCCTGTCGCAGGCGGTCGATCAGCAGGGCGAGGACATCGCTCTGGTCAACAGCGCCCTGACATCGTTGCAGGGAGAGGTGGACGGCAAAGCGGACGGTTCGGTCGTCGACCAGCTGTTTCAGGAGGTCGCGACGCTCGGCGGCGATGGCTTTGCCAGCCAGGCGGGCGCCCTGCGCAGCGTTACTGCGCGGCTGCTCGATCTGGAGATGGGCCTTGCCGAGCAGGAGGCCCTCGGTCTTGCGGGCGACCAAGCGACGCGCCAAGCCGTCGCGACCGCCTATGAGCAGCTTGACGCTTATACACGCCTCGTCGACGGTCGGGTGGAATCCGAGGCCAAGCGGGTGGACGGCCTGTCGCTGACCCTCGGCGGCAAGGCGGATGTATCGGTCGTCAACGCCACTCGAGCCGAGGTGGTCGCGCA
>NZ_JAAAMG010000004.1:50185-285565 GCF_010500815.1 Jiella pacifica
GCAAGGCGAGGACATCGCCCTGGTCAGCAGCGCGCTGACATCGCTGCAGAGCGAGGTGGCGGACAAGGCGAGCGGCTCGGTGGTCGCCGCTCTGTCGCAAGAGGTCGACCAACAAGGCGAGGCCATCGCCCTGGTCAACAGCGCGGTGACGTCGCTGCAGGGCGAGGTGGACGGCAAGGCGAGCGGCTCGGTGGTCGCCGCCCTGTCGCAGGAGGTCGACCAACAAGGCGAGGCCATCGCCCTGGTCAACAGTGCGGTGACGTCGCTGCAGGGCGAGGTGGACGGCAAGGCGGACGGCTCGGTGGTGGCTGCCCTGTCGCAGGCGGTGACGGAGCAGGGCGACAATATCGCAACCAACGCCGCGGCGATCACCTCGGCCAACAGCGCGATTGCCGGCAAGGCTTCGTCTTCGGCGCTCGATACGCTGTCGGCCACCGTCACGGCCCAAGGCGGCAGCATTGCGTCCCAGGCGGACCGGCTGTCGGCCGTCGAGACCAACGTCGGCGACGTGTCGGCGAGTTCGCGGTTTCGCACGGTGGTCAAATCGCAGCCCTCGGGATCCGAGGCGACGATGGCGATGCAGGTGCGCGCCGGCTCGGGCAGCGCCTGGCGGGAGGCCGGGATCTTCCTCAGGGCAGCCAGTGACGGATCGGCCGATGTCATCGTCGCGGCCGATCGCTTCGCCGTGACGGACGCCGGTGGCGAGAGCGTGCCCTTCGCGGTCCAGAATGGCGAAGTGGCGCTGGCGCTGGCGCGGTTTCAGCAACTGACGTCGTTCAACGGCAAGCTGGTGATCGACGGCATCAACGGGACGATTTCGGTCTATGACTAGGCGTCTCTACCTCGCGCAAAACCGCATGGTGATCAGCCTACCCGGCTATGAGGCTGGGCCGGCCACACCGTTTGAAGGCGTCAGCTTCGACAGCGATACGGCGTTCGGCGGATTGATTCTATCGCGCGGCGTCGTGGTCGATACGTCTCCGATTGCAGACGACAACCCGCTGCGAACAAATGATGTTCTGTTTGATATGCCCTGTCCCAACTTGCGGCCGGGTTACAGCACGATCTTGTTCTTAACCTACACATCCCCGGACTTAATTGACGACAGGCAGGGAATCAGACCGCAATTATTAATGGAGGCCAGCTATCTGGATCCTCTAACTTTGCGGATCAAACGCACCCGAAACGTCGGTGATACCTACAGCAGATTTGTGGAATTTAATGGCAACGATATGTACTTCATGGTGCTGGCGTCATGAAGCGTATCGAGTTGGGAGCCTTGACCGGCGGGGGGTTCGGGTTGCGCATCTCGCGCCCGGGCTTCGATGTAACCGACCCTGCCGCCCCATTGTTGTTCGACAGCGCTGTCTCGCCCGCGAGTGTGATTTTCAAGGGGTCTATGCCAGCCGAAGGAACAGAGCGGATTGTCCAGAACGGATCGCTGCCAGGATACCCAAGTAGCACGAATACAACGTTGCGAAGTTGGGCGACCTTCGTTTTCCCGGAGCCGTTACCCTTCGTGCCTTTCGTCAGGGTCTTCAAGCGATACCGGATCGGAAATGACGACTATTACCGAGACGAGTTTCAGCAATACGGAGGTGCTGGTTGTAGCACCTCCGATTGTTCTGCGACTCTGACCGAACAATACGCCGGCAGCTCTCCGAGCTATCAGGATACGCCGACGCACTATTTTCTCATCATGAACGTTCCGGCGAGGTGAGTCATGTCGAAACGGTTCTCAGCCAGCGCCGAGGGCGTCAAGGTGAGCCCGCCGGGTTTTGACGTCGACACTACGCAAGAGTACTTGCTGTTGTTCTCATCCGACCGCTACGCCCTTTCGGGAGCCCTTCGTGGAAGCTTTTTCGTCGAAGAAGGCGAGTGGGATGACGGATGGCCGACGAAGACCTTTCTCATAGATCTGCCGCCCGGATCGGGGGCGCTGATTTCATGGACGTGGACTGTCAAAGCCGACACACTCGCCCCTCTCGGGGCGAGTGGCGCGTCGCTTTTCCAAGACGACATAACAAACCAGCTGGTTTGTACAATCCAGAGGGGGTCGACCGAAAAGATCTTCCACTACCTCATCTATCGAAATCGGACCTGACATGATCCTGATCATCTACGACGATGCGGGCCGCCTGATCCAATCGATCCATGAGCCGATCCCGAAAGGCTACTCTGAGCAGCTGACGGAGCGCGGAACGCCGCACCTGCTGTTGGGCGAGGCTGGCGAGCCGACCCCAGACGTTCACGCGATGTACCGATCAAAGTGGGTCGAAGACGGCGAACTCAGGAACCGCCCCTATCTGCCGGCCTCGCTAGATCGTCAGACGATCGCCGCCGATGGGCAGGACGAGGCCCGACTGACCGGTCTGCCGGTGCCGTGCGATGTGACGATTACCGGGCCGGACGGGCGATCCATCCTGACGGTCGAGGACGGCGAGCTGGCGCTGACCGCCGACGTCGCCGCGACCTATGCGATCGCCATCGACCACTGGCCGCATCTGCCCTGGCGCGCGGAGGTGATCGCGACATGAAGCACCGCCTGACATCCGACCTCGGCGCGCTGCGACTGGCGGCCCGCGACCAGCTCGACGCGGCCTATGCGGCTCTGCTGCCGGATCCTCGCATCCAGGCGATCCGCGACGCCAAGGCCGAGGAGGCCAGGCGGGTTCTCGCCGGCGACGACGATGCGCCGCTGCTGGTGGCCGAGGCAGCGTCGCGAGGCCTCACGCTCGATGCCCTCGCGACGCTGGTGCTCGATCGCCAGCGCAGCGAGCGAGGCAGACGAGCCCACGTCGAGACGGCCCGCCAGACGCTGCAGGCGGCGATCGAGGCGGCCGGGTCGCCGGCTGAGATCGAAAGCATCGTCACGAAATTCCAACGGACGGAGACATCATGAGTGCCACCCAATCGCCGCCGATCCAACTCGACATGGTCGGGTCTGTTCTGCAGGCGCGGATGAACCATGCCGAGCAGATGTCCCTGCATCTGGCCGACCGATGCCGGCAGCTGCAGGCAGAGCGCGACGCGGCCGTCGACGAACTGAGAGAGGCCCGGGCGGAACTGGCCGCCACGACGGCCAAGGAAGGAGAAGACCATGGCAACGGGTGATCCCTACAGCACCGGCACGGCATCTGTCGGCGCCGGCTCGACCACCGTCACCGGCACCGGCACGTCCTGGGTCGCCGCCGGCGTGCGAGCGGGCGACTATTTCGCGGCGAACGGCCTCTCGGTCCGGATCGCCTCGGTCAACTCCAACACCTCGATCACGCTGGCGACCTCCTGGCCGGGAACGGCGCTCAGTTCGGGCAATTACGAGGTCCGGTTCACCTCCGAGCCGACGCGGGTGACCGGGGCTCTCAATTCGCTGATCCAACTCCTCGGCAACGGCCTTCTGCAGTCACTCGCCGGCGTCACCGCCGCGTCCGACAAGCTGCCGTATTTCACCGGAGCGGGCACCTTCGGCGTCGCCACTTTGACGAGCTTCGCTCGGTCGCTGCTCGACGATGCCGACGCGGCTGCGGCCCGGGCGACGCTCGGCGCAAACAACGCCAGCAACCTCAACGCCGGCACCGTGCCGGACGGGCAGTTACCGGTACGACTGCAAGCCAACTCGACGAATGTCACCGACTGGAACCAGGTGTTCGATAACGGCTGGTATCGCGGCAACGGTGCGGTCAACGGGCCTGCGGATATCAGCCCTTCATTCACGATGGGGCACGTCCAACGTTGGGACCGGTTCGTCACACAGACCGCATGGCACATCTCTTTGAGCGGGGCGGCAAACACCACCCTCTACAGGCGGCAGGGCGATTCCACGACGGGCGTCTGGTCTGCTTGGTACAAGGTGCTGATGTCGCAGACCGAGATCGACGCCCGTTATTTGCGCCGCGACGCAGCGGCGACGCCTGCGACGGACAACGCCTACACCCTCGGCGCCTCGGGTGCCCGCTTCTCGGCCATTTGGGCAGCGACCGGGACGATCCAGACGTCGGACGAGCGCGACAAGCTCGTGGACGGGGCCGTCGATCCGGCGGCCGCCGGCGCGATCGTCGACGCCGTCGAGCCGCAACTCTTCCGCTTCAAGGTGGGCGGGCAGACGGTCGAGACAATCCAGGAAGAGGACGGGTCCGTCACCGAGATCGTGACACCCCATCCGGGCGAGCGCCTTCATAGCGGCTTCATCGCCCAGGACGTGAAGGCGGCGTTCGACACGGCCGGGGTCGATTGCGGCGCCTGGGGCCTCGACGACAAGGACGATCCCGAAAGCCGGCAGTGGATCCGGCCGGACGAGCTGCTGCCCATCCTGTGGGCCGAGGTGCGCAGCCTGCGGGCCCGCGTCGCGGCGATGGAGGCCGGCTCGTAGACGACGGGGGCCGGCCGAAGCCGGCTGCGGGGGCTCAACTTGGCCGAAGAACCCCGCATGACGCGTCCAGAGATAACGTCACCGCCGCCGCTGCCCGAAGGCAGGCGGCGAAGGTGGCCGATATCTCTCAAGGAAAGATTGATGGAAACCGAATTCCGGACGGTCGAGCCCGTGCAGCCGGCCGCCGGCTACATTGGCGGCAAGCGCCATCTGGCGCGCCGCCTGATCGAGCGGATCGAGACGGTTCCGCACGATGCCTATGCCGAGCCCTTTGTCGGGATGGGCGGCGTCTTCCTCCGGCGCCGGTCGGCGCCGCGGCACGAGGTGATCAACGACCTGTCCGGCGACGTCGCGACCTTCTTCCGCATCCTGCAGCGGCACTACACCCACTTCATGGAGATGCTGCGGTTTCAGATCGCCAGCCGCCGGGAGTTCGAGCGTCTCGTTCGGGCCGATCCGACCACTCTAACCGACCTGGAGCGGGCGGCGCGGTTCCTCTACCTCCAGCGCCTGGCCTTCGGCGGCAAGGTGGCCGGCCGCACCTTCGGCGTCTCGACCACGACCGCCAGCCGGTTCAATGTCACCAAGCTCGGTCCGACGCTTGAGGCAATCCACGAGCGGCTTGCCGGCGTCGTCATCGAGCAGCTGCCCTGGCGGGCCTTCATCGACCGCTACGACCGGCCGGGCATGCTGTTCTACCTCGACCCGCCTTATTACGGCTCGGAGGGGGACTACGGCCGGGAGGCATTCAGCCGGGAGGAGTTCGCCGAGCTCGCCGAAAGGCTCAAGGGTCTGAAGGGGACATTCCTGCTGTCGATCAACGATCGGCCAGAGGTTCGAAGCCTCTTTGAAGGGCTTTCGATGGAGCCGGTCTCGACGAGCTATTCGATCAGTCAGAAGGGCAATGCGAGGGTGGGGGAGTTGCTGATCTCCGGCCTTGGTGCTTCAGCGTAGACACTGCTTGATCGTCTCATTGGCCTCTCCGAGAGCATCGACATAGGCCTGCAGTGCAGGGAGCAAGGCGCGTCGCTTGTCCTCCAGGGCGAGCAGTGCGGCTCGTTCCGCGCCAGACATGTCATAGGCCACGCTTCCGAAGCCGAGGTCCTCTTGCGATCGGGCAAAGCCGCCAACGGCCTTGAAAGCGTTATCGAGCGGCTGCGAAAGAATCTCGCACAGCTGCTGCCGGCTTTGCGCGGTAGCCGGGCCGGTAAGTGCGACGAGGCAGACTGAAACGGCAAGGGGGACGCGGATCATACGGACTCCGATGGAAGAACTAGGCACCTTGAACTTGGAGCTCGCAGTCCCCTGGAGTCAACGCAAGGTGCCGGGTAAAACTGCCGCCATTTGATGTTGCGCGGCCCGCCATATGATTTTGCGCGCTACACGTGCCGACGGTGTGGCTCTGTCGCTCGGCACTATGAATCAGCCTATTCGGCAAAGTTTCAGGCACGAGTAAAATTCGCTTTTAAAAAGCTGATTTGATTGAGAAATCTTGGCGGAGAGGGAGGGATTCGAACCCTCGATACGCTTGCACGTATGCCGCATTTCGAGTGCGGTGCATTCGACCACTCTGCCACCTCTCCAAAGGTGTTTCCGAAATCTGGATGGCAACTGATCGCTCAGGGCCAGACAGTTCGGAGCGGCTGACTCGTCGAACGACGCGCCAACGGTCTGATGGCTCGCAATGGGCAAGCCGAGAATCCCGCCGGGACGGGGTCGACGTCGCCAGCGCGTCGGTCTCTTATCAAAGGGACCTTTCCCGTGACAAGTCAAAAGCGGCAGCGCGCGTCGGTTTTATCTGCGCCGGAGCAGATCGGTGCCGGAACGCGCGTGTGGTCCATCGCGGCGGACAGGGGCGCGTCTGCGTCCTTGCCCGCCGATTTCGGCGGAAGCTCTACTCCGCCGCAACGCCCATGCGCATCTTTTCCATCTCCAAGAGCGCCCGGCGATATTCGACCGGCATCACCTTCACGAAGCGCGGGCGAAAGCTCTCCCAGTGATCGAGCATGTCCTTTGCCCGGCCCGAGCCGGTGTAGTGGAAATGGTTGGAGATCAGCTGGAACAGCCGCTCGTCGTCGTGACGGGTCATGTCGGATGAAACGTCGACCCGCCCCTTGTATTGCAGGTCGCCGCCGTGGTGGTGGAGCTTCTCCAGGAGGTCGTCCTCCTCGGGAACCGGCTCGAGATCGACCATCGCCATGTTGCAGCGTTCGGCGAAGTCGCCGAGCTCGTCATAGACATAGGCGACACCGCCCGACATGCCGGCGGCGAAGTTCCGCCCGGTGGTGCCGAGAATGACGACGACACCGCCGGTCATGTATTCGCAGCCATGGTCGCCGGCTCCTTCGACGACAGCAAGCGCCCCGGAGTTGCGGACGGCGAAGCGCTCGCCGGCGACGCCGCGGAAATAGCACTCGCCGGAGATCGCGCCGTAAAGCACCGTGTTGCCGACGATGATTGATTCCTCCGGTACGATCTGCGATTCGGGCTTCGGCTTGACGATCAGCTTGCCGCCGGACAGGCCCTTGCCGACATAGTCGTTGGCCTCGCCGGTGAGCTCGAAGGTGATGCCTCTAGCGAGGAAGGCGCCGAAGCTCTGGCCGGCGGTCCCGGTCAGCTTCACCGTGATCGTGTCGTCGCGCAGCCCCTTCAGGCCGAAGCGCTTGGCGAGTTCGCCCGACAGCATCGCGCCGGCCGAACGGTCGACATTGGTGATCTTCGTCTCGATCTCGACCTTCTGGCGAGCGGTCAGCGCCGGCTCGGCTTCTGTGATCAGCCTGCGATCGAGGACGTCGTCGATCGGATGCTTCTGCCGCTCGGTCCAGCGCAGGCTTTCGGGCGCACCCTCCGGCTTGAAGAACACGCCGGAAAAGTCGAGGCCCCGCGCCTTCCAGTGGTCGATCATCTCACGCCGGTCGAGCAGCTGGGTCTCGCCGATCAGCTCGGCGAGGTGCCTGACGCCGAGGGACGCCATGATCTGGCGGACCTCTTCGGCAACGTAGAAGAAGTAGTTGATGACGTGCTCGGGCGTGCCCTTGAAGCGCTTGCGCAGGACAGGGTCCTGCGTCGCCACGCCGACCGGGCAGGTGTTGAGGTGGCACTTCCTCATCATGATGCAGCCGGCGGCGATCAGCGGCGCGGTGGCGAAGCCGAACTCGTCGGCGCCGAGCAGTGCACCGACGATGACGTCCCGGCCGGTCCTGAGGCCGCCGTCGACCTGCAGGCAGACCCGGCTGCGCAGCCCGTTGAGTACCAGCGTCTGCTGGGTTTCGGCAAGGCCCATCTCCCAGGGGGAGCCGGCATGCTTAATCGAGGTCAGTGGCGAGGCGCCGGTGCCGCCGTCATAGCCGGCGATGATGATGTGGTCGGCCCGCGCCTTGGCGACGCCGGCCGCGACCGTGCCGCAGCCGACCTCGGAGACGAGCTTGACCGAGATGTCGGCCTCGGGGTTGACGTTCTTCAGATCGTAGATGAGCTGGGCGAGATCCTCGATCGAATAGATGTCATGGTGGGGCGGCGGCGAGATCAGGCCGACGCCCGGCGTCGAATGCCGGGTCTTGGCGATCGTGGCATCCACCTTATGGCCGGGCAGCTGGCCGCCCTCGCCGGGCTTTGCCCCTTGCGCCACCTTGATCTGCAGCATGTCGGCATTGACGAGATATTCTGTCGTCACGCCGAACCGCCCCGAGGCGATCTGCTTGATCGCCGAGCGCTCGGGATTGGCCGAGCCGTCGCGCAGCGGCAGGAAGCGGTCCGATTCCTCGCCGCCCTCGCCGGTGTTCGACTTGCCGCCGATGGCGTTCATGGCTCTTGCGAGCGTCGTGTGGGCCTCGCGGGAGATCGAGCCGAAGGACATGGCGCCGGTGCAGAAGCGCTTGACGATCTCCCTGGCCGGCTCGACCTCGTCGAGCGGAACCGGCGCGCGGCCGGCCTCCTCGGCCGACTTGATGCGGAAGAGGCCGCGGATGGTCGAGGTCTCGACCGCCGCGTCGTTCACCATCTTCGCGTAGTCCTGATACTTCTCGAACGAGCCGGTGCGCACCGCATGCTGCAGGGTCGCCACGGCATCGGGCGACCACATGTGGCTCTCGCCGCGCATGCGGTAGACATATTCGCCGCCGACGGCCAGCGAGCGCTGCAGCACCGGATCGTCGGAGAATGCGAGAAGATGACGCTCGGCGCTTTCGCGGGCGATCTCCTCCAGGCCGACGCCCTCGATGGTGGTCGCCGTGCCGGTGAAGTAGCGGTTGACGAATTCGGTCTTCAGCCCGACGATGTCGAAGATCTGAGCGCCGCAATAGGACTGGTAGGTCGAGATGCCCATCTTGGACATGACCTTCAGGATGCCCTTGCCGATCGACTTGATGTAGCGCGTCACCACCTCGCTCGGATCGACCTCCGGCGGGAAGTTGCCGCGCCGGTGCATCTCGAGCAGCGTGTCGAAGGCGAGATAGGGGTTGATCGCCTCGGCGCCGTAGCCGGCGAGACAGGCGAAGTGATGGATCTCGCGCGGCTCGCCGCTCTCGATGACGAGGCCGGCGGCTGTGCGCAGACCCTTGCGGATCAGGTGATGGTGGACGGCCGCGCAGGCGAGCAGCGCCGGGATCGGCAGCCGGTCGGCGCCCACCTGGCGGTCCGACAGGATGATGATGTTGTAGCCGCCGACGACGGCCGCCTCGGCGCGCTCGCACAGACGGTCGAGCGCCCCCGCCATGCCGGCTCCGCCCTGTTCGGCCGGATAGGTCATGTCGATGGTCTTGGTGTCGAACCGGTCCTCGGTGTGGCCGATGTTGCGGATCTTTTCCAGATCGCCATTGGTCAGGATCGGCTGGCGCACCTCGAGCCGCTTCTTGCGGGAGGAGCCTTCCAGATCGAAGATGTTCGGCCGCGGCCCGATGAAGGAGACGAGGCTCATCACCAGCTCCTCGCGGATCGGATCGATCGGCGGATTGGTGACCTGGGCGAAGTTCTGCTTGAAATAGGTGTAGAGCAGTTTCGACTGCAGCGACATCGCCGAGATCGGCGTGTCGGTGCCCATCGAGCCGATCGCCTCCTGGCCGGTGGTCGCCATCGGCGACATCAGCGTGCGGGTGTCCTCGATGGTGTAGCCGAAGGCCTGCTGGCGATCCAAGAGCGAGACGTCCGAGCGCGAGGCACGGGGCGCCACGGGCTTCAGGTCTTCCAGGATGATCTGGGTGTTCTTCAGCCAGTCGCGATAGGGGTTCGCCCCGGCGATCTCGTGCTTGATCTCCTCGTCGTCGACGATGCGGCCCTTTTCGAGGTCGATCAGAAGCATGCGGCCCGGCTGCAGCCGCCACTTCTTGACGATCTTGGCCTCGTCGATGGCGAGCGTTCCCGCCTCCGACGCCATGATGACGAGATCGTCGTCGGTGACGACGTAGCGGGCGGGGCGCAGGCCGTTGCGGTCGAGGGTCGCGCCGATCTGGCGGCCGTCGGTGAAGGCGACCGCGGCCGGACCGTCCCAGGGCTCCATCAGGGCGGCGTGATATTCGTAGAAGGCCTTGGTGTCGGCGGCCATCTGCTTGTTGCCCGACCAGGCTTCCGGGATCAGCATCATCATCGCATGGGTCAGCGAATAGCCGCCCTGGACGAGGAATTCGAGCGCGTTGTCGAAGCAGGCGGTATCCGACTGGCCCTCGTAGGAGATCGGCCAGAGCTTGGAGATGTCGTTGCCGAGGAGCTCGGAATCGACCGATGCCTGGCGCGCCGCCATCCAGTTGACGTTGCCGCGCAGCGTGTTGATCTCGCCGTTATGGGCGACCATGCGGTAGGGATGGGCGAGCTTCCACGACGGGAAGGTGTTGGTCGAGAACCGCTGGTGGACGAGGGCGAGCGCCGATTCGAAGCGCGGATCGGCGAGGTCCTTGTAATAGGCGCCGAGCTGGTAGGAGAGGAACATTCCCTTGTAGACGATGGTCGAGGCCGAGAGCGAGACGACGTAGAAGCCGATGTCCTCGCCTCCGGTTTCCGCCTGGATGCGGTTCGAAACGACCTTGCGCAGGATGTAGAGCCGCCGCTCGAACGCTTCCTCGCTGGCGATCGAAGCCGAACGGCCGATGAAGATCTGCCGGTGCACCGGCTCGGTGGCGACGATCTCCGGCGCCTTCGACAGGCTCTCGTTCGACACCGGCACGTCGCGCCAGCCGAGCACCGTCTGGCCCTCTTCGCGCACCACATCCTCGAACACCTGTTCGATATGGGCGCGCTTCCCGGCGTCCTGCGGCATGAAGATGTGGCCGACGCCGTAGTGGCCGGGCTCCGGCAGGGTCACGTCCTGCGCCGCCATTTCCTCGGAAAAGAAGCGGTGGGGAATCTGCACCAGCATGCCCGCGCCGTCGCCCATCAGCGGGTCGGCGCCGACGGCGCCGCGATGGGTGAGGTTCTGGACGATCTCAATGCCCTTCTCGACGATGGCATGAGACTTGACGTTCTTCATATGGGCGATGAAGCCGACGCCGCAGGCGTCGTGCTCGTTCCTCGGATCGTAGAGGCCGATTCTTTTCGGCAGGCCGATCCGGTGAGGCGCGGCCGCCCCGGCCACGGCTTTGGCGTCTGATGGCGTCAGCATGGGCTTCGCATTCGTCATCGCGTCATCTCCCCGTCGGTGCCCGGCCAAGCTGCAGCCGCGCGAACTGGACCCGCCGCAGTCCGTTGCCGCATGGCGATTGCCGCAAAGCCGAACTGCCGGATCTTTCTCTCGAACGCGCCTTTTGCCACGCTCGGCTCTGTCAGGATAGGACCCTTGCCGCGCCATGCCGGCGCAGCACCGTCGTTTTCGATCTATTGGCGCCAATTTATGGCAGCACTACTGTCCTATCTGGCTCAATATGACAGATGTCGAGGCCGGCAGCAAGATGGGGCGATTTCCGCCAGGAAGGATCCCATCTCATCACGGAGGTCGAGGACATGCGGCGCTTTCCGGTCAGTCGATGCGCATCTGCGGTCCCGCCGGTGGCGCGCACCGCCCGATCGGGCCGCACAATCCGCGTGAGCTCGAAATCTCGCTTGGCGTCCGTCCCGCCGCCGGCGGTCGGTCACTCCATGTTGGTGTGATTGCTCCGCATCGTCTCCGGCGAGACGGCCATGAGGTCCCGCAGTTTCAGCACCATCACCTCGAAGAGGACGAACAGCGCCCCCTCGTAGAGCGAGCCCATGGGGAGAACGGAGGTGGCCGCGCCGCCCTGGTCGTTGGCCATCGTCTGGGCCGGAACCGTCAGGACGAAGTCGGCAAGCTGGGCGCCGCGGCCGCCTGGCTGGGCGGTGATGAAGAGGATCTTCGCGCCGTCCTTCTTGGCGACGCCCATCAAAGCGAGGGCGGTGGAGATCTCGCCCGGGCCGACGGAGACGACGAAGAGATCGCCGTTCCCGAGCGCCGGCATCGTCATGTCGCCGACGACGCCGACATGGGCTCCGAGATGGAAGAGCCGCATGGCGAAGCCCTTGATCTGCAGGCCCTCGCGGCCGCCGGCATAGGTGCCGATGCGTCGTGCGCTTGCGATCATCCGGCAGGCTTCGTCGACCGCCGCGTCGTCGATCCCGTCCATGACCGTGCCGAGTTCGGCGAGTGCCGTCCGGTAAAGATCGCTCATGCTTCGATGTCTCCAAATCCTGACGTGTGTTCAACGAGCCGACGCGCTGGCGTCTTGGCTTGTTCTTATGACTTTGTCCGATCAGACGATGCCGCCGCCTGATCCCTTGCTGGCGGGCCGCTCGGCCGCAACCTTGGCGCGATAGCCGCTCGCCCGGTAGGCGGCGATCGGGTCGATCGCGCCGCCGTCGCGGCGCCGCGCCTCGGCGAGGATCGGCGTGACGTCGGTGCGGAAGGCCCGCTTGAGGCACTCCGACGCCATCATCGCGTCGTTGGCGTCCTGATGGCCGCGCAACGCCTTGCGATCGACGAGCAGCGCCTGGGCGTAGGCTCGGCGGATCTCGTCCGCCGAGCGGATCAGGCTCTCGATCGGATCGGTGACGTTGTGGGACTGGTCGATCATGTGCGCCGGGTGGAGCCGCTCCAGGGCCTCGCCGGCCTCGACCAGCTCGTTGAAGACCAGGAACAGCCGGAACGGATCGACCGAGCCGGCATCGAGGTCGTCGTCGCCATATTTCGCGTCGTTGAAGTGAAAGCCGCCGAGTTTCTGCGCAAAGATCAACCGCGAGACGATCTGCTCGATGTTGACGTTCGGCGCATGGTGGCCGAGATCGACGAGGCAGAAGGCTTGTGGCCCCAGTTCCTGGGCGATCAGGAGGTTGGTGCCCCAGTCCTGTACGACGGTCGAATAGAAGGCCGGCTCGTACATCTTGTGTTCGGAAAACAGCCGCCAGTCCTCGGGAAGGCCGGCATAGATCGCCTTTGCCGATTCCAGATAGCGCTCGAAGCTGCGGGACAGATCCGCCTGGCCGGGAAAGTTCGAGCCGTCGCCGATCCAAACGGTGATCGCCCTGGAGCCGATCGCCTGGCCGAATTCGACGACGTCGAGATTGTGCTCGACAGCCTGGGCGCGCACCGCCGGATCGGCATGGCTGAGCGAGCCGAATTTGTAGGAGAGCGGCTGCTTCGGATCGTCGGGATGATCCTGGAAGGTATTGGAATTCATCGCGTCGAAGGACAGGCCGAGGCTTGCCGCCTTCTCCTTCAGGGCGGACGGATCGGCGCGATCCCAGGGAATGTGCAGCGAGACCGCTGGCGTCGCCCGGCCGAGCTGTTGGATCACCGCGCAGTCGTCGAGCTTTTCCATGATGCCGCGCGGCTCGCCGGGGCCGGGAAAGCGGGCAAAGCGCGTGCCCCCCGTGCCGACGCCCCAGGAGGGGACGGCGACGGTGAAGCCGCGGACTTTTTCCACGACCGCGTCGATGGCGACGCCGCGCCTGTCGAGGCTCTCGCCGAGCGCGGCGAAGTCGCTCGCAAGCTCCTTCTGCCGCTTCTCGTTTTCGGTTTCGACGACCTCCTGATCGATCGGTCGATCGCTCATGGCCTTTTCCTCCCAGATTGGCCCGCTGACGATGTCACTCGTCCCACAACCCTCAGCGCGTAAACGATTGGGCGTTGCCGGCGTCGACATTGACGATGTTGCCGGTCGATTTCGCCGAGGCGTCGCCGGCGAGGAAGGCAACGGCTTCGGCGACGTCGGACGGCAGCACCGACCGCTTCAGCATCGAGCGCTTGCGGTAATGCTCCTCCAACTCGTCGGGCGCCATGTTGTAGGCGGCGGCGCGCTGCTCGCGCCATTCGCCTGTCCAGATCTTCGAGCCCTGCAGCACCGCATCCGGATTGACGACATTGACCCTTATGCCGGCGTCGGCGCCTTCAAGCGCCAGGCACCGGGCGAGGTGGATCTCTGCGGCCTTGGCGGTGCAGTAGGCGGCGGCGCCCGGCGAGGCGGCGAGGCCGTTCTTCGAGGCGATGAACACCACCGCGCCGCCGAGCTGCTGGCGCCGGAACAGCCGGAAGGCCTCGCGCGAGACGAGGAAATAGCCGGTGGCGAGAATGTCGATGTTGCGGTTCCACATCGACAGTTCGGTCGTCTCGATCGGCGCCGAGGACGAGATGCCGGCATTGGAGACGAGGATGTCGGCGCCGCCATATTCGACCGCCATTTCCGCGAAGCTCGCGATCACGCCCGCCTCCTCGGTGACGTTGAGGGGGACGGCGCGGACCATGTCGGCGGAAAAGCGCTCCGACATCTCGGTCTTCACCCGTTCGAGCGCCTCGACGTCGATGTCGGCGAGGACGACGCAGGCGCCGTCGGAAAGCAGCCGCTCGGCCGTCGCCCGGCCGATGCCGCCGCCGCCGCCGGTGATGAAGGCGATGCGGCCGGCGAGCGATTTCGGTTTCGGCATGCGCTGCAGCTTGGCCTCTTCCAGAAGCCAGTATTCGATGTCGAAGGCCTCCTGCTCGGGCAGGCCGCGATAGGTGCCGACGGCTTGCGCCCCGCGCATGACGTTGATGGCGTTGACGTAGAACTCGCCGGCGATCCGCGCCGTCGCCTTGTCCTTGGCGAAGGTCATCATGCCGACGCCGGGGACGAGATAGACGACGGGGTTCGGGTCGCGCATCGCCGGGCTGTCGTCATGCCGGCAGCTTTCGTAGTAGCGGGTATAGTCGGCCCGGTAGGCGGCGATCGCATCGTCGAGCCCGGCCAGAACGGCGTCGACGTCGCCCTTGGCAGGATCGAAGTCCAGCACCAGCGGCCGGATCTTGGTGCGCAGGAAATGGTCGGGGCAGGAGGTGCCGAGCGGGGCGAGTTTCGCAAGGTCGTTGGAGCCGACGAAGGTCAGCACCGCGTCCCCGTCGTCGAAATGGCCGATCTTGCGCTCGTCCCGGCCGATCCGGGCGCGGATTTCCGGCATCAGCCGCGCTGCGATCTCGCGCCGGGCGGCCGCGTCGAGAGGCTCGACCCGTGCGCCGCCGAAGGCTGCGACGCCGGCGGTCTTCTCGTCGAGGAAGGCGATGGCGGTGTTGATGATTCTGAGCGTCGTCTCGTAGCAGTCCCGCGCCGTCTCGCCCCAGGTGAAGAGCCCGTGGCTTTCGAGGACGATGCCCTTGGCATCCGGGTTTTCGCGGGCGAAGGCGGAGAGGTCGAGGCCGAGCTGGAAGCCGGGCCGGCGCCAGGGCAGCCAGCCGATCTCGTCGCCAAAGATCTGCCGCGTCATCTCCCGGCTGTTGTCGCTCGCGGCGATCGCGATCACCGCGTCGGGATGCATGTGGTCGACATGGGTGTAGGGCAGATAGGCGTGCAGCGGCGTGTCGATCGAGGCGGCGCGCGGATTGAGGTTAAAGGTGCAGTGCGGCAGATAGCCGACCATCTCGTCCTCGAAGTCGGCGCCGCGATAAAGGCTCTTCAGCGCTTCCAGCTTGTCCTGATAGAGCGTCGAAAAGCCGTCGCGCTTCATCGTGCCGACGTCGCCGCCCGACCCCTTGACCCAGAGCACCGTCACGTCCCGCCCGGTCAGCGGGTCCTTCTCGATCACCTTCGCCGAGGTGTTGCCACCGCCGTAATTGGTGATCCGCTTGTCGGCGCCGAGAAGGTTCGAGCGGTAGAGCAGGCGCCCCGGCTCGTCGAGGCCCGCTGCATGGGCCTCGTCCCAGAGCGAGGGCAGGAGAGTGGAACCGCTCGTCTGCGGACCTGTCGGCATGATCGACCTCGTTTCGGCTTCGTCAGGGTGTCGGGCAGGGCCGGAACGCCGGTTGCGACCGCCCGGGATGCAATCCACGCCTTGCACGGCAACGCACCGAAAGGCTGCGGCCGCAGGCTGGCTTCGTCTGCAGCATTGGCCAAAACGGCGCAAACGTCAATCAAAACGATCATGAACAGTCATGTTGCACTGCAATATGATCGAACTTGATCGAAGATGATTGACATTCGCCTGTGCTTCGATCAGCATCCTCCCTCGGGAGAAACGCCAAACATGCACGAACGCGAGAGACAGAGGATCATCCTCTCCGTGGTTCAGGCCCGCTCGGTCGCCACCGTGCAGGAACTGTCGCGGCTGACCGAGGCGTCGGAGGCGACGACCCGGCGCGACATCGCGGCGCTGGCTTTGCAGAAGAAGGTGAAGCGAGTGCGCGGCGGCGCCGAGGCGCTGAAATCCCCGCCCTTCGGCGAGATATCCAGCCTGCCCTTCGAGACCGCCAGGACGATCAACGAAATCCAGAAGCGGGCGATCGCGCGCGAGGCCGCCAAGCTCTGCGAGGACGGCGACGCCATCATCCTCAATGGCGGCACGACGACCTTCCAGATGGTCCATCACATCGCCGGCGCGCGGCTGCAGGTGCTGACCAACTCCTTTTCCATCGCCAACCACCTGATCGATCATTCCGAATGCACGGTGATGCTGCCGGCCGGCGCGATCTACCGCGACCAGGCGCTGATCCTTTCACCCTTCGAAACCGACGGCATCGCGCATTTTCGGGCGCGGCGGATGTTCATGGGGGCGCAGGGGGTTTCGCATTACGGCATCGCCGAGACCGATCCCTTGATCATCCAGTCCGAGCAGCGGCTGATGCGCCAGGCCGACGAACTCGTCCTCCTCGCCGATTCCTCGAAGTTCCAGCGCCCGTCGAGCATGATCATCGCGCCGCTCGAACGGGCCGACATGCTGATCACCGACGAGGGGATTTCCGAAAAGGACGCCGCGATGGTCGAGGCGGCCGGGGTGCGCCTCATGGTGGCCGAGCTTGCGCAGGAAGGGAGCGAGCGCGATGTCGCGTGACGAGACGCTGCCGGGCGGCGACACGGACGAGGCCTTCGAGCGCGTCGCCTTCCGCATGCGGCTTCATCCGGGCAAGGCGGAGGAATACCGTCGCCGCCACGACGAGATATGGCCGGAGCTCGTTGAGCTTCTCCGGGAGGCGGGCGTTCGCGACTATGCGATCTTCCTCGATCCCGAGGCCAACGCGCTCTTCGCCACTCTGGAACGGCGCCGCGACCACCGGATGGACGCGTTACCGGATCATCCGGTGATGCGGCGCTGGTGGGCGATGATGGCCGACATCATGGAGACCGAAGCCGACGACGAGCCGGTCTCGGTGCCCCTTCAGCCGATGTTCCGGATGGCCTGAGCGATGGAGAGCCATATCCATAACGTTGCCGTCGTCGACATCGGCAAGACCAACGCCAAGGTCGTCGTCTACGATCTCGACCGCCAGTGCGAGGTCGCGGCGCAGACGACGCCGAACCGTGTGTCGAACGACGGTGCCTATCCCCATTTCGACACCGACGGCCTTTGGGATTTCGTCCTGACGTCCCTTGCGGAGCTGTCGCGCGACCATCCGGTCGACGCCATATCGGTCACCACCCACGGCGCCTCGATCACCCTCGTCGAGGGGGATGATCTGGCGCTGCCGGTGATGGATTACGAATTTCCTCTCGATCCGCGGACGCTCGCCGATTACCGCGCGATCCGCCCGGACTTTGCCGAGAGCCAGTCGCCGGCCCTGCCGGGCGGGCTGAACGTCGGGGCGCAGCTGTTCTATCTGGAGCGGCATTTCCCGCAGGAATTCGCCGCGTCGGGGATCCTCACCTATCCGCAGTTCTGGGCGTGGAAGCTCTGCGGGGTAGAGGCCTGCGAGGTCACCCAGCTCGGCGCCCACACCGATCTCTGGTGCCCATCCGAACGCCGCTTCTCCTCCCTCGTCGACGGGCAGGGATGGGGTGAGAAGTTCGCGCCGCTGCGATCCGCCTTTGATCGGCTCGGCGACCTGAAGTCGGAGATCCGCGCGGCGATGCCGGGGCAAGACCCCATTCCGGTGTTTTGCGGCATTCACGATTCCAACGCCTCGCTGCTGCCGCATCTCGTCGGTCGGCAGGGTGCCTTCACGGTCGTCTCGACCGGCACCTGGGCGATCGTCTTCGCCGTCGGGGGGAGGGCGATGGAGCTCGACGAGACCCGTGACACGCTGGCGAACGTCGATGCCTTCGCACGGCCCGTGCCCTCGGCCCGCTTCATGGCCGGCCGCGAATTTGCGGCAATGGCCGGCGACGCGCCCGGCGAGGCGGACCACGCGAGCGCCGAGGCCGTCATCGCCAAGGGCATCATGGCGCTGCCGAGCTTTGCCAGGGGGACGGGGCCTTTTGCCGAGCGAGAAGGCGAGTGGACGGTCGATCCGGAAGACCTCTCGCAAGCCGAGCGGACCGCCGCGGCGAGCCTTGCGACGGCGTTGACCACTTCGGTCTGCCTCGAACTCGTCGGCGCCGAGGGGCCGATCATCGTCGAGGGGCCGTTCGGCCGCAATGCCGTCTATTGCGACGCGCTGGCCGAGCTGTCCGGGCGATCCGTCGAGGCGAAGACCGGTCTTTCGGGCACCTCGGCCGGCGCCGCTCTGCTGGCGCGCGGGCAGAATGCGCCGCCGCCGTCCGGCGCGGCTGTGCCCGCAGCGGCGGAGGCTTCGGCCCGGCCGCCGATCCGCGGCCTTGCGGCCTATGCGGACACTTGGCGGCGCCGTGTGGCGGAGCGGGGACAGGCCGAAATGCCGGAACCATCGAGGGGAGCGAGCGGGTGACAGCGTATCTGGGAGGAGCCGCCAGCGTGGGAGAGCGCCGGATGGGGCGGATATGACGCCGATTCTCGAACTGAAGAACATCTCCAAGGCCTTCGGGCCGGTGAAGGTGCTGACCGGTGTCGATTTTGACCTGCGCCCCGGCGAGGTTCATGCCCTGATGGGAGAGAACGGCGCCGGCAAGTCGACGATGATCCGCATCGCCGCCGGCGATCACCGCGCCGAGGAAGGCGAGATCCGCCTCGATGGGAAGCCCCGCCGCTTTGCCGGCCCGCGCGAGGCGCAAGGCGAGGGCATCATCGTCGTCCATCAGGAACTGCTGTTGTTCCCGGCCCTCAGCGTCGCGGAGAACGTCTTTCTCGGCCACCAGCCGAAGACCGCCGCCGGCCTCGTCGACTGGGGCCGGATGCGGCGCGAGGCCCGCGATCTGCTCGACCGGCTCGACTGCCCCAATCTCGACGTCGACCAGCGGGTCTCGCGGCTTTCCGTCGCCGATCGCCAGCGCGTCGAGATCGCCAGGGCCCTGTCGCGCAACGCCCGCGTCCTGATCATGGACGAGCCGACGGCGGCGCTGGCCGAAGCCGACGTCCGGCGGCTGCTCGAGGTCGTCCGGCGGCTGCGCAGCGAGGGCGTCGCGATCGTCTACGTCTCCCACCGGATGAACGAGATCTTCGAGATCGCCGACCGGGTGACGGTGCTGCGCGACGGCGTATCCGTCGGCACCAGGCCGATCGCGGAGGTGACCGAGGCGTCGCTGGTCTCGATGATGGTCGGCCGCGACATCCACCAGCTGTTTCCCAAGGAGGACATCCCGCGCGGCGAAAAGCGGCTGGAGCTGCGCGGCGTCTCGCTGGCCGGCGTCGTCGAGGACATCTCCTTCGATCTTCATGCCGGCGAGATCCTCGGCATCGCCGGCCTCGTCGGCTCCGGCCGCACCGAACTCGCCCAGACGATCTTCGGCGTGACGCCGGCGACGTCCGGCGAGATCCTCGTCGACGGTAAGCCGCAGAAGATCGCTTCGGTACGCGAGGCGATCGATGCCGGCATCGCCTATGTTCCCGAAGACCGGGGCTCGCACGGCATCATCCGCGCCCAGCCTTTGCGCGAGAACGTCTCCATGGCGATCCTCGACCGGCTGACGAAGTTCTCGGTCGTCGACACGGGCCGAGAGCAGAGCCTCGCGACGGACGCCATCAAGCGGTTTTCGATCAGGGCGCGGGATGCGCGCCAAAGGGTGGGCCAGCTGTCCGGCGGCAACCAGCAAAAGGTGGTGCTGGCGAAATGGCTCGCCACCGAGCCGAAGATCCTCATCCTCGACGAGCCGACCCGCGGCGTCGACGTCGGCGCCAAGACCGAGATCCATCGGCTGATGGGCGAACTCGCCAAGAAGGGCCTTGCCATCCTGATGATCTCCTCAGAACTGCCCGAAGTGCTCGGGATGAGCGACCGCGTCCTCGTCATGCGGGAAGGGCGGCTGTCGGCGATCGTCGATCGCAAGGACGCGAGCCCCGCCGCCGTCGGCGCCGCAATGATGCAGGGGCGGCGCGAGCCGGCCCGGGCGGGAGCCGCCCGATGAGCCGGCGCCTCACCCATACGCTCGGCTCGCTCGGCCAGGAGATCCTCCTCGTCGTCGTCATCCTGGCGCTCTTCGCCTTCGTCGGGGTCTACAATCCGCGTTTCCTGTCGGAGAACAACCTCACCTCTATCTTCGTCGGCAACGCCTATATCGCGGTCGCCGCGATCGGCATGTCGCTGGTGATCATCTCGGGCAACATCGACGTGTCGATCGGCGCCTTGATCGGCGTCCTCGCCGTCATCTCCGGCCTGCTCGTCACCAACGGCTATCCGATCTGGGTCGCCTGGCTGGCGCCGCTCGTCGTCGGCGCGGCGATCAACGCCGTCGTCGGCTGTCTCATCGCCTATGCCCGGGTGCCGTCGATCATCGCCACCCTCGCCATGCTGTCGATCCTCTCCGGCGGGCTGATCACCTTCACCGGCGGCCAGTGGATCAGCGGCCTGCCGGCGGGCTACCAGCTCGCCCAGTTCCGCCTTTTCAACGTGCCCTCGCCGGTCTGGTTCATGATCGGCATGACCATCCTCGCCGGCTTCCTCATGCGCTACACCACCTTCGGCCGCTCGGTCTACGCGGTCGGCAGCAATCCGGAAGCGGCGCGGGCGACCGGCATCTCCTACAAGGCGACGGTGGTGAAGGTCTTCGCCATTCACGGCGCCATCGGCGGCGTCGCGGCGGTGCTCTTTGCCACGCAGCTGCAGGTCATCCAGTCGACGGTTCCGGTCGGCCTCGAACTCGTCATCATCACCGCCTCGGTGGTCGGCGGCGTGTCGATCCTCGGCGGCGTCGGCACGGTGTTCGGCTCGACGCTCGCGGCGATCCTCTTCGCGGCGATCGGCTCGTCGCTGATCTTCCTCAACGTCTCGGCATACTGGCTGCGGGCGGTGCAGGGCATCCTGATCCTCGCGACGGTGCTGGCCGACATGGCCCGCCGCAGAAGAACCGGCTGAGGAAAGGGACCGGCCATGACCGCCATGACACGCATCCTGATCCGCCACGAGGCCATTCTCGGCATTCTCTTCGTCGTCGTCCTCATTGCCATGGCGTCGCAGAACGACCGCTTTCTGACGACGGCGAACCTTCTCAACCAGGCCCGGCTGATGACCGAGGTCGGGCTGATCGCCATCCCGATGACCTTCGTCATCGTCACCGGCGGCATCGATCTCTCGGTCGGCTCGATCCTCGGACTCTGCGCCATATTGCTCGGCGTCTTCTGGCAGAATCTCGGCCTGCCGCTGCCGGCGGCGATTGGCCTGTCGCTTGCCGCCGGCACCGCGGCGGGCTTTGCCAACGGCCTGATCGTCACGCGGTTTCGCGTGCCGCCGCTGATCGCGACGCTCGCCACGCTGGCGCTCTATCGGGGGCTGGCGGAAGGCATCAGCCAGGCGCGCTCGGTGCGCGGCTATCCGGATTGGTTCGCAGTGCTCGGGCGGGGCGATTTCCTCGGCATTCCGACGCAGCTCTGGCTGTTCGCCCTCGTCGCCGCACTCGGCATCTTCATCCTGCGCTTCACCACCTTCGGCCGGACCACCTACGCCATCGGCAACAACGAGGCGGCGGCGGAATTCTCCGGCCTGCCGGTCGAGCGGACAAAGCTTCTGATCTACACTGCCTCGGGCTTCATCTCGGCCTTGGCGGCGATCGTCTTCGTCTCACGCGTCTCGACGACGCGCTCGGACATGGGCAGTGGCATCGAGCTCGAGGTGATCACCGCCGTCGTTCTCGGCGGCACCTCGATCTTCGGCGGCCGCGGCATGGTGATCGGCACCTTGATCGGTCTGTGCCTCATGCAGATCCTTCAGAACGGCCTGTCGCTTTCGGGCGTGCGCGGCGACGGCACCACCGTCGTGATCGGCGCGGTCCTGATCGTCGCCGTCCTGATCAGCAATCTTCTCAGCCGCTTTTCCAGTGACTGAGAATTGGGAGGGGCGCCATGACGGCGCCAACTTAAGAGGAGGAAAATTCCATGAAGAAACTCATCACGGCGCTGCTCGGCGCCAGCCTTTTGTCCGCCCCGGCCTTCGCCCAGTCGGCCTGGACGGGCGGCGACGATCAGCCGACCAATCCGCTCGCCTGCACCGGTGAATCGCCGGCGCCCGAGCCCGGCGAGTACAATGGCGGCACGCCGACGGGTGCGCCCGACCGCAACGGCAAGGACCTGAAGGTCGTCGACATTCCGAAGCTCGTCGGCGTCGGCTATTTCGCCAGCACCGCGTCCGGCATGCAGGAAGCGGCCAAGGAACTCGGCAACATCACCGTCAACACCGATGGCCCGACCCGAGCGAACATCGACGAACAGATCACCTTCGTCGACAACTACATCACCTCGGGCGTCGACGGCATCCTGTTCGCCGCCAACGACCCGGTGGCGATCGCGCCGGTCCTGAAGAAGGCCCTCGACGCCGGCATCAACGTCGTCGGCTACGACGCCGACGCCGAAGCCGATGCGCGCCAGTGGTTCGTCAACCAGGCGCTGCCAAACGGCGTCGCGAAATCGATGATGGACCAGCTCGCTTCCGAGATCGGCGAGGAGGGCAGCTTCGCCATCGTCACCTCGACCTTCACCACGCCGAACCAGGCGCGGTGGATCTCGGAGATGCAGGCCTATACGGAGAAGTGCCATCCGAATCTGAAGTTCCTCGAGACCGTCGAGGCCCAGGAGGACAACATCCTGTCCTTCAACCAAGCCCAGACGCTGATCAACAAATATGGCGACGAACTGAAGGGCATTCTCGGCATGACGAGCGTCGCGACGCCCGCGGCCGCCGAGGCGGTCCAGCAGAACGGCCTGTGCGGCAAGGTCTCGGTGGTCGGCCTGGCGCTGCCCAACGCCATGAAGCCCTACATCAACTCCGACTGCATCCAGTCGACGATCCTCTGGAACACCGTCGATCTCGGCTATGCGGCGGTCGAGGTGATGCGGCAGGTGGCCGACGGCACGCTGAAGCCCGGCGACAAGACGGTGAAGGCCGGCCGCCTCGGCGAACTGCCGATCGTCAACCAGAGCCAGGTGCTGCTTGGCCAGCCGAAGGTGTTCACCAAGGCCGACATCAACGACTTCGACTTCTGAGAATGAGAAGCAGGCGGCGGGTTTCGGCCCGCCGCCCGAAGGCCCGAAAGGTTGCGGCTAAAATCTCGCTCTTGTGTCGCAGCAAGGGGCTACGAGGCACCTATGACTCCACAACTGCGGGAAATCCGGCTAGGTATGCGCGATGCATCTTCCTCGCTTGAATTCCGCAAGATCGATCCTGGTGTTACTGGGATTTTTCGTCCTGGACCGCGTTATAACGGTTTTCAATTGGGAAACCGAAGAAGCGTGGCAGGCTATTACGCGCGACAACGCCGGAAACATTCGATTGCCCCCAGCGGCACTTATGTTGGAGATGGGATTTTTAACACCGTACCTCATTGGTGCGGCAGCAGCATTGGTAGTCTGGTTCATATCTGAATTAATTCGATTTCGGGACGGACGAAAAAGTGATGGATTCGCTCGAATCGATCAGAATGCCGGTCTGTTGTCGATTCTGCAGCGTCCACCCAACGAACAGATTGCGGACCTAGAGTCTCACAATCGAGACTTGCAGGCCGAACGGAATAGTCTTCGAGTCAGGCTGCAGAATCTGCTCGCTGGTGGAACAGCCATTGCTACCGAAATCGAAATTAAACGATCGAACGATGTGACTGGGCGCTATTGGTTAAGCTTCCGGATTGCACGGACGCAACCTGTTGTTTATGTTTGTCTTGATCTTCAAATAGGCATCTGGGATGGCTCAGAGCAGAAAAGGTTTAGATGGGGCAAGAGGACCCGGCACATTATTAAAAACATATCGCCTGCTGTTGTAGGACGGACTCAATCGATATTGATTGTTGATGATCAATTAGTAAGTCCATTCGAAAAAAATGCGCCCCACTGGAATGTCGGCCAAACAACCGAAACAGGATTTATTGATGCGCCGCCAAGTTTTCAAAAAGCAGCGATCGTTTTTGTTGCAGACGAGGTCGAGCAAGAATATAAAATGCTTGTGATGCCACGCGAGTACGGAAAAGCGATTTCGATCATAGATGAAAGATTTTTTGCGAGAGACAATTTCTGGGGGCAGCATGTTCCAAATGTTGATCTACGGCTCACGCGAGGCCTCCGGGAATTGACAACACCTGAAGCAAGAACTTATCGTTGAATTCTTTCGATTTTTCACTCTGAAATTTGCGTTGTTCGCAAGCTCTATCAGAAAAATCCGCGCCACCGGAGTATTGGTATGCCATGGAGCGCCAATTGTCTTTATAATTTCCGTCTTAGCGTGAGCGTTACTATTCCCCTCACCGTACCGTATACCCCCCATCGGCCATCAGCGTCGCGCCGTTGACGATGCCGGCCTCTGCCGAGGCGAGATAGAGAGCGGCGGCGGCGATTTCCGAGGGCTTGGCGAAACGTCCCACCGGGATGTCCCGCCGCGCCTTTTCGCCCTTTTCGCCGGACCAGCCGACGAGGGCCATTGGCGTCTCGACCACCGTCGGGGCGATGGCATTGGCGGTGATGCCGTAGCGCGCCCATTCGATCGCCATGACCTTGGTGAGGTTGATCAGCGCCGCCTTGCTCGCGCCGTAGGCCGCATGCTCCTCGATGGCGATGACGCCGGCCTGGGAGGAGACGTTGACGATCCGCCCGCGGCCGGACGCCTTGAGGAAGGGGAGGGCGGCGGCGGCCATCAGCCAGGGCGCCCGGAGGTTGATCCGCATGGTGCGGTCCCAGGCGTCGACTTCGGTCTTCTCGGCCGGAAAGACGATGCCCAGGCCGGCATTGTTGATCAGGATGTCGATGCCGGTTTCGCGGCCGATCGCTGCGACGCCCGCCGCGATTGCCGCGGGGTCTTCCAGGTCGATGACGGCGTGGCGATTGTCCGGCCCGAGGCGTGTCGCAAGCTCCGACGCGTCGGCGATGTCGACGAGGACGAGCCGTGCGCCGGCCTTGGCGAAAGCCTCCGCCATGGCGACGCCGATGCCGCCGGCGGCCCCGGTGATCAAGGCCGTCAGGCCCGACAGATCGCTCATGCTGCTTCCTCCCGAAGTTTCCCGTGGAACGCGCCGGCGACGATCCTGCTGCGACGCCGGCGCGTCTTGCCTCAGATGTCGAAGTTGGTCGGCAGGACGACCATGTCGCGGATGGTGACGTTTCTGGAACGCGTCAGCATGTAGATGATCGCGTCCGACACCTCGGTCGGCTCGATCAGGCTGCCTGAGTCCTTGGCCGCCTGGAGCCGGTCGGCCGGCCAGTCGGCGAGGAGGGCGGAGACGACCGGGCCCGGCGAGACCTGGCCGACGCGGATGCCGTGCTTGTTCAACTGGCGGCGCATGGTCTGGACGAAGCAGGTGATCGCCCATTTCGAGCCGGAATAGACCGGCTCCCACTGGATCGGCATGTGGCCGGCGACCGAACAGGTGACGACGATGTCGCCGGTCTTACGCTCGATCATGTGGGGGATGACGTCGCGCACGTTCTTCATGACGGCGTTGACGTTGAGATTGAGCATCCGGTCGATGGTCGCCGTGTCGGTCTCGGTGAGATCGCCGCCGATATAGGTGCCGGCATTGCAGTGGAGGATGTCGATCCGCCCGGTCTTGGCGAGGATCTCCGGCACCATGGCGGCGCAGCTCGCCGCATCGAGGAGGTCGGTGACCTGGGCGATCGCCTTGTCGCCGAGCCGCTCGGTGATTTTCGCAAGCGCCGCCGCGTCGCGATCGACCATCACCACGCTCGCCCCTTGGGCAATCAGCGCCTCGGTGGTGGCAAGTCCGATGCCCGACGCCGCACCGGTGACGGCGGCGACCTTGCCGTTCAATAATTCAGCCATGTTCTTCTTCCTTCGATAGTCTGTTCGATCGCGCGTCTCAGACGCTCATGAACCCGCCTTCGACCGGCAGGACGGCGCCGGTCACCATCGCCGCATCCGCCGACAGCAGCATCGCGATCATCGACGCGACGTCCTCGACCTCGGCGAAGCGGCCGATCGGCGTGCGCGCCATCATCGGCTCGCTCTTTTCCGGGTCGCTCCAGGCGGCCGCGGCCAGCTCGGTCAGGGTGATGCCGGGGGCAACGGCGTTGACGCGGATGCCGTGCGGTCCGAGCTCCTTGGCGAGGACGCGCGTCGCGCCTTCCAGCCCGGCCTTGGAGGCGGCGTAGCAGAGGTGGTTCGCAAAGCCTCTGTGGCCGGCGAGCGAGGTGACGTTGACGATGGCGCCGCCGCCGCCCGCCGCGATGCGCGCCCGGGCAAATTCCTGGGCGCAGATCAGCGCCGCTCGCAGATTGATGCCGAGGACCGTCTCGTAGCCGTCCTCGGTGAATTCCAGCGTGCTTTCGAGGACGTTGGTGCCGGCGCAGTTGACGAGGTGATCGGCGGTTCCCGCCTCCTGCATGGCGGCGCGGGCGACCTTCGGGTCGAGAAGATCGGCCTTGATCGTCCGACACCCCGTCTCTTCGGCAAGGCTCGCAAGGTCGGAGTCGGTGCGGGCGATGGCGACGACCTTGGCGCACCGCTCGCTGACGAACTTCGCGGTGGCGCGGCCGATGCCCTTGCCGGCGCCGGTGATGATGACGGTCTGGCCGTCGAAGCTGTTCGGCATATCTCGCTCTCCCATTGTCGCATTCGTGTCGCGCCCGGCGCCCTGCCGGTCGCGGATCTTCTCTGTCCCGGACCCATTCCTCGGCCGAATTGCGGCTCAGGGCCCAGCGCGGCCCGTCGCGGCAATGAAGGCGTCGAGTTCGGCGCGGGTGCCGGCGCCCTCCATCGGGCCGCGGACCGTGACGTTGCGGGCGCCGGCCGCGCAGGCATAGGTGAGGGCCTCTTCGATGCTCGAGCCGAGACGCCGGCAGGCGACATAGGCGCCGCCGAAACAGTCGCCCGCGCCGGTCGGATCGACCTCGGGGACGGCGAAGGCGGCGACGTGCAGTGGTTCGGCGCCGGGGGTGAAGACGCTCGCGCCGCGGGCACCTTCCTTCAGCGCGATTTCCGGAATGCCCATCGAAAGGAGCCTGTCGATCGCCGCCTCGCGTCCCGCGACACCCGCGGCACGTTCCAGTTCCTCGCCCGACGGCAACAGCAGATCGGCCATGGCGACGAGTTCGGAAAAGCGCCGTTCGGTGTCGTCGTCGTATTTCAATTCCTTGCGAAGGTTCGGATCGAACGACAGCGACCCGCCCCGCTCCTTGACGATCCGGACCGCGCGATCGATCACCGCCACCGCGCTCGGCATCGACAGCGCCGAGCCCATGACGTGGAGGTGTCCGGCCTTCGCCACCAGCGTCTCGACCGCTTCCGACCAGCCGAAGCGGGCCGCTGCGGAGGTGGCGATGTTGTAGACGAAGTCGCGCGTGCCGTCTGCCCGGTAGCGCACGAAGGCGCTGCCGGTCGGATAGGTCGGATCGACGGCGATGGCCGAGACGTCGGCGCCGTCGCGGGCGAGGCGGTCGACGTTCAGTCGGCCGAAATCATCCGCGCCGACGGCGCCGACGATCGCCGCCGAGCCGCCGATCCTGGCGCACTGGTCGGTGAAGATCGCCGGTGCGCCGCTGGCAAACGGCCCGACGAGATCGATCGGCTGGCGAAAGCCCTCGCCGACAGACGTCGCCATGATCTCGACGAGGATCTCGCCGACGGTGATCGTCGGGCCGAGATGGTCCGGAGCGAGCGCCATGGTTCAGGCGTCTGCGTTGATCTGGCGGGCGATCGTCGCCTCTTGCCACTTCGCTTCGATGAAGGTCTTGGCATGGGCGGCGAGCTGGTCGTTGTCGGTCCAGGTGTCGCGCCAGATGCCGCAGGCGACCGACAGCGCCTCGTCGACGATCGCGCCGGAGAAGCTCTCGAAGGTGATGTCGCGGGCATAGCCGATGTCGGCCAGCGCCCGGAACGAGGCGGAGAAATCGATGGTTCCGGTGCCGAGGAAGCCGCGATAGTTCTCGCCGATGTGGAAGTAGCCCAGCTTGTCGCCGGCCAGGCGGATCGCCGCGGCGGGATCGGCCTCCTCGATGTTCATGTGAAACGTGTCGAGATGCAGGCGCACGTCGTCGCGGCCGGTATCGGCGATGAATTTCAGCCCCTGTGCCGTCGTGTTGAGGAGGTTCGATTCGAACCGGTTGACGATCTCGAGGACGATCTCGACGCCGCAGGTCTTGGCGATCTCGGCCGTCGCCGCGATCGTCTCGGCGCTGTTCATCCAGCCGTCGCGGCTCGGCATCGAATCGTATTTGCCGTGCTTGGAGAAGATGATGCCGCCGAGCCGGATGCCGCCGACGTCGCGGACCGTCTTGACCACGTCGGACAACAGCGCCCGGCCCCTGGCGACGACATCGGTGTCCTCGCTGGAGACGTCGCAATCGGCTGGCAGGCCCATGGTCACGACGACTTCGAGGTCGAGGGAGCGGGCTTTCTTCGCCAGCCTGTCGAGGTCGTAGCGGCCGGGAAAGAGATAGGCGATCTCGACCATCCGGTAGCCGTGCTCGGCGGATTTTTCGAGCGCCGTCTCCAGGCCGTCCTGGGTCTTGCCGTCGGTCCAGACGAAGGTGTGAATGCCAAGGCGTCGCATGAAGTGTTCCTCCCATATGTTCGCTCTCGCCGTCGCTTCCCCGGCGAGGCGATTCTCTCAAGGTGTCAGCCGGCTCGCTGTTCGGCCGCCTGCCTTGCTGTTTTACGCCCTTCCGACGGTTCGACGAGAAGCTCGGCGGTGACGTCGTCGGTGATCAGCGTGTCGATGAGACCGCGCCGCGCGGCGGCGCGGATGATTTCGACCTTGTGGGGCCCGGCCGCCGCCAGGATCTTTTCGGGCGTTTTCTCGACGACGTCCAGATCGACGCCGATCGTGCGCCTGTCGAGCGGATGGTCGATCGTCCGACCGTCCTCGTCGAGAAACCGGCCGAGGACGTCGCCGATCGCGCCGGCATTTCTGATCGCCGACGGTGGAAACTCCTCCGGCAGCCCGTTGGCGACGAGATAGGATCTGGACGAGATGTCGCTCGCGGTCAAAATGGCGGCGTCGAGTTCTTCGAATTTGGCGAAATGATCGGCGAAGATCTGCTGGGAGAGGAAGATGGCGCGGTCGACCCCCTCCGACAGGAAGATCGGCGCCGCCAGCAGCGAATAGCTCGCGCCGAGCTGCGCCGCGAAACCCGAGGCGATGCTGAAGGAATTGAAGGAGGCGCCCTGCATCGTGCCGCCCAGCATCGAGACGATCTCGACGTCGGGATTGGCGAGCTGCGGCAGCTTCTGGATCCCCGCCTCGAGCGTCATTCCCCACGACACGCCGATCTTCCGCCAGGCCTTGGCACGAAGCCGCTCGGTGACGACGGCCGCCAGCGCCGCCCCGACGGAGCCGTGGTAGTCGTAAGCGTCGCGGCGGGCCGGAGCGGCGATCACGCGCTCGATGCCGAGCTGCCGGCGCAGCCTGTCCTGGAGTTCGATCCGGGCGACGAAGGGGGACTCGATCCGGACCTTCACCATGCCCAGCGACTTCGCCCGCTGGATCGCCTGGTTCACGCGCAGGCGCGTGGTGTCGAGAAACTTCGCGATCTCGGCCTGGGTCATGCCGTTCACGTAATAGTGCCAGCAGACCTCGGTCGCGAACGCGTCGCTCTCGTCCTGTCCCTCCCGCACCATCCAAGCCTCGTCAGCACCCCCGCCACGGATGGGAAGCTATGGCATGGATTACAAATGGAAGACAACGCATACATCTGTAAAAAAATCACTTGCATCATGCACCATACATTTGCATCCTTCCGTCGGAGGCATTGCGGCGCGCCCACGGGGTCATGTCGCTGCGGCCCCGCGACCGAACGGGAGGAAGTCCATGAAGTTTGCCTACAAGCTCAGTGTATCCGCCATCGCCCTGGCGATGATGACGGGCGCGTCCTTCGCGCAGGACATTCAGATCAAGAACCCGGAATGGTGGCAGGAGGCCGGCAAGAAGTTCGACGGCGCCACCCTGCGCGGCGTCACCGAATCGACGCCGGCTTCGAACTACGTCGCCGACGTCCTCGCCCCGAAGTTCGAGGAGCTGACCGGAATCGACGTGCAGATCGAGACCACCTCCTGGGATCAGATGTACGACAAGGCCATCAAGGACATGGAGGCCAAGACCGGCATCTATGACATGGTCTATATCGAGCAGGACATCGTCTACGCCTATCTGGCGCGCAACTTCCTGGTCAACCTCACCAAGGCACTCGACGAGAATGCCGAGTTGAAGGCGCCGGAATACTCCGAAGACAATTTCACCACCTTCGCCGAGAACTTCCGCGGATCCGACGGTGGCCTGTACGGCGTGCCGATGGAGGCCTTCATCAAGGTCTATCTCTATCGGACCGACCTTTTCAACGATCCGAAGATCCAGGCCGAATTCAAGGAGAAGACCGGCAAGGATCTGAAGCCCGCCAAGACCCACGCCGAATACACCGAGATCGCCAAGTTCTTCACCGAATACGGCAAGGCCAACGGCATGGATCTCTGGGGCACGACCGCCCAGGCGCATACCGGCCATCCGGCCTCGTGGTACGAGTATTTCGAGTCCGTCGCGCCGACCTACGGCGTCTACAACTGGGGCATCGACGCAAACAACAACTATGCCGCGACCGTCGAGAATGGCGGCACGATGAACTCGCCCGAGGCCAAGGAAGCGCTGAAGTGGTGGCTGTCGATGCGTGACATTGCCCCGCCGGAATCGGTGCAGTCGACCTGGACCGAGGTCGCGACCACCTTCGCCGCCGGCAGAGCAGCGCAGGGTCTCGTCTATGGCGAGAACGCCGCCTGGATCGCCACGGACGAGGAGAAGTCGCGTGTCGTCGGCGAAGTCGGCGTGGCACTGCCGCCGCTGGAGCCCGGCGTCCTGGAAGAGGCCGAGAGCGGCAAGGGCTACATCGGCTACTATGACGGCGGCGCCTTCGGCCTGCCGGTGACCTCCAAGAGCCAGGACGCCGCGCTCCTGTTCATGCAGTTCATGGCGCTGCCCGAGATCCAGGAAGACTGGGCCGCGGCCGGCTCGCGCATCACCCTGACTTCGACCTACGACACCCCGAAGGTGAAGGAAGTCGACAAGGAGCTCGGCGGCTACTACTCGATGCTCCGCGACGACGGCAAGCTGTTCAAGGGCGCGCCGGAATATCCGTTCCACCGGCAGGTCATCGAGGCGACGTCGCCGACCTTCTACGAGATCCTCACCGGCTCGATCGGCCCGGACGAAGGCCTCGACATGATGGCGCAGAAGGCCGAAGAGGAACTGAAGAACCTCGGCTACCGCAAGTAACTTCGCGGGTTCGCCACTAGCGACGACGGCGGGCCGCTCTTAGAGCGTGGCCCGCCGTTTCGGCCCCTTCGGCCGATCGTCCGCCGCAAGCTGCCCCCGAGATCGCTCCGTCGATGGCCGGATACCCTGCCGTTGCTGCCGCGCGACGAGGCGGCGAATCCGGGCTGTTTGCTCAGGGCATGCGGACGGGCCCTTCTTCGACAACGACACGCCTCGACGAAAGATGGCTCGATGCAATCCAACAGATTAGGCTGGATTCTCCTCGCTCCGACGCTGGTGATCCTGTTCTTCTTCGGCGTCGTGCCGTTCTTCTACGTGCTGTGGTTGTCGTTCCATCAATGGAACCCGTTCGCGCTCGACCCGGCGGTTGTCTATAACGGCGCCGACAATTTTCGCGCCTTGGTGTTCGACAGCGGCTTTCTGGCCTCGCTCGGCGTCACCCTCGCCTTCGTCTTCTTCGCCGTCCTCTCCGAGCTGATCGTCGGCTACCTCCTTGCCCAGGCCTTCCTGAAGGACTTCCCCGGCAAGGCGATCTTCCGGACGATCCACACGCTTCCCCTGATCATGGCGCCGATCATCGTCGGCTCGATCTGGAAGCTGATGACGACGCCCTCGATCGGGATCATTCCCTCGCTGCTCGACAGCTGGTTCGGCTTCGACCTCAACATCGGCACCAGCGCCGTCGCGGCCTTCACCGTCACCGTCGTCATGGACATCTGGCACTGGACGCCGCTGGTCACCCTGACCTTGATCGCCGCGCTCGTCTCGCTGCCGGCCGACCCGTTCGAACAGGCGCAGATCGACGGTGCCAACAAGCGCCAGATCTTCTGGCACATCACCCTGCCGATGATCGCCCCGGCACTGCTCGCCACCGTCTTCATCCGGCTGATGGACGCGCTGCGCACCGTCGACGAGGTCTTGATGCTGACCGGCGGCGGGCCGGGCTCGGCGACCCGCTATCTCGGCGTCCACATCTTCAAGGAAGTCTTCCCGAGGACGAATTACGGCTACGGCTCGGCGGTCTCGATCATCGTCCTCTATCTGACGATCGTTTCCTGCTGGCTGCTCTACGTCGCGCTGATCGCGCCGCGCAACAAGAAGGCCTGATCCGATGAGACGTCAACGAACCTGGCTGTACCTTCTGTTCTGGACCGTGGTCAGCTTCTTCACCCTGTTCCCCATCTACTGGCTGTTCGTCATCTCGGTGAAGCCGGCCGTCGAGTTGTTCTCGACCCCCGAGGTGATCCTCTCCTCGGTCTACTGGAAGAACTACGTCGACGTCCTCAACGACGAGACGCTGCGCGGTTACATGGTCAATTCGCTGATCATCTCGACCGGCAACGCCTTTCTCGTCACCGTGCTCGGCTTTCTCGCCTGCTATGCACTGAGCCGCTTCAATCTCGGCGGCAAGGAATCGATCTTCTTCTGGACGATCACCAACCGCATGGCGCCGCCGGCGGTGTTCCTCCTGCCGCTCTTCCTCCTGCTCACGCAGGTCTACCGGTTCGGCGATTTTACGCTTCTCGATACCAAGATCGGCATGATCCTCGTCTATTGCACCTTCAACCTGCCCTTCGCGATCTGGACGCTGCGGCCGACCATCGATGGCATCCCGAAGGAGCTCGACGAGGCGGCCTTCGTCGACGGGGCGAGCGCCTGGACGGTGATCACCGAGATCGTCCTGCCGCTGGCAAGGCCCGGCCTCGCCGTCACCTTGATCCTCACCTGGGTCTTCGCCTGGAACGAATATCTGCTCGCCGCGACGCTGACCAACTTCAACGCCCGCACGTTGACGACCGGCCTCTCCGAATATGTCACGACGACCGGCACCGAATGGGGCGTGATGGCGGCGATCTCGATGTTCACTCTGATCCCGGCGCTGATCGTCTTCAGCCTGGTCCAGCGCCACATCGTCGCCGGCCTGACCTTCGGCGCCGTGAAAGGATGACGCGATGACCCGGACCGATCCGCAGGACGTCGAAACCCCGATCAACATCTACGAGGAGCAGGAAGAGGGCCGGCAGTCGCCGCTCGACCGCAAGGAGCGCGACGGCTTCCTGCCGATCCAGACCAACTGGTTCGACAGGATCTTCATCTCCGTCATCATCTGGGTGGCGCTGTCGCTGTTCTGGCTCCGGTTCATGGAGCCGGCTGGGCTGCCGCTCACGATCTCCAACGTCGTCGCCGTTCTCCTCGGCGTCTACATCGTCTGGAAAGGCTGAATTCCATGAAATCCCTGGTCCTCGAGCGCAAGGACGAACTGTCGCTGCGCGACTTTCCGATCGACAAGGACGAGGCGGTGCTCGGCCCGCGCGACGTGCGGATCAAGCTCCACACCGTCGGCATCTGCGGCTCGGACGTCCATTACTACACCCACGGACGCATCGGCCCCTTCGTCGTCAACGAGCCGATGATCCTCGGCCACGAGGCCTCCGGCACGGTGATCGAGACCGGCTCCGACGTCACCACGCTGAAGGCCGGCGACCGCGTCTGCATGGAGCCGGGCATTCCCGATCCGAATTCCAAGGCGACCCGGCTCGGCATGTATAATGTCGATCCCGCGGTGCGCTTCTGGGCAACGCCGCCGGTCCACGGCATCCTCCGTCCGACCTGCGTCCACCCGGAAGCCTTCACCTTCAAGCTGCCGGACAATGTGAGCTTCGCCGAGGCCGCGATGGTCGAGCCTCTGGCAGTGGGCGTTCACGCGGCCACCAAGGCCAAGATCAAGCCCGGCGACATCGCCGTGGTGCTGGGGGCCGGGCCGATCGGCCTCGTCACGGCGCTCTCGGCGCTGGCGGGCGGCTGCGCGCGGGTCTACGTCACCGATCTCGCCGAAAAGAAGCTGGAGATCGCCGAGAGCCTCTCACCGGCGATCGTCGGCGTCGATGCCGGCAAGGAAAGCCTCGTCGACCGGATCAAGGCCGATACCGACAGCTGGGGCTGCGACGTCGTCTTCGAGGCGACGGGCTCGCCCAAGGCAGCCGCCAAGGTGTTCGAGCCGCTGGCGCCCGGCGGCTGCGTGGTGATGATCGGCGGCCAGTCCGAGCCGATCGCCTACGACGCCGGCGCGGCGATGATCCGCGAGGCGCGGGTCGAGAACATCTTCCGCTATGCCCACGTCTTTCCCCGCTGCGTCGCCATGCTCTCCTCGGGAACCATCGACGTGAAGCCGCTGATCACCCGGACCTTCGACTTTGCGGAGAGCGTCAGGGCGTTCGAGATCGCCGCCTCGGCTCCGGCCGGGGACGTGAAGATGCAGATCGAACTGCCGCAGTGAAGGGAATGTTGAAGTGGCTGGCGTAAACATCGACGACGTATTCAAGCGCTATGGCTCGGTCCAGGTCATGCACGGGGTGTCGATCGACATCGAGGACGGCGAGTTCGTCGTCCTGGTCGGGCCGTCGGGCTGCGGCAAGTCGACCCTCCTCAGGATGCTCGCCGGCCTCGAGCCGATCAGCCAGGGGACGATCCGGATTGGCGAGAAGGTCGTCAACGACGTCCTGCCGAAGGACCGGGACATCGCCATGGTGTTCCAGTCCTACGCGCTCTATCCGCACAAGACGGTGGCGCAGAACATCGGCTTTCCGTTGAAGATGGCGAAACGCCCGAAGGCGGAGATCGACGAGAAGGTCGGCCGGGCGGCCGACATCCTCGACCTGACGAAATATCTCGATCGCTACCCCAAGGCGCTGTCCGGCGGCCAGCGCCAGCGCGTCGCCATGGGCCGGGCGATCGTCCGGGACCCCAAGGTGTTCCTGTTCGACGAGCCGCTGTCGAACCTCGACGCCAAGCTGCGCGTCTCGATGCGCATGGAGATCAAGGAACTTCACCAGCGCCTCAAGACCACCATCGTCTACGTCACCCACGATCAGATCGAGGCGATGACCATGGCCGACAAGATCGTCGTCATGCGCGACGGCAAGGTCGAGCAGATCGGCGCGCCGCTCGATCTCTACGACAATCCGCAGAACGTCTTCGTCGCCGGCTTCATCGGCTCGCCCTCCATGAATTTCGTCAAGGGGCGGATTCGCGGGGCGTCTGGGGCGCGCGAATTCGTCTCCGAGGGCGGTCTCGTCCTGCCCGTGCCGGCGGAGGCGAGCGTCGCCGACGGTCATGAGGTAGTCTACGGCATCCGGCCCGAGCACATTTCCATCGGCGAGGGCGGCGTTCCGATGGATGTCGTGGTGGTCGAGCCGACCGGATCGGAGACCCAGGTCTTCGCGCGGTCTGGCACCGATCTCATCGACACCGTGGTCAAGGACCGGATTTCGGCGCGGCCGGGGGAAAAGCTCGGCTTCCACATCGATCTGAGCCGCGTTCATCTCTTCGACGCGAAGACGCAGCAGCGTCTCTAGCTGCCCCCGAGTTCGGGCCGTCCCCAAAGCCGGATCCGGCCCGGTCGCGGGTTTCGCCGCGCAATCAGGCGGTCAGCCGCTCGGTGGCGCGGGTGTTGCGGCGGCGGCCTTCGAGGACGCCGAGGACGGCCATCGCGGCCTGCAGGACGTTGGTGCCGGGCCCGAAGATTTCGGCGACGCCGGCATCGAGGAGCGCCTGGTAGTCCTGCGAGGGAATGACGCCGCCGCAGACGACGTGGATGTCCGCGCGGTTCTTCTCCGCCAGGGCGGCGATCAGTTCGGGCACCAGCGTCATGTGGCCGGCCGCATGGGACGAGACGCCGACGACGTCGACCTTCCTGTCGATCGCCAGACTGGCGACCTCCTGCGGCGTCTCGAACAGCGGGCCGAGATGGACGGCAAAGCCGAGATCGGCAAAGGCGGTGGCGATCACCTTCGAGCCGCGGTCGTGGCCGTCCTGGCCGAGCTTGGCGACGAGGATCGAGGGCTTGCGGCCCTTCTCCTCGGCATAGTCGGCAATGCGCTGTCGGATGGTGGCAAATTCCGGGTCGCTCTCATGCGCCGAGGCGAAGACGCCGGAGATCAGCGAGGTCGATGGTTGGTGCCGGCCGCCGAAGCCGTCCTCCATCGCCTGTGAGATCTCACCCAGCGTGGCCCTGGCACGCGCCGCTTCGACGGCAGCGGCCAGGAGATTGCCGTCCTTGCCGCTCGCGCAATCCCGCAGGGCGGCGAGGGCGCTCTCGCAGGCTTCCTTGCTGCGTGTCCGTCGCACCTCCTCGAGCCGGGCGATCTGGGACTTTCGAACGGCCGCCGTGTCGATGTTCAGGATCTCGACCGGCGCCTCTTCCTCCAGCCGGAAGCGGTTGACGCCGACGACGACGTCCTCGCCCTTGTCGATGCGCGCCTGGCGCAGCGCCGCCGCCTCCTCGATCCGCCGCTTCGGCAGGCCTTCCGCGACGGCCTTGGTCATGCCGCCGGCGGCCTCGACCTCGGCGATCAGTTCGAAGGCCCTGTCGGCAAGGTCCTTCGTCAGCGCCTCGACATAATAGGAGCCGCCCAGCGGATCGACGACGTTGGTGACGCCTGTCTCGTGGGCGAGGATCAGCTGGGTGTTGCGGGCGATGCGGGCCGATGTCTCGCTCGGCAGCGCCATCGCCTCGTCGAAGGCATTGGTGTGAAGCGACTGGGTGCCGCCGAGCACCGCCGACATCGCCTCGTAGGCGGTGCGCACGACGTTGTTCATCGGGTCCTGCTCGGTCAGCGAGACGCCCGAGGTCTGGCAGTGGGTGCGCAGCATCTTCGAGCGCTCGTCGGTGGCGCCGAAGTCCGTCATGATCTTCGCCCACATCTGCCGCGCCGCACGCAGCTTGGCGACTTCCATGAAGAAGTTCATGCCGATGCAGAAGAAGAAGGAGAGGCGGGGCGCGAACTTGTCGACGGACAGGCCCCGGGCCATCGCGGCGCGGACATATTCCATCCCGTCGGCCAGCGTATAGGCGAGCTCCTGGGCGAGCGTCGCGCCGGCTTCCTGCATGTGATAGCCGGAGATCGAGATCGAGTTGAAGCGCGGCATCTCTACGGCGGTATAGCCGATGATGTCGGCAACGATGCGCATCGATGGCTCAGGCGGATAGATGTAGGTGTTGCGGACCATGAACTCCTTCAGAATGTCGTTCTGAACGGTTCCGGTGAGCTGCCTCCGGTCGACGCCCTGCTCCTCGGCTGCGACGACGAACATCGCCAGCACCGGGATGATCGCGCCGTTCATGGTCATAGACACGCTCATCGTGTCGAGCGGAATGCCGTCGAAGAGGATCTTCATGTCCTCGACAGTATCGATGGCGACGCCCGCCTTGCCGACATCGCCGGCGACCCGCGGATGGTCGGAATCGTAGCCGCGATGGGTGGCGAGGTCGAAGGCGACCGAGAGGCCCTTCTGACCGGCGGCGAGGTTCTTGCGGTAGAAGGCGTTGGAAGCTTCGGCCGTCGAGAAGCCGGCATACTGGCGGATTGTCCAGGGCTGGCCGGCATACATCGTAGCCCGCGGCCCGCGGGTGAAGGGGGCAACGCCGGGGAGGGCGCTCGTGGCATCCTGCGGCAGATCCTCGGCGGTATAGACCGGCTTGATGGCGATCCCCTCGGCGGTCTGCCAGGTGAGGTCCTCGACCTCGCGGCCCTTCAGCTCCTTCGTCGCCAGATCGAGCCAGTCCCGCGGAAAATTCTCGCTCATGTCTCGAACTCCATGATGACCGCGTCGACGGCGAGGCTGTCGCCCGCCTTGACCGGAATGGATTTCACCACTGCCTTGTGCTCGGCCCTGAGGACGTTTTCCATCTTCATCGCCTCGACGATGGCAAGCGTCTGGCCGGCCTCGACCTGTTCGCCCTCCGCGACCGCGATCTGGACGACGACGCCGGGCATCGGGCAGAGCAGGAGGTTGGAGGTATCCGGCGCTTCCTTCACCGGCATCAGCTCGGCGAGCCGCGCCAGATGCGGCTCGTAGACCTTGGCATCGACGTCGATGCCCTTCAACCGCAGCCGGAAGCCGCTGACGATCGGATCGACCCGCGGGGTCAGCGTCTCGCCGCCGAACCGCAGCCGGGCGGTCTGCCGCCCCCGCTGCCAGTCCATCTCGACCGGGCCGAGATCGGCGCCGTCGACGGTGACGCCCGTCTCACCGAGATCGACCGTCAGCCGGTGTTCGCCGATGAAGACGATGCGCCGTCCGCTTTCTTTGCTCAAAGCGAGGTTTTCGCCGAGGCTGGGTGCCTTGCTGGCGCTGCGCCGCTTCGACGCCCTGGCGAGCAGCGCCGCCGCCGCGGCGAGCTTGCCCCGCATCGCTCCGTCCGCCTCGGTGCCGTTAAAGCCGTCCGGATATTCCTCCGCAATGAAGCCGGTGGAGATTTCGCCGGAGCGCCAGCGCGGATGCTGCATGATCGCCGAGACGAAGGGGACGTTGTGGCCGATGCCGTCGATGACGAAGCGGTCGAGCGCCTCGGCCATGGCGTCGGTCGCCGCCTCCCGGGTCTCGCCCCAGCTGCAGAGCTTGGCGATCATCGGATCGTAGAACATCGAGATCTCCGAGCCCTCGGAAACGCCGGTGTCGTTGCGCAGGACCGGCGCGCCGCCGCCGATGGCGCGGCCGGAAGGGCCCATGCCCGAGGCGCGAGAGCCGTCCAGAGGCCCTTCGTCCGGCGGATAATAGCGCTTCAGTCGGCCGATCGAGGGCAGGAAGCCGCGATAGGGATCCTCGGCATAGACGCGGGATTCGATCGCCCAGCCGTCGATCTTCACGTCCTCCTGGGCGAAGGGCAGCCTCTCGCCATGGGCGACGCGGATCATCTGTTCGACGAGGTCGACGCCGGTGATCAGCTCGGTCACCGGATGCTCGACCTGCAGCCGGGTGTTCATCTCGAGAAAGTAGAAATTCCGGTTCTTGTCGACGATGAACTCGACGGTCCCGGCGCTCTCGTAGTCGACGGCCTTGGCCAGCGCCACGGACTGCTCGCCCATGGCTTGCCGCGTCTCTGCGTCGAGGAAGGCGGAGGGCGCCTCCTCAACGACCTTCTGGTTGCGCCGCTGGATGGAGCATTCTCGCTCGTTCAGATAGACGCAGTTGCCGAATGAATCCGCCAGCACCTGGATCTCGATATGGCGGGGCTCCTCGACGAATTTCTCGATGAAGATCCGGTCGTCGCCGAAGGAGCTTTTGGCCTCCGAGCGCGAGCGGTCGAAGCCGTCACGGGCTTCCGCGTCGTTCCAGGCGATGCGCATGCCCTTGCCGCCGCCGCCGGCCGACGCCTTGATCATCACGGGATAGCCGACTTCCGCGGCGATCTTGGCGGCATGCGAAGCGTCCTCGATCAGCCCCATATAGCCTGGCACGGTCGAGACGCCGGCTTCCGCGGCAAGCTTCTTCGAGGTGATCTTGTCGCCCATGGCGCGGATCGCCCTCGGCTTCGGGCCGATGAAGACGATGCCGGCATTTTCGAGCTTTTCGCAGAAGTCGGCGTTTTCGGAGAGGAAGCCGTAGCCGGGATGGACGGCCTCGGCGCCGGTCTCCTTGCAGGCCGCAATGATCCGATCACCGAGGAGATAGGACTGGTTCGCCTGGGGCGGGCCGATATGCACCGCCTCGTCGGCCATGCGCACATGCATCGCGTCCCGGTCGGCGTCCGAATAGACCGCCACCGTGGCGATGCCCATGCGCCGCGCCGTCTTGATGACCCGGCAGGCGATCTCGCCGCGATTGGCGATGAGGATTTTCTTGAACAAGTCCCGTCTCTCTCCCTTGCGCCAGGGCCGGCCATGCCCTCGCATGCTTCTTCTTATCCGCCTGCGCCCCGCCGCGTCACGATGCTCGTCTTCCGAAGGCACACTCAGAAGCGCATCCCGCCGGCTCCTCTTCGGCGGGTCAGTCTCACCGCGTCGCTTGCGGGGAACGCCCGGGCTACTCAAGCTTCGTCATTCTCGGGCCCCGTTCCACTGCTGTCCGGTTAAATTTTCTGGACGCAGCGCATGACATTGATTCTACTCGGTTCCAGACGTTTCGCCGCGTTTGGGACACGAGTTGGAGATCAATGTCATGCGCCACCAGAATACAGTTTTTCACACGCTGCAGAAGTTCATTCCCTGGAATGATTTCGAGACGCTTGTGGAGAAGTGCGGCGCCGACCATCGGGTGCGCAGCTTCGGGACCAAGAGCCAGTTCCTGGCGCTGTTGTTCGGTCAGTTGTCGGGTGCGGCGAGCCTGCGCGAGATCGTCGACAGCCTGCAGAGCCAGTCGTCGCGCCTTTATCACGTGGGGATGAAGGCGTCGGCGCGCTCGACCTTCTGCGACGCCAACCGGCTGCGGCCGTCGGCGCTGTTCGCCGATCTCTTCGCCAAGATGGCACAGAGGGCCTGCCGCGCCACGCGCCGGCAGATGAGCGGCGCTGACACCACCTTGCTGCTCGATTCCACGCAGATGCAACTGAGCTCTTTGTCCCGCGGCTGGCTGAGTGCCAAGGCCGATGGCAGCCGGGCCATCAAGCTGCATGTCGTGCACGATCTTTCGAGCCGAACGCCGATGAAGGCGACGATCAGCGACCAGCGGGTCAACGACATCACGCCGGCCCAGGACCTCGTGGTCGAACCCGGCGCAACCTACGTCTTCGACCTCGGCTATTACGACTTTGCCTGGTGGGCGGCCTTCGACGCGGCCGGGTGCCGCTTCGTCACGCGGCTGAAGAGCCATACCAAGCTCACCGTTACCGCCGAGGCGCGCGTCGAGCCGGGCGGGGCGGTTCTCAGCGATCGCATCGGCCTGTTGACGCAGCGCACCGCCAAGTCCCGCACCCCCGCCTTCGCCGATCCGGTTCGCGAGATCGTCGTGACGATCTCGACGGGCAGGACCATCCGGGTCGTCACCAACGACCTCGACGCGCCGGCCGAGGAGATCGCTCATCTCTACACGCAGCGCTGGCAGATCGAGCTGTTCTTCAAGTGGATCAAGCAGAACCTGAAGATCAAGACATTCGTCGGCACCAGCGAGAACGCCATCCGCATCCAGATCTTCGTCGCCCTCATCGCCTATATTCTGCTGCGACTGGCCCATGACGCCCAAAATGCCATCGAACGCCCCATGAGCTTCCGACGCCTCGTGCGGCTCAACCTCATGGAAAAACGGGATGTTGCCGCCCTGAACAAGCCAAAACCGCCGCTCCAAACAGACCCAAGACAGGCCAGCTTTGATCTTCAAGTAATCTAAGCCGGACAGCAGTGGGACGGGGCCGAGAATGACGAAGCGTTGGGGTTGCCGCCTCCTTAGGTTCGCTCCCATGTCCCTTATGACATGAAGCCAGAGCGCGACGGTTCCGCCGCGTTGGCGGCTACAGGGTCGGCGCCATCAGGTCTGGCTGTCCGGCCTTCACACCTCCAGTACCTCCTGAAACGCCTCCGGATAGCTCTTCCTCGCCACCTCCTCGTCGATCATCAGCATCGCCTCGTAGGAAGCCGGATCGAACGGCTTTTCCGCCGGCACGATCTCGCGGTTGAACAGCCAGGAGATGCGCCCCGCATCGAGATTGCCGCGCTCGAAGGGCTCGGGGCCGAACATGTGCCAGATCGCGTGCAGGAAGGCCGCGTCGGCGAGCTTTTCGGTCGGCGTGCGGTCGTTGAACCGCTTGCGCTCGATGATCTTGGTCGCGCCCTTCGGGTTGGCGCGGCGCACGGTGAACTGGAAACCGGTCCCCGGCAGCCCCGAGGGAAATCCGCGATGCTTGGTCATGTCAGGGAGATTGGCCATCAGGCGGCGGCCTCCTTGGGGGGCGTGGCGCCGGGGGCTGCACCTCCGACGATCAGCGCCTTCGCGCTGATATATTCGTCGATCGCTTCCCAACCGACGGCGTCGCCGAAGGGCAGGATCTGCCAGCTCTTACGCTGCTCCACGCTCGCGGCGGCAAGCCGTGGGTACCACCAGAGGGGGGCCTCGATGCGTCGTCCGTCGGCCATCACGAACATGATTCGGTCGGCCGTCACGGACACGTCGGAGACGGTGAGCTGACGATCGTCAATTTCCAAAATAATCATCCCAGGCCTCCAGAAACCGGTCTTGGTTCTCCGCGACGATTTTCATGATCGCATTGATCTCGTGACCAGCGAAACCGGCATTGCGGGCCAGACGCAGATCCCGCAGCCAAACTTTCATTTGCTTTGCGTCCTTGAGAACATGGATATGCGGCGGTTCGCCGATCTCCTTCGAATAGAACAGGAACCGATGGCCTCGCCATTGCAGAACCGTCGGCACCTCGTGGCCCCCGTCGTCGAACTTTCGTCGCGTATCCAAAATATAGCATCGCTACCGCCATTCTGCACCGCAGGCACGCGAACGAGAGTGCCGACACGCTTCGCCATCACGCCAACCGCCGCCGCCGCGTAACGACATAGGCGATGATCCCCGCATGGATGGCGATCGCCACCGCGAGGCCGACGACGTGGTGGCCGGCACCGACGCCGGGCTCGGCGCCGACGATCAGAGCCCCCGCGATGCCGACCGGCAGGAACAGGACGAGGGCCGTCGCGAGGCCGGGATTGTAGGCCCGCAGCCGGATCGCCTGGCCGATATGAGCGAGGGCGTTGACGAGGGTGAGGTAGACGCCGATCAGGCCCCAGCCGATGCCAACACTCCAGGCGAGCCAGATCGAGACGAGGTTGACGCCCCAGACGCCGGGAATGTTGATGACGAAGACCGCGGCGTCGTCGAGGACGATCTTGCCCTTGCCGATCATGGCATTGATGGCCGCCGCGAAGCGGCCATCGTCGTGTTCCTCGTACTGGTGGACCATGTAGACGGGCAGCTGCAGGAAGACCAGCGTCAGCGCAGTCGTCCACGTCGCAGCGATGATCGGCGTGAAGGCGAGGATCAGCAGCCCCGCCAGGAACCCGCCATAGACCCAGTGTGCCACCAGACGGGCGAACATCAGCCGGCGTCGCCGATCTTGTCCTGCGTCTTCGTCTCGAAGTCGCCGGCGTCGTGGCGCTCGTGCAGCTGGGTCGAGGGATCGCCGGTCACCGAATTGACCATCGAGCCGCGCCGGGCGCCCTTGCGCTCGCCGATCTGCTTTCGCCAGCGCTGGACGTTGGCGTAGTCGTCGACGGACAGGAAGGTGCCGGCATCGCCATAGGCGTCATGGGCGGCGATGCGGCCATACCAGGGCCAGATCGCCATGTCGGCGATCGTGTATTCGCTGCCCGCGATATACTCGTTTTCCTTCAGCTGCTTGTCGAGAACGTCAAGCTGGCGCTTCACCTCCATGGCGTAGCGGTCGATGGCGTACTGGATCTTCATCGGCGCATAGGCGTAGAAATGCCCGAAGCCGCCGCCGAGGAAGGGCGCCGAGCCCATCTGCCAGAACAGCCAGTTCATCACCTCGGCGCGGGCCCGCGCATCGGTCGGCAGGAAAGCGCCGAACTTGTCGGCAAGATAGGTCAGGATCGAGCCGGATTCGAACAGCCGGATCGGCGCTCCGCCGTCCTTCGGCTTGTGATCCATCATCGCCGGGATCTTCGAGTTCGGATTGACCGAGACGAAGCCGGAGCCGAACTGGTCGCCCTTGTTGATGCGGATCAGCCAGGCGTCGTATTCGGCCTCGGAGTGGCCGGCTTCGAGCAGCTCCTCCAGCATGATCGTCACCTTGACGCCATTGGGCGTGCCCAGGGAATAGAGCTGCAGCGGATGCTGGCCGACCGGCAGGTCCCTCTCGTATTGCGCGCCGGCCGTCGGCTTGTTGATCGAGGCGAAGGCCCCGCCGGATTCGGTATCCGGCTTCCAGATCTTCGGCGGGACGTAGCCGGCGGGCAGGTTGTTTTCGGGCGAGAACTTGTTGTCGTCGCTCATGGTATCGAGCCTTCTGTCGAGAGAATTCCGGATCGGCGCCAAGCGCCGCGGGACCGAAGATAACGAGGGTTTCCCCTGCGGCGAGCCGCGACGGACCGTTCGCGATCGGTGCCGTCGCCGCGAGACCCTGCCGGTCTCAGAGGGGAATGTTGTCGTGCTTGCGCAGCGGCGCGGCGACCGTCTTGGTCTTCAGCATCTCGAAGGCCCGGATCACCCGGCGCCGCGTCGAATGGGGCAGGATTACCTCGTCGATGAAGCCGCGCTGCGCCGCGATGAAGGGATTGGCGAAGCGGTCTTCATACTCTTTCGTATGCTGGGCGAGCCGCTCCGCGTCGCCGGCGTCCTTGCGATGGATGATCTCGGCGGCGCCCTTGGCGCCCATCACGGCGATCTGGGCGCTCGGCCAGGCATAGTTGACGTCTGCGCGGATGTGCTTCGACGACATGACGTCATAGGCGCCGCCATAGGCCTTGCGGGTGATCACGGTCACCTTCGGGACGGTCGCTTCGGCATAGGCGAACAAGAGTTTCGCCCCATGCTTGATGATGCCGCCGAGCTCCTGGGTGACGCCGGGCAGGAAGCCCGGCACGTCGACGAGGGTGAGGATCGGGATGTTGAAGGCGTCGCAGAACCGCACGAAGCGGGCGGCCTTGCGCGAGGAATCGATGTCGAGGCAGCCGGCGAGCACCATCGGCTGGTTGGCAACGACGCCCACCGTCGAGCCGTTCAGCCGGATGAAGGCGGTGATGATGTTGGCCGCGAAGTCCTTCTGGATCTCGAAGACGTCGCCCTCGTCGGCGACCTTCTCGATCAGTTCGGCCATGTCGTAGGGCTTGTTCGGATTGTCGGGGATCAGCGTGTCGAGGGACGCTTCGGTGCGCGTCGGATCGTCCAGGGTCTCGTAGACCGGCGGCTTGTCGCGCGAGGAGAGCGGCAGGAAGGAAAACAGCCGGCGCATCTCGGCGAGCGCCTCGACGTCGTTCTCGAAGGCGCCGTCGGCGACCGAGCTCTTCTTCGAATGGGTGCCGGCGCCGCCGAGTTCTTCGGCCGTGACGACCTCGCCGGTGACGGTCTTCACCACGTCCGGGCCGGTGACGAACATGTAGGCGGTGTCGCGGACCATGTAGACGAAGTCGGTCATCGCCGGGGAATAGACCGCGCCGCCGGCGCAGGGGCCCATGATGACGGAAATCTGCGGGATGACGCCCGACGCCTGGACGTTGCGCCAGAACACTTCGGCATAGCCGCCGAGCGAGGCGACGCCTTCCTGGATGCGCGCGCCGCCGGAATCGTTGAGGCCGATCAGGGGGACACCGTTCTGCACGGCGAGGTCCATGATCTTGCAGATCTTCTCGGCGTGGGTCTCGGACAGGGAGCCGCCGAAGACGGTGAAGTCCTGGGAGAAGACGTAAACTGGGCGGCCCTCGATCGTGCCCCAGCCGGTGACGACGCCGTCGCCGGGGATCTGCTGGCTCGCCATGCCGAAATCGGTGGATCGATGGGTCTTGAAGGTGTCGTATTCCTCGAAGGAGCCGGGATCGAGCAGGGCGTCGATGCGCTCTCTTGCCGTGAGTTTGCCCTTGGCATGCTGGGCGGCGATGCGTTTTTCGCCACCGCCGAGCCGGGCCTCCTCGCGCCGTGCTTCCAGTTGCTGGATGATGTCGAGCATCGGCTTTCCCTCCTCCTTCACGCGCACACCCGTCGACGGCCCTGAAGAATCACGCCGACGCGCGAACATCCTAGATGAAACGGTGGCCGGCAATGTCCAGAAACTTGGCGGCGATCGCCGGTGTGCAGGGCGGACGATCATCCGTCCGGCTCTGTCCGTGAGTGCAGCCCGTGGCTCCTCTCCGGGAGGATGCCGCCGCGCCTCATGCGCACCCGCCTGCGAGCGGCATCGTTCGTAGGCTTGCCAAACGATTCGGCTTCGGCTATCCGATGTCCCATCCTGACACGACGCCAACCGAAGGGAGGGCCATGATGACATTTACCGGTACCGCCCTCCCAGGGGTTATGCACTCCTGATCCGCGCCTAGCGCGTGCGTCTTCCAACGGGCCGCCTTCCACGTTCGTCGCGCCGGCCTGCCGTCAGTCTCCTCCAGCCACATCGATCGCCTTCGGCCGGCTTTGAGTCGTCGATCGGGCGTTGTGCGGAGGATCGTCAGGGGACCGATCGATCGGTCGAATTGCCATGTCGTTCCGTTTCTTCCAATGGCGTCAGTCGGCGTTCGCCGAGGCGTTTTCCTTCGCCTTCCTTCATTGGCGGCGCCAGAAGCTGCGGATGGCCGCCGTCTGCGGGACGATCACGCTCGGAACGCTCGCGGACGTTCTGACGCCGCTCTATTCCGGCCGGCTGGTCGACGCGATCGCGTCGAGCTCGGATGCCGACGGCGCGCTCGACGCCGCGCTCGGTGCGCTGGCGATGCTGGCTGCTCTCGCCCTGGTCGGCGTCGTCTGCCGCTTCGTCAGCTTCATGGCGATCATTCCCTTCACGCTGCGGATGATCAGCGAGGTGATGCGGGAGGCCTTCGCGCGCGTCCAGCGCTTCTCGACGGACTGGCACGCCAACAGCTTCGCCGGCTCGACGGTGCGCAAGATCACCCGCGGCATGTGGGCGCGCGATCTTCTCAACGACACGGTGCTCGTGGCGCTGTTGCCGTCCTTCGTCATGCTGCTCGGCACCACCGCGCTGCTCGGCTGGCACTGGCCGGTGATGGGGCTCCTCATCGGCCTCGGCGCGCTCGCCTATCTGGCGCTCACGGTGTCCTTGTCGCTCGGCTATGTCGCGCCCTCGGCCCGGCTTGCGAACGTCTGGGACACGAGGCTCGGCGGCGCGCTTGCCGATGCCATCTCCTGCAATGCGGTGGTCAAGGCTTTCGGCGGCGAGACGCGCGAGGAGGCGATCCTCGAGCGCGTGTCGCGGAAGTGGCAGTCGCGGGCGGGACGCTCGTGGAAGCGCGGCACGATCAATGGCACGGTCCAGAACGCCATGCTGTTCCTGCTTCGCGTCGGCGTCATCGGCCTTGCCATCCTGCTCTGGGCGCAAGGCTCGGCGGGGCCGGGCGACATCACCTACGTGCTCACCGCATTCTTCGTCATGCAGGGCTACTTGCGCGAGGTCGGCCAGCACGTGCGCAACGTCCAGCGCTCGGTGAACGACATGGAAGAACTCGTCGCCCTTTCCGCGCTTTCGATCGGCGTCGACGACCGGGCGGATGCCCGCGAGGCGGCGATCGGCGGCGGGGAGATCGTCTTCGACCGCGTGTCGTTCCACTACGGCTCCCATGCCGCGCCGCTCTACCGCGACCTGTCGCTGACCATTGCGGCGGGAGAGCGGGTGGGTCTCGTCGGCCATTCGGGCTCGGGCAAGTCGACCCTCGTCAAGCTGATCCAGCGTCTCTACGACGTGTCCGGCGGCGCGATCAGGATCGACGGTCAGGACATCGCCGGGGTGAGGCAGGCCTCGTTGCGCTCGCAGATCGCCATCGTGCAGCAGGAGCCGATCCTGTTCCACCGTTCCCTGGCCGACAACATCGCCTATGGCCGGCCGGGCGCCACGATGGGCGAGATCGTCGAGGCGGCGCGGCTCGCCGGTGCCGACGGCTTCATCACCCGCCTGCCGAAGGGCTACCAGACCCTCGTCGGCGAGCGCGGCGTGAAGCTTTCGGGCGGCGAGCGGCAAAGGGTGGCGATCGCGCGGGCCTTCCTCGCCGACGCGCCGATCCTGATCCTCGACGAGGCGACGTCCAGCCTCGATTCGGAATCGGAGATTCTGATCCAGCGGGCAATGGAGCGGCTGATGGCGGGGCGGACGACCCTCGTCGTCGCCCACCGGCTATCGACGGTCAAATCGCTCGACCGGCTCCTGGTCTTCGATCGCGGCCGGATCGTCGAGGAGGGCGACCACGCGGCGCTGATCGCGCGGCCGGACGGCATCTATCGCCGGCTGTTCCAGCGCCAGGCGGTGGAACTGATGTGCGGCCTGCCGGCGGAGGCGACGGCGCTGGACATGGCGCTGTAAGACGACGAGAGGCGGCGGTTCCGGAAGACGGAACCGCCGCCTCTCGCATCGGCCTCTTACGGCCGGTACGCGACCTTCATTCGTCGCCGCGCCGCGAGTTCGGCGAGGGCGTGGGCCGCCAGCGTCGCGACGATCAGCGCACCGCCGACAAGGGACAAGGGCGAGGGGCGCTCGGTAAAGATCATCCACATCCAGATCGGCGCGAGCACGGTTTCGATCAGATATCCCATCGAGACCAGGGGCGAGGGCACGAACGTCGGCCCCGCGGCCAGGCAGATGAGCGCGAGCGGCATGACGATCGCGCCGTTGACGACGAGCCAGCCGATCGCCTCGGATTGAACGCCGCCTCCCGAGGCCACGAAGGGAAGCGCGACGATTGCCGGCACGATCGCCGCGATCGCGGAGGCATAGCGCATGTCCCGGCGGCTGCGGCGGGCGAGGGTGAGGGCGAGCGCGATGAGGAAGGCGGTCGCCAGCGCGGCCAGGTCGCCCAGCCAGTTCCCGGCCTCGAGCCCGGCGCCGATGATCAGAAGAACGCCGAGGAGCGTCACCGGAATGGCGATCAGCGTGGCGCGCGAGGGCTTTTCGCCGGCGATCGCCCAGGAGAGCAGTGCCGCGAACATCGGATTGAGGGCGAGGATGAAGACGACGTTGGCGGCCTTCGTCTCGTAGACGGCAACGAGGAAGAGGATCGTCGCGAGCGCATAGATGCCGGTGACGAGAAGACCGAGCCGGCCGGCGATCAGCGGTCCGGTTCCCCGTCCGAGTCGCCTCGCGACCCACCAGATCAGCGCCGCGGCAAGGGACGACAGAAGCCCGCGCACCAGGATGACGGTGAAGAAGCTGCTGTCGGACAGCCGGATGAGGGGAATGTCGACCGAGAGGACGAGCCCGCCGAAGCCGACCAGCGTCATGCCGGTGGCGTATTGGCGGGCGTGGTCGGGCTCGGCGCTCGCGAGAGACGGCGTGGTCATGACGTTCGGTGCGTTGGGAATTTCAGGCCGGCGAGCCGTCGCATGATCGGCCGGCGAAGTCACCTGTTGGCGGGAATTATCGTCAGGTCGTTGGATCGCCGGCGCGCTGGAACACATCCAAAGCGTGCCGCCGCCGCACCTCGCGCTTCCATGCCTTACCCCTGGTAGAGCTCCCAGCCGTTCGGGGCGAGATGTTCCTGGGGTTGGAAGCGGATCTTGTAGGCCATCTTCTTCGAGCCATCGACCCAATAGCCGAGATAGAGATAGGCGAGGCCGAGCTTTCTCGTCCGCTCGATGTGGTCGAGGATCATGTAGGTGCCGAGGCTGCGCTCGTCCTCGTAGGGGTCGAAGAAGGAATAGACCATCGACATGCCGTCGGCCATGACGTCCGACAGGGCGACGGCGACGAGATCGCCGTCCGAGGCGGCGGAGAAGCTGGAATCCGGGCCTCGGCGGCGATATTCGATCAGCCGCGTGTCGACCTGGCTGTCCTCGACCATCATCGCATAGTCGAGGACGCTCATTTCGGCCATGCCGCCGCTGGCGTGGCGGTGGTCGATGTAGCGGCGAAACAGCGAGTACTGCTCGCTCGAGGGGCTCGGGGAGGACATCCGGCCGACGAGGTCGCGATTCTTCGACAGCACCCGCTTCATCGACTTGCCGGGCGAAAACTCGTCGACCAGGATGCGCACCGAGACGCAGGCCCGGCAGCGCTCGCAGGCCGGGCGATAGGCGATGTTCTGGCTGCGGCGGAAGCCGCCCTGGCTGAGCAGGTCGAGAAGGCCGGGCGCGCGCTCGCCGAGGAGGTGGGTGAAGACCTTCCGTTCGGCGCGTCCGGGCAGATACGGACAGGGGGAAGGCGACGTCAGGAAGAACTGCGGCGTCTGCGGGTGGTGGACGGTCACGTGCTGTCCCGAATAGTCAAAGCCCGTAATACCATGGTGCGACAAGGGTGAATGTTAACCACACCAGGAGGACGAGGGGAACTCCCGCTTTCACGAAGTCGACGAAACGATAGCGTCCCGGCCCCATGACGAGGAGATTGGTCTGATAGCCGATCGGCGTGGCGAAGGAAGCGTTGGCTCCGAAAATGACGCAGGCGAGCCACGGTTCCGGCGAAACGCCGAGGCGTCTTGAAATGTCGAGGGCGATCGGCGTGAACAACACCGCCGTCGCGTTGTTCGACAGGAAGTTGGTGAAGATCGCCACCACCAGGAAGAGGCCCGACAGGAGCACCACCGGCGAGGCGCCGTCGAGGGCCGTCAGGGCGCCGTCGGCGATGAGGCGGGCGCCGCCGGTGCGTTCCAGAGCGGTCGCAGCGGCGATCGCGGCGCCGACCAGCATGAAGATCGACCGGTCGAACGAGCGCGCCGCCTCGCCGATGGTGAGGCACCCGGTCGCGACCATGGCAATGGCGCCGCAGACCGACAGCACCTCGATCGGCAGAATGCCGGCCGCCGACAACGAGACGATGGCGACGAAGATCAGCGTTGCGAGCAACGCTTTCGCCGATTGCGGGATGGCTTGCGCGGAATATTCCAGAAGCAGGAGATCGTGATTGCCGCGCAGCGCCGAGATGTTCGCCTCGCGCCCGCACAGGAGGAGGGTGTCGCCCGGCTCCAGGCGGATCTCGGAAAACGCCGCCCGGGCCATGCGGCTCTTTCTCTGCAGGCCGAAGAGGGTGATGCCAAACTGGGTCCTGAGGCCGGAGAACTGCATGGTCCGGCCGGCATAGCGCGAGCCCGGCGCCACCACCGCTTCGGCCATCACCATGTCCGGGCCGATCTTGTTGGTCGTGCCGGCCTGCTCGCCGCCCGACGGGTCCAGCGTCTTCACCTTGAGATTGCCGCGTGACAGCGCCCGCGAGAAGGCCCGGCGCGTCGCCGTGACGATCAGCCTGTCGCCAATGGCGAGTTCGATGTCGTCGAAAGGCGGCAGGATCGTCTCGTCGTTGCGGATGATCATCCGCGGCGTCAGCTCGCCGAGCCCGCGAAACAGCCCCGATCGCGCCTTCAGCCCGAGGAAGGCGTGCTCCTCGGTCACGTCGATCTCGCCGAGGAACTGCTTGCCGCCAGGGTCGAGGACGCGGCCGCCCTGCGCCTCGCGCGGCGTCAGGATCCGCGGCATCACCCGGATGACGTAGAATGCCCCGACGAGGGCGATGGCGAGGCCCGGGACCGTGATGTCGAAGAAGCCGATCTCGATCCCCGAGCGCAAGGCGACGCCGGCGACGAGCAGGTTGGTAGAGGAGCCGATCAGCGTCGTCATGCCGCCGAGGATCGACAGGAAGGACAGCGGCATGAAGACGTGGTTGGGCGAGATGCCGCGCTGGGTGGCGAGCATCGTCAGGATCGGAATGAAGATGACGACGACCGGGGTGTTGTTGAGAAAGGCCGAAAGCGTCGCCGCGGAAATCAGCACGATGGCGACCGCTGCCGCCCCGACATTGCCGCCGAGTTTCGTCAGCCAGGCCGTCGGCCTCGACATGGCATCAGTCGCGAACAGACCCTGGCCGACGATGAGCAGCGCCATCACGGTGATCAGCGCCGGATTGGCGAATCCGGAGAGGAGATCCGACGTGGTGACCGGGGCGCCGGACGCGTCGGTGTAGGGAAACGCCGAGAACAGGACCAGGAAGGCAGCGAGCGATGCTGCGGCGACCCCCTCGATCGGCCAGCGTTCCAGGGCGTAGCCGACCATGCTCACCAGGATGAGAAGGTAGGTGAGCCAGATGTGCAAGAGATCCATGAAACGACGCGAGCTGTTGTCCCCGCGCCGTTATCTCCGGCCGAACGCCGGGTGACAACCCGGTCGATCGGGATTCGTCCGCCCGGCGCGGCTCCGCTCGTGAACGGGGCCGTCTCGGCCTGCTCCGGCCGCGCCTTGCCGGCTCCGGCCGAAGGTGCGGAGGATCGGCTCAGAAGTCCCGATCGCGGATGACGACGGTGCCGAGCAGAAGGTCGTGCAGCAGCTGCTTGCGCTGCGTGAACAGGGCGACGAGCAGCACGAACGGCGTCAGGACGGCGTTGGCCGCCCAGAACAGGACGCCGTGAAGCACCGCCAGCGTCGGATCGACCCTGCCGCCGTCGAGCCTGGCGACGCTGACGCCGGCGAACCGCATGCCGGGGGTCGCCTGCTTGCTGCCGCCCATGGTGAAGGCGATGTAGAAGATCGCGACGAGCGGAAACAAGACAGCATAGAGCCCCCAGGCAAAGCCGAAGGAGACGATGCCGAGGAGAAAGATCACGACGGCCGCCGGTACGCAGAGCAGGAGAACCAGCGTGTAGTCGAACACGAAGGCCAGCATGCGCCGGGACCGAACGCCGCGATAGGCGCGGGGCGCGTCGAGATGATCCATGCGCGGTGCGGTGAACGTGGTCTCGGTCATGGTCTTTCGTACTCCATGAAGACGTTGCCGGACCATCCGTCCGGCTGCGATATCGGAGATGGGAATTGCAGGGCGAAGCTGCAATGACGCGCCCTCCCGGCGGCCGGTTCGCCGCTGGCAGGGGTCAGCCCTGCCGCTTCAACGCCGCGACATGGGCCTTCAGGTCGAAGCCTTCGCGCGCCACCTCGGCTCTGGCGACGACGAGGTCTTCGGCGAGGAGGCGCCGCCCGAGCATGTGTTCGCCCGGCCGGTTGACCGTCTCGATGCCGAGCAGCCTCTCGCCTTTGAAACAATAGGCGACGAGCTTTCCGGCCTCGCCGAGGCTCGCCATCTCGACATGGTCCGCCCCCGCCGTCAGTCCGACGATCTGCAGCTTGAACGGGCCCTGGTCGCTCCAGAACCAGGGAACGGCGCGGTAGGGCGGGATCGCTCCGGCCGCATCCCCGGCGATGATCCTTTCGGCGACGAGCTTGGCCTGGTCGACGGCGTTCTGCACCGATTCCAGTCGGACGATCCTGTCGGCGAAGGGCGAATGGAAGGCGGCGCAGTCGCCGATGGCGAAGATCTGCGGATCGGCCGTCGCCATGTGATGGTCGACGAGGATGCCGTTGTCGGTGGCGAGCCCCGCCTCGGCGGCGAGCCGGTCGTTCGGCGTGACGCCGGCGGCGATGAGGACGAGATCGGCCGGCAGTTCCTCGCCGTCCGCAAGCCGGACGGCCCGGACGCGGTCCTCGCCGAGCACCGCCGCGACGGCGGAGCCGAGGCGGATCTCGATGCCCATCCTGCGATGCTCGGCCAGGAAGAAGCCGGAAACCTGCCGCGAGACCGTCCGGCCCATCAGCCGATCGGCCGCCTCGACGACGGTGACCCGTTTTTCCAGGGCGCGAAGGGCGGCCGCCACTTCGAGGCCGATGAACCCGCCACCGACGATGACGACGCGCGCGGAACCCGCAAGACCGGCGCGCAGACGTTCCGCTTCCTCGGCGGTCCGCAGCTGGTGGACGCCGGCAAGCGCGTGTCCGGGGATCGGCAGCACGCGGTTCGAGGCGCCGACGGCCAGGACGAGATGGTCGTAGGCAAGGTTTTCGCCGTTCGTCAGCCTGACCGCGCCGGCCCGCCGGTCGATCGCGGCGACCGCTTCCCCCGCCTGGACCGAGATGGCGTTCTTTTCGTAAAAGCTCTCGGGCTTCAGCAGCAGGCTGTCGAAGGCCGCATCCGTCTTGATGTAGGTCTTCGACAAGGGCGGGCGCTGATAGGGGAGCCGCGGCTCTTGCGCGACGATGGTGAGAGGGCCGCCGTAGCCGCCCAGCCTGAGGCTCGCCGCCACCTGAAAGCCGGCCTGGCCGCCGCCGGCGACGACGACGCCTTTCTTGCCGCTGGCAGTCTTTTCGCTCGTCTCGCTCATTCGCCCCCTCCTGTCCTTTGCCGCCGACGCGGCACTCCTCCACCGCGATACCCGGTAACACCCGGCCGCCGCTTCGGCCACGGCGGCGTCCCGACCGGCGAGCCGAGTCGCGCCAGCTTCGAAGAGTGACCTTTTGACAGGTCGATCGCAATCGATGAAGGCTCATCACATACGCCCTGCCGCGCATTCGGCCGGCGGCGCGAACCGTTCGCCGGATCGGCGATGCTGGGAGCCCGATCGATGCAGACACCACAAGCGCTGAATGCCGCCTTCGCTTCGGGTAGGCCGCACGACGTCATCGTCGAAACACTGCGGTTTGCCGGTGCGAAGGGGATTCTCGACGTCGGATGCGGCGAGGGGCGGCTGGTCGCTCGACTGATCGAAGAGGGTTTCGAGGCGGTCGGCGCCGATCCCAATCCGCAAGTCCTCGAAACGGCGCGGGCGAATGCGCCCGGAGCTCGCTTCGCGGATGCCGGCGCCGAGATGCTTCCCTTCGAGGACGGCGGTTTCGACGCCGTGGTCTTTCTCAATTCCCTCCATCACGTTCCTGTGGGCAGCATGGCGCGGGCACTCGGCGAGGCAAGGCGGATCGGCCGCGAGGGTGGCCCCGTCGTGATCGTCGAGCCGCTGGCCGAGGGAAGCTATTTCGAGGCGATGCAGCCGGTGGAGGACGAGACGGCGATTCGCCACGCCGCCGGCGTGGCGATCGCCGATGCGGTTCGGGCCGGCTGGTTCGGGCTGAAGGGCAACGTCGTCTTCGCGGCAACCAGCCGTTTCGCGAATGCAGAAGAATTCGTCGCCTCCCTCATTGCCGTCGATCCGGCGAGAACGGCCTCCGCCGAACGTCGCAGGGCCGAGGTCGAGCGGCGGTTTCGCGAATGTTCTCAGAAGGATGAAGGCGGCTTCCGGTTGGTACAGCCACTGCGAATCTACTGGCTCGCCATCCAGAAGAATTAAAACAATTCCAAATTCTGCGCGCGTGAAGGAGTTCTCGCGACATTTTGCAATCATTCCGTTGTCGCGCAGGGGATCTTCCCGGCCTATAATGCTTGTGACTGCTTAACGGCGGTCATGTGAAGTGAAGGGGCACCTTGGTACGACATGACGGAGACTGACTCAACGGAACTGCTCACAGGGCTTTTCGAGCAGGTGGCGCGACGCCTGCACTCGAATGGCTATGCAGCTCATCTCTTTCCGGCGCAGTGGTCGGCATTGCGGTACATCCACCACGCCGACGCGGACAAACGCACGGCGATCGATCTCGCCCGCCATCAGGGGCTGGCTTCAGGGGCCGTCGCCCGGACGGTCCGAACCTTGATCGAAAAGGGTCTGGTGACGAAGATGGGCACCATCGGCCGCGGCCGGGCCGAACGGCTGGAGTTGACGGAGGAGGGCCATCAACTCCTGAAACTCGATCCGCTGCGCTCCATCCGCAAGGCGATGGAGGAACTCTCGACCTACGAGCGGACCGTTCTTGCCAAGGGCCTCGAGACGGCGATCGACGCGACGCGCCTTCCGAACGGCCGGGCCTGACCGCGGCGGCGCGGCGGCTGCGTCCTAATCGGCCAGAGTCGCGTCGGCGGCGTCCAGTTCCGCGCGCATGCGCGTGACCAGAAGGCTCTCGTCCGGCGAGCAGTTCTCGTAAGTGAGAAGCTCGCCGGCGGCGATCGGCCGGGTGACGCGCGAGCCTTCGGCAAGACCGAGGGGTAGAACCCGCTTTTCCCGCGCGTCGCGCCATTCCATGGCGTAGCCGCGATAGTCGGCCGTGCCGATGCGGTCGAGCGTCTCGCCCGGCTGCAAGGCCCGCTTGGCCCGCGCGCCGCATTCGGCGACCGGGCGATCGACCGGCACCATGTCCGGCCGGCGGTGCATCACCACCCGCGCCGCCGATAGGGGCGTTTCCAGGCTGGTCAGATGGAACGGTCGGACGAGAGCGAAACAGGGGCCGGGACCGACCTTCAGGTCGGCCATGCGTTCGATGGCGCGCGGATGGCGCGGCTTCACCACGCAGAACACGCCGGGGGCGACACCCTTGCCGATCGTGTAGTCGACGCGCCCCGCCTTCGACAGGACGCCGCCATCCTCCTGCGCGCAGAGGATCTGGGCGAGGTTCTGAAGGCTCGCCTCGGGCCCATGCATGCCGGGCACGTCCGGCACCAGGCCGGTGGAATTGGCGATCGCCGTCATCTCCACCATGGTCTTCGAGCCGTCGATGAATTCGACCAGCATCCTGGCGTTCATGTTGCGCTCGCGCGCCTCGGCTTCGTATTCCTCGGGGACGGCGTCGTGGCGCAGCGGATTGTTCTTGCCCTTGCCTGCGGCGACGACCTCCATGCCGAGGGATTGGGCGAAGGCGATCAATTCCAGCGTCGCGGCCGGCTCGTCGCCGGCCGAGCCGGTGTAGACGGTGCCGGCGGCCTTGGCCTTTCGCGCCAAGAGGCGACCCACGGTGATGTCGGCCTCGACGTTCAGCATGACGATGTGCTTGCCGTTCTCGATGGCGAGCAGCGCCAGCCGGGTGCCGATCTCCGGGCTGCCCGTCGCGTCGACGATGACGTCGACCCGGCCGCTGGCGCAGAGCGCGGCGATGTCGTCGGTGACGGCGATGCGTCCCGCCTCGATCGCCGCGTCGATGGTTGCGGGCGACGCGGCGAGGACGCCGTGGTCCTCCGAGTGACCGGCCATGGCGATCGCCTCGAGCGGCCTGCGGGGGCTGTTGGCGGCGATGGCGCCGACCCGGACCCCGGTCATCAACGCCGCCTGCACGACGATGTCCGTGCCCATCTGGCCGGCACCGGCAAGACCGATGGTCACCGGGCCGTGGCGCTCGGTGTAGGCGGCGAGCTCGGCGGCAAAGCCGATGCGGTCGATCATGATGTCTGCTTCCCCCCGGCCTTCGCCGCTCGCGCCCTGGCGACCTGTCGCGCCGCCTTGCGTCTTGAACGCCGATGTACCGGTTTCGATGCGCGTTTGTCACCTCTTCGGTCGATGGTGATGGCAATCGCGAAGCCACGACCGCGACGGATGCGATTCCAACCCTGGTTTTTCCACTTTGGAATCGATAGATGCCGGCGATGACCAAGGCACCGTCGGACCAAGCCAGACCCGGTCGCGAAGCGCGCCTGCAGCAGGCGCTGCGCGAGAACCTGATGCGTCGCAAGGAGCAGATGCGGGCTCGCCGCGTCACTGCCGATTCACGGGCGCAGAACCATTGCGATGACTTGTCGCAAGATCCTGTCGGCTCGCAGGACGGGGTCGGCGGCGTCGAGGACGAAGGCGGCCATCTCGCTCCCGCCCCGGCGCCCGGCGAGTTTGAGGAACGATAGGAAGGGCGCCCCGACCGATCAGGGCGGATTGCGCGACGAATTCGGAGGGCGCGATGTTGGGTTTGTTCTAAATCAAGGTTCCTGGTGCAGAATTCGGTCAAGATGGACGCGACTGTCAATTCCTGTTGTCATTCTCGCCGGAATATGTGCCATATTGTTTGGACAGTTATCGGCGGGTTCGCCGGCCGCGATTGTAGACAATCCGGTTTGGCGGACTTAGAACCGTTCCGATGAGGAGTGCACGATGATTGATTACCAGCGCCATTTCGCCTCTGCGATCGAGGCTCTCCATGCCGAGCGCCGATATCGGGTGTTTGCCGATCTCGAGCGGATCGCCGGGCAGTTTCCGAAGGCGATCTGGCGCAACCAGGGCGAGGCCCGGGAAATCACCGTCTGGTGCTCCAACGACTATCTCGGCATGGGCCAGCATCCGGACGTCATCGAGGCGATGACGCTGACGGCCGGCGCCATGGGATCGGGAGCCGGCGGCACGCGCAACATCTCGGGCACCAACCATCCGCTGGTCGAGCTGGAGCTCGAACTCGCCGACCTGCACGGCAAGGAAGCCGCCCTCGTCTTCACCTCGGGCTTCGTCTCGAACGAGGCGTCGATCTCGACCATCGCCAAGCTCCTGCCGAACTGCCTGATCCTCTCCGACGAGCTGAACCATGCCTCGATGATCGAGGGCGTTCGGAAGTCCGGCGCCAAGAAGCAGGTGTTCCGGCACAACGACGTCGGCCATCTGGAAGAGCTGCTCGCCGCCGCCGAGCCGGACCGGCCGAAGCTGATCGTCTTCGAGAGCGTCTATTCGATGGATGGCGACGTCGGGCCCATCGCGGAGATATGCGACCTCGCCGAGAAATACAACGCCATGACCTATATCGACGAGGTCCATGCCGTCGGCATGTACGGCCCCCGAGGCGGTGGCATTTCCGAGCGTGACGGTGTCGCCCATCGCATCGACGTGATCGAGGGCACGCTCGCCAAGGCCTTCGGCGTCCTCGGCGGCTACATCACCGGCTCGAAGGCGATGATCGACGCGGTGCGCTCCTATGCGCCGGGCTTCATCTTCACCACCGCCCTGCCGCCGGCGCTCGCCGCCGCTGCGACGGCCTCGATTCGCCATCTGAAGGCCAGCCAGGCCGAGCGCGACGCTCAGCAGCGCCAGGCGGCGGAGGCCAAGTCGGTCTTTGCGTCCGCGGGACTGCCGGTCATGCCGTCGGACACCCACATCGTGCCGATGCTCGTCGGCGATCCCGACCTCTGCAAGCAGGCGAGCGACAGGCTGCTGGCGCGCCACGGCATCTACATCCAGCCGATCAACTATCCGACCGTGCCGCGCGGCACGGAGCGCCTCCGGATCACCCCGACGCCGCTCCACGACGATCAGCTGATCGCCGCACTGCGCGATGCGCTGGTCGAGACCTGGCATGCCGTCGGCATCCCCTTTGCGGCGGAACGCGCGGCGAGCCCGGAGCGTTCGGAGAAGGTGACCCCGCTGGTCGTCTCGCAGGCGGGTGGCTGATCCGGCTGCCTGAAGGACGAGAAGGCGGGTCCTGTGAAGAGGATGATCCGCCGATGAAGGTTTCGCTCAAGGAACTTGCCAAGACGCTGCCGAAGCCGGCCAACGTCGAGTGGCCGGACGGTCAGTTCTTCGCCGAAGCCTTCGCCCACGGCACGATGACGCTCGAAGTCTTCGCGCCGAGCGGCGAGGACCGGCAGGGGCCGCACCATCAGGACAGGCTGTTTCTCGTCGCCTCCGGCCGCAGCGCGACGCTCCTGGGCAGCGACGCCGGCGAAGCTGTGTCCGGCGATGCGCTGCTCGTTCAGGCGGGGGAGACGGTTCGCTTCTCACAGACGAGCGACGACTTCGTCTGCTGGGTGGTCTCCTGGGGGCCGGAAGGCGGCGAGGCGGAAGCGCCGAGTCCATCGGTCTTCGCCGCGATCGACGCCTGAGGGTTTTCGACCGCAGGCAGGCGCGGGGTCATTCTCCCGGCGCTCTCGATCCGTCTTTCGCCGACCCGGCGCCGAATTCCTCGCGCGCCTCGCGGCGTGACACCCGCTTGGCCAGGAAGGGCACGATCATCGCGATGGCGAAGAAGCGCACCACGTGGTGGGAGGCGACATAGGCCGGGTCGATGTCGAACTGGAAGGCGAGCACCGTCAGCGCCTCGAGCGCGCCGGGCGCGTAGGCCAAGGCGACGTTCGGCGCCGGCAGGTCGACGAAGGTGACCGCCGCAAGGCCCGCGAGCCCGGTGCCGACGAGGCTGAGGGCGAAGCAGCCGAGGGACGGCACGAGCAGCTGCAGGAAGGCCTTCGGGCGGATGCCGTTGAGCCGGCTGCCGACGATGATGCCGAGCAGAACGAGGCTCGGCAAAGCGAGGAAGGCCGGGAGCGACACCGCGACGGCGTTCGTCCCATGCAGGACGGCGCTGCCGATCAGCGCGCCGAGCATCATCCCGCCGGGAACGTTCAGCTTCGCCGCGAGAAAGGCCGTGACCGCGCAAAGCGAGAACATCAGGGCGTATTCGGCGAGCGAGCCATCGACGGACGGGCGGATCGATGAGCCCATCACGTCGCCGCCTTCCAACGCACCGAGCAGCGGCACCAGCGCGGCGATCAGCATCAACAGCCGGATCGACTGGATGATCACCACCCGCCCCATGTCGGCCTTGGTCTCCGAGGCCGCTGCGACGACGAAAGAGAGGGCTCCGGGCAGCGAGGCAAAGAGCGCGGAAGCGTGATCCCAGCCGAGCAGGCGCCGCAGATAGGCATAGCACAGGACCACCGCGAGAAGCACGCCGACGAGCTGAATGACGAAGGACAGCGGCCAGAGGGCGATCTGACTGGCGATCTCCGGCGACACGCCCGAGCCCGCCTGGACGCCGAGAACAAAGAAGGCGAAGGTCCTCAGCGCCTCCGGCAGGCGGGTGTCGAAGCCGGAGAGGCTGAGGATCGTCGCTGCGACGACCGGGCCGAGCAGCCAGGCGACCGGCAAGCCGAGCGCATTGGCGACGACTGCGCCGACGAGGGCCGCGGCGATGGTGATACCGAGACCGCGCAGGCGAGAAAATGCCGCCCGTCCTGCGACCTTCACACCTGATATCCGATCCATTCGGCCAGCCGGTGCGCCGCCGCCTCCACCTCGTCGAGGCGGCGGTGGAAGCAGGCGCGGAAGAACGGCTTGCCCTGCGGTCCGAACGCCGTGCCCGGCGCAATCGCCACCTTCGCCTCGTCGACGATGCGAAAGGCGGCGGTCTTCGTATCGGTGATGCCGTCGATCTTGAAGAAGGCGTAGAAGGCGCCGTCCGGCGGCGACAATTCGACCTTGTTGGTCGCAGTCAATATGTCGCCGAAGATGTCGCGGGCGGTCTCGGCCCGGGCGACCTGGTTCTCGACGAACTCCTCGCCCCGCTTGAGCGCCGCTATCGCGCCCCGCTGCATGAAGGCGGCGACGCCGGAGTTGGAATACTGGATGAGGTTCTCGACCACCTGGCCGAGCGCCGGGCTCGCCTCGATCCAGCCGATGCGCCAGCCGGTCATCGCCCAGTTCTTGGAGAAGGAATTGACGAAGATGATCGCGTCATGGGACGCCATGACGTCGTGGAACGAGGGCGCGCGCTGCCCCTCGTAATAGAAGCGGGCATAGATCTCGTCGGCGATGATGACGATGCCGGCCTCACGGGCGATCTTCAGGATTCCGGAGAGCGTCTCGCGACTCGCCGTCCAGCCGGTCGGGTTCGATGGCGAGTTGACGAAGAGAACGCGCGTCTTCTCGGTGATCGCGGTCTTCAGCTTGTCGAGGTCGAGGCTCCAGCTTCCGTTTTCGGAATCGAGCGAGACCTCCCGCGTCGCCGCGCCCATCAGCCCGGCGGCGGCGGCGAAGTTCGGCCAGGTCGGGCCGATGAACACCACCTCGTCGCCGGCCCCCGCCAGCGCCATCAGCGCGATCTGGATCGCATGCATGCCCGAGCCGGTGACGAAGAAACGGTTCGGCTCGAGATTCTGGCCGTAGAGCCGGCTGGTATACTGGCTGAGTGCCTCGCGCAGCTCGGGCAATCCCCGCTGCCACGTATAGAACGTCTCGCCCGCCTTCAGGCTCTCGGCGGCGGCATCGGCGATGAATTGCGGCGTCGCAAGATCACCCTCGCCGGCCCACATGGGGATGATCCCCTCCTTGCCGCGGGCATGATTGACGACGGCAACGATGCCGCTTTCGGGCGCCTCGACGGCTTCGCGGCGCAGGCGGGTGAGGTCGAGCATGAGGGGGCTTTCGGATGACGGGTGCATTCTGCTGCCGCTGCGATCGGGTGGTGCTGGTCGCAACGTGTCATAGTCCGCTCGCCATATCACTGCAGACGCCGACGGAAAAGCACCGGTACCGCAGTGCGAGAGCTTGTGATGGGTCGACAGCCGCAACTGAACTGGTTGAACCGCTCTGCGGCGATGAGGTGATCTACCGCCGGATGCCGGTCTTGCGCGGTTATAGAAAAACGCGCCCGGGTTTCCCCGAGCGCGCCTGTCATTTCTGCTGAGGCTTCCGCCTCGACGTGCGGTGCGGCTTACGCCTGCTCGTCCATCGCTTCCTTGGACAGCTCTTCGCCCGTCTCCTGGTTCACGACCTTCATCGACAGGCGGACCTTGCCGCGCTCGTCGAAGCCCATGAGCTTGACCCAGACCTTCTGGCCTTCCTTGACGACGTCGGTCGTCTTGGCGACGCGGCCGGCGCCGAGCTGGGAGATGTGGACGAGACCGTCCTTGGAGCCGAAGAAGTTGACGAAGGCGCCGAACTCGACGGTCTTGACCACCGTGCCCTCGTAGATTTCACCGACTTCCGGCTCGGCGACGATCGAGTGGATCCACTTGCGGGCCGCCTCGATCTCCTTGCCCGAGGCAGAGGCGATCTTGATCGTGCCGTCGTCGTCGATGTTGATCTTGGCGCCGGTCTTTTCGACGATCTCGCGGATGATCTTGCCGCCCGAGCCGATGACGTCGCGGATCTTGTCGGTCGGGATCTGCATGACCTCGATGCGCGGAGCGAACTCGCCGAGTTCGGCCCGTCCTTCCGACAGCGCCTTCGACATCTCGCCGAGGATGTGCTCACGGCCGCCCTTGGCCTGGCCGAGGGCGATCTTCATGATCTCCTCGGTGATGCCCTGGATCTTGATGTCCATTTGCAGCGAGGTGATGCCCGCCGCCGTGCCGGCCACCTTGAAGTCCATGTCGCCGAGGTGATCCTCGTCGCCGAGAATGTCGGAGAGGACGGCGAAGCGCTCGCCTTCCTTGATCAGGCCCATGGCGATGCCGGCCACCGGGGACTTCAGCGGAACGCCCGCATCCATCAGCGCCAGCGAGGTGCCGCAGACCGTCGCCATTGAGGACGAGCCGTTGGATTCGGTGATCTCGGAGACGACGCGCAGGGTGTAGGGGAACTGCTCGGGCTCCGGCAGCATGGGGTGGATCGCCCGCCAGGCGAGCTTGCCATGGCCGATCTCGCGGCGGCCGGGCGAACCCATGCGGCCGGTCTCACCGACGGAGTAGGGCGGGAAGTTGTAATGGAGCAAGAAACGCTCCTTGTAGGTCCCGGTCAGGGCGTCGACGAACTGCTCGTCTTCGCCGGTGCCCAGCGTCGCGACGACCAGCGCCTGGGTCTCGCCGCGGGTGAACAGCGCCGAGCCGTGGGTGCGCGGTAGGACGCCGACCTCCGAAACGATCGCCCGGACCGTGTCGAGCGAGCGGCCGTCGATGCGCGAGGAGGTGTCGAGGATGTTCCAGCGGACGATCTTGGCCTGCAGCGACTTGAAGACCGCGCCGACCTCTTCCTTGGAATATTTGGTCTCTTCGGCGCCCTCGGGCAGGAAGTGCGCCATGACCTTCTTCTTGACGACGTCGACGGCGGCGTAGCGGGCCATCTTGTCGGTGTTCTTGTAGGCGTCGCGCAGCTCGGTCTCGGCCAGCTGCAGCATCTCGGCCTCGAGCGCCGAATGATCCGGCGCGTGGTGCTCGCGCGGCTCCTTGGCGGCGACTTCGGCCAGCTTGATGATCGCGTCGATCACCGGCTGGAAGCCGCGGTGGCCGTGCATCACGGCGCCGAGCAAGATGTCTTCGGAAAGCTCGTTGGCTTCCGACTCGACCATCAGAACGGCGGCGTCGGTGCCGGCGACGATCAGGTCGAGCGAGGATTCCGGCATTTCGTCGACATGCGGGTTCAGCTTGTACTGGCCGCCGATATAGCCGACGCGGGCGGCGCCGATCGGGCCCATGAACGGAACGCCGGACAGGGTCAGCGCGGCGGAGGCCGCGACCATCGCGACGACGTCCGGATCGTTCTCGAGGTCATGCTGCAGGACGGTGCAGACGACCTGGGTGTCGTTCTTGTAGCCGTCGGCAAAGAGCGGGCGGATCGGGCGGTCGATGAGGCGCGAGGTCAGCGTCTCCTTCTCGCTCGGCCGGCCTTCGCGCTTGAAGAATCCGCCGGGGATCTTGCCGGCGGCGAAGGTCTTTTCCTGGTAGTTGACGGTCAGCGGGAAGAAGTCGAAGCCGGCCTTTGGCTGCTTCTCCGAAACGACGGTCGCGAGAACCGCGGTCTCGCCGTAGGTCGCGAGCACGGCGCCGTCGGCCTGGCGGGCGATCTTGCCGGTTTCCAGGGTGAGCGGGCGGCCCGCCCAGTCGATTTCCACCTTGTGGGTGTTGAACATGTTCTTGCCTTTCGTTCGGCGTCGCAGCCGGGAAATCCCGATGCGGCGCTTTGGCGTTGTTCTTTTTCAAAACGCGCCATGGGCAAGACGGCGAGAGGCTTCGCGCAGCGCTTCGTCAGTGAAGCGTTCGGCCGTTTTCGGCCAGCCCGGAAGCATCCGGCAATCCTGCCCCATGACCGTTCGGTGGTCCGTCGCGGGCAGGGCCCGCGGGGGTCAGGCGACGACCGCGCACGGCGGCCGGTCGAAATGCCGGCGGGCCCCCGAAGCTGCGCTCGGGGGCCCGCCGGGATGTGGTTTAGCGGCGCAAGCCGAGACGCCCGATCAGCGTCTGGTAGCGGCTTTCCTCGCGCGACTTCAGATAGTCGAGAAGGCGCCGGCGCTGCGAGACCATCTTCAGAAGGCCGCGGCGCGAGTGGTTGTCCTTCTTGTGCGACTTGAAGTGATCGGTCAGGTTGTTGATCCGTTCGGTGAGGATCGCCACCTGCACCTCGGGCGAACCGGTGTCGCCCTCCTTGGTCGCATATTCGGTCATGAGCGCAGCCTTGCGCTCTGCGGTGATCGACATCGCGATACCCTTTCTTGTCGGTTTTTGCGGGGTCGTGACGCCCTTCGCCGGGATGTCGTCCAGCGTGGGCCGTGAAGCATCCGGCCGCTGAAAGCGGCCGACGCCTGGGCGCATATAACGGATCGCGGCGCCAATTGCTAGCCGGTGTCCGGGATCGAGACATGGGAACCCGGGCCGCTGCGCGGGCATCCCGCCTGGGCCGCGAGCCGCCCGTGCGCCGGATGCGACTGGTCTCAGCGCCGGCGCCGCTCGATCGAGCGACGCCGGCGGTTCCGCAAAGATCGGTCGCCCCCGCCGATCCGCACGGAATTTCGGTCGCGACCTGGCCTATTGACGGGTCCAACTCTGCGACCGGCAGAAGATCTTCAAGGCACAGCCCGTCAGCTTCAGCGAATTGCCGTCGACCTCCGCCGTGCCCTCGTAAGTCCTGCCATTGGCGGGATCGGTGATCCGACCGGCGTAACTCGAACCCGACCCGCTCATCTGGCCGATCCGCTTGCCCTTGTGCTCGCCGGTGAGGATCGTCGTGCAATAGGCCTTGCCGCAGGCGGAGATCTTCGCCGTCTCGCCGCTCGCCGTCCGCCAGTTGCCGACGATCGGCGCCGCAGCAGAGGCGGCGGGGATGCTGGCGGCAAAGATCGCCGCCGCGGCGAGCGCGGTGAATGTCGACATGTCGATTCCTCCCCTGTTGCCTGCGGTCGTCGTTCCCAGCCACCGCCGTTTACGTAAACGTAAACGATTTGTCGACTGCTGCAAAGCCGTTCCGTTCGATGCGGCGGAAGCGAAGAGATCACCGGCGCGAGGAAATGCCGCCTGCGGCGAAGACGGCCGATCCGGAGCGGGAACCGGCCGGATGGCGCGGGACGGGCCCGCTGCGGGAGCGCCCCGTTAGATCCGCGTCCAGACCTGGGTCTTGCAGAACACTTTCAAAGCGCAGCCCGTCAGCTCCAGCTCAGTCTTGCTGACGGTCGCCGAGCCGGAATAGGTGCGATCGTCGCGCGGATCGGTGACCTCGCCTTCGTAGGTGCCGCCCGACCCGGCCATCCGGCCGACCGCCTTGCCTTTGTGCCGGCCGGAGATGACGGTGGCGCAGTAGTTTCCGCCGCAGGTGCTGACCTGGACGATGCCGCCGCCCGGTGCGCGCCACTTGCCGCGGATCGGCTCCGCCGAGAAAGAGGGTGTTGCGAATGCGGCGGCGAGCACCGTGGCGAGAATGAGTGACTTCATCTGTGGTTTCCTCATCGGATCTTGTCGGTCTATGCCGTCAGGTCGGCACTTGTGCAAATCGTCGCCGTCGCCTGATCCCGTGCCGGCATTGCGCACGAGGCCTGCTGGTCCTGGTCGGTCGCTTGAGATCGGCCGCAGCGGCGGGAACCCTCGTCTCGACCTTCACCATCCGAAGCACCTAGCAGCACGGTTTCGCTGCTGGTCACCACCCGATGGCTCCAGGCGGAGTTCGGCGACCGATGGCGGCGGAATTATGCGTCTTCATCCCGCTGGGGAAGACCTCTCGCTCAATCGTGATGAGGACGCGACAAGTTGTGTGAGCGCGATGCAATGCGGGCATCGATCACAGAAGACCGTCGGACTCTGTTTACCGCAACGGCAGCAATCGGCATTTAGATCGAATTAAGCGAAAATCTTAAGCACCCTTTCAAGCCGAGACGCGAAGATCCTGGTCATAAGAACACGAATAGGGACAGGGACCATGGCGCATATCGACAATATCACCTTCGATCGTCCGGCCGACAATGGCGCCCGCTTCGTCGACGGCGCGATCCTCATGCAACTCGGCATGCGCGCTGCGCGCGGTGGCGACGGTGCACCAGATCTGGTCGCCGCCCACATGTATTTCAACCTCGCGGACCGTAAGGGTGTCGAGGGTGCGGCGGCCCACCGCCGGGACATCGCGGCGGACATGTCGAAGGCCGAGATCGCGGCGGCGCTGCGGGCCGCGCGCCAGTGGCTGACGCTGCACTAGCATCGCCTTTGCTGGGCCGTAGAACCCCCATCGAGGCTCGGCCTTCGTCCTGTTGTCAGCGCTCGGGTCGCCCGACCTCGTCGATGGCGCCAATCAGCGCGTCCTCGAACAGCGCCAGGTCTTCCGGCCGCCCGACCGAGACGCGGATCATCCGGTCGAGCGGCGCGACGCCGGGCATGCGAATGAAGACGCCGCGCTGCAGGATGGCCGACAGCAACGTCCGAGCGTAGGTCCCGTCGCCGCCGCAGTCGATGGCGACGAAATTGGTGGCGGAGGCGAGCGGCGTCAGGCCCGCCCGACGCGCAATCGCCGAAAGCTCCTCGCGCGCCCGCGCGATCTTCTTTATTGCCTCTGCGAGATAGGCCTGGTCCGCGAGTGCCGCGAGAGCCCCGGCCTGGGCGATGCGCGACACGCCGAAATGATTGCGCACCTTGTCGAACTGGGTGACGGACGCCGGCTCGCCGACGACATAGGCGACCCGCACGCCGGCCATGCCGTAGGCCTTCGAGAAAGTGCGGAAGCGCAGGAGGTTCGGCCGCATCAGCGCGATCTTGGGCAGGCTGCCTTCCGGGGCGAGGTCGGCATAGGCCTCGTCGAGGACGAGGATCGTCTCTTCCGGAATTGCGTCGATCAACCGTTCGACGGTGGCGGCGTCGTGCCAGCTGCCGGTCGGATTGTCGGGATTGGCGAAATAGACGAGCTTCGGGCGGAGGGCCCTGGCCCGCTCGATCAGCGCCTCGGGGTCCTCGTGGTCGTCGCCCCGGTAGGGGACGAAGTCGAGCCGCGCCCCGTGGCCGGCGACGTGATAATTGAAGGTCGGATAGGCGCCGAAGGAGGTGACCACCGTATCGCCGGGGTCGGTCGCCAGATGGACGAGGTGGCCGAGCAGGCCATCGATGCCTTCGCCGACGGCGACGTTTTCCATGCCGATGCCGTGATGGGCGGCGATCGCCTGTTTCAACTCGTATTGCTCCGGGTCGCCATAGGCCCAGCTGTCACCCGCCGCCAGTGCCATCGCCTCGACCACCTGGGGCGATGGCCCGAAGACGCTTTCATTCGCCCCGAGGCGGGCGCGGAATTTCACGCCCATGCGCCGCTCCAGCGCCTCCGGCCCGACGAAGGGAACGGTGGCGGGAAGCGAGCGGGCGAGATCGGTGAAAAGCGGCATCGAGAGGTTCCGGCGAGCGCATGGCCGTGGCAGAGCTGCCGGGCGGCGGGTTCGGGCGACGAGGGTGACGCGTCTCGGTACCAGCGGCCGAAGACGCTGATACTTGCGACCGCGGAACACATCCGGGCTTCGATGCCGTGCCGAAAGCTCGACGAGAATCCGGATGGGGAACGGACGGCCGCTTCCGACGTCGCTCCGTCTTACGCGGAGTTTCCCAACGGGAAAAGAGGCCGCGGCGAGCTGGTCGTGCCGCTCACCCGTCGATGCGCTTCAGCCCGGTCGAGAAGCGGTGGCCGTTGCGATGGTAGTGCCGGGCCGATTCGCGCAGTTTTTCCGCAGCCGCCTCGTCGAGCGTGCGGACGGCCTTGGCCGGTGCGCCGACGATCAGGGAATATTCGGAAAACTCCTTGCCTTCGGTAACGAGTGCGTTCGCCCCGACGATGGAGTTCCTGCCGATCCTGCCGCCGTTGAGCACGGTCGCGCCCATGCCGATCAGGACGTTGTCTGCGACCGTGCAGCCATGGACGATCGCCGCATGGCCGATGGTGCAGCCGGCGCCGATCGAAAGCGGCAATCCGGCGTCGCTGTGGAGGACGGCATTGTCCTGGACGTTGGTCTCCGCACCGATCTCGATCCACTCGTTGTCGCCGCGGATCACCGCGCCGAACCAGACGCTCGCCCCCTTGCCGAGCCGGACGCGGCCGATCACCTGGGCGTTCGGAGCGATGAAGACGTCCTCGCCGATGTCCGGCCGATCGTCGCCGAGTTGATAGACCGGCATCGCCGTTACTCCCGTTGGTTCGCTGTGGGGCGAACTTGCGCGATCGGCGCCGGCGGGGTCAAGCTGCCGGCAGAAGATGCGCGCCGGGCGGCCTCTCGTTCGGCCAGGATCCTCGCCCGCGCGTGAAAAGTCGTTGAAAAGCTTGACGCGGGCGGCCTGCTGCACTTGCCATCCGCGATGGCGAGGCGCGAGGGTCCCATCCTATTCTCGCCCCGACAACTCAGATTCACGACGAGAGCAAGAGCGCGGAATGATCCGGCTTCTCCATACGGCGGACTGGCAGATCGGCAAGCCCTTCGGCGGCTTCGACGAGGAGCGGCGGGTAGAACTGCGCGCGGCGCGCTTTGCGGCTGTGGGTCGGATCGCCGCCCTTGCCGCCGAGCGCCAGGTCGATGCGGTGCTCGTCGCCGGCGACGCCTTCGACGACAACGGCGTCCTCGAGCGTGACGTCAACCGCGTACTCGATCAGATGGCGCGCCATTCCGGCCCCTGGGTGTTTCTGCCGGGCAATCACGACGCGGCGGTGACCGGCAGCGTCTGGGGACGGCTGGGGAGCCTTGCCGCCCGGCGCGGGCTGGCGAATGTGATCGTCGCCGACGAGCCGTCGCCGATCGTGCTTCTGGATGGACGTCTCGCCATTTTGCCGGCGCCGCTGGCGCGCCGCCACGAGGGCGCCGATCTCACCCGCTGGTTCGACCATGCCGAGACGCCGGCGGGCGCGGTCCGCGTCGGCCTCGCCCATGGCGCCTTGGAAAACCGCCTGCCGGACGGCGCCGACGCCGGCAATCCGATCGCCGAGACCCGCGCCGAGACGGCCCGCCTCGACTATCTGGCGCTCGGCGACTGGCACGGCTTCCTGGCCGGAATCGCGCCGCGGACCGTCTATGCGGGAACGCCGGAGCCGGACCGCTATCCCGCCAACGAACCGGGCTTCGTCGCGCTGGTCGACATCGACGGGCCGGGCGAGGCGCCGCGCATCGAGCGGGCGCCGGTCGCTCATTATATATGGCAGGCGCGCGCCGAGCGCCTCGATGGCGACGTCGGCGCTCTGGAACCGCTGCTCGCCTCCTTCGACGATCCGGGGCGGACGCTGTTGAAGTTGAGCCTCGCCGGCAGCCTGCCGCTGCGCGAGCGGCTCAGGCTGGAAGAGACCCTCGGCCATTGGCGCGACCGCTTCTTTTCCCTCGACATTCGCGACGATGATCTGTTCGACGAGCCGGACGAGGACGATCTCGACCGGATCGATCTCTCCGGTTTCGTGCGCACCGCCGTCGAGACGCTGCGCGCCAAGGCCGCCGATCCGGCCGATCCCGAGCGTGAAACGGCACGGCTGGCGCTGCGCATGGCCTATGTCGAGCATCGGCGACTGTCGGGATCGGAGCGGTGACGACATGTACCTGAAATCGCTCCGTGTCAGCGAGTTCGCCGCCATCGCCGAGGCTTGTCTCGAAAACTTCGATCCCGGCCTCAACGTCGTCGTCGGCGACAACGAGGCCGGCAAGTCGACGCTGCTGAAAGCGTTGCGGGCTGCCTTCTTCCAGAAATACCGCGGCCGCGGCGAGGCGGTGGAAGCCTTCCTGCCCTATGGCGGCGACGGACGCCGCCCCACGGTGGCGGTGTCCTTCTCCCATGGCGGCGCCGACTATCGGCTGACCAAGAGTTTCCTGACCCGCCCCGCCGCCGAGCTCGAAGGCCCCTGGCAGGCCCCGGTTTCCGGCGATGCCGTCGAGGAGAAGCTCGCCGAACTCCTCGGCTTCACCCATCCAGGTCGCGGCGATTCGAAGCTCTCCGAGCATCAGGGAGCCTTCGGTCTCCTCTGGGTCGAGCAGGGGCGCTCGAACACCGGGCTCGACATCGGCGCGGGGCGCGATGCGGTGACGGCGTCTCTCGAAGGGGAGGTCGGCACGATCCTCGGCGGCGAGCGCGGGCGATCGCTGATCCTCGCCGCCAAGGCGCTGAACGACCGGCATTTTACCGCGACGGGCCGGCAGTCCGCGAATGGGCCGCTGAAGGCGATCGAGGACGAACTCGCCGCCGCGCGCAAGGACCTTGCCGAAAAGCACGCGGCGCAGGCCGATCTCGACCAGAAGCTGAGGCGGCTGGAGGATCGGCGCCGCGCGCTGAGGGGCTACGAGGCCGAACGAACTGTGGAAAAGGCCGACGAGGCCCTGCGCGCCGCGGAAACCGGCCTGCGCCGGGCCGAGGAGCGCGAGCGCGAGTGGGAGGCGGCGGAGGCTGCGCTGCGGCAGGTCGAGGCGGTCCGCGCCGGGACCGTGGAGGCGCTGCAGCGGCGCGACGATCTCGCCAAGGCCGTGGCAGCAGCCCGGCGTGCCTTCGAGACCGCAGCCGCCGACTACGCCGAGATCGACGCCGCTGCGCGTATCGCAGTCGAGGCGGTGGCCGAGGCCGCCAAGGCGCAGGAAGCCGCCCGCGCAGCTCTGCAGTCGGCCGAACGGCGCCACGAGGCGCATCGGCGGCGCTCCGATCTCGCCCGCGAAACCGCCGAGCGGGACCGCCTCGACGCTCTCGTCGCCGAGGCCGGTGCGCTGACCGAGCAGATCGCCGAGCGCGCGGCGGAGCGCGATCTCGTGACGATCGACCCGAAGATCCTGACGGCCATCGACCAGGCGGAACGCCGGCAGCGGGACTGCGAGGTGCGCCTGCAGGTAGCGGCGCCGGCCGTCGTCTTCGAGCCCGAGGCAGGCGCCGCGGTCCGAGCTGCGGGCGGCGAGACGGTCGCGCCGGGCCAGCCGCAGCGGGTGCTCTCGCGCAGCCGCTATCTGCTGGATGGCTTCGGCGCCATGACGATCGAGCCCGGGGGCGGCGCGGCCAATCTCGAAACCGAATTGCGCGAGGCGCAAACGGCGCTCGCCGGCCTGTTGAAGGGCTACGGCGCGGCGAGCGGCGACGAAGCCCGGCGGCTGTTCGCCGAGCGCCGGGAGCACGAAGCCGAATTGAAGCTTCTCTCGGCCCGCCGCGACGCCCTCGTCCCGGAGGGTCTCGACGCGGCCAAGGCGCGGCTGCGCGCCGCCGAGGCCGCCGTCGGCCGACTGGGCACTACCGTGGCGGACGACGAGCGGCGCGGTGATTCGCCGATCGCCGCCGAGGACGGTGAGGAGGTCGCCGAAGCCCTGGTGGCTGCGCTGAACGTCGCGCGTCGCGCCACCACGGCGGCAGACGAGCGCACCAAGGCCGCCTCCCGGGAGAGCGAGACGGCGACGCTGCGCCGGGCGGCAGCCGAAAGTGATCTGACGCATCTGAAGGCGCAGGCGGAACGCTTGCGCAGCGAAGCCGAAATCGCCGAAGGCGCGATGCCGCGCCCACGCCTGGTGGAGCGGTTGGCCGAGGCCGACGCGGATCTCGAGGCCAAACGCGGCCGCCTCGCCCTGCGACGCCAGCAGCGGGAGGAGGAGGGGCGGGAGGCCGCCGAAGCGAGGCTGAAGGCGGCCGAACGGACGCTCCGGCAGATCACCGCGACGGTGCAGCAATTGCGCGACGAGACCATCGGGCTGGAAGGCGAGGTGCGGGTCGCCGGCGGCAGCGGCCTCGGAGAGGCGATACAGCTTCTCGACGAGAGGATCGGCGATCTCGAAAGACGCCGGGCGCGCACCGCGCGGGAGGCCGATGCCTCACGACTGCTCTATACGACGCTTCTGGGCGCGCAGCGGGCCGCGCGGGAACGTTGGCTCGGGCCGATCAAGACGCGCGTCGCACCGTTCCTCAAGCTCATCCATCCCGAGACCGACATCGACCTCGACGAAGAGACGCTGGAACTGAAGGGTCTGACGCGCGCCGGGGTGGAAGAGCGTTTCGACCGACTGTCGGCGGGCGCCCGCGAGCAGGTCGCGGTGGTGACCCGGCTCGCCCTCGCGCAAGTCCTCAAACAGGGCGGTCATCCGGCGACGGTCATTCTCGACGATGCGCTCGTCAACACCGACGAGATCCGGCTGGAACGCATGCATCAGGTGCTGCGCGAAGCGGCCAAGGAGCTGCAGGTGATCGTGCTGACCTGCAGGGAACGTGACTTCCGCGACCTCGGAGCGCCGATGTTTCGCGTCTGATTCGCCGTTTGGGGGCCGAATCCGCCCCTGGCCGCAATGTGGGTCGATTCACGGGTTCCGACGTCGTCAAGCCACGCGCAAGCTCCCAGCCGAGGGGAAATGCGGGGCGAATGCCACCCGGCTGAGAGAACCGCGCCCCAAAAGCCCACGAAACCCCGGATCGGCGGCGTTCAGGCCTATGGTTAGCGGCCGGTGAACGAAAAAGTGGCATCAGCGCAACACGGGTGTGTCCAAAGCGTCTCAAGGGGGGGAGTGTGGCAGATATGCGATTGCATCGATTCCACGTCTCGATATTGTCGGTGTCAGAAAGATCGCAGGGGCAAACGGCTTCGGACTTTCGCACAGGGGATGGGGCAGGGAAGGCTGTCCTTCATACAAGGCCCAACCCTAACCTATTAATTGACTGGAGGTCAGGACATGAACTTTAAGAGCCTTCTTCTCGGCTCCGCTGCGGCTTTCGTCGCAGTCTCCGGCGCCCGCGCTGCGGACGTCATCGTACCGGTCGCCCCGGAACCCGCTGAATACGTCAAGGTCTGCGACGTCTACGGCACCGGCTTCTACTACATCCCGGGCACCGAGACCTGCCTGAAGATCGGTGGCTACGTCCGCTACCAGATCACCGCCAACGGCGCCATCAGCGACGACAACGGCAACGACTTCCTCATCAACAACGAGGGCGACACCTACCAGGTCGGTTCGCAGGTTCGCGTCCGTCTGAACTTCGACGCTCGTGAAGAGACCGAACTCGGCACCCTGCGCGCTTTCGCTCGCGTCCAGGCCACCAACCTTGCCGGCTCGAACAACACCTATGCGATGGATCAGGGCTATCTGCAGCTCGGCGGCCTGACCATGGGTAAGCTCGACAGCCTGTGGGCCGATGACGACGATCTTCTGACGGATACCGACCTCACGGTCGGCGACATCAGCACCAACCAGATCCGCTACACCTACGCAGCTGACGGCTTCTCGGCTGCGATCGCGATCGATGACGACTCCACGGGCGACTGGATCCCGAACGTCGTCGGCCAGCTGAAGTATGCCGGCGGCTGGGGCTTCGTCTATCTGGCCGGTTCCTACGCCGAAGACCAGGCCTTCCAGGTCGCAGGGCCGGGTCTCATCGGTGTCGAGCGGGGCAGCGACGATGCCTTCGCTTTGAAGGCCGGTCTCTCGCTCACGGATCTGATCGCCGCCGACTCCGAGTTGAAGATCGTCGGTAGCTACGCCTTCGACCCGTCCGTCTACTCGCAGATCAACGTCCTCCGCGGTTTCACCAACACCGTCGGTGCGTACGGCCTGCCGGGCAACGCTGCCTTCAACGGCAGCGACCTGTTCGACACGCTTCCGGTCGAGTGGCAGGTCGGCGCTGCTTACGCTCAGTCGTTCGGCAAGCTCGGCGTTGCGGTGTCGGGTGCTTACGGAGAGACGTTCGACATCTTCGCCAACACCACCAACATCGGCAACGGCACGTACTACAAGTTCGTCGGTAACGTCGGCTACGAAGTCACCAAGAACTTCGACGTCCTCGCCGAGGTCGCCTATGCCAACGTCGATTTCGACTCGAACATCGCTGGCCTCGACGACAACTCGCTGGATCAGACCACCGGCTTCCTCCGCTTCGTTCGCTCCTTCTAATCGAAGCAGCATCTGAGCAAGACTTGACGAAGGGCCCGGCGCGCAGCGCCGGGCCCTTCGCTTTTTTTGCGCGGTCCGCCCGTGCGTCCCATCAAAAAGGGCCCATGCGGGAGGCGCGCGGTCGACCGGCCAACCCGCGTGGAAACCGTCGGTCATTGGTGGAATGGATGTTCGGGCAGCACGGCGGAATCGCCGGCCTGTCTTTCCTCCCGTCCCGCCTCTCCGCGGCTCGTTCCGTCGACGACTGGCCTCGGTCACATACGCCGACGCCGCCCGGAACGCCGATCGATCCGAGCGACATCGAATCGCGGCGCATTCATGCGCTCGGCAGATGGAGAGTCGGCGCAGTGACCGCCGGATATGTGTCGCTTGTGGGGAGCGTCGACCTGCCTGCAGGAGACCGGCCACGCTGCAGGAGACCGAGGCGCGAAGACGCTCCGGCAACCGACGGCCCCTGCAGATCCAAATGCCGAAGAGTCTTCAGGCCGTGCGGAAGCAGGACTTCGGCCGTTGGAGGCCGATCATCCCACCCAGTGGCGGCCGGTCGTCTCCAGTCCGAAGAAGCGCGGCGTGCGGGCGAAGGTGGCGAGACCTGAGAGCGCCGCGAGCGGCTCGGTCACCACGTAGAGCGGGATCTCGCGCATCAGCTCGGTGTGCGGCGCCTTGTCTTCGAAGGCGGCGCGGACGTGATCCTTCTTGATCACCGGGATCAGCCGCTGGAAGATGCCGCCACCGATGAAGACGCCGCCGCGCGCCATGAAGATGAGCGCGATGTCGCCGGCGATGCGGCCGAGATAGGTGGCGAAGAGATCGACCGCTTCCCCGGCTTCGGCGTCCATGCGGTTGATCGCCGCCTCGGTGATCGACTGCGGCGTGTCGAGCGAAGGCTCGACGTCCTTCACCGCGCAGATCGCCCGATACAGATTGATCAGGCCGCGGCCGCACAGGATCTGCTCTCCCGAGACCCGCCCTTCGATGGTAGCGAGATGGGGCCAGATCGCATAGTCGCGGGCCGTGCGCGGCCCCATGTCGATGTGCCCGCCTTCGCCTGCCACCGGGATCCACATGTTGCGGGCCCGCACGAGGCCGGCGACACCGAGGCCGGTGCCCGGACCGAGCACGGCGCGGCTCGCGCCCTCACGGATGACGCCGCCGCCGATCTGGGTGCGGGCGTTCTCCCTCAGGGCGGAGATTGCCAGTGCCTGGGCCTCGAAGTCGTTGAGGACGATGATCTCGGAAATACCCAGGCCTTCGATCATCCCCTTCGGGCGGACCACCCAGGGACAGTTGGTCAGGTCGATTTCGTCGCCGTCGATCGGGCCGGCGACGGCCAGCACCGCTGATTTCGGCTGCAGCGACGTCTTGTCGAGGACGCTCGTCTGGATCGCCTCGTCGATGTTCTCGAAGTCGGCGGTCTGGACGACCGGAAACATCTTCGGCTCGGCATAGGCGTCGACGATGATGGCGAATCGGGCGTTCGTCCCGCCGATGTCGCCGATCAGGACCGGAAATTTCAAGGGGTCGCCGCCGTCGCGTGTCGATGCCATCTGATGCCCGCCGCTTCAATCGATTCGCATGGCGTTGAGATAGGCCATCAATGCCGCGAAGGCAAAGTCGAAGCGTCGCGGTGGCGGCCTTCGATCGAAACGAGGGCCGGGGGATTTCGGCGTGAGCGGGCGGCCGCGCCTCGGCCAGCCTCAGCGCAACGGGCGCGACGTCGGGATCGGCACCTGCGGCGCTGCAGGCGCATAGGCATCGGCATAGCCTCCGCCTGCCGGGGTTGCGGAGCTGCTGTCGGCGGCGACGGCCTCGCCCTTGTCCGGGGCGGAGAGGACCGGGCGGCAGGCCGCGGGCATGCCGGCAAGCGTCAGCGGGGGTTTCGGCTTCGGCGGCTTGGCGCCCGGCGGCGGCGGTTGGAGCGCCACGTCGAACCACCAGTCCAGCTCGTCGCAGCCGTCGCCGCGCCCCACCGCCTGCTGCGGCTTGCAGCCGGGAGAGCCGGGCTGGCAGAACAGCCGAACGTGGAAATGTTCGTCATGGCCGTAGAGCGGCCTGACCTTGGAAAGCCAGCCGCGGTCGCGGCCCGCCGTCTCGCAGAGCTTCTTCTTGATGCCAGGATTGACGAAGACCCGCTGCACCTCGGGTTGTTCGGAGGCCAGCCTGATCAGATCGCGGTAATTGTCGTCCCAGATCCGGTCGTCGACGCTGAAGGTGCCTTTCCTCAGGACCGAGCGGAACGGATAGGTCTCGCGCTGTTCGACCGTGAGGCGGGGCGAGGGCATCGGCCGCAGCCAGACGTCGAAGTCGAGCCCGACCTGATGGGAGGCGTGGCCTGACGCCATCGGGCCGCCGCGCGGCTGGGAGATGTCGCCGACGAGAAGGCCGGGCCAGATGCCGGCCCGCGCCGCCTGCCCGGCGAGGCGCTGGATCAGGCCGACGGCGGCGGGCTGGCCATAGCGCCGGTTGCGGGAAAGCCGCATCACCTGCCAGTTCGGGCCGTCCGGGCGAAGCTCGGCGGCGCCGGCCATGCAGCCGTTGGAGTAAAAGCCGATGCTCTGCGGTGCACCTGCCGAGGGCTGGCGTTCGGCCGAAAACAGAAGCTTCGCTGGCGTTTCGGCGTGGGCCAATCCGGCGGCGAGCGGGTTGGCGAGGAGGGCGGCGCCGCAGGCGAGAAGAAGCGTTCGAAGTTTCATCGCATTCCCTTAAGCGCCGCGCTTTCGCGCGCCGAATGCCTCGGCGCCCGCAGGCGAGGACGAAATCTAGTCCGGCCCGGTGACGCGAGGCTTGCGCGGGGCGCTCAGATTCGCGGCCACGGCGATATGACCGACGAATGGTCTGAAAATGCGACGGGCCCTCATCATCGGTCGGTCGCGACCTATCATCCCCTGGGAAATCGACCGCTCAACCGAAAGGACGAGGCACGATCATGACCTACGATCTCTACTACTGGCCCTCCGTCCCGGGACGCGGCGAATATGTTCGTCTCGTTCTCGAAGCCGCCGGGGCCGATTACCGCGACGTCGCCCGCCTCGATGCGTCGGAGGGCGGCGGAATCGAAGCGATGTTCGCCTTCATCGAGGGCAAGCGCGGCGCGCTTCTGCCCTTCGCGCCGCCGTTTCTCGTCGCCGGAGAGATCGTCCTGTCGCAGGCCCCGGTGATCGCCGCCTTTCTCGGCGAGCGCCATGGCCTTGCGCCGGAAGGCGAGGCCGATGTCCTGTTCGCCCGGGCGATCGCAGCGACGACGGCCGATTTCGTCGCAGAGGCCCACGACACCCACCATCCGGTCGGCGTTTCGCTCTATTACGGCGACCAGAAGGCGGAGGCGGCGCGCCGGGCAGAGGATTTCCGGAGCGGGCGGATGCCGAAATTTCTCGGCTGGTACGAGGCCCTCCTCGCCGCCAATCCGGCCGGGCACAGCTGGCTGGTCGGTGACCGGATGACCTATGCCGATCTCGGCCTGTTCCAGACGGTCGAGGGCCTGAGATACGCCTTCCCCCGCCGCATGCGGAGCTTGTCCGAATCGATTCCGCTGGTCGAAGCCTTGTGCAAACGCGTCGCATCGAGCGAGCGCATCGCCATTTATCTGGCGAGCGATCGCCGCCTCGCCTTCAACGAAGACGGCATCTTCCGGAATTATCCCGAGCTCGACGGCGAGTGAACCGAAGTCAGGCGCGTGATCAGCCTCGCGGCCTTGCCGCAATGCCCCGACCCCGCTGCCACGCGTCGATCTCGTTCGCCGCCTCAGCTCGGTGAAACACCTCTCGCAGCCGGCGGTCGAGGCTGTGCAGATCCATGACCTGCACCGGCGCGCCGCGAAACAGCGCCGCGTCGATGGCGGCGAGTTCTTGCTCCGGTGCATGGCCGTGCCGGGACAGGCGCTTCGCGGCGATGCGGCGATAGGCCCTGACGTCGCCGCGGATGCGGGCAGCGCGCATCGCGAGGGCGTCGCGCTCGGGGAGCCACCGGCGAAGCCGCGCCAGGATCTCGCGCGCGGGCAACGGCCGGCGGCGATGAAGCGCGGCGCCGACCGGCAGGAGAAGGCCGAGGGCGAGCGGCAGCAGCCAGTTCTCCAGGCGCGTCCGCGCGGCCGACCCTTCTGGCGCGGTGATCGTCGCATAGGCGAATCGGCGTGACTTCATCACGAGGTCGCGCATCTCCCGGCTTTGCGTGTCGAACCAGGGGATGTGATAGGCCGGCAGCCGGCCGGGTTCGGACCGCGAAGGCCGCATCCGCCATTGCCACTGCACCGTGCCGACCGGGCCGTCGCGGGTGATCTCGGTGGTGCGGATTTCCGGCGCGATGAAGGCGATCAGCCAGGGCGCGACGACCTTCGGCGGCGGCGGCAGCGCGGCTGCGGTCTGGCCGACGGCGGTGATCGTCACCGTCCGCGTCGCCGTCGCGCCGTCGGCAAGCCGCGCCGTGTCCATGTCCCAGTGGTCGTCGATGGTGACGTTCTTCGCCGGCAGCCACCAGCCGCCATCCGTCGCGGGCTTCGGCTTCACGGTGAGATCGAGGGCGTTCGAGGCGACGATCGTCTCGCTGCGTCGTCCGCTGCCGTCGTCGAGGGTGAGGCGATGGCGGAACGGCCCGATGGCGAGCGTGCCCGGCTTCTGCGGATAGAGCGCCAGCTTGCGCTCGACGGTGGTGTATTCGCGGCCGTTCTTGCGGCTCTTCGACCAGACGTCGCGGCCGAGCTGCAGCCAGGTGAAGTTCGCAAGCTCGATCCCCTCGAAGCGCTCCAGCGTGATGAAGGCGTCGTAGTCGCCGCGCAGCGTCAGGAGCACCATTTCGCCGACATAGGGCTCGAGGCTGTCGGCCTCGATCGTCGCCTCGAGGGTGAGATCGGGTTCGGCGGCATCTGCGGACGTCGCCGCGCCAAAGGCGAGAAATAGCCCGAAGAGGACGGCGATCAGCTTGCCTACCATGCGGTATCCTCCGGGGGATTGGCGAGGCCGAGATCCTGACGGCGCTGGTACTCGGCCTTGATCCGGCGCTTCAGATAAAGCGCCGGCTCGTCCTCCAGCGTCGCCAGCCAACCTTCCGTCGCCGTGGTCATGCTCTTCACCCGCGGATCGAGGATGCTGAGCTGGATGGCGACGCTCTTCGCCTGGATCAGGTCGCGTTCCGAGGCGCCCGCATCCGACGGACCGTCGGCCATGGCATTGGCGGCGACACCGTCGATTTCGTTGGATTCGCCAATGACATCCGGCACCAGCCTGGCGACGAGATCGCGGTTGAACCGGGCGTCGACATCGGACGGATCGACGAAGAGGACGGCGTCGAAATAGGCGACGGCCAGGGCGTATTTCCCGGTGGCGGCGAGCGACAGGCCGCGGTCGTAGGTGGCGCGGCGTCCGGCCGCGGCGAAAGCTGCGTCGGCAGCATCATATTCGCCGCTCTCGTAGAGCGCGACGCCTTTCGCATGGGGGTCGGTCAACAGCGGCAGGGCGAGGCGGGGCAGGCCGCCGGCCAGCGCCAGTCTGCCGAAGGCTGCAGGGCCAGCGACGAGCGCCGCGGCACCAGCCGCGACGATGCAGACCAGCGAGAGGGCGATCCGGGGTGACGCGCGGTCCATGTCAATGCGCCTTACGGAAGAGAAGCAGCGCCGGGATCAGCGCCAGGACGAGAAGATAGCGGCCGAAATCGGCGAAGAAGAGGGCGGCGGTGTCGCCTTTTGCCAGATCGCTCGCCGCTCGTCCGCCGATCGCGTCGGCGAGCGCGGCAGGATCGCGCGCCTCGCCGAAGCTGCCTGCGCCCTCGCCGGTCAGCCGTTCGAGGCTCTGAGCGTCCGGCGGCGGCATGTCGCCGCTCTTGGCCGACGGACGCACCAGAAACGCGTCGACATGGATGCCGCGCCCGGCGAGATCGCGCGCCGTCTCAAATGCCTCCGGAGCCAGATTGTCGCCGTCGGTGACGAGAACGACGTCGCCCTTCAGGACGTTCGCCTCGCGGAACATTCGGCTGGCCAGCGCCAGCGCCCGATCGGTTCGCGATCCGGGATTGGGCACGACCTCGCCGTCGAAGAGGGCGATCAGCGGCGAGAGGGCGGTGGCGTCGGAGGTGAAGGCGCTGGCGACATAGGCTTCCCCGGCATAGACGATCATCGCCACCGGCCGCCCCGCCGCCCGTTGCAGGACGAGCTGTGCGGCGGCCTGGGCATCGGCGAGGCCCTCGCCCTCGACGATCGAGCGGGAGAGGTCGATGGCGACGACGATGCCGTCGAGATTGCGGAAAGTCTCCGGATCCTCGATGCGCCGGGCCGGGCCGGACAGGGCCAGGGCGATCAGCGCGGCGATGGCGATCGGGACGACGAGGCGGCGGCCGCGGCCGGGCACGACCCGGCCGAAGCGCTCCATCGCCCGCATCAGCACCGGATCGACCGCCCGTTCCCAGGCGCCGAGGCCGCGGGCGCGCCGGAGCGCCACGAAGGCGAGAAGGGCGATCGCCGGCAAGGCGAGGAGCCAAGAGGGGCGCAGCAGGACGAGGGAGCCGATCTCCGCCATCACAGCGCCCTGCGGCTGACGACGAGGAAGATCGAGCAGGCGAAGGCGAGCATCGCCGGATAGATCCAGAAATCCTGGCGCACCGTCGCCGGCGGCCGGTCGAGGCCGCTCGCCTCCAGCCGGTCGATCGCCGCCGTGACCGTTTCGAGATCGGCGGTGGTCCTGACGCGGAAGCTGCTGCCGCCGCTGGTCTCGGCGATTTCCCGCAATGTCTTGGCGTCCACGGCGTCGGGATCGTTCGGGCGGGTCTCCTGGTCTTCCGGGCCGAGGGCGATGGTATAGACGGTGACGCCGAGCCGTTTCGCCAGGCCTGCCACCTCGGCCGGCAGGACGTTGCCGGAGGTGTCGGCGCCGTCCGACAAGAGCACGACGACCCGCGAGCGGGCCTCGCTCGTTTCGAGGCGCTTGAGGGCGACGCCGAGCCCGCCACCGATGGCCGTCGAGCGGCCGGAAATGCCGATCACCGCCTCGTCGATCGCTCGCGCCACGGCGGCGACGTCGAAGGTCAGCGGCGCCGCGACATAGGCCCTCTCGGCAAACAGGACGAGGCCGACCCGGTCGCCGGCGCGCCCGGCGACGAAGCGCCTGCCCACCGTCTTCACCGCATCGAGCCGCGTGACGGTCTCGCCGTCGAGGGTAAAGTCCGTCTGCTCCATCGAGCCGGAGAGGTCGATCGCGAGAACGAGGTCGCGCCCGGAAACCGGCAGGGCCTCGACCGGGGAAAGCCGCTCCGGCCCGGCGAGCGCTGTGACGAGCGCCAGCCACAGGAGGATTGGGATGGCCCGCTGCGCCCGCACCGAGACGCCGTCCCGCGCTTCGCCGGGGAGCGAGCGGCCGATGCTTTCCGGCAGGACGAGCGCGCCCGTCACCGCCTCGCGCCCCGACAGGAGCTGCATGGCGACGAGCGGCAGCGGCAGGAGCAGGAATGCGAGCGGCATGGCAAAGCCGATCATCGCCTTTCCCCCTTGCCGATGGCGCCGAGAATTGCGGCGTCCAGCGCGTCCGAATCGAGGGCCGGGTGCGGCCGGTATAGCTCGGCGTCGATGCCGGCGCGGATCGCGGCGAGCCGCGCGTAAGCCAGCTCTCCCCGCTTGCCCTTGGCCTCGGCGTCGCGCTTCAGGGCTGCGACGATCGCCGCCTGCCTGACGAAGCGCTCCGCCGGCGAAAGACCGCGCGCGGTGTCGAGCCCGTCCTTGGCCTCGGCTGCGAGCGAGCGCCGCGGAGCGGTCAGTGCCCTCAGCATGAGCGCCAGGACGAGGCCGGCGAGGAGGGCCAGCGAGAAGATCGCCAGCGCGCCGTGCCAGTCGAAAGCATCGAAGCCCGGCGGCAGACGCACCGGCCGGAGCTGCTCGACGAGGTCCGGATCAGCGGCGGCCATCGATCCCCTCCATCGTCGCCGCCATCGCCTCGAAGGTGGCGTCGGCCGCAAGCGGGCGAACCGCGACGCCTGCCCCGGCGAGCCTTTCGGCCCGCTCGTCGAGAGCCGGATCCTCGCGGCCCTCCGGCCGCTTCCCCTCCTTGGCGAAGAAGGCCCAGCCCATCGGGCCGGCGCCGTCCCTGCCGGCGAGGCGATAGGGATAGGCGCCGGTCGGCGGATCGGTTTCGAACCGGTCGCGGACGAGGAGGACGGTCATGGCGAACCTGCGGCAGGCGGCGCCGGCAAGGCGGGGGAAATCCGCGCCTTCGTCGTCGAGGCCCGTCGCCAGGATGAGCGAACTGCCGGGAAGGCCCCGCCCGACCGCCTCGTCGAGGAGTTCGGCAAGGCTCGGCTCACGGCGATGGCGGCCGGTCGTCAGGGCCTGCGCTGCCGCCTCGTGGGCGTTTTCGAGCGCGCCGGCGATCTCGGCCATCGCCCGTTCCCGCGGCCGCGGCGGCAGGAACTGCGTCGTCCCGGCGGCGGCCACCAGCAGGCCGACGCGCCCCCCCGCCTCGACGATCCGCCAGCCGGCCAGCGCCAGAGCGCCGGCCGCCGCGACCGAGCGCAGCCGCCCCCGCGTTCCGAAGAACATCGGCGCCCGGAAGTCGGCGATCAGCAGCGCCGCCCGGTCGCGCTCGTCCCGGAAAGTGCGAACATGGGTCTTGGCCGTGCGCGCCGTCGCCGCGGCGTCGACGTGGCGGATGTCGTCGCCTGCGGAAAACAGCCGGACGTCGACGATCTCGAGGCCGTTGCCGCGGCGCTTGCCGGCAAAGCCGCCGGGCCGGCCGATTGGCGCGAGGCGTCGCTCGGGAATGTTGCGGACGATGTGGCGCATGGCGAAGAGCCGCGCCGCATCGACCCGCGTCGCCTCGTCGGCGGGATCGAAGGACGGCGCCTGCATCACAGCGGCTCGACGCGCTCGACGAGCTTGGCCACGAGGCTGCGGCCGGTAACCCCTTCTGCGCTGGCTCGCCAGGTGGGAATGACGCGGTGGGAGAGGATGTCCGGGGCGAGTGCGGAGACGTCTTCGGGCACCGCGTAGTCGCGGCCGGCGAGGAAGGCGCGGGCCCGCGCCGCGGCGGCGAGGGCGAGCGACCCGCGCGGCGAGACGGCGTGCTCGATCTTGTCCTCGACGTCCGGCATCGCGCCGCTCTTGCGCGTCGCCATCACCAGGCGGACGATATAGTCCTTCATCGCGGGGGCGAGATGGATCGCCGACGCCTTGCGGCGGGCGGCAAGGATCGTTTCGGTCGGGATCGGCGCCGGGCGGGCGGGCGCCTCGCCGGCAGCTTCCCGCTCGACGAGGCCGAGGATCTCCAGCTCGGAAGTGGCATCCGGCAGCTCGACGAGGACATGCATAAGGAAACGGTCGAGCTGCGCCTCGGGCAGGGGAAAGGTGCCCTCGTGCTCGATCGAGTTCTGGGTCGCGACCACCATGAAGGGCTGCGGCAGCTCGTAGGTGACGCCGCCGGCGGTGACCTGCGCCTCGCCCATGGCTTCGAGCAGCGCCGACTGGACCTTCGGCGGGGCGCGGTTGATCTCGTCGACGAGGACGAGCGAATGAAACACCGGCCCTTCGACGAATTCGAACCGACCGGTCTCGGGACGGAACACCTGGGTGCCGGTGAGATCGGCCGGCATCAGGTCGGGGGTGCACTGGATGCGCGAGAAGGAGGCTTCGAGCCCGCCGGCCAGAAGCTTTACCGCCCGCGTCTTGGCGAGGCCCGGCGGGCCCTCGACGAGCAGGTGCCCGCTGGTCAAGAGCGCGATCATCAGCCGCTCGACCAGGCCGGAGCGGCCGATCAGCCCTGCCTCGACGCTTTGCTTGAGGCTGGCGAGCGGCGCCGCCGGGTCATTGTCCGGCGCCGGAGCAGCATCTCTTTGGCGCTGCATACGCGTCTCCGCGAGCGAACGATCCAATTATCCCTCCCCATCGCCACGTGGAAGGCGGTGCCAGACCTCCGCGCGACTGGAAGGGATTATCACGACAGGATGGCAGAAGGAAAATGGCGACGGGCAGGTCAGTGAAGTCGTGGCACTCGTTTATCGTTTTTGCGACTGTCAGGGCGCTGGCGCCAACTGAAGTGGAGCTGGTCATCACGGTGAATAGAAATTCCGTTGATGCGGCTTCCGCCGATGGTTTTCCCAGCATGTACGAGTTCACCGGTGTTCGAGGTTGCACCGGAAGAGCGCTGCATGCTTCTGTTCTTCCCGAGAGATTCAAATCGAGGTGATGCAGCTGATGAAGAGTGCCATGGTCGCGTGGAGCTTGGCCGCCATGCTGGCGTCGAGCGGGGCCGGCTTCGCGCAGACGAAGGTCAAGTCGGTCGAAGATATGATCGCCGAGATCGAAGCGAAGAGCGGGAGCTCTGCCAAGCTGGAGCCGTTCCTATCAAGTTCCGATCCCTCCGTCCGAAGGGCGGCCTTCCAGACGGCCGCTTCCAGCGGTGACCCGATGTTGCGCGCGCGGGTTCTCAGCGACGCATTGAATTCGGGCGATACGGCGCTTCGCATCGTCGCACTGCGGGAGCTGATGTTTTCACGGCCGAACTTCGTCGTGGATCTCCAGGCAGAGGACGCCGATGAGGAAGGGACTGCTTGGGCCGCAAAACGGGGAGGGCTTTTTGCGCTCAAGATCACCGGACGTTTTCCCGAGTTGAACTGTCTCAGTCTAAGCTCATCCAGTGACTGTAACCCGGCTTACGCCGTCGGTGTCGAGGGTTTGGCCGTCACCATGGTCTATAGCCTCGGCGCGGAAGTTCGCGGGCGTTTCTTACTCAACGACGAGGCAGAACTCGCCGGCACGATTTCCGACAACAGTCTCGCAAAGCCGATTCCCGCAAAAATCGTATTGTTCTGAATGGACGGAAAGACGTCATGAATGTCTTGAATGCCCTTGCCGTAGCTGGCTTTCTCGTCGGTGCGATGCTGACCGCTCACCCTGCCGGTGCCGTGACCTTCGAGGATCTCGAAGCTCATATGGATCGCAGTCAGGCCGAGCTTGCAAAATTCCGCTCCGCATTGGCCGATGACAACCCCGATCGCCGCCGGGCGGCGATGGAGTTTCTTCTCAAGAGCGACGATCCGGTTTTGGTGCGCCTGGCGAAAGAGGCGGGGCTGAACTCGCCGGACATCCAGATACAAAAGGCCGCGCTGAGGGCGATTTTCGACCGCAATCCTCGACTTCGAGTGCAGGTTCAGATGGACGGACCCGAGACCGAGCATTTGATCGGTTGGATCGAGGGGAGCCTTGAGGGATCTGTTGAGGGCAAGACAGCCTTCTTTTACTTGCTTGTCGGCGAATATAATTCGCAGCTCGAATGCTGGAGCCCTTATAAGCAAAAAGGGTGTCTCATCTATCTGGCCGATAATACGGCAACTCTTGAAGTTAGAAACGCAAAAATCCCACTCAAATTAAACGAAAATGGATTAATGACGGGACTTGTGCTTTACGAGTGGAGTGAACATCGAGCAAATTTGAAATCCATGATCGATTTAATGGAATAGATAGATAGAAAAATAGAAAAATAGAGATGGAGGCAGTATTGTATCGCATTTTTAAATATCTGATGCTGTCGATTTTCGCTCTCGCGTTCGCGGCCTCTGCAAGCGCTGTGACCCTCGAAGATCTCGATCGGCAGATTAACCGCCGCGCAACGACACTAGAAGCGTTCCGGCAGCGCCTGAATGACGACAATCCTGCCAAACGTCGCGCGGCGATGGAAATCATGATCAAGAGCGACGACCCCGCTTTGGTCCGAATGGCGAAGGAAGCCGGTCTGTTTTCCAGCGATCGGGCACTCCGATCTGCGGCACTCAAGGCGATTTTCGATAGCAAACCCCGCTTGCGAACCGAATTAACCAGCACAGACAAGGAGTCCCTTCAGGGAATTGCCAGGTTCGTGGCAGGAAACGGTGGAAGCTATGATGACAAAGGGGGAACCTTGTCGTTTCAGGTAGGGGCCTACAGCGACGAGGCGAAATGCTGGTTGGACTCACGAGGGCGCTTCTGTCTCATTGCGCTTTCCGGAGAAACCGTTTCTATATTCGGAGATAGTTTTTCAGGGTCATTGGCCGCGACGCTTACTTTGAACGACGAGGGTCTCCTCAAGGGACCGTTTCAAACGTCCATCAACGCAAAGGGGGCATCAGGCACGGCGATGATAGATCTCACCGAATGAAACGCGCCAGCGGACATTTCACTCTATCACGACGCGGTCGATGCGGATCGGCAGTCCTGTTTGCCAGGCACTGCGCAACCGCAACGTGACCGTCCGTGCCTTCGTGCCGCCGCCGATTTTGGTCTCGAACAATCCAGCGGGGCTCATGTCACCTCCCGGCAGGACACGTGGCCGGCTGCCGCTCGATGACGAATCCACTGTGATTTCGATCGCTTTCGGGATCGTTGTTTGAAGCGCGTCCTCCGCGTCGTCGCCCCCTGTTTCCGAAACGAGCTGGATCGACCGGATAATCTGTGTGTTGCTGCCGGTAAAGGTGAGCTTGAGTGTCACCGGTTCGGAGCCCGCTTGCGCGATGTAAGGCAAGGCATTTGAGCCGCCTTCGAGGTTTTTTGCGGCGAATTGCGGTTCTGCCGGCAAGGCGCTCCATTCCGTAATTTCGAAGCTGTGCCCGACGTGCGGTGCCGCTTCGAGATCTGCTGACTTGACGGGCGTTCCCTCGGCGAGATCGGCGGGGTTGCGGTCGTTGACGAAACGGTCGAGACGATTGACGATGGCATCCATGCGCAGGACCCGCGCCCCGTCGTCGCCCGCGGTCGTGACCGCCAGGCCGGCGGGAACGCCATTCACCATGAGAACCGAGCCGCTCGTGCCTTTCGCGATGCGGCCCTTCGGGGCGTCGCTCGTCGGCTCTATCTCGACATGCTCGTAAAAGACGCGGCGAAGACGCACGGCGGTCCTTTCCATGACGCCGTTGCGCTGGACGCGGACCAGTTCGCCGACACCGTTCTGTTGCAGGACCCTGCCGAGATCGCGTGGCAGGTCGCGCCAGGACGGCCCGCAGTCGCGCGTCAGCGCCCCCGTGACCGAGGCGAGTGCCAGATCCATTCCGACGCCGCCGCTTTCGGGAAAGGCGAGGCTCGTCTTCGTGCCGCGACCAAGCTGTTCCGGCAGTCCCGCAACGATATCGAAACCCGGGCGACGGACGACGTGGTCCGGCATGAGCGCATAGCAGACGCCGTTGTTCTGGGTGAGGAAGACCTGTCCGATCTCGCCTTCGCTCGTGGCGATCGCGGCAGGACGGGAAAGGGCTGAGGATGCTGCGGCACCCCAGAGGATACCGGCGGACAGAATGACGGCAATTGATTTCAGCACGAACGCTCCTCAAGGTTGCCCTTATGGCGAGGGATTGTAATGTGCCAGATGGAGAACGGTTTTGGCAAAGGGGATAAGGGTGCTGAACGGGATGTCTGCGAGAACAGCCGCTACGGTTTGCAGCCTCGTTTTTGGCGTCGCCTCAGCCTCTGCCCAGGTGTCGATGCGGGAACTGGAAGTCGTCGGCGGGCCGCATGAATGGGTGCGAAACGAGGCGACGATTTCCGGCGCGATCGTCGTCGGCGTCCTGCGGCTATCCAAGGCAGCTGACTCGACCCCCCGTCTCAGGGCCATGGTCCCCGGATGGCCCGACCGGCCGCTCTGCGCTCGTCTGATGAGCGTCGATGGGCTGTATGAGGCGGAAATGGATTTCCGTACGCCCAAGGACTGGACGGAAACGGCACTCGGCGACTTCAAGTTCGAGACCGAGTATCCCGACATCCTGGACGAGACGAACCCGAACCAGTTGACCGCCCGGATCACGCGCGGCGCCTGCAGCGAGGTTCACGACGTGGTCGAAGTCGTGCCTGCCTGGTTCAATCAGGAATCGGCTCCTTCGAACTCCGATCTTGCGATCTTCGTCAATTCGGGCCGGGCCGACCGCCTCTATGCCTTCCTCGGCGACGATCCTTCCGCGCCGGCGATCCCATGCGAACCGGTCGCGTCCGAACGTCGGACGAGCTATGACATGCGCTGCGACATTCCGGGAAGCGATCTCGAGGCCGGCGGGCAGATCGTGGAGCTGATGCCGGAGCGCGGCGGCATGGCCGATCCGTCGACGACGTTCCGCGTCTTTTTCACCGAGCAGTGATCGTCAAAAGTGGCACGGAAATACTCATCCGGCTGGCTGGGGAGCCTTCAACTCCCAGTCGTCGTCCTCGCCATCGTGATCATCGCCCTCGTTTCGATCTTCTTCTATTACGACTCGGTGCCCGAACGGACGATATCGATCCGGGCGCGCACCCAGCAGATCACGGCCCACTTCGCAGCGAGGACCGACTGGCTCTTGCCGCATGCCGCGTTGTGCGAAGCGCGCCTCCCCTCGCGGAGCACCCGGGATGGCGCATCGGCGGTGGTGGATGCGCCCTGCGGCAACACCGAGAGAAAGCTCGGTGAGGGCCAACTGTCGCTGACCTGGCCGAGCGGGGCCCGCGGCGTGATGCGTCGGCTGGGAACGGGCCCGATCGAGATCTTGCTGTCGTCGCCAATGTCAGTCGAGCCTGGCGAGGCGACGATCGGCGACGCTTCAGGATCTGCGCCGACGATATCGCTTCAGACGACGCAGCAGCGGATTGCCGGCCATGAACGACAGCGGATCGTGATTCGAGAGGATGCTCTGGCGATGATCGGCAGCCTTCGGCTTGCCGGCCCCGTCGTCATCGGCGATCAGGCGCCGTCGCCGGACATTCTTGTCGAAGGTCACTACGAGATCCGCGAGCCCCTGCGCTGGCGGGGCGACAAGCTGACGACGGACAGCGGCGCCCTCGTTCTCGGTGATACGGTCTCCATCGTCGATCGCGAGCGCAGACCCATCCCGGTATCGGGCTTCCTGACGATCGTCGATCGGGAGGTTTCCGGTTTCGATGTCGTTGCCGTCGATGCCAAGCTCGAGGGAGGCGACGAACAACTCAAATTGGCGCGCGTCGGCTATCAGGACGCCTATCTGACACCGCACTGGACGGAAAGGGCGGTCGCAGACAAGGCGTTCGTCGTGTTGGCGGCGGTCATCGCCGCGATCTCTGCAGCGTTCAGCATTGCCGGCGAGACGATCTCGATCGCGACGCAGGCGAAAGCCCGCAGGGTCAAGATCGTCTCCAGGGCCGCCTCCGAAGGCATCTTGCGCCAAGGTCAGAGTGAGACCCGAAAGGCCGAGGCCGAAGTAAGTTGGCACGAGTCGGCAGCCGGCACGCGTGCTCGCCGCGACGCCGAGCTCTTGCGCCGTTTCGTCGGCTAGAGCGCGAATTTAGGAACGCATGAATCGGCCTAAACTGGAGAGCATTCATCCCGCAAAGATGGCTGGCACCAAGCGCCATCCCGGCAAGGGTGTTAGAGAGCGATCGAAATCCGCCACAGCCTCGGCCGGATCCGATCGGCATCTCTGGCTGGTTCTGCCGCTTCGTCGACCGGTCCTGACGTTCTTCTGAAAGGTGGCCGGTGCCGGTCCCTTCTTTTCGAGCCCGTCGAGACAGATCCTCACCATGTCCCCGAAGGTGACGGCCGGCCGCTGGGGTTCCGGAGCAGGGGCGAGCTTCGGCTCGGGATCATTGCCGCGGGCGACCTGTCCCCTGATCCGATCCCGTTCCGTCCGTGCCTCGGCGAGGCCCTTGTCAGGATAGGCGCCGAGCGTCTTCGATCGTCGCTCGCCCGCAAAACCGTAGTCGAGCCGCCACGACTTCGCGCCGGCCGGAGTGACGAGGCGATACAGGCCGCCGCCACTAGTGAACTTCTGAATTTTCGCGGCGGGGGGCGATGGTGCGAAGGATCGCTCGGTTGAGTTTGCTCATGCCTGAAATCTACGCGAGGCGACCGGCTGACGTAACGAGTTCGTTACGTCATCGTTACGCCAGCGGGCACGAGATAGGCTGATCTCGGTTGAGATCGCGTGAGGCAAATTGAGACGGTAGGAGTCCCGAAAAAGCGGCGATTCTGACAGCTAGATCAATACTTTACGCGCAATTTGAGACTGCATGACGCAGCCTGAGACAGTTTGCAAAATCAACGAAAAAAGGAAAATGGTGCCCCAAGCCGGACTCGAACCAGCGACCTACGCATTACGAATGCGTTGCTCTACCAACTGAGCTATTGGGGCATCCAGAAGCGGAAACGGGTCGACGCCCGCAGCCGAGGCCCTGATACCGGCAAAAGGCCCAAGGTTCAAGGGCAAATCCGTTTTAGAATCTGCGGTCCCTCAGTCCGGAGAAAGGCGCCATGCGGCAACCGGTCACCGCTTCTCACCCGCAGTTTCAAGCGCGGCTCTCGCGGCTCCGGCTGGGGTGATCGTGGACCGACTGGCGGCGAACGCTTCCCGAAAAAGGTTCTTGTTTTGATCGCGCTGAAGCGCAATCTTAGAAGCGATGATCGATCTCTTTCCGCCCCTCCCGGCCACGCCGTCGCTTTTCGCCGAAGATCAGCCCAGCCTCGTCCGGGTGATCGACACCGAGACGGCCGGGCAGCGGCTCGAGGAGGACGCCGTCATCGAGATCGGCTCGGTCGATCTCGATCTGGCGACGGGCGAGATCCTGAATCCCATGCAGAGCTTCTGCGATCCCGCCGGCGTCCCGATCAATCCACATGCGCGAAAAGTCCATCGGATCACCGACGAGATGCTCGCCGGCGCGCCGGGCTTTGCCGAGGCGGCTTTGCCGTTCCGGGCAGCGCCGGTCTTTGCCGCCCAGAGGGCGGAATTCGACCGCTCGCGGCTGCGCTTTACCGGCCGCTGGCTGTGCACCCACAAGCTGGCACTGCGGGCCTTTCCGAACCTCAAGGCGCATGGACTCCAGAGCCTCGTCAAATACGTGCCGCTCGACCTTTCGCCGGTCGAGCCGCTGCTGGCGGGGCTGGCGCCGCATCGCGCGCTCCACGATGCGGTGTGCACGGCCGTGTTGCTGCGGAGCATCGCGGCGGTGCTGATGCCGCGCTGCCACGACCTGTCCGACTTCCTCGACCGCGCCGAGCGGGCCTCCGCCGAACCGGCGCTGCTCGGCAAGCTGCGCTTCGGCCGGTACAAGGGCATTCCGATCGGCCAGGTGCCGGAGGACTATCTCGACTGGCTGACCCGCGAGCCCGGCATGGACGCCGATGCGGTGTTCACGGCGAAGCATCATCTGAAGCTGCGTGGCATCCGCGGCGCGCGGGCCTTGCCCGCACGCGTGTGACGGCGGGTGCGACAGATTGACCGCCGCCCCTTCATCGTCTCACCATGATTGCCGGCTTGGATCGGACGCATGACGCTCCGCCATTCGACGCTTGCCGCCCTGATCTTTCTCGTTGCCGGCTCGGCGGGTGGGGCTCTCGCCGCGCCGCAGGCCATCGGCGACTGGGTGACCGAGGACGGGACGAAGGTCACCGTCGCAGGCTGCCCCGCTGGCCTCTGCGCCACCATCGCCAGCGGCCGCTACAAGGGGCAGTCAGTCGCCGAAGTCGCCGGATCGCCGCCGGAATACAAAGGCCGGGTGCGCGATCCGCGCAGTGGCGAGAGCTATGACGGCGGCTTGCGGCTGAACGGCACGAAGCTGGAGCTGCGTGGCTGTCTGGCCAAGGTGTTCTGCCGCACGGTGCAGACCTGGCAGCGGCCCTGAGGGCTTTTGCCGGAGCGTGCCGGGGCCGCATGGCCCGAAATGACGAACCGAGCGGCGGGGCCGGCTTGCCCGGACGCTCCGCCGCAGCATTTTCGGCGCAATGAAACCCTTCGCCGATCTCCTCGATGCCCTCGTCCTGCAGCCCTCGCGCAACGGCAAGCTGCGGCTCCTGGTCGAGCATTTTCGCGCCGTGCCGGACCCGGAGCGGGGGCTGGCGCTGGCGGCGATCACCGGCGACCTCGACATTCGCAGCGTCAAGCCGGCGATGCTGCGCGAACTCGTCGCGAACCGCATGGATGCGGTGCTGTTTCAATATTCCTACGACTATGTGGGCGACCTCGCCGAGACGATCTCACTGGTCTGGCCGGAAGGGGCGGGGGAGGCGATCCGCGACGATCCCATGGCCGTTGCGGCTGGCGACCCCCCTCTGCCTGCCGGCATCTCCCCCTCAAGGGGGGAGATCGACCGCCATTTGCCCCAAAGCGAGCCGATGCCGTCTCTCGTGGAGGAATCGTCACGAGGCGTTGGAGGCGAGACCGCCGCCGGCGGAGCGTCTCGAAGCCAGCCCCCGCCGACCCTGTCGGAGATCGTCTCCCGTCTCGACGCCGCCACCCGGCCGGAGGGCGTGAGGCTCGTCGAGGCCTGGCTCGACCGTCTCGACGCGTCCGGCCGCTACGCGCTCCTGAAACTCGTCACCGGGGGCCTGAGGATCGGCGTCTCGGCCAGGCTCGCCAAGCAGGCGCTGGCCGATTTCGGCGAAAAGGACATCGCCGAGATTGAGGAACTCTGGCACGGGCTCGAACCGCCCTACGGGGCGCTGTTCGCCTGGCTGGAAGGTCGGGCGGAAAAGCCCGTCTCGGCGGCGCTGGCGCCGTTCCGGCCGGTGATGCTGTCGCAGCCGCTGGAAGAGCCGGACCATGGCCTGATCACCCCGGACGTCTATGCGGCCGAATGGAAGTGGGACGGCATTCGCGTCCAGGCGAGCGCCGAGGGCGGCGTCCGCCGGCTCTATTCGCGCACCGGCGACGACATTTCCGGCGCCTTTCCCGACCTGACCGACTTCATGACCTTCGAGGGCACGCTCGACGGCGAGTTGCTCGTCGCGGAGACTGGCGAGAAGGGCGGGCCACCGCGCGTCGAGGATCGCGGGGTACGGCCCGACGACATCGTCGCGGCGACGTTTTCCGATCTGCAGCAACGGCTGAACCGCAAGACCGTCTCCGGGGCGATCCTGAAGAAGCACCCGGTGTTCCTGCGGTGCTACGATCTCCTGATCGACCGTGGCGAGGACATCCGCGCCTTGCCCTTCGCCGAGCGGCGGGACCGGCTGGCACGGTTTGTCGAGCGCCTGGAGCCGACCCGCTTCGACCTGTCGCCGCTCGTCGGTTTCGAGGATTTTGAGGCGCTCGCCGGGCTGCGGGCATCGCCGCCGCATCCTGTGATCGAGGGGCTGATGCTGAAGCGGCGGGATTCGGCCTATGTGCCGGGCCGGCCGAAGGGGCCCTGGTTCAAGTGGAAGAAGGACCCGCATCTCGTCGACGCCGTGCTGATGTACGCCCAGCGCGGCCACGGCAAGCGATCGAGCTACTATTCCGACTATACCTTCGGGGTCTGGAGCGGCCCGGCGGACGATCCGGAACTCGTGCCGGTGGGAAAGGCCTATTTCGGCTTCACAGACGAGGAGCTGAAGCAACTCGACAAATACATCCGCGACAACACGGTGCAGCGCTTCGGGCCGGTGCGCTCGGTCCGGGCCGAGCCGGAACACGGCCTCGTCATCGAGGTCGCCTTCGAGGGGCTGGCGCGATCGAGCCGGCACAAGTCCGGCGTCGCCATGCGCTTCCCGCGGGTCTCGCGGCTGAGATGGGACAAGCCGGCCTTCGAGGCCGATCGGATCGAGACGCTGGAAGCGATGCTGCCGGACTGAGGATGGCCGGCCGGAGTGCGGCGGGTCATCGCCGGGGAAACGCCTCGGCCAGCATGTCCAGGAAAGTGCGGAGCTTCGCCGTCGGCCGGCGGTCCGGGGCGTAGAGGACGTGCATCGGCCAGGATGGCGCGTCCCAGTCGGGCAGCAATCGTTCCAACCGTCCCGCGGCCAGAAGCGGTGCGATCAGCATTTCCGGTCCCATAACCACGCCGGCGCCGGCCTCGGCGGCGTGAAGCATGGCGCGCGTGTCGTTCATCCGCAGACGGCCGCCAACGCGCACCTCCTCCACTTCGCCCTGCCGCCGGAACGCCCAGATGTGGCTGCGGGTCTCGCTCGATCCGAGGAAGACGAGGCATTGGTGCTCTGCGAGATCGCGCGGATGGGCCGGCCGGCCGTGGCGGGCGAGATAGGTCGGGGCGGCGGCCGGCATGAGGCAATAGGGGCCGAGCGGCCGGGCGATCAGGGAGGAATCGGCGAGTTCGCCGATTCGGACGACCGCGTCGAACCCGTCCTCGATCAGGTCGACCCGGCGGTCGCTGAGGACGAGATCGACCTCGACCTTGGGATGGCGATCGGCATAGCTGAGGACGAGGGGCGCCAGAGACGCGCTGCCGAAGGTGACGGAGGCGTTGATCCTCAGGCGGCCGCGCGGTTCGGCGGCGACGTCCTCGGCCAGGGCGTCGGCCGCTTCCGCCTCGGCGAGGACGACGCGGCACTGGCGGTAATAGGCGCGGCCGAGCTCGGTGAGGTTCTGGCGCCGGGTCGTGCGGGCGATCAGCCGGGCACCGAGCCGGGCTTCGAGGGTCGCGACATGCTTGCCGACCATCTGAGCGGAGATGTCGAGTTCTGCCGCGGCCGCCGCGAAGGAGCCGCTGTCGGCGACTTTCACGAAGACCGACATGCTGGCCAAGCGATCGATCATTCCAAACTGCCAGTTTTTAGTGTCGCGACGAACTGCGACTTTATCAGCGGAGCGGAGATAATCAAATGGTTGGCAAGGGCGGAAAAGGCCGCCTGAATCAGCCAAGGAGACAAGACATGCGGATCGGAATGATCGGTGCCGGCTTCGTCAGCCAGAAGGTCGCAAAGCTCGCTGTTGCCAAGGGACACGAGGTGATGATCAGCAATTCGCGCGATCCGAGGACGTTGTTCAGCGTCGGCGCGATCCTCGGCGTGAAGACGGGCACGGCCGAGGAGGCCGCGGCCTTCGGCGATCTTGTGCTCGTCGCCGTGCCGCTGACCGCCTTCGATGCGCTGCCGGCGCAAGTGCTCGCGGGCCGGATCGTCATGGACGCCAACAACTACTATCCCCAGCGCGACGGCGCGATCGCCGAACTCGATGCCCATGAAGAGACGACCAGCGAGCGTCTGGCCCGCCACCTGCCGGGCGCGCGGATCGTCAAGGCCTTCAACGCCATTCGGGCCGTCGAACTGACGACCGACGCCAAGCCCGCCGGAGAGGCGGGACGACGGGCGCTGCCTGTCGCCGGCGACGACGCGGAGGCCAAGCGGGTCGTGATGGAACTCACCGACGAGCTCGGCTACGAGCCGGTCGACACTGGAAGCCTCGCCGACAGCTGGCGGTTCGAACGGGCAAAGCCCGCCTATTGCGCGCCGCTCGACCGCGAAGGGCTCGCGGCGGCGCTGGCGGCCGCCGAACGCGACGTCGAGGTGCCCGACGGCTCCTGGCGGGGCTGAGGCGCGCCACTGCGGGCTGCCCGGTTCATTCGCTCGAACCGCGTCGAGGTCGATGGAACTTGCAGTCCACCGGCATCCCGCCTACCTGCGGTGCCGAAGGACGACCCCACCGGAGAACATCGCCCGCCATGTCTGAGCGCATCAACCAGATCCTGGGAGGATCGCCGATCGGCGTCGCCATCCGGCTGATCCTGATCTCGATCCTCGTCGGCTTCATTCTCTCGTGGTTGAACTGGAACCCCAACGACATCATCGACTGGGTGATCCGCAGCGTCGAGTGGGCGTGGCGCTCGCTGTTCGGCTCGGTCGAGCGGGCGGTCTATTATTTCCTCCTCGGCGCCGCCATCGTCGTGCCGGTCTTCATCATCTCACGGCTTTTGAAGATGGGCCGCAGGTAACACCCTCGGCAGGCAGCAAACAAAAGCCCCGGCAGCGATGCCGAGGCTTTTTCGTTTCTTCTGCAGAGGCCGACCGCCGGAGAAGCCGCGGCTCAGGTCGCCTGTCGCTTCAGAATACGCACCGGCACCGACTTCGCCGCCGGGACATGGGCGCGGCGGGAGTGGTGCCAGAGGGGGATCAGCGCGTTCAGCTCCGGATAATATCCGGCGCAGTTGCCTTTCGGCAGTTGCCAGGCGTGGACACGGTAGTTTTCCACCCGCCGCGTTACGCCGTCGTCGGTATGGGTCTCGATATCGACCCGATCCTGGTCCGTCAGGCCGAGGCGGCGCATGTCCGCCTCGTTCATCAGGATTACCATGCGGGTGCCTTTGACGCCGCGCAAGCGGTCGTCATAGCCGTAGACGGTCGTGTTGAACTGGTCGTTGGAGCGGATGGTCAGAAGCTTCAGGACGTCGGGCCGCGTCGTATCGATGTCCGGGTCGACGTCGAAGCTTTCCGGCACGAGGAAGTTGGCCTTCTTCGTCTCCGTGCGCCACTCGCGTTTTGTGGCGCCGATGTCGCGGTGGAAGCCGCCGGGGGTGCCCATGCGGGCGTTGAAGTCCTTGAAGTCGGCCGGATAGGCCCGCTCGATCGCGTCGCGAACGAGCCTGTAATCGGCGGCCCACTGGTCCCACGGCACCGTCGACCTGCCGGCGACGGTCGCCTTGGCGAGTTCGGCAGTGATCTTCGGCTCCGACAGGAGTTCGCGCGAGGCCGGTTCCGTTTTGCCGTAGGAGGCGTGGATGCAGGCGGTGGAATCTTCCACCGAAACGATCTGGTCGACGCCGTTCTGGGCGTCGCGCTCCAGCCGGCCGAGGCAGGGCAGGATGTAGGTCTTCTCGCAGGTGAGAAGATGGTTGCGGTTGAGCTTGGTGGAGATCTGGACGTTGAGCCGCATCTTCCCCCAGTTTTCCTCGACCAGGCCCGTCTCCGGTACCGCGCGGGAAAAATTGCCGCCGAGGCAGACGAAGCCCTTCACCGATCCGTCGATGATGCCCTGGCAGGCCTCGACCGTGTCGAGCCCCTTCTCCTTGGGCACGGTGAAGCCGTAGAACTCCTCGAACTTCTTGTGCGGGATCAGCTCGAGCTTCTCGGTGATGCCGACGGTGCGCTGCCCTTGCACGTTGGAATGGCCGCGGATCGGCGAGATGCCGGCGCCGGTCTTGCCCATCATGCCGCGCATCAGGAGAAGGTTCACCAGCATCTGGACGTTCTCGATGCCGTGCCGGTGCTGGGTAAGACCCATGCCGTAATTGCCGATGACCTTGTCGGCCTTGGAATAGACCCGTCCCACGTGCTCAAGTTCACTACGGGGAAGGCCCGAACAGCGCTCGATCTGCTCCCAGTCGGCGGCGCGCACGAAGGCCTCGAACTCGTCGAAACCGTGGCAGTGCTCCTCGATGAAGGCGACGTCGAGCACCCGCTTGCCGCCTGTCTCCTTCGCAGCATCGTCCAGCGCGAAGACGGCCTTGGCGATTCCGGTCATCGCCGCGACGTCGCCGCCGCCGCGCACCTGATAGTAGTCGCTCGACATCTTCGTCCCCTCGCCGGGGGACAGCATCTCGACCGGGTTCTGCGGGCTCTTGAAGCGCATCAGCCCGCGTTCAAGGATCGGATTGAAGGTGATCACCGGGGCGCCGCGCTTGCGCGCCTCCTGAACCCAGTGCAGCAGCCGCGGGGCATTGGTGCCGGTGTTGTGGCCGAAGAAGAACATCATGTCGCAGACGTCGAAGTCGGCGAGCGTTACCGTGCCGACGGGCGAGCCGATCGATTCCGGCAGGCCGACCGAGGTCGATTCGTGGCACATGTTGGAGGAGTCGGGCAGGTTGTTCGAGCCGTAGATGCGGGCGAAGAGCTGCCACATGTGGGAGGCTTCGAGGGAAGCGCGGCCGGAGACGTAGAAGACCACCGATTTGGGATCGAGCGCGTTCAGCTCCTCGCCGATCTCCCGGAAGGCGTCCGACCATTTGATGGGGACGTATTGATCGAGGCTCGCATCGTATTTCATCGGGGTCGTCAGACGACCCTGTTTTTCGAGGTCGTGGTCGGTCCATTCGAGGAGTTCCGACACCCGGTGCCGCGAAAAGAACTCCCGGTCGCAGCGCTTGGGGGTAATCTCCCACATCGTCGCCTTGGCGCCGTTCTCGCAATATTCGAAGGGCTTCGGATCGGCAGGCTTGGCCCAGGAGCAGGAGACGCACTGGTAGCCGTCGGCCTTGTTCTGGTTCTGGAGCGTTGCCCAGACGGTCGAGGCAAGCAGCCCCTCCTGGCTCGACTTGGCGACGAGCGACTTGACCGACCCCCAGCCGCCCGACGGCTCGTCATAGGGTTCGATGATCGGCTTGTCGGTGTTTTCTGAGCGATCCATGGTCCGTCCTCGCAATTCGGCCGACGCAGGGCGCGGCTGGATTGTAGCTGTTCCAGAGAACGGAACTCGTCGATCAGGATCCGGTTGCAGGAGACGGCCAGCCCAGAGGCGATTTAACCTTAGGCCCGAACGAACCCGCCGCAGCCCCTGATGAAGACGCCGCACATGGCGGCCCTGTCGCCACTCGCCGCCGGCGAGAGCCGCCATGGTCAGCGCTCGACGACGAGCCGTGTCCTGCGGGACAGGAAGGGGGCAAGCTTCGCCATGTCGGCCGGCGCCACCGCGACGCAGCCCTCGGTGGGAGGATAGTCGGGCTTGGCGACATGGAAGAAGATTGCGCTGCCGCGCCCGCGGGCCCGGCGAGAAAAGTTCCAGTCGAGGACGACGACGACGTCGTAGAGCCGGTCGTCGCGCGCCAGCGTCTCGGCACTCGCCGGAAAGGGCAGGCGGACATGGCGGTTGTAGGCCGCATGTCGCGGCGCGTCGCACCAGCCGTCGACGCCTGGCCGTGTCCTGCGCGTCGGCAGGAGGCTTTTCGGCCGCGCCATGCGGCCGCCGCGATGCCAGATTTCGACGACGCCCATCACCGCCACCGGCGTTGCGCCATCACCCTCGCGTTTGCCGATCGTCGTGCTCGAACGCCCGAGCGCGCAAGGGATGCGGAGCGGTCCGGCGGTCAGGATGCCGCGCCGGAGGTCGCCCGGTTTTCGCCGTATGATGATGCGGTCGATCGTCACGGTGCAGCCCCCGCGAGCCTTGCGTTTCTGCAACAGTGTTGTCCTAGCCACGAAAACCCTATGTTACAATCAATCCGCCGACGATCCGGGCGGGCGAGCCCGCAATATTGACGACAGGCGAACTGCGGTTGGGGATGAGCGCGAGAAGCATATTGATCGTCGACGACGACGATGACCTGAGAGAGACGCTGGCCGAGCAGCTGTCCCTGCACGAGGAATTCAACGTCCTGCAGGAGGACACGGCAGCCAAGGGCATTGCTGCGGCACGAGGCGGCCTGATCGACCTCGTCGTGATGGATGTCGGCCTGCCGGACATGGACGGTCGCGAGGCTGTCAAGGTCCTGCGCAAGGGCGGCTTCAAGGCGCCGATCATCATTCTGACGGCCCAGGATGCCGATTCCGACACAATCCTCGGCCTGGAGGCCGGGGCGAACGACTACGTCACCAAGCCGTTCCGCTTCGCGGTGCTGCTGGCCCGCATCAGGGCGCAGCTTCGCCAGCACGACCAGAGCGAGGACGCGACCTTCCAGGTCGGGCCCTACGTCTTCAAGCCGAGCCAGAAGGTGCTGATCGACGAGAAGGGCGGCAAGATCCGGCTGACCGAGAAGGAGACGGCGATCATCCGCTATCTCTATCGGGCCGATCGCAAGGTGATCACCCGCGACGTCCTTCTGGAGGAAGTCTGGGGCTATAATTCCGGCGTCACCACCCACACGCTGGAGACCCACGTCTATCGGCTGCGCCAGAAGATCGAGCCGGATCCGTCCAATGCGCGGTTGCTGGTGACGGAGGCCGGAGGCTACAAGCTGGTGCCCTGACAGGCTCCGGCTTGGCCTCGGGACCCTGGTCGTCGCTGCCGTTCTGCGGCGGACGGCATGGCAGGGCGTCGGCCAAGATCTAACCTGCGGTATGAGTTCGTCCAATCGCCGCTCTGAGGCGACCGCAGGACAAGTCTTGCCCGCGCGTTCACCATTCCTCTACCAATCCCGTTCACGATAACGTCGTCGTGTCTTGGCGGCGGAGCGCCGTGAACCGGAGCTCCGGATCCGATTCGATGGTTAATGGAGAGGCCAGGCCGGCTAAGTCCCGTCGCGCCTCGGGGCAGGAAAAGATCGGTACGCCGCAACGATGAGCCTCGAGAGCGACATCGCGATCCTCCGGAACGTCCGGCTCTTCGACGGGCTTCAGACCGATCAGCTGCGGCTTCTCGCCTTCGGTGCCGAGCACCGGCGCGTGCGGACCGGCGAATTCGTGTTTCGCGAGAATGCCCGGGCCGACGCCGGTTTCGTCATCGTTTCGGGAAGCGTCGTTTTGACGCGCGGCCGCGGCGAGGACGCCAAGATCGTCTCCCGTCACGGCCCGGGGGCGCTGCTCGGCGAGATCTGCCTGATCACCGAGACCACCCGGCCGGCGAGCGCCCAGACGGAGACGGACTGCGACCTCATCCGCGTCTCGCGGACGCTGTTTCGCCGCATGCTCGAAGAGTATCCGGAATTCGCTGCCGTCCTGCACCAGCGTATCCGCTACGAACTCGAAGCGATGCTCGCCGACATCGAGCGGCTCGAAGATCGGTTCAGCTGAGGCTCGGCAGGTCTGGCGTGCTTGGCCGCCTGGATCTCTACAGCGCAAACCTTGCGATCACCGGCACATGGTCGGACGGCTTCTCCCAGCCGCGGGCCTCGGAAAGGATCTCGACCTTTTCGAGCACCGGCGCCATGTCGGCCGAGCCCCAGACATGGTCGAGCCGGCGGCCGCGGTTGGAGGCCGCCCAGTCCTTGGCGCGGTAGCTCCACCAGGTGAACAGCACCTCTTCGGGCGGGAAATGCACCCGCATCAGGTCGGTCCAGTTGCCGTCCTTCTGCGCCGTCACGAGCCCTTCGGTCTCGACCGGGGTGTGCGAGACGATCTTCAGGAGCTGCTTGTGGGACCAGACGTCGGTTTCGAGCGGCGCGATGTTGAGATCGCCGCACAGGAGCGCCGAAACGCCCGTCTCGCCGTCGGCATTCGTGCGCCGAAGCTCTTCGACGAAATCAAGCTTGTGGCGGAATTTCGGGTTGATCTCGGGGTTCGGTTCGTCGCCGCCGGCCGGAACGTAGAGATTGTGGATGCGGATTTTCCGCCCCCCTGTCTCAAGTCGCGTCGATAGGTGCCGCGCATCGCCGACGGCGCAGAAATCCTGCCGCACGATGTCCTCGAAGGGCAGCTTCGAGATCGTCGCGACGCCGTGATAGCCCTTCTGGCCGTGGATCGCCACGTGCTCGTAGCCGAGCGCCCTGAACGCCTTTTCGGGGAACTGGTCGTTCGGGCACTTGGTCTCCTGCAGGCACAGGACGTCCGGCTGGTGCTCGGTGAGGAAGCGTTCGACCAGGCCGATCCTGAGGCGCACGGAGTTGATGTTCCAGGTGGCGAGGGAGAAGGACATGGGCGCGGCGCTCTTGCTGAAAGGGGCGGGAGAGGGTCGTCCGGCTTAGGCCTGGGAGCCAGTCGACGGCAAGCGCGAGGCGATGGCTATCCCCATAGGAGTCGGTCTGCAGGCGAAGAAGAGCCGGTTCACGAGCTACCATTGTTCCGTGCTCCGGCACGGCGAGGGACGACGAAGCAAGGAGGGGAATCTTCCGAAACCTTGCGGGTGCCTTCGGCCTTCGTATCTCAACCAGCAGCCAGGACGGCCCTTGAGGCGGAGAAACATCATGTTCGAAGGCTTTTCCGAGCGCGTCATCCCGGGCGAGGGCGCCGAGATCTTCTGCCGCAACGGCGGCGACGGCCCGCCGCTGCTGCTGCTCCATGGCTATCCTGAGACCGGGGCGATGTGGGCGCCGATCGCCGGGAGGCTGGCCGAGCGGTTCAGCCTCGTCGTGCCGGATCTGCGCGGTTACGGCCGCTCGTCGGTGCCGCAGAACGACCCGGAGAATGTCGCCTACTCCAAGCGCCGCATGGGCGCCGACATGGCGGCGGTGATGCGCGCGCTTGGCCATGAGCGCTTTGCCGTCGCCGGCCACGATCGCGGCGCCCGCGTCGCCTATCGAATGGGGTTCGACATGCCGGAGCGGCTGACCCGACTCGCCGTTCTCGACATCGTGCCGGTCGCCGAAGTCTGGGATGCGATGGGGCCGAGCGAAGCGTTGAAAGTCTATCACTGGCCGTTTCTCGCGCAGCCATATCCGATGCCCGAAACGCTGATCGGCGCCGACCCGGTCTTCTATCTGAAGCACACAATGGCAAGTTGGACGGGCGCGAAATCGCTGGAGGGTTTTGCGCCCGAGGCCCTCGCCGAATATGCCAAGCACTTTGCCCGGCCCGAGCATATTCACGGCGCCTGTAACGATTATCGTGCGGGAGCGACGATCGACTGGCGGCTCGACCGGGAGGACCGGGCGGCGGGTCGCAGGATCGCCACGCCGATGCTGGCGCTCTGGGGTTCGGTCGGAATTCCTGGCTCGGGCGAGAGCCCGCTCGACATCTGGAAGCGCTGGGCCGTCGACGTCACCGGCGGGCCGATCGACGCCGGGCATTTCCTCGTCGAGGAGGCGCCGGAGGAGATGCTCGCGGCGCTGCTCGGGTTTTTCGGAAAGGGGTGAGGGCGACGCGGGTCGCCCTCGACGTGCCGGATCAGCGGTTGCCCGTCTGGCCCTGCGAGATCGCCGTATAGGGGATCTTGAAGGCCGATTCCTGGATGTTGCCGCCTTCCTGGACGTTGTAGATCATCACCGAGGTCTCCCGCCCCTGCTTGTCGCGGATCGTCCACTGCTTCAGGTCGGAACTCTTCGGATCGAACATCATGGTGATGCGGGAATTGCCGAAGACCGAACTGTCGCCCATGACGATGGTGGTGAGGTCCGGCTCTTCCTTGACGCTCTGGATGTTGGCTTGCGACAGGTTGATGCGCCGGTCGAGCAGGAGCTTCATCGGCGTCTGGGAGAGCGGATAGGTCTCCCAGGTGTTGAGCTTGCGATTGTTGATCGCGACGTTGGAGCCGTCGGAAATGACGCGCAGCGGCGCGTTGGCATAATCGAAGCGCACCTTGCCGGGGCGCTCGATGTAGAACTTGCCTTCCGACTGCCGGCCGTTCGGATCGAACTGGACGAAGTCGCCATGCATCGAGGGGATCGAGGCGAAATGGTCGGCGATCTTCTGGGCCGCAGCGGTCGCCTGGGCCTGGGCTGCGGGAACGGCGGCAGACAGGAGCATCGCCGCCCCGGCACCGGCGATCGCTGCGCGGCGCCCGGCGCTGCGGATGAATTGCATGAATTGGGCCATCTTCGTGCGGCTTCCTCTCTTGGGACCTTCGCCCTTCGACGTCGCGCCGGTTCATGCCGGCGTCGATCTTCGTTCTCTATGCTATTTTGGGAGCGTTACGTGGGGCTGCAATGGGGCCTAACCATGGCGTGAAGCGCACCGCACGGCCCACCCCTCTGCGACCTCAGGTCACGCTGCTCGCCGCGGCAAGGCCTCGTTCGAGGTCCGCCTTGAGATCGGCGACGTCCTCGAGCCCCACCTGCAGGCGGATGAAGGTTCCATCCGCCGGGCCTTTGCAGATCGTGCGATCCGAAAGGTCCACCGCCACGGCAAGGCTCTCGTGCCCACCCCAGGAATAGCCGAGACCGATGATCTCCAGCGCGTCGAGGAAGGTGGCGGCGCGGGAAAAGCTGCCGGGCAGCAGGAAGGAGAACAGGCCGGAGGAACCGGAGAACTGGCGCTCGTAGAGGTCCCGGTCGAAGAACGAGGCAAGGGCCGGATGGCGCACCTCGCCGACCCCGTCCCGGCCCTCCAGCCATGTCGCCAGTTCGAGCGCCGAGGCCTGATGGCGCTCCAGCCGCACGCCCATGGTCTTCAAGCCGCGCAGGACGAGGTAGACGTCGTCGGGCCCGGCATTGACGCCGATCTGCATCTGCGTCTCGCGCAGCCGGTGGGCGGTTTCCTTCGTGGCGGAGACGCTGCCCATCATCACGTCGGAATGCCCGCTCGGATATTTCGTCAGGGCGTGGATCGACAGGTCGACGCCGTGCTCGAGCGGGCGGAAGAACAGCGGTGTCGCCCAGGTGTTGTCGAGCATGGTGACGGCGCCGCCGGCATGGGCCGCATCGCAGACCGCCCGCACATCCATCATCTCGAAGGTGTTGGAGGCAGGCGCCTCCAGGAAAACGACCTTGGTGTTGGGCTTCATCAGATCCGCGATGCCCGCCCCGACATGGGGCTCGAAATACTCGATCTCGACGCCCATGCGCCGCAACGTGCCGTTGGCGAACTGCCGAGTGGGCGAATAGACGGAATCGACGATCAGGCAATGATCGCCGGCGCCGAGAAACGCGAGGAGGGGAATCGAGATCGCGGCGAGGCCGGAGGGCACGAGAATCGTCTCATGCGCGTTCTCGAGTTCGCTCAACGCATCTTCCAGAGCTTTCGTCGTGGGGGTGCCGCGTAGTCCATAAGTATAAGGCAGCGACTTGCGATTCTTCATCGCATCGGTCGATTCGAACAGCACCGTGGAGGCGTGAACGACCGGCGGATTGACGAATCCGTGCATGGATCGGGGATCGTAGGGCCCGTGCGCAAGCAGGGTGTTGGGGCCCGTCTGCCGGGATTTTGAGCGGTCCGTGGTCAACTGTTCGTCCTTCTGGCTACTTTGTCTGCAGAGTTGATCGTTCCACCGGTGTGCATTGCAAAAGAAAAAACCGGCAGCTTGACCTGATTAAAATTATGTCATGGAATTGCCCAGCTTGGCGGAGGTCACCGATGAAGAAGCGGTGCCGCCGCTGCCGCGCCTGTCTCCAGACGGCGCGGACAGAGTTAAAACGATAACCCAGATGGGGAAGGCTTCCTGATGAATTCCAAGCTCCTGACAGCTCTGCTCGGCATGACGATTGCAGGGCTCGCCGGCGGCGCCGCCTCTGCGCAGACGCTCGACACCGTGAAGGAGAGAGGCCAGCTTCGTTGCGGCGTCAACACCGGCCTGCCGGGCTTCGCTTCCCAGAACGACCAGGGCGCATGGCAGGGTCTCGACGTCGACTACTGCAAGGCCGTTGCCGCCGCCGTCTTCGGCGATGCGTCGAAGGTGCAGTACTCGCCGCTGTCGGCCGTCCAGCGTTTCCCGGCGCTGCAGAACAACGAAATCGACATGCTGGCCCGCAACACCACCTGGACGATGGACCGCGACACCACGCTCGGCCTCGCCTTCGCCGGCGTCAACTACTATGACGGCCAGGGCTTCATGGTGAAGAAGGACCTCGGCGTCAATTCGGCGCTCGAACTGTCCGGCGCGACCGTCTGCGTCCAGTCCGGCACGACCACCGAGCTGAACCTCGCCGACTATTTCCGCACCAACAAGATGGACTACAATCCGGTCGTCATCGAGGCCCAGTCGGACGTGAATTCGGCTTATGACTCCGGCCGCTGCGACGTCCTGACGACCGATGCTTCGGGCCTTGCGGCCTCGCGTCTCGAAATGGCGAGCCCGGAAAATCACGTCATCCTGCCGGAGATCATCTCCAAGGAGCCGCTCGGACCGGCCGTGCGCCAGGGCGACAGCCAGTGGTTCAACATCGTCAAGTGGACGCACAACGCGCTTCTCGACGCGGAAGAGCTCGGCGTCACCCAGGAGAACGTCGACGAGATGATGACCTCCGAGAACCCGGAGATCCGGCGTCTGCTCGGCCAGGACAAGGACTTCGGCGCCTCGATCGGCCTGTCCAAGGACTGGGCGGTGAACATCATCAAGGCCGTAGGCAATTACGGCGAGATCTTCGAGCGCAACATCGGCGTCAACACGCCGCTGGAGATCCAGCGCGGCCAGAACGCCCTGTGGACGAAGGGCGGCCTGCAGTACGGCATGCCGATCCGCTGATCCCGGCAAGCTCGCCACGTGTGCGGGCGCCCCTTGATCGGGGCGCCCATTTTCAGACAGTGCCGGAACTGGCGGGCCGTCGGTCGCTTGCCGGAGCGTGGGCCATCGGGCTGCGCGCGCCGCCGGCCGATCGTCGGTGCCTTGCCGGACGTGGGAGTTCGTCGCCATGAGCGTCGAGACTGAGACGATGCCACGACGCGTCAGCGGCTCGTCGATCCTCAACAATCCGACGGTGCGAAGCATCGTCATCCAGGTTTCGCTGATCGTCTTTCTCGTCGGGTTCACCTGGTGGATCATCGACAACACGGCGCGCAACCTCGCCGCAGCCAACATCGCCTCGGGCTTCGACTTCCTCTGGTCGCGCGCCGGCTTCGACATCGCCATCACGCCGATCGCCTATACGTCGAACGAGACCTACGGCGAGGCGATCGTCATCGGCATCCTCAACACGCTGATCATCTCGGCGGCGGGTATCGCGCTGGCGACGATCCTCGGCTTCGTCGTCGGCATCGGCCGGTTGTCGGGCAATTTCCTCATTCGGATGCTCTCCACCGTCTATGTGGAGATCTTCCGCAACATCCCGCCGCTGCTCGTCATCCTGTTCTGGTACTTCGGCGTCCTGTCGGTTCTCAGCGGTCCGCGCGGCCTCGAAGAAAGCCCCATCGGCATCTACCTGACCAATCGCGGCCTGCAGATCCCGAGCATCATCTTCGGGGCGCTGGCATGGGCCTCGTTCGCCGCCTTCGTCGTCGGCATCGTCGCGGCGATTGTCATCGCCCAGCGCAACAAGAAGCATCAGCTGGCGACCGGCGAGCGCAAGCCGATTCTGTGGACGGCTCTCGCGCTGATCCTCGGCCTGCCGATCCTGGTCTTCATCGTCACCGGCGTGCCGGCGGTGCTCGAATTTCCCACCGCCAATCGCTTCAATCTCGCGGGCGGTATCCAGATCCGGCCGGAATTCATCGCCTTGTGGCTGGCGCTGTCGATCTATACTGGCGCCTTCATTGCCGAAATCGTGCGCGCCGGCATCATGTCGGTCTCCAAGGGACAGAACGAGGCGGCCTCCGCCCTCGGCCTGAGACGCGGCCAGGCGCTGCGGCTCGTCGTCGTGCCGCAGGCCTTCCGGGTGATCATTCCGCCGCTCACCAGCCAGTATCTCAACCTCACCAAGAATTCCTCGCTCGGACTTGCCGTCGGTTATCCCGAACTCGTCGCCGTCGGTTCGACGGTGCTCAACCAGTCTGGCCAGTCGATCGAGATCGTCTGCATCTGGATGGCCGTCTATCTGACGATCAGCCTGTCGGTGTCGTTCTTCATGAACTGGTTCAATTCGAAGATGGCGCTGGTCGAGCGCTGAAGGACGATCGATGGAAGAGCAGGTTTTCCAATATGTGTCGAAGGACCAGAAGGCGGCGCTGCCGCCGCCGGCGAGCGAGGTCGGCGCCTTCGGCATCGTCCGCCGCAATCTCTTTGCCACGCCCGTCGATTCGATCCTTTCGATCGCGGCCGGTCTCTTCGTCCTCTGGGCGGCATGGAGCATTTTCCAATGGGCCGTCCTCGATGCGGTCTTTACCGGCGAGGACCGCGAGGCCTGCCTCGTCGAAGGCGGCGGCCATGGCGGCGCCTGCTGGGCCTTCGTCGAGGCGAAGTTCGGCCAGTTCATCTACGGCACCTATCCATTCGCCGAGCGCTGGCGCGTCGACTTCCTTTTCGTCGCACTCGTCCTTCTCGTCGCCGGTGTCGCCATTCCGAAGGTGCCCTACAAGCGGTTGAACGCCGTCCTGCTCTTCGGCGTCTTCCCGGTCCTGGCGCTCGTGCTTCTGACCGGCGGTCGCTTCGCCTTTTCCGGTGGCGAACTGGCGCTGCTCTTCCTGATCGCAGCGGCCGTCACCATCAGCGACGTCTCCTCCGAGCCGCAGGTCGGCTTTCACAGCCTGCCGGTGAAAATCGCGCTCGGTGCCACGCTGCTGGCCTTCGTGGCGATCCTGCTGTCCAACTTCGTCAGCGCCCGGTCCTTCGAGTTTCTCGACTTCCGCTTCACGCTTTTGTCGTTGATCTCCTTCCTCGCCGCGGTCGTCGCACTCGGCCTCGTCGTCTTCGTCGGCGTCATGGCGCGGCGCGGCGAGGGCAATGTCGCGCGGCTGTTCTTTCCGGCCGCCGCCGTCATCCTCTTCCTGTTTCTGATGTCGACGAATTTCGGCCTGCCCCAGGTCCCGACGAATTTCTGGGGCGGTCTGATGCTGACCCTTGTCGTGGCGCTGTCGGGCATCGGCGCGTCCCTGCCGCTCGGCATCCTGCTCGCCCTCGGCCGGCGCTCCGACATGCCGGCGGTGAAGCTCCTCTCGGTGGTTTTCATCGAGTTCTGGCGCGGCGTGCCGCTGATCACCGTGTTGTTCATGGCGAACTTCATGCTGCCGCTGTTCATGCCCGAGGGCGTGACCTTCAACCAGCTCTTGCGCGCTTGCGTCGGCGTCGCGCTGTTCTCGGCGGCCTACATGGCGGAGGTGGTCCGCGGCGGCCTGCAGGCGATCCCGAAGGGGCAGTATGAAGGCGCCGACGCCATGGCGCTGACCTATTGGCAGAAGATGCGGCTGATCATCCTGCCGCAGGCGCTGAAGCTGGTCATCCCCGGCATCGTCAACACCTTCATCGGCCTCTTCAAGGATACCAGCCTCGTCTACATCATCGGTCTCGCCGATCTTCTCGGCACGGTGCGGCGCGGCTTCAACGATCCCAACTGGATCACGCCATCGACGCCGGCGACCGGCCTGATCTTCGCCGCCTTCATCTACTGGCTGTTCTGTTTCTCGATGTCGCGCTACTCGATCTACACCGAGCGGCGTCTCGACACGGGTCACAGGAGCTGAAATCTTTTCGAGGAATTGCTGACATGAGCCTCCCCAACGAAGCCGCCGCGAAAGGCGACGCCGGGACCACCCGGCCGACGAAGATGCAGGTTTCCGATGAAGTCGCCGTCCAGATGGTGGACGTCAACAAGTGGTTCGGCGAGTTCCACGTGCTGCGCGACATCAATCTCACCGTCCATCGCGGCGAGCGCATCGTCATCTGCGGCCCGTCCGGCTCCGGCAAGTCGACCACCATCCGCTGCATAAACCGGCTGGAAGACCACCAGAAGGGCAAGATCGTCGTCGACGGCATCGAGCTCACCGACGATCTGAAGAAGATCGACGAGGTGCGCCGCGAGGTCGGCATGGTGTTCCAGCACTTCAACCTCTTCCCACACCTCACGATTCTCGAGAACTGCACGCTCGCGCCGATCTGGGTTCGCAAGATGCCCAAGAAGAAGGCCGAGGAGATCGCCATGCACTATCTGACGCGGGTCAAGATCCCCGAGCAGGCGAACAAATATCCGGGCCAGCTCTCCGGCGGTCAGCAGCAGCGCGTGGCGATCGCCCGCTCGCTCTGCATGAACCCCAAGGTGATGCTGTTCGACGAGCCGACCTCGGCGCTCGATCCGGAGATGATCAAGGAAGTGCTCGACGTCATGGTCGGTCTCGCAGAAGAGGGGATGACGATGATCTGCGTCACCCACGAGATGGGCTTCGCCCGGCAGGTGGCGAACCGTGTGATCTTCATGGATGCCGGCCAGATCGTCGAACAGAACGAGCCGCACGCCTTCTTCACCGACCCGCAGCACGAGCGCACCAAGCTGTTCCTCTCGCAGATCCTACACTGACGGCGAACGATCATCGTCGTCGCGAGTATGCGGGGGCCATTCGGCCCCCGCTTTCGTTCGGGCCGTGAACTCTTGGGGAAGCATTCTTCATCGTTCCGAAACTATGGCTGGCTTTTGAACGATGAATTCAACTTCTCATATTTCCAAATTGCTGTACCCTTCGGGAAAGGACGATCAGGCCGGGAGGCCGGACGGGAGGGGTGACGCCATGTCGGGCAGGATGACGCGATGGCTGGTCGCTCTGACATTCACGCTGATGGCGGTAAATTCTGCCGATGCCGCCTGCGTCGCCTTGCAGAAGTCGGCGCAGGTTCCGGACGATCTTGCCCTGTGCAAGCGCCTCGATCCGATCGTCCGCAAGCCGGCCGCCCTGCCGCTGAATGAGTATGAGGAAGCCCTCAACCAGTATTTCTCGCATTTCTGCCACAGGGATACGACTGCCGGCTGGGTGCGCGACAAATATGTGCGCGACACCGGCCCCTATGTCGCCAGCTTGATCAACGGCGCCTGGGTCGGCGGCGATCGCGGCACGCACGCGCCCGTCGTGATCTGGTATTCCCCGGAAATGCATGCCTGGCTGAAGACGGCGCGCCCCTCCGACGAAGCCGCGCGCCCGGCCGAGGAGCCACCGGTTCCCGACGGCGCGATGATCGTCAAGGAGATGTATCCGGCACCGGCGGCGCTTTGCGCCAAGGAAGACCCGGCGATGCTGAAGCCGACCAGTGGCGCCGCCTTCATGGTGCGTGACGCCAAGGCTTCCCATGATGGCTGGTACTGGGGCTGGTATGGCTGGAGCGACGATCCCAAGGCCAATATCGACTGGCCGCCGCGCCCTTCCAACGGACTGCCCTATCAGGGCTTCGGCCAGTACTGCCTGAACTGCCATGCTTCGGCGGCGAACAACTCGACCTTCTCCAGCCTGTCCAACATCGAGGGTGAGCCGGGCCGTCCGATCGCCTTCCTGTCGCAGGATTTCGCCCTCGATCTGGGCTCCGAACCGCATCACGAGGCGTTGACCGACATCGCGCCGGCGGTCGACGATCCGAAGCCCGCGCCGAAGGAGCTCAATCCGGACGTCGCCGCGCTCTTCGACTATGTCTTCGCGCAGCTGCCGAAAGACGTCGCCACGCTGCAGATGCCGTCGGCGAGCTACGACACGGTCTGGGTCAAGGAACACGCCAAGACCACTGAGAAGAGCCAGTATCTCACCTCCGACCAGTGCGTCGGCTGCCACGATGCCGGCAGCACCGGGCTGCAGTTCGACATGACCAAACCCGCGCCGCTCGACAAGGTGCACAATCCGGACGGCTCGAAGCTGATCAACATGTCGCCCTACGGCACCTGGCGCAATTCGCCGATGGGCCTTGCCGGCCGCGACCCGATCTTCTTCTCCCAGCTGGCGAGCGAGACCCAGACCTTTCATCCCGAGGTCTCGCCGCAGGTCCAGTCGATCTGCCTCGGCTGCCACGGCATCCAGGGCCAGCGGCAGTTCCAGCTCGACGGTGCGGCGCAAGGCGAGAGCTGCCCGAATTTCGAGCGGTCGATGGCCGATGCCGTGCCCTATCCGCCCGACAATCCGACGGCCGAGCACGCCGATTTCGGCGCGCTCGCCCGCGACGGCATTTCCTGCACCGCCTGCCACCACGCCATCTTCAAGGATGCCGACGTCGCCGCGGCAAAGGACAGCGAGGCCAATCGCTGCATCATCGCCCGGCAGGATCAGCTGAATCCGACGGAACTCGCGGAAGGCTTCGCCCGCACCTTCACCGGCAGCTATTTCGTCGGCGCGGCCGATCAGCTGAAAGGCCCGTTCGAAAATCCCAAACAGGTGCCGATGAAGAACGCCCTCGGCATCCAGCCCGGGCATGACGAGACGTTCCTGAAGTCCGACCTCTGCGGCAGCTGCCACACGGTGCATCTGCCGGTGCTGGATGAGGGCAAGACGCTCGGCTACACCTTCGAGCAGACCACCTATCCCGAATGGGCCTTCAGCGATTACCGCACCGGGGTGACAGCCAATGGCACTCTTCCCGAAGGGGCGGGCCCGAAGGCCCAGAGCTGCCAGGCCTGCCACATGAAGAGCCACGACGAGGCCGGCCAGCCGCTGGTCTCGAAGATCGCCAGCATTCAGGAGCACAGCAACTTCCCCGAGGCGGAAAATGCCCTCGGTCCGGACGCGATCGATCTGGAGCGCCGTGTCGGCTTCGCGCTCCACACCCTCGTCGGCCTCAACGTCTTCCTGATCGAGATGGCCGATCAGTTCCCGGATTTCCTCGGCATCCCCGTCCAGGATCCGATGCTGGTCTCCAAGGGTGTCGACAACATCGTGACAACCCGCAACAAGATGCTGGAGAACGCCGAGAAGCTGTCGGCGTCGATCGCGGTCACCGATGTGACGAGCGATGCCGGGCGCTTGACCGCCAAGGTGCGCGTCGCGTCCGACGTCGGGCACAAGTTCCCCTCGGGCGTCGGCTTCCGCCGGGCCTTCGTCGAGTTCCGGGCGCTCGATGCGGACGGCAAGCCGCTGTGGACCTCCGGCGGCACCAATGAAGCCGGCGTCATCGTTGACGCCAAGGGCGAGCCGCTGCCGGGCGAACTGTGGTGGGAGCGCGACTGTTCGGCCCGCATCGCGCCGCTGGAGCGGCGGCATCAACCGCACTACCAGAGAATCAGCAGCGAAGGCGAGGCGCAGATCTATCAGGAGCTGGTCTCGACGCCGCCGCCTTCGGGCGAGGCAATGTGCGGCCACGACGCGGCGCCCGCCGGGCAGCTGACGACGAGCTTCCTGTCGATCTGCAGCCATGTGAAGGACAACCGCATCCTTCCGTCGGGCTATCTGCCCTTCGAGGACCGTGTGACGATCGCCAATGCCCTCGGCTCCAAGGGCACGGCCCTCGCCGAGGACACGGGCTCCGTCGCCGTCGGCGACGACCCGGACTACGTCACCGGCGGCGGTGACACGCTGAGCTACGAGATCGACCTCGCATCGTTGTCCGGCGACGTGGCGAGTGTCGAGGCGACGCTCTACTACCAGGCGATCCCGCCCTTCTATCTGCAGGATCGCTTCTGCACGGCGAAGGGCACCGACCGCGACCGGCTGGCCTATCTCACCAGCCAGCTGAAGCTCGACGACACCGCGGCGGCGGGCTGGAAGCTGAAGATGGTCTCCTCGGGCCCCGTCGCAATCGGCGACTGAGCCACCCCGGTCCGCCGGCCGGACGCAGCAGAGAGGCATAGCGTCGTCGGGTAAAGGTGCGGCGGTTGGCTTCATACGACCCGAGCCGCTGGAATGGAGAGAACCGGGGCGCCGCAATCCAGACGGGCTTTTGGGTTTGGCTAAGTGTCCGGTCCGCCCGCTCGCGGAACTTTGAAGATCACCCGCCGTTTAGGATGGAACTTTTGCATTCGGGGGGTGAATTGTCGTCGGAAAAAGAAGCCAGCAGGCGGAGCGATCAGCGCTCCACGACGATCTCCCCGACCATCGGACTCGTCAACACCCAGAACTTCGAGACAGGCCCGCGCTGGGCCGTCATCGGCATCTTCTTCATCCTCCTCTTCGGCGCGCTCTATCTGACGGCAAGCTTTTTGCTGCCGGTAATTTTGGCACTGCTTTTCGCGCTGGTGATGAGCCCGATCGTCCGGTTCCTGCGGCGCCGGCTGAAGATCTGGGAGCCGCTCTCCGCCCTGGTGCTGGTGGTCGGCTCGCTGATGACCCTGACGCTTGGCTTTTACATGCTGAGCGATCCGATCACCAATCTCGTCAACGACGCGCCGCGCTATGCCGCCGCCGTAGACGATGAATTGCGGTCGGTGCGCGATCGGCTCGACCGCTTCCAGGCGGCGCAGGAGGAAGTGCGCAGCGCGGCCTCGGAGGAGGCGCCCGGTCAATCCGGCGACGACGCTCCGCGGGAGGTAGTCGTCAAGAACCCCGGCCTTCTCGACAACGTCACCCAGACGGCGCCGCAGATCCTCGCGTCGATCGCCTTCTCTCTGATTTTCTTGTACTTTCTTCTCGCTTCGGGGGATCTGTTCTACCAGAAGCTGGTGCGGTCGATGCCCACCATGTCGGACAAGAAGCGGGCGCTGCACATCGCCCACGACATCGAGCGCGAATTGTCGCGCTACCTCTTCACCATCACGCTGATCAACATCTGTCTCGGCATAGCCGTCGGCGCGTGCCTGTGGTGGGTCGGTATGCCGACGCCGGTCGTCTTCGGCGCATTGGCGACGCTCCTCAACTTCATCCCCTATATTGGCTCGATCATGGGCATGGCGCTGGTCGGCGTGATCGCGCTCGCCGAGTTCGGACATCTGTCGGCCGCGGCCGTGCCGGTGCTGCTATATCTCGCCTGCACGGCGGTGGAAGGCCAGTTCCTGACGCCGATGATCGTCGGCCGCAGGCTGGAGATGAACGCCGCGGCCATCTTCCTTTCCGTCGCCTTCTGGGGCTGGATCTGGGGCGTCGTCGGCATGTTCCTCGCCGTGCCGCTGATGGTCTGCATCAAGGTGTTCGCCGGCTATGTGGAGCCGCTGACGGCATTGGGCGACTTCCTCTCGGCCGAGCAGCCCCGGCATACCGAGGACGACGAGGATTGATCACCCCTGCGTTGAGGGCGGAACGAATCCTCAGCGACAACCGGCGGCTCCGACCCCGCTAGGGGGCGAGCCCCGCCGCCCGAGGTGGCGGCCGGCGCCGGTCTTAATGAGCGTAGATCATCTTGCGCGTCATGCCGCCGTCGATCACCAGCGTCTGCCCGGTGATGAAGCCCGCCTTCTCGTTGTCGAGGAGGAAGCTTGCGGCGTGCGCTATGTCATCGGGCTCTCCGACCCGCCCGACCAGATGCTGCTCATGGTCGACCGGTCGCAGTTCTTCCCCCGACACGTTGATCCAGCCGGGCGCAACCGCGTTCACACGCACTTCCGGCGAAAGGCTGACCGCCAAGGAATGGGCGAGGGCGAAGAGCCCGCCCTTCGTCGCCGAATAGGATTCGGTGTCGGCCTCCGACATGAAGGCCCGGGTCGAGGAGACGAGCAGCATGGCGCCGTTCGTCTCGCGCAGCTTCGGCCCCCCGTGCTTGGCAAAGAGGAAGCTCTGGGAGAGATTGACGTCGAGGACCTTGTGCCAGTCCTCATATGACAGCTCTTCCACCGGCAGGCGCTTCATGATCCCCGCATTGCAGACGATGCCGTCGATGGCGCCATGGCTTTCCGCCGTCCGCCGGACACAGGCCGCAACGTCGCTTTCCCGTGCCACGTCGCCGACGAATGCCGCGAGTCTGCCGTTCTTCGCCTCGTCCTTGCAGAGTGCATCGAGGCCGGCCTCATCGGTGTCCATGGCTAGCACCCTGCCGCCTTCGGCGAGCAGCCGGAGCGTGATGGCGCGGCCGATGCCGGACGCGGCTCCCGTGACGATGAAGGTTTTGTCGGTGAGGCTCATGAGTATCGTACCCTTCCAGCGGACCGGGCCGACGCTTGGTCGAAGCGCCGGCCCGGAAGGATCGTCGATCATCGCGGGAATGATGCCGAAGGAGCGGTGTTCCCTCGGCATGCGACCCGTTCAGCCTGGCGCCGTCAGTTGCCCGACGTTTCGATCGGCTTCACCAGCGCGGTGATCCGGCGCACGGTCACCCGCCGGTTCTCGCGGTTCTGCGCCTGGGTGTCTACCTTCAGGTCGGATTCGCCGTAGCCCTGGGTGACGAGATTCTCGGGGGGAACCTCAAAGTATTCCGTCAGCGCGGAGGCGACGGCCTCGGCCCGCCGGTCCGACAGAGCGAGATTGGCGATCTCCGTGCCGACCGCGTCGGTATGGCCTTCGATCAGGAAGGTTTCGGAGGGGTTCTTGTCCACGACCTCCTTGATCGCATCGGCCAGCGCTTCGAGATTGCCAACCTGCTCCTGCGCGATCTGGGCCGATCCGAAGTCGAAATTGACGGTGTTGAGATCGATCCGGCGCACCTTGTCTCTGATGCGCTCGGAGCGCGTCACCTCGTCGACCGAATAGATCCGCTCCACCGTCTCGACCGGCGGTGCCACCAGCGTCCGGTAATAGAGATCCTCGTCCGGCTGGTCGACGTCGACGACGTATTCGTCCCGCGGGATGCCGATCTCGAGCGGCGGCAGGTCGCGGCCGGCATCGAGTTCGTAGGTCGGCCGGGCGTCGTCCTCGGAATAGGGATCGTAGAACAGCACGACCTCGCGCCCGTCGGGCAGGACGCGCGAGCGGCGGAGGATGTCGCCGTAGCGATTGGTGATGGTGATCACCTGGACGCCGTTTTCCCGGACGATGACCTGACGGGTCCGCCCGCGCGGCAGCCGCTCGGAATAGACGTCCTCGGCGTTCCGCGACAGCCGCGGCTGGTCGTCGCCCTTGATGAAGTAGCCGGCAGCCGCGCCCGCGACGGCGCCCGCAGCGGCGGCGCCGATGATCGACAGGATCTCGCGGCCGTCGTCGTCGCGCTTGATGACCTCGACATTCGGGGGCAGGTCGCCGTCGCGGCCTCGCTCGCCGTCACGATCGCCCCGACCATTGCGGCCGTCACGCTCGCCTCGCCGGTTGCGCTCGCCACGCTCGCCACGCGCCTGCGGCTCGATCCGTTCGCCCTGTTCCTCGGTGATCGGCGTGACGGTCACGGGTTCGCGAAGCTGCTGAACGCGGGCATCGCTGGCGTCGATCCGCCCGTCCTCGACGGGCGCGTTCTGAACGTCGGCAGGAACGGGTTGCGGCCGTTCCGTCGGCCGGTCCTGCGGGGCAGCGGCTTCCTGCCCTTCGACCTCGCTTCGCGGCGGCTGTTCACCGTTGGCGGCCGGGGATTCGCCGGCGGTGTCCGACCCTTCGTTCCCCTCCGGACGGGGGGCTTCGGCTGCGGGCGCAGCGTCTGGGGTGGCGCCGGCCGAACCGCCGCCGGCCTGATCGGGCTGCGGCGCAGCCTCGCCGGCCGGCCCGCGGTCACGCCGGGGCCTCTCGGCCTGGCCGTCCCGGTCCCTTGTCCCGCGTCGTTCCGGGCGCCCTTCGCTGTCGGATGCAGCGGGCTCCCCCGTTTCGCCCCGAACCGGGGAGGTCGACGGCACGGGGGCTTCCGGCGCGTCCTGGGCCGGCTTCTCGCCGGGGACGGGCTCGTTCGCCGGCCGCTCGGTCGGCGCGGGTGCGGCGTCCTCGGCAGCCGGTGGCGCGCTTTCAGGCGCCGGCGCGGCATCTGCTGGCGGTTGCTCGGGGCTATCGGCGGCCGGCTCGTCCGGTGTCGGAGCGGGTGCTTCCGCCTCAGGCTGCGCCGGTGCGGGTTCAGGCGCTGGGGCGGCGGGCGCTTCGGGCTCGGCCGGCGCGGCTTGCGGCTCGGCCGGAGCCTCGGTCGGCGCCGGCTGTTCGGCGGCGGGCGGTTCTGCGGGCGGTGCCTCCGGGGCAGGCTCCGGTTCTGGGGCCGGCTCCGGCGCCGCCGGCTCGGGGGCCGGCTCCTCGCGGGGAGGGAGCTCTTCGGCCGGCGCTTCGCCTGCCGGAGCTTCATCCGCCTGGGCGAGCCGGAACGATCCCTGCATCGACGTATCGAGCGGAGCGTTCCCGACCACGGCGCTGCGCACGATCGGCGCGGCGAAGGCAGGCGCTGCGACAGGGCCCGAAAGGGCCGTCGATGCGGCGAGAGTGGCAATGCCGACGAACCTGCCGCGGCGTTTGATATTCGACATGAAGACTATGACCTTCGCGTTTCGTCCCTTGCATCGGCCTGACGCCCTCGGGCGCCGGCGGGTCGGCTCTTCGTCCGTCCTCGGCACCGTCATCAGATCGATCAGGGTCAAGGCAAACGGTCGGACGCGGCGCCTCGTTCCGTGCCATCGGGGCCGTCGATGCCGGCGACGCCCGGACGATCTGTCGCAAGGACCGGTGCGCGCCAGTCGTACAGCCAGGCGAGATCGGCCCGTAGCGCGTCACGGGGTCGCAGGGCCAAGGCCATGTCGCGGCCGAGCGAGAAGGGCGGCGCCAGATGGTAGACGAAGCGGTGGAACCCGACGCGTTTGCGGACTTTGTCGATGCGCGGCCGCCGTTCGGCCTCGTAGCGCTCGGCCGCAGCCCGCGGCGCGTTCGTCCGCGCGACCGCGTCGGCGAGGACGGCCACGTCCTCGATCGCCATTCCGGCGCCCTGCGCGGCGTAGGGCGCCATGGCATGGGCGGCGTCGCCGACGAGGACGATGCGGCCGTTGCCGAGGGCGAAGGCGCGCGAGGCGGGGGCCCCAAAAAGCGGCCAGGGCGTCGGGGCCGACGCGCGGCCGATCAGGCGCAGAAGCTGTTCGTCCCAATGCGAAAATCCTGCCGGAACCCGGCTCGCGGCGTCAGGTCCCTCTTCGGATCTTGCAATCAACACGAGATTGACGGCCCGCCCGGCGCGGATCGGATAGGCGATCGCGTGGCGCTTCGGCCCCAGCCAGGCGCGGATGCCGGCGACGGAGCCTGCCTCGCCTTCGGTCTCGATCGTGGTCCGCCAGGCGGTCGTGCCCGTCGGCGCGGCGGGTGCGAGCCCCAGCTGCCTTACGACCGTCGATCTGACGCCGTCGGCGGCGATGAGAATATCGGCAACGACGGTTCCCCCGCCATTTGCGAGACCGAAATCGACCGCATCCTCGCCTGGCCGGACGCCGACGATCTCGGCGCCGAGCCGCAGCGAGATCTTCGGCTCGCACGCGACGGCCTGAAGCAGCACCGCCTGGAGGTCGGCGCGATGGAGAGAGAGATACGGCGTTCCGTCGCCGGCATGGACCGGCACCTCGGCGATCGTCCGGCCACTGGCGCCGTGCTTGAGACTGACATGATTCGCCGCGACGCCGACCTCTTGCAGCGCTGGCAGGAGCCCCAGCCGATCCATCACCGAAAGCGCGTTCGGCGAAAGCTGCAGCCCGGCGCCGACTTCGGACAGTTCGCTCGCCCGCTCGTAGATCGTCGAGGCGAGGCCGACCCGCGCGAGACAAAGGGCGGCCGTGAGGCCGGCGATGCCGCCGCCGGCGATCACGATGGCGGGTATCGATTGGTCGTGGCTCATGATGGTATGGCGGCTCGGGCCGGCTGAGATATCGGCAATACGGCGGAACGCCGCTCCGCCCTGTACTCGCCGGCCGGCGCGTCCTCGTCCCGCTTGCTCAGGCAGCCGCAGCGAAGAGGCAGCCTTCCGGCCGCGTCTCGTCCGCCCTGAGGGCCGCGTCATAGCGGTAGAGCGTCGAGCAGTAGCCGCAGACGATCTCCGGCTCGTCGCCCATGTCGAGATAGACATGCGGGTGATCATGGGGCGGGTTGGCGCCGACGCACATGAATTCCTTGACGCCGACCGTGATGGTCGAGTGCCCGGCGTCGTTCGAAAAATGCGGGATCGGATGACCGGCCATGACTGCTTGCAACCTCGAAAATGCGTCTTTCTGCGATGGGCCGGACCATATTACCGGCTCGGCCAAAAGAACAGGGGTGTCAGCTGGCCTCGGCCGCGCTATCGAATGCCCATGATCCGACAGACCCGCAACAGCCTTCAGGAACAAAGATGACCACCGGCACATTCGAAAACGAAGGGCTGAAGCTCGCCTTTCTCGACGAGGGCGAAGAGGATCAGCCGGCCGTGCTTCTGGTGCACGGCTTTGCCTCCTCGATGCGGGTGAACTGGATCGAGCCGGGCTGGGTGCAGACGCTGACCGAGGCCGGCTTCCGCGCCATCGCCTTCGATCACCGCGGCCACGGAAAGAGCGACAAGCCACGCGATCCCGCCGCCTACACGCCGCAGAAGATGGCGTCGGACTGTTTCGCGCTGCTCGATCATCTCGGCGTCCGGTCGGCGACCTTCTTCGGCTATTCCATGGGCGCCCGGGTCTCCGCCTTCGCGGCGCTCGCCGAACCCCAGCGGGTGGAGCGGCTCGTCCTCGGCGGACTCGGCATCGGCCTCGTCTCGGGGGTCGGCGACTGGGACCCGATCGCCGAGGCACTGCGCGCGCCATCCCTCGACGACGTCGACCACCCCCGTGGCAGGATGTTCCGGGCCTTTGCCGACCGCACCAAGGGCGACCGGCTGGCGCTCGCCGCCTGCATCGAGACCTCGCGCGACGAACTGACCGAGGCGGAGGTCGGCCGGATCGGCCAGAAGGTGCTGATCGGGGTCGGCACGGAGGACGACATCGCCGGCGCGCCGGAGCCGCTCGCCGCGCTCCTGCCGAATGCCGAAGTGCTGGCGATCGAGGGGCGCGACCACATGCTTTCGGTCGGCGACCGGCGGTTCAAGCAGCGGGTGATCGCGTTTCTGAACACGCCTTCTTGAGTTCGTCTCGAAGCAGCGTCGAGAAGAACTCGTTGCGGCGGCGGCGCGGCGATGTGGCGCCGGCTCTTTCCCTTCCAGCGCCGATCGCTTAAATCTCCTCCAACTTGGCGCGCCGGGCGGCGTCCCCGCGCCCCATGCCATGGGAGAGCGCCATGAGCGTCGCAAGCACCAAGAGCCAGGACAAGATCCAGGCCGTCGACCCGATCTTCGCCGAAATCTGCGCCGAGGCGTCCGACGTCGCGTCCGACGAGCCGGTCCTCGCCAGCTTCATCCATGCCACGATCCTCAACCAGCCGAGCTTCGAGGCGGCGCTGGTGCACCGGATTTCCCAGCGGCTCGATCATCCAGACGTGCCGGCGGTGCTGATCTCCCAGGCCTTCGGCGACATGATTGCCTTGGATCCCGATTTCGCCGAGACGGTGCGCATCGACATTCAGGCCGTCTACGACCGCGACCCGGCCTGCGAGCGCTATCTGGAGCCGCTGCTCTACTTCAAGGGCTTCCACGCCATCCAGACCCACCGGCTGGCCCATTGGCTGTGGGAGACCGGGCGGCGCGACTTCGCGCTCTATCTCCAGTCCCGATCCTCGGCCGTCTTCCAGACCGACATCCATCCGGCCGCGCGGATGGGCCGCGGTATCTTCCTCGACCATGCCACGGGCCTCGTCGTCGGCTTCACCGCCGTGATCGGCGACAACGTCTCGATCCTCCAGGATGTGACGCTCGGCGGCACCGGCAAGGAATTCGGCGACCGCCACCCCAAGATCGGCTCCGGCGTCCTCATCGGCGCGGGGGCGAAGGTCCTCGGCAACATCAGGATCGGCAATTGCTCGAAGATCGCCGCCGGCTCGGTGGTTTTGAAGGAAGTGCCGGCGAATGCCGTGGTGGCCGGCGTTCCGGCCAAGGTGATCGGCGAGGCGATCTGCGATCAGCCGGCGCGCGAGATGGATCAGGGCTTCGGCCGCGAGGATTGACCGGCGGCGGGAAGCCCGCCGGAATGCCGACGAATGAGGCGGGCAGGGATGGGTGCCTGCTTCGCCGAGCGAATTCCTCTTCGAGACCAGATGATCGCGCTCGTCGGAGGCGGTTGGCGCATCGCGCCGGAGAGGCCGGAACATCCCGGCCGCGATCGCCGTTCGCCGCGCATGGTTTCATCGTGCGGTCGGCGTTGGACCTGACGATCGGATTGCGGTAATCGCCCCTGTCCATCGGCATGACAGTCGGATTCGCGCGTCGACGGGAGTCTGGTAGCCCGTTGGCATCGTTCGATCTTTCGCATCCGGCTTCGGGTCGGGAGACATCGGCTGGCGGGGGCGGGCCGCAAACACGCTCTGCCGACCCCCATCGAACTTGCCGCCATCCACACTAGCTACGCACTTCCCACAGCAGCGAGGAGAGAGCATTGAGCCCCGCCGAAATCAGAAAGCTCGAAGCCTATCTGAAAAAGACCTTCAATGGCGTCGACCTGTCCGTGCGCGGCATGCCTCGCAAGACGGATTCCGCCGAACTCTACATCAAGGACGAGTTCGTCGGCCTGATCGCCAAGGACACCGAGGAAGGCGAGCTATCCTACCACCTCACCATGACGATCCTCGACATCGATCTCGAATGAACCGAGTACCGAGCACGTAACCCGGGGGCTGGACGCCGCAAGCGGCGAACCAGCCCCCGGAACGTCCCGGACGGGACGGGTCGCCCGGGACGGTCTCACGACGCCTGATCGGCCGGTTCGGCCAGGGCGTCGTTTTCGATCGGGCGCCTTAGTGGCGCGCGGCCCCGGATCGGGGTGGCGAGGCAGCCGCGGTGGCTGCCTGCCGGATGTCGTCAGCGCACGCTGCCGACGAGGAGATTGCGGTCGTCGACGATGCCGACCCACTTGCCGGCGTCGTTCGCCGCCTGGCGCTTCAGATAGGTGTAGCTCGTCGCCTGCCAGGGCAGGATCTGGTTCTCCAGATTGTCGAGGACGAAGTCGCCCTGGTCGGTCCGCAGCGTCAGGACGGCATGGCCGTCGCCATTGGTCTGCTTGACCACGGTGACGAGCAGGGCCGAAGCCGGAATGCCTTCCCGCTGCAGCATGTACTGCTTGAGGAGAGCGAAGTCTTCGCAGTCGCCTTCGCTTGTCGGATAGGCCCAGTATTCCGCAACGCCGTAGATTTCCTCGTCGGTGCGCGGGAAGATGTTGTTGTTCACTGCCGCATTGACGTCGACGATGCGTGCCCAGATCTGCGGCGTCAGCTTCAGCGCCGCGGAGGTCGCGTTGGCCTCGCAGTTGGCGGCATAGCGCTTGCAGAATTCGTAGTGCCCGATCGGCTGCGACGTATATGCCGTCGTCGGCATCGGCGAGGAAGCGGCCGCTCCGGCGAATTGCGCCGAGGCGAAAAGGCCGATCATTCCGAGAGCGAGGCCCAGCGCCTTCTTGGTCTTGTTCATCGTCGTTCTCCTCGTCGTTGGGAGGAGATTGACATCCGGGCTTTACTTCCGCTCCAAATGTCGAAGCGCAATTCTATTCAAATTTGACGCAATTAGTGGATGGATATACTTGAAAAGAAGTGGATGGCTCGGCGCAAATTGCAGCGTCGGCATTCATCGATCGGCAAGCATACGGGGCGGGCGGCGAGACGAACGCCCTCCCTCGCCCGCCGCTCCGGCCAGGCGGTTCCCGACGAAACCCGGCATTTGAGGGGGATCGGCGGCATTTTCGCGCCCGGCGGCGTGCGCTCGGCGGGTTCCTTCCCGTGCCGGAGGCGCATCCCAGCCGGGGAAGTTCGGCGGCTTGCGACCGCCTTACGGCGATCCCGGACACCCGTCGGCGCGGGCGAATAGGTTAACGCTGCGCCTCTGGAGGCGCATTTGGGGGCGAAATTTCCGTTTTCGGCCGGTTTGCGTGGTTAATGAAGGGCTGCGCGGCGGTTCGGTCCGATCCGGCCTCGAGTTTTCGGCCGCCGACCGGGCGCCGGGCACCGCCCGGCGGGACCGGCGGACAGGAAATAAGCACTCTCAGTCATTTCGGGGGAAACCGTGCGGCGATAAAAGCACGGCGCCGAAACGTCGATTTCGGGCTTTTTCGAAAGGTGTCAGTGCCATGAAATCCCCAAGGGCGCTCAGTCTCGCCGTCTGCTTCTTTGCCTTCGTCAACGTGACCCCCGGACTCGCCGCGGGCGCCATCGCGGTGGACGATGAGGAAGGAATGAAGGCCGGTGAAGTCGGCTACGGTACGGCGACCGGCTATTCGACCCGCGAAGCGGCGGGCGCGGCGGCCCTCCAGAACTGCAAGGACGAAGGCAACACCAACTGCAAGGTCGTCGTTCGCTTCGACACCTGCGGCGCCTATGCCGGTTCCGCCGACTATTTCGGTATCGGCTGGGGCAAGAGCGAGAAGGCGGCCCAGTCCGCGGCGCTCGATCAGTGCGGCAACAAATCCTGCAAGATCGTCGTCTCCGACTGCGAGTGACCGATGCTCCCTAGCGGCGGGTGTTCGGCACCTGCCGCCGGTGGCCATGGGGAACGGGGATCGATCGACGTCCGCTTCGCGGCGGCGCCCGGCGCGCCCGCGCCGGCGATTCGATCAGCGCCGGCGGATCGCTCGTCCGGCGTTGCCCCTTCGGCCGAGATGGCTTAGAGACGGCGCAACTTCTCAAACTCTTTGACACGAAGAGGCAGCGCGCCATGGCTCGCCAGTTCATCTATCACATGTCGGGTCTCTCCAAGGCCTACGGGAACAAGAAGGTTCTCGACAACATCCATCTCTCCTTCTACCCGGACGCCAAGATCGGCATCCTCGGCCCGAACGGCGCCGGCAAGTCGACCCTTCTGAAGATCATGGCGGGCGTCGATACCGAATTCACCGGCGAGGCCTGGGCCGCCGAGGGCGCGACCATCGGCTATCTGCCCCAGGAGCCGCATCTCAACCACGACAAGACGGTCTTCGAGAACGTCATGGAGGGCGTCGCCGACAAGCAGGCGATCCTCGACCGCTACAACGAACTGATGATGAACTACTCCGACGAAACGGCGGAGGAGGGGGCGAAGCTCCAGGACATCATCGACGCGCAGAACCTCTGGGACCTCGAAAACCAGGTCGAGATGGCGATGGACGCGTTGCGCTGCCCGCCGGCCGACGCCGAGATCGAGCCCCTGTCCGGCGGCGAACGTCGCCGCGTCGCGCTCTGCAAGCTGCTCCTGTCGAAGCCCGACATCCTGCTCCTCGACGAGCCGACCAACCATCTCGACGCCGAGACGATCCTGTGGCTGGAAAAGCACCTTCGCGAATACGAGGGCTCGGTGCTGATGGTCACCCACGATCGCTACTTCCTCGACAACGTCACCGGCTGGATCCTCGAGCTCGATCGCGGCCATGGCGTGCCCTACGAGGGCAACTACTCCGTCTATCTGGAGAAGAAGCAGAAGCGCATGCAGCAGGAGGGCCGCGAGGACGACGCCCGCATGCGCGCCATCACCAGAGAGCGCGAGTGGATCAGCCAAGGCGCCAAGGCCCGCCAGACCAAGTCGAAGGCTCGCATCAAGGCCTATAACGAGCTGGTCGAGGCGGCGGAGAACAGAAAGCCGGCCGACGGCAAGATCGTCATTCCGACCGGCGAGCGGCTCGGCAACAAGGTGATCGAGGTCGAGAACCTGACCAAGAGCTTCGGCGACCGGGTGCTGATCGAGAACCTCTCCTTCAAGCTGCCGGCCGGCGGTATCGTCGGCATCATCGGCCCGAACGGCGCCGGCAAGTCGACGCTGTTCAAGATGATCACCGGCCAGGAGAAGCCCGACTCGGGCAAGATCGACATCGGCGAGACGGTGGATCTCGGCTATGTCGACCAGAGCCGTGACGACCTCGACCCGAACCACAACGTCTGGGAGGAGATCTCCGGCGGCGTCGACATCATGAAGCTCGGCAAGTACGAGATGAACTCGCGCGCCTATGTCGGCAACTTCAACTTCAAGGGCCCGAACCAGCAGCAGAAGGTCGGCACGCTGTCCGGCGGCCAGCGCAACCGCGTGCACCTCGCCAAGATGCTGAAGTCCGGCGCCAACGTCATCCTCCTCGACGAGCCGACCAACGACCTCGACACCGAGACGCTGACGGCGCTGGAAGACGCGCTGGAGGAATATGCCGGCTGCGCCGTGGTGATCAGCCATGACCGCATGTTCCTCGATCGGCTCGCCACCCACATCCTCGCCTTCGAGGGCGACAGCCATGTCGAGTGGTTCGAGGGCAACTTCGAGGACTACGAGCAGGACAAGATCCGCCGCCTCGGCCCGGAATCGGTCAACCCGAAGCGCCCGACCTACAAGCGCCTGACGCGCTGAGGCGGAACGATCGGCTGCTGCGGGCTCGGCTGGCCGGGCCCGTGGTTGTCCCGCCGGCGACGCGGGGCGATCGAATGAGCCTCCCGCAAACCGCCGCGATGTCGTAGGATGGCGCGGGGCGATTGCGGGAGTTCATGGTCGATGCGTTCATTTTTCGGGACAAGCCTCGCCGCTGCGGGCTTTGCCGCCGCGGGATTGGCGGCGAACCTGGCCGGTGCCACGCCCGCCGAGGCCAAGCCGGCGCGCTGCTTCACCACCGACGACGGCTATTACCCCTGCGACTTCCGTGCCACCGATCGTGCCGGCAGCTTCGACATTGCCGCGCCGGGCAAGCCGACCTTCTCGCTGATCGTCGAGCGACCGGGATTTGCCTCCGCCTTTGCCGACTTCGGCACCGGCCGCAACGTCTCGCTGCCGGGCATGTATGTTCGCGAGCGCGACCAGCCGGCCTGCTGGTCGAACCCTGAGACCGCGACGAAGATCTGCGCCTGGTAGGGTGCCCACGGCGCGATCTTGCGATTGCTCTGAGAGGTGACCGGAAGCCCCTGCCGCCCGATGGCAGGGCTGTTTGCGGCTCAAAGACGCCGAATGGCGGCGTTGCCTGCGCTTTTGCATGACGATCTCGTGACGGCATGCATGCGGCGCATGGCAGTTCTCGAAATCGCGTGCTTCTTGGGGGACGTTTTCCAGCTTATGTGCGGTGCATCAAAAAGCAAAAACGTTCCGCTGGAGTTCAGGTCAATGCATCGCTCGCGCCTCACGGCCATCGCCATGGATCATGTCGCGCTCGCCCGCGTCACGGGGCGCGGAGCCGTCGACGGCGAGGCCATGCGCCGACCGCAGCTCTCCGTGATGAAGACGCTCGGCATCGACACGCCGTTCATCCAGCGCGCCCGCTGAGGCGCCTTCGACCGGCTCGGGCGCTGCCCGCTGCAGCCGAGGCCGGCTCGGGACAGTCACGCAGAGACGAAAAGAGAAGGCGCCGCGGTTCACCGCCGGCGCCTTTCTTTCGTTCTCTGCGTCGCGCAGGGCGATTTTCGGCCGCGCCTACTCCATCACCGCCGCATGGCTGTCGCCACCGCCGGCCGCCGCCTGTTTCTTCGGCGGGCTCATCAGCGCGAGCAGCGGGATGGCGCAGAGCGTGATGATCATCATCAGCTTGAAGTCGTCCACATAGGCGACCATCGCCGCCTGCGCCGAGGCCGACTGGTTGAGGACGGCCATCATCGTCGTCTGGTCGAGGGGCAGGCTGCTCGCGACATTGGCGAAGTTCGCGTCGAACGGCGTGACGTGCGAGACCAGATCGGCCTTCGAGATCACCATGTTGCGGGCGAGCTCCACCGAGACGATCGAGATGCCGACCGACGAGCCGATGTTGCGCATCAGCGAGAACAGCGCCGCCGCGTCGGCGCGAAACCGCGGCTCCAGTGTCGCGAAGGCGAGGGTCGACAGGGGCACGAAGACGAGGCCGAGCCCCAGCCCCTGGACGACGCCCGAGACGATGATCGGCGTGTCGTCCATGGTGATCGAGAAGCCCGACATCTGCCACAGCGAGATCGCCGTCAGGCAGAGGCCGGTGAAGATCAGGATGCGCGTGTCGACCTTGCCGACGAGGCGGCCGACGACGAGCATCGAGATCATCGTGCCGACGCCGCGCGGGGCGAGCACGATGCCGGTCGTCACCACCGGGTAGTTGAGGATGTTCTGCAGCATCGGCGGCAGCAGCGCGAGGCCGGCGAGCAGGATCATGCCGACGACGAAGATCATCATCAGCGCGATGACGAGGTTGCGGTCGGTGAAGATCTTCGGGTCGATGAAGGCCTGTTCGCGCCCGGTGATGTGCAGGGTGAACACCCAGATGCCGGTGATGGCGAGGCCGAGTTCGATCCAGATCTCGGCCGAGGAGAACCAGTCCACCTGTTCGCCGCGGTCGAGGAACAACTGCAGCGCGCCGATGAACAAGGACAGCATGGCGAAGCCGAAGAAGTCGAAGCCGCGCTGGCGCTTCGGCGTGTTCGGCAGGAAGAAGATCATGCCGGCCAGCGCCAGCGCCCCGATCGGCAGGTTGACGAAGAAGACGTAGCGCCAGTTGAAGGTCTCGGTCAGCCAGCCGCCGAGCGTCGGGCCGATGATCGGGCCGACCATGATGCCGGCGCCCCAGATCGCCATGGCGCTGCCATGCTGCTCCTTGGTGTTGATGGTCAGAAGCACCGTCTGGGACAGCGGCACCAATGCAGCGCCGCACAGGCCCTGGAGCAGCCGGAAGAAGATCATCTCCTCGAGGCTGGTTGAAACGCCGCAGGCCATCGAGGTCGCGACGAAGCCGGCCGCCGAAACGATGAACACCTGGCGAAGGCCGAAGCGGTCCGACAGCCAGCCGGTCACCGGCGTCATGATCGCGGCGGCGACGATGTAGGACGTCAGCACCCAGTTGATCTGGTCCTGCGAGGCCTGCAGCGAGCCCTGCATGTTCGGCAGCGCGACGTTGGCGATCGTGGTGTCGAGCACCTGCATGATCGTCGCGAGCATGATTGAGACGGTGATCAGGCCCTTGAAGGGGACGTTCTTCGGGTCGACCGCCCCGCCCGAGCCGGCGGCGCTCATTGCGAGCGGGTCGCGCCGGCGGCCCCTCCCGTGGGCGCCGCGGTCGCGGCGGGCTCGTTCGAGCTCTTCGTTGCGGCAAGCGTGGTATCGCCGTTACGGGTGGCGGCGACGGCGTTCTCGCTGCGCACCCACCGTTCGAGGCCGAGCGCGGTGGTGACCGGCTGCATGAAATCCGGGAAGCCGCGCACCTCGCCGGTGTCGACCGTGACGTCGGCGCTCATGCCGGCGCGCAAAGGCGGCAGTTGGGCGTCCTTCTCGATGTGAATGCGCACGGGGATGCGCTGGACGACCTTCACCCAGTTGCCGGTGGCGTTCTGCGCCGGCAGGAGCGCGAATTCCGAGCCGGTGCCGGCGCCGATCGAACCGACGGTTCCCTCCAGCGAGACGTCGGGATAGGCGTCGAAGGTGAGGGTGACGGGCTGGCCCGGCCGCATGTGGGTGAGGTCGGTTTCCTTGTAGTTCGCATCGACCCAGCTCTCGTCCGCCTCGACGATCGCCATGACGGACATGGAGGGCGTGACGTACTGGCCGACCTGCAGCCTGTCGGTCTGGCTGACGACGCCGGGTTCCGAGGCCCGCACCACGGTATGGTCGAGATCGAGCTGGGCGGAATGCAGCGCGGCGAGGGCCTGCATCACGGTCGGATGCTGGTCGGTGGGAATCTTCGGATCCCCGGCGAGGGCCGCCTTGGCCGAAATCACCGCCTGCTCGGCGCTGGCCTGGTCGCCTTGCGCCTTCTGCAAGGCAAGGCGCGCATCGTCGAAGGTGCTCTGCGAGGAAACGCCGTGCTTCACCAGGGCCTGCTGGCGGTCGAAGGTCGCCTTGGCCGTGGCCACCGAATCGCCCATGGTCTGGGCGTCGACGACGGCCTGCTGATAGGCGGCTTTCAGCTTCTCGACCGTCAGCCGGGCACTTTCCAGATTGGCCTTCTCCTGCTCGACGGCGGCGCGATAGGCGCTGTCGTCGATGGTGAAGAGCACCTCGCCGGCGCCGACCGCCTGGTTCTCGGCGACGTCGACCTTGGCGATCTGGCCCGACACCTGCGGCATGACGGTGACGCGGTCCTGGTGGACATAGGCGTCGTCGGTTTCGACGAAGCGGCCGCCGGTGACCCAGTAGAACGCGCCGGCGACGGCGAGGACGAGCGGCACCGAGACGATCAGAAGGCGGCGGAGGCCGCCCCGCTTCTTCCGGGCGGGGGTCGGAGCGGCTGCGGGCGGGGCGCTCGGGGCGGCGGTCGTCGCTTCGTCCCTGGCGGTCTTGGCGCCGTCGTCCGATTTTGCGGTTTCCGCCGGACCTTCCGCGGCAAGCGGCTTCGCCTCGGCCAGGTCCTGCTTGCGGTGCTGGGCGTTCATGCGGTGGTCTCCTGGCTCGCATCGATGCGATCGCGGCGACGTGGAGCGGCGGTTTCGGACGCGCTCCCCGCCGTTTCGGCATCGGAAAGGTTCTTGACGACGACGCCGAGGCTATCGAGCAGCTGCCGGCGGGCCTCCTCGGACAGTCCCTGCTGCGCCTCCGCGAAGATCTCGTCGGCCAGCACCCGCATCGGATGGATCAGCTCTCGCGCCTTGGCCGTGGTGAACAACTGCTTGGCCCGGCGGTCGTACGGATCCTGCTTGCGCACGACGAGGCCGGCGCTCGCCATGCGGTCGATGTGCCGGCAAAGGGTCATCGGCTCGAGATCGACGAGGGTGGCGAGACCAACCTGGCTGATCCCCTCGTTGCGGGACAGCCGAGCGATGATGCGCATCTGCGCCGACGTCATGTCGATGTCGCGGCTCTTCTGCTCGAAGCGGCGGCGCATCAGCCGGGCGGCGTCACCGAGGAGGAAGCCGAGGCTGGGATCGGGGAGGTGGGGATCTTCGCTTTGCATGTCGGCTATATAATAAGCACAGTTATAATAGGCAAGTCGATAATGGTCCTCCCTGACTACAGCCATCGCACTGCCGACGAGAAGGAGGGGAAGACGGAATGTCGGGGGGCGAGCGAGCGCTTGCGCGGCGCGGGCGAGACGCGCCGATCCGTTGCGCCTTGAAGACGCTCGGCCATGCAATTCGGCGCGATCAGCGCCTTCGGCGCCCGCGTCAGTGCGTGACGCGGCGCGGCAAGGGGTCTGGAAAATGCCAGGGGTCGCCGGTTATCAGATTCCCGGCAGCGAGCGGCAAGGACGCGACGGCGGCGGCCTCGCCCGTCAAACCGCCAGGGCGCGGGCCTCGTAGGGCGTTTCGCCGAAGATGCGCTTGTAGCGCTCGACGGCTTCGGGCTCGCCGCTCGCCTTGGCGGGATTGTCCGAGAGCTTGACCGCCGGGCGGCCGTTGACGGACGCCACCTTGCAGACCAGCGAGATCGGATCGAGCCCGCCCATCGGCTCGGGCGCGACGCCGCGGAAGTCGTTGGTGAGGTTGGTGCCCCAGCCGAAGCTCGTGCGCACGCGCCCGTCGAAATGGCGGTAGGTTCGCTCGATCGTGTCGGAATCCATGCCGTCGGAAAAGACCAGGAGCTTCTCGCGCGGGTTCTCGCCCATCATCCGCCACCAGGCGATGATCTCCTCGCCGCCTTGGATCGGCGGTGCGGAATCGGGCCGGAAGCCGGTCCAGCGGGCGATCCACGACGGCGCCTTGGCGAGGAACGAGCCGGTGCCGAAGGTGTCCGGCAGGACGATCAGGAGATTGCCGCCATAGTAGCTCTGCCACTCCGCGAGCACCTTGTACGGCGCCTCGCGGAGCTCCTCGTCGGTCTCGGCGAGGGCGGCCACCACCATGGGCAGTTCGTGGGCGTTGGTGCCGATTGCCTCAAGGTCGGCCTCCATGGCGAGGAGGACGTTGGACGAACCGATGAAGCGATCGCCGAGCCCTTCCTTCAGGGCCTCGACGCACCAGCGCTGCCACAGGAAGGAATGGCGCCGCCGCGTGCCGAAATCGGTAATCTTCAAGTTCGGCAGTGCCTGCAGCCGCTCGACCTTCTCCCACATTTTGGCCTTGGCGCGGGCATAAAGGACGTCGAGCTCGAAGCGCTTGAACTCCTTCATCACGGCGCGCGAGCGCAGCTCGTTGATGATCGCCAGCGCCGGAATCTCCCACATCATCGTGTGGGACCAGGGGCCGTGGAAGTCGAGTTCGAACTGGCCGTCGACGCGCCGCAGCTCGTATTCCGGCAGCTTGAAGTCCGCCAGCCATTCCAGGAAATCCGGCCGGAAGATCTGCTTGGTGCCGTAGAAGGTGTTGCCGGCGAGCCAGATCATCTCGCGCTTGGAGAAGGTCAGCTCGCGGGCATGGTCGAGCTGGTCGCGCAGTTCCGCTTCGTCGATGATGTCGGCGAGCCGGACGTCTTTCGACCGGTTGATCAGCGAGAAGGTGACGTCGACATCCGGATGCAGGCCGCGCACCATCTGCAGCATCAGGAGTTTGTAGAAGTCGGTGTCGAGCAGGCTGCGCAGGATCGGATCGAGCTTGAACGTGTGGTTCCAGACCCGGGTGGCGATGTCCGTCGCGACCATTCCGTTCATCGATCCATCTCGCTCAACTCGTGCGACAACCGGCCGTCTCCTCCGACCATTCGGCCGGGCGCCCTCGTCTGCTTCATGCGGGGCGAGACGGCACCGCGTCAAGCGATGCCGTGCCGGCCGGAGCGGTGCCGAACTGTTCGCAGAGACGGCACAGGCCACCGATCCGAGCTCCCATCGCGACCGAGGAACGTCTTCGCCATCGGCCGGAAGGCGCAAGGACCGCCGGAAGGAGAGGTTATATCCGGGCGGGTGCCCGTCAGCCCTTGCGGGCCTCGATGCGGTTGACGACGCGCTTCAGCGACGTCATCGATTGGGTGACGTTTCGGCAGTCGTGCTGGGCTTCGGCGAGCGCCTCGGCATCGACCGGCTGGCCGCTTTCCAGATCGGCCAGGAACTCGCAGATCTCGCCGACGCGATCGCCGATCGAATCGATCGCACCCTCAAGATCCTTCGTCGCAACGCTCATCTTCACCTGCCCCCGTGACCCGCCGGCATCCCGCCGCGCGAGCGACACCCCTGCCGCTCGCCCATCAATATCGCAGGCCCGGTGTGGTGAAAAGAACCTGCGCGAGAGCAACGTCATCGAAGGCGTACGCGGCTACGTCACGAGCCCCGCCATCGGCCGCACGCCGATGCTGTCGGGGAAGATGTCGGACGCGAGCGTCTTCTCCGAGAGGCCGAGATGGTCCTTGAGGACGCCCTTGAGGACGGCGCGCAGATCCGTCGTCGGCTTGAGGTCGCGGCCTTCGTGAAGATCGGCCTCGCGCAGTCCCGGCCAGTCCGCGACGACACGACCGCCCTTCACCGCGCCGCCGACGAGGAAGGCGGTCGTGCCGGTGCCGTGATCGGTGCCGCCGCCGCCGTTCCCCCAGGCGGTCCGGCCGAACTCCGTGACCACGGCGACGACCGTGTCCTTCCAGGCCGGGCCGAGGCCCCGCGCGAGATCGTCGAGGGCAAGGTCGAGGGCGGTGAGGTTTTTCGCCAGGCGACCGTTGTCGGCACCTTCCTTCACATGGGTGTCCCAGCCTTCGTAGCTGATGGCGGCGAGGCGCGGCCCGTCTTCCTGGGCCAGCAGTCTAGCCGCACCCTCGGCGAGAATGCGGAAAGCCCGGGCAGGCCCCTTCTTGGCGTCGAACGGGCTGTCCGCCATCATCTTGTCGGTCTCGAGCCCCGCGTTCAGAAGCTTGGCGAGTTCCAGGTCGGTCTCGCCGTAAAGCGAGGCGAGCCGCAGGGCGGTGTCCTCTTCGGCCGCCCGGAAGTTCTGGGGCGACCAGGTCAGCGTGCCGGCCGGTCCTGTCAGGATGAGGGGGATCGTCGGGCCGATCGAAAGGCCGGGCTGTGCGGCGACCCGCTCGCCCACGGGAAGCGCGCTGGCGGCGCGGTTCAGCCAGCCGGTCTTGCCGATCGAGGGGCCGCCGAGGCCGCTTTCGAGCACGTTCTGCCCGGCGAAATGGGATCGGTCGCGGTAGGGCGTGGCGACGGCATGGACGACGAGCGCCTCGCCCTTCGAGAACCGCGCATGGAGCTTCGGCATGGCATCGTTGAGGGCGAAGAAGCCGCCGTCCAAAGCAAGCACGTCCTTGCCGCCCTCGCCGAGGGCGAGCGCGCCGCGGATGGCGCGATAGTTCGGGTCGGCGATCGGGGCGACGGTCGCCAGGCCGTCGAGGGCGCCGCGCAACAGGACGACGACGAAGCGCGGATCGCGCGTGCCGGCGAAGCCGGCCTTCGGCATCGCCGCCCAGGCGGCGAGGGAGCCGGCGCCGACGAGCAGGTTGCGCCGCGTCAGCGCGGTGTAATTGCAGCTTTCCATCGCCCTATCTCCGCTGGAATTCCGGGCTCATCAACATCAAGGCATAGGCCTGGCGAGGGCTCTCCGCCCGCCGGATCGCTTCCCGGGTCGGCTCGGTGAGGAGGTCGCCCAGCGCCGCCTCGGCCATCATTTCAGGGTCCTCGGGCCGCGTGCGGGCAGCCAGGAACTGGGCGTAGTCCAGCCGGTTGGTCATGGCGTCGGCCGCCAGCCAGTAGCGCGAATCGCCCGGAAAGCCGGCCGGCGAGGGCGGCGACCAGGGCGTTTGTCCGAGTGTGGCGAGGCCCCGGCGGATGTCATTGAACTCGTACTTCACCGGAAGGCTGCGGATCGACGACCAGACGAATTCCTGCGGCGTTCGCAATTTGGCGGGGGGCGCAATCCACGAACGCGCGTCGGTGACGAGCGCTTCGGTGACGAGGCCGAGATCGCCGCCGCTCCGCTCGAACACCTTCGCCAGCTTGTCGACCAGCGCTTTCGGCGGATCGTCCGCGACGAAGGCCTGGACCAGCTTGAAGGCGATGTGGCGGGCCGTGGCGGGGTGATGAGCGAGATCGGTCATGATCGCCCGCGCCTGGGCCTGGCCCTTCTGGTCATAGACCTTGCCCAACACCGTGACCGGTCCCGGCTCGTGAACGGCACTGTAGAAGACGAAGGTTCCGCAGTTGGGGCGCTCGGGATTGACCGACAAGCTCCAGCCGGTCAGGGCGTTGGCGAGAGCGCGAACGTCGGCCTGATCGTAACCGCCGTCGACGCCGAGCGTATGAAGCTCGAGCATCTCGCGGCCATAATTCTCGTTGAGGCCGAACTTGTCCTTCATCTTGCGGGCGGCGCGGCTGTCGATGCCGGCGGAAATATGGTTGTCGAGGTAGAAGAGCATCGCCGGATGGTGCGCGACGGCCGACAGCATGTCCTCGAAGCGGCCGAGCACGTTCGGCCTGATCGCCTCGCGCTCGAAGGCACCGACGATGGCCATCACCCGCGGATTGCTGTCCTTCTCGATGGCGAAGTGGTTGGACCAGAAGTCGACGAGCCGCTCGAAGAAGCCGATCGGGGCGGCCTGCTTGCGGGCGATCATCGCCTCGAACTCGGCATTGTAGGCGTCGAGATGGGGATGTTCAGGCTTGAAGGCGTCCTTCTCCATGGCCTGCATCGTCATTGCGCCGCCGTCCCGCGGGGCCATGGCGGACGCGTCATCCGCCGTCATCGCGGCCTCGGCACCGCCCTTCACCAGCGCGTTCTGCTCCTTCTTGGCCATGTGGACGCGGGCAAAGTAGGTCTGGACGGTGGAGAAGATCTTCTGCGTCGAGGGGAGCTTCGGCCCGGCGGGAAGCCTCGCCTCGCTTTCGGCCTCGGCAAGCAGCGCCCCGATCGGATCGGTTCCGAAGACGTCGGCCTGGCTCGGGCGTAGTCCCAAGCCGAAGCGCGTTGCTGCAAAGGCGGCGGACGGTCTCTTCATGGCAGTCGATCTTAGCTTCGCAACGAATGATTCCGCGGCTTTTGCTTCGCGGCTGCGGGCCCATCGTCAGTTTGGCCGACGCTCGAACACTGTCACGCGAGCTTATCGCCGTTCAATGCGACCGAAGGAAGGCGCGCCGTTCCGGTCGCATCCGCCGCCACCCGCGATTTCATCGTCCGGCCCCATTTCTGTTTGCCTGCGCTTGCGTTAGACGCGGAGGGAGGCGCGCGCCGCGTCACCGATTCCAAACTTCGACGGGAGGGCAACATGGCTGACACGCAGCATGTCTTGGATGCGCCTTCTCCCGAACCGAGAAGCGGCATCTACGACGCCGACGGCTACCTCGCCGAGGACTTCCTCGACAAGGTCAAGGATGCGATCGAGGCCGAGGACGCGGCCTATCTGCGCGAGACCATCGGGCCGCTGCACGAATCCGAGCTCGGCGACGTCCTGCGCAATCTCGGCCACGATCAGCGCCAGGCGCTCGTCCGGCTCATGGGCGAGGAGTTCGACTACACCGCGCTGACCGAGGTCGACGAGGCGATCCGCCTGTCGATCGTCGACGCGATGCCGAACGACCAGGTCGCCGAGGCCCTGCGCGAGCTCGATTCCGACGATGCCGTCTACATTCTGGAGGATCTGGACGAGGAGGACCGCAAGGAGATCCTCGCCAAGCTGCCGTTCCGCGAGCGGCTGCGGCTGCGGCGATCGCTCGAATATCCCGAAGAATCCGCCGGCCGGCGCATGCAGACGGAATTCGTCGCCGTCCCGCCCTATTGGACCGTCGGCCAGACGATCGACTACATGCGCGACGAGGAGGACCTGCCGGAATCCTTCGCCCAGATCTTCGTCGTCGACCCGACCTTCAAGCTGCTCGGCGCCGTCGATCTCGACCGCATCCTGCGCACCCGCCGTCCCGCCAAGATCGAAGAGATCATGCACGAGACGCGCCACGCCATCCCGGCCGAGACAGACCAGGAAGAGGCGGCGCAGATCATCGAGCAATATGATCTGCTCTCGGCCGCCGTCGTCGACGAGACCGAGCGACTGGTCGGCGTGCTCACCATCGACGACGTCATCGACATCGTCCAGCAGGAGGCGGAGGAGGACATCCGCCGAATGGGCGGCGTCGGCGACGAGGAGATCTCCGATACCGTGTTGACGGCGGCGCGCTCGCGCTTCCTCTGGCTGCTGATCAATCTGGCGACGGCGATCCTCGCCTCGCTGGTCATCGGCGTCTTCGACGCGACCATCCAGCAGATGGTCGCGCTCGCCGTGCTGATGCCGATCGTCGCCTCGATGGGCGGCAATGCCGGCACCCAGACGATGACCGTCACCGTGCGAGCGCTCGCCTCCCGCGATCTCGACATCTACAATGCCGGGCGCATCGTCAGGAGGGAGGTGCTGATCGGCCTTCTCAACGGCGTGGTCTTCGCCGTCCTGATCGGCATCGTCGCCTCGCTGTGGTTCGAGGACGTCGCGCTTGGCCAGGTGATCGCCATCGCCATGGTCGTCAACATGCTGGCGGCGGCGCTGGCGGGCATCCTCATTCCGCTGCTGCTCGACCATTTCGGCGCCGATCCGGCAATCTCCTCGGGCACGTTCGTGACGACGGTCACCGACGTCGTCGGGTTCTTCGCGTTTCTCGGATTGGCGGCTTGGTGGTTCGCGGTGTGAGCGCGGCGACCGGCAAGCCCCGTGCCTCACGCACGAAAGCCGATAGACGGATTTGACTTTTACGTAACTCGTGGCGCAAGCATGCCGAAGGGCACGTCTGCAGCCGGGGAACCCATGCGGGAACACTACACGATCACCGAACTTACCCGTGAGTTCGGCATCTCGACGCGGACGATCCGCTTCTACGAAGACGAAGGGCTCATTCATCCCATCCGGCGTGGCCGCACCCGGTTGTTCCGGCCGTCCGATCGCAATCTCCTGAAGAACATCCTGCGCGGCAAGCGGCTCGGCTTCTCGATCTCGGAGATCCGCGAGATCGTGCAGATGTATCGCGAGCCGCCGGGGGAGGCCGGCCAGCTGCGTGCCATCCTGCGCAAGGTGGCCGAGCGGCGGATCGAGCTCGAACAGAAGCGCCGCGACATCGACGACATGCTGGGTGAACTGGAAGCGGCGGAGGAAGCCTGCCTCACCCGCATGGCCGAACTCGGCGTTGGCCAGACCTCGCGCTCGGGCTGAGCTGCCTGCGCCGACCCGTCTCTCGCTCCGGGTCACTCCCCCGCCGGACGCGCGGCGTCGAAGCTGCAGGAGGTGGTGATCTCCCTGATGCGCGTCATCTCGCCGGGACCGGCATCGTTCTCCATCAGCATGTCGAACAGGGACTCCTCCTTCAACCGCCGCTCCGCGCAGCCGCAATAGCGTTCGCAGAAGGCGGCGTCCTGCGTGGCGAGGCAGGCCTTGGTGCAGTCGCCGCGGAAGATCGCGTCACGATCGGCCGGAGCGACGAGGGAAAACAGCGCGACGAGGCCGAACAGCAGCGGCTGGTGCAACAGGTAGATGATCAGCGCGTGGCGCCCGGCGAAGGCGAGCGGCGAGAGCCGCTTCAGCCGGTCGTTCCAGCCGCGCATCACGGCGACGAAATCCCTGTCGACGGCAATGCGTCCCGCCGCGATGCCGATCAGCACCGCGCCGAAGAACGGGAAGATCGGCACCAGATCGTTCGACAGCGGCATCGTTTCGGAGAACCAGCCGAGCCAGGCGAGCCAGCGGCTGTCGAAGCCCGGCAGGCTGACGAAGCTCGGCGCCGCGACGACGAGGATGCCGGCGAGCGCCGTCAGCCAGGCCGGCAGCCGCAGGAAGGCGAGGCCGACGAGGCTGGCCAGCGCGATGTGATGGAGGATGCCGAAGAAGACGAAGCTGTTGGGTGTGGCGAAGAGCGTCGCGATCGTGACGGCGAGGGCGCCTGCGACGATCTGACCGAGACGGATCGCATATTTCCGCCAGCGGATCCGTTTCCCATGGGCGAGCACCAGCGAGAAGCCGACGAGGAAGAGGAAGCTCGACGCGATGCAGCGGGCGAAGATCCGCCATCCGCCCTGGGCCGTCAGGCCCTCCTGGACATAGGAGAAATGCTCCAGATCCCAGGTGAAATGATAGATCGTCATCGCGGCGATCGCGACGGCCCGGGCGAGATCGACGATCTCGATCCGGCCCCGGGAGGGCGGTTTGACGCTGTCTGACACGGGCTACCCCTTTTAAGTCCGGCTGGCTCTACAGCGTTCGAACGCGGCGTGAAAGACGGGTGGGCATGCCACGGCGCGCAGTGGGTGATGGAACACAGGCGGCACCGCCTAATTTCTCTCGTTGAACCGCGCCGAACCGCAGGCGCCCGCAGACCGTTCGAAAGGGAACCCATGAAGATCATCGAAGCCGGCCCCGCAAAAATCCCGGCCATCGGTCTCGGCACCTATACGCTCGAGGGCGAGACCTGCATCGACATGGTGCAGCGCGCCATCGAGGCCGGCTACCGCCACATCGACACCGCCCGCATGTATGGCAACGAGCGCGAGGTCGGGGAGGGGGTCCGCAGGAGCGGCATCGCCCGCGACGAGATCTTCGTCACCACCAAGATCTGGTGGACCGACCTTGCCGAAAATGATCTGAGCGCTGCGGCGCGCGATTCGATCGACAAGATCGGCATCGGCGCCGTCGACCTCCTGCTGATCCATTGGCCGAACCCGGACGTCGCCCTCGAAGAGTCGATCGACGCGCTCTGCGCGACGGTGGACGACGGGCTGACCAAGCATGTCGGTGTCGCCAACTTCACCTCGACCCTCCTCGACGAGGCGGCGACGATGGCGTCCCATCCGCTGGTGTGCAATCAGGTCGAATATCACCCGTTCCTGGCGCAGGAGCAGGTGCTCGCCGCCTGCCGCCGTCACGAGATGGCGATGATCGCCTACTCGCCGATCGGCCGGGGCGGCGAGGTCCTCAGCCACCCGGTCATCCGCAGTGCCGCCGAGCGCCACGGCAAGTCTCCGGCGCAGATCGTCCTCAGATGGGAGATCGAGCAGGACGGCGTCGGCGCCATCCCGCGGACCTCCAAGCCCGAAAGGCTCGCGGAGAATCTCGAGATCTTCGATTTCGAGCTCTATGACGACGAGCGGGCGGCGATCACCGCTCTGACGAAGCGCGACGAACGGCTGGTCAATCCGTCCTTCGCGCCGAACTGGGACCGCACCTGATGGATTCGGCGATGCTGCGGCGCATCGAGGCCCAGCTCTCCGGCTGGCTGCACTCGGCGCTGCAGTTCTTCTATCAGCCTTCGACCCTGGCACAGATCGCGGCGATCGCGATCTGTGCCATGGTCGCCGTCGCCCTCGACCGGCTCACCCGCGGGGCGATCGAGGCGCAGGCGCGCAAGATCCGCGCGGCGCCAAGCCTGCTCCGGGTCATCGTCGCGCTGCGCCGGCGCATGAAGCTGGTGTTCTTCGTCTTCGGCCTCTGGCTCCTGACCCTTGCCGACAGCGCCGCCGGCGGCCCGCGGTCCTCGCTGATCTCGGTCGTCTTCAACCTTTCGCTCGCCTATCTGGTGATCTCGGTCGGCTCGCGGGTCGTCAGGAACCGGCTCGCCGCCCGGATCATCACCATCACCGCCTGGATCGTCGCGGCCCTGTCGATCCTCGATCTGACGGAGCCGGTTTCCCGGGCCCTCGACGCGACGGGGATCTCGATCGGCGAAGCGCGCATCTCGGCGCTTCTGGTGATCAAGGCGGTGATCGTGCTGGCGATCACCCTGTGGCTCGCTTCGATCGTCGGCAACTTCCTCGACACCCGCGTCAAGCGCAGCGAGGAACTGACGCCGGCTTTGCGGGTGCTGATCGGCAAGCTGCTCAAGGTCGGGCTGATCCTCGTCGCCTGCGTGGTCGCGCTGGCGGCGGTCGGCGTCGACCTCACCGCTTTGACCGTCCTGTCCGGCGCGCTCGGCGTCGGGCTCGGCTTCGGCCTGCAGAAGGTGGTGTCGAACTTCATCTCGGGAATCATCATTCTCACCGACCGGTCGATCAAGCCGGGCGACACCATCTCGCTCGGCGACACCTTCGGCTGGATCCGGGAGCTGCGCGCCCGTTTCGTCTCGGTCATCACCCGTGACGGCAAGGAATATCTGATCCCGAACGAGGACTTCATCACCAATCAGGTGATCAACTGGTCGTTCTCCAACGACCTCGTGCGCATCGACGTGACTTTCGGCGTCTCCTACGATTCCGACCCTCACGCGGTGACCCGCATCGCCAAGGCGGCGACGGCCTCTGTCGGCCGCGTCGTCTCGGATCGGCCGGCGGTCTGCTGGCTCACCGGCTTCGGCGACTCCTCCCTCGACTTCGTCCTCCGCTTCTGGATCCGCGACCCGCAGGCGGGGCTGACCAACGTCCGGGGCGAGGTGCTCCTGGCGCTCTGGGACGCCTTCAAGGAAAACGGCATCGGCATTCCATTCCCCCATCGCGAGATCCTGATGAAGACGCCGGTGACCTTCACCGGCGACGGCGCGTCCGCGAGGCCGGCGCCGGAGGAGAGCGTCGAGGCGCGCAAGGCGCGGCGGCAGGCCGCCGACGGGGGCGAGGCCGTGTGAGCGGAGGGGAAGGGCCGGGCGCGGCCAACTAGCAACAGTGCCTGGCAAAGCCTGGACCGGCGGCTGTGCGCGTGCCACCGCGCGGCTATGGTCCGCGCCAACTGCCCTCGCTGGATCATCCCGGAGTATCAGGCCCTGTTCTTCTATGTCGCCAAGCTCGGCTGGTTCGTCGTCCAGCCGCTCGTCGCCATTCTCCTCCTGGCGGCCCTCGGCCTGATCGTCATTTGGCTAGGTCGGCGCCGATTCGGGCAGTTCCTGGTCGTTCTCGCGCTCGTCGTTCTCGCCGTCTTCAGCCTCAGCCCGCTCGGGCTGGTGATGACGGCGGCGCTGGAGGACCGGTTTCCGCGGCCGCAACTGCCGGAGAGGGTCGCCGGCATCGTCGTCCTCGGCGGCGCGTTCGACACCCGGATTGCGCGGACGCGCGGCCAGGCGGAGTTGAACGACGCGGCCGACCGGGTGACCGAGGCGCTGATTCTCTCGCGGCGCTACCCCGAGGCCAAGGTGATTTTCTCCGGCGGCGACGCCTCGATCCTCGCCGAGGACGTCCCCGAGACCCTTTCGGCGCGGAACTTCTTTCTCGGCGCCGGGCTCGAGCCGGGCCGGCTGATCCTCGACGGCAAGGCCCGCGACACCTTCGAGAACGCCGTCTACGCCAGGGAACTGGCCGAGCCGAAGCCGGGCGAGACCTGGCTGTTGATCACCTCGGCCTTCCACATGCCGCGGGCCGTCGGCTGCTTCCGCCAGGCGGGCTTTGAGGTACTGCCCTATCCGGTCGACTATCGCACGCCGGCGGGAGCGGAGATGCTGCGGCCGTCGACCACGTCGATCCGCAACCTCGAGAAGGTGCATTTCGCCATTCGCGAATATCTCGGCCTTCTGGCCTATCGGCTTAAGGGGCGGACGGATGCGCTCTTCCCGGCGCCGAAGGCCGGTGAAGGAACACCTATTCCTGAAGGATCCGGATCGCCGGCGAGCGGAACTGCCGATTGACGAGGATCGCGACCACGAAGGCGGTCGAGGCGATCAGGACGTATGGTCCGATCAGCCATCCGAGATAGGCGACGGCGAAGAAGATCGCCCTCAGGCCGGAATTGAAGTGCCGGCCGGCGATCTGGTTGATCACGATCGTGCGCTCGACGGCGCGCTCGGCGCCGGCCGGATCGGCCGCCGCATCCTCGCGCATCGGAACTGCGCCGATCAGGATCGAGCAATAGTTGAACAGCCGGTAGGACCAGCCGAACTTGAAGAAGGCGTAGCAGAAGATCACGACGAGGCCGAACAGCTTCAGTTCGACCAGAGCCTTGTCGAGGCCGCCGGAAAACGGCAGGTCGGTGGCGATCGCAGAGATCCGCTCGGCCGAGCCCAGAAGGGCGAAGCAGCCGCCGATGGCGAAGATGCAGGCCGAGGCGAAGAACGCCGTGCCCTGTTGCAGCCCGGCCATGATCGCCGTGTCGATCATCCTGAGATCGCGGGTCAGCATCGCCCGCATCCACACCGCCCGCTGGACGTTCATCGCGCCCGACAGCCCAGTGCCCTTGCGCGCATATCGGTGGACGACGAAATTGTAGACGATCCAGCTCCCCAGGAAGGCGGAGATGGCGATGGTGTCGGCAGTGGAGAGGCTCATGTCGATCGGACACCGTAGCGAGATCGAAACCACTTCGGCAGGCTGAAGGCTTCCTTCATTCCCCGTTAGGCCGTCGCATGCAAGCTCAAGGTCAAGTCCGACGCAAGGCTGCCATGCAAGATCGGGCGGGAAAATTCGGTACGGGGCCCGCTTGTGGGCGCACGTATTAAGCGATAATTAACGCGCGGGTTCCTGATCGGGGGAGATGATCGGGAGCTCGGGAATTCTGGGGTTCAGGACAGCTTCTGCTCATGGATGACAGCGTGCGAAAATCGTGCTGGGGCGTAACCGTTTGGACGGTCGCGATCTTCTCGGCAATGATGATTCTGGGTTTTCTCTGCTCGAACGCAGAGACGGTGGCGATCGCCGCCAACTAGCCAAGCGGATCGGCATTTGATCGCGACGTGCGGACTCCGCCGGATCGACGGTCGAATGCGAAGGCTCTGCCGGGCATGCCGCTCTCGCTAGTGCGAGGCGGCCTAGACAGATTTCCGAATCGATGCGGAAGACCGCGGGCGCCAGATGCACCCGCCGGCGACGCCGTGGCTTGATCGATTGGCGTGAGGTCGGCCATTCGGGGTCGCTCGGCGGCTGAGCCGCCGTGTCGATTCCCGTGCTCGGCCGTCGGCGGTTCGGCCGATGCTGGGGATGACGGCGGCCCTGCGACGAAGGGCGCTTGGAATGGCGAGCGTGATTGGCCACATTGGGCCGATGGCTCTCCACCTTCTCAAGCTCTGCGTCGGCGCCACCAGCGCCGAAGATCTCGCCGCCCATATCGACCATCGCCTCGCGATCAGCGGGTCGCCGGCCTATTGGCACGTCACCCGGATGGTGCCGAAGCGGGGCGAGGAACTCGCCGCCGGCGGTTCGCTCTACTGGATCATCCGCGGCAGCGTCCAGGCGCGGCAGTCGATCCTCGGGATCGAGCCTTTCACCGACGAGGAGGGGATTGGCCGCTGCAAGATCCTGCTCGACCGAACCCTCGTCCTCACCCGCCACCAGCCGAAGCGGCCGTTCCAGGGCTGGCGCTACCTCAAGGCCGAGGACGCGCCGGCCGATCTTCGCGAGTTCGGCGAGGCGGGAGACGGGTTGCCGCCTGAACTTGCCACAGCCCTGCAGGAACTCGGCGTCATCTGACGGTCATGAGGGCGGACGCTTCAGCGTCCCTGCCGTTCTGCGTCATGCCCGGTCTTTCGGACGAGAGGCCGGCCGTCTCAGCGAAAACGCATGCGGACGGCGGTCGAGCCGCTCGGCGAGACCGAGCGGATCCGCGTGTGGCTGACCGGCTGCGAGGCGCGCCAGGCTCTGGCCCCGTAGGACAGGAGCAGACCGACGAGCTCCTTGGCCTTCATCCGCGAACGGCCGTCGCGGGCCTCGCCGAGACGCAGAGCCGCCTGCTGGAGGGGATGGACGCCAACCGGAACCGCTTCCGGCCGGGAGCCGGGCAGCGTCGGTACGGTCAGGTTTCGGCCGTGATTCTCCATCGACATGACTTCCCCTCGGAACGCTTCACACAGGGCGGCGGATCGTACTTGCCGGGCCGCCGCCGGAACCATCGGGCAGAATAGCCTGCCCTTTGCGCATCGCCGCCGCGGCCCACCCCCGTGGGTCCGGTCGGTCTCCGCGCGCTTTTCCGTCACTGCGGCGTCATGCCGTCGAACGGGTCGGCGAGGTGCCGTCACCGGCAGATCGTCTTCCCCCGGGCGCGGGCCGCCCCCGATCGGGGCGCAAGCCGGCCCGGTGGCGGGGCGTCATGCCCCGCCGATGCCATTCTCGCTCGATGCGCCGCCGTGAGCCGGCGCCGCGCCTGTGGCCGTGTCAGTTCGCCACGGCGTAGCAGTTGAAGGAATTGCTCTTCAGCGCCGCGCAGGCCTTCCACGCCTGATCCTTGCTGTCGAAGCCGGCAAAGCGTGCGCGATAGAGCGTGCCGCCGCCGGTGTCGACGCTTTCGGTGAAGGGCTCGGCGGCGGCAAGCTGCGAGCCGGCGGCGCTCTTGGCCTTCTTCAGCATCGCCATCGCCTGCGACGCCGATTCCGTCGCCGCGATCTGGACGACCCATGGCGACGGCTTGGTCGGCTGCACCACCATGGCCGGGACGTTCTGGGCGACGGAGCCCGTCGCCTGGACGTCGACGTCGCCGCGCATCAAGGCCGCGGCCTTGCGCCCGTCCTGGGCAGCCGGTCGGGCGAGCGGCAGGATCGCCGCGGCGGCGCTGGAGGCGGTGGGACGCTCATCGACCAGGGCGGCGCGGATCGCGTCGCGGCCCATCAACGGACGCGCCGTCGGCATCGGCATGCGCGCGGCGACCTGTTCGCCCGCGTCGCTGCCATAGGCCATGGCGATCCGGTCGTTGATCGAGATGCCGCCCTGTGTCGGGCGGAAGTCCGGGATCGGGCCCTTCTTCGGCAGATCGGGTTCGATCGCGGCGACCACGACGTCGGCGTTAGGCTTGGCGGCGATTAGCGGTCCGCCGTCGCGGCGGCTGGCCTTCGGCATGGTGCGTTTCAAGAGATCGACCATGTGGTCGTCCCGAGAGCGGCCAGACGTTCCGCCGAAGACGGCGGCGACGACGTTCTTGCCATCGGTCTTCACCGAGGTGACGAGGTTGAAGCCCGACGCGTTGATGTAGCCGGTCTTGATGCCATCGACGCCGTCGTACCGGTTGAGGACGCGGTTGTGGTTGCCGATCCGGGCGCCACGGAAATTGAACGAGCGGGTGGAGAAGTAGCCGTAATATTCGGGGAAGTGCTCGCGCAGCGCAATTCCCAGCGTCGCCATGTCGCGCGCCGTGCTGTGCTGGGCGGGATTTGGCAGACCGTTGGCATTGCGGAATTCAGTGCGCGACATGCCGAGGCGATGCGCCTTGGCGGTCATGCGCTTGGCGAAGTCGGTCTCGGAACCGGCGAGGAATTCCGCCAGGACGACGGCGGCGTCGTTCGCGGACCGCGTCACCAGCGAATAGATGGCCTCTTCGACGGTGATCGTCGAGCCGGGGCGCAGCCCGAGCTTCGACGGCGGGCGGGCGGAGGCGTAGGCCGACACCGGCATCTTGTCGTTCTTCGAGATCTTGCCGCTCTTCAGCGCCTCGAAGGTCAGGTAGAGCGTCATCATCTTGGTCAGCGACGCCGGGTAGCGATATTCGTCGGCACGGTCCTGATACAGGACCTTGCCGTTGTTGGCGTCGATGACGAAGCCGGCATATTTCGGATTTGCGGCGTCAGCCGCCCGCGTTCCTCCTGACAGGCAGATCCCGGCGCCGAGAAGGGCGACGGCGATCGTCCGGGTGAAGGTTCTGGCGGCACGTCTGAATTGCGACAGGTCGATTGGCACGCACAAACTCATCGATCGTGTTGCTGGCACGGTGAGGTTTCGCTCCGGCGCGGGTCGACATGCGCGGTACGAACCTTCCAAGGGGCCGTTCTGATGTCCGTCAGGCTAAGCCGCGTCGCTTACCAATCGGTTTATATCATTCGGATTGTGTTCACCTTGCTCAGCTTTTTCCGTGGATCGCGTCATTCCACAATTTCGTGAGGAGAGTGTGGTCGCAGGTGCCCGTGCATCGTAGCGCAGCCGGTTGAAACTCATTGTGCAGTGCAATATATTCCTGGTCAGACACAAGAGCGGGGCGTCGCCCCGGCGTCGACCGTGGCGCCTACGACCCCCGCCATGACCGTATGAGAAGGAAAATCGACATGACCATGACGATGACCACTTATGAAGACGCCGGCAAGCTGACCAAGGAAGCGATGGACAATATGCTGCGATCGTTCGCCGCCATGACCAAGGGCTTCCAGCAGATCTCCGCCGAGACGGCCGACTTCACCAAGCGGGCCTACGAGCACCAGACCGCGACGGTGGAAAGGCTCTTCCAGGCGAAGACCCTCGACAAGACGATCGAGGTCCAGACCGAGTTCGCCAAGACGGCCTATGAGGCCTGGGTCGCGCAGATGACCAAGATGAGCGACATCTACGCCGGCATCGCCAAGGAGACCTACAAGCCGTTCGAGCAGACGGCGAAGTCGGCCTCCGCCGTCGCAACGCAGGCCGCCAGGGACACGACGTCGCAGGCGGATCAGGCTGCCGGGGAGACGGTGGATGCGGCGAAACATGCCGTCGACGCCGCCGAGCAGCAGGCCCACGAGACCGCTCATTGAAGCCGTGATCGCGAGGCGGCCACTTGGCCGGAAACGGTTCGCTGACGTTTTCCAGCGACGAAATTGATCGAGGGGCCCGGTTCCAGCCGGGCCTTTTTGCGTTAGGTTCAAGCTGGCGTCTGCGGGCGGCGATGGTTGCAACATTGCGCTGCAACGGAAGCGGCGCCTCGGCTTCTTAAAATCTCATGACACATGCATACATACGAGCCATGGCGATGCTGGCTGAAGGGACACGACGAGGGATGGACCAGAACCTGAGCGGCAGGCCGATCAGGCTTCAGGGTAAAGACGACAAGGGCGGGGGCGCCGACCGCGGCACCTCCGTCATCACGCGGACGGAACCGAAAACCAAGCGACCGAGCCTTTACAGAGTTCTGCTTCTGAACGACGATTACACTCCTATGGAGTTTGTCATTCACGTTCTCGAACGTTTTTTTCAGAAGGACCACGAGGCCGCGACGAGGATCATGCTGCACGTCCACAACCATGGCGTCGGCGAGTGCGGAATCTTCACCTTCGAAGTGGCGGAGACGAAGGTCACCCAGGTCATGGATTTTGCCCGCCAGCACCAGCATCCGCTGCAATGCGTGATGGAAAAGAATTGAGGTGACGCTTGCCGACATTTTCACAAAGCCTTGAGAAGGCACTTCATCAGGCGCTCACTCTGGCCAACGAACGCCATCAGGAATTCGCGACGCTGGAGCACCTGCTCCTGGCTCTTCTCGAAGACAAGGACGCTTCGGCCGTGATGCGCGGCTGCAGCGTCGACATCGACCTGCTTCGCAAGAACCTGGTTACCTACATCGACACCGAACTCGCCAATCTCGTTACCGGACACGAGGAAGATTCCAAGCCGACGGCCGGCTTCCACCGGGTGATCCAGCGGGCGGTGATCCATGTCCAGAGTTCCGGTCGCGAAGAGGTGACCGGCGCCAACGTGCTCGTGGCGATCTTCGCTGAGCGCGAGAGCCATGCCGCCTATTTCCTGCAGGAGCAGGAAATGACCCGCTACGACGCAGTGAATTTCATCTCCCACGGCATTTCCAAGCGTCCCGGCGGCTCCGAGAGCCGGCCGTTGCGCGGTGCCGAAGACGAGGCATCGACCATCGGCCAGGACGAGGACGGCAAGCGCAAGGCGGGGCCCGACGCGCTCACCGCCTATTGTGTCAATCTGAACGAAAAGGCCCGCAATGGCCGGATCGATCCACTCATCGGCCGCGCCGAGGAGATCAACCGGACGATCCAGGTGCTCTGCCGGCGCTCCAAGAACAACCCGCTCTATGTCGGTGATCCCGGCGTCGGCAAGACGGCGATCGCCGAGGGTCTCGCCAAGCGCGTCGTCGAGGGCGACGTGCCGGACGTGCTCGCCGACGCGACGATCTTCTCCCTCGACATGGGCACGCTGCTCGCCGGCACGCGCTATCGCGGCGACTTCGAGGAGCGGCTGAAGCAGGTCGTCAAGGAACTCGAAGAGTATCCGGGCGCCGTCCTGTTCATCGACGAGATCCACACGGTGATCGGCGCCGGCGCCACCTCGGGCGGGGCGATGGACGCCTCGAACCTCCTGAAGCCGGCGCTCTCCTCCGGGGCGATCCGCTGCATCGGCTCGACCACCTACAAGGAGTATCGCCAGTTCTTCGAGAAGGACCGGGCCCTCGTCCGGCGCTTTCAGAAGATCGACGTCAAGGAGCCGACGGTCGAGGATGCCGTGTCGATCCTCAAGGGCCTGAAGCCCTATTTCGAGGACTTCCACCGGGTGAAGTTCACCAACGACGCGATCAAGTCCGCCGTCGAACTCTCGGCTCGCTACATCACCGACCGCAAGCTGCCGGACAAGGCGATCGACGTGATCGACGAGACTGGCGCCTCGCAGATGCTTCTGCCCGAGAACAAGCGCAAGAAGCAGATCGGCGTGAAGGAGATCGAGGCGACGATCGCGACGATGGCGCGCATTCCCGCAAAGTCGGTCTCCAAGGACGACGAGGAGGTGCTCGCCCATCTCGACGCGCAGCTGAAGCGCGTGGTCTACGGCCAGGACGAGGCGATCGCCAATCTGGCTTCGGCGATCAAGCTCGCCCGGGCCGGCCTGCGCGAGCCGGACAAGCCGATCGGCTCCTACCTGTTCTCCGGCCCGACCGGCGTCGGCAAGACCGAGGTGGCGCGTCAGCTGGCGTCGTCCCTCGGGGTGGAACTCCTGCGCTTCGACATGTCGGAATACATGGAGCGGCACACCGTCTCGCGGCTCATCGGCGCGCCTCCGGGCTATGTCGGCTTCGACCAGGGTGGTCTCCTGACCGACGGCGTCGACCAGCATCCGCACTGCGTGCTGTTGCTCGACGAGATCGAGAAGGCGCATCCGGACCTGTTCAACATCTTGCTTCAGGTCATGGATCATGGCCGCCTGACGGACCACAACGGCAAGCAGATCAATTTCAGGAACGTCATCCTGATCATGACGACCAATGCCGGTGCTTCCGAAATGGCCAAGGCCAACATCGGCTTCGGGCATTCGCGGCGCACCGGTGCCGACGAGGAGGCGATCAACCGCCTGTTCACGCCGGAGTTCCGCAACCGCCTCGACGCGATCATCCCGTTCGGCGCCCTGCCGACGCCGGTGATCCATCAGGTGGTGGAGAAGTTCGTCATGCAGCTCGAGGCGCAGCTGTCGGAGCGCGGCGTCACCTTCGAGCTCGCGCCGGAGGCCGTCGCCTGGCTTGCCGAGAGGGGCTACGACGAGAACATGGGCGCCCGCCCGCTCGCCCGCGTGATCCAGGAGCACATCAAGAAGCCGCTGGCCGACGAGGTGCTGTTCGGCAAGTTGAAGCGCGGCGGGACGGTGAAGGTCACCGTCGTCGACGACGGCGCCGGCGGCCGCAAGATCGCGCTCGAGGCGATCGCCGACGAGCTGCCGCCGCAAAAGGCGAGCAAGTCCGCCAGGAAGCGCACGCCGGTTGCCGCCGACGGGTCGGAGATTGATGACGATTCGATCGACGACGAGATCGACGAGGAGAGCGACGACGACGTGTCGCCGCCCGCCGAGGAGGACGCATCCACCCCGGCGAAGAGCCGCGCGAGTTCCGTTCCGAAGGTCCCGCGCCGCTCCAGCTGACGGGTGCGAGCGAGGTCGGCTGCCCAGGCAGGCGAACCTCGCGCGAGCGTTGCGGCGATTTGACGGCTCCTGCCGTCGGTCCTAATGACGAAAGAGGCCCGGTCGGCGTTGCGCTGGCCGGGCCTCTTCATTTCGGCCCAGCTTGCGGAGCCGCCTCGGGCTCATGACCATGCATCTTTCCGACAGACCCGAGCGCTCCGACCTCGGCTGGATCCTCCTCGGCATGAAGGGGATCCTCAGCCCGCCGGCGCTGATCCTGACGACGGCCTTCTTCGGCTTTGCCGGGCTTTGCCGCGAGGCCGGCATCTCCTGGCAGGAGGCGGCCTTCATGACCGCCGCCGTCTGGGCGCTGCCGGCCAAGATCATTCTCCTCGGCGCCATCACCGCCGGCACCTCGCTGCCCGCGGCCGCCTTCGCCGTCGCGCTTTCCTCGCTGCGGATGATGCCGATGGTGGTGGCGCTGATGCCGGAACTGCGCGGGCCGAAGACGAGGGTGCCGACGCTGCTGTTCCTGTCGCATTTCGTCGCCATCACCGCCTGGGTCTTCGCCATGGAGCGCATGGAGGACGTGCCGCGCGACAAGCGGACGCTTTACTTCGGCGGCTTCGCCGTCACGCTGACGGCGCTGAACACGGTGCTGGTCGCCATCGTCTTCAATCTGATGGGCCAGCTTCCGGCCTTGGCGACGGGGGCGCTGGCCTTCCTGACGCCGGTCTATTTCTTCAACTCGCTCTACGGCTCGGCGCGGGACGTCACCGGCCGGCTGGCTCTGTTCTGCGGCATGGCGGCGCTGCCGCCGGCCCACTGGCTCTCGCCCGGCTACGAACTTTTGGTGGCTGGCATCGGCGGCGGCCTCGTCGCCTATCTCGGCGGTCGTATTCTGAAAGTGCGGCGGGGCGGCGGCTGATGTCCGACTGGGCCTATTCCGACGTCGTGCCCTGGTGGCCTTACGTCTTCATCCTCCTCGGCGGCTGGCTGCCGACCGACGTCTGGCGCTACATCGGCGTCGTCTCGGCCAGCCGCATCGACGAGACGGGCGAGGCCGCGACGATCGCGCGGACCATCGCGACGTCGCTGGTGGCCGCCGTGATTGCGCAGCTGGTGTTCTATCCCTCCGGCGCACTCGCCGACATTCCGACCTGGGTGCGCGTAGTCGCGCTCTGCATCGGCTTTGCCGCCTATCAGCTGTCGCGCAGGAAGATCCTGGCGGGCATCTTCGCGGCCGAAATCGTCATCGGCATCTGGGCGCTGGCACCTGGCCTGGGGTGATCAGCCCTTCGCCAGCGCCGCCCGGATCGCCTCGGCGTGCTCCTTGATGGTCTCCATCGGCACGTCGCCGAAGGCGTGGCGCTTCAGCTCGACGCCCGCATACACCGGGATCACGTGGAAATGCAGGTGGAACACCGTCTGCCCGGCCGGCTCCTCGTTGAACTGCGCGATCCGCACGCCGTCCGCCGAAAACGCCGCCTTCGCCGCTCGCGCGAGCCTTGCCACCAGCGGCATCACCGCCTGCAGCGTCTCGTCCGAAGCGTCGAGGATGTTGCGCGAGGGCGCCTTGGGAATGATCAGGAAATGCCCCTTCGACTGCGGCATCACGTCCATGATCGCGATGGCGGTCTCGTCCTCGAAGAGCTTTTCGCTGGGGATCTCGCCCTTGAGAATCTTGGCGAATACGTTGTCGTCTTCGTAGGCGGGGGTCGTAGCGGGCATGGGCGGGGCTCTCGAAGCTATGATTCGTCGCGCCGGATGGTAGGCGGCCATAAGGGCAAGTCCATGGGAAAAGCCCATGAGACGTTTCCTACCCCCGCCTGAACGGCGTGTGCTCGCCCAGCACCTCGACGACCCGCTCCACCTCGTCGCGCTCGGCTTCCAGATAGTCGCGGATGGCGCGGCGAAGGCCGGGATGGGCGATGTAATGGGCCGAATGGGTCGTCACCGGCTCGTAGCCCCGGGCGATCTTGTGCTGCCCTTGCGCCCCGGCCTCGACGACGGCGAGCTTGTTCTCGATCGCGAAATCGATCGCCTGGTGATAGCAGAGCTCGAAATGCAGGAAGGGGTGGTCCTCGATGCAGCCCCAGTTGCGGCCGTAGAGGGCATCGGCGCCGATGAAGTTCAGCGCCCCGGCGATGTAGCGGCCCTCGCGCCTTGCCATGACGAGGAGGATGCGGTCGGCCATCCGCTCGCCGATCAGCGAGAAGAAGCGGCGGTTCAGATAGGGCCGGCCCCATTTGCGGCTGCCGGTATCCATGTAGAAGGCGAAGAAGGCGTCCCAGGCGGCTTCGGTCAGGTCTCGGCCGGTCAGCCATTCGACGGTGATGTCGTTCGCCAGCGCCTCGCGCCGCTCCTTCTTCAGCGCCTTGCGCTTGCGGGAGGCCAAGGTCTCGAGAAACTGGTCGTAGCCTTCATAGCCGCGATTGAAGAAATGGAACTGCTGGTCGATGCGGTGCAGCCAGTCGGCATCCGACAGGGCCGCGACGTCGGCATCGCTGAGAAACGTCGCATGGACCGACGAGATGCCGGTCTGGGCGAGATAGGCCCGCGCGCCGGCGGCGAGCGCCGCGCGGTTCGCCCCGGCTTCCGGGCCGTTGCCGACCAGCAGCCGCGGCCCCGTCACCGGCGTGAACGGCACCGACATCTGGAGCTTGGGATAATAGTCGCCGCCGGCTCGCTCGAAGGCGTCGGCCCAGCCGTGGTCGAAGACGTATTCGCCCTGGCTGTGGGATTTCAGATAGGCCGGCGCCACGCCAATCACCTCTCCGGCATCTCCTTCGAGAACGAGATGCTGGGGCAGCCAGCCCGCGCGCTCGCCGACGCAGCCGGCGTCTTCGAGCGACTTCAGGAAGGCGTGCGAGAGAAACGGATTGGCGGGAGCGGGTTTGCCCTCGCCGCCGGGCCCGTCAGTGCCAAGCGGACGGGTTTCGGCCAGCCGATCCCAAAGGGCCGGGTCGACCGCCGAGATCGTGTCGGCGACCCTGATGGTGACCGCCCGCTCGGGGGCTTCGCGCTGCTGCGTCATGGGCTGAGAAGTAGACCTTCGCGGCCGCAGCGCAAGGGATCATTGCTGCGGCGCGAAGTCCTCGAAGGTGATCTGGTCGGCGTGCCGGCGACTGACGGCGTATTCGTGCTCGTTGCGCACCGTCCAGGAGATGACGGGCGCCCGGCATTCCTCCCGCACCCAGCCGACGAAGCCGTTTGGAAGGTCGTGGACGTCGTAGGAGGTGAAATCGCAGCCGCGCTCGAAGATGGCGCGGTGGGTGGCGAGGACGCTTGCCCGCTTGCCGTCCGCCGTGAGGCCGATGGGCCGCCCGTCCGGCCGGTCGGCGAGCATCTGGTCGATCAACCATTCCTCGAAGGACATCAGCGCGAGGGGGCCGTGATAGGCGTCGACCAGCGGCTTCACCCGGCTGAAATAGTCCCGATCGCGGGCCTTGTCGTTGCCCTTCAGTTCGATCACCACCGGAACCTGGCCGGCGACGACGGCGAGAAACCGTTGCAGCGTCGGAATGGTCGCGGTCGAGCGGCCGAGGGTGAGGCCGGCGAGGTCGCCGTCCGACTGCGTGGCGATCGCGGCGTGGCGTCCGGTCATCCGGTTCAGCGTCGCGTCGTGGAAGACGTGCGGGGTGCCGTCGGCGGACATCTGGACGTCGCACTCGATGGCATAGCCCGCCGCGATCGCGGCGAGCGCGGCGGGAACGGAATTTTCCGGGATGGCACGGTTGCCGTCATGCAGGCCGCGATGGGCGATGGGCCGTTCCACCAGCCAGCGGAACGGCCCGTCATAATTCGTCGTCACGTCAGAGCGTCTCGAACGTGGCTTCGACCTCGACGGCGGCATTCATCGGCAGGGCCGGCACGCCGACCGCGGAGCGGGCGTGGCGGCCCTTCTCGCCGAGGATCTCGACCAGAAAGTCCGAGGCGCCGTTGGCCACCTTGTGCTGCTCGGTGAAGGCCGGATCGCTGGACACGAAGACCGTGAGCTTCAACAGGCGGCCGATCTTCGATAGATCGCCGCCGAGCGCCGATTTGGCCTGGGCAAGGACGTTGATGGCGCAGAGCCGCGCCGCCTTCTGGCCCGTTTCGACGTCGACTTCGCTGCCGAGCTTTCCCGTCACGGCGAGGGCGCCGTTCTCCATCGGCAGCTGGCCGGACGTCTGGAGGACTTTGCCGTAGGTGACGGTCGGAACGTAGTTGGCGGCGGGTGCGGCGGCCTCGGGCAGGGTGACGCCGGCGGCCTGGAGGCGGCTTTCGATCGTATCGGCCATGATGTTGTCTTCCTTTTCTGACGCGGATAGGACGAAGCGTCGCGTCGCCCGACGGGTCGGGCTGTCGCGGCGATCGGCAAGTTGCGCTGCAGCGTTCGGTAGCCGATCCTCACAGCGAGTGAAAGATTGAACTTGATGACGGGACGCGGCTTGCCATCGCATTTTCTCGCCGGGGCGCTGGCGGCGGCGATCGGTCTGGCTCTGCCGGGCGGTGCGGCTGAAGCCGCCGAGCCCGTCGCGCTCACCCCCCACCGGGCGTCCTACGAGGTCGCTCTCGACCACGCGAGCGAGGACCTCCTCAGCGTCGATGGTCGCATCGCCGTGGCGCTGAGCGAGCCCAGCGACTGCACCGGCTACGCGATCGACTACCGCTTCGTGGCGCGCTTCCTGAAGGATCAGGAAATCGTCGTCACCGACCAGCAGATCCGGCTGAAGGAAAGCCGCGACGGCAAGAGCTTCGCCTTCGATGCGCAGAGCTTCGTCGATTCCCTTCCGGAGATGACGACGAAGGGGACCGCCACCAGCACGGACGAGGCCACCGTCGTGACCTACAAGGAGCCGGTGCCCCGCGAGGTCGGGCTGGCGACCTCGACCTTCCCCGTCCATCACACCCGGCACGTCGTCGAAGCCGCGAAGGCGGGGGTGCCGATCTTCGAATCCCATGTGTTCCAGGGCGATGCCGACGCCGAGAAGAACATGACGAGCACCGTCGTCGTCACCCCGCTTGGCGCAGAGGCGCTCGCCGGGGAGATCGCCGGCTATGGCGCGGTGGCGGGGCGAAAGACCGATGCCGACGGGAGCGGCGGGGTCGAAAACGAGCGCGCTGGCGACGGGGCCGGCGATGCCGCGGCCGGGGAGGAGCCGGACGGGGCGGCCCCGGACGACGAGGCGGCGGAGGCGGGGAACGGCCCGGCTGCCACTGACGATGCGCCGCAAGCGGCCGAGACGCCCGCCGAGCCGGAGGCCGCAGGCAGCAATTCCACCGCCGCCGACCCGGCCACGATCGCTGAGCGGCTGGATGGGCTGAAGGCCTGGAAGATCAGCGAATCCTTCTACAATTCCGACAGCGACGAGGACGGCCTGCCGGTTTTCCAGACGAGCTACACGCTGTTCGAGAATGGCGTCACCGGCAACCAGATCCTGAAATATGACGGCTATACGCTGAAAGCGCGGCTTTCGAGCCTCGAACTCGAAACGGCGCCCGTCTGCTCCGGCCCGGCCGGCGAGTGATGCCTGGTCTGCATCGGGTCGGCCCCGGCCGTCTCGGCGACCGGGTGGGCGGGCGAGAGATTCCGGGGCGTCTTGTCGGCCCGTTGAAAGCCAGGCGCTTCATTTCCATCTCCTGAACGCGGCGTCCTGAAGCATCTTTCCATCCGGCCTGATTTGCCAAAGCCGGCGGTTTGCTGTATGGCGCCCCCCATTCCACACACGGAAACCGGGTTGGAACGGCTGGAACGAAAGTTCCCGTCCGCTCCCGCCCACCGGTGGCGACATCTGTCGCTTCTTTCCGTGGAGGCATAACCGGTCAAAGGAAGACACTCACATGGCTCTGCCAGATTATTCGATGCGCCAGCTCCTCGAGGCGGGCGTCCACTTCGGCCACCAGACCCATCGCTGGAACCCGAAGATGTCGCCCTATATCTTCGGCGCGCGCAACAACATCCACATTCTCGATCTCGCCCAGACGGTGCCGCTCCTGCACCGGGCGCTGCTCGCGGTTTCCGACACCGTCGCCCGCGGCGGTCGCGTGCTGTTCGTCGGCACCAAGCGCCAGGCCTCCGATCTTGTTGCCGACGCCGCCCAGCGCTCGGCCCAGTACTACGTCAACTCCCGCTGGCTCGGCGGCATGCTGACCAACTGGAAGACGATTTCGGCGTCGATCCAGCGGCTGCGCAAGCTCGACGAGATGCTCGCCGGCAGCGAGGCCCAGGCCTTCACCAAGAAGGAGCGCCTGACGCTGACCCGCGAGCGCGACAAGCTCGACCGGGCCCTCGGCGGTATCCGCGACATGGGCGGCGTGCCGGACATGATCTTCGTCATCGACACCAACAAGGAGTCGATCGCGATCGAGGAAGCCAAGCGCCTGCACATCCCGATCGTCGCGGTGGTCGATTCGAACTGCGATCCGCTGCCGATCGACTATCCGATCCCGGGCAACGACGACGCCGCCAGGGCCATCGCGCTCTATTGCGATCTGATCGCCCGCGCAGCCGTCGACGGCATCGCCCGCCAGCAGGGCGACATGGGCGTCGACATCGGCGAGATGGAAGAGGCGCCGATCGAGGAGCTGCCGGAAGAGGCGGTCGTCGGCGGGGCTTCGGCGAGTGAAGCGGCCGAACTCGCAGACAACGCCACGGGTCAGGCCGCAGGCTGATCCTCGGAGAGAGGCGATCGAGGCGGTCGAAGCATCGTCGCCTCGTTCTTCTCCGAGCGCGTAATCACTGCGTCACAATTCCAGCGCACCCAGCTTTTTCAAAGCCGGGGCGCCAAATCATTTCCGAGGAAGGCTGAAGATGGCAATTTCCGCTTCGATGGTGAAAGACCTGCGCGAGAAGACCGGCGCGGGGATGATGGACTGCAAGACCGCTCTCTCCGAGACCAATGGCGACATTGAAGCCGCGATCGACTGGCTGCGCAAGAAGGGCATCTCGAAGGCCGACAAGAAGTCCGGGCGCACGGCCGCCGAGGGCCTGATCGGCGTCGCAGCCGAGGGGACGAAGGCCGTCGTCGTCGAGGTCAATTCGGAGACCGACTTCGTCGCCCGCAACGAGGCGTTCCAGACGCTCGTCCGCAACATCGCGACCGTCGCGCTCTCGACCGACGGCAGCGTCGAGGCGGTTGCCGCCGCGACCTATCCGGGCGCCGAAAAGACCGTCCTCGATTCGGTCCGCGATGCCGTGGCCACCATCGGCGAGAACATGAGCCTGCGCCGGTCGGCGATGCTGTCGGTCTCGGACGGGGTGGTCGCGACCTACATCCACAATCAGGTCGCCGACGGTCTCGGCAAGCTGGGCGTGCTCGTCGCGATGGAATCGACCGGAGACAAGGAGAAGCTCGCCGCCTTCGGCCGGCAGGTCGCGATGCACGTCGCGGCGACCAACCCGCTGGCGCTTTCGGCCGAGGAGATCGATCCGGTCGTCGTCGAGCGCGAGAAGGCGATCTTCTCCGACCAGGCCCGCCAGTCCGGCAAGCCCGAGAACATCATCGAGAAGATGGTCGAGGGCCGGCTGCGCAAGTTCTATGAGGAAGTCGTGCTCCTCAAGCAGAACTTCGTCATCAATCCGGACCTCACCGTCGAGAAGGCGCTCGCCGAAGTGGAGAAGGACGTTGGTGCGCCGGTCAAGGTCGCGGCGTTCGTGCGCTTTGCCCTCGGCGAGGGCATCGAGCGTGAGACCAGCGACTTCGCTGCGGAAGTCGCAGCGGCCGCCGGCAAGAAATAGGCTCTGCCCCGGCGCGCAACGCCGGGTCGGCCGATCTTCGCCGCCGCGAGCTACGGACTTTGCGTCGTGCGGAACGACTCGGGCGGGCGCTCGCTTCACAAGCGGGCGCCCGTATTGTATCGGCAGGCAGAAGTGCGGCGGCGAAGCGCCTCTGCCACAACGGCCCTTCGGGCATGGCGCGCAGGCGCGCCGACCGAGGGGCAGAGGACAGGGACGTTCCGACGCTTGGCGATGCGGGGCGTCCGGCCAGGAACGGGATACTCGATGACCTCAGAAATCCGCTATCACCGCGTCTTGCTGAAGGTCTCGGGTGAAGCGCTCATGGGCGAACAGGGCTTCGGCATCGACGTCGCCGTGGTCGACCGGATCGCCTCGGACATCGCCGAGGCGCGGGCGCTCGGCGTCGACATCTCCGTGGTGATCGGCGGCGGCAACATCTTCCGCGGCGTCGCCGTCGCCTCCAAGGGCGGCGACCGCGTGACCGGCGACCACATGGGCATGCTCGGCACGGTCATCAACGCGCTCGCCTTGCGCACCTCGCTCACCAAGATGGGCGTCGACGCCATCGTTTTGTCGGCCATCGCCATGCCGGAGATCTGCGAGAACTTCACCCAGCGCGCCGCGCTCGCCCATCAGTCGGCCGGCCGCGTCGTGATCTTCGCGGGCGGCACCGGCAATCCGTTCTTCACCACCGATTCGGCCGGCGCCCTGCGCGCCGCCGAAATGGGCGCCGCGGCGCTGTTCAAGGGCACGCAGGTCGACGGCATCTATTCCGCCGATCCGAAGAAGGTGCCGGACGCCGAGCGCTACGAGCGGTTGACCCATTCGCAGGTCATCGATCGCGGGCTCCAGGTCATGGACATCGCCGCCGTTGCGCTCACCCGCGAAAACCACATTCCGATCGTCGTCTTCTCGATCCACGAGAAGGGTGAATTTGCCAGAATTCTCGCGGGCTCCGGCCGCGCGACGATCGTGTCGGACTGAAGGCTCTCCGCCCGACCCGCCAGCATCTCACGAGAGGAAACGACCATGGCCGAACTGGATCTCAACGAACTGAAGCGCCGCATGGAAGGCGCGATCACCAGCCTGAAGAGCGATCTGGCGGCCCTCAGGACCGGTCGCGCCTCCGCCAATCTCCTCGACCCGATCACCGTCGAGGCCTACGGAACGCAGATGCCGCTCAACCAGGTCGCGAACGTTTCCGTGCCCGAGCCGCGCATGGTCGCGGTGTCGGTCTGGGACAAGCAGATGGTGGGCAAGGTCGAGCGGGCGATTCGCGAATCCCATCTCGGCCTCAATCCGATCACCGACGGTACCACCCTGCGCATTCCGCTGCCCGAGCTCAACGAGGAGCGGCGCAAGGAACTCGTCAAGGTCGCCCATCAATATGCCGAAGCCGCCCGGGTTGCCGCGCGCCACGTGCGCCGCGACGGCATGGACAGCCTGAAGAAGAGCGAAAAGGCCGGCGACATCGGCCAGGACGACAGCCGGCAGCAGTCGGAAAGGGTCCAGAAGATGACCGACGATACCATTGCCGAAATCGACAATTTGCTTTCCGGCAAGGAAGCCGAAATCATGCAGGTATAAGATCGTCCGATCGCCGGCGCGTCGCGCCGGCAGACGAATCGCAGGAGAGGGCGAGGATGGTGCGGCATCCCCGACATGTGGCCATCATCATGGATGGCAACGGGCGCTGGGCACGGGCACGTGGCCTGCCGCGCAGCATGGGCCACCGCCGCGGGGTGGAGGCCGTGCGTTCGGCCGTCCGCGCCGCCGGTGAACTCGGCATCGACTATCTTACGCTGTTCGCCTTCTCCTCGGAGAACTGGCGCCGCCCGAAGGACGAGGTCGACGAACTGTTGGGGCTGCTCAAGCACTTCATTCGCCGGGACCTCGCCGATCTCCACAAGGAGAACGTCAGGGTCCGGGTGATCGGGGCACGCGATGACCTGACGCCGGACATCCGGGGGCTCCTGGAGGAGGCGGAAAACCTCACCAAGGACAACGACCGCCAGACCCTGGTGATCGCCTTCAACTACGGCGCCCGCGACGAGGTCGCCCGGGCGGTCCGGCGGATCGCCGAGAAATTCGCCGCCGGCGAAGTCACCCTCGAGGCGCTCACGGCCGACTATCTCGGCGAACACATGGACACGGCCGGCATTCCCGATCCCGATCTCATCATCCGCACCAGCGGCGAGTTGAGGCTGTCGAATTTCCTGTTGTGGCAGGCCGCCTACTCCGAATTCGTCTTCCTGCCCTGCCTGTGGCCCGATTTCGACCGTCAGGCCTTCGAAGGCGCCCTTGCCGAATATGCCAGCCGCGACCGCCGCTTCGGAGGTTTGTCGCGGGAAATCGCTTCCTGATCGGATGGGGCTCGGCGTCAGACGGTTCTTCACCGAGGGAAGCTGGAGCGATCTCAGATCGCGGCTGATCTCCGCTCTGGTGCTCGGCATCCTCGTCTGCCTGCTCGTCTTTGCCGGCGGCTGGGGGTTTCGCCTGCTCTGCTGCGCCACCGGCTTCATCGTCTTCGACGAGTGGTCGCGGATCACACGGGCCGGGCGGCTGCGGCCGCATTTCACCTTCGGCCGGCGCGTCTTCTATTTCTCGCTCGTCGCCTTCGCCTTCGGTTTCGAGCTCGCCGCCATCGTGATCTTCCTGGCGGGCACCGGATTCCTCGCCTTTATCGATCGCCACGAGCGCAAGGCAGACTGGCTCGTCGGCGGGCTCTTTTATGCTGCTGCGGCGACGTTTCCAGCGGGTCTGCTGCGCGGCGACGACCTGCCCGGCCTCTTGACGATCGGCTTTCTGGTGACCGTCGTCTGGTCCACCGACATCTTCGCCTACTTCGCCGGCCGCTCGATCGGCGGGCCGAAGCTGATGCCGCGGGTCTCGCCGAAGAAGACCCTGTCGGGCGCTCTCGGGGGGCTCGCCGCGGCGATCGTTTTCGGCGCGCTCTTCGCCTATGCTGCAACCGGGAAGGTGCTGGCGCTGGTGATCGTGCTGGCAGCGGTTCTTTCGATTGCCGGGCAGGCCGGCGATCTCTACGAATCGTGGATCAAGCGGCGGTTCGGGGTGAAGGATTCGGGCCGCCTCATCCCTGGTCACGGCGGGCTGATGGATCGCATCGACGCTTTGGTCGTCGCGACCACGGTCGCCTGGCTGGTCGGCATGGCGATCGCCGGCTTCGAGCGTCCCGCCGCGGGGCTTTTCCCGGTATGACGGCTGAATTCGGCCGGTGTAGACGGGACACGCCGCTGCGTGCCGTGTTTGCGCAAATTCGGTCGCTGCTATAGAACGAGGCAGCCGCTCGGCGGACTGGCCTGAGCGAGAAGGAGAACGATCGATGGAGATCGGGGCGATTACCTCCGGCCTGTGGAGCCATGGGCTGATCTATGTGGTGCCGTTTCTCTTCGTCCTGACGATCATCGTCTTCTTCCACGAACTCGGCCACTTCATGATCGGCAGGATGTGCGGGATCAAGGCGCTGACCTTCTCGGTCGGTTTCGGCCCGGAACTCATCGGTTTCACCGACCGGCAGGGGACGCGGTGGAAGCTCGCCGCGATCCCGCTCGGCGGCTACGTCAAGTTCCTCGGCGACGAGAATGCGGCCTCGGTCCCGGACCAGGATGCGGTCGACAGGATGAGCGAGGCGGAACGGCGCCAGGCCTTTCCTTCGGCGAGCGTCGCGAGGCGCGCCGCCACGGTCGCCGCCGGGCCGATCGCCAACTTCATCCTGGCGATCGTCATCTTTGCCGGCGTCGTCTTCGCCAACGGCCGGGTGGTCGGCGACCCGGTCGTCTCGGGGGTCGAGCCGAATTCGCCGGCCGCGGCCGCGGGCTTTCAACCCGGCGATCGGGTGATTTCCGCCGACGGCGAGGCGATCGACTATTTTTCCGATCTGCAGCGCCACGTCGCGGCCGTCGGCCCGAACCCGATCGCCTTCCAGGTGGAGCGCGACGGCCGGCCCGTCGAACTCACGGTCACGCCGCGGATGGAAACCCGCGAGGACGAGTTCGGCAACTCCTTCACCATGCCGATCGTCGGGTTGCGGGCCGAAAACGTCAACGGCAGCTTCAGGGTCGAAAACCTCGGGCCGGTTGAGTCCCTACAATACGGCGTGTCGCAGACCTGGTTCGTGGCGGCGCAGACCGTGGGCTTCATCGGCGAGGTCGTCACCGGCCGCCAGAGCGCCGACCAGATCGGCGGGCCGATCCGCATCGCCCAGGTGTCGAGCCAGGTCTCGACGATCGGCATCGCCGCGCTGCTCAATCTTGCCGCGCTGCTGTCGATCTCGATCGGCATCCTGAATCTCCTGCCGATTCCGATGCTCGACGGCGGGCATCTCCTGTTCTACGCCTTCGAGGCGGTGCGGGGCCGGCCGCTGAGCGAGCGGGTCCAGGAGTTCGGATTCAAAATCGGTCTCGCTCTCGTTACGATGCTCATGATATTTGCATTCTGGAACGACATTTCCGGCCAGGTCTGAGGGGGCCCGGACAACGGGGAATGGGGGAACAATTGATTAACCATGTCGGCATGGTTCGTGACCGCCTTGCAACGGCGTTTCCGATTCCTCAATCCGGAAGGGCGAGTCTGCTTGAACGGAATATCAAAGCCGGTACAAGGCGGACTCTGAAAATGCACGTCCTGCTGAACGGCAAGAAGACGACAAGGTGGTTGGAAACATGAAGGCTCGAACGAAAACCTTGCGCGCGGTGACCGCGATAGCGCTGTCTTCGACCCTCCTCGCCGCCACCACGCTGACTGCCCAACTTGCAGCGACGAGCGTCGCCGAGGCGGCGACCGTCAATCGGATCGCGGTCAGCGGCAACAGCCGGGTCGACGCCGAGACGGTTCGCGGCTTCATCGAGATCAAGCCGGGCCAGAACGTCACCGAAGCCGATCAGGACGCCGCCGTCCGACGGCTCTACTCGACGGGGCTGTTCTCGAACGTGCGTATCAGCCAGTCGGGCGGGACGCTGAACATCTCGGTGGAAGAGAACCAGATCGTCAATCAGGTGCTGTTCCAGGGTAATTCCAAGATCAAGGACCAGCAGCTGAACGCGGCGGTGCAGACGACGCCGCGCGGTCCTTACTCCCAGGCCACCGTCGACGCCGACGTCGAGGCCATCAAGAACGCCTACGTCACCATCGGCCGCAGCGATGCGGTGGTGACCGCGCAGACCCAGCCGATCGGCCAGGGCCGCGTCAACGTCATCTTCAACGTCCAGGAAGGCGACCGCACCAAGATCGCCTCGATCAGCTTCGTCGGCAACAACGCCTTCTCCGATGCCCGGCTGAAGCAGGTGATCACGCTGCGCGAGAGCGGCATCCTCAGCTTCATCCAGCGCGACGACGTCTATGATCCGGACCGTCTGCAGGCGGACGAGGAGACGGTGCGCCGCTTCTACTACAATCACGGCTATGCCGACTTCCGCATCCTGTCGGCGGTCGCCGAACTCGATCCGGACCAGAATTCCTACTACATCACCTTCACCGTGGACGAAGGCGAGCGCTACGCCTTCGGCAACGTGAAGATCGACTCGACCATCGAGGGCGTCGATACGCAGGCGCTTTACGGTGAGCTGGACACCCAGCCGGGCGACGTCTACAGCGCCAAGGAAGTCGAGAACTCGCTGGTCAACCTGACCAACGCGCTGGCCAACAAGGGTTTCGCCTTCGCCCAGGTGACGCCGCGCGGCGACCGCGACTTCACCAACCACACCATCGCGATCGACTACGTCATCGACCAGGGCCCGCGTGTCTATGTCGAGCGCATCGAGATCCGCGGCAACACCAAGACACGCGACTACGTCATTCGCCGCGAGTTCGACCTGTCGGAGGGCGATGCATTCAACCAGGTGCTGGTCCAGCGTGCCAAGCAGCGGCTCGAGGACCTGAAATATTTCAACACGGTGAAGATCTCGACGGCGCCGGGCTCTGAGCCGGACCGCGTCATCGTTCTCGTCGACGTCTCGGAAAAGGCGACCGGCGAGATCTCGGTCGGCGGTGGCTATACGACCAGCGGCGACTCCTCCGGCCCCGTCGCCGAAGTCGGCATCCAGGAGCGCAACTTCCTCGGTCGCGGCCAGTTCATCAAGGTCTCTGCCGGCATCGGTACCAACAGCCGCAGCTACAACCTCTCCTTCACCGAGCCATATTTCCTTGGTCAGCGCCTCGCCGCCGGCTTCGACATCTACCATTCGGAGACGTCGAACGACGATTACGACGTGACGCGCACCGGCGGCGACGTTCGCCTGTCAGCCCCGATCACCGACCATCTGACGGCAACGGTGGCGTACAACTATAAGCAGGAGAGCTACGGCGACAATACCGGCCAGACGGTGCTAAACCCGGACTATGACCCGGTAAACAACCCCAACGTACCGGAGACGATCGACAGCAGCTGCGGCAATCCGAATCCGCTCGGCAATCTCGTCGACGACGGAGGCGACCCTCTCACCGCGCCGTCCTTCACCGACTCGCCGATCATCAACGAGGCGATCTGCGCCGGCGACTATCGCACCTCCTCGGTGTCCTACCAGCTCAGCTACAATACGCTCGACAACAACCAGGACCCGCGCAACGGCTTCATCGCCTCGGTCGGGCAGGAATTCGCCGGCCTCGGTGGCGACGCGAAATACATCAAGACCACCGGCAAGGCGTCCTATTTCAACCTCCTCAGCGAGGAATGGGACGTCGTCGGACAGCTCTCCGGCGGCGCCGGCAACGTCACGGCCCTCGGCGACGACCTGCGCGTCTTCGACAACTTCTTCAAGGGCCAGGACATCGTCCGTGGCTTCGACACGCGCGGTATCGGCCCGCGGCAGTACGACGTCGCCATCGGCGGCGAGAACTACGGCAACGTTTCGGCCGAGGCGACCTTCCCGATCCCGGGCATCAATCGCGATCTCGGCTTCCGCGGCGCGATCTTCGCCGATGCCGGTTCGCTCTGGGGCTCCGAGTTCGATGGCCAGCCGGGGGTCAAAGGCACCGACTTCGCGATCCGCGCCTCTGCCGGCGTCGGCCTGATATGGGCCTCGCCCTTCGGTCCGCTGCGGGTCAACTACGCCCATCCGCTGGCCAAGGAAGACTTCGACGACACCCAGGAGTTCTCCTTCGGCTTCTCGTCGCGCTTCTGACGTCCAGGAAAGGAGCGCGGGAGGTCATCTCTCCCGCGCCGGCTTGTCCATCATGCCCGACACGTCGTTCTTCTCTCGAGGCGCGGGTTTGACCGTCGGCGAGATCGCCGCGTTGACGGGCGTCGAACTCGGCGCCCGTACCGATCCGGGCATCCGCCTCACCGGGATCGGCGCGCTCGATCGTGCTGGACGAGACGACCTCTCCTTCTTCGACAATCCGCGCTATGCGACGCAGCTGGCTGAGACGCGGGCAGGCTGCGTCATCGTTGGGAGCAAGCACCTGGCGCTGGTTCCCGAGGGCCTGCCGCATCTCGTCGCGGCTAACGTCTCGGTGGCATTCGCCGCCGTCGGGCGTGAGCTCTATCCGGCGGCCCGGGCCCCGGCGGCGGTTCTCCCGTCGGTAGGCATCTCGCCGCGGGCGGAGGTCGATCCGACCGCCGAGATCGAGGAAGGCGTCACCATCGAGGCCTTCGCCGTGGTGGGGCCGGGGGTGAGGATCGGCCGCGGGACGATCGTTTCGCCCGGGGCGGTGGTCGCCAGCGGCTGCGCGATCGGCCGCGATTGCCGGATCGGCGCGCAGGTCGTCCTGTCGAACGCGCTTCTCGGCAATCGTGTGATCCTGCATCCCGGCGTCAAGATCGGCCAGGACGGCTTCGGCTACGTGCCGGGCCGCACGGGTCTCGACAAGGTGGTCCAGATTGGCCGCGTCATCATCCAGGACGACGTCGAGGTCGGCGCCAATGCGACCATCGACCGCGGGGCGATCCGCGACACGGCGATCGGCGAGGGGACGAAGATCGACAATCAGGCCCAGATCGGGCACAACGTCGCCGTCGGTCGCCATTCGGTGATCGTCGCGCAGGTCGGGATCTCCGGCTCGACTTCGGTCGGAGACGGCGTGATGATCGGCGGCCAGGTCGGCGTTACCGGCCATGTATCGATCGGCGACGGCGCGCAGATCGCCGCGCTGTCCGGCGTGGCCACGGACGTTCCGAAGGGCGCGCGCTGGGGCGGCATACCCGCCAGGCCGGTGCGCGAATGGCTTCGGGAGGTGCGATTCTTGACCGAATTAGCCAAGAAGGGGCGTTCGCCGAGGAATGAACGGGATGATTGACGACAGAACGACGCTGGAGAGCGCCGACATCAACAGGATCATGGAGCTTCTGCCCCATCGCTATCCGTTCCTGATGATCGATCGGATCGTCGACATCGACGGCGACAGAAGCGCTGTCGGCATCAAGAACGTCACCGCCAACGAGCCGCATTTCCTAGGGCATTTTCCCTCCGCCCCGGTGATGCCGGGCGTCCTGATCATCGAGGGCATGGCGCAGACCGCCGGGGCGATCTGCGCGCTTTCGCGCGGCGGTGGCGCCCCGTCCCTCGTCTATTTCATGACCATCGACAGTGCCAAGTTCCGCAAGCCGGTGATCCCGGGTGACCGGCTCGAATATCACGTCGTTCAGGCCAAGCGGCGGGCGAACATCTGGAAGTTCGACTGCATCGCCAAGGTCGACGACCAGAAGGTGGCCGAAGCGACGGTGAGCGCCATGCTCGTCCCGCGCGACGCCGAATGACGATGAGCGAAACGACGATCCATTCCTCGGCGGTGATCGAGGCCGGCGCCGAGATCGGCGAGGGCTGCGAGATCGGGCCGTTCTGCCACATCGGGCCGCAGGTCCGCCTCGGCGCGGGCAGCCGCCTGCGTTCGCACGTCGTCATCTGGGGCAACACGGTAGTCGGCCCAGGCGCGCAGATCTGGCCCTTTGCCTCCCTCGGCCACGCGCCGCAGCACCTGAAATACCGGGGCGAGGATACCCGCCTCGTGATCGGCGAAAACTGCCTGATCCGCGAGCATGTGACGATGAACGCCGGCACCGTGCAGGGCCGGTCCGAAACGACGGTCGGCGACAACTGCTCCTTCTTCACGGCCGCCCATGTCGCCCATGACTGCGTCGTCGAGCGCAACGTCACATTGATCAACAACGTCATGCTCGCCGGCCACTGCAGCGTCGGCGAATATGCCACCGTCGCCGGCGGCTCCGGTATCCACCAGTTCACCCGGATCGGCCACCACGCCTATGTCGGCGGCCTCGCCGCCGTCGAGGGCGACGTCATTCCCTTCGGCATGGTGCTCGGCAACCGGGCCTATCTCTCCGGCCTCAACGTCATCGGCATGAAGCGCGCCGGCTTCGATCGCCATGCGATCCGCAACGTGCGCAAAGCCTATCGCATGCTGTTCTCCGACGATCTGACCTTCAAGGAGAACATGGACGAGGTGCAGAGCGAATTTCCGGAGGATCCGCTGGTCCAGGATCTCATGGGCTTCATCCGCGCCGGCGGCGACCGCGCGCTCTGCTTCCCGCGGCACTCGCAGCTTTCCTGAACGGATGGAACCGCGCTTTCCCGGCGAACCGCTCGGCCTCATCGCCGGAGGCGGCCGGCTGCCGCGGATCGTCGCCGAGGCGGCGCGGGCGCGCGGCTTCACGCCGATCGTCGTGCGGATTGCCGATGCGATCGACGACGACTGGGACGGTTTTGCCGGAGCCTACTATTCCTGGGGCCGCGTGGGAGATGCCGTTCGCTTCATGAAGGCGAGCGGCGTTTCCCGCGTCGTCGCCTGCGGCACGGTGAGCAAGCGGCCGGACTTCCGTTCGATCGTTCCGAGTTTCCGCACTCTCGTCATGCTGCCCACAGCCTTTCGCGTCGTGCGCGGCGGTGACGACCGGCTGTTGCGCAACGTCGCGACATTCCTGAAGGCTGAAGGGCTGGAGCCGTTGGCCGTCCAGGACGTCGCACCGAGACTTCTGGCGCCGCAGGGGCCGATCGCCGGGCGCCAGCCGGACGCAGCCGAGGAGCGGGCCCTTTCCCTGGCGCTGAGGGTTGCGCAAACCCTCGGCAGCCTCGATGTCGGACAGGCCGTCGTCGCCTCGCAGGAACGGGTGATCGCGCTGGAGGCGGCCGAGGGCACCCGCGACATGCTCCACCGGGTGGCGGACCTGAAGACGCGCGGCCGGATCGGCCGGGGCGAGCGGCTGGTGCTGGTCAAGGCGGTCAAACCCCAGCAGGACGAGCGCTTCGATCTGCCGAGCATCGGCGTCTCGACGATCCGCGAGGCCGAGAGCGCCGGCATCGGTGCGATCGGCGTCACCGCCGGAAAGAGCCTGATCATCGATTACGAGGCGCTGGTGAGAGCGGCCGACGAGGCGAGTGTCGCCGTGGTGGGGCTTGCCGCCGGCGATGGTGGCCAAGCGTCGAAGGCGCGGCAACACGGCGCAGTGGCGGGAGAGGGAGCCCCATGAAGATTGCCTTCGTCGTCGGCGAGCCGTCCGGAGACGCGATCGGCGCCGATCTGATCCGGGCGCTGAAGGCGCGGCTGCCCGGCGATCTCGAACTCGTCGGCCTCGCCGGCGAGGCGATGCAGGCCGAGGGGCTGGAATCCCTCTTCGACATCGACGAACTGTCGATCATGGGGATATCGGCGATCATCGCGCGGCTGCCGCAACTCCTCCGCCGCGTCGGCCAGACGGCGGACGCGATCGTCGCGGCGGAGCCCGACGCGCTGATCGTCATCGACAGCCCGACCTTTTCCCACCGCGTCGCCAAACGGGTCCGCGCGCGGTCGCCGCAGGTGCCGATCGTCAACTACATCCCGCCGACGGTCTGGGCTTGGCGCGAGGGCCGGGCGGCGAAGATGCGGCCCTATGTCGACCACGCCATCTGCGCGCTGCCCTTCGAGCCGGCGGTGATGGAGCGGCTCGGCGGCCCGCCCTCGACCTATGTCGGCCATCCGCTGATGAAGGAGCCGGGGCTCGCGGCGATCATGGCGGACGGGCGGCCGCTCGGCGAGAAGACGGTGAAATCGCCGCCGCGCCTCGTCATCCTGCCCGGCTCGCGGCGCGGCGAGATCGACCGGCTCGCCGGCGACTTCGGTGCGACCCTCGGGCGACTTGCGGAATTGGTGCCGGGCGTCACCGCGGTGCTGCCGACGCTGGCGTGGCATCGCGAGCGCATCGAGGCCGAGGTGGCGAAATGGCCGGTGAGGCCGGAGATCGTCACCGGCAACGCGGCGAAGTGGCAGGCCTTCGCCAAAGCCGATGCGGCGCTGGCGGCCTCCGGCACCGTTTCGCTGGAACTGGCGCTTGCTGGCGTTCCGATGGCACTCGCCTACAAGCTCGATCCGGTCGCCTATCAGATCCGCCACCTGATTTCCGCCTGGACGGCGGCGATGCCGAACTTCGTCGTCGGCCATCCGCTGGTGCCGGAACATTTCCACGAATTCGTCCGGCCGGAGATGCTGGCGCGGCGTCTGGCGCGGCTGATGACCGACACGCCGGAGCGCCGGGCGCAGCTCGAAGGCTTCGACGAGATCCGCAGGCTGATGGCGGTCGACCGTGCGCCCGGCGAGGCGGCGGCGGAGATCGTGCTGGGGCTGGAGGCGAAGGGGAGGGGGTAGGGCTTGCGGAAGCGTGTCATCGAAAGGCGCCCTCTCTCCCCTTGTGGGAGAGAAAGCGATTTCATCATCTTGGCGAAGCCAAGTGATAGAAATCGCAAGAGAGGGGTTGGCATCGTTTCAGTCTGTACCGACGTCGGCACGGCGGGAGGAAGCGGTGAAACCCCTCTCTTGTCATTCTCAAGGTTTGGACCTCGGCAAGCCGAGGCCCAACTCCTTGGAATGACTTTCTCTCCCAAAATGGGGAGAGAGGGCGCTTGTCCGGCCAAGCTTTCGCCCTGCTCCTCTCACCCCATCGTCTGCGGCAGGAACAGCACGATGATCGGGAAGGCGATCAACAGGATCAGCCGGATCACGTCCGTCACCACGAAGGGCAAGACCCCGCGAAAGATCGTCACTAGGCTGACGTCTCTCGCGATCGTGTTGATGACGAAGACGTTCATGCCGACCGGCGGGGTGATCAGCCCGAGCTCGACGGTCATGACGATGATGACGCCGAACCAGACCGGATCGAAGCCCATTTCGAGGATCACCGGAAAGACGATCGGCACCATCAGGATGATCATCGCCATGGCGTCGAGAAAGCAGCCGAGGACGACGAAGAGCAGCATGATCAGCGCCAGCGTGCCGTAGCTGCCGAGATCGAGGCCGATCAGGAATTGCGTCAGGTTCTGCGGGACCTGCGTGACGGCGAGGAAATAGCCGAAGAGGATCGCGCCGATCAGGATGGTGTAGATGGCGACGGAGGTGCGCAAAGCCTCGACGAGGCTTTCGAGCAGGCTGCGAAGGCCGAGGCGGCCGCGGGCGATGCCGATCAGCGCCGTCAGCACCGCGCCGACCGCCGAGGCCTCGGTCGCCGTGGCGACGCCGAAATAGATGGCGAGGATCACCGCGGCGAAGAGCAGCACCACCGCCCAGACGCCGGAGAGCGCGCCGAGCGCCTCCTGCAGGCGGAACGGCGCGCCGGCGGGGAGCTTGCCCCCGTACCACAGCCGCACCGTCGCCATGTACATGAACACGGCGAGGATGCCCGGCACGATGCCTGCGACGAACAGGCGCCCGACGTCCTGCTCGGTGATGTAGGCATAGACCGCCAGTACCACCGAGGGCGGGATCAGGATGCCGAGCGTCCCGCCGGCGGCGATGACGCCGGTCGAGACGTCGTCGGGATAGCCGGCCTTCTTCATCTCCGGATGGGCGATGTTGGTCATCGTCGCGGCGGTTGCGACGGAGGAGCCGCAGATCGCCGCAAAGCCGGCGCAGGCGCCGACCGTTGCCAGTCCCAGCCCGCCGCGCAGGGAGCCGAGCGTCGCATTCGCCGCCCGGAAGAGTTCGCGGCTCATGCCCGAGCGGGTCGCCAACACCCCCATCAGGATGAAGAAGGGGATGAGCGTCAGGTTGAAGTCGGTGACGGTCCGCAGCGGCGAGGTGGCGAGAAGGTTGAGTGCCGGGCTCCAGCCGACGGTGAGGCCGAAGCCACCGACGCCGACGAGGCCCATGGCGACGCCGATCGGCACGCGCACGATCATCAAAAGGAACAGGACGACGAAACCGCCGGCGGCGACGAGATCCTTCTCACTCATGGCCGGCTCCGTGCGCTTCGTCTTGCTTCAGCGTCTCGTGCGGCTCGAGCCCCTCGCCGTATCGCAGCACCAGCCAGAGGCGGATCAGCGTGGTGACGATAGCCATCACGAGGCCGGCGACGACGCAGGCGAGGAACGGCCAGTGCGGCAGGCGCAGATCCATCGTCGTTTCGCCGCCCGGCATCTGCGACAGCACGCGGCCGCCGAGCTTCCACGTCAGCAGGATGGTGAAGAGGAGGAGCCCCAGCCAGGCGATAAGATCGAGGACGCGCCGGGCTTTCGCCCCGAGCATCTCGGCGAGGATGTCGACCTTGATGTGGTTGCCGCGGAATCCGAGCGAGGCAAAGCCCCACATGATCGCCACGGCCAGCGCCAGGCGCGACAGATCGAAGGCGTCCGGGACGGGCGAGGCGAAGAGATAGCGCCCGAGCGCCGAGACGAAGACCAGCAGCGTGACGAGGCCGAGCATGACGGCGGCGACGCGCTCGACGACGGTGATGACGCGCTCGGTGAGGCGGGAGGGGGTCATGCGAATGCCATGCGGCGGCGGTGCGAAAGGGCCGTGTGGGTCGGGGCGATCGCGCCCTTGCGCCCACCCCCCTCTGTCCTGCCGGACATCTCCCCCACAAGGGGGGAGATTGATCCTGCGCGAATCCTCAGGCCAATCGCCGGCGCCGTGCCGTCGCAAGAGCCGTGGATCGGAAGGCGCAGCCACGACGCTGCCGATCTCCCTCTTTGTGGGGGAGATGCCCGGCAGGGCAGAGGGGGGTACAGGAGCACGACGTCGGGCATTTTTGGCTTTGGCACCGCGGATAGATCTTGGAGGCAGGCGAAGGGCTGGCCGAGGCAACTCAACCGGGACGGGAGGCCGATCATGATGCGGAGGCGCGCGAGGCGCCTCCGCTGCGATCACCTCAATACTTCACCCCGTTCGCCTCCAGCGCCTTCTCGTAGTCGGCGAGCACCGTGTCCGGGTCGAACCCGGCCTTCTCCGCGTCCGCCTTCCACGCGTCCATCACCGGACCGACGGATTCGCGCCAGAGCGTCACCTCCTCGGCGGTCGGCTCGTAGACCTCGTGGGAACTGTCGTTGAGGATCTCCTGGCGCACCTCGTTGTCGTAGGTCGACCAGCCTTCCGAGATCTTCTCCGACCATTCCGGCGTGCAGTGGTCGTCGATAACGGTCTTCAGCGTGTCCGATAGCCCGTCATAGCTGTTCTGGTTGATCAGCATGACCTGCGAGGAGAGGTAGAGCGGCAGGTCGTTGTGGAACTTCACCACGTCGGCCATCTTGAAGCTCTTCATCGCCTCGTAGGGGAAGGTGACGGCGTCGGCCGTGCCTTTGGAGATGGCGTCGCGCGCTTCCGGCGCCGGCACCTGCACCGAGGTCCCGCCGAGCGAATTGATGTAGCGGGCCATGGTGGCGTGGGCGGGACGAACGCTCTTGCCCTTCACGTCGGCCGGCACCTTGATGGGCGCGTTGGCATGGAAGCGGCCGGGATTGTGCGGGTTGACGAGGCAGAAATAGACGTCGCCCATCTCCTTCTCGGCATAGCCGCCGTTCTTGTAGAATTCGTGGATCGCCTTGCCGGCCTTCGGCCCGTCATTGGCCTGGAAGGGCACGCCCGTCAGCTCGTAGATCGGGAAGCGGCCGGCGGTGTAGCCGGGATTGACGTAGCCGATGTCGACGATCCCGTCGCGGGCCATGTCGTAATGATCGGGCGCGGCGCCGAGCTGCTGGGCCGGATAGATTTCCATCGTCAGTTCGCCGCCCGAGGCCTCCTCGATGGATTTTCCCCAGGCGACGATGCTGTCGTGCATCGGGTGCGTCGCCGGCAGCCAGTGCGACAGGCGCAGCGTCGTCTGGGCGCTGGCCACCGAGGTCGTCGCGGCGAGCGCCGCGGCAAGGATGAGCAGTCTTGTCATGGTCGTTCCTCCCGTTGGTCGCCCTTCCTCCCGAAGGGCGTTTTCTCATTTCAGATGAAATCGATGCCGACGCTCTGCATGGCGCCGGCAAGATCTGTCTCGACCGCCTCGGCGATCCTCTCGGCGCTCCAGCCGCCGGCCATCACTGCATGCGCCGCCTCGACCGGATGGGCCCAGAGCGACAGCCGGTCGCCGCCGAGGCCGATCGCCTGGCCGGTGACGCTGGCCGAGCGCTCGGAAGCGAGATAGACGAACAGGGCGGCGACGTCATCCGGGCCGCCGAGGCCGAAATCCTGGCGCACCTTGTCCGGCAAGCTCTCGCCGCGTCCCATCATCTCGGCATAGGGCTTGAGCGCCGGCGCGGTGGCGGTCATCGCCGTCATTGCATTGGGGACGATGGCATTCACCGTGACGCCCGATTTCGCCAGTTCCATCGACCATGTGCGGGCGAAGGCGGCGATGCCCGCCTTGGCGGCGGCATAGGACGTCTGGCCGAAATTGCCGCGCTGGCCGGCCATCGAGGAGACCAGGATCAATCGTCCGCCTTCGCCGGCCGCGCGAAAGTGGCGAGCCGCGGCGCGGGCGCAGGTGAAGGTGCCGCGCAGATGCGTCGCGACGACGGCGTCGAAATCCTCGTCGGTGGTGTTCCACAGGACCTTGTCGCGCAGGATGCCGGCATTGCAGGCCATGACATCGAGCCGGCCGAAGGCCTCGAGCGCCGTGGCGACACAGAGATCGGCCGCCTCCGCAGTGCCGATCGCGGCGACGGCCGGCGCGGCGCGTCCGCCCAGCGCTTCGATCTCGGCGACGACCTTCGCCGCCGCCTCGCCATCGACGTCGTTGACGACGACGTCGCCGCCGGCCTTGGCCATGGCGAGCGCCGCGGCGCGGCCGATGCCCTGGCCGGCGCCGGTGATGACGATGACCCGGCCGTCCAGCCTGACGGCGTCCGTGGTGCTCACTGCTGCATCCCTCTCCCCCGCCATCAGCGCCCCTCGAAGCGCGCCGGGCGCTTTTCCATGAAGGCCAACGGTCCCTCCCGTGCGTCCTTCGACGCCATGACGATCCGCTTGGCCTCGTCCTCCAGGGCGAAACCTTGTTCGAGCGCAAGCCCGGTTGCAAGCCTTACCGTCCGTTTGATCTGGCGGATCGCCACCGGACCGTTCTCGGCGATGCTCTCCGCAATGCACAAAGCCCGCGAAAGGACCTCCGCCTGCGGCACGACCCTGTTGACGAGGCCGAGCGCCAGCGCCCGCTCCGCATCGATCATGTCGCCGGTGAGCAGCATCTCCATCGCCGCCGCATGGGGGATCTGGCGGGGCAGGCGGGCGAGCGAGCCGGCAAAGGGGATGAGCCCGTGTTTCGCCTCTGGCAGGCCGAAGCGCGCAGTCTCCGACGCGATGCGGATGTCGGTGGCGAGCATCGTCTCCAGCCCGCCGGCGACGCAGGTGCCGTTGATCGCGGCGATGATCGGCTTGTCGATCGCTGAGTGCCGCAGCGCCGAGCGGTCCATCACCGCCGGGTCATCGAGGACCCGGCGATCCCAGTCGTCCTGAGGTTCCCGCGCGCCGGTAAGCAGCGGCATCGTCAGGGCGAGGTCGCCGCCGGCACAGAAAGCCTTCCTGCCGGCACCGGTGAGGACGAGGACGCGCAGCTCGTCGTCCGCGGCATAGCGGGCATAGGCATCCGACAGCCGGCAGGCCATTTCCGGGCTGATGGCGTTGCGTGCCGCCGGCCGGTTAAGGGTGAGGAGGAGGATGTCGCCCCGGACCTCCTCGAGAAGATGCGGCTCGCTCGGCTCCGCGGTCATGCCCTGCCTTCCTCGATCATCGTCCGCGCCAGGTCCCGCAGCTCCACCTTGCGGACCTTGCCGTTCGCCGTCTTCGGCGTCGCCTCGATCACCGCGACGTGGCGCGGCATCTTGTGGCGCGCCATAGTCTCCTTGCACCACGATTTCAGCCCGTCCGGATCGATGGTCTTGCCGTCACGCGCCACGACGAAGGCGAAGATCTCCTCGCCGAATTCGGCGTCCGGCACGCCGACGACCTGCGCCTCGGCGATGTCCGGATGGTCGAGCAGCCGGTCCTCGATCTCGACCGGATAGACGTTCTCGCCGCCGCGGATCAGCATGTCCTTGATCCGCCCGACGATCCTGAGATGACCCGCCGCGTCCATCACCGCGAGGTCGCCGCTCTTCAGCCATCCCTCGGCGTCGATCGCGGCTTCCGTCGCCTCTCGCATGGCGTAATAGCCGGCGGTGACGAGAAATCCGCGGATCTGCAATTCGCCCTCCCGGCCGATGGGAACGACCGCGCCCGTCGCCGGATCGACGATGCGGATCTCCACATGGGGCAGCGGCACGCCGGCATTGCCGACCTTCTCCTCCAGCGGCTCGTCCGGCAGGGTCTGGGTGATGATCGGGGAGCACTCGGTCATCCCCATGATGATCGCCGGATCGCAGCCGATGCGCGCCTTCAGCTCCAGCATCAGGCTCGGCGGGATCGAGGTGCCGCCGACATAGGCGATCCGCCAGGCGGAAAGGTCGCGCTCGCCGGCGGCGAGCCTCTCGTCCTGGAGAAGCCGCACATACATGGTCGGCACCGCGTTGACGATGGTGCCGCGATGGCGCTCCAGGAGATCGAGCATGCGGGACGCCTCGAAGCTCTCCATGGCGACGAGGCAGCCGCCGACGGCGGCCATGCCGATGACGTTGCAGACGCAGCCGGCGGTATGGAAGAACGGCATGGCCGAGACCATGACGTCGCTTGCAAGGTAGCCGACGCGCCGGCCGGCGAGGAGCGCGTTGTTGACGGTGCCCCGATGGGTCAGCATCGCGCCCTTCGGCTTGCCCGTCGTGCCGGAGGTGTACTGGATCTGCATGACGCCCGCCGGCGTCACGGCGGCTTCGCGCGCCGCGAGCATCTCGTCGCTGGTCTCCGCGGCCCGCTCGAGGAGATGCTCGAAGGCGAGGGCGCCCGCGATCGTGGCGGGACCGATCTGGACCACACGTTTTAGCGCCGGGTAGGCGCCGCCCGCCGGACGCTCGCCGCCGTCGAGCGCCGCAAGGTCGGGCAGCATGTCCGCCAGCATGCCGGCGATCGAGAAGCCGCGATGCTCGCCGGCCGCGACCAGCAGCGAGATGTCGCCCTGCTTCAGGAGATAGTCGAGCTCGGCGCGGCGGAAGGCGGGATTGACGGTGACGACAACGGCGCCGATGCGCGCCAGCGCATATTCCAGCAGCACCCACTCCGGAGAGTTCGCTGCCATCACCGCGACCCGCGCCTCGTGGCCGACGCCGATCGCGATCAGCGCCTTTGCCAGGCGGTCGACGGCTTCGTCGAGCTCGCGATAGGTGTAACGGCAGATCCCGTGCGGCTCGTCGAAGACGATCGCCGGCCGCTCACCGTGAAGCCGGGCCCGTTCGCGCAACAACTCGCCGAGAGTGATCTCGCGAAGCTCGACGCCCTCGCTCTCCGGCAGCCAATGCGAAGAGCCTCCCGCAACTCCCAAAGCGCTCGCTCCTCCCAAAGCCGCTCGCATCCGTGACGGCCGGTTCCTGCTTCTGGACGGGGCCGAGGGACAGTTCAAGATCGTGTATGACGGCCTTGAACTGTTCGATGTCGAACAATACGATCTTTGCTGCGGCCGTCAAGCCGAGGGCCGGTCGGGGCCTCAAGTGGCGAATGCGGCGGGCGGCGAGGAAGGAGCCGGCGGAATGGAGCGGGCGAAGCCGACTCGAAAAACGTTCGACGCGCAGAACGGCGAGGCGGGAGAGGTCGAGGACGGGGCGGATGCCGGGCGGTATCTCGACGCCGGCGCGGCGGAGACGACGATTGCCTACAAGCTTCGGCTCGCCCAGATCCTCGCTTTCCGCGCCTTCGAGGAAAAGCTCGCGGAGCGCGGCCGGGCACCGCGCTATCTCGGCCTTCTGGCGATCATCAGGAGCCATCCCGGCCAGTCTCAAAGCCGGCTCGCCGAGGCGGTGGCGCTGCGCCGCTCCAGCCTGGTGACGATCCTCGACATCCTGACGCAGGAAGGTCTGACCGAACGCCGGCCGGCGCCGGGCGACCGCCGCTCGAACGGCGTCTGGCTGACCGAAAAGGGCGAGCGCGTGGTCGAAGCGCTACTGGCCGAGAGCCGGCGCCACGACGCGATGCTGACGGCGGGGATCGGGGCGGCAGAGATCGAAACGACGTTGCGGGTGCTCGACCGGGTGATCGCCAATCTGAGGGGCGACCAGGGAACTTGATCTTGCCCCGAAGAAGCAACGGCGGCCGGGGTGTCCGATCGTTCAGCCACGGATGCGGCGATCCACAGCCGCAACGGAGGCGAGCCCTTGTGGCTGCGAACTTGCGTCGACGGATGCTGGCTGGAGGCGGCTTCGTGAGAATTTGGTGGAGCCAAGCGGGATCGAACCGCTGACCTCTACAATGCCATTGTAGCGCTCTCCCAGCTGAGCTATGGCCCCACTTTGCCGACCGGCGGCGGAGACGGCACTGGGTGGTCCGTCTCGTGTGAGCGGCTTCATATTAAAGACCCGCACGGAGATCAAGCGGTTTCGTCGATCGTCGCGAAGCTTTTGTGCGGGGAATACAATTTCGCACAAGCGGTGGAATTGCCTTTCGTGACGAGACCGTGACGGCGCGAGTGCATGGGCGGGGCGGATGGCACCCGATTCTTCTCCGGACGTCGGCACACGCAACTCGGCTGGTTCGTCGCCGGCTTGGCGGGACCCCGCGGTCGCCAGCGCCCGCCGTTCGAGCCTCAGAGCGCCGTGCGCGAGCGCATGGCGGCGGCCAGCGTGCCTTCGTCGAGATAGTCGAGCTCGCCGCCGACCGGCACGCCGTGGGCGAGGCGGGTGACCTTGACCTCGAGACCTTCCAGCCGGTCCATGATGTAGTGGGCGGTGGTCTGGCCCTCGACGGTGGCGTTGACGGCGATGACCAGTTCCTTGACGCCGCCGGCCTCGACCCGGTCGATCAGCTGGCGGATGGTCAGATCTTCCGGGCCGACGCCCTCCAGCGGCGAGAGCACGCCGCCCAGGACGTGATAGGCGGCGTTCAGCGCCTTCGCCCGCTCCAGCGCCCAGAGATCGGCGACGTCCTCCACCACCACCACGGTCGACTGGTCGCGGCCATGGTCGGTGCAGATCGTGCACGGGTCGCGCGAATCGATGTTGCCGCAGGTCGAGCACACGCCGATCTTGTCGCGCGCCTCGGCCATGGCGGCGGTGAGCGGGGCGAGCAGCTGCTCGCGGCGCTTGACGAGATGCAGCGCTGCTCGACGCGCCGAGCGGGGACCGAGGCCCGGAAGCTTCGCGAGCAGCTGGATCAGCTTCTCGATCTCCGGGCCGGCGACGGATTTTGCCATGAATGCGACAGACTGCCGGAGGCTCAGAACGGAAATTTCATGCCGGCCGGCAGGTTCAGCCCGGCGGTCATTTCCTGGGTCTTTTCCTGAATCGCCAGCTGCAGCTTGGCATGGGCGTCGGCATGGGCGGCAACGATCAGGTCTTCCAGAATGTCTTTCTCGTCCTCCTTCATCAGCGACGGATCGATGACGAGGCCCGCCAACTCCCCGGTGCCGCGCAAGGTGACGGTGACGAGGCCGCCGCCCGACTGGCCCGCCGCCTCGATCGCCTTCACCTCGTCCTGCAGCCCGGCCATCTTTTCCTGCATGGCCTTGGCCTGCTTCATCATGTTCATCAGGTCTTTCATCGCGGGGCTCCTCGGTCGGATCGGATGGTGGCGGATGTGCCAGGTTTCTCGTTGGTCTCGGCGATATAAGGAGGATGTCGCCGGGCTTTGAGGGTTCGCCGCGCAGGTTTCGCCGGAGAGAGGCAGCGAAGCGACGATTCCGGCTTCAGTCCTCGTCGTCGAACTCGTCGGGATCGCCGATGTAATCGTCGGCGGGCGCTGCGATGGCCGTGTCGACTTCGTCTTGGCTCTCGCTGCGCAGGGTGACGTTGGTGATCTTGGCGCCGGGGAAGCTCGCGAGGATCGCCGCGACCTCCGGATCCGCTGCGGCGTCGTCGATCAGCGAGGCACGCTTTTGCGCGTCGCGCTCGTCGAGGGTCGGCTCGCCGCCGGCGGAGGAGACGGTCACCACCCAGCGCTGGCCGGTCCAATGGTGCAGGCGCTTGGTCAGGTCGCCGAGAAGCGTTCCCGGCGCTCCCTCCGCGAGCCCCACCTCGATTCGGCCGGGCTGAAAGCGCACGGGGCGCAGATAGCGGCGGATCGACACGCGCATCAGCGAATCGCGCCTGTCCTCGGCGAGCCTCGCCAAGGCCTCGATGCCGGCGATCGTCACTTCCCCCGGAGAGGCCTGAGGGGAGGTTTGGGCCTGGGGTCTCGGCCGCATGTCCATGCGCGCGCCGCCGCCAGCGGATGCGACGAGGCGCGGCGGCGAGGTCGCGGCATCAGCCGATGGGGAAGCGCCGGTGGCAGGCGAGCCGGACGCCGCATGCCGCGGCGCCGCCGAACCCTCCGGCGCGCCGTTGCCACCGCCTTGCGGCGACGTGCCCGGCGCGGCCGCCGCCGGAAGCTTGCCCGCGCCGCCCTCGCGCAGCATCCGCAACAGATCGTCGGGGGAGGGCAGGTCCGCGGCATGGGCGATGCGGATCAGCGCCATCTCGGCCGCCTGGCGCGGCGCGGTCGTCGCGCGCAGCTCCTCGCCCGCCTTGAGCAGCATCTGCCAGATCTGCCCGAGCGTGCGGATCGAGAGCCGCTTGGAGAGATCCAAGCCGCGCTCGGCCTCGATCGGCGAGACGGCGGCGTCGTTGGTCGCTTCGGGCACGTAGCGCAGCGTCGTGACGAGATGGGTGAAGTCGGCGAGTTCGGAGATCACCACCGCCGGATCGGCACCGGAGGCATATTGCTCGCGCAGTTCCTTCAGGGCGCCGGCCGCGTCGCCCGCCATCAGCGTCTCGAACAGGTCGATGATCCGCACCCGGTCGGCGAGGCCCAGCATGTCCCTGACCGCAAGGGCCGTGACCGTGCCGGCGCCATGGGCGATCGCCTGGTCGGTGAGCGACAGGGAATCGCGCACCGAGCCCTCGGCGGCCCGGGCGATGAGGCGGAGCGCGTCGTCCTCGACAGAGACCTTTTCGGCCGCGGCGATCTTCTGGAGATGCTGGATCAAGGTCGCCGATTCGACGCGGCGAAGGTCGAAGCGCTGGCAGCGGGAGAGAACCGTGATCGGGACCTTCCGGATCTCGGTCGTCGCGAAGACAAACTTCACATGCTCCGGCGGCTCCTCCAGCGTCTTCAAGAGGCCGTTGAAGGCCTGGTTCGACAGCATGTGGACTTCATCGATGATGTAGACCTTGTAGCGCGCCGAGACCGGCCGGTAGCGCACTTGGGCGATGATCTCGCGCACGTCGTCGATGCCGGTGTGGGAGGCCGCGTCCATCTCGACGACGTCGACATGCCGGCCTTCCATGATCGCCTGGCAGTGGACGCCGGGGCCGGTCATGTGGATCGTCGGCTGGTGGATGTCGTCGGTCTCGTAGTTCAGCGCGCGGGCCAGAATGCGCGCCGTCGTCGTCTTGCCGACACCGCGCACGCCCGTCAGCATCCACGCCTGAGCGATGCGGCCTGTCTCGAAGGCGTTGGTGAGGGTGCGCACCATCGGCTCCTGGCCGATGAGATCGTCGAAGGAGCGCGGCCGGTATTTTCGCGCCAGGACGCGGTAGGGTTCGGGCTTTTCGGCGGTTGCCGGTCCGGCTGCCGTCTCGGTGACCTCGGTGTCGCTCATGGTGCCGCTTCGGCCGATCCTGCTTCGATGCTCCAGAACCGTTCTGCAGGCATCACGTGGCAGGTGCAAGGGTTCATGGTCCGTGGCTGGACAGACGGCCTAGCGAGAAGCGGGATAGCCAGGATCGTGAAAAAGCGCTTCGTAGTTTCGGCCACGCAGGAAGATGTTGACGATTTCGACTGCCTCGGCGACCCGGTAGAGGATCAAGGGGCTTTTCTCGAATGGGACGGATCTGAGGCAGGGTCTCAAGTCGTCGCGTCGCCGGCCGCCTAAGGGAGCGTCGCCGATCTTTTCGCATCTTGCCCTGACGCGTTCCACGAAGCCTTCGGCCACGTCGTGGCTCCGGCTTATCTCAAAAATGGCATCGTAGATCTGTTCGAGATCGAGCCTGGCTTCGTCGCGGTAGATGACATCAACGCGTCGCAGGACCCTGGCCGGCCCGCCTTTCGCTCATGAAACGCTCCATGCGTGCTCGCATTTCCTCACTCGTCAGGCTCGGTCGCGGATCGTTCAGGGATCGATCGATCTTCGCCCGGATCTCCTCCAACTGCCTTTCGTGATCCTCTCGCTCCCGCTGCCAGGCCCGCACGGCCTCCTGCAGCGCTTCGCTTTCCGATCCGAACGATCCGGCCTCGACGGATTCGCGGATCGTCCGCAGCATGTCAGCGGGCAACTCGACGCTCAGCTTTTCTGCAATGGCCATGGCGCGCTCCTGTCGGACGAGAGCAACGAAGATAAGCGATCAGCCCGCAATTTGCACGCGGTTCGGCGTGCCACCATCGCAGCCTCAGATCTTCAACAGCCGCCGCGCATTCTCCTTCAAAATCAGCGGGCGCACCTCGTCCTTCATCTCCAGCTTCTCGAAATCGGCGAGCCAGCGGTCGGGCTTGATCACCGGCCAGTCGGAGCCGAACAGCATTTTGTGCCGGAGGATCGAATTGGCGTATTTGACGAGGATCGGCGGGAAGTATTTCGGCGACCAGCCGGACATGTCGATATAGACGTTCGGCTTGTGCTGGGCGATCGCCAGCGCCTCCTCCTGCCAGGGGAAGGAGGGGTGGGCCATGATGATCGGCATGTCGGGAAAATCGACGGCGACGTCGTCGAGATGGATGGGATTTGAGTATTTCATTCGCATGCCCATGCCGCCGCGCATGCCCGAACCGACGCCGGTCTGGCCGGTGTGGAAGAGGGCGATGGCGCCGGCTTCCGCGATCGCCTCGTAGAGCACGTAGGCCGAGCGATCGTTCGGATAGAAGCCCTGCATGGTCGGGTGGAACTTGAAGCCCTTGATGCCGAACTCGTCGATCAGCCGCCGCGCCTCGCGGGCGCCGGCCTTGCCCTTGGCGGGATCGATCGAGGCGAAGGGGATCATGATGTCGGAATTTTCCGCCGCGATCCCAGCCACCTCCTCGTTGGCATAGCGGCGGAAGCCGGTCTCGCGCTCGGCGTCGACCGGGAAGATGACGCAGCCGATCTTCTTTTCACGATAGTAGGCAGCCGTTTCCACCATGGTCGGCGGGTGCTCGTAGGGCGCCTTGAAATAGGTCGCCATCGCCGCCTGGAAGTCGTCGTAGCCGTCGTCCGGATGACAGCCGCAGGGCTCCTCGGCATGGGTGTGGATGTCGATGGCGATCAGGTCGTCGACGTTCATAATGATTTCCTCCCTGGCTTGGGCGCGGCGCGCAGTGGCCGGATGCGGCCGGTGCGGCTCACAGCCCGTTCAACTTGCGCAGCAGCGCAAACAGCGTGTGGCGCTCGTCCTTCGTGAGAGCGGCTGCGCTCGCGCGTTCGTGCTGCAGGAACTTCGGCATCTTCGCCGCGACCAGGCGATGGCCGGCCTCGGTCAGCGTCAGCTCCACGGCCCGGCGGTCGTCCGGCGGGACGCGCCGCTCGATCAGCCCGGCCTCGCCAAACCCTTGCACGATCTTTGCCATATGCGAGCGCTTGATCCTCAGGGCGTTGGCGAGAATCCCCTGGCGAACGCCCGGATTCTCACGAATCGTAATGAGAACTGAAAAGCCGCCGGGCTGCAGCCCATCCTCGGCGAAGGCGGCGAAGAACTCCTCGAAGGCTGCGATCTGGGCAAGACGCAGATGAAAGCCGAGGCTGTCGGCGAGAGGGCCGAAGGCGACGGACCCGGATCTCGCGGCGTCGCCCGTCTCGGCGTCGGCGGGTGTCGCGACGACCGGTCGCGTTGCCGCTCTCACGCCCCGTCGCTCCGCTTCTCCAGCGCCACCTTGCCGGCGCGCTTCTCCAGAAACGCCCGCAGCCGCTCCTTGGCCTCGGGGCTGGTCTGGGTGAAGGAGGCCATCAGGCTCTCGACGAAGAGGCCGTCCTCCGAGCTCATGTCCTGGATGCGCGAGAGCGCGTGGATGACGGCGTAGTTCGACAGCGGCGCGTTGCCGGCGGCGGCCTTGGCGATGGACGTGGCCTTTGCCAGCGCCTCGCCTTCGCCGACCACATATTGCACGACGTTCCAGCGCTCGGCGGTCTTAGCATCGATCACCCGGCCGGAGAGCATGAGATCGCTCATCCGGGCGGCGCCCATCAGCCTTGCGACCCGCACGGCGCCGCCGCCGCCGACGAAGATGCCGCGCTGGCCTTCGGGAAGGGCAAAGAAGGCGGAGGCGTCGGCGACGCGGATATGGGTGGAGGCTGCGAGTTCCAGCCCGCCGCCGACGACCGCGCCGTGCAGCGCCGAGACCCAGGGGATGCGGCCGCGCTCGATCATTCGGAAGACTTCATGCCAGCGCCGGGAGCCGTAGATGCCTTCGATCGGCGATTTTTCCGAATGCTCGGCGAGATCCAGCCCGGCGCAGAAATGCGGGCCGTGGCCGAAGATGACGCCGGCCTTGGCGGTTTTTTCGACATGGGCGACGGCGTCGGCGATCGCCTCGACGAAGCGGTCGGAGATGGCATTGCGCTTGCTCGGCCGGTTGAGGCCGAGAAGCGCGATCGGGCCGTCTTCCTCGATGGTCACGAATTCGCTCAGTGCCTCGTCCATCGTGCCGTTCTCCGCCGCGCATTCCTATATTTTGCGCATCAGAACACCGCCTGAGAGCGGAAGTCAATTTTGTTTCCACATGGATTGTTTTCGAGTGGACAAAATTGCCGCTCTCGGTCACTTTCGGGCTGCATCGAAGGGTTCGGGATCGATGCGACGGGAGGATGGCATGAACGACGAACCGGTAACGGCATCGAGGGCGATGTCGGGCGGTAATCAGGCACCGCCGCTGCGGCCGTCGCGGGTTTGGGAGCCGGTGATCCGAACCGAGGAGCGGCCCGATGGCTGCCTCGTCGTCACCCAGGACGGCGAGCTGCCACCTTATCCCTCGCGCATGACCGAAAAGCTGCTCCAATGGGCTGAGAAGGCGCCGGACCGCACGCTCTTTGCCCAGCGGCCGGCGGCTGGCGCGCCGGGCTGGAACCGGATCAGTTACGGCCAAATGGTCGCCCGCATGCGCGCACTCGGCCAGGCGCTCCTCGACAGTCCGGCCTCGGCGGAGCGTCCGGTTATGATCCTCTCCGGCAATTCCCTGGAGCATGCGACGCTGGCGCTGGCCGCCATGCATGTCGGCATTCCCTACGCGCCGATCTCGCCGGCCTATTCGCTGATGTCTGAGGATTTCGGCAAGCTGAAGGGGATCGCCGGGGATCTGACGCCCGGCCTCGTCTTCGCCAGCAGCGGCAAGGCCTTTGCCAAGGCGATCGCCGCGGTCACGCCCGAGGATGCGCTCGTCGTCCTCGGCGGCGAGGTCGAGGTCGACGGAAGGGCGAGCGTCTCCTTCGGTTCGCTGCTCGAAACGGTTCCGACCGTAGCGGTCGAAGAGGCGTATGAGGGGGTCGGCGCCGATACCGTGGCCAAGATCCTCTTCACCTCCGGCTCCACCGGCAGCCCCAAGGGCGTGATCCAGAGCCATGGCATGCTCGCCGCCAATCAGGCGATGGTCGCCGACTGCTACCGCTTTCTCGAAGACGAGCCGCCGGTGCTGGTCGACTGGGCGCCGTGGAACCATACGGCCTCCGGCAACAAGGTGTTCAACCTCACCTTCTGGCACGGCGGCAGCTACTACATCGACGAAGGCAAGCCGACGCCGGGCGGCATGGACGAGACCTGCCGCAACCTGAAGGAAATCTCGCCGACCTGGTACTTCAACGTGCCGAAGGGCTACGAGGAGCTGACCCGGCGCTTCCGGGAGGATGCCGATCTGCGACGGTCCTTCTTCCGCGATCTGAAGATGATGATGTATGCCGGCGCCGGCATGGCCCAGCACACCTGGGACGCCCTCGAAGCCCATGCGTTCGAGACCCTCGGTCATCGGGTGCGGCTCGTCTCCGGCCTCGGCTCGACCGAGACCGGCCCCTTCGCCATCGCCGGCACGGACCCGCAGCCGCAATCCGGCAATATCGGCATTCCGGCTCGGGAAGTGACCTTGAAACTGGTGCCGAGTGGCGACCGGTTGGAGGCGCGGCTGAAGAGCCGGAGCATCACCCCCGGCTACTGGCGCAAGCCGGAACTCACCGCCGAAGCCTTCGACGAGGAGGGCTTCTACCGGCTCGGCGACGCGTTGCGCTTTGCCGAAGCCGGAAAGGCCGAGAAGGGCTTTCTGTTCGACGGCCGCGTCGCGGAGAACTTCAAGCTGGGCACCGGAACCTGGGTCGCCGTCGGCCCCTTGCGCGCCGCCCTGGTCGATCACTTCGGCGCGCTGATCCGCGATGCGGTCATTGCCGGGGAGGAGCATGACGAGGTCGGTGCCCTGGGGCTTGCCGACATGGCCGAATGTCGGCGGCTGCTCGGGCAGGCGGCGGACGGGCTCGGCGATGCCGAACTTCTCGCCCATCCCGCCCTGCGCCATGAACTTGCCACCCGGCTTTCCGCCTTCGCCGCCAAGGCGACTGGGTCGGCGACGCGGGTCGTGCGGCTGGTGCTGATCGACGGGGCACCGTCGATCGATCGCGGCGAGGTGACCGACAAGGGCTCGCTCAATCAGCGGGCGGTGTTGGCCAATCGCAAGGGACTCGTCGCCGCTCTCTACGATGACGCCGATCCGCGCCTGATCCGGATCTGATCCCGATTTCCTCACGTCGTGCCGAACCCGAGGCGAGATCGCGGCAGCATCGCGGCGGAAGCCGATCGTGCGGCCATAAACGCAGCAGCGTGCCTATCATGCAGGCGACTGCATCAAAACTAGGCAGGCCGGCGGCGCGATCATCGACCCAAACCGCCGTCTCTTAGGCATTTCCCTCTGTCCGGCGAGTTGGCACGACTTTTGATTAGGAGTGATCGGGCCCGGAGTTTCAAAGGCGCCAGCCGCAAGGGTCGGTCAACGATCGGAAGTACGAAAAAAGATGATGAGACCATTCTTCAACGCACGAACGCTCGCCGCCACGGGCCTTGGGCTCGGCGCGCTCGCGCTCGCCTGTGACCCCTCCTTCGCGCAGGACGCCCAGGCGACTGCAAGCGCGGCCACCGACGCGGCTGCTCCGGCCGCGAGCACCGTCGACAAGGGGGACGTGGCCTGGATGATGACGGCGACCCTGCTCGTCCTCTTCATGACCATGCCGGGCCTGGCCCTGTTCTATGGCGGCCTGGTGCGCGCCAAGAACATGCTGTCCATTCTCATGCAGTGCACGATCATCACCGGCGTCGTGATGATCGTCTGGACCCTGTGGGGCTATTCATTCGCCTTCGGCGGCGGCACCAGCTATTTCTGGGGCGGTTTCGGCAAGCTGTTCCTGTCCGGCGTCACCGTCGATTCCAAGTCGGCCACCTTCACCGACGGCGTCGAGATCCCCGAATATCTCTTCATCGTCTTCCAGATGACCTTCGCGGTGATCACCCCGGCGCTGATCGTCGGCGCCTTCGCCGAGCGCATCAAGTTCTCGGCGGTCATCCTGTTCACCATCCTCTGGGTGACCTTCGTCTACTTCCCGGTCGCGCACATGGTGTGGGACGGCTCCGGCCTGATCTTCAACGGCGTCCTCTCCGGCGGCGTCGGCGCGCTCGACTTCGCCGGCGGCACGGTCGTCCACATCAATGCCGGCATCGCCGCGCTCATCGGCTGCATGTTCGTCGGCAAGCGCAACGGCCTCGGCAAGGACATCATGGCGCCGCACTCGATGACGCTGACCATGGTCGGCGCCTCGATCCTGTGGGTGGGCTGGTTCGGCTTCAACGCCGGTTCCAACCTGGAATCCACCTCGGCCGCGGTGCTGGCGATGGTCAATACCTTCACGGCCACCGCCGGCGCCCTCGTCGCCTGGTGCGTGATCGAGTCGATGATGCGCGGCAAGGCCTCGATGCTGGGCGCTGCCTCCGGCATCGTCGCCGGCCTCGTCGCCGTCACCCCGGCCTGCGGCACGATCGGCCCTGTCGGCGCCATCGTCCTCGGGGCGATCGCCAGCGGCGTCTGCTACTTCTTCGTCTCGGTGGTGAAGAACGCGCTGAAATACGACGACAGCCTGGACGTCTTCGGCATCCATGGCGTCGGCGGCATCGTCGGCGCGATCGGCACCGGCATCTTCACCTCGACCTCCCTCGGCGGCATCGGCTATGCCGAGGGCGTGACCATGGGGGCGCAGGTCTGGGCGCAGATCGTCGCCATCCTCATCACCGTCGTGTGGTGCGGCATCGGTTCGGCGATCTTCTTCGCCATCACCAAGGCGCTGGTCGGCCTGCGCCCGACGATGGAGGAAGAGCGCGAGGGCCTCGACCTCATCTATCACGGCGAGGCGGCCTACCACTCGTAAGGCGACGCTCGTCGCCCCTTTTGGGGGCGGCGGCTCTCCCGCAATGCGGCCCGCGGATCGGCGACGATCCGCGGGCCTTCTCGTTTCGGCAGGGCGGACGCAGCGTTTCCTTGCAAAGCCGCGCATGACTCTACCTCTCCTCCAGAAAGCTGCGGTTCCCGCATCGGCGCGAACCGCGCAGACATGGAAGAGGAGATGATCCGATGAAGGCCATCAAACTGGCAAAGCCCGGCGGTCTCGACCGCCTCTCTCTCGTCGACATGGAGGATCCCGGCCAGCCGGGGCCGGGCGAGATCCGCGTCCGGCTGCGGGCGAGTTCGTTGAATTTCCACGACTACGGCGTCGTCTCGGGCAAGATGCCGACCGAGGACGGTCGCATTCCGATGTCCGACGGGGCCGGCGAGGTCGAAGCCGTCGGCGAGGGCGTCTCCGAGTTCCGACCGGGCGATCACGTCGTTTCCGGCTTCTTTCCGAAATGGCTGGACGGGGAAGCGGCCGTCGCCGACTTCAGGACGACCCCCGGCGACGGCGTCGACGGCTATGCCCGCGAGGCGGTGGTCCGGCCGGCGACGTGGTTCACCCACGCGCCGAAGGGCTACAGCCATGCCGAGGCGGCGACGTTGACCACCGCTGGGCTCACGGCCTGGCGGGCGCTCGTCGTCGACGGCGGGCTGAAGGCGGGCGACACGGTGCTGACACTCGGCACCGGCGGCGTCTCGATCTTCGCGCTGCAGATCGCCAGGGCGATGGGCGCGCGGGTGATCTCCACCTCCTCCTCGGAGGAAAAGCTCGAGCGGCTGAAGAGCCTCGGGGCGGATGGGGTGATCAACTACAGGACCGACGAGGAGTGGGGGAAGAAGGTCCTCGACCTGACGGACGGCCGCGGCGCCGACGTCGTCGTTGAGGTCGGCGGCCCGAAGACCCTCGACCAGTCGATCACCGGCTGCCGCATCGCCGGCCACATTGCGCTCATCGGCGTCCTCACCGGTCGCTCCGGCGAGGTGCCGACGGCAGCGATGATGGCCAAGCAGCAGACACTGAAGGGCCTCATCGTCGGCAGCCGCACCCATCAGCAGGATTTCGTCCGGGCGCTGGAGGCGACGGGGGTGAAGCCGGTGATCGACCGGACTTTCGGCTTGGCCGAAATCGCGGATGCCTTCCGCCATGAGGAGTCCGGCGCGCATTTCGGCAAGATCTGCTTGGAGATCTGAGGGGAGGGTTTCGATCTCTTTTGGGCGAGCGTTTCGGCAGCTCGCCCCCCCTCTGCCCTGCCGGGCATCTCCCCCTCAAGGGGGGAAATCGGCAGCTTTGGGGGCGGCCAATCCCCGTGGGCATCCATGCTGTTGTCGACTTCCATGCCAGAGCATCAGCGCATCAAGGGATTGCGGTCCAGTCGTGCAGGGTCGATCTCCCTCCTTGTGGGGGAGATGCCCGTCAGGGCAGAGGGGGGTGCCTCGGCGCATGCTCGTGACGATGATCTGCGGGACGATCGCAGCCGGCCCCCGCAAACGCGCGACCTATTCCCCTACATCGCCTCCTTGATCCCCTTGTCGATCAGCCAGACGTTGACCGGATAGGCGGTCAGGAAGCCGCAGATCATGGCGATCTGCATCATGAACCAGAACTCGACGCTGTTGACCTCTAGGCTGGCGCCGAGAAGGCTCGCAAAGATCCAGAAATGGGCGAGCGCCATGAAGCCGTACATGCCGACCTGCCAGGCGGTGAGCGACAGCGTGTCGGCCTTCAGCGCTGCGAGGATCCCTTGGCCGACGGACATGTCGTCGTTCATCGGCTTGATGGCGAAATACTGGAAGACGATGCCGAAGCCGAAGGCGAGGACGAAGTCGAGAATCCAGACGGCGAACATCTTTTCGGAAAAGAGGCTTTGCCAGCCGAGCCAGACGGCGACCGCCGGGACGAAGAAGGCCAGCCACTCGGCGCAGATATCGCCGAGGGTGCAGCCGGCGCCGCAATGGGCGGCTCCCTTGCCGACGGTGGCGTAATGCGGCGTCTTTGCCTTGGATGGCATCGGCTTGCCGGCTTCCATCGCCGCATGCGCCCGGCTGTGGGAGGCGAGGCGCCCCCATTTCCAATAGGCCCAGACGGCGATCGGCCCGGCGTAAAGCCCGCTGATCGGCCAGACGAAGTTCATGATCGTCATGTGCTGCGGGTCGCGGCTGACGTCGAAGGCGATGAGAACCGCCGAGGCGGCGCCTAGGAGAAGCGTGATTATCGCAAGAATATGTAGCCAGGTCGGGATCATCACAAACTCCACCGTCGAGACCATCGCGAGGTGGATGACCGGCCGAGGCCCGGTGCGAAGTCCCGATGGGGAAGCTCAGCGCAAACGTCAAAGCCCCGCGTGCGTCGCGACCATATCGGTCGCGGCTGCGCGGGGCATCGGCATGTCTATGAGGCTAGGCCTCTCGAATCGTCTGATCGAGCCGGATGCGGTCTTCGTCCCTCGCTTGGGGCGAATGACCGCGAATGCGAATCGTTCCGGCCGCTGACGCTTCAGCTGGCGACGCGGCGCTTCGGCCCCGGCAGCAGACCTTCGCGCTGCGCCTGCTTGCGGGCGAGCTTGCGCGAGCGACGGATCGCCTGCTGCTTCTCGCGGGCGCGGCGCTCGGAGGGCTTCTCATAGGCGCGGCGCGCCTTCATCTCGCGGAAAACGCCCTCGCGCTGCAGCTTCTTCTTCAGCGCGCGCAGAGCCTGATCAACATTGTTGTCTCGAACGTCGACTTTCAAAGCGACTCCCTTCTCTTCCTCAACGACGGGAGCTGCACGGCGATCGGCCGCCAACTCCGGCTACGGTTTGAAACGCGGGAGACGACGCCTCATCGGCATCGCGGAGCTTCCGCGCCTTGCTCATTCTTCTTCGCGGCAAAGCCGAACGACCGTCTCACCGGCCACTCACTGCCCACCGCGCGGGCGGCCTTGCGACCGTCCATGCCTCGGCTCGCTCTGCCTTTGCAGGGGAGCATCGACGTCTTGCCATCGCTGGCGGATCGAACGCACCGGTGGCCCGCAAGGTCACGCGCTGAAGGCAAAAGCCCTCCGCAACCGATTCGGGTCGCGGCATCCCGACAAGCGTTTCGACTCGAACAATCGGCGAAACCGGGGTGCCCGATGTGTCAAAGCGTCTGACGTGCTCGCTTCAGCATCTGAAAAGGCAAAGCGGAATGCGCATCAAAGCAAGACCACGGCGGGTCATATAGGACAAATCCTCCGCGATCGCAAATGACGATCGCGGCACGATGAGCAACTGGGTTCTGCCCCGCCCGGCGCCGGCTCGGGCCCGCCCTTACGCCCCGGCGCTCGAACCTCAGCCTACCGCCGGCGCGAAAGGCGCATCGGCAGGCCGCCGTCGGGCTGGACGGTGATCCGCTGCACCACCTCCGGCGGCTTTCGTCCGTCATAGTCGAAGCGCAGATGTCTCAGGAGCAACGCCAGGGCGATGACGCCCTCCTGGATGGCAAAGCTCGCGCCGATGCAGACCCGCGGGCCGACACCGAAGGGAAGATACTGATAGCGGTCGATCTTGTCGCGGTTCTCGGGAAGAAAGCGAGCCGGAATGAAGTGATCCGGCCGGTCCCACAGCATCTCGTGGCGATGGACGAGCCAGGGCATGACGAGGAGGGTCGACCCGGCTGGAATGTCGACGTCGCCGACCCGGTCGGCCCTCAACGCCGTGCGGTTGAGCGAGGGGGCGGGCGGATAGAGCCGCATCGCCTCCTCGAAGGCCGCCTTGGTGTGGACCAGCCTGTCGGCCCACTGGCTCGGATGGGTCAGCGTCGGCAGGACCTCGTCGATCTCCTTCTCGACCAATGCCCGTTCGTCCGGCGCCTGGCTGAGAAGATAGAGCGTCCAGGCCAGCGAGCGGGCCGTCGTCTCGTGGCCGGCGCCGATGAAGGTGATGATGTTGTCCTCGATCTCCTCGTTCGACAGCCCTTCGGCCTTGATCAGCAGCGTGAGGAGATCGTGCGGCGTGCCGTCCGGATCCCGCGCGATTTTTTCCCGCCGCTTGGCGATCGTCTCGGCGATGAGGGAGCGGAAGAAGTTCATCGACTTGCGGCCGCGCAGCCGTCGCAGCCGCGGCAGGAAGGCCGGGGCGTTCAGGAGGTCGAGCGGATCGACGCGGCCCATCGAGCCGAGAAAGTCGCGGGTGGAGCGGGCAAAGCCCTCGGGCTCGGAAGCGATGTCGCCGGAAAACAGCGTTTCCTGGAGAATATCGAAGGTCAGCAGCGTCATTTCGTGGGACGCGTCGACGGTGCGGCCCTCGCTGCGCGCCGCGAGATTTTCGGCAAAGAGCACCGACCGCGCTTCCATCTGCTCGGTAAAGCCGGAGATGTGCCGCGGCGTGAAAATCGGGGCGATCGCCTTGCGGGTGCGCCGCCAGAGTTCGCCCTCGGCAGTGAGCAGCCCGTCGCGCAGGAGCGGGCGCAGGATCCGCTGGCGCAGCGGCTGCATCACGTAGTTTTTGGCGTTTTCGACGAGGCAGTGGCGGATGCCGGCGGGGTCGTTGACGACGATGTTCGGCACGCCGAGCCAGGCGCCGCGGATGTAGGGCTCCTTGAAGGCGCGTGTGCCCCAGATCTCGATCGGATTGCGCGAGGCCGTGCGGATGAAGCTGGCAAAGCCCAGCGGCTGGGAGTGCGGCACCGGCGCCGGTGCGCGGAACGGGCGGCCGGCGGGTGCCTCTGCGGCTGCCGTTGCTGCAGGCGCCGTGACTCTGTTCGACATGGATTGCGACTCGCGTGAGTTTACGGCCGCAACCCGGCCCGTTTCACAAGGGAACACCGAGGCGGCGCTTTCCCACTCATATGGGTGGGCCGGCGCAAGGCGTCGACCGCCGCGATTGTCGCGCATGGCCGCAGGCGGGCTCGGATGCGAGCAAATGCCAATCGTTGGCGAGGATTTCACTTCGGCGTCAGCCGTCGGTCGTGTCGTCCGTCCCGATCACCAGCGCCGACAGTCTCTCGCGCATCTCGTCCGGCAGGGGAGTGGAGCGCCGGCTCGCCTCGTCCATCAGCACGATCACCGTCTCGGCAATCGCGCAGAGGCGTTCATTGTAAAACAGGGCCTGCCTCAGCCGGATCGAGCTCCTGCCGATCTTTTCCACCCCGGTGCCGATCACGACCTCGCCCGGCCAGTTGACCTCGCGGCGATAATCGATGGCGATACGCGCCAGAACGAAGGCCGTGCCCGGAGGCGGCGGCGCTTCGCCCACATGCAGGAGTTCGACCCGGCCGGTTTCGAAGAAGGTCGAGAAGACGGCGTTGTTGACGTGGCCGAGGCGGTCGGTGTCCCCGTAGCGCAGCTTGTCGCGGGTCTTGAAGGCGAAATCATCAAGCGTCGGTTCGGTCACGGATTCGGCGTCCTTTCGTGAAATGTGTCATAGGTGCGGGGCGTGGAGAGCGTGCGCCCGGCGGCCCGGCGTGTCGTAGCGGGCGCACCTGCAAAGCGAGGGGCGACGGCGCGGCCAAGGCGCTTTCGCCAACGGGGATGAATCCCTATATAAAAGCTTCAAATTCGGCCGATTCGCGAGCCTCTTTCGGCCGGCCCGAGACCAAGGACCATCATGTCAGCCATCCCCGAGACCGATCCCCTTGCCAATGCCGAATATGGCGCCGACTCGATCAAGGTATTGAAGGGTCTGGATGCCGTGCGCAAGCGGCCCGGCATGTATATCGGCGACACCGACGATGGGTCCGGCCTGCATCACATGGTCTATGAGGTCGTCGACAACGCCATCGACGAGGCCCTGGCGGGCCACGCGACGCTGGTGACCGTGACGCTGAATGCCGACGGCTCCTGCACGGTGACCGACAACGGCCGCGGCATCCCGACGGACATGCATACGGGCGAGGGCGTCTCGGCGGCGGAGGTCATCATGACCCAGCTGCATGCCGGCGGTAAGTTCGACCAGAACTCCTACAAGGTTTCGGGCGGCCTGCACGGCGTCGGCGTCTCGGTGGTGAACGCGCTGTCGAGTTCGCTGAAGATGAAGATCAGGCGCAAGGGCAAGATCCACGAGATGTCCTTCACCCACGGCGTGCCCGACTCGCCGCTGGTGGCGACGGGCGATGCCGGCGGCGAGACCGGCACGTCGATCACCTTCATGCCGTCCTTCGAGACCTTCAGGGGTGTCACCACCTTCGACTACGGCACGCTGGAACATCGCCTGCGCGAGCTCGCCTTCCTCAATTCCGGCGTCCGCATCACCCTCACCGACAAGCGGCCGGCGGACGAGAAGAAGATCGAACTGTTCTACGAGGGCGGGCTCGAAGCCTTCACTCGCTATCTTGATCGCTCGCGCAAGCCGCTGCTGCCCGAGCCGATCGTCACCATGGGCGAAAAGGACGGCATCGTCGTCGAGGCGGCACTGTGGTGGAACGACTCGTACAACGAGACGGTGCTCTGCTTCACCAACAACATTCCCCAGCGCGACGGCGGCACCCACATGGCCGGCTTCCGCGGCGCCTTGACCCGGCAGATAACGGGCTATGCGGAAGCCTCCGGCATCCTCAAGAAGGAGAAGGTCTCGCTCACCGGCGACGATTGCCGCGAAGGCCTGACCTGCGTGCTCTCGGTCAAGGTGCCTGATCCGAAGTTCTCCTCTCAGACCAAGGACAAGCTGGTCTCGTCCGAAGTGCGGCCGGTGGTGGAGAACCTCATCAACGAAGCGCTGTCCACCTGGCTGGAAGAGCATCCGCAGGAAGCCAAGGTGGTGATCGGCAAGGTCGTCGAGGCAGCCTCCGCCCGCGAGGCGGCGCGCAAGGCGCGCGACCTCACCCGGCGCAAGGGCGCGCTCGACATCACCTCGCTGCCCGGCAAGCTCGCCGACTGCCAGGAGCGCGACCCGGCCAAGTCCGAGATCTTCATCGTCGAGGGTGACTCGGCAGGCGGCTCGGCCAAGGGCGCGCGCTCGCGCCAGAACCAGGCGATCCTGCCGCTCCGCGGCAAGATCCTCAATGTCGAGCGGGCGCGCTTCGACCGGATGCTCGGCTCCGACCAGATCGGCACGCTGATCACCGCGCTCGGCACCTCGATCGGCAAGGACGAGTTCAACCCGGACAAGCTGCGCTACCACAAGATCATCATCATGACGGACGCCGACGTCGACGGCGCCCATATTCGCACGCTGCTCCTCACCTTCTTCTTCCGGCAGATGCCGGTGCTGATCGAGCGCGGCCACATCTTCATCGCCCAGCCGCCGCTCTACAAGGTGACCCGCGGCAAGCAGAGCCAGTATCTGAAGGACGAGAAGGCGCTCGAAAACTACCTGATCGAGGGCGGCCTCGACGATGCCTCGCTGACGCTGCCGACCGGCGAAGTGCGCACCGCCCGCGACCTTCGCGGCGTGGTCGACGACGCGCTGGCCGTCCGACAGGTGCTTTCCGGGCTGCATTCGCGCTACGACCGCTCCGTCGTCGAGCAGGCGGCGATCCTCGGCGCGCTGTCGCCGGAGGTCGCCGATCACCCGCAGGATGGGCCCGCCACGGCGCTGCGCATCGCCGAGCGGCTCGACCTTATCGCCGATGAAACCGAGCGCGGCTGGACCGGCGAGGCGGCGGACGGCGGCTATCGCTTCACCCGCGTGGTGCGCGGCGTCACCGAACTGCGCATCCTCGACGCGGGCCTGCTCAACTCCGCCGACGCGCTGCAGTTGATGCGCCATGCGCCGCGGCTGAAGGAAGTCTATGACGGCGGCGTGCCGGTCCTTCGGCGCAAGGAGACCGAGCGGCCGATTGCCGGCCCGCTGGAGCTTCTGATCGCCGTCTTCGAGGTCGGCCGCAAGGGCATCGCCACCCAGCGCTACAAGGGTCTCGGCGAGATGAATCCGGAGCAGCTGTGGGAGACCACCCTCGATCCCGAGGCGCGCACCCTCGTCCGCGTCAAGATCGCCGACGCGACGGACGCCGACCAGATGTTCTCCAAGCTGATGGGCGACGAGGTCGAACCCCGCCGCGAATTCATCCAGGACAACGCGCTCAAGGTGGCGAATCTGGATATCTGACGGTTTTGTCGCGGGCGCGCGGCGTGTGGCCGAGGGTCCGCTTGAAGGCGTGGGCGAAGGCGCTTTCGGAGCCGTAGCCGACCGCTGCGGCGACGGCGGATACGCTCGCCCCCGCCGCGAGTTCGTGGCGGGCGAGAACCATCCGCCACAGCGTCAGATAGTCCATCGGCGGGCGGCCCACGCGCTCTCTGAATCGCTGGGCGAAGGCGGAGCGCGACATACCCACCTCGCTCGCCAGAAGCGGTGTCGTCCATCGCCGGGTGACGTCGCGATGCATCAGGCCGATCGCCCGGCACAGGCATGGATCCGACAGTGCCGCGATCCATCCGACGGCGTCGTGCGGGCCGGCAGCGACGTAGGCGCGGACTGCTTCGACGACGAGGATCTCCGCGAGCCGTTCCGCCACGATCGTGCTGCCGATCCCCGCATGGGTGACCTCGGCCCGCAGCGAAGCGAGGGTGCGGGCGACGGCTTCGGCGCTCGGCGTGTCACGCTCGATGCGAAGGAGCGGGGGTAGCGCGTCAAGGACGAAGGCGCCGCCGCCGCTTGCGAAGGCGCTGCCGCCGCCGACCATCGCCGTTTCGGTTCCCTCGCCGAGGCAGGCGGCGTCCTGTCCCGGAGCCGCGTAGAGTGCCATCCCGTCGACCGGCGCGATCGCCGGATCGCTGGCGACCGCATATCGCGTGTTGCTGAGGAGGACGACGTCGCCTTCCTCCATCTCTACCGGCGGTCGGTCGTCGAGGATCAGCCAGCATCGGCCTCGCGTGATCGCGACGAACTTCAGGCGCGCTCGGCCGTCGAAAGAGAGCGCCCAACTCCCGGACGCATCGAGGGAGGTGCCGCGGACGCCACGCGTGCCCAAAAGTGACAGGACGTCGGAAAAGGGATCGGACATGATTTCGGCGGATCGCGACAAAGACTCGGCTTTTCAAGCATAGAGGCGCCTGCGTTCTCGGCATAGTCCTTCTCCATCGCAACGACGGAGTTCCGCCATGACCATCGAAGGAAAGATCGTCGCCGTCACCGGAGCGGGGCGCGGTATCGGCCGGGCCACCGCCCTTCTTCTGGCCGCTCGTGGGGCCCGCCTGGTGCTGGGTGCCCGCAGCGAAAGCGAGATCGCTGAGGTTGCGCGGGAGGTCGAGCAGGCCGGCGGCGCGGTCGCCCATCGGCAGACCGACGTCACGTGCCGGGCGGATCTGCAGGCCCTCGTGGGGCTCGCGCAGGAGCGCTTCGGCGGGCTGGACGTGATCGTCAACAATGCCGGGATTGGTCCCATCTCGCGGTTCGACGCGCTGCGCGTCGAGGACTGGGACGCGATGATCGACGTCAATCTGAAGGGCGCGCTCTACGGCATCGCGGCTGCTCTGCCGCTGTTTGCCGCCCGGAAGACGGGCCATGTGATCAACGTCGTCTCGACCGCCGGCTTGAAGATCGTCCCGACCATGGGCGTCTACGCCGCCACCAAGAACGCACTGCGCACTGCGACAGAGGCGTTACGCCAGGAAAACGTTCCGGGCCTGCGGGTGACGGAGGTCTCGCCCGGCTTCATTGACACCACCTTCGCTGCCTCATCGATCAACGATCCGGAAGTCCGGGCAGCGATCGAGAAGCGCAAGCGGGAACTCGCGATCTCGCCGGAGGCGATCGCCCGCGCCATCGCCTTTGCGGTCGAGCAGCCTGCGGATGTCGAGATCGGCAGCATCGTCGTCCGGCCGACGGCGCAGGACTGAGCCGGGCGGGTTCGCCGCATCTGGTCCGCAGGCAGATGCGCTGGCGGGTACGCTGCGCGCGGCGCGAAATGAAAAGGCCGCCGGCGCTTCACGCACCGGCGGCCGTTCAGGCTGGGAAGACAGCCGATCCTTACATCGCAGAGCCGAGATCGACCTTGAAGAACAGCGTCTCGCCGGAGGAATCGTCGACGCCGTCATTGTCGGTGACCGCATAGGCGGTGCCGTCGGCGGCGAAGGTGAAGCCTTCGAGCTTGTCGACGACGTAGCCGCCCGTGGCCGAAAGGTCGGGCACGAAGTCGTGGACTTCTTCCTTCGTCACCGTAGGAAGCTCCGAGCCGAGAGCCGCCGGGGTCACGCCGTCCAGCGAAACCTTGAAGAGCGTCTTCTCTTTCGCCGCAGAGCCGATCTGGTTGTCGCGCTCGAGAATGTAGAGCGCGCCATCATGGGCGGTGATCTCCGACAGGCCGACCCAGCCCTTCCCGGCCTTGTCGAGCGGATAGCGCACCGCGCTCCACTCTTTGGAAGCCGGCTTGTAGGCGAGGAGCTTGACGAAGCCCTTCTCGTCGTCCTTCCACTCGCGCTGGATGGCGATCCAGAGGCGGTCGCCGTCCATGGTGATGCCCTCGGCTCCGAACCGCGTCGACTGGTCGGTCAACTCCTTCGGCATCGGTACGACTTCCTGAATGACGCCCTTGCCGACATGCAGGATCTGGTGCGGGATTTCCTTCTCCAGATTGCCCTCGCTCGCCAGCCAGAAGCCGCCCTGGCCGTCGGCGGTGATGCCTTCGAGGTCGAGCGACTTGGCTGGCTCGCCGTCCTGCGTCACGGTCATCGCGCCGGTGATCTTGGCCGGCATGGTCGACGCGTCAATGGTGAAGATGCGCGGCTGGTTCTTGTAGAACGAGTCCGACACTGCATAGAGCTTCGAGGCGTCTTCCGGATCGCCTGCCAGACCGGAAAGCGCGCCCCAGCCGAGCGGCAGGCCGTCCTGATCTTCCGAGACGATCATCGGATAGGCGGGCGTGCCGTCAGTGCGCTCGTAGAGCATGACGTGGGAGCGGGCGCCGCCGTCCTCGACGAGATCCGCCTCGTTGGCAGTGACGAGAAGATTGCGCGAGGGGATGGCGACGGCGCCCTCCGGCGCGATGCCCGACGGCAGCAGCTGGACGAATTTCGGCTCGCCTTTAGCACTGACGTCGTAGACGCCGACGGTCGAGCCGCGCTCGGACAGGACGAAGGCATAGGTCGTCTCGCCGAATGTCGCGACTTCGAGGCCTTCCGGCTCGATGCCCTTGGCGTCTGAGCGCTTGTCCGGATAGTGGCCGGCGCGGATGAGCTCGTATTCGTAGGCCGGGCCGCTCTCGTAGGCGACCGTGCCGTCCTTGTTCCAGACGGTGAAGGAGCGCGAGCCGCCCTTGTAGTCGCCCTCGTTGGCGGTGATCAGCCGGTCGTCGTCGATCCACTGGACGGCGTCGGGCTCGCGCCGGCGGCCTTCCTGCGAATCGGTCAGCTTGATCTCGCCATTGTCGTCGGCATCGATGTTCTTCAGGTCGACGGTGCCGGCCGAGAAGTGGTTCGTCACCTTGCCGGTCGCCGCATCGACGATGACGATGGCGTTGTTTTCCTGCAGCGTGACGGCGATCTCGTTCTTCGAATTGAAGTCGACGAATTCCGGCTCCGGATCGTCGCCGGCGATCTCCGACAGCCCGGTCATCTCGACCTTCTTCATCGTGGCGCAGTCCGGCGCGCCGTCGGTGAGGTCGAAGATCGTGACATAGCCCGCAGGCATCTGCGGGATCTCGCCGTCGTTGAGGTCCTCGTCGCGCTCGTTCTCGATGGCGACGGCGACGAACCGGCCGTCCTTGGCCACCGCGACCGAATCCGGCTGGCCGCCGAGATCGCAGGAGGCAATCTCCTTCTTCTGCGCCACGTCGATGACGGCGAGGCGGCCCGATGGATTGGTGAAGCTCTCGGAGGTGTTGACGCCGACGAGGACGTCCGGGCCGGCGACCGAAACCGAGGTCGGCTCGCCGCTGAGCGCCATGAAGCCGAGAGGCTTGGGCGCCTTCGGATCGGTGATGTCGATCATGCCGATGCCGCCGGCCGGGCTGTCGGAGTAGATCAGCGTGTTGCCGTCCTGGCTGGCGGTGATGATCTCCGCGGAGGTCACCTTGCTCTGGTCGGCGTCGGCGGGCAGGTTGCTCGCGACCGGAAAGGATGCGATGCGATTGAACACTGGATCGGCCTTGGCGCCGCCGGCGGCGGCGGAAAGAACCGTGGTCGTCAGAAGCGCGACGATGATATGGCGCGGCATGGACATGCCTCCCGGGGGATTGAAGGGTTCGTGAACGGGCCGTTCTTCATGACCTTCCGTGACAGGCCGATGACACCACGCGGTCCAAACATCGCCGGGACCTTCGGCTCCGTGCCAAGGCCATGATGGCAAAGACGAAAAATCGTTCGACATGAAAATCGACCACGACATCGCCGGCTGGCTGGAAGACGGGGGCCACAGGCTCGACGTCCGGATCTATTTCGAGGACACGGATTTTTCCGGCGTCGTCTACCACGCTCGCTACCTGCATTTTCTGGAGCGGGGGCGGTCGGACTTCCTGCGGCTGAAGGGGATCGGTCACCGGCAACTCGCCGCGGGAGAGTTCGGCGCGCCGATGGCCTTCGCGGTGCGGCGCATGGAGATCGACTTCCTCCGGCCGGCCCGGATCGACGACGTCGTCAGCGTGAAGACCAGGACCCGCCAGCTCGGCGGGGCGCGCATTCTCCTCGACCAGAAGATCCTGCGGGGCGAGGAGCTTCTCCTCGAGGCGAACGTCAAGGTCGCGGTGATCTCGCCGGACGGCAAGCCGATGCGCATGCCGGAAAGGGTGCTCGACGTGCTGGCGCCACAATCCGGGGGTTGAGGTCTGGCGTGATCGGCCCCGCGGGCTTCCTGCGGCCGGGCCTGCCGGCGGCAGAGCGGTTTGCCGGCGCGGCGTAACCGCTTGTTAACCATGGATGGTCCAGAAGTAAGAGCGGCGGATTTGAGTCGATTTCGCCATGCTTTCACCGGAATCGCTTGTGAAAGCGGGTGAGAGATACGGTTCGTGCCACCCAAATGGCTGGCGCGTGAGGGGGCCGTATGCGGATCGGGGCGTTCGACGCGGCATTCTCGCAGTACGCCGACTCGCGATCGTGACCGACGCGACCGGTGGCGAAAGGCCGACCGTCCCTGCGAGGGAGGCGGTGAAACCGTAAGCATCGGGCGGAGCGGCGATGCCGCAACCGATGGTCGATTTGTTTTGAGGGGCTTGATCAGAAATGGATGGGCAAATCGCTCAGGAAGCGCTGTCGGCCGCCGGGTCCGTGTCCCTCTGGGATCTGTTCTGGCAGGCGGGCTTCATCGTCAAGCTGGTGATGATCGGGCTGATCGTCGCCTCGGTGTGGTCCTGGGCGATCATCATCGACAAGTCGATGCGCTACGGCGCATTCCGACGGCAGCTGAACAAGTTCGAGAGCCACTTCTGGTCCGGCCAGTCGCTGGAGGAGCTTTACCACACGCTCTCGGAACGGCGGACCAACGGCATGGGGGCGCTGTTCGTCGCGGCGATGCGAGAGTGGAAGAAATCCTTCGAAAAGGGCGCGCGCTCGCCGATCGGGCTGCAGCAGCGCATCGAGAAGGCCATGGACGTGACGCTTGCCCGGGAGATGGACGGACTGGAGTCGCGGCTCGGCTTCCTGGCGACCGTCGGCTCGGCGGCGCCCTTCGTCGGCCTGTTCGGCACGGTGATCGGCATCATGACCTCGTTCCAGGCGATCGCCGGCTCGCAGCAGACCAGTCTTGCCGTCGTCGCGCCCGGCATCGCCGAAGCGCTGCTGGCGACGGCCATCGGCCTCGTCGCGGCGATCCCGGCGGTCATCGCCTACAACAAGCTGTCGGCCGACGCCGGCAAACTCGGCATGCGGCTCGAAGCCTTCGCCGACGAGTTCTCGGCCATCCTGTCGCGTCAGATCGACGAAAAGCTGACGCAGCGCTGAAGCCGGGCCCGGCGTCCCGCACCGTCGCGGGGTTTCGTCGAAACCGAACTCGGCCGATGTCTTGCCGGTGCGCGGGTTGCGCTGAAAATGTTTGAGGGGACGAGCCATGGGAATGTCGACGGGCAGTGGCGGCGCCAGGCGGTCGCGACGCGGCCGTTCGCGCCGGGCCCCGATGAGCGAGATCAACGTCACCCCGATGGTCGACGTGATGCTCGTTCTCCTGATCATCTTCATGGTCGCCGCGCCGATGCTGACGGTCGGCGTGCCGATCGAGCTTCCCCAGACCCAGGCGAAGGCGCTGAATTCCGATCAGCAGCCGATCACCATTTCCGTCAACGCGAATGGCCAAGTCTACATCAACGAGACCGAGATCGCAGTGGAAGAGGTCGTGCCGAAGCTCGAGCAGATCGCCAAAACCGGCTACCAGGAGCGGATCTTCGTCAAGGGCGACAGGTCGGCGGACTACGGCACGGTGATGCAGGTGATGGGCCGGATCAACGCGGCGGGTTTCAAGAACATCGGTCTCGTCACCGATCAGGACACGAAGGCGCTATGAGCGGAGTTCGGAGACCGAGCCTCAGATGAAAGCCGGCGTCGCCGTCTCGTCCGTTCTGCATGCCGCGATCCTCACCTGGGGGTTGTGGTCTCTCGGCGCGCCCGAGCCGCTCGAGGTCGCGAATGTCGAATCGCTGCCGGTCGAACTCGTGCCGGTCGAGGAATACTCCCAGTCGCTGATCGGCAAGAAGGACGCCCCCGTCACCGAGACGCCGGCCCCGGAGCCGACGGAGAAGCCGGCGGCCGACGACACCGCGCAGAATGTCGGCGAAAATTCCGTCGATCTCGATTCCCCGCCGACGCCGACCGAACGCGAGCGGGCCGTCGAACAGACCGCCGCGCCCGTCGCTGCCGCGCCGCCGCCTCAGCCCGAGCCGAGCCCCGAGCCGGTTCCGCAGGCCGTTCCGACGCCGCGCCCCGAGCCCTCGCCGCAGCCGGCGGAAGTCGCCCAGCCGCAGGAGCCGGCGCCGGCCGAGCCGACGCCGGCTGAGGCAGATCCCATCGAAGAGGCGATCGCAACGGCCGAAGCCCAGCCGGAAGAAAAGCCCGAGCCACAGCCGGAGCCCGAACAGAAGCCGGCCCCGACGCCCGAGGCGCCGCAGGTGGCATCGCTCCCCGATCGGGGACCCGTGCCGCAGGTCCGGCCGAGCCCGCCGCGGCCGGCGCAGACCGAGACGAAGAAGCCGGAGAAGCCGGTCGAGAAGCCGGTGCAGGCTGCTGAGGACGACAGCGAGTTCGATCCGGACAAGATCGCCGCGCTTCTCAACAAGGAGAAGTCGGCCGGCGGCGGGGCGAAGCGCTCGCAACAGCAGGCCTCGCTCGGCGGCGACCGGCGCACCGGCGCCAAGCTGTCGATGAGCGAACTCGATGCCTTGCGCGGGCAGGTCAGCCAGTGCTGGTCGCCGCCGGCGGGGGTTTCCGAGGCCGGCTCGCTGCGGGTGACGATCCGCATGCGCCTCGATCCGTCCGGCGGGCTGGAGGGGCGGCCGGAACTCGTCGACGGCGGCAGCGGTTCGACCATCGAACGGGCGGCCGGCGATGCGGCGCTCAGGGCGGTGATCCGCTGCGCGCCCTACAAGCTGCCGCCGGAGAAATACGACACCTGGTCGGAAGTGCTCTTGAATTTCGACCCCAGCCAGATGCTCTGAACGAAAGAAGCCGCGGTCGTCGCCATCAAAATTCCCGAAAGGGATCTAGTAAGGGCGACGGCACATCGACATGCCGGTTCCGGGGGAAGGCGGCCTTCGCCGCTGCGGAAGGCCGGACGACACATGACTGCGTGGCAGCCGAAGGCGCGGCGCGGTCGCTCAAGAGGGGTAGTTCCGCTCATGCATGAGATCTTCAAGGGCCTTTGCCTGGCCATCCTGGTGTTCGCCGCCGGCTTCGCCGCGACGACGCCGGCGCGCGCCGTCGTCGAACTCGACATCACCCAGGGCAACGTCCAGCCGCTGCCGATCGCCATTGCCGACTTCCAGTCGCAGGACGGACTGGGCAAACAGATTTCCGACATCGTCACGGCGGATCTGAAGCGCTCCGGCCTGTTCGCGCCGATCGATCCCTCGGCCTTCATCCAGAAGGGCCTCGGCCCGGACGCCAGCCCGAATTTCCAGGACTGGACGGTGATCAACGCCCAGGCCCTCGTCGTCGGCCGCGTCTCGCCTGAGGCGGACGGACGGCTGCGCGTCGAGTTCCGGCTCTGGGACGTCTTCGCCGGCCAGCAGCTCGACGGCCAGCAGTTCTACACCAACCCGGACAACTGGCGCCGGGTCGGCCACATCATCGCCGACGCGATCTACGAGCGCGTCACCGGCGAGAAGGGCTATTTCGACAGCCGCGTGGTCTTCGTCTCCGAGAGCGGCGACAAGGCCAACCGGGTCAAGCGCCTCGCCATCATGGATCAGGACGGGGCGAACGTGCGCTTTCTGACCGACGGCCGCGATCTCGTCCTGACGCCGCGGTTTTCGCCGAACCGCCAGGAGGTCACCTACATGTCCTTCGGCAACGGCGAGCCGCGGGTCTATCTCCTGCAGCTCGAGACCGGCCAGCGGGAGATCGTCGGCAACTTCCCCGGCATGACCTTTGCCCCCCGGTTTTCGCCGGACGGCCAGAAGGTGATCATGAGCCTGCAGCAGAACGGCAACGCCAACATCTACGCGATGGACCTTCGTTCCCGGGCGACGACGCGGCTGACCTCGACCAGCGCCATCGACACCTCGCCCTCCTATTCGCCGGACGGCACGCGGATCGTCTTCGAATCCGACCGCGGCGGGCGCCAGCAGCTCTATACGATGGGCGCCGACGGCTCGAACCAGCAGCGCATCTCCTTCGGCGACGGATCCTATTCGACGCCGGTCTGGTCGCCGCGTGGCGATCTCATCGCCTTCACCAAGCAATCGGGCGGCCAGTTCCAGATCGGCATCATGCGGCCGGACGGCTCGGGCGAACGAATCCTGACGTCGGGCTTCCACAATGAGGGGCCGACCTGGGCCCCGAACGGCCGCGTCCTGATGTTCTTCCGCGACCAGAGGGGCGGCAGCGGCCCGCAGCTCTATTCGATCGACCTTACCGGCTACAACGAGCAGAAGGTTCCGACGCCGGGCTATGCCTCGGATCCGGCCTGGTCGCCGCTCCTCGACTGAGGGGCGAGAAAGGGGCCGGCGCAGCCGCCGGCCCAGCCCGGCGCAAGCCTTCTTCCATAGAGGTCTGCTGTTGCGCGAGCGCACCAGCCGTTCGGTAAACGTCGATCTGCGGCAAAAAACTCCGCCCGCGTCTTGGTCTCGCCCAACGTGTGCCGCGGGGTGGGAAAATCATTCGATTTTACCGCTCGTTAAGCTTGGTCGTGGTAAGCCGTCGATAACGAAAATTCGTTGGATTTGAAGGAGTTCGCCATGCTGAGCATGGTCTCTCAGGGCAAGACACGCATCGCCCTCGCGCTCTTTGCCGGCCTCCTCGTCGCCGGTTGCGCCAGCAAGAAGGACGGGCTCCCCGACAATGCGGCCGGCCTCGGCCTCGGCGGCGCCAACGGGATCGGCGGCTCCGGTAACGTCACGCCCGGCTCGCCCCAGGACTTCACCGTCAATGTCGGCGACCGGATCTTCTTCGAGACGGATTCCACCGAAATCACCGCGACCGGGCAGCAGACGCTGCAGCGCCAGGCGCAGTGGCTGCGGCAGAATTCGCAGTATCCGATCACCATCGAGGGCCATGCCGACGAGCGCGGCACCCGCGAGTACAACCTCGCCCTCGGCGCTCGCAGAGCTTCGGCGACCCGCGATTACCTGACCCAGCTGGGCGTTCCGGCCAACCGGATGCGCACCATCTCCTACGGCAAGGAGCGGCCGGTTGCCGTCTGCGACGACATCTCCTGCTGGTCGCAGAACCGCCGCGCCGTCACCGTCCTCGGCGGCCCGTCGAGCTGATCCTTCAAGGATCGAGGCGCAGTCGGAACAGTCCGCCGCGCCTCGAGGGTTTTTCGGACGCGCCGACGGCACTTGACGTCGCCGCTCCCGAAAACCGCCAGCGAAGACTTGAACCGGCAACGCCTGCTCGTCTTTCCGTCGCGACGGATTGATGGGCGGGCCGTCAAACTTTGGCCGAACTCCCCCCTTCCATGCTTTGCTGGTGAGTTCGTGCCGCGGCAGGATTGCGCTGCAACCGAAGATGCGCTTGCGAACGAGTGCCGGCGCGAGGTTCTCGTGCATTCCTTGCGGCCCGGGTGAGGGGAACGAATGGTGTCGAAATTGAACGTGCTTCGCCGCAGCTTGGCTGCCGCGGGATTGCTTGCATTCGTGCTGCCGACGGCGGCCTCGGCCTTCGAGTTGCCGGGGGTCTTCGTCGCCGCGCAAGACCCGGTGGCCGCCGTCGGGCTTCCGGCTCCGCCGCCTGCGGCGAGGCTTCCGCAGGAATCAGCGGCGGCCTCCAACGACCAACGGCCGGTGCGCGTGGCTCAGGCCGGCGATCTCGTCGTGCGGATCAATCAGCTCGAGGACGAGGTCCGCCGGCTGAACGGCAGGGTCGAGGAGTTGAGCTTCCAACTCCTCCAGGCCCAAGAGGACATGCGCAAATATCGCGAAGACTCCGAATTCCGATTCCAGCAGATCGAGGGTGGCGGCGCCGCCGCGCCGGCTTCGTCGAAGCCGGGCGAACGACGCGGCGACGCGGCGCCTGCGGCGTCCTCGGGCAGCTCTTCCTCGGCCGCGGCGGAGGGAGGCGACGACATCGGCGAGCTGCTTTCCGGCGGTCTCGACACGAGTTCGCTCGGCGCCTCCGCGGGGTCGGGAGCGAGTTCGGCGGCGGCAACACCGGACGAGTCGACGGTGGCCAGCATCGATGCGCGCGGACCGCGCGACATGTACGACCTCGCCTACAACTATCTACTCGCCGGCGACTATCAGCGGGCGGAGCAGTCCTTCCGGCAGTACTCCCAGACCTATCCCAGCGCCAGCGACGCGCCCGACGCGGAATACTGGCTCGGCGAGAGCCTCTACCAGCAGAAGAAATACGCCGACGCGGCGGAGGTCTTCCTCGACGCCCAGAAGTCACACCCGAAAAGCGGCAAAGCTCCCGACATGATGCTGAAGCTCGGCATGTCGCTTGCCAAGCTCAACAATCGCGACACCGCCTGCGTGACCTTCAAGGAGGTCTCCCGCCGCTACCCGCAGATGAGCGACAACGTCCGGCGCAAGCTGCGGGACGAGCAGAAGGCGGCGAGCTGCTGATCAGCCGGCAGGCCGAAGCCCTGCCTGGACCCGGCGGAAAAGGAGCTGCCGCGATCGCGCCTGCCGCCTTTCCGACCGCCGATCGGGCGCTTGTCGACGCTCTGGACCGCCTCGTCGCGACGGCTCACCGACGTCGCGGGGCAATCCGCGGCATTCTCCTCGCCGTCTCCGGCGGCCCCGATTCTCTCGCTCTTCTTCTTACGGCATCGGCCTGGCATCGCTCACTCGCAGCGGCGGCGCCACAGCTTCGCGTCGCGACCGTCGATCATCGCCTCAGGCCGGAAGCGGCGGAGGAAGCGGCGTTCGTGGCAGTCCTCGCCGCAAGCTGTGGCCTTCCCCACGAGACGCTGACCTGGACCCCCGAGGCAAAGCCCGGCAATCTTTCGGCAAGGGCGCGCGAGGGCCGCTACGCCTTGCTTCTCTCGCATGCGCGACGCCACGGCCTCGATCTCGTCCTCACCGCGCACCATCTGGACGACGACGTCGAGACCCATGTCATTCGGCGCCGGAACGGCGGCGACGTCGCGGCATCGGCCGGCATGCGGACGTTGCGCTGGCTTTCCCCGGATGCAGCGCTCGGCCGGCCATTCCTCGGAATCGCTCGGGAGAGATTGGCCGATCTCGTCACCGCCTCGGGGATCGTTGCCGTTGACGATCCGACCAATCGCGACCAGCATTACGACCGGGTTCGCATCCGGCTCGAACTCGCGGCAGACCCGCGGCGAAAAGCGAGGGCGCGGGCGAATCTGCGGCGTTGCAAGCGGGCGCGAGACGATGCGGAGCGGGCGTTCGCACGGGCGCTCGTCGACCTGGAGGAAACCGGACGCCTGCGATTTGCCGAAGACGGCGCCCTCTTGTCCGATCGCGCGGCCTTTGCCGAATTGTCGCCGCGCTGCGCCGCCCATCTCCTGTCCCGCGCCGTCGTCGCCGCAGCCGGCGCGCCGCGCCCGCCCTCGGGCCAGGCGGTTCGCGACGTCTCGACGTGGCTTCGCCAAGGACCGCCGCGGCCGGACGCCCGAACGCTCGGCGGTGCGATCGTTCGGATCGAGGGCGGTGAAGTCGTCGTCATGCGCGAGTTCGGCAGAGGCGCGATCGCGGCTTTGTCGCTCGGAGCGGCAAAGGCTCTCGGCGGCCGCTTTGCCGCCGAAATGGATTGGCCGGTTGTCTTCGACGGGCGCTTCGTCGTCGACGTCGGACCCTGGCGCGCCTTGCCGGGTGCCCGACTCGTGCCGCTCGGCCTTCTCGGCAAGGGAGGGATCCGGCTGCGCTCCTGCCCGGTCGTCGTCGATGCGGAGGGACGCGCCCGCGCGGCGCTCGCACCGGCGGCCAGGCGGTTGGGCCCCGGGATCGGCGATCTCGCCTTCGAGCCGCTGACGCCCCATCTCCTGCGACGGGACCTCGATCTGCCGGAAGCCTAACCGCCTCCACACCATGTTTGGAGGCCCGCTCCGCTTTTTGCCGCAAATGCCGGCCAATGTGTTGGCAAGGGGCGCCGCAGCACTTATCTTCGAAGGGTTCGCGACGCGGCCCTTTACGCGACTCAGGAAGAGTTGATGAATCAGAACTTTCGAAACTTCGCGCTGTGGGCGATCATCGCCCTGCTCTTGATCGCGCTTTTCCAGCTGTTCTCGAACGGCACGCAAACCGGCAACGCGCGCGAAATTCCCTATTCGCTCTTCCTGTCGGACGTCGACAGCGGCCGCATTCAGTCGGTCAACATCCAGGGGCAGCGGATCTCCGGCAAGTACGGCGATTCCGCCACCACCTTTCAGACCTACGCGCCGGAAGACGCCAATCTGGTCTCGCGGCTGGAAGGCAAGAACGTCCAGATCACCGCGAGCCCGCCGGGCGACAACTCCAATCCGATCTGGTCGATGCTCCTGTCCTTCGGCCCCATCCTCCTCATCCTCGCCGTCTGGATCTTCCTGATGCGGCAGATGCAGGGCGGCGCCGGCGGCAAGGCCATGGGCTTCGGCAAGTCGAAGGCCAAGCTCCTGACCGAGGCGCACGGCCGTGTCACCTTCGCCGACGTCGCCGGCGTGGACGAGGCCAAGGAGGATCTCGAGGAGATCGTCGAATTCCTGCGCGAGCCGCAGAAGTTCCAGCGCCTCGGCGGCAAGATCCCGCGCGGCGTCCTGCTCGTCGGCCCTCCGGGCACCGGCAAGACGCTGCTCGCCCGCTCCGTCGCCGGCGAGGCCAACGTGCCGTTCTTCACGATCTCGGGCTCCGACTTCGTCGAGATGTTCGTCGGCGTCGGCGCATCCCGCGTCCGCGACATGTTCGAGCAGGCCAAGAAGAACGCGCCTTGCATCATCTTCATCGACGAGATCGACGCCGTCGGCCGGCATCGCGGCGCGGGCCTCGGTGGCGGCAACGACGAGCGCGAGCAGACGCTGAACCAGCTGCTCGTCGAGATGGACGGCTTCGAGGCCAACGAGGGCATCATCCTGATCGCCGCGACCAACCGGCCCGACGTGCTCGACCCGGCGCTCTTGCGTCCCGGCCGGTTCGACCGGCAGGTCGTCGTCCCGAATCCGGACTTCACCGGCCGCGAGCGGATCCTCAAGGTGCATGTTCGCAACGTGCCGCTTGCGCCTAATGTCGATCTGAAGACGATCGCGCGCGGGACGCCGGGCTTTTCCGGCGCCGATCTCGCCAATCTCGTCAACGAGGCGGCGCTGATGGCGGCGCGGCGCTCCAAGCGCCTCGTCACCATGCAGGAATTCGAGGACGCCAAGGACAAGGTCATGATGGGCGCCGAGCGCCGGTCGATGGCCATGACCGAGGAAGAAAAGAAGCTGACGGCCTATCACGAGGCCGGCCACGCCCTCGTCGGCATCCACGAGCCGTTCAACGACCCGCTGCACAAGGTGACGATCATTCCGCGCGGTCGGGCTCTCGGCGTCACCATGAACCTGCCGGAGCGTGATCGCTACGGCATGCGCAAGAACGAGATGGAGGCGCGCCTCGCGATGATCTTCGGCGGCAGAGCGGCCGAGGAAATCATCTACGGGGTGGAGAACGTCACCACCGGCGCCTCCAACGACATCCAGCAGGCGACCAACATGGCCCGGGCCATGGTCATGGAATACGGCATGAGCGACAAGCTCGGCCGCCTGCGCTACAAGCAGAACCAGGACGAGGTCTTTCTCGGTCATTCGGTGGCTCAGCAGCAGAACATGTCGGAAGAGACGGCCCGGCTGATCGATTCCGAGGTCCGGCAGATCATCGAGACCGCCGAGAACAAGGCGCGGAAGATCCTCACCGATCACATCGATGAGCTGCATCTCATCGCCAAGGCGCTGCTCGAATACGAGACACTGTCCGGCGATGAGGTCCACGACCTCCTGGCCGGCCGGCCGCTGACCCGCGACATGGGCGACGACACGCCGCCCTCTCGTGGCTCGGCAGTGCCGAAGGCCGGCCCGCAGCGCCCGGCCCGCGGCGACGGCCTGGAGCCGCAGCCGACCTGATTGTCGCAACCGCGACGGAACGAACGGGCGACCCTCCTTTGGGTCGCCTTTTCTTTGTCAGCCTGCTTAACCTTGCCGGCTGAAAGGCTTTCCGCCGAGTTGATCCGGCCTTCTCGTCTCGGCAAGGATGGCGGGAACATCATGGCGGCTCGTCCGGAAGGAAGGGGAGGGTAGCCCGTTGCGGGTTGATCCGTTCCTCCCGAGACATTGAATGGGGACCAGATGGCCAAGAGTTATTTCGGCACCGACGGCATTCGCGGCACCGCCAATCGCCATCCGATGACCGCCGAGGTCGCCATGAAGGTCGGCATGGCGGCCGGCATCGTCTTTCGGCGCGGCAACCACCGCCACCGGGTGGTCATCGGCAAGGATACCCGGCGCTCCGGCTACATGATCGAGAATGCCATGGTCGCGGGCTTCACGGCCGCCGGTGTCGACGTCTTTCTGCTCGGGCCGATGCCGACGCCCGCCGTCGCCATGCTGACCCGCTCGCTCCGGGCGGACATCGGCGTGATGATCTCGGCTTCTCACAACCCCTTCCAGGACAACGGCATCAAGCTGTTCGGGCCGGACGGCTACAAATTGTCAGACGACATCGAGGCGGAGATCGCCAGCCTCGTCGACGAGGACCTGTCCGGACACATGTCGACGGGTGCCGACATCGGGCGCGCCAAGCGCGTCGACGGCGACATCTATCGCTACATCGAATTCGCCAAGCGCACGCTGCCGCGCGAGCTCTCGCTGGACGGCATGCGCGTCGCCATCGACTGCGCCAACGGTGCCGGCTACCGCGTGGCGCCGGAGGTCCTGTGGGAACTCGGCGCCGACGTCGTCAAGATCGGCGTCGAACCCGATGGCGTCAACATCAATCGCGATTGCGGATCCACCGCGCCCGACGCGCTGATCGCCAAGGTCAAGGAGGTGAGGGCCGACATCGGCATCGCCCTCGACGGCGACGCCGACCGTGTCCTCATCGTCGACGAGAAGGGCGAGATCGTCGACGGCGACCAGCTGATGGCGGTGATCGCCGAAAGCTGGGCCGAGGACGGGCGGCTGTCGGCCGGCGGGATCGTCGCGACCATCATGTCGAACCTCGGCCTGGAGCGCTTCCTCGAAGCCAAGAAACTGCAGCTGGCCCGCACCAAGGTGGGCGATCGCTACGTCGTCGAGCACATGCGCCAGCACGGCTACAATGTCGGCGGCGAACAATCCGGCCACATCATCCTGTCGGATTTCGCCACCACCGGCGACGGCCTCGTTTCTGCCCTGCAGATCCTCGCGGTCGTCCGGCGCAAGGGCGGTCCGGTCTCGCAGGTCTGCCGCCGCTTCGAGCCGGTGCCGCAGATTCTGAAGAACGTCCGCTACCGGAGCGGCGAGCCCTTGCAGGCGAATGGCGTGCAGGCGGCCATCGCTGCGGGCCGCGACAGGCTCGGCAATGCGGGTCGGCTGGTCATCCGTCCATCGGGCACCGAGCCGCTGATCAGGGTGATGGCCGAGGGCGACGACGCGCTGCTCGTCAACGCCATCGTCGACGACATCGTCAGCGCACTGAAGGATGCTGCGGCCTGAAAAGGGCTTTGCGGCGGAAGCCATGGACTGCGAGCAACCGTCTGGCCACTGATACCTTCCGCTTCGGGACCGTCTCCTCGCAAGCTGGGAAGCTTTCCCGAAGCATGCCACGTTTCGCCGACTGATCTCAAGTTGCGAGCGCCGCCGGGATGCCGTTCGGTCCGTGAAGAGTATCTGCTGGAAAAATAACGCGTTGCCTGAAGGTCATGGTAAACGAAGCGTAATTCTAAACCGTCTGTTAACCACTCCCGTTTACCGTATTCGTCGAGGTCACCCAATCCGGTGACGCCATCCGCACCGACCTCAACGGAGACGTATCACAATGAAGACGCTGCTTTTGACGACCGTCGCCGCCATCGGTGCATGGTCGTCTCTCGTGACGGGAGCCAATGCTGCCGACATCATCGAAGAGCCCATCTATGTCGCCCCGCCGCCGCCGCCGCCTCCGGTCCAGACGTCCGGCTGGTATCTGCGCGGCGATGTCGGCTATAATTTCAAGTCGAAGTCCGACGGTCACTACGACTTCTACAATGTCGGCTTCGGCAACAACGGTATCGACAACACCGAACACTACGACTCGATCACGCTGAAGAACTCGGCAAACTTCGGCGTCGGCGTCGGTTACCGCGTCAACGGCTACTTCCGCACGGATTTGACCGTCGACTATTTCCGCACCGGCGTCGAAGGCTCCAGCAAATGCGGCTATCTCGTCGAGATCGGCTATCTCCTCGATCCGGTCAACAACAACTGCCGTTACAACGATTCGTCCCACGCCTCCGTCTGGACGACGATGGCCAACGCCTATGTCGACATCGGCACCTATGGCCGCATCACGCCCTATATCGGCGCCGGCCTCGGCTTCGCCCACGTCAAGTATGACGACATGGACAACGAGATCTCCTGCGGCGGCGGTTCCTGCAACGGCTTCCCGGTCTACAAGGGCAGCCATCCGGGCGAGTCGTCCTGGCGCTTCGCCTCCTCGCTCATGGCCGGCGCCAGCATCGACATCACCCATCAGCTGAAGTTCGATGCCGGTTACAAATATACCCGCATCGCCGAGGGCGACGCCTACGGCTACGACAAGGCGGATTCGGCCGCCGGCGCCTCGGGCGTCCAGGGCAAGGACCACGGCTTCGACATCCACACCGTCCGTGCCGGCCTGCGCTACGAATTCGGCGGTTCGGGCATTGGCAAGGGCAAGGAGCCCGCGCCGCTCTACACCGCGCAGGACACGGTCTATGCCGAGCCGGCGCCGGTCTACAAATAAGTCCGGAACGGGCTGACCGGCCCGACCCGAGAACCACGACGCGCCCGCCCGGCCCACGATGCCGCGGCGGGCGCTTCCGCGTCTGAGCCGCCCGCCGCCGCAGTCTCGCCCTACCGCGAGGCGACTCGGTCGGGGCGGCGTCGGCGGCCGGCGAAGAGACGGCCGCGGCGGCGGCGCTTCGGCGCATCCTCGTCGATGACCGCGCCATGGTCGTCGCCGTCCGGCATCTTCTCGACGGCGTGCAGCCCCGGCCGCGGCTTGACCAGCGGCTCGGGCGTGACCGCGTGGGTGGTCACCATGTCGCTGCCGGCATAAATGCCTTCCGCCTCCTGCAGCTTCAGCCGGGCGTTGTCGCGGTTGCGGACGTCGTCGACGATGCGGGCGGCGAGCTCATCCTCGACCCCGAGGGCGGAAATCGTCGCGCCGCCGAATGACAGCGCCGATTCGACCGTCTCGCGGATCTCGTAGTCGACGCCACGTGCCCTGAGAGACAGAGCATGGCTGCGGTCGTAGGAGCGCACGAACAGCCGGACGTTGGGAAACTCCGAGCGGATCAGATCGACCACCCGGTCGGTGGTCTCGCGCTTGTTGGTGCAGACGGCGACGAGCCCCGCCTTGCGGATGCCCGCGGCCTCCAAGACGTCCTTGCGCACGCCCGAGCCGAAATAGATGCGGAAGCCGAAGCGCTCGGCGGTGCGGATGCGGTCGACGGAGGAATCGAGGATGGTCACGTCGATGCCGCTCGACAGAAGCACCTGGGCGACGATCTGGCCGAAGCGGGAAAAGCCGACCAGAAGCACTTCCGAGCCGGCGCCGTCGAAATCCTCGTCCATCTGCTCTTCGGCATCGGCGGGGTCGAGGCGACGGCCGAGCCAGGTCGAGAGCGGCGTCAGCACCATCGAGAGCGAGACGATGGCGACGAGGATCGACGAGGTTTCAGCCGTCAGGATGCGTCCCGCCGCCGCCGCGGAAAACAGGACGAAGCCGAATTCGCCGGCCTGGGACAGAAGCCCCGCGACGCGCAGCGAAAGACCGCGCGTCTCGCCGAACAGCCTGCAAAGGCCGAAGATCAGGCCGGCCTTGACGATCATCAGGGCCGGCGCCACCGTGACGATGATCGGCCAGGCGCTCTTGAGTACGTCGAGATCGATCGACAGGCCGACACCGATGAAGAACAGGCCGAGCAACAGGCCGCGAAACGGCTCGATATTGGCTTCGAGCTCGTGGCGATAGGAACTGTCGGCGAGGAAGATGCCGGCGATGAAGGCCCCCATCGCCATGGAGAATCCGGCCGCCTGCATCAGCATCGCCGAGCCGAGGACGACGAACAGCGCCGCCCCCAGCATCACCTCTCGGGCGCCGGCGGTCGCCATCAGCCGAAACAAGGGGTTGAGCAGGAAGCGACCGGCCAGAAGCAGGCCGGCGAGGGCACCGACCGAAATCAGGATCTGCATCGGCTCGAAGCCGGCGCCTTCGCCGCCGGGCGCCAGAAACGGCACGATGGCGAGAAGCGGCACCACGGCGAGATCCTGGAACAACAGGATCGAGAATGCCGCCTGGCCGTGCCTCGTATTGGTCTCGCCCGCTTCGTCAAGGAGCTGCATGCCGAAGGCGGTGGAGGACAAGGCAAGACCGAAGCCGACGATGATGGCAGCGGCGATGCCGAGGCCGGCGAGGAGCCAGGCCGCGACCGCAAGCAGCAGTCCGCCGACCATCACCTGGGCAAGACCGAGACCGAAGATCTGGCGGCGCAGCGCCCAGAGCCGGTCGATCTTCAGTTCGAGACCGATGATGAACAGGAGGAAAACGACGCCGAGCTCGCCGATCGAGAGAATCTGCTCGCCTTCCCCGATCAGGCGGAGCACCGGTCCCATCAGGATGCCGGCAGCGAGATAGCCGAGCACGGTGCCGAGACCGATTCGCTTGAACAGCGTCCCGGCCACGACGCCCACGCCGAGCAGCAGGATGACTTCGAGAAATATGGCGCTTGATCCGTGTTCCACAGGCGGGCACTCGTTCCTATCTCTCGCGATACGGGATCCGCATCGGTCGCCGACGAGATGAGCGACGACGACGCGGATGGGGGCAGCTTGCGTTGCTTGCGCCGCACAATAAATAGTCCGACGGAAAAGATCAGTAGGCGAAGCGATGGATGACGATACGAAGCGGCTCACCGAGACCGCCGAACGGCTGATTTCGGCAGCGAAAAAGGCCGGGGCCGATGCCGCCGACGCGGCCGTGGTCCGTTCGATCGGGCGGTCGGTCGAAGTCCGGCTCGGCAAGGTCGAGGACACCGAGAGCTCCGAAAGCGAGGACCTGGCGCTGCGCGTCTTCGTCGGGCAAAGGGTCGCGACCGTCTCCGCCGACGTTCATGCCGACATCGAGAGGCTGGCCGAGCGGGCCGTGGCGATGGCGAAGGTCTCGCCTGAAGATCGCTTCGCCTCGCTCGCGCCGAAGGACCGTCTGGCCCCGAATGACGGGCTGGATCTCGATCTCTACGATCCGACGGAGCTTGCCAGCGACCGGATGGTCGAACAGGCTCTGGCGCTGGAGGAGGCCGCCCGCGCGATCTCCGGCGTGACGAATTCCGGCGGTGCGTCGGTCTCGGCCGGCGCCAGTGGTCTCGTCCTCGTCACCTCGGAAGGCTTCGTCGGCGAGAAGATGCGCTCGGGCTTTTCCCGCTCGGTCAGCGTCATCGCCGGCGAGGGCACGGCCATGGAGCGCGACTACGACTTCGATTCGCGCATCCACTATGGCGATCTCGATGACCCCGAGGCGATCGGCCGGCGGGCCGGCGAGCGGGCGGTGCGGCGGCTCGGCGCCGGCAAGGTTCCGACCGGAAGCTACCCGATCGTCTTCGATCCGCGGGTGGCGCGGGGCCTGATCGGCAGTCTCGTCGGCGCGATCAACGGCGCGGCGATCGCCAGAAAGACCAGCTTTCTCATGGACAAGATGGGCGAAATAGTGCTGCCGGCCTCCGTCTCGATCGTCGACGAGCCGCTGTTGTCGCGCCGGCCCGGCTCGCGTCCCTTCGACGGCGAGGGGGTGCGCGGCGAGACGATGTTCCTCGTCGAGGACGGCATCCTGAGGAACTGGCTGCTCGACACGGCGACGGCCAAGGAACTCGGCCTCTCCTCCAACGGCCGCGGGGCGCGCTCTTCGGGCGGTGTCTCGCCGTCTTCGAGCAACGTGTCGGTGACGCCGGGCGCCATGTCGCCTGAGGAACTGATCGCCGAGACGAAGAGCGGCATCTACGTCCACGAGCTGATCGGGCAGGGCACCAATCTGGTCACCGGCGACTACAGCCGCGGCGCCACCGGCTATCTCATCGAGAACGGCGAACTCACCCGTCCGGTTTCCGAGTTCACCGTCGCCGGCAACCTCAAGGAAATGCTCCTGTCGCTCACCCTTGCCAATGACCTCGACACCCGCTTTTCCCTCGTCGCGCCGACGATGCGCGTCGAGCGCATGACCGTGGCGGGGCACTGACGTCGTGGACGGCTTCTCCGCCAGCCTGGCCGACGATCTCGAGCTTCTGCGCGATGCCGCCTTGCGCGCCGGCGACGTCGCCATGGGCTATTTCCGCAAAGATCCGCAGGTCTGGTACAAACATGGCAACTCGCCGGTGAGCGAGGCCGACTACGCCGCCGATCGATGCCTGGAGGAAAGGCTGGCGGGAGCGCGGCCCGATTACGGCTGGGTGTCGGAAGAGATGCCGGCGTCGGACCGTGCCGCCGAGGTGCGCCACCGGGTGTTCGTCGTCGATCCGATCGACGGGACGAGAGCCTTCCTGCGCGGCGAGGACGTGTGGTGCGTCTCGGTCGCCGTTCTCGAGGCCGGGGTGCCGGTCGCCGGCGTCATCCATGTTCCGGCGCGAGGCGAGACCTTCGAGGCGACGGCGGACGGGTCCGCGCTCCTCAACGGCGTGCCCTGTTCGGCCAGCGCCGCGACCTCGGCGACCCGGATGCGGCTGTCGCTGCCCGATTCGATGCGCAAGAAGATCGCCGACGCCGAAGGGGACGCGGTCGAAGCGCTCGCCGCGATCCCCTCGCTCGCCTACCGTCTCGCCCTCGTCGCCTGCGGCCGGCTGGACGGCACGATCGTCCGCCCGCGCGCCAACGACTGGGACGTGGCGGCCGCAGATCTCATTCTCGAGCGGTCCGGCGGGCGCTTCGAAGACGTGGAAGGCCGGCGCTGGCGCTACGGCGAGGAAACCACCGCCCACGCCGTCATGATCGCCGGCCCCCTTGGCTTGGCGCCTCGTTTGCGCGATATCGCCCGCAGTCTCGCCGCCTGAGGGCACTCCACCCTTGCTCTGCCGCACCACAGGGAGCCCCGCCATGCAGGAAGAAAAACCCAAGCAGCTGCTTCACCTCGTCTTCGGGGGGGAGCTCAGCAATCTCTCGACCGTCGAGTTCAAGGATCTGGAAAGCCTTGATATCGTCGGAATTTTCCCCGACTACGCCTCTGCGCTGACCGCCTGGCGCGGCAAGGCGCAGCAGACCGTCGACAACGCCGCGATGCGATATTTCATCGTTCACATGCACAGGTTGCTCGACCCGCAAGACTGACCGAAACGAAGCCGAAAGGGTCGACGTGTCGCGTACCATGTCGGATGACGAGTCTCTCGTGCCAGTGCCGGTGCCGCGCTCCGACATGCCCGGTCATGTCGGCGGCAAGCCGAAGCGGCGCCCGTCGGCACCCGAGGTGCTGCGCCGGCTGGGCCGGTCGAAAGTTGCGATCGCCGCGGCCGGGGCTGCCGTCGGTGGCCTTCTGCGCCTCGTTCACGCCACCCAGCGGCGCGCCGACGGCTCTTCCGACTTCCGCCGCATCCTCACCGACGAGCATCCGGCCATCGTCGGGTTGTGGCATGGCCAGCACCTTCTGGCGCCGTTCTTCCGGCCGCGCGAACTGCCTTATGTCGCGCTTCTGTCGCGCAGCGCCGACGCCGAGATCAACGCCCGGGTTGTCGAGAGTTTCGGCATCTCGACGGTGCGCGGATCGGGCGGCCGAGAGGGCGTCAAAGCCAAGCGGGCGCAGCGCAAGGGCGGCGCCCGCGCGCTCGTCGCCCTGCGCCGCATGCTCGCCGGCGGAACCGGCGTCTGCATGATCGCCGACATTCCCAAGGGTACGCCGCGCGAGGCTGGGCTCGGCATCGTCACGCTCGCCAAGATCTCCGGCCGGCCGATCGTTCCAGCCGGGGCCGTCACCAGCCGCCACCACGTGCTTGCACGAGCCTGGGACAAGACCCGCATTCCGCTGCCCTTCGGGCGGATCGCGGTCGTCATGGGGGCGCCGATCACGGTGCCGGCCGACGCCGACGACGCGCTCATGGCGGAGAAGCGCCGCGAGGTGACGGCGGCGATCGAGGCCGCCAATCTCGCAGCCGAGCGGCTGGTCGGGACGAGGCGGTGAGCGACCCGATGACCCGTGCCGCCTTCGCCGCCTACCGCCTTGCCGGCGTCTTCGGCTATCCGTTCATCAAGCCCTATGTCGGCTGGCGGGTGGCCCGCGGCAAGGAGGACAAGCGCCGCCTGAAGGAGCGCTACGGCATCGCCGGCATGATCCGGCCCGAGCCGGGGCCACTGGTCTGGATTCACGCCGCCAGCGTCGGCGAAAGCGCGGCGGTCGCGCCGCTGGTCAGGACGATCGCCGCCGACGGCCTCGCGGTGGTGATGACCACCGGCACGACGACTTCGGCGCAGTTCGTCGAGGACCGCCTGGCCGATTGCGTCATCCATCAATACGTGCCGCTGGACGTCAGGCCGGCGGTGCGGCGGTTTCTCGATCACTGGCGCCCGGATCTCGCCATCGTCGCCGAAAGCGAGATCTGGCCCGTGACGATCCACGAGCTTTCGGCCCGGCGCATTCCGCAGATCCTGGTCAACGCCCGGCTCTCCGACCGCTCATACCAACGCTGGAAGGGCAGGCCGCGGCTCGCCGAGGCGCTGTTCGAGAATTTCGCCCAGGTCGTCGCGCAGTCCGACATCGATGCCGAGCGGTTCCGTCTGCTCGGCGCGCCGGGGGTGACGCTCGCCGGCAATCTCAAGGCCGATGCCGAGCCGCTGCCCGCCGACCCGGCCTCGTTGGCAGAGCTCGACGCGGCGATCGGCCTTCGTCCGCGCTTTGCCGCGATCTCCACCCATCCAGGCGAGGAGGAGATCGTCGCCGAGGTGCACGAGCGGCTGAAATGGCGGCACGAGGGGCTTTTGACCCTCGTCGTTCCGCGCCATGTCGAGCGCGGCGCAGCCATTGCCCGGATGCTTGCCGGCAAGGGGCTGGTGGTCAAGCGGCGCAGCCTGGGCGAATTGCCGGATCAGGATACGGACGTCTATCTCGGCGATACGATGGGCGAACTCGGCGTCTATCTGAGGCTGTGCGAGATCGCCTTCATCGGCAAGTCGATCACCGGCCAGGGCGGCCAGAACCCGATCGAGGCGGCGATGCTGTCGACCGGCATCCTGACCGGCCGCTACGTCCAGAACTTTCGCGACAGCTATCAGCGGCTTCTGCGCAACGGCGGTGCGCGGCTCGTCCGCGATACCGACACGCTGGCCGCCCAGCTCGACGGGCTGCTGCTCGATCCGATGCAGCGCATGGCCATGGCCGGCGCGGCGTTGCGCTCCGTCGACGAGATGCGCGGCGCGCTCGAACGGACGCTCGCCGCCCTCGACCCGTTCCTGCATCCGCTGCGCCTCTCCGTCAGCCTGGAGCGACGCGGCCGCGTCGTCGCCGGCCGTTGAGGAGCGGACGGGCGCCGGACTTCTGGTGGCGGGATGCGACGCTTGCTTCCGATCTGCTCGTCCCGGCCGCCGCTGTCTATGGCTCGCTCGCCCGGCGAAACCTTCGAACGGGACGGCGAGTGGCCTTCGACGTGCCGGTCCTGTGCGTCGGAAACTTCACCGCCGGCGGCGGGGGCAAGACGCCCACCGCACTGGCCCTTGCCGGCGCGGCAGCGGCGCTCGGCCGGCGGCCGGGCTTCGTTTCGCGCGGTCACGGCCGCAAGCGAAGTGGGGCGATGGTCGTCGAGCCGAGCCGGCATGGTGTCGCCGATGTCGGGGACGAGCCGCTGCTGCTTGCCGCCGCCGCGCCGACCGCGGTCGGCGCGGACCGTGCAGCCGCCCTGTCGCGGCTGTTGGAGGAAACCGACGCGGACTTCGCCATCATGGACGACGGCTTCCAGAGCCAGCGGCTGGCAATCGACTATGCTGTGATCGCTCTCGACGCCCGGCGCGGCATCGGCAACGGGCGGGTGATCCCGGCCGGCCCGCTCCGGGCGCCGCTGCTCGACCAGGTGCGCCGGGCCGATGCGCTTCTGGTCATCGGCGAGGGCGAGGGGCGGGAGAAACCGCTCCGGGCGATGGCCCGGGCCGGCCGCGCGATCTTCCAGGCAAGGCTCGTCTCGAAATCGCGGCACATCCTCATCGGCGAGCGGCTGCTCGCCTTTGCCGGCATCGCCGATCCGCAAAAATTCTACGCCTCCCTCGGCGAACTCGGGGCGGAGCTCGTCCAGACGCGAGACTTTCCCGACCACCATGCCTTCACCGACGCCGAACTGGACGGACTGACCGAGACGGCGGCGAAGGAGAAGCTGATCCTCACCACCACCCGCAAGGACGCGGTGCGGCTCGCCACCGGCAGCGAGGCGGCAAGGGCATTCCTGCAGGACTGCGCAGTGCTCGACGTCGCGCTGGAATTTGTCGGTGCTTCCGACGCCCGGCGGATCGTCGAAGCGACGCTCGCGGCCTTCGACAGACGGCGCTGGCGGATGGTCTCGAAATCCTGATGCTGACGCCGCCTCGGGCGGCGCCCTGATCCCGGCGGCCGGTTGCCTCAGGCGGCGCCGCCGGCGCGGAATTCGCGGTCGCGCTGGAACGACGCGGCCGCGTCGACATAGGCTTCCTGGCGCTCGACGCTCCAGTAGCGCAGGAGATCGAGCGGGATCGGCTCGCCGGTCACGGCGCAGCGCACGTAGGAGCCGGCCCTGATCACCTGGAAGTCCGGGGTGCCGTAGCGCAGCTTCGCCTCGCCGGAATTCTCGAAACGGTTCATGGGGCCCTCGGGATCAAACGTTCAGGGCCATCGTCCCAGAAGGGGAGGCCGCTCTTCAAATCGCCAGCCGCACTACGCCCTTTGCCGGGCAAAATCAAACCTTGCCGGTTTGGCCGGCTATCTGCGGCCGAACAGCTTCTCGATGTCGTCGAGGCCGAGTTCGATGAAGGTCGGGCGGCCGTGATTGCATTGGCTCGCCGAGGGCGTGCGCTCCATGCCCCGCAACAGCGCGTTCATCTCGTCGAGTTTCAGAACCCGCCCCGAGCGCACCGAGCCGTGGCAGGCGACCGTCGCGGCGACGTGGTCGATCCGGCTGGTCACCGTGTCCCTGGTGCCGAATTCGGCGAGTTCGTCGGACAGATCGCGCAAAAGCCGGGCAATGTCGATCTGGCCGAGGATCGCCGGCGTCTCCCGCACCGCGATGGCGGCCGGGCCGAACCGTTCGATGCCGAGGCCGAGGCGGGCGAGATCGGCCGCATGTTCGCAAAGCCGCTCGGCGTCGTCGGCGGACAGGTCGACGATCTCCGGGATGAGCAGCATCTGGGAGGGCAGCGCCCGGCCGTGGATCGCCTCCTTCAGCGCCTCGTAGACGAGCCGCTCGTGGGCCGCGTGCTGGTCGACGATGACGAGCCCTCGCTCGGTCTCGGCGACGATGTAGTTGCCGTGAAGCTGCGCTCGGGCGGCGCCGAGCGGATAGGTCTCGGGCTGCGACGACGCGTCGGGACCGGCAAACACCTCTCTTGCGGCATCGGTGTCGGACATGGCGGCGGCCATCGCCGTTCCTGCCGGTGGCGGAGTGGTGGCCGAGAAATCCGGCAGCCGCTCGATCGTGGTGGTGCCGGCCGGCTCGAGCGGCCGGAACGCCGACCCGCCGGGAACGTACGGTGCCTGTCTCGGCGCAGCGAAGCCCTCGGCGAAGTAGCCGCCCGGCGCAAATCCGTCGAAGCGACGCGGTGCCGGCGTCACCGTGTCGGCCTTCGCCCGCATGCGCGCCAGAACGCCTGCTGCCCCTTCCGACGAGGATCGCAGCCCGCTCTCGGCAAAAGCCTGGCGCAGCGCGCCGACGATCAGGCCGCGGACGAGGCCGGGATCGCGGAAGCGCACGTCCGCCTTGGCCGGATGGACGTTGACGTCGACTAGGGCCGGGTCGAGCGTCAGGAACAGGACGGCGACGGGATGGCGATCCTTCGCCATGACGTCCGAATAGCCGCCCCGCAGCGCCGAGACGAGCATCTTGTCGCGCACCGGCCGGCCGTTGACGAAAAGGAACTGCTGCAGTGAATTGCCGCGCGAAAAGGTCGGCAGGCCGGCAAGCCCGGTGAGGCGGACGTCCTCCCGCTCGGCGTCGATCGCCACGGAATTCGTCGCGAAATCCCCGCCGACCACCTGGGCGATCCGCTCGCCCATGTCCCGGGCGGCGGGAAACACCGTGGTCGTGCGGTCCGGCCCGGAAATCTCGAAGCGGATTTCCGGCTCGGCCAGCGCGAGGCGCCGGACGATGTCGGTGATCGCCGCCGATTCCGCTCGCTCGCTCTTCAGGAACTTCAGCCGGGCCGGCACCTTCTGGAAGAGGTCGCGGACCTCGACGACGGTGCCGCGCGACAGCGCCGTCGGCCGCGGTCCCTCGCAGCGGCCGTGATCGACGAGAATCTCGAAGGCTTCGCGATTCCCCTCTGCCCGCGAGCGCAGGGAGAGCCTGGCGACGGAGCCGACGGACGGCAGCGCCTCGCCGCGAAAGCCGAGGGTGGCGATGCGATCAAGGCCCCCGGACAGCTTCGATGTGCAGTGGCGGCGGACGGCGAGGGAAAGTTCATTCTCGGGAATGCCGCAGCCGTCGTCGGTGACCCGCAACAGCGTCTTGCCGCCGCCGGCCGTGGCGATCTCGATGCGCGAGGCCCCGGCATCGACGGCGTTCTCGACCAGCTCCTTGACGACGCTAGCCGGCCGCTCGACCACTTCGCCGGCGGCGATCTGGTCGATCAGATGATCGTCGAGCTTGACGATGGCCAAGGTCTTCTCCGCTCCGCGTCGATCTCACCACCGCCGTTCTAGTCGCGCCGGACCCGGCGGGCAAACCGCGCGGCCGCGTGCATCCGGCGCAAACGGGTTTTTCCACCAGCGACTTGCGGCTAGCGACGGCTGCAGATGGCGCGCGGTTGGTTCAATCTCTCTGCTCTCACGATTGATTTACCGAGCGATGCAACCATAAGATAGAAAAGCTGACCGATCGAGCGGAGGCGACGACGACGATGCCGAGCCGGGGACCGTCCCGCATCCAGCTTTCGGCCGGACTCTTCTGCCTTGCCCTGACGGCAGTCCCGCAGGATGCCGGTGCTGGCGCCTGGGCGCTGGCCGAGGGAAGCGGCGAGGTCATCGCGACCGGCCTGTCTTCCACCGCCGACGAGGCCTTCGGTTCCAGTGGCGCCGCGCCGGCGCGGGCGGCCTTCATGAAGGGAAGCGCCAGCCTCTTCGTCCAGCACGGCTGGACCGACCGGCTGACGGTCTTCGCCAAGGTCGAGGCGGGGCGCGAAGCGGACGACATTTCGGGCCATGCTCGTTCGGGCCTCTCGGAGTTCACGGCCGGCGCCCGCTTTCAGTTTTATGCCAGCGACGGTTTCGTCGCCTCGGCCGGTCTCTCCGGCCGCGTTGACGACGAGCGCGGCGAGGGGATCGACCTCGGCGGCGCAAGGATCGAGCCGCGGCTCGCCGCCGGCTACGGGTTCGAGCTTTTCGGCCTGCCGGCCTTCGTCGAGGCGGAGGCCGGCTATGGCTGGCGCGTGGCCGGCGAGGGCTTCGACGAGGCGAAGCTCGATCTCACCATCGGGCTTCGCCCCTGGAAGCGATGGCTCTTCCTCGCCCAGTCCTTTTCGACGATGGGGGTGGCAGGGCCTGATGGTTCGGACGACTACGCCCATCACAAGCTCCAGGGCTCGGTGGTCTACGACATCGCCGAGCACTGGTCCCTCCAGTCCGGCATCTTCGCGACGGTGGCGGGTAAAAATGCCCCGAAGGAGCGCGGCGTCGTTTCGGCGATCTGGTATCGTTACTGACGGCGCGTCGTCGGCAGGAGTGCCTCTCCCCCGGCGGCTTTGATGCGGCCGGGAATGCGGGGGGCTTCGCCGGGTCGGGGCGGTGCGCGGCGCGTCGCCGTCCCGTCGTGCGCCTCTTCGGATCGAGCGAACTCGAAGGCTGTCTGTCGCGGCAGCACGAGCGCGACGAGGCCGACCAGCATGGCGAGGGCGAGGCACAGGGCTTCGGTCTGCATCTCTAGGCCGTAGAGGGTGAGCGCGCTGGCGGCGAGCCAGATCACCGGCACGAGGGAGAGAGCGTAGCGCCATCTTGAACGCCACGATGCCAGGAAGCCGAGCGCCACGAGCGCGGTCGGATCGGGCGCGAGAGCGAACCATTCGAGGCTCGCCGCTTCGCGGCCCGTCGCCAGTTCGGCCGCCGGATGGCCGAAGAGCCCATAGAGGACGACGAGAGCGGCCACCAGGCGGGTCAAGGGTGAAGCGGCATTTCCCCATCGAGACGGGCCGGTCGCGAAAACCGCGACGACGGCTGCGAGAAGGAGAAGCCCCGCCTGTGCGACGAAGGCCCAGCCGGGATAGACCGCTGCAAAGTTGATCGTCCGGTAGACCCCGAAGAAGAAGAACCAGGCGCTCGCGAGGAAAGCGGTCGCAAGCAGCATCGCGGCGCCCTGATCGGCGAGGGCCGGGAGGCGCCGGCGAAGGCCGAGGAGGACGAGGGCGAGTGCGATCCCGGCGAGCGCCAGCGGCCACAGGGCGGCGGTCATCTGGCCGAACAGGCCCCGATAGATCGTCGCGTCGAAGAGCAGGAAATCCTGCAGCGAATAGGTCGACAGGTCGGCAAGCATGGACGGGGTCTCAAAGGTGGAGGGCGAGGAAGGTTGCGGCCGCCGGCATGGACGAAGGGTCGGAGCCGGCGGTTCCGATCAAAGGCTGTCGAAATGGTCGGCCATCTGGCGGCGCATCTCCGCGTCCGGCAGCGGCCCGCGTGCCGCCGCCATGTTCTCGCGAACATGGTCGACGCTTCGCGTCGCCGGGATGGCGACGGTCAGCGCTGGGTGGGAGACGATGAACTTCAGGAGGAATTTCGGCCAGGTCTCGGCGCCGATCTCGGCAGCGAAGCCGGGAAGGGGAGCGCCCCGCGTCGCCTCGATCAGCGCCCCGCGCTGGAACGGCCGGTTGGCGACGACGGCGATGCCGCGCTCGCTGGCCAGCGGCAGGAGGCGCCGTTCCGGCTCGCGATCGGCGATGTTGTAGGTCAGCTGGACGAAGTCGATCGGCTGCCTCGCCATGATCTCCTCGATATCGTCATGCCGCCGGCCATGGGAGGTGGTGATGCCGATATGACCGACGAGGCCTTCTTCCTTCAAAGCCTGCAGAGTTTCCAGATGGCCGGGCCAGCCGAGGAGATTGTGGACCTGCATCAGCCCGAACCGGTCGACGCCCCAGTGCTGCCGCGTCGCCTCGATCTGAGCCTGCCCGTCCGAGACGTCCGAGGTCCAGACCTTGTCGGCGGCAAAGAGCCGGTCGGGAATGCCCAGCTGTTCGAGCCCGTGGCCGACCGTCGCCTGGGAAGACCCATACATGGGCGAGGAATCGATCACCGCCCCGCCGGCCCCGAAGAACGCCTTCATCACCGCCGTGCGCTCGGCGAGGGCGTCCGAGTCGTTGCCGACGTTGAAGGTGATCCACGTGCCCATGCCGACCACCGGGAGCTCGATGCCGGAGGAGGGCACCTGCCTGGTGAGCAATGCGCCGGCCGTCTCGCCGGAGGGCGCCTCCTGTGCCCGCGACCGTCCCGCAAGGGCGAGAACTCCCGTGGCGGCCGCTCCCTTCAGCAACGTCCGGCGGGCAATGGCGTTCGGCATCCTGCGTCTCCTGTACCTCGCGACCTCGACCCCCGTGCAATCCCGGCGAGCGGGAGAGGTTGCGAGGAACGGCGCGCGCGGCGGATACGGAAGATCACGCTTGCGTCAGACGAACATGGGGCGGCGTCCCTAGTCCGTCGGATTGACCCGCGGGCACCTGCTCCAGGGCTGCGGGTTTGTCGTGCGCGATGCCAAAGCCACTGGTCTCTCCTCCGTTTGCCGAACCGAAAATCCGCCGCTTGCCTTTGACGAAGCGCTCGCCTAGGCCAGATCGCGACAGCGTATACCTTGCTTCAGCCGATCCGGGAGGCCGACCGATGACGTCGCAGAGCTTTTTCAACCGCACCACACCCGTCGCATTCGCCGGGGCCGAGAGCCACGACCCGCTGGCCTTCACCTTCTACGACAAGGATCGCCAAGTGATGGGCAAGCGCATGGAGGACCATCTGCGGTTCTCCGTCGCCTACTGGCATTCCTTCACCTGGCCCGGCGGCGACCCGTTCGGCGGCGAGACATTCAACCGGCCGTGGATGCATGGCGGCGAGGCGCTCGAACTCGCCAAGCAGAAGGCCGACGTCGCCTTCGAGATGTTCCGCCTCCTCGACGTGCCGTTCTTTGCCTTCCACGACGTCGACGTCGCGCCGGAGGGCGAGACGCTGCAGCAGTCGAACGACAATCTGAAGGTCATCACCGACATTTTCGAGGAGAAGATGCAGAGCGCCAAGGTACGCCTCCTCTGGGGTACGGCGAACCTCTTCTCCAACCGCCGCTACATGGCGGGCGCGGCGACCAATCCGGATCCGGACGTCTTCGCCTATGCCGTCGGCCAGGTGAAGGCGGCGATCGACGCGACCCACCGGCTCGGCGGGGCGAACTACGTCTGCTGGGGCGGCCGCGAGGGCTACGAGACCCTGCTCAACACCGACATGAAGCGGGAATACGACCAGCTTGGCCGGTTCATGTCGATGCTCGTCGACTACAAGCACAAGATCGGCTTTTCCGGTCCGATCCTGATCGAGCCGAAGCCGAAGGAGCCGACCAAGCACCAGTACGACTACGACGTCGCGACGGTCTACGCCTTCCTGCAGAAATACGATCTGACCGCCGACGTGAAGCTCAACATCGAGCAGAACCACGCGATCCTCGCCGGCCACTCCTTCGATCACGAGGTGAAGCTCGCCTTCGCCAACGGCATCTTCGGCTCGCTCGACATCAATCGCGGCGACGACCTGCTCGGCTGGGATACCGATCAGTTCGCCATGGACGTGAAAGAAATGGCGCTGGTGCTGCACGAGATGCTGAAGCATGGCGGCTTCACCACCGGCGGGCTGAACTTCGACGCCAAGATCCGCCGCCAGTCGATCGACCCGGACGACCTCCTGATCGCCCACGTCGCCTCGATGGACGCCTGCGCGCGGGGCCTTCTCGCTGCCGAGGCGATGCTGAAGGACGAGGCGCTGACGAAGCCGCTCACCGAGCGCTATGCCGGGTGGGAAAGCGGCAATGCCAAGGCGATGCTGTCCGGCGAGACCGGCTTCGAGGAGATCGCCGAGCGAGCGCTGTCGCTGAACCCGCAGCCACGCTCGGGCAGGCAGGAGATGCTCGAAGGCATCGTCAACCGCTACGTCTGACGGTGGTGGTTCGGCCCGATCTGCATGGCTTTGGCCGGGGCCCGCGGCAAGGTTCGTTCGCTGGACTGACCTTTCCCCAATGGGTTAGGGCGGTCGTCATGGCGACGGCGCCATTTTGCGTGGCCCCGGGCTCTTCGGCCGGGACGACTGGTGGTATATCGGTACGCCTGCGGCAATCCGGCGCCGGCACTGCGGCGTATGCACGGCTCTGAAAGGAACCGAACACGACATGTCTACCTATCTCGGGCTCGACCTCGGCACCTCCTCCCTCAAGGCGCTTCTGATCGACGAGGATCAGGCGGTGATCGGCTCCGTCTCGGTGCCGCTGACCGTCGAGCGGCCGCATTTCGGCTGGTCGGAGCAGAACCCCCAGAGCTGGATCGTCGCCTGCGAGGCGGCGATGCAGGAATTGCATGCCAAGCACGGGCAGGAATTCGCGGAGATCGCCGGCGTCGGCCTTTCCGGCCACATGCACGGGGCGACGGTGCTCGGCGCCGACGGTACGCCCTTGCGGCCCTGCATCCTGTGGAACGACACCCGCAGCCACGAGGAGGCGAAGGGCCTCGACGATGCGGAAGCCCGGGCGATCACGGGGAACATCGTCTTCCCCGGCTTCACCGCGCCGAAGCTCGCCTGGATGCGCAAGCACGAGCCCCGGCTGTTCGATCTGGCGCGCTGCGTGCTCCTGCCGAAGGACTATCTGCGGCTGTGGCTGACCGGCGAGGCGGTGTCCGAGATGTCGGATGCGGCCGGCACCTCCTGGCTGGACACCGGCAGGCGCGACTGGTCGGAGCGGATGCTGGAGCGCACCGGGCTGACCCGCGAGCACATGCCGAGCCTCGTCGAGGGGACCGAGGCTTCGGGCGAGCTCCGCCCCATCCTTGCCGAGAAGTTCGGCCTGAAGCCCGGCGTCATCGTCGCCGGCGGCGGCGGCGACAATGCGGCTTCCGCCTGCGGCGTCGGCGTTGCCGCACCCGGTACCGGCTTCCTGTCGCTTGGCACCTCCGGCGTCCTGTTCACCGCGACGGCCGGCTACGACCCGGTTCCGGAGACGGCGCTGCACACCTTTTGCCATGCCATTCCGGGGCTGTGGCACCAGATGGGGGTGACCCTGTCTGCGGCCGGCTGCATGGACTGGCTGTCGAAGCTCCTGAAGGAAGAGCCGGCGGCGCTCACCGGAGCCCTCGGCGAGACGATTGCCGAGCCCGGCCGGCCGATATTCCTGCCCTATCTTTCGGGCGAGCGCACCCCCCACAACGACGCCGACATCCGCGGCGTTCTCACCGGGATCGAAAGCGATACCAGCCGCGAGGCGATGACCCGCGCGGTGCTCGAAGGCGTCGCCTATTCGATGCGCGACTGCCTGGATGCCGCCGGCGAAAAGCCGAAGCCGCAGCGGCTGATCGCCGTCGGTGCCGGCTCGCGCTCGGCCTACTGGCTGCAGCTCATGGCGACCGTGCTCGAGACCGAGATCGCCTTGCCGGCTGCCGGCGATTTCGGCGCGGCCTTCGGCGCGGCGCGGCTCGGCATCACCGCCGCGACGGGGGCCGATCCGAAGAGCGTCATCAAGGAGCCGCCGGTCGCCCGGACCTTCGAGCCGGTGGCGGACAAGATCGACGCCTTCCGCGCGGCGCATCAGCGCTACAAGGCGCTCTATCCGGCGATCAAGCAGGCGATGGCGGGGTAGGGGCGGCGATCCGTCATCCGCTCTTCGTGAGGTCGGCCCGTCCTTTCAACAGGCCTGCAACGAAGGCCTTAGCTCCTTCGCAGGCGGCTTCCAGCGTGTCCCCCGAGGCGAGCCGGCAGGCGATCGCCGTCGCCAGTGCGCAGCCCGTGCCGCGCAGCGTGGCGGCGATGCGGGGAGAGGCGAACCGGATGGGCGAGCGGCCGGTTCGGTAAAGGATGTCGACGGCGTCCCGGCCTTCGCCATGGCCGCCCTTCACCAGCACCGCACCGGCGCCGGCATTAAGAAGCGCATGGGCCTTGCGGTCGGTGTCGGCGCCGGGCGGAACGCTGATAAGGCCGGAGAGGATGTCCAACTCCGGCAGGTTCGGCGTGACGAGCGCGGTGATCGGCAGCAGCCTTCCGGTCATGGTCGCTATGCCGGCTTCGCTCAGAAGCTGCCCGCCCGAACTCGCCGCGATGACGGGGTCGAGGACGATCGGGCCGCCGAAGCGGGACAGCGCATCGACCACCGCCGCGACGATCGCTTCGTTGCCGAGCATGCCGATCTTGACCGCCGAGACGCGGCCGTCTTCGAGGGCCATGGCGACCTGCTCGGCGACGAGGGCAGGGGGCATCGTCTCGACGTCGCCGACCCTTGCATCGCTCTGGGCGGTGACCGCGGTGACGGCGAGCCGGGCGTCGACGGCATGGGCGGCCGCGGTGCGGATGTCGGCCGCGAGGCCGGCGCCGCCGGAGGAATCGGTGCCGCCGATGACGAGGACGGCGGAGCACTTCCTGTGGTTGGGGCCGCCGCCCGTGGCTTTCTGCGTTTCCGGCGTCGCGCGCGGCGAGTTACCCCCCTCTGTCACTTCGTGACATCTCCCCCACAAGGAGGAAGATCGCTTGGCGCCTGCGTCGACGTCGGGTGCCTCATCCTTCGCGATTCAGTTGCGGTCGAACCTGTCGCGGTCAATCTGGAATATCCGTCTCCCGAGGACGGCAAAGAGGTCGAGCCAAAGGCCGCGCCGGTATCAGGCAACGAAAGCCCGGCGTCATCGACATACGCCCGCGTCGCCGCGATCCATTGCCGCGTCCGTGCCTCCGGATCGGCATTCAGCGTGATGTCGGTGACCACCGCGGCGACGTCCGCCCCCTGAGCAAACACCTCCGGCAGCCGCTCCACCGTCACGCCTCCGATGGCGACCAGCGGCAGGTCGCCCACGGCCTTCTTCCACGCGACAAGTCGGGCCGGCGTCTGCTGTGCCCAGGGCATCTTCTTCAGGATCGTCGGCCAGATCGGGCCGAGCGCGACATAGTCCGGCTTGGCGGCGAGCGCGGTTGCGAGCTCCGTCTCGTCATGGGTCGAGACGCCGAGCCGCAAGCCGGCCCGGCGGATGGCGCCGACATCGGCTTCGGCGAGATCCTCCTGGCCGAGATGGACGAAGTCGCAGCCTTCGGAGATTGCCAGCTGCCAATGATCGTTGACGATCAGCTGGCAGCCATGGCGATGGCAGGTGTTGCGGGCGCGGCGGATCTGCGATCTGAGCGCTGCCTCGGGTGTATCCTTCACCCGCAGCTGGACGAGCTTGACGCCCAGCGGCACCAGCCGCTCGACCCAGTCGGCGTCGGGGACGATCAGATAGAACGGGTCGAGCCGCATCATGCGAACACCGCCCGGCCGAGAACGGGCGTCGACGGCTCGGCCATGTCGCGGGGCTGGAGGGGGGCGGCCTCGTAGGCGAGGCGCCCCGCCTCGACCGAGAGCTTGAAGGCCCGCGCCATCGCCACCGGATCGCCGGCGAGCGCCACGGCCGACGACAGGAGCACGCCGTCGTAACCGAGCTCCATCGCCTGCGCCGCATGGGACGGCACGCCGATGCCGGCATCGACGACGAGCGTCAGCTCGGGAAAGCGCGCCCGCATCGCCCTGAGGCCATAGACGTTGTTCAGCCCCCGCGCCGAGCCGATGGGGGAGCCCCATGGCATCAGCACTCGGCAGCCGGCCTCCACCAGCCGGTCGGCGGCGACGAGATCCTCGGTCGTATAGGCCAGCACCTGGAACCCGTCCTCGCTGAGGATGCGCGTCGCCTCGACGAGGCCGAAGAGGTCGGGCTGCAGCGTATCGGCATCGCCGATCACCTCGAGCTTGATCCACTTCGTGCCGAAGACCTCGAGGGCCATCTCAGCCGTCGTTACCGCCTCGCGCACCGAATGGCAGCCGGCGGTGTTCGGCAGGACCTTCACGCCGGTCTCGCGGATCAGGTCCCAGAACTTTTGCCCGGCCCGTTCGCCGGCGGATTCCCGGCGCAGCGACACGGTGACGATCTCGGCGCCGGAGGCGATGATCGCCTGGCGCAGGATTTCCGGCGAGGGATAGCGCGCCGTGCCGAGCATCAGCCGGCTCGAGAGGATCTCGTCGTAGATGTCCATGTCAGCCTCCCTGCATCGGCGCGATGATCTCGATCGCGTCGCCTTCGGTGAGCCTCGTTTCCGGCCGCTCGCCCGCCGGCACGAAGTCGCGGTTGAGGGCCGTGGCGAAAGGGCCTTCGCCATAGCCGAGTTCTTCGAGCGCCGCAGCCAGTGTCGCGGCGTTCACCTCGGCGGGCTCGCCGTTCAGGATGATTCTCATGCGGCGATCTCCTCTCGGGTTCGCGGGCCGAAAACGCGCTCGGCCGCCTTTTCCGCACAATCGGGCGCCAGCAGGAAGCCGTGGCGAAAAAGGCCGTTGACCGAGACGATCCGGCCGCCTCGCGTCACTCTCGGCAGGTTGTCGGGAAAGGCCGGCCGGCGCCCGGCCTTCATGTCGATCACCTCGGCCTCGGCGAAGGCCGGGTGCAGGGCATAGGCGGCGTTCATCAGTTCCACGGCCGCGCGCAGCGTCGGGCCGCCGGAAGCCTCGCTCTCGATCATCGTCGCGCCGACCATGAACAGCCCGCCCGCGCGCGGCACGACATAGACGGGCATGCGCGGATGGAGGAGGCGGACGGGCCGGGACAGGCGGATTTCATCGCTGCGCAGGATGAGCATTTCGCCGCGGACACTGCGAAGGCTCGGAGCGTTCGCGGCGATGCCCCGGCAGTCGATGACGACGTCGCCGCCAACCGCTTCCGGTGTAACGTCGGAGCCGAAGCGGATCGTGCCGCCGAGCCTCTCGAATCGCTCGGCGAGCGCCGTGAGCGCCCGGCGCGGATCGAGATGGGCTTCGGCGGCAAAATGCAGCCCCTGCCGGAAGCGTCCTGCGAGGTCCGGTTCCAGAGCCTCGATGCCCTCTGCGTCGAGCGGCTGGGCACCGCTCGTCCGCCGGCCAAATCGCGCGATCTCGCCGGCGTCGCGGCTCGATGCCACGACCAGTGTCCCGTTGCGCATGACCCCGGGCACGCGGCTTTCCCACCAGTCGATCGCCGCAAGGCCCGGCGCGACGATCGAGGCATCGGCGCTTTCCGCTTCGCAGAACGGCGGGAGCATGCCACCGGCGAGCCATGACGCGGCGGCGCCTCCGAGGCTTTCCGAGCGCTCGTGCAGCGTCACCGCTGCCCCTCTTTCCGCCAGTGTGACGGCCGTGCAAAGGCCGGCGACGCCGGCCCCAATGACGGTGATGCCGGGAGGGTTGCCCGCACCTTTGCACGCATTGGCGGTCGCCGTCTCGCTAAAGGCGCGCTTCTTCGTGGTGCCGGGTCCTCGCCCTTCGACAGGCTCAGGATGAGGACCGTTGGGGTGGTGCGGCTTCGTTTCGCCTTGCGGCTTCGGCCGAGCGGCCGCTCGCGCCAAATCGGTTGGACGTGGCGCGTGTGCTTGCAGGCCCTCATGCTGAGCCTGTCGAAGCACGGGGGCCTGGCACGGCGGTTTGGCTCGCGCCTCTTCTCCGACTCCAGATGGAAAATCTGTCACGGGTGAAGGGCTTCCAGATCGGCGCATCCCACCTACTCCGCCGGTTCGGCCTTTGCCGCGATCTCCTCCGGCGTCATGTAGAGGTCGCCGCCGGCGCGGTATTTCTCCGCCATCGCTGCCATGCCCTCCTTCTGGGCTTCCGCCCGGATGTCGTGGGAGATCTTCATGGAGCAGAATTTCGGCCCGCACATCGAGCAGAAATGCGCCGTCTTGTGCGCCTCCTTGGGCAGGGTCTCGTCGTGATAGAGCTGCGCCGTTTCCGGATCGAGGGAGAGGTTGAACTGGTCCTCCCAGCGGAACTCGAAACGGGCACGGGAGAGAGCATCATCGCGCAGCTGCGCCGCCGGATGGCCCTTGGCGAGATCGGCGGCGTGGGCTGCGATCTTGTAGGTGATAACGCCGACCTTGACGTCGTCGCGATCCGGCAGCCCCAGATGCTCCTTCGGCGTGACGTAGCAGAGCATCGCCGTGCCGAACCAGCCGATCATCGCCGCGCCGATGCCCGAGGTGATCTGGTCGTAGCCCGGCGCAATGTCGGTGACGAGGGGGCCGAGCGTATAGAACGGCGCGTCGCCGCACAGCTGCTGCTGCTTCGTCACGTTGACCTTGATCTTGTGCATCGGCACGTGGCCGGGGCCCTCGATCATCACCTGGCAGTCCTTGGCCCTTGCGATCTTCGTCAGTTCGCCGAGGGTTTCCAACTCGGCGAACTGCGCCCGGTCGTTGGCGTCGGCGATGGAGCCGGGGCGCAGGCCATCGCCCAGCGAGAAGGAGACGTCGTAGATGCGGCAGATGTCGCAGATCTCGTCGAAATGCTCGTAGAGAAAGCTCTCCCGGTGGTGATGCAGGCACCACTTGGCCATGATCGAGCCGCCGCGCGAGACGATGCCGGTGACCCGGTCGACAGTCAGCGGAATGTGCCGGAGCCGGACGCCGGCATGGATGGTGAAATAGTCGACGCCCTGTTCGGCCTGTTCGATCAGCGTGTCCCGGTAGACCTCCCAGGTGAGGTTCTCGGCGATGCCGTCGACCTTTTCCAGCGCCTGATAGATCGGCACGGTGCCGATGGGCACGGGGGCGTTGCGGATGATCCAGTCGCGGATGTTGTGGATGTTGCGGCCGGTGGAGAGATCCATCACCGTATCGGCGCCCCAGCGGATCGCCCAGACCATCTTCTCCACCTCCTCGGCCATAGAGGAGGTGACGGCCGAATTGCCGATGTTGGCGTTGATCTTGGTGAGGAAGTTGCGGCCGATCGCCATCGGCTCGAGCTCGGGATGGTTGATGTTGGCGGGGATGATCGCCCGGCCGGAGGCGACTTCCTCGCGCACCCATTCGGCGGTGATGAAGTCCGGGATTTCCGCCTCGAAGGGCTCGCCGTCCCGTTCGAGGGCGGTCTTCAGCGCCTCGCGGCCGAGATTCTCGCGGATCGCCACGAATTCCATCTCCGGCGTGACGATGCCCGCCCGCGCATAGGCGAGCTGGGTGACGGCCTTGCCGGCCCTGGCGCGCAGCGGCCGGTTCACGACCGGGAAGGCGGGGGTGAGCTTTTCGGCCGGCAGGTTGCCGTTGTCCTCGGGCCGGACGCTGCGGCCGTCATATTCCTCGACGTCGCCGCTGGCGAGCGCCCAGCCGGTGCGATGGCGCGGCAGGCCTTTGGCGATGTCGATCGTAGCGTTGGCGTCCGTATAGGGGCCGGAGCAGTCATAGACGGTGACCGGCGGCTCGCCCGCCGTCGGATGGACGGCGATTTCCCGCAGCGGCACGCGGATGGCGGGATGCGCCGTGCCGGAGAGATAGACCTTCCGCGAGGCCGGCAGCGGGCCGGTGGTCACGGTCGGGGTGGTGATCTTGGAAATGACATTCACGATGGAACTCCTTCGACGAGCGTTGGAGATCCAGTTTCTGTCGATCGGTGATCGAAAAGGCGCCGCTGATCGGATGCTTCGAAAACGTCGGCCTCGGCGGCCGTTTCGTCTGCCAGTCTCCCGACATCCCGTCTTCGAATGCGCCGCCTCGGAGAGATCGAAACCCGTCGGCGGCCTTTCACGGCCTTCTTCCATCCCTACGCCAGTATGAACTGGATCAGGTTCGACGGGTCGCCGCGCGCTAGCGGCCTCTCAGTTCCATGCAGAACTCCCCGTGGATGAGGCGAAGGGTAGCAGAGCGGGGGGCGGCGTCAAGCGGGGACGTTGCACGCCGTCGAGGGAGGATTGAAGCGCTATGGGGCAAAGGCCGCCAACCCGAGCAGAAGGTTTTAGCCCATTATTGCCGTCTGACACGATCGCAGCGATTGTCCGCTTCGAGCCCATGTTGCGAGATTTCTGCTTCTTCGCAGCGAATGTCGGCTGCAAGGAGACGGTCAAAAACCTTCAACAAGGTCTTGGGTTTGGAACGGGATTTTTGGTCGCTTCCAATGAGGTAGGTTGCGCGTGTTCCAAAAACGAGTGTTTTTGGAACATAGCTGAATGGCGGTTGTGCGGACGAAGCTGCCATTAGGGCTCAACATTCAACGGCTGCTTTACTTGAACTGTCGACATTAAAATATCGGCTAAAATATTGCTGCGTCATAAAGAGATGACTTTGTCAGAGGTGTGGTGATCCCAAGCTTTGCGTTTGTTTCTTGGAGCAGTCTCACAAACCAAGGCTTCGCATCCGGGCTGAGGTGGATTTCATCAACTGAAGCGTTCACGTCAAACGGAATGGTAAGGCCGAATTCAGTTAATTCTTGTTCCAGGGCATAATTTTCCGAGATTTCACCTAGATACGGTATGACGGCACGAACTTCCTTTTCATGCTCAAATGATCTTCGCTTATGCATCGCGGGGTTCATCGAGTTGTCCAAAGCGAAGAATTCTTTTTCAAAGTCGATATATTTGACCATCCATAAATAAACATGGGAAGGAAAAGCGTCCCGAAGCTTAATATATGATGTCCGGAGAGCGATAGCGGACCCATCCCGACCATAAAGGTCCCACATAGCGGCTGACTCACCGATGTTCATGTGCCAGCAACTGATGAATGTTTGACGGCGGACACGTTCTAGAAAGCTCATCATTTGAACTTCTAGGGAAAATGGGTGATTTTTGACATCAGACGACACGGCAGATTTCTTATTTTCCTCTTCATTCTGCTTTGATTGCATTGCCAGCGCTTGTCGGCTTTTGGACGGAATTGCGCCCTCATAGGTGTCCCTGAATTTGTCTTGGCGACTGAAAAATAAGCGTCCACGTGTTGCAACGTCTAGATAACGCGACAGGTCCATGTATCTCCAAACTGAAGTCGGTTCTGTGGGCTGTGGGAAGCTTGGATGTTCTGTATTCGCAGACAAGGCGGAGACTCCGGCTCAGTTCGAGGTAATAAAAAATCTATCGAGATTTTCGCGAATGTGAGTAGGCGGTCAAGTAGTTAATGCAAAGACTAATTTCCGACCGTCAGCTTGGGAACCGAAGCAGCCATTCACGGCCTTCCAAAAACCACCGTTTGTTGAACAGTTCCCCAAACCGGATGTTGATGCACCTTCATCCAAGGGCCGGTTTCTCCGTATAGCTGTCAGCGAATTGCGGCCTTGCGAACGACCGCTCTCCAACCCAGGCTGGTCTCCAGCTTCGTATCGATGGTGCACGCGCCTGTCGGATCTCAGCTGGTAGACTTCGCTACCAACCGCTGGATTGAATGCTTCGTATCCCTGCTATCTCCGACATTCAAACAGGCGTTGAAAGTCGCAGCGCTCCTCTCTCCCCTTGCGGGAGAGAAAGCCATTCCAAGGAGTTGAGCTGTCCACTTAAGCTTCTTGACTGACGAATGACATGACGGTTTCGACTGGCCTACGGCCCATGTTGCGGTAGCCGAGGTGCGGGCGTTCGGTGTTGTAGTGGACGAGCCAGGCGTCGAGATCGGCCT
>NZ_JAAAMG010000040.1 GCF_010500815.1 Jiella pacifica
GATCGAGACGATTTTCATGCTTCCGGCATAGCAGTGACCGCATTTGCTGGCAATGTGTAATGCCGCTTTGTTGCTTTGCTGGCATGTCATATTGCTGGCAATACAGCAATATGGCTGCGCGAGCAGGTTGGTTGCCGTCCGGGTCGGGCTGTGATTCCATGACTTCGGGTGGCCTGTTCGCGCCGCTTTTGTTGCGTTCTTCTCACCAACAGCCGGCGGTTAGCTCCATGCAGGAATTACCCTTGGGCTGGGACGATGGATCGTCCCGGCATGCTCCTGGATTCGGCCTGGCCGCGCCCTCGGAAGCTGGACCGGATCACCCCCGGCTGATCGTCGACGGCTCGGACGCGCACGCGCTGGTCTGCGCGCCGACGGGCACGGGCAAGGGGCGCTCCTTCGCCATTCCCGCGTTGCTGTCCTGGACGGGCGGGGTGATCGCGGTCGATCCGAAAGGCGAGCTGTATGGCGTGACGGCGCGGCACCGGCGCACGCTGGGGCCCGTGCTGGCAATCGATCCGTTTCACGATGCCACGAACGGGAAGGGGGCTTTCAACCCACTCTCCAATCTTGACCCCAAGGCACCGGGATTCATTGATGATGTCTATGCGCTGGCCAGCCTGTTCGCCTCCGATGTGCCCGCGACCGGACAGGATGGTCGCTTTTGGGAGGATTGGGGCAACGATGTCATCGCCGGTCTGACGGCGCATGTGGCCTGGTGCGAGACCGAGACCGATCGCTCCTTCGGACGGGTCTATGAGCTGCTGCACCAGGATGATCTGGTCTATTCCCTCGCCGTGCTGCTCGACACGACGGGGAAACATCCCTTCACGGTCTCGACGATCGGCTCGTGGCTACAGCTTCCCGAGGTCACGCGCGGCGGCGTGATCTCGAGCTTCCTGCAGCAGACGCGCATGCTGGCGAGCCCGGCGGTGCGGGCCTCGCTGTCAGGCAACAGTTTCGACCCGGCCATCATCCAATCGGGCAAGCCCTTCACGGTCTACCTGATCTGGCCAGCGGACAAGCTGGTGTCGCATGCCGTGCTGCTGCGGGTATTTCTCACCGGCCTGACCAACCTGCTGATGCGCAGGAGGCGCAAACCGAAGAGGCCGACGCTGATGCTGATCGACGAGGCAGCGCAGATCGGCCGGGTGCCGGCGCTGGTCTCCGCCACCACGCTCGGCCGGGGTTATGGCATCCGGATCGCCTGGCTGTTTCAGTCCTACGCCCAGATGCGCAAAACCTATCCGCAGGAGCACGAGGCGATTATGGAGAATTGCGGGACGGTGCTGACCTTCGGCAGGCATTCGAGCTTCTCGATGTCGCGCACCCTGTCCGAAATGGCGTTCGGCGATGTGTCGGCCGACACGCTGTTCGCCCTCGGGCGCGACCAGGTGATGCTGCGCCGTTCCGGGGAGCTGAGCAAAGTGGCGCGCAAGCTCGACTATCTCCGCGACGCGCCATATCGCGGTCGCTACGATCCAAACCGGCTGCATATGCCGATGAGATGATGATTTGCCTCATTGCTGGCAAAATGGCAAAAGGAATAAATTCTTTATAGAACGGACCGATCTGTTACAATGAACGCTTATGCGTCATGGATTTTCACTTGTTGAGTTGTCGATCGTCCTCGTCATCCTTGGCCTTCTCACTGGCGGAATACTAGCTGGTCAGAGCCTGATCCGCGCGGCGGAACTGCGTAGCGTCACTACCGAATTCCAACGCTGGCAAACGGCGATTAATACGTTCAAGTCCAAATATATTAGTCTTCCTGGTGATATGCGAAATGCGACATCTTTTTGGGGAAGCGCTGGGGGTTCGGGAACGATTGGTGACGGATGCGAGTCTTTATCCGGAACGGGCACACAGACATGCAACGGGGACGGCAACGGAGCGATATACTCTAATACTTCCGGCACATCATATAACGAATACTTTACTGCGTGGCAGCAATTAGCAAATGCTGGATTGATTGAAGGAAACTATACGGGACGAAATGGCGGAGGTAGTAATCCTTATGACGCAAACATAGGCATCAACGTTCCTTCGTCCCGAATATCCAACGCTGGATGGTTCCTTGGGAATCCTATGAATGTAAGTGGGGGAAGCAATAGTAATTATTTTGATCGCTCTTACGCGCACAGATTTATGATTGGAAGTGACATTACCAATAACAGCACTGATGGACCTGTAATAACACCCAGTGAAGCGTGGAATATAGATTCCAAAATCGACGATGGCATGCCAGCTATAGGCAACATAGTCTCCTACAAAAACTCAAGCCCTAAAACCCCCAACTGTACAAACTCAGACACTAGTAGCGCCCAATACAATCTTACATTTGCAGGAAAGTTATGTTCACTCCTATTTATTTTATCATGGTAATTTTTGCATAATCTCCATCCTTATCCTATAAGTGGCAGTCTGACCGTCTTTAAAACGCTCAGTCGAGGTTATGTGCCTCGCAGCTTTTCTCCCCATTCATCGTAAGCGCTGCACCAAATCACAGACGATACAGAACGACGTCTGTCCAGAAGCGATCCAGCCGGGCGAGTGTCGCATGCGCGGCCGTGAGGTCGGCGGCGTTCACCCCGCTTAACGGGCGGATGCTCGACGCCTGACGCGCGAAACAGGCTTTGACCAGATCGGCCGCCTGACGGCCTTCCTCCGTCAACGCAACATGGACGGGTCTGTGCCTAGTCGCCACGCGAAGGAAACCGCGCCGGCCAAGATCGTTGAGCATTGCTCGCTTTGGCTCGGGATTTGATAGCCCTCCCAGCATGCCCGGATCACAGGACGGCCCGCCGCGCTCCGCGACGGTGAAAAGCAGCACCGCCTCGGGCGCGCTCAAGTCCGTTCGCCCTTGCCGCAGAAACTCATCCGCCACCACGTCCAGCAGACGCGTATGCACCCGCTGGAGGAGGTGCAGCATGTCGAAATAGCAGACCTCCAAGCTCTCGTGTGAGACAGAAGCGGGCAGCACGGTTTCGGGCGGCGCGTCGCTCGCGGTTGGTTGCCGCGAAGCCTCGGCCTCCGTGGCCGGATACAGCGACGCCACGCCCATCCCTGCCAGAAGGGTCCGGCGCGAAAGGGCCAAGTCATTCAGGGGGCCGGCTTTCGGTGCGCGGGGCATGGGGTTCTCCGGCAGGGCGACATCGAGCCTATCATGCGCGCCGGCGGACTCGTCGGCAAGATTCCTCAAGATGAACTGCTTGCCACATTGCTGGCAATGCAGCAGCAAAGGGCTGGCGGATCGCTCCGCCAGCCTTCGGCCGTCAGTCCGGTTTCGCGTCGGAAATCCGCAGCACGATCCGTCCCGCGAACACACAACCGAGGCATGCGCTTCGTTGCCAAGCTGCTCAATTGGTATAAATGCAGAAAACATCGCCGCGCCGCTCATCGTGTCGCGGCAACTACGTGCATCTTTGATTCTACGGATATATCCATGAGCGAAACGATGGAACTCGTTCTAATCCTGGAACGAATTTTGAGTAATGCGAAAAGAGACGACCATTCATTTGGCGAAAAGGCCGGTTTGGCAGCCGCAGCAAAAATGGTCGCATCCGATATCAGACAAGCGATCGATGAAGATGCCGATGGAAATGGTTACATGCGCGAGAAGCTACTTAAAACGGAGTATGGCATCGTATCCGGACTCGGATTTGGTGCGGTAGGCGCTGGCGATCCTAAGCAGTTGTACGATCTTGCAACCTCCCAGCTTCACACCCTGAAGAACTTGGTAAGCGAGAGCGAGATGCTTCGTTGACCGGCACTTCACCTCAAGCTTGATCTAGCAGCAACGCTACTTCAACCGCCTGATCGTCTGGTTGCTGACATTATACGAGCGCGCGATCGAGGCATGCGCCTCGCCATTGGCCTTGCGCTCCAGCGCCTCGCGCCGCTGCTCGGCCGAGAGCTTCGGCTTGCGGCCCATCTTGACGCCCCGTGCCTTCGCCTGCGCGCGCCCCTCGGCCGTGCGGGTCCTGATGAGATCGCGCTCGACATCGGCGAGGCCGCCCAGCACGGCAAGCATCAGCCGCCCGGTGCTGTCGTTCGTATCCGCCCAGGGCTGGGCGAGGGAGCGGAAGCGCGCGCCGGCATCGACGATGCGCTGGATGATCGCGAACATGTCGAAGGTCGATCGGGCCAGGCGGTCGATCCGCGTCACCACCAGCTCGTCACCCGGCTCCAGCATGGCGAGGAGCTTCTTCAGCTCCTTGCGATCGGCGCGCGCGCCGGAGACCTTCTCGCGGAAAATGGTGCCGCACCCGGCGGCGCGAAGCTCGTCCAGCTGCGATTCAAGCGTCTGCCCGACCGTGCTGACACGGGCATAGCCCAGGGACCGGGAATGCGGGTTTGTTTCGTCCATGATTTATGTCCATCGTAACCTGTTGACGGACAAGGGTCCAGCGAAATGGACAAAAATCATGATATATGATTGACGAAGAAAGTTCCTGGAGCATCGGATGCTAGAGCTGGACCCAATACTCAATGCCCTTTATGCATTTTTGCAGACCTACTATGGTATTACTCTTGCTGCTTCAGGACTTTTTGGCGTCTTAACCGTATTTGTATTTGGTTCTCAGCGTATTTTTGGACCGAGCGGTCGAATATTCGTAGATCTTGCCTGGGTGCTTTCAGGATCTCTGACATTATTTTTTGTTGTAATTGGTATTCGTTACGACAGTACATTGCCACGTATTAAAGATTTCTTCCATATAATGAATGGTTATAGGCAGGAAATTGGACATGACTCGAGAGCACTTGGTGTACGGTATTGCAGCGATTGGGAAAATGATAAAATTGATATTAATCAGTTCCGCATACATATCTGCGAAAAATTACGATATGCAAATCAACGTAGTTTTTACATCGGAACCATATCTGGGTTTTATGGAATTAAGTACAATAATATTCCCCTATACGAATTTGATTTAGAGCGCGAAATGGATATAACGTCAGCGAATGACGCCGAAATTTACAGCGACTATAATCGAATAATCCCGTACGCTGCATCTCAGTATAATGGTTATGCTTCCCGCATCGCTGAAATGGAAACAGACGCTAGAATCGCCTTTATCATCGCTGAGCTTAGACTGATTGCACTGCACTTTTCTGTAATTTCTGCCGTATTGCGCATTTCCCGTGCTATACACGAATTAAATGAATTACGTCGAGCGCGACGAAGCGCTTAGTAAGCCGAATCTGAACTTCACATTCCGCGTGTGATATCAAGTGTCAGGCGGCAAAAATTCTTGAGCTCCTCAATACTAATATCTTCTGTCGGATTACCAGGAATCGCCGCGTGATGATCCCCACGCGAATATTCATTCACCGCTCTAAGGTCATCTAGGGCACCCTTATAAACATGGTCGGCAGGCGCGCCATCGAGAAGGCGGATAATTTCCTCGAGGCTGGAGGCTTGCCTGAATAGTCCTGGATCGCCTTTACGGTAGAAGTCTTCGCATACGGTACGCAACCGTGTCCTTATATATTTTGGCTCGTGCGGTTCGCCTTCCGCAAATTCTTCGAGTTGTATGCGTTCCGTAATATGACGCGGCTGCGTCGCGCTCTCGATGTCGAACGGTGCAATTGCCGTGATGCCTGGTGCGCCAGCTTGTAAGGCGACAGACGCAATTTTCTCCTGGTCGATCTTGTCCCATAGAAGCCTCAGGAAGGCTTTCTCATGAGAAAGGATAATGACCTGCAAGGCTTTGCCGCAGAGCTTCCTGATCTCGTTGGCTGTAAATTCGCGCCGAAAATGATCGAGGCTGGTGAAGGGATCGTCAAGCACGACAATCAGATCGGCTACCTTTGGATCAGCGTTGACCTTCGCAAGAAAAAACGCGAGCGCGAGCGTGGATTTATCGCCTGCGCTGAGCGTGTTGCGGAAGCAAGGTTTGTTGATCTCTCCTGAGCCGCTCCTGGGTGTGACGGGCACCTCCCGAATGAGAATGCTGTAGCTGGCTGATGGCTCTTTGCCGCGATAATCCGGCTCGCGATAGTCGATGCGGAAACCTGCATTCAGACGTTTAAGGTAGTTGTTAATTTCCTTTCCAAGGTCCGTTGTAATGTCACGACCATGGTCATCAAGTTCCTTACGAACGCGGACTTTTTCGATAGAGATTTCTTTCTTTCTGCGTTTAAGATCGTCCAGACGACTGACAAATTTACAGGTTTCTACATCATACCGCTTTTGCTTTGCTTTCAAGGCCTGCAGCTCTCTAGAGAGATGAGGAAGGTCAGCGGAACTAATATTATTCTTTAGCGTCCTGATGGCATTGCGGAATTCGTTTATACTAGCGTTGCTGCTGGCAAAGTACGTTCTTCCCGCCGCCCAATCCGCAAGGGCCTTAGCGGTGCGCTCTAGCCTGATCGCGGCGGTTAGATTTGCCTGCTTCTCGCCAAATAGCCCGAGCAGAGCCTCAGCCGCTTGCTCCATGCGTGTGATCGGGGCTTCTGCATCTTCGATAATGGGAGCATTAAGTTTTCCTGCTTCGTGCCAATACCGGAACTGGTGACGGTTTTGCTCTTCGGTCTTTGCAGCGATCTGCCGGAAATCCCCATTTTTGTACCTGGTTAGGGTGGCTACGGCGCTCTCTACGTCCCGACCGAGCTGCTTATAAGCTGCACTGAAAATGTCTTTGTAAGCCTCGAGAAGCGTGCGATCGACAAGTTGCTGGCCACAGAAGGGGCAGTCTTCGCTGTCTGTGAACGCCATCCCTGCCTCGAGCCATTTTTCATGGGGCATGGCGGCTTCGCTGGTATGCTGTTGGTGCGCTGCAATCTGGCGGCGCACCCTGTCAACGGCATCGGCGGCAACCTCGTTGATCGAACCGTGGAGCAGAGCAGCGAATTTGTCTGGCTCAGTCGGCACCGGAAAAAGGGAGGGTTCCGCGGCGGCTTTCAGCTCCTCTGCTCGACGCGCCTGCTGCACCTTGAGCTCATGTGCAGAGATACCATCGTCGAGGTCTGGTTGGAGCGATAGAGCGAGGAAGGTCTCAAGCTGCATTGCGGGTGGCGCCACACTGCGCATAAGGGCTTTGAGCTCGTTCTCGGTATCGGTGATTGCTTTGTTGTTCTCACGATTCTCGCCGTCTATCTCTACAATCCGGCGGACGCGACCCACTCCTTCTTCACCAACGACAAGGCCATACTGGTTTTTCAGATGCTCGGCTGAGACGACATCGCCTGAATAAACATTATCGTTGATAAAAGCGCTGTCATAGACGGAAATACGCGGACAGGGTCCAGTCCATGATCCGTTCTGGAAAATAGCATTCTGACCGCTGATATGGAGAATTGCTTTCTGCGGGGCGCTCACATCGAGCGTTGCACGCCCAGCGAGGATGCTCGGGTTGTTGGTGCTCAACGACCGGAGGATGTCGGCAAGGGTAGACTTGCCCCACCCGTTTTCCCCAAAAATCAAAGTGCATAATTTGAAACGTGTGTTTTGGAGTGACTTTGCTTCCTCAAATCGGCCGATGCACTGAATGAACCTAATTTCCTGCAGCATCGCCCCCCCTTCGCAGTAAAATCCCTACTCTCCAGCAACACGCAGGGTGTAGCCGAGCGTGGACCTTACCTCTGCGTGTGCCGCATCGGCAATCGCGGACGATCCTTCAGCCCACTCCCGTCGGCGCGTGACACTCTTGAGGTCCGGTGCGGCATATACATATCGCTCGTCGTACCGGAGATAGAGGGCCTGGAAGAACTGCTCGAGGCGCAAGGGGCTGTCTTCCGGCGGAAAGCGGTCGAGGAGCACGCCAGGGGTAGCGGTGTTGCTTTCTACAAGAGCCATAGAGACCGCCTCATAGCGGCTGACGTCATCGCGAATGCCGCGCCTGCCACTCAGTTCGCGGAGGGCTGTATGGTAGCGGATGATTGTCTCGACCGGGTCGCCGCCTTTGTGAATGGCGATATCATTGGCCGAAAGTTGGCGAGCTGGCGGCGCGTCTTCGGGCGCTACTGCCTCGGCCGCGTCTTCCTCTAGCCGGTTCGCGCGGAGCACAGAGAAGAAACCGCAGACCATCGCCGGGTAGGTGATGTGGAGGTTTGTGCAATCGCCGACCGCTTCCTCCATGCGGTTGGTGAGATTGCGAAACGCCCCGATCGTACCTTTCACAGATACGGCCATAACCGGCCCTAAACCCGGTTTGGTGACGACCACATCGACGTTTTTGGTCTTAAGACCGCCGAGCACGGTGCTTTCGACACCCGTGGCAACGGAAGGGTCGAACGTCAGCCGATCCTCGCGGCCCTGCCGTTGCCAGGTAAAGGGCGGCCGCGGAGTGATCTCCTCCGGCCGAAAGCCGCCCTCGAGCACGAGGCGGCATGCGACGTACCAGTGAAGCGGCTTGATATGCTGCTGGCTTTGCGTTGCGCCGACATAGCTCGCGAAGTGCTCGAGCGCGGCGGCTTCGCCGATCCATTGGCAGACCATCGGACCCTCGAGATTAAGCGGCATAGTGCCTCCATTCCTGAAGGGTGGTGACCGCTTCCGTGACCAGGACAGGATCGACCTTACGGATCGTCTCGGGCGTTGGCAGAATGATCCGGCTAGCTTCCCCTGGCTCGAGCTTTAGCATTCCCCCTCCAAGGGAGTGGCCCTCGATCTCACAACTCATTTGAAAGAGCGCGGACTTCTGGAATGCGAGCAAGGCTGGAAGCGCCTCCCGATCGCGTATTTTTACGGCATGCAGCGTGTTTGTGCATGTGCATCCCGCATCGTTTCTTACAAATCCAACCTGCCGTCCTGACATATACGAGAGAAAAAAGTCAGGGACTTTCACGTCTGGCACAGAATACCATGGATCACGGGTGCGGCATTTATAAGCTTGCTGCGCTTCGCGCGCGGCTTCACTCTTCAAATAATCTTTTACCGAATTTGGTATTTGCTCGTCTTTTTGAAGGCGCAATAGGAGCATGGGCGCATCCTCGCGCTTCCAGCGCGCAATTACACTGTGAGTGAGCCTCGAGGGGGGCAGGGCGCGACTAGTGCGTACGCTCGGATGCAAAAAGGCGGGTGGGATACGCCAGCGCTTCACTTCTGAGGGGCGCAGATGAAAAAAGTCATTCGCTCCGCTCACATACCCAATTCCAATGGAAGCGATGTCGCCAAACCGGCGTGTTCCGGAGGCGACTACCAGGCTGCCATACAGCTCCCGCGCAGGATCGGAGAGCAGGAACGGCCGAAGGCGTCGGTTCCATAGGCTCCGCCAGGCGCTCACCGGTATGATGGAATCCGGCTGCGGAGGCCTTTCGCTATAAGCGAATTGGTCCAGCGCCGTGAATTCGATAGATGCGGTCTTGCCGCCATATCCTTCCGTGTAGAGCAGCCAGCAATCTTCAGAGAGGTTGGGAAAAAGTTTCGAACGAACAGCGACGATCTGCACCCGCTGAAAATTCGTGACCAGGTACTCCAACAGGGGAGCGCTATAGGGCGCGTGGCCGATCTCTGCTGGCACGACAAAGGCCATGCGGCCACCCGGCTTCAACAAGCTAGCGGTCGCGACCAGGAAGAGCGGCCAGGATGACGACAAGCCGGAGAATGCAGCTCCTAGTCCTGCGCAGAGATCGAGCGCCCGACGACGGGTCTCACCTTTGAAGAGCTGGTAGCGGATAAACGGTGGATTTCCCGCTGCACATTCGAAGCGCTCGGGTGTATTTGCGGCCCAGGTGAAGAAATCCCCCTCATGCACAAGCGCACCAGGCGCTCTCTGCATGGCGACGGCGGCCGATAGCACATCCTGCTCGATGCCGACGCTTTTTGTATGAGCGGCGATAAAGCGCCCATCTCCGCAGGAAGGGTCAAGCAATCGATCATTTTCACTGCGAACCGCCCAGCGAATTAACGCATGTACGGCGTCCCCCGGCGTGTAATAAGCGCCGTTTTGCTTCTGATTGCCTGGGATGTATTTATCGACCTGCAAAAAACGCCTACCCTACCCGCACCGATTCGTTGAAGATGCATGAGACAGACCGTTTATGCATCATAAAAGGCGATTGCATCCCTGAAAGACGCAGAGCGCCCCTCATGGCAGTACCCGCACACTCGCCGACTGCGCCGCTCGTCGCAATGCCTCGTCGAGGGTTGCCAAAGGCAGGCGACGGCGCTGAGCCAGCTCAAGATAGGATGCATCATAAACGCTCAGGCTATGGGCATCGGCAAGCTGCAAGGTTGCAGACCATGCATGCTGCTCGGTTTCGCTGTCGATGGCGATATCAAGCTCAGCAAGGTCCGCCAGAACCCCATCGCGAAACTCGCGTTTGATGCGATTGCGACGAACGGCAACGGTCAGGCTGTTGGCAACCTCGAGATGCCAAAGCTGAGGGACCCACGCGCCGGCTTCGATCACCTGCTTAAAGACTGCATCGATAGCAGCTGTGCGCTCATCACCGTACACCCAGGCGAGGGTCGCCGAGCTATCAAGAACGAGGCTCACGCCCGTCCTTCATCGCGATAGCTCTTCCATTCGTCGACAGAAATGCTGGGACCGCTTTCAGCCTCTGCACGAGCGCGGATGCGCTCGGCAGCAGCACGCATGCCGTCGCGGTCCTTGGTACGGGCTTCCGGCACCAGGCGCGCAACGCGTTTGCCACGACGAGTGATGACCACCTCCTCGCCGTGCTCGACCAGGTCAAGCAGCGTCCCCAGTGTGTTTTTTGCCTCGAAGGCACCAATCTCGCGCATAGAACCCTCTAACTAGCTTAACCAGCTTATCCGTATAGCTCTTAAATAACAAGAACAATCAATGAACAAAAGACTGGAAGAGGGCGGCTTATGCCGCCCCTCCGGCTCGGTGATGCGATCCGCCTTGCGAGCTGCTTCGGCGTAGGCCGATAGCGGTCCCCTGGCTTCCCAATGACGATCGCGCTCGACCGGCAATCCCAGGCGGCCGCGAAGACCGGTGATTTCTGCCAGGCTGACATAGCCCAGCTCGGGAAAGCCCATGCCAAGATCGCACAGGCCGAAGAACAGCTCCTCGATCGGATCGAATTCGGTGAAAAGCCACGTCGCTCCGGCGTCGGGCGTGAATAGGCGCACCACGGGCCAATGGTCCTGCTCGGTCGGTCCCTGCTGATTGGCGCGGAAATTGGCGATGAGCCGGTTACGCTGTTCCTGAGTGATGAGTTTCATAGGGTAGTCCTTTCGTCGTTGGTTGCACGTCGTCCCCTGGCGAGGACGCGAAGACGAAGGACGGGGCGGCCAAGCCGCCGGGTCACCGACAACACGGATGTTTGGAGCGGGCGGGAGATTGACCGGGCGGCGCGCCCCGTCAGGACTCGCGGTCATCCTCGGCTGGACGACTGCTTGGCGGCGAATGGATGGACCATGCGCCTGCAGCGGGACACGTGCCCCCATCACGGCGTAAAATGGATGCCACCGTGCTTGCGTCGGTCAAGGACGCTATCGCGCCGCTTCCAGCGGTGCCCAAGGGCATCCTATGACCTCCGCCGCGCGCGATGGCCTTCTGAGAAGCAGGCCGGGACGGGGGAATGGCCTTCTCGCCTCCGGCGGGACCGAACAAGGGAATGAAAATTGCTGCATTGCTGGCAATCTGGCAGTGTGCTGCGTTTCCGCCCCACTTCACACTCCGGTTGACCGCGTGAATCCTCCCGTGGGATTCTGAGCCGTTCCTCGCCCTGGTGATGATCGACGATGTTTGAGCTTCTGACAGACGGCCTGTCGCATCCCAACGGATGGCGCTGCTCGATGGGCATCTGCGGGGCCTACGAGGCCCGCCAGAACGGCGCGGCATGGGGCACGACGCATCTGCTGTCCATCCACCGCCAGGGCGTCACGCTGCGCACGATGGGCGGCATTCCCGGAAACCAGCACCTCGTCCTCACCTTCGACGACACCGAGGACGAAACGGCTCCCGATGCTCCGACACTGGCGCATGTCGAGACCGTCTGCCAATGGATCGACACGCTGCCTGGCGAGGCGCGGCTGCTCGTGCATTGCCAGCAAGGCATGAACCGATCGACCGCGATCGGGCTCGGCGTGCTCGCGCGCTACATGCCGCCCGAGAACGCCGGAGCGGCATTGCATGCCATCCGGCCGATCGCGACACCCAACAAGCTCATGGTGCGGCAATGGGACAAGGCGCTGGAGCTACACGGGGCATTATCGAGGATCGCCAGGCGCTACCCCTGCCGCAAATGGCGTGTCCCCAAACCGCCCAGGGGTTCCGGGGAGTGACGGCGGAACGTCCCTTGGCCGGGGTGCGGGGCTGGCCACGCTGACGCCAGGGGCGGCACAATCGCTCAACCTATGAGAGCGATCCCGATAGGCCCTCTCTCGACGCGCGGCGCCCCTGTCCCCGTCCTCTGTTCGAGGGTGGGAAAGGCAAGCCGTTCGAGGTGAACCTCCGTCGCCTGCGAATGCCTCCCCCGGCATCGGAGGGGGTGGCCCGAGCGGCCAGGAAGCGACCACGGGATGACGATCCCCTCCGGCACGCCGGAGGGGCTGAGGAAGCCCGTTTAGCCTGCGTGGCGCTTGAACGCGCGCCCCTTGGGGGGCCGGGGTGGGGGAGTGATGCTCGTGCAAACCGCAGGTTTGCGTATACGAGCATCTTAACCTAATCTTCATCCCACGGGCTTAAAATTTCGGCTAGACGCCATGCGCAATGTCCTGTGCAGAACATTCCCCGTCCAGCGCGCCAACGGTCAAAGTGCCGTGGCCGGCGCTGCCTACCGGGCTGGCGAAAGCCTCACCGAACGTCCCCATAACGGCAACGAGACCGAACGGGTTCATCGCTACACCAAGCGAGGCTCGACCGTGAGGGAGGCCCTGATACTGCTGCCCGACGAGGCCCCCGCCTGGGCGGCCGATCGGGGTGAGCTGTGGAACCGGGTCGAGGAATTCGAGACCCGCAAGAACGCCCGCGTCGGCCGTGAGGTACAACTCGGGCTTGCCTACGAGCTACGCCCAGCCGAGCAAAAAGCCCTCGTCCTTGAGTTCGCCCGGCGCGAGTTCGTCGACCAGGGCTTCGCCGTCGATATCGCCTTCCATGACTACGGCAAGCGCATCCCGGCCGCCGGTGCCGGCGAGGCGGACCAGGCCAGGCTGCGCGAATGGGCGAAAGCCGGCATGCCCTTCATCGAGCCTTCCGAGGCGACGGGCCGCGACGACGAGCATGTGCTCGTCCTGCGCGACCGCGCCAACCAGGTGACCGGATACAAGCACTACCAACCGCACGCGCATCTGCGTGTCACCCCTCGCCCTTTCGCGGGCGACGAGTTCTCGAAGTCGAAGGAGACAAGCCGCGTCTTCGACAAGCACGAGACCGCCATGCGCTGGCGCTATGAATGGCCGAAGCTGCAGAACGCCTATCTCGAGCGCGCCGGCTCCGAGGTGCGGGTGCGCGCCGTCGGCGACGACGAGGAGCAGTTTCCCGGCCTGCCGCGCCTTGCCGAGGGCGGCAGCCAGGAGATCCATGCCATTGCCGAGCGCGCGCACGAGCTGGACGACCAGGCGCGGCAAAAGCACGAGGAAGCGCGCGCGACGGAGGATCGCGACCGTGCCTTCCGCGCCGTGCATAACGATACGATCCGGCTTTCCTTCATCGACGACAACACCGAGGCAAGCGATGAGGAGCGCGACGAGCGCCGGCAGATGCGCCTCGGCGCGTGGTGGCGCAATATCGGCGAGCGGTTGAAGCATTGGCCGTTCGAGGTGAAGGATCACGCCGATCTGTGGCGTGATCGCCTGGCCCTTCAGGCGAACCGCCTGCTCGGCCTTCTCGGCTGGCACTTCAAGCCCGATGACGTCGGGTCGGGCGACAAGCCGCCCGGTCCCGTTGATCGGTCGCAAGGCAAGGAACAGGGCGACGGGCCGTCGCGCGACGATCACGGTGGATTCGAGCTATGAAGATATCCGACCGCATTCTCCGATCGCGGGGCACGGTGCCGACGGAATTCCAGAAGGGTGCCATGCAAGCCGGGAGCGAGCTGTACGAGCCTTTCATCAAGACCGAGGGGTTCCCGCAAATGGGCTTCTCGATCTTCTGCCGCGGCGGCCAGCGTCACGTGTTCTTCTATCACAACCTCGATAATCTCGACCTGATCGAGCAAGGCGGCGACGAGTTTCTACGCTTTACCCATCGCGGCAAGGCGGTGACCATGCGCGGCACCTGTCTGCACGAAGTGATCGAGGCGGTGATCGCTCATACGCTGCAGGCGATCTATGAGCATGATCCGGCTCTCTACGCGCCTGGCGCGCCGAACGCGAGCGTGATTGACCGCATCGCCGTCACGGCTCTGCCCAGCGTGATGCCGAAGGTGTCGTAGGTCTTGGTCTTGATCCCTACGATAACTAAGCTTTAACACGGCTAAATCAATGTTCCGGAGCGACGTACTCGGGTTTTCCCATTGCGACCGCAGATGATTTCTCATTATACTTCATGAAGTGCTTGCGGAAAGCCGTAGTCAAGCCGTCGTCCTTTGTAGCCTTACAGATATCGCGAATTTCCGGCCCAATGCGCCACTCGACCGTGTAGCGAGATGGATTGATTTCGCTCTTGGCTTTCTGCAGCATTGCGATGCTTTCATCAGAGAGTGGGGCGGTTGCCCAAAACTCAAATCTCACTTGCAGATTCTGCCAATCAGGATGCGCTTTGATAACTTTAAAAAAAATTGGCACGTTATGTTGAAGCCACCTTTTCACATCTTTATCTGGTGTCTCCCCATAAGGTGAATGTCCTTTGCATTCAATAAATGTTATTGAGATGTTTTCTCTTATGGCAACAATGTCTGCTTCTGCCTCTTTGTTTTCATTTTTAAAAACTCGGTTCATAGTCACATGATAACCTGTTTTTCTGAAAATCTCCGCTGACAGGTACTCAAATAGCGTCCCACGCAACTGGGTTGCAGCACCTTCAATTTTGCCTAATTTCTTAAAGAGCGCATCGAACTCAGCAGGGTCGATAGTCGAAGTATAAGCGGCCTTGTTCAACACTTTTGATAGCTCGCTAAGGCCTTCGGCCACTTCCTCACCAAAGAGGTTTGCCGGTGTTGCGGGCACGATGCCGTTCGATTTCAGAAGCTGGAAAGCATCGCCTTGAAATTTCTCGGCGACAAAAATCTGTAGACACGGTCCGATATTACGCAAGCTTCGAATAGTTCGGCATTTATTTATAAAAGGTCGAGCACCGTCGACAGTGATTAGATCGCCTAAATGGACGTCGCAAACAACGAATCCAGGTTTGTTTTTACCATTTTTGTCTAGCTTTACGAGGGGGCCTAGATACGAGGGAGCAGTTAGGTCCCAAGCAAATGTTCCGACACGGGGCAACGTCTCCCCTTCGCGGGTTGCAACCTTACCATAGCTCACGATGCCAAGTTTCTTCAGCCAGTCGCTCACCGCTGTCAAAAGGAAGCCCTCGGTAATCAGCCGTGCGCGGACTGTAGGCGCGGAGAAATCATAATATTCATTGGCCTGCACGATGGAGATGCAATCGCCAAGGCCTGGAAGAGGCACGCGCTTCAAAAGCCCTGCTTCACTGAGCCGAGTAAAGATACTCTCCGGTGAAAGGTGCTTGAGCTGAGCTACAGGCGCCCCGCACACGATCGGGAAGAGCCTGTCCGGAACGATACCGCCCCTCTGCCGCAAGGCAGCGATGGCGTGCCCATAGGCAGAGTTCGTTTGCATCAAGGCTTCGACTAGATTCTTCCAGTAATGGGGTGAGCCAAATTGCTTTTCAAGATAAAGAAATCGGGCTTTACGCGGGAAAGTTACATAGCCGAGTCGGCGGACATTCCCTGATAGCCGGGAGACCCGTTTGCGCGCAGCGACAGGGGAGATCGTAAGGTTTTTTACTAGGTAATCCGCTACCTCGCTTGACAGGCAGGGGCCACGAGCTTCCAGGAATTTTTCGATGAAGTCGCTCATGATATCTCGCAGTTGTCACACAGCGCTATTAATACCATGAGTACATGGACGGGTCGTCATTTTTTGCAGCTTCCCCGTTAGCCATTGATTAAAATGATAAAATTCCTTCCGACAAGAGCTTTATTAACGCGTAATGTCACAGTGCTTCTGTCAGATCGTGCTGAGATGCCTATTCCGATGGGCCTGCAGCCCACTGCCTGCAGCCTGCCTTTTGGCGTCATGCCGAAGGTTTTCTGAAGGCCCCACGTCTTGGCACCTTGGCAGGCGTAGGCATGCGTCCTTCCGGCCGTTCAGGCTCGGACACACGATCATCACCGACTGAAACCTCGGCTTCCTGCTCCGCTGCATCCTGGGCGAACTCAGGCTCCCAGACAGGAACCGATGCTCCATAGCCCATGACGTAAGCCGTCTGTGCATCAAGTTCCTCAGACTGTCCGCCGCGCGGCTGCACGACCACCTGCACCGCTTCTTTCCAGGGCAACCGTCGATCCGGGCGTACGCGCATGCGGGGATTTTGACGGCTTCGCGCGATGCGCCCGCCCAGCAGCATCAAGCCCAGCATGAGAATTCCGCTGGCGGCGAGCGCGGCCTGATGGGCGACGATCCAGCCCAGCCCCTCGCCCACCCAGGCGGGAAGAGCATAGGATTGACCGGCGACGCGATCGAAGGCCTCGTCGATACGGAAACCGAAAAGGCCTTCGGCCATGCCGAGCAACGCCGCCGCCACGAAAGGCAGCAGGATCAGCGTCACGAGACCGGAAAACCAGCGCGCGAAACGTGAGCGAGTGGGCGGCGGAATGCCGAGCAGCGCCGCCTCCTGCAGCCGCTCGTCGCGGTAACGCTGCACGCGGGTAAAGGCGGCATAACTCCAGCGCGCCAGAAACCCAAAAATCACAATGAAAATGAACTGGTCTTCCTGACCGTTGAACCATTGCACGGCCGAGGCGACGAAGGCGAATGAAAACACGGCCAGGCACAGCACGTGGCCGATCAGGTAATCGAGGAGGCCTGGCCGCGTCATCGCTGGCTGAAGGTGATCGGCAAGACGGCGTTGCCGGTGGCGTGGAAGGACCGGCTTCCCTTCATCAGGACCGCATCCACCATGAAGTTGTTGGCCGGGCCGCCACTGCGCAGATTATGCACGAACACGCCTGGCTCCACGGCGTAGTCCATGACCTCGCTGCCCCCCTCGCCGCCGCTGCGGCTATCGTTGCGCTGTGCGCTGCGCCCCCTCCCCTCGTTTGCTCCCTTCTGGTTGGAGCTGGAGGAGCCGCCGCTATAGCCGCCTGGTCCGTGGCCGGAATTCGAGCCGGTGCCGGAGCTAGAGGACGTGCCGCTATTGCTGGAGATGCCCCGGCCGGTGCTGCTACTCCAGCCGGTGTTGAAATTGCGCCGGATGACCAGCGTGCGGCCGATGGTGCGCGCCGCCCAGTCGTTGGTCTCCGGATCGGTGTTGCTCATGAAAATCTTGCTGACGAAATTGCCGAGGAACTGCTCGGTCGTCGGCTTGGCTTTCTCGCCGCCCATGGCGGCATGGTAGGAAGGAAGCGACTGGCTGAGATAGACGGTGCAGCCGAGGCTGGAGCGGCAGGTCGACTGGTACTTGGCGTCCTCCTTGTTGACGAAATACTGCGCCTCGTCGACCCAGAGAAACACCGGCCGCTTCCGGTAGCCCTGCGGCAGGGTGTTGCGCCGCAGGACGGCACGCTGCCACATGTATTTGAAGATATGCTGCGCGATCAGCCCGTCTTCGTTCCAGGACAGGCTGGGCATGGCGAGAACGATGATCCTGCCCTGGCCGAAGGTCTCCTCCGGCACCACGGTCGTCTGGCGCGAAAAGAGATCGCGCATGCGGCCGCGCAGGAAGCGATCGAGCAGCGTCGTCAGATTGATGAGCAGGTTGCTGCGCGTGCGGGTATCGAGCGTCGCGTATTGCCGCTGCCAGAATTCGGTGATCGATCGGCCGTCGTCCTGGTCGATCGGCGCGCAGGGCTCCGACATTGCCCGCCGCAGCACCTGGTACATGAAGGACCGGGCCTGCCATTCCTTGTCGCTCAGGCTCTCCGGCGTTTGCGGGGCGCTGCCGAGGAACCGGACGATATCCTCCATACGGATGACACCGCGCGCCGCGAACAACAGCGGCAGGGTGTTGTTGAGCAGCTGGCGCGGCGAGCGTTCCCAGAAGGGCTCGCCGCCGCCGCTCGATGTCATCACGACCTTCTCGGCCTCGACGATCTGCATGATGCATTCGGTGACGCTGCCGATGCCGCGCATGCCCTGCCGGCGCAGCTCGTAGTCAAGGAAGTTGAAGCCGTGGCCGCCCTCCCCGAACAGCACCAGGTCACCGCTTCGACCGGCCTCGGCCGCGTAGCGCTTCCACAGCTCCACCTCGTCGGGCTTGGCGCAACAGACCAGGCCGCCCATGCCGGCGCGCAGATAGGCGGTAGCCAGGGTCTTCATGCCACTGGTCTTGCCACTTCCGATCGCGCCGAAAACCGCCACCCCTTCCGCAGCGTCGCGCAACGTGAAATAGTCTTTATCAGACAGCCTGAGCAAGGGTGTGTCGAGGTCGCTCACATACTCCATGCGCGGGCTTTCCACCGGGACATATGATCCTCTCGCGGAGTGCGGGGAATGGCTAGGCAACACATAGAAAACAACGTAGGCGTGACCGTCAATGTCCATTTGACGGGCACGGGCGAGCAACCTCAGGACGCGAGAAACCGGGGCTTGTTTGGATTGATCTCCGCCTTCCTCGGGGATGCGATCGGTGACATTCGCGAGCAGCTGATTACCCGCGGCTGGTTTGGCCAGGCTCCGGATGCCGGGGGCGCGCGCCTGGCCGAATGGGGCTCCCCGGAAGCGAAGGATTTATCTTCGGACAAGCGCGAGAAGGCCGATCCCTGGGGTTGGGATCAGGGGGCGCGCGATACCCAGGTTCTTCATGGACCAAGCAAGGAACAAGCCCGGGAGCATGGGCATGAGCCTGGCCTTGGAATTGATCTCTGACAGCCTTGTTTCGCCCCCGGCTAAGCATGCGCGCTTCCGCGCAAAAGTTCTCGGGTTGTAGATGGAAAATCCGCTCGATCGTGCTGGAGAAGCAGCCGACAAAATCGGCGAAGGTGTAGGCGGGTTGCTGCACGGCACTGCCCGCTTCCTTGAAGACCTTACCGGCAACGTCACCGCAGCCGCGATATTCGCCGGCTTTCTGCTGTTCGCGCTCGCCCTCGTTCGTGGCGCGGCGGGCGCTCGGCATCATATCCTTTACGGCCAGAGCATCCGCGTCCTTGGTCTTATTGGCCTAGCTGGATCTGTAACCGTTGCGCTTGTGAACGCAGTAATATTTGACGACGTACTAATCAATGATATTCCCGATAAACAGCTTATTTATAAAGGACTTACTGGAAAGGAATATAGTGAAGGTTTCGACCCCTCCACGTTCATTCAGGACTTCTTCGACAATGTACTATGGATGCAATGGTATTTTCTTGTTTTCGTCATAATGATAGTCGTGGGCACGATCGTTATCCGTGCTATCGACGCCATGGGATCGCGATCAAGGCAGGATATTTTCCCCGATTAAAAGAACGTAATTCTTAGTCCTGTATGTCTCTTTGCATTCTTGCGTTCGCAAATAAACCGGTAACTCTTCTATTCGCGCTGCCATCATTTTAGACATAGTTTCCCTGTCACCAACATAACGGCTATGAAATTCCCTTTCGACATCGAAAGCGGGGTTGTTTTGAACAGCGCGTGTCGTTTCCGCAATAAATACGAAAAAATCCACAGTTTCACTGATTTGCGTCTTTTTCGATAAAATGGCTGCAGGGCGGCCATTGAATATAGAGCAGGCAAACATGTTGCGTGCTTCATCTAGTGTAACAGATTTCCGATTTTCTTGGGGGGCGTAATCCTCAAGAAATATCCCTAGTATCCTCGCATCGCGCTCCCGTAATCCGAGATTCACATAAAAATCGCGCGTGTGCATCGCATACTTACGGATATTCTCATTCTGGATCTTCATGAAGAGGGTATCGCTGTCGGGATCGAAATCGCACCCGCCTAAAGCGATGAATGAGATGAGTGCACAAAAGATTCTTGGCCGCATTCTATCCTCGGAGTAACGCGGCGCCTCGCGCCGGTCGCAAACGACTCCCTCACTCAGATAGGAAGCGTCTTTTGAGGCAGGGGAGCAAGTCCTTCTTTAGGGCTTGCTCCCCTGCCTGTCCGGCGAGGACCGGGGGGCAGAGTGTCAAAGGCGGCGAAGCCGGGAACGCAGCCACGCGCAGCCCTTTATGGGCGAGCATGGCGAGTACCCACCCTTTGACACGTCGTTGGGGGCGGAGCCCCCAGTTCTTCAAGCAAAGTCTTATCGGCCGCCTTTTGCGGCCGATGCATTTTAAGTTTCACGCAAAAGAATGATTCGCGCTTTGTTTGCAGCGAGATCGCTTTGTTATTTTTAGTTATAAGAATGTTATAGGTGTTACCGCGCTTGGACAATTCGCCTAACTGACTGAGAGCATTGGAAGAAAAGCTCTTAAAATTGGCAATCCGGTTCCTAGAGTCACGAATTCCGGTTCCCGGAGTCACGAGTGGCGGTTCCCGGAGTCACGAATCTGGGTTCCCGGAGTCACGAGCGCTATTCACAGGGTATTGGGCGCTTCGGAATGGCGCTGGTTCCTAGATTCACGACCATTGGTTCCCAGTTTCATGAATCTGGTTCCCAGTTTCACGAAGAGCTGTTAGGCAGGAGGTATGGGCAACCTGCTTCCAGATCGACATCCGAACAAGGATTTCTTCATTCTCGACGTGTCCGACGCGTCGCCGAAGGATGACCTTGCCTCGATGGAACACCCGGTGTTCTCGCTCTCGGTAAAGCCCGACATGCGGGAGCTGGATTACACCCATAACGGTCGCCGGCTGCGCGTGGTGCCGAGTGGGCGGGGCCTGGCCACGATCATGGACAAGGACATCCTGCTCTACTGCATCTCGAAGCTGGTGCATAAGCTGAACCACGGGAAGGAGATCACTCCCTGGGTGGAGCTGAGCGCCCACGAGGTGATGGTCGCGACCAACTGGAACACCGGCAAGCGCGATTACGGGCGTTTCGAGGACGCGCTGCTCCGATTGCGCGGCACGACGATCGTCACCGATATCCGCACCGACGATCATATGCAGACGAAGGGTTTCGGACTGATCGAGGAGTTCGAGATCGACCGCAAGGACGAGAACGGCGAGCTGTCGCCCTTTGGGCGAATGACAAAGGTGCGCATCAAGGTCTCCGACTGGACCTTTCGTGCGGTCAAGGGCATGGAAGTGCTCACCATCAATCCCGCCTATTTCCGGCTCCGCCGCCCGCTGGAGCGGCGGCTCTATGAGCTGGCGCGCAAGCATGTCGGCGAGCAGGAGCGTCCTTTCTCGATCAAGATCGCCAATCTGCAGAAGAAGGTGGGCAGCAATTCGCCGGAGAAGAAGTTTCGGTTTTTCCTCAAGGAAATCGCCGCCGACGAGCATCTGCCGGATTATCTGATCCGGCTGGAGGGCGATCAGGTCGTCATGTCGCGCGCGCCTCGCAAGCCGCGCCAGCAAGCAAGTTTCGATTTCGGAACGGCGGCGCTGCAGGTGTCGGCCGAGGGCATGGAGCGTGCGCGCGAGGCCGCGCCAGGCTATGACATCTACGCGCTTTACGATGACTGGTGCCGCTTCTGCCTGGACAAGGGAGAGACGGTGCGCAATCCCGACGGCGCGTTCATCGGTTTCTGCCGCAAGAAGCACGAGAAGCAACCGCTTCGCTAAGCCCCCTGCCCTTCCCTCTTTAAGCGTCGTGCCTGGTGAACAGCTCCGCTATCGCCTCGCGCAACAGCTCCTCGATCGAGCGGCCCGTATCGGCCGAGAGACGCTTGAGCCGGCGGTGATCCTCCGGCGGCAGTACGGCCGTGACGCGCTTCATGCCCTCGCGGGTGGCGGCGTGGTAGGCTTTCGGCTGGGACGAAACGGCTGGCGTCGCGGCGGGTGGCGCGGCTTTGGTCGCCGGCGTGGTCGCGGCCGGTGCCGTCTGAACCGTTTTCATCCGCTCCGCGAGACTTGGTCGCTTGACCATCATCACCCGCCCTATTGCTGGTTTGCCATCTTGCCAGCAATAGCATCATGCCTTATTGCTGGCAATACATTTTGCCGTCAAATTGGCAAAGTCTTGCGCAGCCATTTCATGAAGGCTTTGACCTCGGCCGCGGCCTTGCCTTCCGGTTCATACTCGGCGGCCGTGGCTCCGGCCGTGAGCGCGTGGGCATAAGCGGCGCGCTGCTGCAGGGCGACGGGTGCCACTTCAAGCCCGTGCGTCTCGACCGCCGCGCGCGCGTCGGCCAGCAAGTTGGTGGCGCGTGGGGGCATGGTGTTGAGCACCACGAAGGCGGGTTTCTGGGCGAGCTTCACCAGCTCGGCCGTGGTGCCGATCGCCCGCAGATCGAGAATGCCGGGACGGCAGGGAATAAGCACCAGGTCAGCGACGCGGGTGGCCGCCAACGCGGCCGCCTCGGAATGAGGAGCGGTATCGATCACCGCGAGCGCCGCGCCGCCCTCCTCGGCCGCCTGCAAGCCCTGGGCGAGCCGTGTATGCGGCAGCGACACGACCACGGGGGTTTCCTTGTCGCGGCTGTCCTTCCAGCCGGCGCTGCTTGCCTGGGGATCGAGATCGATGACGACGGTGGAGAGCCGCGCGGCCTCGGCCGCGACGGCGATATGCAGAGCGAGGGTGGTTTTACCCGCGCCGCCTTTCTGGCTGAGGATCGAGACGATTTTCATGCTTCCGGCATAGCAGTGACCGCATTTGCTGGCAATGTGTAATGCCGCTTTGTTGCTTTGCTGGCATGTCATATTGCTGGCAATACAGCAATATGGCTGCGCGAGCAGG
>NZ_JAAAMG010000041.1 GCF_010500815.1 Jiella pacifica
CTGATCCTCAAACAACGGCACCGACACACGAAGGGGCCCGATCGGGCCCCTTCGTGTGTCGCGCCTGCCATGACCGTGGCCTGCTTTTACTTCGCCCCACTGGCCTGGATTTGCTCCGTCGTTGACAGGAGATAGAGATTGTGCGGCATCACCGTCGCACCCAGGATGCCGAGCGCAAGGTAAAGCATTTCAGGGTTGGTCACGATCTCGGTCGTGGGCGCAAATCCCAGGATCACGGCACCCCAATCCGGATCGGCCAAAGCGATCTGGATGGCGAAGCAAACGGCGATGACGCCGAGCAGCGTCATAATGAAGGCTTCGATCCACCGGAAGCCAAGCTTCTGAAGGTAGAGGATCAGGAACACGTCGAGCGCCGTGATGACGACGCCGATCTCAAGTGGGATGCCGAAGATGAGGTTGAGGCCGATCGCGGTGCCGACGACCTCAGCGATGTCCGTCGCGATGATGGCGATCTCGGCAAGGAGCCAGAGACCGAAGGCGACGGGCTTGGGGAAGGCATCACGGCAGGCTTGCGCGAGGTCTCGGCCCGAGGCAATGGCGAGCCGGGCGCAGAGCGACTGGAGGATAATCGCCATGATGTTGGAGACGAGCGCGACAACGAGGAGCGTGTAGCCAAACCGTGATCCGCCGGCGAGCGAGGTGGCCCAGTTGCCAGGGTCCATATAGCCGACTGCGACGAGATATCCGGGGCCAACGAAGGCCGCGGCCCTGCGCCAGATCGGGCCTGTACGCGCGACCGGAATGGATCGGTAGACATCCGAGAGCGATCCTTCGCCGCGTGCGTTCCGCCACCCCGAGATCGGCTCTTCCAACCGTGCATTCGCATCCATGACGGATTACCCTCAGTCACCAATGAAGAATGGCGAGGAGCACCTCTGCCTGGCGGGCGGCTATCAATCAGTGTCAACCGGTCTCCCGGAGCTCACCACAGCCACGCGGCAAGCCGGCGCCAACCCGCCAACTGGTTCTGGACTGCACTTGCGCATTCATCGCAAACGACCTTCCGATCGGCGGCGGAGCAATTGCGTCCGAACTCGTCGACCAAGCGAAATTAAGCTGAAGGTGTTTAATTTGTCCATAGGCAAACTTTGTGCCCTGAGCCATTCTGATCTACTGTGTCCGCGCACTGCAACGTTGAGAGCACAATGAGCCGAACCGAGACATCAAGAAACGAGATCAGCCCGGGCCGGCTGGCGTCCCGCTTCGCTCGTGTCCGGGAGGCCCGCCAAACCGAGCTTGCCGAGGATTACGTGGAACTGATCGAGGATCTCGTTATCGCTCGCGGCGAGGCAAGAGCCGCGGATCTTGCAGAATGCTTCGGGGTCTCACCAGCGACCGTGGCGCGAGCGGTCCAGCGACTGGCGAGGGACGGTCTCGTCGTCAGTGAGCCGTACCGGGCCATCTTCCTAACAGATGAGGGCCGGCGGATCGCGTCTATCTCACGGGCACGCCACCGCTTGGTCCGCGACTTCCTTCTCGCCCTCGGCGTTGGCACGGAGGCGGCCGAGTCGGATGCGGAGGGGATCGAGCACCATGTCGGACCGGAGACGTTGAAGGCTTTTCAGGCCTTTCTTGCTCAATTGCAGCCAGCGCCATCAAGAAGGTGCAAGGACGAGAGTGCGCCCGAGAACCCGTAGTCTCCTGTGTCAAAGGCGATGCTTCCGGAGACGCCATTCTCATAGAGGATGTAGGTGGTTTGGAAGAGTGGCAGCCCGTCGGGATCGCTGTCACTGTTGTAATAGGACTCGTCGACCCTCCAAGCTTGCAGTCCCCTGAGTTCGTCGGGCACCTCGCGAGCAACGTCATCTGCTTGCCCCGCGCCTTCGCCGAAGGATGTGGCATCTCCGACCGGTGAGATAATGGCCGTCGTGGAGAGGAGCCTGTCAGCCTCATTGTCCCCGTCGAAGAGCTTGGTTTCCACTATTCTCTCGCCGGCCTTCGCCCTTTCGATCAGTTCCATCGTATGGGCAGACGGAAAGACCGATAGCGGAAGCTCAAAACTGCGGACCTCCGGCTCCTCAAGTTCGACCTTCGTCGAGGTGCCTGAGTTGACCGCTTTGCCCCGGATAACCCAAGCCGGAGCGCTATCAACAAAGGTCTTCGTTTCGAAGGTGAACGTGTTCGCGACGCTATCCTCGGTTGAAACGGTCTGCTGGTCCGTCACGACGGTTGCGTCCTCACGCTCGAAACGGGCAACGAACCGATAGTCGAGATCGAATTTTCCGCAGGTCTCCTGACGAAGCTCGATCGCGATCCGGCCCGAGCCGTCCACCAGATCCATCGACTTCGATGTCAGAACGAGGTCATAGACCGCGCGATGTGGTGCGAGCGTCGCGGCAACTGATCCAGTTGCGATCAAAACGGCGGGAAATACCAACCAAACACCGATCATTCGCAACATCCGTGTTGTCCCTTCTTTCACAATTGCAAGAGCCGCGTTGCCGCCACCTCAGCCATGACGGCTGACCTCGGCAAGAGCCGATCCCTGCCACTCGCCTTGATGCGTCAACGACCGGCATGTCTCCTGAATTTTTCTCTTGCTCCTCCAGTCGCTAGAGGAACTAGCGTCGGCTGCATGAATAACGGGGACCCCTCAATGGTCACAGCGCTTCATCAAAGTCGTTTTCGCGTCACCGGTATGGATTGCGCCTCCTGTGCTGCAAAGGTCGGTACGGCCGTTCGGCGGCTTCCAGGGGTCGATGATGTCTCGGTCTCGGTATCGGCCGGAACGATGACGGTAACGCATGGGGACGAACTGTCCAGCGATGCCGTCGCCCAGCAAGTCAACAACTTGGGCTATGGCATCGCTGCGGCAGGACGAGGAGCCAGTCTCCCTCAGCCCGGATATAGCCATGAGCACGACCACCGGCATGCTCCCGGTCACGACCATGATCATGATCATGGTGATACCGGGAGCGACCCGAGCAGAAATGTCAATGCCGGACTGCATGGCCATGCGGACGAGGAAATTGGTGCTGTCCCATGGTGGCGGGCGAGGAAGGCGGTTCTGACGATTGCCTGCGGGGCAGCCCTGGCGGTCGCCTATGTCGCTGGCCTTCTCGTTCCGAACATCGAACGTCCTGCGTTCCTACTGGCGCTCGCAGTTGGTCTCGTCCCAGTTGCCCGCCGTGCCTTCGTTGCAGCGCGCTACGGCACTCCCTTCTCAATCGAGATGTTGATGACGATCGCTGCCGTAGGCGCCGTGATCATCGGCGCAACGGAGGAAGCGGCGGCGGTCGTGTTCCTGTTCCTGGTCGGCGAGATGCTCGAGGGTGTCGCGGCAGGCCGGGCGCGCAAGAGCATTCAGAGTCTGACGGATCTCGTTCCGAAGACCGCCCTATTGGAACGAGACGGCGAGACGACGGAGGTTCCCGCCGAGAGGCTTGCGGTCGGTGCCGTCGTTCTGGTGCGTCCGGGCGATCGGATCCCGGCAGACGGGATAATCCTCGAGGGCTCCAGCGAGGTCGACGAGGCACCAGTGACCGGCGAGAGCGTGCCGAAGCGCAAGGGCGCCAAGGACGAGGTCTTTGCCGGCACGATCAATACCAGCGGCGTGCTTCGCATCACGGTGACGGCGGCGGCAGCCGACAACACAATCGCCCGCGTCGTGCGTCTTGTTGAGGAGGCGCAGGAAAGCAAGGCGCCGACCGAGCGGTTCATCGATCGCTTCTCTCGGTTTTACACCCCTGCGGTCCTGATCGTAGGAGCCCTCGTTGCGATCACTCCTCCGGTCCTCTTCGGCGGGCAATGGAGCGAGTGGATCTACAAGGGCTTGGCCATCCTCCTCATCGGTTGCCCGTGCGCGCTCGTCATCTCCACGCCGGCGGCGATCGCGGCGGGTCTCTCGGCAGGCGCGCGGCGCGGGCTCCTGATGAAGGGGGGCGCGGTGCTGGAGAACCTCGGTAGGATCACCACCGTTGCGCTCGACAAGACTGGCACGATCAGCGAGGGCAAGCCGAGGGTGACTGACGTCTTCGGGGTGGGGCGATCGGAACGCGATGTCCTGTCCCTCGCTGGTGCTCTTGAGCGCGGCTCGAGTCACCCGCTGGCGCTGGCGATCCTGGCCCGAGCGGCACTCGACAAGGTGCCGCTGCCGCCGGCCTTCGATGCGGCGGCGGTGCCGGGCGAGGGCATCATCGGCAGCGTCGGCGGCGAGCGGGTATTCCTTGGCTCACCACAGGCGGCGGCGAAGCGCACGCCGGTCCCCGACGAACAGGGGACGCTAATCCGGGCTCTAAACGATGCCGGGAAAACGGTGTCCATGGTGCTGGTCGGGGATGTCGTGGCAGGATTTATTGCAATGCGCGACGAACCCAGGCCCGATGCAAAGGAAGGACTTGCCGCGCTGACCGCGGCCGGTATCCGGACGATCATGCTGACTGGTGACAACCGCCGGACCGCGGACGCGATCGCATTGGGACTCGGCATCGAGGCGCGTGCCGAGTTGCTGCCTGAGGACAAGCAGCGGATTGTGCGGGAGCTTCAGGTTAAAGGTTTCAAGGTCGCTAAAGTCGGTGACGGCATCAACGATGCGCCCGCGCTCGCGGCGGCCGACATCGGAATCGCCATGGGCGGGGGCACGGACGTGGCGCTGGAGACCGCCGACGCGGCCGTGTTGCATGGGCGCGTCCGGGACATCCCAGACATGATCGCGCTGTCGAAAGCCGTCATGGGGAACATTCATCAGAACATCACCATCGCCCTCGGACTGAAGGCGGTGTTTCTGGTCACGACGCTCCTCGGCATCACCGGGCTTTGGCCCGCGATCCTCGCGGATACGGGCGCGACGGTGTTGGTCACGGCCAACGCCATGCGCCTGCTAGGCTGGAGAGCACGTTGACGGACGTTCTTCTTCGCTTCGGTCCTCTCGTCCTCCTGGCAGGGACGTGCCTTTGGCTGATGCTCGCCACCCGGCGAACCTCGTACGCGATCGGGCGCAAGGTTTACGGCTTCGGCGGATCCGGTCGCCAGCGACTTGCCCAAGGACTGTTTCGCTTCAGCGTCATCGGCGCGTTGTTCGGCTCTGCCAGTCATGCAATAGGCCTCGCAGGCGTGGCCCTGCACCCGCTCGCGGACGCGCCATTCCAGTTGCGGCTCGCCGGTCTGGGAATGGCGCTTCTGGGATCGCTTCTGACGGTGTTCGCTCAGTCGGACATGGGACGATGCTGGCGAGTGGGTGTGCCGGAAGCAGTTCCCGATGCGCTGGTCACAACCGGGTTGTTCGGCGTTTCCCGCAATCCGGTATTCGTTGGCATGCTGATGCTGGCCGCGGGGCTGGCTCTGGCTCTTTCATCCGCCGTGATGATCGTCTGCGCGGCGGCATTTTGCCTCGCCTGTGAAATCCAGGTGCGGGACGAGGAAAGACTTCTCGAAAACGCCTTCGGGGCCGAGTACGCGGCCTACAGGCAATCGGTCCGGCGCTGGATCTGAAGGAATGACCAGGAAAGGCAAAACACTATGACTGCAATTCGAAAGGCATTTTTGGCAGGCGCATTGAGCCTGCTGTCGACCTCGGTGCTGGCAGCTGCAGGCGACAAGGTAGAGGTTTTCTCGACATCGGGATGCGGCTGCTGCCTGGGATGGGTGCAACATTTGGAGGATGCCGGGTTCGAGGTCACGAATGAGAACCTCGCCATGGCCGACCTCTATGCCAAGAAGATGGATGCCGGCCTGAAGCAGGACCAGACCTCCTGCCACACCGGATTCGTCGATGGCTATGTCCTTGAGGGACATGTCCCGGCCAGGGAGGTCACTCGCCTGCTAGCCGAGCGGCCTGAGGCGATCGGCCTCACGGTCCCCGGCATGCCGGCAGGATCGCCCGGCATGGGCGAGAGCGATGAGCCATATGATGTCCTGCTCGTCCTGAAGGACGGCTCGACCGAGGTCTTCGCCAGCTATCCCGAAGAGAAAGGGATCCGCGCGCAATGAGACTGCCGATCGCGATGATGACGGTGGTCGCCCTGGCCGGGGCGGCCGCCGCCCATGAGTTCGAGGCGGGCGATCTCGTCATCGATCATCCTTGGTCCCGGACGACGCCACCCGTCGCGAAAACTGGCACCGGATATGTGGCGATCACCAACAATGGCGCCGAGCCTGATACGCTCGTCGGTGGATCGTCCGAAATCTCGGAAGGCTTCGAGCTCCACACGTCAGAGATCATCGAAGGCGTCGCGAAGATGCGTCCGCTGACGGAGGGGCTCACCATCGCGCCCGGCGAAACGGTGACGCTGGAGCCGGGCGGCACGCACGCGATGCTGACGGGCTTGAAGAAGCCCATTCGAGAGGGCGAGCCTTTTGCCGGCACCCTTGTTTTCGAGCGAGCCGGAGAAGTCCCGATCGAGTTCATGATCGAAGGCTTTGGTGGCCGTCCCGAGCCGGCGGGGGATGCGCACGACGGGCATCAACAATGAGCTTCCGCACTCTTCGCTGGATCCTCTGGAGTGCCGTTACCGTGCTCTTCGTGCTGCTCGGCACCGTAACAGGCTTGATCGTCCTGCAAGGCTCGAGCCAGCCGACATCCACTGCCGCGTTGTCGTCCGGCGTCGCGGATGTTGGCGGCGAGTTCAGCCTCGTCGATCACAACGGGCAGCGGCGGACTTGGTCGGATTTCCGCGGCAAGCCGGTGGCCCTGTTCTTCGGCTTCACCAACTGCCCCGACGTCTGCCCGACGACGCTGGGAGAGCTGTCGGTGCTGCTCGACGACCTCGGCCCGCAAGGCGACGACCTCCAGGTCCTGCTGATCTCGGGCGATCCAGAGCGCGACACGCCGGAGCGGCTGAACGAATACCTGCAGTCGTTCGATCCTCGCATCGTTGGGCTGACCGGGTCGGAGGAAGAGATTGAGGAAGCCTTCTCGGCTTTCAAGGCTTACCGCGCGATCGTGCCGCTGGAGAACGGCGACTACACCGTCGACCATTCCGCCGGCGCCTACTTGTTTGATCGAGAGGGTGGCTTTTTCGGCATTTTGGACAGCCACGAGGCTAAGGAAATCCAGCGACAGAAGATCGAACGTCTGTTGGCAACCTGAGCCGGCATAGAAATAGGGCCGAGCACCAAAGGTGCCGCAACGAAGACCGCTCACGATGCTGGCGATCGGATCACCTCGAAAAGCCATCATCTTCATCAAGATAGCGTATCGGGCTTCCCGGTCCTTGCCGCTCGAAGCGCCTCGCTGATCGTAACTTGGCCCGGACGCATCTACCTGGAGAGTCGAGCAATGAACCGCAACTTTTCAATACTCTTCGCCGGCGCCTTGGCTGGAGCCACGATCGCCACCGTTGGCGTCGGGCAAGAGCGAGACGGTTCCAATCCTACCCAATCCGAGACCTATAGGGCGCTCTCGATCTTCGGAGACGTGTTCGAGATCGTGCGTGCGCAGTATCCGGACAAGCCGGATGACCAGGAGCTGATCGAGGACGCCATCAACGGCATGCTCACCTCGCTCGATCCCCATTCGAGCTTCATGAACGCCGAAGAAGCAGCCGACATGCGCACGCAGACAAGCGGCGAGTTCGGCGGCCTCGGGATCGAGGTCACGATGGAGGATGAGCTCGTCAAAGTGGTTTCGCCCTTCGATGGCACACCCGCCGACAAGGCAGGCGTGCTTGCCAATGACCTGATCACCGAGATCAACGGCGAAGAGGTGCGTGGGCTCACGCTTTCGGAAGCCGTCGACAAGATGAAGGGCGACATCGGCACGTCCGTTGAGCTGACTCTCATCCGCGAGGGCGCGACCAAGCCCATCCGGGTGTCGATCGAGCGCGCCGAAATCAAGGTCCCGTCCGTTCGTCATTCGATCGAGGACGGCATCGGTTACATCAAGCTCCTGCGCTTCAGTGAGCAGACCACAATCGGGCTGCAGGAAGCCATTGCCGAAATTGAGGCGGAGACCGGGGACGACGAGCTGACGGGTTATGTCCTCGATCTGCGCCGCAATCCGGGCGGGCTCCTAGACGAGGCGGTAAGCGTCGCTGACGTCTTCCTCGACCAAGGCGAGATCGTCTCCACCCGCGGCCGCAACGCCGAGGAAACGCGCCGCTACAATGCTCGTGCGGGCGACGAGATCGACGGCAAACCGCTTGTCGTTCTGATCAACGGTGGTTCCGCGTCCGCTTCAGAAATTGTTGCCGGAGCTCTTCAAGATCAAAGGCGGGCGACTGTTGTCGGCTCACGCTCCTTCGGCAAGGGCTCGGTCCAGACGATCCTACCTCTCGGAGCTGATGGGGCCTTGCGTCTGACGACGGCACTCTATTACACGCCGTCCAACCGCTCCATTCAGGGGCGAGGCATCGATCCGGATATCGAGGTGGAGCAGCCGTTGCCTCCGGAGATCCTCGAGCAGATGGGTCTCGGTGCAGCTGACGAGATGGCTCTCGGCGAGTCGTCTCTGCGAGGCCATATCAGGGGGCTGGAAGAAGGTGAGGATGGCTCCGGCTCGCTCGATTATGTGCCGCCGGACCAGGAGGATGATCTTCAGCTGCAGTACGCCCTCGATCTCATCAATGGTCAGGAGAAGCACGCCGCCTATCCGCCGCAGGCGAACTCCCGTGCGTCAAACTGAAGACGAACGGCTCGCTCGATGTCGCCATCAACACGGCACGGGGTGAACGGGCAAGGATTACAAGGACAGTGTCCAAGCATGCTTCAGGTGAGTTCGATGCGCCTCACCTCGCAATCGGCCGGACGCGGCAATGCCAACCTGTCTGCTTGCAAACCTATCAACGCAGACACATCAGAGCGAGACAGAACAAAGAATGATAAAGCCGTTCCGGATCATGTTACTAGGCGTCATGAGCGCCTTTGCCGCGGGTTGCACGTCGATCAGCAGCTCGACAGATATGGCGCCCATGCCTACCGTGTCAGCTGCTTCGCTCGGATCCAGCGGGACTGTACCAAGCACCTTCGCCATGGCGGCGAACGCCTCGGGAGAAGCGACCCAGGATCTCTACTACCTCGAGTTCCGCGCTCGTACCGCCGAGAGCTACGGCCACACCTTCGCGATGTTCGGCAAGAGAGACGCCCAAGGGAGGATCCTCACCCGTGAAGTCGCCGGCCTCCATCCCGCCTCGACCAGCGACATCCCCTATGTCCTCGGACACCTCATCCCGGTCCCCTCGGAAACCGGACCCAGCGACGGCGATCTCGATGACCAGTACATGACCGCGAACTATCGCATCAATCTGACCAAGACCGAGTACGACGACGTGGTCGGCTATATCCGTGAGTTGCAGGCGAGTTCGCCCGTGTGGCATGCGGTGCTTTACAATTGCAGCGCCTTCGTTGGAGATATCGCGCAGTACATGGGCTTGCGCACGCCAAATTCACTCCTCTTTCCGCAAACATACATCGAGACCTTGCGCGAGATGAACACCTAAGATCACGAAGGGAAAATCCTGTGCCGGAAATGATTATCTAAGGTGTTCCTGGTGCCGATCAATCTGATCGTGCCAGCTGGACAGTCTTGGAGGATGTGCACATGTTCGCTCTCTGGCGTTGCGTTATACCGGCCTGCATCTTCGTTGTCCCAAGCGGCTTCAAGGCTGACGCCGATGCCGTGGGACCGAACTTCTCAGACAAACTCGTCGTGGAACATGCAGAGATCTTGCTCCCCGCCAGTTCCAATGACACATTTCTGGAAGGGTTTTTGGTGATCTGGAACGGGACTGGTGAAAGCACCAGGATCACGGAAATTCGCAGCGACGTTTTCTCGAAGATCGAGCTCGTCCAAACGGTGAGAACCCGGTCTGGATTGCGGACGGATGTGCAGGCGAGCCTTCTAGTTCCGGCCCACGCCGAACTGTTGATGCGCCCTGGAGGGGTCTACTTGTTGATTGATCCAGGCAGCAAGCCGCCACGCGTGGGCGGACAGGTCAATATGGAGATCTTTTACGCGGACGGAGCCTCGGAAACAATTGTCGCGCAAGTCAGCGCTGCTGGAACCGTGCTGGAAGACCATCATCACGGCATGCCGCCAACCAAGCCATTGTGAGAAGGCGTGATCGATGCGCTGTCGTGTTTGACGAGCATCCACGGCGAAAGTCGCGTCCCTTCACGAGTGAGATCAACAGGACTCGCTCATTCTTTAAGCCCAATGCAACGATCCCGCTGCTACGAAAGCCGATGACGTTTTTCATCCGACTCCTAATGCTGGTCAGTGTACTGCTTGGGTCGTTTAGCCACGCTAAAGCCGCGTCCAGTCCTTTCGGAGGCCCGCTCGACTTGGACCGAGGCGCATTGGAACTCGTCGTTATCGCGAACGAGGCAGCCAATACCCGGTTGCCGGCACCAGTGGAACCGAGCGAGACCTATCCACCTCATAATTTGCATTGCAAGGCGGCAGCCATTCAGCCCTCCGCGCCCGATATTGGCGGCACTCTCGAGGTTGCCTCATCTGGTTATCCGGCCATGACGAACCACGGTTCGGGACGGACGCCAGGCCGCATTGATCGACCGCCGATCCCCTCGCCCTAAGAGCAATGCCCTGCCGATAAAGCTGACCCTGCGCTCCCCACTTGAAGACGCAGACCGCGTGACGCTTGCCCGCAGAGCACCCGCACGCCTAGCTCGCGCACCGTCGTCCGGTGCGTCATCAAAGAACCAGCGAACGTGAGTTCCGGGTCCGACGAGCACCTTGTGTTTCGTGGGATGATCAAATTCGAGGAAAAGGCATGACCAATCTCAAGAACGGGCAGAACGGAGCGAGCGAGCGCGTTCTTCCCGCTTGCTCAACTCACCACCACCACCGCCCCGGCTCATCAATCGGCAATCTACACCGCCGCGGCTTCCTGGCGGGGCTGGCCACAGTCGCCCTTTCCGGGTGCGTCGCCACGCCGGAACCGGCTCGTGTGATCGCCGCCCAGGCTCCGGAGCCTGAACCTGTTCTCCCGGCCATGTATCGAGCGATGCCAAGCGAGCGCTTTCCGATCCCGGCCGTGGACATCAAGAGACTGGAGCCGCAACTCTGGCGGCAGGTGGTCGATTATCCCACGGACGAGCGGGTCGGAACGCTCATCGTCGACACGCCTGCCAAGTACCTCTACCTCGTAAGGGAGGGCGGAAAGGCCATGCGGTACGGGATCGGGGTCGGGCGCGACGGCTTCTCCTGGTCGGGGCGCGCGGTCATCGCCTATAAGCGTGAGTGGCCGACCTGGACACCGCCTGCGGAAATGATCGAGCGGCAACCTGAACTGGCGCCCTACAGCGCTGCCAACGGTGGCATGCCGCCGGGCCTCGACAATCCCCTTGGAGCAAGGGCGCTCTACATCTTCCAGGATGGGCGCGACACACTCTACCGCTTACACGGCACCAATCAGGCGTGGTCGATCGGACGGGCCGTTTCCTCGGGCTGCATCCGGCTTCTGAACCAGGACGTCATCGACCTTTACGGCCGCGTTCCGGACGGAACGCCAATCCGGGTCATTCCCGATCCATCAACTGCAATAGCCGCGTAATGTCGGGCAGGAAGAGTCGACCTGATGGAGATCTGCTCAAGCGGGGCCGCAGGCCCCGAACCGGCCTCAGGCGACACCTTTGCCTTATTCACGTGCCACGCGATCGCCAGATGGCGACCTGAGGTAGGCGACGACGGCGAGCACCGCGACGAAAATGGCCCAGCCCGCAACTACCCACTGGACTGCTGGAGAGACGATGACGAAACCGAAGATGAGCTCCACCAGCTTTAGAACGATGAAGCCCGTGGTGACGCCGAAGGTCAGGCCGACCAGCGCGTAGACGACGGCGCATATGCCGATCGCAAGATTGTGCAGAACTCGTGTCATCAGCGCATTCCAGCTTACTGATCAATGGCTGGGAACGCGGATAAATGCTCCAGCCGCTGGAGGAGCAAGCAATTTTAGGAGACCGGCCTCGAATTTTAGTCGGATTGGTGGTGCTGGCAGTGGGAGTGGTCTGCCAGCGTCTGAATGACGCGGCAATCGCATACCCTTCCATGTCCGCATTCGTCGATCATCCGCTGAAGTTCCTTGCCTAGCAGAGTCAATTGGCTGATCCGGTGATTGACTCCCTTCAGATGATGGCGGGCGATCCGGTCCGCCTCTTGGCACGAGGCGTTCGGCCTTTCCGTCATGGCCAGGAGGCCCCGTATGTCGTCGATCTCGAAGCCCAGCTCCCGCGCGTGCCGGATGAAGGTGAGGCGGTCGACCTCTTCTTCTCCATACTGGCGGCGATTTCCGCTGGTGCGGACCGGAGGTGAGATCAGACCGATGTTCTCGTAGAAGCGGATCGTTGTGACCTTCACGCCGCTACGCTCCGAGGCCTCGCCGATGGAAAAACCGCGTTCAGCCATTTTTTGCTTGCTCCTCTAGTAGCTGGAGGAGCTAAGGGCGCGCGAGACGTCAATCAAGGAGTTCTTCGATGACTTCCTCCGCAACGGGACGTTCAGCTGCGGTGCGCTTCATCCACCCCGCTGATCAGCACGCCTGTCAGACGGCAGAGTGCCCGATGTTCGGCGCGCCGATCGGCGACCGGAAAATCTGATGTCGGCAGCCATCGAGGACATGAACCCCGCAGCGACCGCTGCCCAAACCAGGCCGACCTCGACAGCTCGCTACGTATTCGTCGATGTTTGGCGGGGCTTGGCCATCATCGGCGTCGTCGCGTATCATTTCGGCTGGGACTTAAACTTCTTCGGGTTCATTCCGTCCTCGGCAATGTTCAGCGGGCCGGTAACGGCCTTCGCGCGCATTCTCGCCGGCTCCTTCATGTTTCTCGTCGGCGTCAGCCTTGTCCTAGCCCACGACAGGAATATCCACTGGCGCAAGTTTCTGAAGCGCTTGGCCAAGCTCGTCGTCGCTGCCGTCGCGATTTCGCTCATCACCTATTTCCTGTTCCCTGAAGGGTTCATCTACTTCGGGATCCTGCACTCGATCGCGGTGGCATCGGTGCTCGGGCTCGCCTTTCTGCCCCTGCCGATCACCATCGTTTTCGGCGCGTCTTTTACAATGCTCGCGGCGCCGTTCTTTTTCGAGACATCGGCCTTTGACACTCGGCTCCTCGCCTGGATCGGCTTTGCCGCAGAGCCGCCTATGGCGAACGACTTCGTTCCTGTGTTCCCTTGGTTCGGCGTGACACTTGCAGGCATCGGCTGCACTCGGTTCCTCATCTCCAGGCGGCCCATGCGGGATGCACTCCCGAAGGCCACCGGAAGTTCTCTGGTCCGAGGATTGGCATGGGTCGGTCAACAAACACTGCCGATCTATCTGCTCCACCAGCCCTTGCTGTTTGCCGGCTTCGTCGTCTTCACCCGGCTCGCAGCCAATTAGTGGAATGAAGTCATAAAGTTCATCCTCGAACTCAAGGAGATCAGCAGTGATCGAGAGTATCAGCCACAGCAATGATCAGAGGGGAATTGCACCCCAGCCGTCGCGCAAATTGCCTGTGCTCGGCTCAAGCCTTCTTCTGCTCGCCGTTGTGGGGTTTTCGGCGATCGAGACCACGAGCGCGGCAGCACAACCAGCAACGGACGCAGACGCTGCACAAGCGCCCGCTTCATCGGCGGATGCGGCCGAAGGTGTCGAGGCGCCGGAGCCTACGGCCTCGGTAGACGTCGCTGAACTGATGGCGGAAGGCCCGCTCCCGGACATCGTGATCGGCGATCCGAACGCGCCCGTGACCATCGTGGAATATGCTTCGATGACCTGCGGTCACTGCGCAAATTTCCACGAGAACAGCTATCCGACGATCAAGACCGATTATATCGACACCGGCAAGGCCAAGCTGATCATTCGGGAGTTCCCGTTCGATCCGCGAGCACTAGCGGCCTTCATGCTCGCCCGCTGCACGCAAAACGATGCCCAGCGCACCGCAATGATCGACGTCCTATTCGATCAGCAGGACGTGTGGGCGAGGGCGGAAAATGCATCGACGGCACTCCTTAACATCGCCAGGCTGGCCGGTTTCACCCAGGAAAGTTTCGCCGCCTGCCTCAACAACAAGGAGCTTCAGGAGCAGATCGTCGCGACGCAGGAGCGCGGACAGCAGGAGTTCGGGGTCGACGCCACGCCGACCTTTTTCGTGAACGGCGATAAATACGCCGGTTCTCTGCCGCCCGACCAGATAGCCGCCATCATCGAGCAGAAGCTGCGATGATCCGGAAAGGCATCTGCCTGGCCGCCTGCAGGATCGGCGTGCGGACGGTCACCGCACCACGACCTTCGCTCCAACACCGACGCGGTCGTAGAGATCGATGACGTGGTCGTTGATCATCCGGATGCAACCGTTCGAAACGGCCTTGCCGATAGATGACGGTTCGGTGGTTCCATGGATCCGGTAGAGGGTGTCCTGGCCGTCTCTATAGAGGTAGAGCGCCCGAGCTCCGAGAGGGTTTCCCGGGCCGCCCTTCAGGCCGCCTGCATATCTCGCGTACTTTCCCGGCTCTCGCTTGATCATGTTCGGGGTCGGCGTCCACCGCGGCCATTCAGCCTTGCGTCCGACAACGGCCGTGCCGGAAAAGCGCAAACCTGCCCGGCCGACACCGATCCCGTAGCGCCGGGCAAAGCCGCCCTCCTCGATGAGGTAGAGGAACTTCTCTGCCGGATCGACAACGAGGGTTCCCGGCCTATAGCCGGAGAGGAGGACGCGCTGCGGCAGATATCGCGGATCAAGCTCGAACGTGTCATGTGCAGCCGCCTGACCGGTCAGCGCAGCGAAGGCGACAATGCCGGCCAAAAGCTGCCGTCGAGTGGTCATCTCTCATCTCCTGCACTGGCCGATGTGGATGAAGGAGATTGGCAGACGAACCATGAATCTTTGGTTCCCCCTGTGACGAGAAGAGCGTTGCAAGCGCTGAGAATTAACAACCAACGCTGAAGTTGCACAGCACAGGGCAAGATCTGCCGCCCTTAACCAATTCACCTGTTCACAAACTTGGCGCGGATAAACAGAGTGTTCTCTACAAACAAACGCCAGGCTCTGCGCTGTCTGGGCAGCCATCTCGCAGGTTTTGCGTTGGCGCTTGGCGCTATGGCGTTATCGCCACGAGTTGCCGAAGCGCACGCGACTAATCCGCCGGACGGCTCCGCCGATCTTTGGTCGGCCTGGACTCTGGATCCGATCGTCCTCGCCGGGTTCGTAACGCTCGTGGGCGGGTATACGCTTGGGATCGTGAGGCTATGGCGCCGGGCTGGGATCGGGCGTGGAATTGCTCCTTGGGAAGTCGCGAGCTTTTCCGCAGGCACGGCAGCGTTCCTTCTCGCGATGGTCTGGCCGCTCGACGCGCTCGGCGAAGTGCTGTTCTCGGCGCACATGGCGCAGCACATTGTGCTGACCGCCGTCGTGCCGCCGCTGCTCTGGCTTGGGCGACCGGTAATCCTGCTCTGGAGCCTTCCAAGGTGCCTGCGACGGAAGATCGGGGCCTTGCTGCAGGCCCGACCGGTTCGCAAGTTCTGGATCTGGGCGACTCTGCCGCTCCCGGCCTTTGTACTGGAAGGAGCCGTCCTTTGGGGCTGGCATGCCCCGGTCGCCATTGAAGCCGCCCTTGCGAATGAGGCGATCCACGCCGCCATGCATCTCAGCTTCTTTGTTGGGGGCCTTTTGTTCTGGCATGCGCTGGCCCATGCTGGCCGGCGCCATGGAGCCGGCTATGCCGAAACCGCCGCGCTGTCGTTTCTCACGATGATGCACACCGGGCTCCTCGGCGCACTCCTCACCTTCGCGCCGAGGCCGCTATACCTCGCCTATGATGATAGCCCTTTGGCCTGGGGTCTGACGCCGCTTGAGGATCAGCAGCTTGCCGGCCTCATCATGTGGGTCATCTGCGGCACGATCTACATCGTTGCCGGTGTTCTCCTCCTTGCCGCCTGGATCCGGCAGGTCGAGCGACGAAGCGCCTCCGCCACTTTCTTGACCGGGTACAAGCCCGGAAGTCCGGCCTTCCGCGCCGATCGCTCGAACGCAGCGGCCCACCCGAGATCGGAACCGGGCTGAACCACGGCGGCTTTGATCTTTATCCCCTGAGACGAGCGAAGCGAACCTATGCACGACCACTCCGACGAAAGCGCTGAAGGCCGAGGCAAGCGCCTCCTGATCGCGGTTGCGCTCAATGTGGGCATCACGGTAGCGCAGATTGTCGGCGGGCTGATCTCGGGCAGTCTTTCGGTGCTTGCCGACGCCGCCCACAACGCCAGCGACGCCGCCACGCTCGGGATCTCCTATGGGGCTTGGCGGCTATCGAGACGAAAGGCCGACGAGCGGCGGACCTTCGGTTACAAGCGGGCCGAGACGGTCGGCGCGATAATCAACCTCACGACCCTTTTCGTTATCGCTCTGTACCTTCTCTATGAAGCGGTCGATCGCTTCTTCAATCCCCAGGAGGTCGGGGGCTGGGTGATGATCATCGTCGGCGCGATCGCCGCTGTCGAGGACGCTTTATCGGTATGGGTGCTCTCTAAGGACCAGGGCAGCCTCAACATGAAGAGCGCATTCCTGCACATGATCGCCGACACGATGGCGACGGTCGGCGTGATCGTCGGCGGCATCCTGATCCTGCTCTTCGACATCACCTGGGTCGACCCGCTGATCACTGCCTTGATCGCCGTCTACATCTTCGTTCACGGCTTTCGCGAGATCCGCAAGACGATCAGCGTGCTTATGGAAAGCGCCCCAAAGGATTTCGACTTCGACGGGATGGTGCGCGCGATGAAGGGATTTGAGGGCGTGGAGGACATCCACCATGTCCACGTTTGGCGTCCCGACGAGGAACGCTTGGCCCTGGAAGCGCATGTCGCCATTTCAGAGCGGGATCTCGCCAAGGCCGATGGACTGAAACGCCGGATCAAGAGCTTGCTGCAGGAGCGCTTCGGCGTCGAGCATGCCACTCTCGAGGTCGAACTCGCCGGCAGTGCCGATCACGATCACGCGGTCATTAGGGACGAGTGACATGATGCGACCTGACCGAATGGCCCGGCCCAATGCTCCGCCACCGGGTCTCGGGGGACCGACCAGGAGGAAGAGCGCATGAGCGGCTTCCTCGCAGTTCTTGGCTTCGCGCTCCTGCCAGCTCTCGGCAATTTTTCGGGCGGGCTTCTAGCCGAGTTCATCCGAACTTCGCCGCGCGCCTTGAGTTGGGCGTTGCATGCGGCCGCAGGGATCGTGATCGCTGTTGTCGCAGTCGAGATCATGCCGGAGGCGATCCCCAAGGTTCCGGGCTGGGGCCTCACAGTCGCCTTTCTGCTGGGCGGCGCCTTCTATATGGCCGTGGATCGGATCGTGGGCCGAGTCCAGGGCGCCGGCGGGTCCGGCATGTGGATGATCTACTTCGCAGTCTGCATGGATCTCTTCAGCGACGGGCTGCTGATCGGGGCTGGCTCCGCCGCATCATCGAGTTTGGCTTTGGTGCTGGCGCTCGGTCAGCTTCTGGCTGACGTGCCCGAAGGATTCGCCGCCATTGTCAATTTCAAGGGGAAGGATGTTCCTCGGATTCGGCGTATCCTTCTCTCCGCATCTTTCGCGGCTCCGGTCCTCGTGGCCGCCACACTTGCCTATTTCCTGCTGCGCGAGCGCAGCGAGACCTTTCAGATGGCCGCCCTTGTGTTCACGGCTGCGCCGCTCGTGCTTGCAGCTGTAGAGGACATGATCACGGAGGCACACGAAAGCGCGGAAGACAGTAAGATCTCGATCGTCGCTTTCCTTGGCGGCTTCGCCCTGTTTACCTTCGTCTCAAATTCCCTCGGGTAACACAGTAGTGGCAGCGTGACCTTGGCGCCTATGAAGCGAATGCACTTGTTGCGGTAATCCGAACTTTCGAAGTAGCGCGCCGCCCATCACGGTATTCTCGCCTCATTCGAGTCGTTTTGCAGGAGAGAAATAACGAGACTCGATCCGAGATGGACATAGCCGTTAGCTGCGACTGCCAATGACGCCTTCTCCAAGCGGCCCAGAACTGTCGAAGTTCAAGGCCACTTGATTTTCGAACGGCTGCAAGCACTACTTCCTGCTTAAGAAGGATTTTCCATGAGCGTGACAAATTGCTTCGGCATCGATCGTGCGGTCAGCGGACGCTGCCGACAAGGATGTCGCGGTCATCGACAATTGCGATCCACTCGCCGGCGTCCCGCTCCGACTGCCGCTTGAGATAAAGGTAATCCGTCTCGTTCCAGGCGAGAATGCGTTCATTGAGATTGTCCAGCACGAAGTCGCCCCGATCGGTCTTCACCGTGAGCACGGCATGTCCGGCACCGTTGCGCTGGCGCAGAACAGTGATCAGGAGGGCCGAGCGCGGAACGCCGGTGCGCTGGAGCATGTACTGCTTCAGAAGAGCGTAATCCTCGCAGTCTCCTTCGGCCGTAGGATAGGACCAAAGCTCTGCCACGCCGTGCATCTCTTCATCGGTTCGAGGAACGATAACCGTGTTGACGGCACCGTTCACCTCGATCATCTGCTCCTACAGCTCGTCGGTCAGCTCGGGGATCGCGGTCAGCTCGTTTGGCTGGCATTCCGTCGGGTACTGCTGGCAGAACTCGTAGTGACCGACGGGCTGCGATGTCCTGCCGGTCGTGGGCATCCACGAAGGATCAGCCGCCGCACTGGTATAGGAAATAACAACAGCCGCAATCCCAATTGAAATCTTGGTAACTACACTATAGATCATCCGCATCGCCGTCTCCCCGTCTCTGAGGAAAACAATGGCACGGCCGATTTATTCTTGAGCCAAATTTCACAAGGCAAATTGTTTCAAAAACGACCGAAAGTATTTATCGACGCTCAAGCGTCCCGGCACCGCTCCTTAAGGGCCGTGATCAGCAGCCCACCATTCGCAAGCGTCGGCCAACCAACTCATTGACCGCTATTCCGAGCACACGGAAGCCGGTCGAGAGATCGATTCAGTTCAGGACTTATCGGCCATCGCCACGGCGCCCCAGCGCAAACGTTGCCGAGCGTCGCGCGCGACAATTCCACCAATTCGGCGACGCCCATGACGCGGTTCTTCAAAGGTGCTGCGTCGGACGCCTCGAGCGCCACGTCGGTGCCCCCGCCCGTGGCGATGCCGATCGAGGCAGCGGCAAGCGTCGGCGCGTGGTTGATGCCGTCGCCCACCTTGGCGGATGCCGCCATGCGCCCTCAGCGCGCCGACCTCGGCGAGCTTGGAGGCCGGCAACAGCATTGCTTTCGCCGCCAGCCCGAGACCGGCGGCGGTGGTGCGCGCATTGTCGCCCGTCAGCATGACGGTTCGCACGCCGAGCTCATGGAACCGGGCGACGCCGGCGGCGGCATCCTCGCGCGGCTCGTTGCGGAGGGCAATGACGCTGATATCCGAGCGAGCGGATGCGATCCTCGATGGCCTTGCGCGATGTGCGGTCTTGGTCAAAAGCGAGCGACAGGGACCCCAGCCCGTAGTTCACATTGATCTCACTGATGCCGAGCAGGCGCTTCAGCCCGTTCTCGATCTTGAGGGCGCAGGCGCCGCAATCCATGCCTTCGACGCGGAGCTTGAGCGCAGTGGCGGCGGCCTCGGCTGCCATGGATGTCACTTCGACTTCTTCGACGTGACACCGCATATACACCCTGTAGCAACTACAGGGTCAAGGCGATGGCGCGCGACAGTTTCTCCATCGGCGGTCTGGCGAAGGCGACGGAAACGAAGGTGGAGACGATCCGCTACTACGAGCGCATCGGCCTCCTGCCGGCGCCGGAGCGCACGAGCGGCAACTACCGTCTCTATTCGGCGCAGCATCTCGGGCGCCTCAGCTTCATCCGCCGGGCGCGCGACCTCGGCTTCTCGATCGAGCAGGTGCGCGACCTTCTCGGGCTGTCCGACCAGCGCGACCGGTCCTGCGAGGCGGTGGACGCGATCGCGCGCGAGCACCTGACCGAAGTGGAGCGAAAGATCGCCGATCTTCAGGCGCTGCGCCGAGAGCTCGGCAGCATCATCAGCCAGTGCGGCTGCGGCACCATCGCGGAATGCCGGATCATCGAGGCATTATCGCCTGGCTAGACCCCGAAATACGACGCGACCGGCGTGAACAGGGCAAAGCCGCCGATGAAGGAGGCCGCCGATAACAGGGATCCTCGGCCGTCTCGTGCGCCTTCTTCAACTTCTCCTCGATAGTCGCCAGGAGCCGAATGCCCGCCGTGAAGGCGAGCGCTGCGAGCTTCAGCGTTTCACCCTGGCCGCGCAGCAGCCGATAGCCGATGCTGGCCGCCCATAAGACAGGGAGCGACGAAGGAGGCGGACTGGGGGATGCGGCGGGACGCGCCTTTATCCTCCTTGAAGTTGGTGATTGTGGCGAAGCCCTCGGGGACATCGGCCATGATCTGTCCGAGGTCCAGGATGAACGCCAGGCCGAAGGAGACGACTGAGCCGACCCCGATCATCAACCGATCGCTGAACAGGTCGATGGCGACCGCCACATAGATCATTCAGCCCCTAGCGGCGTCCTCGTCGCCTCCCTGCATCAGATCGACAATCCATCACCACGACGTAGAAGGCTGCACTAAAGGCACAGGCCGACGACGATGGTCCAGGGCGGCGCCGAACCGCCGAGCGCCTCCAGCTCAGCTCGGTAGCGACGAGGCGGTGACGATCCCAGCGGCAGAATGCAGGGCGTGGATCAGCAGCCGTCGGGATGTCGGAAGCAGCTTGGCCACCACGCCGCCGGCGAAGTTGCCGAAGGGGGCATCAGGGCGAGCGCAAGAACGTACAGGTAGTCGGTCATAGACCGCCAACTAGGCCGTGTTACGCGGGGTTCCGCGCTTGGCTGCGCCCGCGCTTCAGCGAACGACGTCTCCTTGGTAGAAGTATGCGAACAGGCGCGGCCCCGAGGCATAGGCGTTATTGTCGGATATGACGTGGAAACTGCTTTCGGCGACCAGCTTCGAAATGGGGCGGTTGATATTGCATCCACCAGCGAAGCGGCGCCAAACGGGATTCAGCCGGTCTTGCCAACGCGAAACATTGTCGTCCGGCGACCGGCCGTGCTCGACGTAGAGGAAATGACCGCCGGGTTTTAGAACACGACTGATCTCCTGTAAGACAAGGTGGGCATCTGAAACAGAGCACAATGTCCAGGCCGAGACGACGCAATCAAAGCTGCCTGACTCGAGGGGAAGAGCCTCTCCCGCCGATTGCCGCAGCATCACGGGAATGTTCGTGTCCACGCCCGCCGCCCGGCGAAGCATTGCCGCGCTTGGGTCGATACCGACGACGGATTCCACCGAACTCCCGTAGAAGCCAAGATTTGCTCCTGAGCCGACTCCGATCTCCAGAACGCGCCCGCTCGCCTGGCGAGTGACAGCCTCGCGGTAGGGCCGCAGTCTGCCAGCGCTCATCGCAAGATGGGTAAGGCACGGGCATATGCTCTCGCGATAGAAGCTCATCCGCAGCATCTCCTCAACTCGCCGGAACCACGGCCCGAGGTGGCAGCTGGACACCCGCAAGAACCTGCCATCGGCGCGCCTGATATAATTCACTTGTCTGAAGGGACCGGGAGAGCAGCGCATGCGGCAGGCGGGATTGTTCGGGCTATCGGAGCACCTTGAGCGGCTGAGCCGGGATGGCGATCCGCTCGAGGTTCTTGAGGCGACGGTGGATTTCGAGCATTTCCGCGGCTGGCTGGTCGAGGGGCTCGGCTATGGCGACGGATCGAAGGGCGGGCGACCGCCGTTCGACCCGGTGTCGATGTTCAAGGCGCTGATCCTGCAGGCGCAGCATAATCTCAGCGACGCGCGGATGGAGTTCATGATCCGCGACCGGCTGTCCTGGATGCGGTTCCTCGGCTTCGATCTCGGCGCGCCCACCCCCGACGAGAACTCGATCCGGCATTTTCGCAACCGGCTGACCGAGACGGGCACGCTGAAGCGGGTGATGAAGGCCTTCGACTGGCAACTCCGGAAGAAGGCTACATCCCGATTGTCAACGACGGAGCAAATCCAGGCCAGTGGGGCGAAGTAAAAGCAGGCCACGGTCATGGCAGGCGCGACACACGAAGGGGCCCGATCGGGCCCCTTCGTGTGTCGGTGCCGTTGTTTGAGGATCAG
>NZ_JAAAMG010000042.1 GCF_010500815.1 Jiella pacifica
CCATGCCAGGGTGCGGTCTGTCTTCTGGACGACCAGGATTCTCCCGGCCTCCTTCCCGCTTCCCACCATACATCAATTCGAACACACAGGATTCTCGGGACGGGGCCCGAGAATGACGAGGCCGCGATGTTTCGACACCATTCGTCCACGGAGACGCCGCTCGGCATCGGCTTGCGAACGAAGCCCCCCTGAAAATGTGTGAATCCTGTAGAGCTCGACCAGCGCCCAGCACCGGCTCCCTCCGTCAGCCCTTTGCCGTCTCGCCGGTCTCGGAGCCCCGACCGTTCGCGCCCCCCTGGCCTGCCGGTGCGTCGCCATCTCCGCCGCCCCCGGCCATCCTTCCGGCATTGCGGCCGAGATTGCCGAGCCCCCCGTCGAGATCGAGCTCCTTCAGGAGCGCGTCGACCAGCGGCGCCTGGCCGCGATAGCGCAGCGCCGAATTGACCATCCGGTCGGACATCGACGCCCCGTCGTCGCCGTTCCCACCGCTGCCGCCGCCGGCAGCCCCGGTCAGCCCGTCGACCTGCAGGATCTTGATCTGGTCGATCCGCTCCATCGGCCGGACGCTCTCGGCGATGATCTTCGGCATTTCCTCGATCAGCCGGAGCCGCACCTGCATGGCGATCTGCTCGGCCGACAGCATGTTGGCCGCCTCGTTGAGCGCCCGCGCACCTTCCGCCTCGACGCGGAAGCGCACCTCGTCGGCCTCGGCCTTCTGGCGCACGGCATCCGCCTCGGCCTCGGCGAGGATGCGGGCCCTGTCCGCCTCGCCGCGGGCAATCTGGCGCTGCGCCTCGGCCTGGTCCTCGGCGGCCTCACGCTCGGCTTCCGCCCCGACGCGAACCGAGATCGCCTGGCGCTCGGCGGCCTGGCGTGCCTGGACGAGTTCCACCTGCTTGCGTCGCTCGGCCGCCTCGACCTCGCGCACGGTCTCGACCTGCTCGGCGGCGCGCACGGCGATCGCCCGCGCGGCATCGGCGTCCGCCTGGGCTTCGGAGCGGGCGCGCGAGCGGTCGGCGATGGCGATCTCGCGGTCCTGCTCGGTCAGTTCGATGGTCTTGCGGCGCTCGATCTCGGCCGCTTCCAGCGCCTGCTTCTGGGCGATCTCCCGGCGCCGCACCTCCTGCTCGGAGTGGATCTGCGCCTCCCGCGCCTCGCGCTCGCGCTGGGCCTTTTCCGTCGAGATCAGCGCTTCCTGGCCGGCCCGGCGGACGGCGATCTCGCGCTGCTGCTCCAGCCGGAAATACTCCTGGTCGCGGGTGATCTCGAGCTGCATCTGCTCGGCTTCGAGGTTCTTGCGGGCGATGGCCACCTGGGTGTCCTGCTCGATGTCGTTGCGCTTCTTGCGCCGCTCCTCGATCTCCTGGGTGAGTTTGGTCAGCCCCTCGGCGTCGAAGGCGTTGTCGGGGTTGAAATAGTCGCGCCTGGTCTGGTCGAGGCCGGTCAGCGACACCGTCTCGAGTTCGAGACCGTTCTTCAGGAGGTCTTCCGAGACGGCGTTCTGAACTCGCTGGACGAAGTCGATCCGGCGCTCGTGCAACTCCTCCATCGCCATCTCGGCCGCGACCGAGCGCAGGGCGTCGACGAACTTGCCCTCGATGAGGTCCTTCAGGCTCTCCGGTTCCATCGTCCGCCGGCCGAGGGTCTGGGCGGCGTTGGCGATGGATTCGGCCGTCGGCTGGGCCCGGACGTAGAATTCGGCGACGACGTCGACCCGCATCCGGTCGCGGGTGATCAGCGCCGCCTCGTCGGCGCGCCGCACCTCGAGCCTGAGCGTGTTCATGTTGACCGGGATCACCTCGTGCAGCACCGGCATGACCAGAGCGCCGCCGTTCATGATCACCTTCTGCCCGCCGAGGCCTGTCCGGACGTAGGAGACTTCCTTCGACGAGCGGCGATAGAGCCGGGCAAAGATCAGGAGGACGGCGACGATCGCCGCGACGACCGCTCCCACGAGGATCAGGGTTTCGTTCACGGCGGTGGCTCCTTCGGGCATGGCGATCGCTCGGATCGGCTTCGTTCGTGGGGACGGGTCAGGCGGTAGGATCACGCATCACACGGGCGGTCGCCCCCGCCAGAGATACGACGATGACCGGCGTTCCCGGTCCGTATTCCTCGCCTTCGTCGTCCGGCTCGGCGAGCAGGTAGTGGGTGGTGCCATGTTCGTCGGTGAGGCGCATCTGCGCCGGCAGGCCGATGCGCGCCGTGCCGCCGCTGACGACGCCCATGCGCCCGACGAAGCTCTCGCGGCTGATCGCCGCCGTCTCCTCCTTCGGGATGATCCGGCCGACCGCCCGCCCGAGATGGCGCATGAACAACCCGCCGCCGACGATCGCGGGGACGGCTGCGAATGCCGGCGAAAGCGGCGCGCCGAGAAGGCTCGTCATCGCCGCCTGCAGGACGAGGCCGGTGCCGCCGAAACCGAGGAGGAACAGGATGAGGAGAACCAGGAACGGCACCCGCCCGAAGGACAGCCAGTCGAGCGCCGCATCGAAGGAGGACCCGCCGAAGGCGCCATCCACGCCGCCATCGACATCGGCATGAACGTCGATCCCGGCGTGAGCGTCCGACGCAAGATCGGGCAGCGCGTCGTCGACGAGGCCGGACAGGGAGTGGCCGATCACGGCCGAGAGCGCTTCGAGCAGCGCGATCACCAGGACGCCGCACAAGGCGAGGCTGAACGGGAACAGCGGTGCGGCGAACAGTTCCGTCGGCATCGTCTCCCTCCCCCTCATGGCCTCGTGGCGACCGGCGAACCGGAAGACGGCGACCGATCGTTCGATACCAGCATGCGTGCATGCGAGACCGGAGGCAAGCGCTCGCGAAGAGAGGATGACGTAGCGGCATATAGACCATCACGGGGCAAGGCGGCGCGCGATTGCAAGCCGGGCGAAAAATTCGCCTTTGGATAAAATCGTCCGGATCGTTTTGACGGCTTGGCGACCGGGCGGCCGCAACCTGCGGCCATGCGCAACGCCCCGTCAAAATTCGTCCGCACCGGACCGCCCGACCGCCACCGCCCGCCGCGCCGGCGGCGCGCTCGCAGCGTTCCGATGTCCCGATCGGCCGGCGACGCTCTGGTCGTCGCGGCGGTCTTCGCCGGCGCATTGTTTCTCGGCAGGATGCAGGAGAACGGCGCGCTGGACGCCGCCTTTGCGGCCATCGAAAGGCACGTCGCGATCTTCACTGACCAGGGCCGGGCGATCGACCCGACAACGGAGCCCGGCGTCCGCCCCGCCGCCCGATGGGGCGCCCTCCCCCTCTGCAGCAGCGGCAAACGCGTCACCTGCCTCGTCGACGGCGACACCGGTTGGGCCGGCGGGACGAAATGGCGCCTCCTGAACATCGACGCGCCGGAGGTCTCGCGCCCCGAATGCCCGCGCGAGAGGCTCTTCGCCGACCAGGCCACCCGCCGCCTGCAGGCGCTGCTGGCGAGCGGCTACGATCTCGACGGCGACGGGCACGATCGATATGGCCGCGAGCTCGTCACCATCACCCTGTCGGACGGCCGCGACGCCGGCGCCGTGCTGATCGCCGAAGGCCTGGTGCAGCCCTGGCCGAACTCCGGCAATCCGTGGTGCGGACGATGAATCCGGCCGGCTGCTGAGACCCGGCATCTCACCGCATTGGCGGCGCTTCGCAGGAGCGGTCGGGGCGAACGGCGGCAAGCAGATCCAGCCGCGATCTGGAAACGCCTACGCTTCCGGCGTCGGCAGCGCCTCGGGCTCTGCCGTGGCCGTCTCGCGCGCGGCCCCGGCGGGAACGGCCGTGGGCTTCGTCTTCGGCACCAGCAGCGCCAGCGCGAAGGTCAGGGCCGCCACGCAGAACATCGCCCAGAAGGTGAGATGCAGGGAATGGGCCAGCGCGCCTTGCGTCTGCGGATCGGCGACGATGGCGCCCGGCCGTTCGAGCAGCTCCTGGATCCTGTCGAGGCTCGCCGGCAGGGCGCCGCCGCCGCCATGGGCGAGGCTCAGATTGAACACCGCGCCGAGCGCCGTCGCCCCGAGGGTCGAGCCGAGATTGCGCGAGAAGATGTTCGAGGAGGTCGCCGCGCCCCGCTCGCTCCAGCCGACCGAACTCTGGACGATGACGATGGCGGCGTTGGTCAGGAAGCCCATGCCGAAGCCGATGATCAGCGAGCCGAAGCCCGCGAGGAGCGGCGAGGCGCCGGGGCCGAGGAACAGGAAGACGCTGGCGCCGATCGGCAGCAGCGCCGCCCCGAAGAGCAGGATGGGCCGGAGGCCGAAGCGACTGAAGTTCTTTGCCGCGACGGTCGCGCCGATCGGCCAGCCGAGCACCATGACGGTGAGCGTGAAGCCGGCGACGAGCGGTGTCTGGCCGAGCACGCCCTGGACGTACATCGGCAGGAAGGTGGTCAGTCCGATTACAGTCATGCCGCTGAGCAGCGTCACCAGATTGGCGGTGGCGATCGAGCGCCGCAGCCACAGGCCGATGTCCATCATCGGGTCGCGCGCCCGCCGCTCCTGGGCGAGGAAGAGAACGGCGGCCGCAACCGCGACCGCCAGCGCCGCGACGACCGTCGCGGCGGACGACCCGATCTCCGTCAACGCCACCATCAGCGCCGCGACCGAGACTGCGAAGAGGCCCGCACCCAGGACGTCGACCTTGCGCTTTTCGCGGGTGATGCCCTCGTTGAGGAAGGCGATGAAGCCCACTGCTGCGAGAATGCCGATCGGAATGTTGATCCAGAAGATCCAGGCCCAGGAGAAATGCTGGATGATCAGCCCGCCGGCGAGCGGACCTGCTACCGAGGAAACGCCCCAGACGCTGGCGAGATAACCCTGAACCTTGCCCCGTTCCTCGACCGAATACATGTCGCCGACGAGGGTGAGCGCCACCGGCTGGATGGCACCGGCGCCGACGCCCTGGATCAGCCGGAAGGCGATCAGCGAGGGCATCGACCAGGCGAAACCGCAGAGCAGCGAGCCGGCGAGGAAGATGGCGATGCCGATCAGGAGGATGGGCCGCCGGCCATAGAGATCGGCGAGCTTGCCGAAGGCGACGGTCATGGCGGTCTGGGCGAGCAGAAAGGCGGAGAAAACCCAGGAATAAAGGTGCAGGTCGCCGAGCTGGCTGGCGATCTGCGGCATCGCCGTGGACACGATGGTCGCCTCGATGGAGATCATCGCCATGGACGCCATGATCGCGGCGACGATGAAGGGACGACGACGCGCCGGAATTTCTGACATGGGGCAAACCGGTGATGGCCGCGGCGCAAAGTCGACCGACGGCGACTGTCCCGGACCTGCGGGCGACGCGAAGTCAGCGAGCGATGGCCGGGATGGGGAAATTTATCTAAGGTAACCTTGTCTTCATGCCATAGACCTCTGGCCGAAAGCTGGCAAGCGCACTGGCGTCGCAAAGACGCCGCGCCGGCGCGCCGGGGTCACACGCCCGGCAGGACGATCACCGTCGGACGGTCCGGCAAGGTCTTCACCGAGATCGTGAAGCTGTCCTCGCGCGGCCATTCCACCGCAAAATCCGGCAGCTTTTCGAGAAACCGGTCGATCGGGCCGCGAAAGCGATGCATCGGCAGGACGATCCGCGAATTCAGCCGCTCGGTGATCTCGCCCATGCCGGCCTGGCTCATGGTCATGCCGCCGTCGACCGGCACCATCAGGATGTCCAGCCGGCCGATCGCCGCATAGTCCTCGTCCGTCAGCGTGTGATGGAGATGACCGAGATGGCCGATGCAGAGCCCCGCCACCTCGAAGATGAAGATCGAATTGCCGTCGGCCTCCATCACCCCGCCCCAGGAGCGGATGTCGGTAGGAACGTTCCTGACGAACATGTCGCCGACGGTCACGGCATGGCGGGCGGGGCCGTCGCCACCCAGATTCCAGCCCGGCAGCACGTGCTGGATCGCCGGGTCCGGATAGGGCGTGTTGTGGGACGAATGCGCCTTGTTCATCGTCGCGATGTCCGGGACGACGCCCCCGGCATAGCCGGCGAAGTCGGTCGCCGCGACGACCCCGCGGGGGCTCTCGATCAGGAAGGTCGCGTGGGTGACGTAGGTGATCCTGACCGTCTGGTCGCTTTGCGGATTCTCGAACAGACCGCGATCGTTGGTGGAGAATTGCGCAAACGTCGCCTTCGGCATGAGGCTGGCGATCGCCCGGCACTGGCTGGGCCGCTCCTCCCCGGCGCCGGCCGGTTGGGCCTTCGCGCTGACGGCGAGGCCGAGAAGACAGACGACGGCGACCAATCCGAACAAGCCCCGACGCATGGCGCACCCCCTCCGGCGGTTTCGATCACGCCTGAAGCTAACTGCAGCTGCGCTGCGGCCAAATCAAATGGCCGTCATTGCCGCGAGCCGCGGATCTGCTGACACGAACTGCCCCCTCAAAGGTCGACGCCCGGCCGCGCCGGCTTGGCCGGCTCGCCGACGATGAGGCCGCGTTCCTTGAGGAAGGGATGGATCTCGACCGCTCGGCGCAGCTGGGTCTGGGCAAGGCGATGCCGGCCCTGGCGCATCAGGATCAGCGCCCGGCCGGCCATCGCCGCGAAATGCCGCGGCTCCAGTTCGATCGCACGGTCGACGTCCGCCAGCGCCGCGTCGAAATCCTCCTGCAGAAACAGGACGAAGCCGCGCTGGTTGTAGGCCTCGGCATATCTCGGCGCCCCGGCGACGGCCTCGTCGAGCAGCGCCCTGGCGCCGGCGAAGTCGTAGACCTCGCGCCGCGCCATCGCCTCGCGGACGAGATTTTCCGTCCGCCGGTCCGGCGCCTGCATCCAGCGGCGCCAGATCCGGTCCTCGATCGCCCGCCCCGCCGCCTCGTTCGGCGCGGTCTTCAGGGCCGCGAACAGGCGGTCCAGTTCCACCGCCTTCTCCCCCGAACCGCCGGAGGGCGCCGCTTCCGCCGCCGGCGCCGCGGCAGGTTCGGCCATGGCCGGGCCGAAGGCGGCTGCGAGAAAGACGCCCGCCGCGGCGATCGGCGCGATGAGATCCGGTCTTGCCATCGTCCGTTCCTTCCGGGACTGCGACCCGAACTGCGGCCCCGGCCTTGCGGCCCGGATCGTGCGACCCGCGTCCCCAAGATCCTCGGTGGGATATTCCTCCAGTTGGCGCGGCAACCGCAAAGTCATATTGTCGTTACCCCGTCGCCTGATGGTTTTCGTCGCGGCCAGGAAGGATGGCATCCATGACGGTCTACCGGCTCGCTTATCTCTCCCGTCCGGCGCCCGGCATCACCGCTGCGGACGTCCGCGCCATCGCGGCAAGTGCTGCCCGGCGCAATGGCGACCTCGCCGTGACGGGAATGCTGATCCACGAGTTCAACCGCTTCATCCAGCTCCTGGAAGGCCCGCTCGAGGCCATCGAGGCTTTGATGACGGCGATCATCGCCGACGGGCGCCATACCGACATCCGCATCTTCCTGCGCCAGAGCGCGGCGGCGCCCTCCCTGTCACGCTGGATCATGTGGTCGGACTTCGACCGCATGGCGATGAGCAAGCACGAGTTGGAACTGCGCGAGGAGATCGTCCGCGCCGCGCTCGAAAGCCTCGCCGAGCTCGACGCCGAAAGACGTTACGCCGGAGCGGCGGAGGACGGAGCGGCGTAGCGCCGCCGCCGTTCCCGGCATGGCCGGCATGGATTGCAGGAGACATGGGAAGCCGGGGCGCTGCCCCGCTCGCGCCTTTGCCGGCCCGATGGCCAGTCTCGGGCGTGTCACTCCCCCTCGATCCCCAGCATCTGACGCCATCGCGCCTTCATCGCCGACCCGCCGTCTTCGGGCCCCTGCCGATAGGCCAGTTCGTCCTCGCCGATCGTCACGAAGGCCTGCTTCGACCGGGTCCAGATGTGCCCTGCCGGGACGAGCCAGGCAGCGTCGTCGAGCGTGCCGGCCTTGACGTTGAGCCGGCCCGGATCGCCTTCCGAACGATGCAGGATGCGCACGCCGCAGTCGGGGCAGAAGTCGCCGAGCCGCACGCTGCCGTTCTCCGCCACGCGCCGCGTGGTGTGCATCCCGCCCGTCACCGCCACCGATGCCGGCTCGCAGCGCAGGCTCTCGCCGAAGGCGCTGGAGGTCTGTCTCTGGCATTCCGTGCAATGGCAGAGATAGAACATCGCCGGCACGGCCCGGATCTCATAGCGCACCCGGCCGCACTGGCAGCCGCCGGTCAAGGGCAGCGGCGGTATTTTCACCGGCATCATCGCGGCCATCTTTCCGTTCAGGCAGTTGCGCTTCCTCATCCATCCGCGGCCGGATCATCCAGGAGACGCTCGCGCCAGCGCACCAGGTCATAGAAGGCGCGCGCATCTTCGATCATCTGGCCGTGAGCGGCAACCGCCTCGTCGATCTCGGCCTGCGGCACGAGCGAGCTGCGGTCCCGCGTGACGTTGAGGCGCGGGAGATCGGCCGGATCGATCCCCAGCGAGGATCTATGGCGGGCGAGGAAGCGATCGAGCCCGTCCACCGTCCCGACCGTGATCCTCTCCAGCCGCGCGCATGTGAGTTCCGCCGACGGCTCGGCCTTGCCGGTCAACATCACCTGCTGCAACCGCAGTTCGGCCGGTCCGCCCGGACGATCGAGAAAATCGCGCAGCGTTCCTTTCGCCAGAAACCGCATCACCGAATTGAAGCTTTCGACCCTTTCGCCGGGGCGCCGGGCATGGCCGGCCACGGAGACCAGACGCTCCAGGGGATCGCGGACGACCGCGAAATAACGCGCGTCACCGATCTCGGCATGAAGCGCGTCGAAGCCGACATGTCCGCCGATCAGATCGTGGGCCGCAAGATGCGGCGCCGCCGCTTTCAGCGCCAGGCGATCGTCGAGATAGAGCGGGCGGACGGCCCGCCGGCGCGCGGCCTCGAACAGCGAAGTGCCGGCGGCTTTCGAAATGTGGACGAAGACCGTCTGGCGACCGGCGAAACGGCGCCCGTCGACGTCTTCCAGATGCGACCGGATCGGCGCGAGGGGTCGAGATCGCAGCAAAAACGGGATGATCGGACGCCGCCGCAAGAAGCGCGGGGATCGTAAGCGCTTCGCCGACATCAGGATGAAGACGTCGTTCTCGAAGGCCGGCTTCCAGTGGGCGACCTGGCGAAGCCGTTCGAGCGGTACACGGCTGATCCACCCCTTGTGGATGAGGATCGCGTCGGCCGGCTCGCCATAGGAGACCGCCCCGCGAACCTCACCCTCGATCGCTGCCGGAACGGCGATCGCGGCGATCCGACCGCTTTCTACGAGTTGCTCCGCGACGGACACGGCCTCTCGCCAGAGGGGATCCACCATCTCGACCTTTCGTTGCCAGATTTGCCGCCATGCCCGGCCGAATGTCGAGATGGGCGTTCTGGACGGATCGGCGAGAATTTTTTATATGACCGTCACTTTTCACCGCTGAAAATCAACGAGCAGGTGCCGCATGGCCGGTCATTCACAGTTCAAGAACATCATGCATCGCAAGGGGCGGCAGGATGCCGTCCGCTCCAAGCTGTTTTCCAAGCTCGCCCGCGAGATCACCGTCGCGGCCAAGGCCGGCCTGCCAGACCCCGACATGAATCCGCGCCTGCGCCTGGCGATCAACAACGCCAAGGCCCAGTCGATGCCCAAGGACAACATCGACCGCGCCATCAAGAAGGCGGCCGGCGGCGAAGGCGACAATTACGACGAGGTCCGCTACGAGGGCTACGGCCCGGGCGGCGTCGCCGTCATCGTCGAAGCGCTCACCGACAACCGCAATCGCACCGCCTCCAACGTCCGCTCCTACTTCACCAAGTCCGGCGGCGCGCTCGGCGAGACCGGCTCAGTCGCCTTCATGTTCGACCGCGTCGGCGAGATCGTCTATCCGGCGAAGGTCGGCGACGCCGACAAGGTGATGGAAGCGGCGATCGAGGCCGGCGCCGACGACGTCGTCTCCGACGAGAACGGCCACACGATCATCACCGCCTTCGAGGACCTCAACGAGGTTTCGACCGCTCTGGAAGCTTTGCTCGGCGAAGCCGAGAGCGTCCGCGCCATCTGGCGGCCCCAGACCGGCACCCCGGTCGACGAGGAAAAGGCCCAGAGCGTGCTCCGCCTGATCGGCAATCTCGACGAGGACGACGACGTCCAGAACGTCTACGCGAACTTCGAGGTCGACGACGCAGTGATGGCGAAGCTTTCGGCTGCTTGAGAAGGCGGGCCGGGACGCAGCCGCGTCCCCCCCGTCGAACAAGATCGAGGTCGGCCACGAAAATCGTTTACCGCGGCCGAGACGACGTGGAGCGACACCGGCGCCAAGGCCGTGCAAGGGCCCAGCGAACCTGCGGCGGCCCTCAGTCCGGCGCGCCGGCCGCAGCCTTCATCTGCTCTTGGAACGTCTGCTGGAGGCTCGTCAGGAAGGCGCGCACGGCGGGATTGGCCCGGCGACTCTCCGGCCAGAGCGCGGTGATGTTGTGCCGCTCGACGGCGAAGTCGGGCAGCACCGGAACGAGTTCGCCCCGCGCGACGTAGGGCGCCGCGAGAAAGTTCGCGACGATGCCGATGCCGCCGCCGGCCGCGAGCGCCGCGACCAGCGCATCGCTGACGTCGACGACGATGCCCGACGGGGGCACGACCTCGATCTCCCGGTGGCCGATCCGAAACGGCCAGCGCATGGCCTGGCCGGAGCTCTGATATCGCAGAGTGACGGTGTCGTGGCCCGCGATATCGTCCGGATGCATCGGTGTGCCGCGGGCTGCCAGATAGGTCGGCGCGGCGAAGGCGCAGAGCCGATGCGGCGCCAGCCGACGCGACAACAGCCGCGAATCCGGAAGTTCGCCGATGCGCACCGCGACATCGATCCCCTCCTCGACGAAATCGGCCATCCGGTCGCTCAGCCTCAGATCGATGGCGACCCCGGGATAGAGCTTGCGAAAGCGAGGCAGCGCCGGCGCGATCACATGCACGCCGATCGGCAGGGACGCTGCGATCCGCAAGCTGCCCGTGGGTTCGGATCGGGCCGTCATCGCCGCCTGCTCGATCGCCTGCGCATCGCTCAGCAGTCTCAGCGCGCGCTCGTGCAGGTCGCGGCCCTCGGGCGTCAGCGTCAATGACCGGGTGGTGCGGGTGAACAGCGAAACGCCCAGGCGCTGCTCGAGCCTCTGCACGCTCTTGCTGACGGCCGAGGGCGACACCGCCAGGGATCGGGCCGCCGCCGTATAGCTTCCCAGCGAGCCGGCGCGGGCGAACGCGATCAGGCCGGTCAGACGCTCGAATGCCATTTGTTCCTTCATGGCATGATTGAAGCGACTTAAGCCGTCATTATCAATCCATACCATCGCCGATACATGACCGCCGAAGCAACGATCCCAAGGAGGTTCCAGTGAGCGACATGATGAAGGCGATCCGGCTGCACGCATTCGGCGGCCCCGAAGTGCTGCGCTACGAGGACGCCCCGAAACCGGAACCCGCCGCCGGCGAAGTGCTCGTCCGGGTCCGCGCCATCGGCATCAATCCGCCCGATTGGTATCTGCGCGGCGGCTATGCGATGCTGCCGCCCGAATGGCGGCCAGAGGTCGCCTTCCCCGTCATTCCGGGAACGGACGTCTCGGGCGTCGTCGAGGCCGTCGCCGAGGGCGTCGAGGCAGTCTCCGTCGGAGACGAAGTCTATGCCATGGTGCGGTTCCCCTCGGGCCTTGCCGGGGGCAGCAGGGCCTATGCCGAATATGTCGCCGTCCCGGCGTCCGAAGTCGCGCTCAAGCCGGCGGGCCTTGATCATGTCCATGCCGCGGCAGCGCCGATGTCGCTGCTCACCGCCTGGCAGTTCCTGATCGCGCTCGGCCATGACGAGCCCAACCCGCTGCAGCCGGCGCAGCATCAGCCGGTGCCGCTCGAAGGCAGGACCGTCCTCGTCAACGGCGCTGCCGGCGGCGTCGGGCATTTCGCGGTGCAGCTGGCGAAGTGGCGGGGCGCCCGCGTCGTTGCCGTGGCGTCGGGCCGGCACGAGACACTGCTGCGCCAGCTCGGCGCCGACGCGTTCATCGACTACACGCAAACGCCGCCAGAGGATGTTCCCGGCAAGGTGGACCTGGTCCTCGATGCCCTCGGCGGACCGAGCAGCGGCCGCTTCCTGCGCAAGATCGCGCGCGGCGGTGCACTGTTCCCGGTGTTCCCCCTGGGCTTTTCCGGCGCCGAGGAAGCCGAGAAGCTCGGCGTGACCGTCTCGGCGACGCAGGTGCGTTCGAGCGGGGCGCAGCTGGCCGAAGTCGCGAGCCTGCTCGATGACGGCACGGTCCGCGTCGTCATCGACGGCACCTATCCCCTCGCCGCGGCCCGCAGCGCACACGAGCGCGCCGCAAAAGGGCACATCCAGGGCAAGATCGTCCTCACCGTGGACTGAACGACGGTGGATGCGCCAGCGTCCTCACCCGCCGCGACGAGCCGCCCGCGGGTCGCGGCAGCCTCGCTGCGGAATCGGCGGCCGCTACGGGAACGAAAGAAATGGAGCGATGGAATGACCGAGCATCGCAAGCAGCCCCAGGGCACAGTGCCCTGGTTCGAGATGGTGGGCGCTGAGATGAGCCGCGCCGCCTCGCGATCCGGGCTTTCGCCGGACCTCACCGTGTCCCTGGTCGAGCGCTACAGCGACGGAACCGAACTCGGAGAGGGGTTGGTTCAGGGACTGCGCTTCGACATCGTCGCCGGCAAGCCGTCGTTCCGTGTCGGGGTGCGCCCGGACGAGCGCGGCGACGTCACGATCGTCGTGACGGCCGCTGCGGCGCGCCGCTTGAACGCCCTGTACGGCGGCGACCCGACCTATCCTGCCGCGCGCGCCGCGTTCCTGGCCTCGGGCGCGATGCGGGTGGATGGCGATCCTTCGCGCCTGGGCGGATGGCTGGAGACGGTGCACGATCCGATCGTCGACCGGACTTCCCAGCCCTGACGGCAGCGACCGGGTCGCCCGGCCTTGCAACTGGCGGGCAAGCCCGGACCGGATCGCCTGCCTCGACAGCCTCTCATCCTGGCTGGCCGCCCGCATGTCTCGCGTCACGCACCGACCGGTTTGTCTTTCACGCCCGTGTCCTCGTAGACCTCCTCGAGCGCCAGCTCGCAGCCGATCTCCGGCAGGTCGATGGTCGCAGCCAGGCCCTCGACGATCTCCGAGCGCCAGGCGTCGGCGCCCTCCCCGCCCCGCCGCCAGACGATCACCTCGGCCGATTCTGAGGCAACGAGCAGGACGACGCGAACGCCGTCGTTGGTCTTGTATTCCTCGACCTTGCGAAATCGGTCGAAGGCCATGGTCGACGGCGACAGCACCTCGATCAGCACCCGCGGTTCGCCGGTTTCCATCGAACGATCCGGCCCGCCCTTGCAGTCGACGATGATGTCCGGCCGCCGCAGGTTGCCGTTCGGGTTTCGAACGGACATGTCGTCCGTATGGGGCCGGCAGAGCTTGCCGCGCAGCTGATTTGCGAGCAATCGAAGAATATTCACGGTGATGATGTCATGCCGGCGGCTGGCCCCTGTCATCGCCTTGGCGGGCAGCACCGGTATTCCGTCGACCAGCTCGTAATTCTGCTCCTGGTCGAGCTGCCAAGCATAGAACTCGTCCGGCGTCATGCGTTTGATGGTCTGGGCGTCACTCATCGCCATCGCCTCCATTCCGACATATCCTACCGCGACCGCGAGGGCTTCGCGAGCCGCAATGTTCTCACGCGCTGCCGCGTGTTTCATCTTTGTTCATGTTTCGTCTGTCCAATCGCCAGCGATTCGGATAAAGGAAAGTTTGAACAAAATGTTAATGGAGACCCCCATCCGCATCGTCGGCATCGATCCGGGCCTCAGGCGCACCGGCTGGGGCATCGTCGAGACTCTGGGCAACTCGCTGCGCTTCGTGGCCAGCGGCACCATCACCTCCGATGCCCAATGCGATCTTGCCTCGCGGCTCTGCCAGCTGCACGAGGGCCTCTCCGCCGTCATCCATGGCCACAAGCCGGACGAGGCCGCCGTCGAACAGACCTTCGTCAACAAGGACGCGGTGGCGACGCTGAAGCTCGGCCAGGCCCGCGGCATCGCGCTGCTGGTGCCCGCTTTGGCCGGCCTGCCCGTCGCCGAATATGCGCCGAACGCCGTGAAGAAGGCCGTCATCGGCGTCGGCCATGGCGAGAAGAAGCAGATCCACATGATGGTGAAGGTCTTGATGCCGAAGGCGACCTTCGACACCGACGACGCCGCCGACGCGCTGGCCATCGCCATCTGCCACACCCATCACCGCCAGTCGGCCCAGGCCCGCGCCGCCTTCGCCGCGCGCTGAGCCGGCCCCGGCCCGGCCCCGGCCCTTGGCGTTTCGGCCAAATCTCTGCCGCAACGCGCAATCGAACGCTTCCAAGACGCGTTAACTGTCTTTATATCGCGGGCCATGAGCACCATGCCCGCGAACACGCCTCTCGACCACATCCGCAACTTCTCGATCGTCGCGCATATCGACCACGGGAAGTCGACCCTTGCCGATCGCCTGATCCAGAACACGGGCGGCCTCGAGCTGCGCGACATGAAGGAGCAGGTGCTCGATTCGATGGACATCGAGCGCGAGCGCGGCATCACCATCAAGGCGCAGACCGTGCGCCTGCACTACACCGCCAAGAACGGCGAGACCTACGTCCTCAACCTGATCGACACGCCGGGCCATGTCGACTTCGCCTACGAGGTGTCGCGCTCGCTGTCGGCCTGCGAGGGCGCTCTCTTGGTCGTCGACGCGGCACAGGGCGTCGAGGCGCAGACCCTCGCCAACGTCTATCTTGCCCTCGACAACAATCTCGAGATCGTCCCGGTTCTCAACAAGATCGACCTGCCCGCCGCCGAGCCCGACAAGGTGAAGGAGCAGATCGAGGAGGTGATCGGCCTCGACGCCTCCGAGGCGGTGATGATCTCGGCGAAATCCGGCCTCGGCATCGAGGACGTGCTGGAAGCCATCGTCCACCGCCTGCCGCCGCCCAAGGAGGGTGACCGCAAGGCGCCCCTGAAGGCGATGCTGGTCGATTCGTGGTACGACGCCTATCTCGGCGTCATCGTCCTCGTGCGCATCATCGACGGCGAACTGAAGAAGGGCCAGACCATCCGCATGATGGGCACGGACGCCAAATATCCGGTCGACCGGGTCGGCGTCTTCACTCCCAAGATGGTCCAGGTCGATGCGCTCGGCCCCGGCGAGCTCGGCTTCATCACCGCGAGCATCAAGGAAGTCGCCGACACCCGCGTCGGCGACACCATCACCGAGGACAAGCGCCCGACGACGTCGATGCTGCCGGGCTTCAAGCCGGCGCAGCCCGTCGTCTTCTGCGGCCTCTTCCCGGTCGACGCCGCCGACTTCGACGATCTGCGCGCCGCCATGGGCCGGCTCAGGCTCAACGACGCCAGCTTCTCCTTCGAGATGGAATCCTCGGCGGCCCTCGGTTTCGGCTTCCGCTGCGGCTTCCTTGGGCTGTTGCATCTCGAGATCATCCAGGAGCGCCTCTCCCGCGAGTTCGACCTCGATCTGATCGCGACGGCCCCCTCGGTGGTCTACAAGATCCACATGACCGACGGCTCCGACATCGAGCTGCACAACCCGGCCGACATGCCCGACGTCGTCCGCATCGACCACATCCAGGAGCCCTGGATCAAGGCGACGATCCTCACCCCCGACGACTATCTCGGCAACATCCTCACCCTCTGCCAGGAGCGCCGCGGCATCCAGCTCGACCTCTCCTATGTCGGCAAGCGCGCGCTGGTCGCCTACGAGCTGCCGCTGAACGAGGTGGTCTTCGACTTCTACGACCGGCTGAAGTCGATCTCGAAGGGCTATGCCTCGTTCGACTACCAGATGACCGAGTACCGCGAGGGCGACCTCGTGAAGCTCTCCGTCCTCGTCAATGCCGAGCCGGTCGACGCCCTCTCCATGCTCGTCCACCGCACCCAGGCGGACAGACGGGGAAGAGCCATGTGCGAGAAGCTGAAGGAGCTGATCCCCCACCACCTCTTCAAGATCCCGATCCAGGCGGCGATCGGCGGCAAGGTGATCGCCCGCGAGACCATCTCGGCGCTGCGCAAGGACGTCACCGCCAAATGCTACGGCGGCGACGCCACCCGCAAGCGCAAGCTCCTCGAAAAGCAGAAAGAGGGCAAGAAGCGCATGCGCCAGTTCGGCAAGGTCGAGATCCCGCAGGAGGCCTTCATCGCCGCGCTGAAGATGGATAGTTGAGCGGTCGGGGGATCGGTGGCGCCTTCCTCGAAACCCCTGACCTTCGTCCAACATGCGATCGACTCGATCGAAGAGCGCAAGCTCGACCCGGAATGGGTCATCCGGACAGTCGAAGCGCCCGACTGGATTGCTGACGATCCGCGCCCGGGGCGGACACGATACTACAAGGCGATCCCCGAATTCGGCGATCGCATCCTGCGCGTCGTCTGCTTTGAAGACGAGCGCGAACGGCGTATCATCACCATCTTCTTCGATCGAGACGCGCGGAGACCGCCATGAAACCGATCCGCATTCGCTACGATGCCGAGGCGAACGCCGCTTACATGCGGCTGTCGGAATCGCGTGTCATCGAAAGCGCCGAAGTCTCTCCCGACGTGATCCTGGACTATGACGCGGAGGGCCATATCGTCGGCATCGAATTGCTCGACGCCCGCACCCAGCTTCCCGCGGAGCTTCTGACCGAGGCGGCATAACGTCGTCGCCGAACTGCCGACAGCACCATCCCGGCATGGATCCCGAACCCTTCGGGTCGAGGATGGCGAAGCGGAGGGGTTCCCGCCCTCTCCGGCAACTTAGCCGCGACAATCCCAGCCACCTTCGCTAACCTTTTCAGCGACAAAGAAGCCTTCGGCGATTCGAGACCGCCGGCGGCTTGAGGGGGAAAGCGAGATGGCATCGCCGCAGGAGACCCGCGCCTCGGAGGGCGTCGACACGGGCAAGCTCGACCGGCTGATCGTCGAATCCTCCGCCTCAGGCGGCGCCGAGCGGGCGAACTACCAGCTTTTCGTCATGGGCCTTTGCGAGGCCCTCGGCCTTGGCCGCCCGCAAATGGCCTCGGCTGAAAACGCCCGCAACGACTACGTCTTCGAGCGGCAGATCGACTTCCGACACCCGGACGGCTCCACCACCCCCGGCTGGATCGACTGCTACAAGCGGGGCGCCTTCATCCTTGAGGCCAAGCAGTCCGCCAAGCGCGGGCCGGTCCGCGCGAGCGCCGATCCGGACCAGCTCTCGATGCTCGGCGCCGACGAGGCCAAGGTGAAGGCGGGCCACGCCAGGCGCGGCACCGGCACCTGGGACAAGGTGATGATCGCCGCGCGCCGTCAGGCGGAAAACTATGCCCGCGCGCTGCCCGTCGCCCATGGCTATCCGCCGTTTCTACTCGTCGTCGATGTCGGCCATGTCATCGAAATCTTCGCCGACTTTTCCGGCCAGGGAAAGAACTACGCCCATTTCCCCGATCGCCGCTCCTATCGCCTCGCCATGGACGATCTGCGCGACCCGGAAGTCCAGGCGCGGCTGCAGGCGATCTGGGCCGATCCCCATTCCCTCGATCCGGCGAAGAAGTCCGCCGAGGTCACCCGCGACATCGCCGAGCGTCTCGCCCGCGTCGCCAAGCGGCTGGAGGGAAAGCACGATCCGCGCGACGTCGCCGAATTTCTCATGCGCTGCCTCTTCACCATGTTCGCCGAGGATGTCGGGCTGATCCCGGAGGAAAGCTTCGTCAAGCTGCTCGGCGAGTTGAAAGACAAGCCGCAAGCCTTCGTTCCCGCCCTCGAAGCGCTCTGGGCGACCATGGACACCGGCGGCTACGAGCCGCGCATGATGGTGGCGCTGAAGCGCTTCAACGGCTCCTTGTTCAAGACCCGCACGGCGCTTCCCCTCGATGGCGAAGGCATTCACGAACTCTTCGTCGCCGCCAGGCGCGACTGGCGCGATGTCGAGCCGGCGATCTTCGGCACGCTTCTGGAGCGCGCCCTCGATTCCAGAGAGCGTTCCAAGCTCGGCGCCCATTACACGCCGAGAGCCTATGTCGAGCGGCTGGTGATCCCGACCATCATCGAGCCACTCACCGCCGACTGACAGGATGTCGAGGCGCGGGTGAAGGAGCTGCACGAGGCCGGCAAGGACGCCGCCGCCGTCGCCCTCGTCAAGGATTTCCACCACAAGCTCTGCACCCTGCGGGTGCTCGATCCCGCCTGCGGCACCGGCAATTTCCTCTATGTCTCGCTGGAACTGTTGAAGAAGCTCGAAGGCGAGGTGCTGGAAGCCCTCGATGCGCTGGGCGAAAACGCCCCACGCTTCATGATGGAGGGCGAGACGGTCTCCCCCCGCCAGTTCTATGGGCTGGAGATCAACCCCCGCGCCGTCGCCATCGCCGATCTGGTTCTGTGGATCGGCTATCTCGAATGGCAGCTGCGCACCAATGGCCTGTCGTCCATCGCCGAGCCGGTGCTCCATGCCTATGGCACCATCCGCCATCAGGACGCGATTTCCATATCTGATTGCACCGGTATAGCAGCATGAGTACACCGAAAAGTGGAATGACCCACCAAAGGGGTGCCGCTCGTCTGGCAGACGCCAGACTACGCGCACATTTCCCTCATATTGAGACTACGATTTATGAAATAAGTAAATTCGAACATATTGTCTTCGTCTCTGAAGATCAATTGAATGCGGCCTCGTTCTCCAAGGATTTCGAAAACAAAATCGTAATGGCTGGTTCAGACGTTAAACTGTCGAACGAACGACCGGCACGTGGAAAGCCCATCGCTCAGGTTGGCGAGGACGAATGGGGAAGCGCACGAGACATCACGGTCATTAGCCTATTCGATATAATGACTGAAATTGAATCGTGCTTCCCGGATTTTCCGATTTTAACCGGTTCAAGCTTCAACGAAGACGGCTCGAAAAATTTCTACTACAATTCATCCACGCATCATAGTCGTGAGTTCGAAGTCGAAATATATATAAATTCAGTTGTTGATTTCCGTAGATGCCATTTGGTGCCAAAAATTGGCGGTGAATCTCAACCTACTCCAGAAAAGACAATCGATTTTCTCCCGGTGTCAATTCGGCAGCAACGCAATCGACTACCAAAATTTGTAATCGATGCAGATCAATTTTGGTTTCAGAACGTAGGCCTCATCGCCTCCGGGCAACACGTTGATAATTTATCGCGACCCCGAAATGATGAAGATACGAAAGTTTATATTGATGCTTCTATGCCTTCCGTCGAGCTTCGACAACTCCTTCTTCTCTTCGATAAGATATACATGCAACCCCCAATGGAAGATGGAGCGATTAATTTAAAGAATTTCTTAGCCGCTAATAAAATTACCTCAGATGAATTCATGCAACTTGTCGCATCAAATCGCGTCGCGCTGGCATTTTCACAACCAGAAGAGCGATCAGATTATGCGTTCGTTGAAGAGATATACCAATTAAATCCGCTATCCATTATAAGCCGCAGAGAGCTCGCTGCATTGATACTAAACGACACCGCGCAAATCGAAAGAGAATATATACTCTGCCGTCCAGAAATGGGGCCAAGCGTAAGACAGTTTATCAAGGATTACACTGAAAGTGGAGGAGATGGGGAAGCTGTTGCACGAAACCTCCTTTATCCACGGTATGCCAAGCGCAATTGGGTATCATGGTTTGAAAACAGAGGCGCTCTGGGAGTCGAGCCTACAGGTTTAGGGGGGCAATTTTCCGAAGCGGTAGAACGCATTCAAAACAAAGACGTAAGGATCGAATCTTACTTATTTGGGCAAAATATTCAAATTGCGCAAAGTCTCGGCGCAATATACATTCCGCACACGCCACACGATTCCTATGTTGGCAGCTGGATCGAGCCCACCAGATTAATGGCCGATAAGCTTTCATTTTACCGTAACTTCAACACCAAGTTAGCTGCCTCATGGGCCGAATGCGAACGCGGGAAGATCGAGCGAACTAGCGTGATTCCGGCGATTCCCCTGTTTGATTTCGATGATACTGTAATTCCACTCTCTGAGATCATCGATGTAACTAAAAGGCCATCTTTAAGACGCAAAGGTCTCACCTTAGTGAGCCGTCTAGCAGAGCTACCATCAGATATCCGCCAAGAAGAAATTATCCGTCTTCGTAAGGAGCAGCGCAAACGTTTGGGGCTTACAAGAGTCCTTTCTAGGACACACGGTTGGATCTCAATTGGCTGCGACGTAAGCCTTTTTGCCCTTGGAGCGTCTCTGCCGCCGTTTTTCTCGGGGGCCTCGATGGTTGCAGCTGTCGCAAAGCGTCTATTGGAGAACGAGCAGGTTGATAGGATTGTCGATCATTTCGTGTCGGACTTAAACATGCAGCTCGGCAGAAATGAGGAAGTGGACTTTTTAGCAAAGACTTCGGGGGTCGCAAAATTGGCCGACCATCAATAAGCGCCTCGCCGAACACGACGTGTCCACTTAAGCTTCTTGACTGACGAATGACATGACGGTTTCGACTGGCCTACGGCCCATGTTGCGGTAGCCGAGGTGCGGGCGTTCGGTGTTGTAGTGGACGAGCCAGGCGTCGAGATCGGCCT
>NZ_JAAAMG010000043.1 GCF_010500815.1 Jiella pacifica
CAAACGGAGGGCCAGGTCACCAAGCTCAAACTTCTCAAGCGCTCAATGTACGGACGTGGGAACCTCGATCTCTTGCGCCGTCGACTCCTCTTGGCCGCGTAAAACCACACAACCTGCGCAAGAGCCAGTATTAATATCAGGCTTTCGGGTATACGAGCTTATCCGAGATCAAGGATGCCTCGGCCAGTGCCTGGGCGTCGTCTATATTTCAGAGCGACGCGAGAGAATCATGTAGTTGACGTCGGTATCGCGGTCGAGGCGCCATTCGTCGGCGAGCGGGTGATAGACGACGCCGGTCTCCTCCAGGATGGAAAGGCCGGCCGCCTGCAGCGGCCGCTCGATCTCGTGAGGCCGCACCAGCTTGGAATACTGGTGGGTGCCCTTCGGCAGCCAGCCGAGGACGTATTCCGCCCCGACGATGGCGAAAGTGAGTGCCTTGAAGGTGCGGTTGATGGTGGCGACGAAGAGCAGGCCGCCCGGCTTGACCATGGCGGCGCAGGAGCTGAGGAACAGATCGACGTCGGCGACGTGCTCGACCACCTCGAGGGCCAGCACGACGTCGAAGGTTTCGCCGCCGGCAGCGATCGCCTCCGCCGTGGTCGCCCGGTAGTCGATGGCGAGCCCCGAGCCGCTCGCATGGAGCTTGGCCACTTCGATATTGGTCTCGGACGCGTCGGCGCCGACGACCGAGGCGCCGAGCCTTGCCAGCGGCTCGGCGATGAGCCCGCCGCCGCAGCCGATGTCGAGGACGGAAAGCCCGTCGAAGGGCTTCGGCTGCATCGTGTCGCGGGAAAAATTGAGCGCCATCTGCTCGCGGACATAGTCGAGCCGGACCGGATTGAATTTGTGCAGCGGCTTGAATTTGCCTGCCGGATTCCACCATTCCTGGGCAAGGCGCGAAAAGCGCTCCACCTCGTTCGCGTCGATCGTCGTTGCGTCCGGCATCGTTTCGTCCCGTTCATCGCTTCGCCCACCGGGATGTTCGCTTTGCGGCGGCGAAGTCAAGCGCCGGCTGCGGCGGCGGAGGGTCGCGGAGGAGGCGGGAGCGCTGCCTGCGCCGGCGCGAACGCCGAGGGATTTGGTCCGCCGGACGGTCGGGCGGACCGGTCGACGGGGCCCGGGAAAGCGTCGTGGCGCATTCGCGGCGAGGCCGAACGCCGCCGATGTCGCGGGGACGATTGCGCAGCGGTCCGCCATCGGCTAGGGAACCGGCGCTGAAGGGGTAGCGCGAGCCCTTCGCTTGCGACAACCAACGATGCGGGACTGGCTACAACCGGAACCCGCGCTCAACGAATCGAACCATCTGAGCTCATGGCCCGTCTCGTCCTGAAATTCGGCGGAACATCCGTCGGCGACATTTCCCGCATTCAGAACGTCGCCCGGCATGTCAAACGTGAGGTCGATGCCGGGCACCATGTCGCCGTCGTCGTCTCGGCGATGGCCGGCAAGACCAACGAGCTGGTCGGATGGTGCCGCGAGGCCTCTCCCATTCACGACGCGCGTGAGTACGACGCGATCGTCGCCTCGGGCGAGCAGGTGACCGCCGGGCTCTTGGCGATCGCGCTGCAGGAGATGGGGATCAATGCCCGGTCCTGGCAGGGCTGGCAGATCCCTATCCGCACCGATGGCGCCCATGGCGCCGCACGCATCCAGGAGATCGACGCCGGCGAGATCGTCCGGCGCTTCGAGGCCGAGGGCCAGGTTGCCGTCGTCGCTGGCTTCCAGGGCATCGCCCCGGACAACCGCATCGCGACGCTCGGTCGCGGCGGCTCCGACACCAGCGCGGTCGCCATTGCCGCGGCGATTTCCGCCGACCGCTGCGACATCTACACCGACGTCGACGGTGTCTACACCACCGACCCGCGGATCGAACCCAAGGCCCGGCGGATGGCCAAGATCTCCTTCGAGGAGATGCTGGAGATGGCCTCGCTCGGCGCCAAGGTGCTGCAGGTGCGCTCGGTGGAACTGGCAATGGTACACAAGGTGCGCACTTTCGTGCGCTCCTCCTTCGTGGATCCGGACGCGCCCGGCATGGGCGACTTCGACAATCCGCCGGGCACCCTCATTTGCGACGAGGACGAAATCGTGGAACAGCAGGTCGTAACCGGTATCGCCTATTCCAGGGACGAGGCGCAGATTTCGCTGCGGCGTGTCGAGGACCGGCCGGGCGTCGCGGCGGCGATCTTCGGCCCGCTGGCCGATGCCGGCGTCAACGTCGACATGATCGTCCAGAACATCTCCGAGCAGGGCGACGCCACCGACATGACCTTCACGGTGCCGGCGGGCGACCTGCAGAAGGCCATCACGCTGCTCGAGAAGGCCAAGGCCGAGATGCGCTACGATGCGCTGCAGAGCGAATCGGGCCTGACCAAGGTCTCGGTGATCGGCATCGGCATGCGCAGCCACACTGGCGTCGCCGCCACCGCCTTCAAGGCGCTCGCCGCCCGCAGCATCAACATCAAGGCGATCACCACCTCCGAGATCAAGATCTCGATCCTGATCGACGGCGACTATACCGAGCTTGCGGTCCGGGCGCTGCATGGCGTTTACGGCCTGGACAAGGCGTGAGCAACGCGGTCGCCGGCATCGGCACGGGGCCGTTCGAGGCTCGGCAGGGTTCTTGCTTGGCTCCACGTCGTCCCCCAAGCTGATCGTCAGGGGAGCGAATTCGCCACTTCGCTTGGGAGAACGCGGTTTGTGTGATCAACTGCGTTCGACGCGAAGCGCATAACCGCCATCGTCTGCCGCTGCAGCAGTGGCTGCCGCGGCACAGAACGGAAAAGCCGGGTTGAACAGGAGCGACACCTCAGGTCCGCGCGTCTTGATGCGCCGCATCCGGGAGCTGATGATCGAGCCCCTGGAGCCGCAGGCGCGTCTCGACCAGATCGTCAAGCTGATCGCCAAGCACATGGAGACCGAGGTCTGCTCGCTTTATGTGCTGCGGGCCGACGGCGTGCTCGAACTCTATGCCACCGAAGGCCTCAATCCCGGCTCGGTCCACCTGGCGCAGCTGCGGCTCGGCGAGGGCCTGGTCGGCACGATCGCCGCGACGGCAAGGCCGCTCAATCTCTCCGACGCCCAGAACCATCCGGCCTTCACCTATCTGCCGGAGACCGGCGAGGAGATCTACGCGACGTTCCTCGGCGTGCCGGTGCTGAGGGCCGGGCGGACGCTCGGCGTCCTCGTCGTCCAGAACAAGGCGGCGGGCCGGGTCTATCCGGAAGAGGAATCGGAGGCGTTCGAGACGGTCGCCATGGTGATCGCCGAGATGATCGCGGCGGGCGGCCTCGAAGGCTTGTCGCGGCCCGGCGTCACCCTCGATCTCACCCGGCCGGTCAGCTTCGAGGGGCTTCCCCTTTGCGACGGCATCGGCATCGGCCGCGTCGTCCTGCACGAGCCGCGGGTGATCGTTTCCAGCCTGTTCAACGAGGACGTCGACAGCGAAGTCTCCCGCCTCACCGAGGCTTTGGCGATCCTGCGCCAGTCGATCGAGAGCATGCTGTCGCGGCGCGACGTCGCCGACGAGGGCGAGCACCGGGCGGTGCTGGAGACCTATCGCAAGTTCGCCCAGGATCGCGGCTGGGTGCGCCGGCTGGAGGAGGCGGTGCGCAACGGCCTCACCGCCGAGGCGGCGGTCGAGAAGGTGCAGTCGGACATGCGCGCGCGCATGATGCATCTGACCGACCCCTACATCCGCGAGCGGCTGCACGATTTCGACGATCTCGCCAACCGGCTCCTGCGCCAGCTGATCGGCCAGGCGGGCGCCGGAAACGCGGTGAGCGACGCCGTCGTCGTCGCCCGCAACATGGGGGCGGCCGAGCTTCTCGACTATCACCGCGGCCAGATCAAAGGCCTCGTCCTCGAAGAAGGCGCGGCGACCAGCCATGTCGTCATCGTCGCGCGGGCGCTCGGCATTCCCGTCGCCGGACAGGTCAAGGGCGTCGTCTCGATGTCGGAGAACGGCGATCCGATCGTCGTCGACGGCGAGAGCGGCGACGTGCATCTGCGCCCGCCGCCGGAGGTGCACGAACTCTTCGCCGACAAGCTGGGATTTCGCGCCGAACGCCAGCAGCGCTATCGCTCGCTGCGCGAGGTCCCGGCGAAGACCCGCGACGGCGCGGCGATCGGCCTGCAGATGAATGCCGGTCTCCTCGTCGACCTGCCGCAGCTCGACGAATCCGGGGCGGAAGGGATCGGCCTGTTCCGCACCGAGCTGCAGTTCATGGTGGCCTCGACCATGCCGCGGGCGAGCGATCAGGAGCGGCTTTATCGCGCCGTCATCGACGCGGCGGGCGAAAAGCCCGTCACCTTTCGCACCCTCGACGTCGGCGGCGACAAGCTCTTGCCCTATCTCGCCCACGGGCCCGAGCAGAACCCGGCGCTGGGCTACCGAGCGATGCGCCTCGCCCTCGATCGGCCGGGCCTCCTGCGCACCCAGTTGCGCGCGCTTCTGAAGGCGGCTACCGGGCGCAACGTCAAGATCATGTTCCCGATGGTCACCGATCTTGCCGAAATCGACGCGGCGCGTTCGTTGATCGACCGTGAGCTTCAGCATCTGGAGCGCTTCGGCTATACGCGGCCGAAGGAACTGCAGCTCGGGGCGATGCTGGAGGTGCCCTCGCTGCTCTACCAGCTCGATCCGTTGATGGGCATGCTCGACTTCGTCTCGATCGGGTCGAACGATCTCTTCCAGTTCTTCTTCGCCGTCGATCGCGGCAATGCGAACGTGGCGACGCGTTACGACGACCTGTCCGTGCCGTTCCTGCGGGCGCTGCGGGACGTGGCGCTCGCCGGCGAGCGCCACGGCGTGCCGGTATCGCTCTGCGGCGAGATGGCCGGAAGGCCGCTTTCGGCGATGGCCTTGATCGGCCTCGGCTTTCGCAGCATCTCAATGGCGCCGCCCTCGATCGGGCCGGTCAAGGCCATGTTGCTCGAACTCGACGCGCAAAAGCTTCGCGACGAGTTCGCCGAGCTCCTCGACGACCCGAACGAGGCGGGATCGGCGCGGGGTTTCCTGAAGGATTTCGCCGAGCGCCACCGGATCCCATATTAGCGTCCGGACGGTCCCTGGACCCGCCGGCCGGATCCTTCGCGGCTTGCCGATCTTCGGCCGCGGCGCTATCGCCGGCCCTCTTGACGGGGCATCGCCCCCACCGACAGCATCGAACCGGATATCATGGCAACTCTGCCGAACGCCACGTTGAACGAAATCCAGAATCGCTTCGCCACCCTCGAACGGGAGATGGCGAAGGGGCCCGAACACGAGGTCTATTCCAAGCTCGCGGCGGAATATGCCGGGCTCGAGGACGTCAATGCCGCGATCGGCGACTATCGCCGTGCCGAGGAGGAGCTGAAGGGCACCCGCGCGCTGCTCGCCGACCCTGCGGCCGATCGGGAGATGCGCGAGCTCGCCGAACTCGAGATCGACAGCCTGAAGGAAAAGATCGAGCAACTGACCCAGGCAATCCGCCTCCTGCTCCTGCCCAAGGACGCCGCCGACGAGAAGGGCGCGATCCTGGAAATCCGGGCGGGAACGGGCGGCTCGGAAGCCGGCCTCTTCGCCGGCGACCTCTTCCGCATGTATCAGCGCTATGCCGAACTCAACCGCTGGAAGCTCGAAGTCCTGTCCGCCAGCGAGGGCGAAGTGGGCGGCTACAAGGAGGTGATCGCGGCGATCAAGGGCCGGGGCGTCTTCTCGCGGCTGAAGTTCGAATCCGGCGTCCACCGGGTGCAGCGCGTCCCGGAGACCGAATCGGGCGGCCGCATCCACACCTCCGCCGCCACCGTCGCGGTGCTGCCCGAGGCCGAGGACATCGACGTCGACGTCAGGGCCGAGGACATCCGCATCGACACCATGCGCGCGTCCGGCGCCGGCGGCCAGCACGTCAACACCACCGATTCGGCGGTGCGCATCACCCACCTTCCAACGGGTATCGTCGTCACCTCCTCGGAAAAGTCCCAGCATCAGAACCGCGCCCGGGCGATGCAGGTGCTGAAGGCCAAGCTGTTCGACATGGAGCGCCAGAAGGCCGACGACGAGCGCTCCGCCGCCCGCAAGAGCCAGGTCGGATCCGGCGACCGGTCGGAGCGGATCCGCACCTACAACTTCCCGCAAGGCCGGGTGACCGACCACCGCATTAACCTGACGCTCTACAAGCTCGATCGGGTGATCGAGGGCGAGATGGACGAACTGGTCGAGGCGCTGATCGCCGATCACCAGGCGCGTCTGCTGGCCGCCGTCGGCGTCGACGAGGGCATGTGAGGCGAGGCGATGAGACGCGCCGGATGAACGGGAACGACGAGCACGACGACGCCGCGAGACCTCAGACGCCGGCGAATGCCGGCGCAGAGGGAACGCGCGCCCGGCTCGGCGATCTCTACCGCTCGGCGGCACAGTGTCTGCGTGATGCCGCGCGCGCCGGTTCCGCCGATGGCGAGGGACGACCGCCTGAGATTTCGACCCCCGATCTCGATGCCAGGCTGCTCACCGCCGAAGCGGTGGGCCTGCCACCCACCGAGGTCCACCGTGCCAGTGGACAGGTGGTCGAACCGTCCGCCGCCGAACGCCTGGCCGGCCTCCTTGCCCGGCGGATCGCCGGCGAGCCGGTGCACCGGATCATCGGTCGCCGGGCCTTCTACGAGCACGAATTCGCGCTGTCGGCGGAGACGCTGGAGCCCCGACCCGAAACGGAAATCCTCGTCGAGGTGGCCCGTCCCTTCGTCGAGGCGGCGATCGCCGCGCGGGGCGAATGCCTGTTCGCCGATGTCGGCACCGGGTCCGGGGTGATCGCCGTTTCGCTGCTCGCCCTCTACGACCGCGCAAGGGCCGTCGCGATCGACGTTTCGCCCGGGGCGCTGGCGACGGCGAGGCGCAACGCCGAGACGGCCGGCGTCGGCGAGCGGTTCCTTCCCGTCGTTTGCAATCACCTGTCGGCGCTCGGTGGGGCGTTCGACCTCGTCCTGTCCAACCCGCCCTACATTCCGAGCGGGGACATCGACGGACTCGCGCTTGCCGTGCGCCGGCACGATCCCATGCTGGCGCTGGACGGTGGGCCGGACGGGCTTAACGCCTATCGCGAGATTTCGGATGGCGCGGCCCGGCTGCTTTCCCCCGGCGCCGCCGTCATCGTCGAGATCGGGCTCGGCCAGGCGGCCGATGTCGAGGCGATTTTCGCGGCGCGCGGGTTTGCCGGTCTTGGCCGGACGAACGACCTCTCCGGGATCGAGCGGGTCCTGGCCATGCGGTCGGCACCGTCGTGACCGAAGCTTTCGCGAAGCCCGTCTTCTTGCAGGAGGATTCGCTATCGTGGGGAATTAAGGCTTGTAGCGCGGGGGTTTCATCTCTATTGTCAGGCACGTAACGGAGCAATCGAGGGGGACATCTCACGCGGCAGAGCCGGGAGATGCTCGAGATGGCCGAATGGCCGTCCGTGATGCTGGCAGTTCGGATCGCCAGTCGAAGCCGAAATTAGAAAATTTCCATCGCCGGCCCGACATCAATCGGCAGCCGCGTTCGGGGCACGTTACACGCTCCCAAGACGGAGAATCCCGTGGGATGCTCCCGACACCAAGAGACAGGAAGAGCATGAGGCCAGGACAGCAGCAGAAGAACCGTATGCGCGGTCGTGGGCGCAAAGGCCCCAACCCGCTTTCGCGCAACTACGAGTCGAACGGCCCTGACGTCAAGATCCGCGGCTCCGCCCAGCATGTCGCCGAGAAATACTCGATGCTGGCGCGCGACGCCTCCGCCGCCGGCGACCGAGTCATGGCGGAAAACTATCTTCAGCACGCCGAGCACTACAACCGGATCATCGCCGCCGCCCAGGCGCAGTTCCAGCAGCCCCGCGACGACCGCGACGTGCGCGAAAGCGACGCCGAGGACGACGAGGAGGGTTTCGACGACGTCAATTACAACGGCAACTACAATCGCACCGACCGCGGCGACGCCGGCGACCGGAACGATCGCGATCGCCGCTTTCAGCAGAACGCCGGCCGCGACCAGCAGAACGGCAACCGCGACGGCGGCAATGGCGGCGGCCGCGACCGCAATCGCGACAACAACCAGCGCGGCCGCGACGATAGCGGCGAGCGTGGCGGCCAGCGCGAAGGTAGCCAGCGCGATGGCAGCCAGCGCCGCGACCGCAACCCGCCCGCCGGCAGCGGCCCGCAGCCGGTGATGGTGCGTGACGAGACCGACGGCCATTCGGCCAACGGCCAAGGCGCCGCCGCGGAAGGGCGCGGCAGGTCCGACGACCGCCACCGCGATGATCGGCGCGGCGCCCGGAACGCCGACCGCTCCGGCGAGGCAGCCCGCCAGGGCGGCAATGCCGAGCAGGCCGAAGGGGCGGTCTCGATGACCGCGGCGGAAGCGCTCGAAGAGACCCAGAACCGCGCCAAGCGCCGGACCCGCACCCGTCGGCCGCGACTGGCCGACAAGGCCACCGGCAACGAGGCCGAGGCGGTGAGCGAGGCGACGGCGACGGAAAGCGTGGTCGAGACGAGAGCTTCCCCGGAAGCGGCTGTTTCGCCCGAAGCGCAAGCCGAGACCCCGGCGAAGAAGCCGGCGGCGCGCCGCAAGCCCAAGGCGGATGCCGAGGGCGAGGAAAAGCCGAAGCGCCGGCGGACGACGCGCGCCAAGAAGTCGGACGACGACGACGACGGCGAGCCGCAGGGCGAACTGCCGGACTTTCTCTTGGCTTCGAACGGCTGACGAACCGGCCTCAAGGCCCGACGGCTGAGTGATTGGAGGGGCGCTGCCTGGAAGGGTGGCGCCCCGTTTTGTCCAGGGGCATGGCCGACCGCATTCCCACATCTTGTCCGGTGTTTCGTCGGCAGTCTCGTGCTGGCGAGACGCGCGCCGAATGAAGGTCGCGAAGATCGAAGCTTCGTCATCCCGGCCCCGAGCCGATCCATTCCAAATCATCGACGCCGCAGCGACAGATCAATCCGAAGTCGTTGAATCTTCTGGTGCGATTGGCTGGTTCCAGGGCAGACAAACGGGCCCCGGGTCAAGCCCGGGATGACGAAGCTTCGATGCCTTGCCCTTTTCTGCGATGTCGATGCATCGGCGTTCTCGTCCGTCGCGGTCATTCCTGCGCGGTTCGGCCCTTCGCGGCCCGCTCGATCGCTGCGACGTCGATCTTCCTCATCGTCATCATCGCCTCCATCACCCGCTTGGCCTTCGCCCGGTCCGGATCGCAGAGGAGCGTCGGCAGGATGCGCGGGACGATCCTGCCAGGACAGGCCGAAACGGTCCTTCACCCAACCGCAGGCCTCGTTCTCGGGATGCGCCGACAAGGCGTCGTGATAGCGGTCGACCTCGTCCTGGCCGTCGCAGTCGATCGACAGCGAGATCGCCTCGCTGAAGGTGAAGTTCGGTCCGCCGTTCAGCGCCTGGAAGCGCCGGCCGAAGAGGGTGAAGTCGATCATCAGGACGTTGCCGGCAGAGCCCGAGGGATAGTCCCCCGGCGCATGCATGATCCGGTCGATCGAGGAGCCGGGGAAGAGATCGACGTAGAAGCGCGCGGCCTCCTCGCCGTTCTCGTCGAACCAGAGGCAGGTGGCGATCGCGTCCTTGGTTTCCGTCGCCATGAGCTTCAGACCTTCTTGCGGGGGCCGACGAGGCCGAAGCGGGCGCCTTGCGGATCGGCCGATCCGATGGCGAAGATGCCGCCTGGAACCTCGCTCGGACCGTGCAGCGCCTTGCCACCGGCAGCCTCCAGCCTTCGATGCGCGGCATCGATGTCGTCGACGGAGAAATAGACGAACCAGCCCGCCGGGGCGCCGGGCGGCTGCGGCATGACGGCGCCGATGCGCGTTTCGCCGGCGAACCAGAAGGCATAGTCGCCGAGCTCGCCCATCGGCATGGCGCCGTCCTGCCTCAGGCCGAGAAGCGCGCCGTAAAAAGCGATGGCGCCGCTCTGGTCCGGCGCGGTGAGTTCGTTCCAGACGCCGTTGCCGGGAAGGGCGGTCATGCCGTCCTGGAAGGCGCGGCTCTCTTCATTCGAGGAGCCGCGCATGACGTAGAACATCACGCCCTGTGGGTCGGCGAGAAAGGCCATCCGGCCGACGTCCGGAATGTCCATCGGAGGAATGTGGACAACGGCACCGAGGCCTTGCGCCTTCTCCACCGCGGCGTCGACGTCGTCCACGCCGAAATAAATCAGCCATGTCGGCGGCATCGGCGCGCCGTCCGGCATCCTCATGATGCCGCCGACCGGCCCGTCCTCGGCCGAGCCGACGCGGTAGTCGACGCCGGGCGGTCCCATCTCGGGCCTCTCGACCGTCCAGCCGAGGACCTCGGCGTAGAATTTCTGGGCGGCGTCCTGATCGCTGGTCAGAAGCTCGTACCAGATCGGCGTGCCGTGAACGTTGGGCATGACAGGGCCTCCTTCGGCCGGATTTTTGAAGTCGATGCCTGCTCGTGGAGGGTCGCGCCATTCGGCCGGATGCAGGCAATCCGCCGAAGGCCCGGGGCGCGGTTCGCGGGCCCGTCAGATGACCTCGAAGCCGGCGAAGATCATGCGCTTGCCGTCGAAGGGCATTTCGGGCGGCATCGTCGCCATCCGCTCGTCTTCCATCACCGCCTTCATGCCGGCGTCGCGGGTCTCCTTGTCGGGCCATTCGAGAAAGGCAAAGATGACGTTCTCGCCGTCCTCGGCATGGGCGGCCCGGAAGAAGTCGGTCACCTGCCCGCGCGGCACGTCGACACCCCAGGCTTCGACGTCCCGCCTCGCCCCGTGGTCGCGGAACATCGGCCAGGCGGTCAGCGCCATGTCCCGGAAGGCTTCGCGCTTGCCCGCAGGGACGGGAATGACGAAGCCGTCGACGAAGCCGCCCTCGACGGCCGCGCCCTCGTCCATCAGCGGCTCGAAGCCGCCGAATATCATGCGTTTGCCGTCGAAGGGCATGTCGCCGAGTTCGCGCATGCGTGGGTCCGACATCATCTTGTCGAAACAGGCCTTGGCCGCCGCCGCGTCGGGAAACTCCATCCAGCCGAAACAGACGGTCTCGTCCGCCTTCGCCGCGACGGCGCCCTTGAAGTCGTTGACCTTGCCGTCGGGAACGTCGACGCCCCAGGCATCGACGACGCGGCTTGCGCCGAATTCGCGCATCAGCGCCGCCGCCTTGCGGGCATGCTCCTCGAACGCGGCGCGCCCGGCAGTTGGAACGGCCGTCACGAAGCCTTGGATATAGCTCATCGAATTCGCCCTTTCGGCTGTGGGATATGACGGGAGGATTGCCGGTCTTGCTGCCGGCTCGTGGTTCAGCCTGCCGCCGGGCCGCTTTCGGCCATGGCCTTTTCCATCGCGGCGAGATCCATCCAGGCGACTTCCCAGATGTGCCCGTCCGGATCCTCGTAGGAGCGGCCGTACATGAAGCCGTAATCCTGCTTCGGCGTCGGATCGGCCGTGCCGCCGGCCGCAACCGCCGCCTCCACGGCGTCGTCGCAGGCCGCGGGGCTCTCCAGCATCAGGCAGAGCAGCATCTGGGCGCTCGCCCTGGCGTCGGGAATCGTCTTCGTCGTGAAGTCCCGCCAGCGCTCGTGGGAGAGCAGCATGACGTGAATGGTCTCCGAGATCACCATTCCGGAGGTCGTCTCATTGGAAAACCGTTCGTTCTTCGTCGCGCCGAGCGCTTCGTAGAAGGCGGTGGAGCGCTTGACGTCGGTGACGGGGAGATTGACGAAGATCTTCTGGCTCATGAGAGACATCTCGATGCTGGCTGTTTTAAGAAAGCTCGGTGGCGGCAGGCCGAACGGATCAGTCGCCGACGCTCGGGAAGAAGTCTCCTCGCCCCTCGCGTGTCATGTCGAGCAGCCCCCATAGCGGATCGACGAGGTCGCCGGCACGGTGGTGCTGGCCCGGCTCCGACGGCTGATAGGCGAGCTCGCTCGCCCAGACGTGGCGGATGATGCTGCCGTCCCGCTCGAAGACGTTGAAGATCGTCTCGTCCCAGTTCTTGCCGTCGGGGACGGCGTGGGAGCGGCGCATCTCGGCCGAGAGTTGGCTCGTGTCGCCGAAATAGTCGGCGGCATAGGAATTCCCGGCGGTGGAGAGGAATTTCAGATGCGCCCAGCCGCGCCGGTGCGCCAAGGCCGAAAGCCTTGCGATCGGCGACTTCGCGACGATGAAGAGGTTCGTCCGCGCTCCGACGTGCCGCGCCGCGCCATCGAGGCCGTCGAGGAGATGGGTGCAGCCTGGGCACGGTTGGTCCCGGTCGGGTCCGTACATGAAGCTGTAGAGGATGAGGGTCGGATGCCCACCGAAAAGCTCCGACATGCGAACGGGCTCGGGCCGCAGGTGGGGGCCGATCCATTCGAAGACGTAGTCCTCTGGGACCGCGCCGCCCTGCGGCAGCGCCCGTCTTTGCTCGGCGACATTCTCGATCTGGCGGCGCAGCGCAATCTCGGCCTGAAGCAACCGGTCGCGCGCTTCGCGATAGGCATGGCTTTCGTTCGGGAAGGCAAGGCTGGCCATGGGTGTCGTCCTTCAGAGGGTCTGGCAGAGCGCCTGGCTATTTCCGACGAGTTCAGTCCCGATCCGGCGCGCCGAGGGGAAAGAGCGGGCGGTAGGGCCGGGCCTCCTCGATGCAGCGGGCAAAGGAGGGCCGGGCGTTCAGCCGCCGGCGATAGGCGGTGACGGCCGGAAAGCGGTCGCCGAGCGGATGGGTCCAGTCGGCATAGAAGAGCTGCGGCGCGGCGGCGCAGTCCGCGAGGGAAAAACTCGTCCCCGCCACCCATTCTCGGCCCTGCATGTGCCGGTCGAGATGGACATAGGCGGTGTCGAGCATCGCTCCGGCGCGTTCGACGCCGTAGGGGTCGCGCGAGCCTTCCGGGCGAAGAGCGTCGGAGACGAGCTTCTGTTGGGGCGTCGCGATGTAGTTGTCGAAGACGCGGTCCCAGAAGCGGACCTCCAGCGCCGCCTTCGGGTCTTCCGGGATCAGCCGGGCGGGGCCGGGATGATGCAGCGCCAAGTGCTCGATGATGATCGAGGCCTCGCTGACCGGCCGGCCGTCGTCGAGCAGCATCGGGAACTTGCCGATCGGCCAGTGCGACTTCAGCTGGCCGAAGGCATCGGGCGCATCGGGGCCGAGCATGCGGAATTCGAAGGCCGTGTCGTTCTCGTAGAGCGCGATCAGCACCTTCTGGCAGTAGGAGGAGAAAGGATGGGCGAAGAGCTGCAGCATGGCCGTCAATCCTCGAGCGCGAAGGAGCCGGTTTCGACTGGGCCGGACGGTTCATAGACGGCGATGATCACGCCACTCTTCGCGACCCGGTGATCGATCATTCGGAAGGCGGCCGGCATGGCGCCGGGAAGCGCCCGCTTGCCGCTGCCGAGGATGATCGGGAAGGTGAGGAGAAACAGCCGGTCGATCAGACCGTTCTCGATCAGGCCCGGATAGATCGTGCTCGATCCCTGGACGATGAGATCGGGCCCTTCGGCCTTCTTCAACGTGGCGACGGCCTCGAAGCTCTCCAGGCGGTGGGAATTCTGCCAGGCGAGTGGCTCTTGCGAGGAGGTCAGCACGTATTTCGCCGCGCTGTTCAAGGCATCGGCGAAGGGGTCGTTTTCGACCCGCGGCCAGTGTCCGGCGAAGATGTCGTAGGTTTTCCGACCGAGCAGCAGGTCGAAGGAGCCGGTGAAGACCTCTCCCATGAAGCCCATGACCGTTTCGTCAAAATGCGGCACGCCCCAGCCGCCGAAGGCGAAGCCGCCGCTCTCGTCCTCGTTTGGGCCGCCCGGCGCCTGGACGACGCCGTCGAGGGACTGGAACAGCCCGGCCACGATCTTGCGCATCGAAATTCCTCTCTCGCGGCACTCTCTGCCGGATCAGTAGCGAAGGCTCGGATACCAGTCGGTGCCGCGTCCGCCCGGCGTCGTGTCGAGGATGGTCCAGAGCGGATTGAGGTCCGGGGCCATGTGCGGGTCCTGGCCGGGATCGGCGATCTCCATGCCGCCTTCGGCCGCCCAGAAATGCCGGATCGTCCCGTCCCGGCGCGAAAACACGTTGTAGGCCGGCATGTCGCTATCGCGCTCGCCGACATAGTCCGCCGTGTAGTCGCCGGACGGGTCGCCATAGAGCTTCAGGTTCCGCCAGCCGCGCTCCTCGGCAAGGCCCAGGATCCGCACGATCGGCGAGCGGGCGACCATGGCGAAGGCGACGCGGCGCTCGATATGCGGGGCCTCGCCATCCCAGGCGCTCATCGTCGCCGCGCACATCGGACAGACGTCCCGGCGCTGCGGCCCGTACATGAAGCTGTAGAGGACGAGCGTGTCGTGCGGGCCGAAGAGATCGGCGAGGCCGACCTCGCCCTCTCCGCCGGCGAAGCGATAGTCGCGCATGACCTCGCCGCCCGGCGGCAGCGCCCGCCGCAGCGCCGCCACCCGGGCGAGATGACGCCTCAGCTCGATCTCCTCGGCGAGAAGCTCGGTGCGGGCCTCGCGATAGGCGGGGCTCTCGTTGGGGAACTGCCTTGGATCGAGCCGGGCGAGTTCGGCCGCCGGCCGCAAGCTGGTCTCGCTCATCTTTCGTCTCCTTGCTGCGGAGGCCGGGCGGCAGGGTTGGGGCGATCAGGCGGCGCGTTCGTAGCGGTGGGCGTTTTCGGAAAACGCCTTGATCTGCTCGCCCAGCGCCTGTTCGAAGGCCGGCCGGGCAAGACAGCGCTCGAGATAGGCCGCAAGCGCCGGATAGCGGGAGAGAATGTCGCTGTGGCCGAGGTCGCGCAGCACCGTCGCCATCAAGATGTCCGGCGCGAAGAACGGGCCGAGCAGGAACTCGCGGTCGCCGAGCGCCGCCTGCAGTTGGGCGAGGCGCGTCTCGACCGCCGCGACGGCGCGGGGACGCAGCTTCGCCTTCAGCTCCTCGTCGTCGAGGAAGAAGGCGACCTCGGCCAGGCGGGACACCACGGGCTCGACGGTGTTGAGCGCGGCGAACGTCCAGGTCAGGGCATGGCGACGCCCGGCCGCGTCCTGCGGCAGAAGGTTGTCGCTCGCCTCGGCGATGGTCCAGACGATCGCGCCGGACTCGAACATCGAGCCGCCTTCCATGTCGATCGCCGGAACCTGGGCGAAGGGCTGGCGGGCGAGATGCTCCGGTTCGGTCTTCTGCTGGTGGTCGATCAGCCGGGCCTCGTAGGGCAGCTTCGCCTCGTTCAGCGCCCAGCGCACCCGGAGGTCGCGGACATGGCCCTGGGCGAAGGGCGGCACCCAGTCATAGGCGGTGACGATGATCGGGGCATCCTGGATCGAAGCGTCTTGCACTGGAACCTCCCAATTCCGAACTGGACAGAAAGGTTGATATCAACGTAAATGACCCATGTCAAACCGAAATGATTCGCCTGCCGATCCCTCGAAGGCCATCCCGTTCTCGATCACCATCAAGGTGCGCGACAATTGCCTGTGCCTGCACAGCCAGCGGGCGGCCCGAGCGATCGCCCGCAGGTTCGACGAGGCGTTCCGGCCGCTCGACCTGAAGAGCGGCCAGTTCTCCATCCTGATGTCCCTCAATCGCCCCGAGCCGCCGACATTGGGGGCCGTCGCCGACCTGCTCGGCATGGACCGCACGACCCTGACGGCCAATCTGAAGCCGCTGGAGCGGCGGGGGCTTCTCCAGGTTTCGCCGGACGAGAAAGACCGGCGGTTGCGCCGACTTTCGCTGACGGAGGCGGGCCGGGACATTCTCCACGACGCCGTGCCGCTTTGGGAATGGACGCAGGCCGAGCTCGAAACGGCACTGGGGATCGACGGCGATCCGGACCGCCTGCGCGTCGATCTCAACTCGCTCGCCTGAGCGCCGCCGTGCCGCCACCGCCATCATGCTGAAGTGTGCCGCCCGCGCGGGATCGGGCGGAGTTTCTTGCGTCGTCCGACGTTTTGCCACATTGGCATGGTGCCAGAGCGGGCGGACGAGGACGGGCGAGAGGGGATGTCGGTGAACGATCACTACACGGACGGCAGCGGCGACGACCGTCGGAACCAGCGCGGCCGAAAATTTCAATCCTCGCCGGCCCCCAAACCGCCGAAGCGCTCCCGCCATTCCCGCAACCAGCTGGTGATCTTCCTGAACTTCTGCCTGACGGCCGGTCTGTTCGTCACCCTGGCGGTGGGCGCGATCCTCTATTGGGGCAAGAGCGAATTCGACCGGCCGGGGCCGCTGACCAAGGAGGCGACCTATGTCGTTCCGCGCTCGACGGGCGTTTCCTCGATCGCCAGCGGGTTGGAGAGCGAGGGCATCGTCTCCAGTGCCGAGGTGTTCGAATATGGCGTGCGCCTGGCCGGCGCCGGCGGTCAGTTGAAGGCCGGGGAATACGCCTTCCCGGCCGGCGCCTCGATGCGCCAGGTGATGGAGAAGCTGAAGAGCGGCGAATCGATCATGCACGCCGTGACGATCCCGGAAGGCTGGACCGTCTATCGGGCCTATGAGCGGATCGCCACCGCCGACTTCCTCACCGGCGACATGCCCGGCGAGGTGCCCGAGGGGACGCTCAAGCCGGACACCTATCTCGTCCAGCGCGGCACCACCCGCAAGGAGGTCGTGCGGCAGATGAAGAGCGCGCAGGACCAGCTCGTCAACGAGATCTGGGAGGGGCGCCAGCCGGACCTGCCGATCAAGGACATCGGCCAGTTCATCACGCTCGCCTCGATCGTCGAGCGCGAGACCGGCATCGCCGGCGAACGGCCGCATGTCGCCTCGGTGTTCATCAACCGGCTGAAGAAGGGCATGCGGCTCGATTCCGATCCGACCTTCCTCTACGGCGTCTATGGCGGCGAGGGCAAACCCTCCGGCCAGCCGGTCACCCAGTCGGACAAGGACAGCGAGACGCCCTACAACACCTACAAGATCCGCGGCCTGCCGCCGGGGCCGATCGCCAATCCCGGCCGGGCGGCGCTCGAAGCCGTCGCCCATCCGCTTCAAACCGACGATCTCTATTTCGTCGCCGACGGCACCGGCGGCCATATCTTCGCGCCTTCCCTGCGCGAGCACAACAACAACGTCGCGAAATACCGGGCGCTGCAGCGCCAGCGGGCCGCCGAGGACGATTCGGCTTCCGGCGGTTGAAACGGCGGGGCGGCACCGACTGCTGATCGCGGCTGGCGGCGGCAGGTAAATCCGCAGGCTCAGTCCCCGCGCCGAGCGGCGGGACTGACGGTGTCGAGTGATGGAGGCTGCGGCCAGCGGGGTTGATCCGAAGGCTGCAATGAGCCAATCCATGCCGATGGCCGGCGGGAATTGCCCGGCCAGGGTTCTGGTCGGAGAGGGCGCGCGATGGCGGTCAGGAGCATGACGGGCTTTGCCCGCGCCGAGGTCGAGATGCCGGCGGGCAGCTTCGTCTGGGAGCTGCGGGCGGTCAACGGCAAGGGGCTCGACGTGCGCTTCCGCCTGCCCCAGGGGATGGAGCATCTCGAAGCCGACCTCCGTCGCCGCCTTGCCGCCACCGTCTCCAGGGGCAATCTCCAGGCCAGCCTGCAATGGCGGCGCGAGGCCGGCGTTCCGGCCCTCGTCGTCAATGAGGAGATGCTGGCGAAGATTCTGGCCATGTCGAGCCGTCTCGTCGCCGACGGCCATGCCGCGCCGCCGACGGCCGACGGGCTTCTCGCCATCAAGGGTCTGATCGACGTCGCCGAGGAGGCGCTTGACGAGACGGCATCCGAGGCACGTGACGCCGCGGTCGTAGACGGGTTCGGCGCGGCGCTGGCGCGGCTGGAGGAAACGCGACGCGAAGAAGGAGCGGCGCTGCACAGCGTCCTTGCCGAACGTCTTGCCGAGATCGGCAGCCTCGTCGAGCAGGCCGACCGCGATCCGGCGCGCACCACGGAAGCGATCGCCAGGCGCCTGAAAGATCAGGTCGAGGCGCTGATCGCGGCGAGCGAGGGCCTCGACCAGGCCCGGCTGCATCAGGAGGCGGCAATCCTCGCCGCGCGGGCCGACATCCGCGAGGAGATCGATCGGCTCAGGGCGCATCTGGCGGCGGCCGGGGCGCTGCTCGACGCCGGCGGCGTGATCGGCCGGCGGCTCGACTTCCTTTCACAGGAATTTCACCGCGAATCGAATACCATCTGCTCGAAGTCCAACGCGGCCTCGCTGACGGCGATCGGGCTCGATCTCAAGGTCCTCGTCGACCAGTTCCGCGAGCAGGTACAGAACATCGAATGACCCTTTCGCCCGACCTCGGCTCGACGCCGGACATTGCCCGCCGCGGCATCATGCTGGTCCTCTCCTCGCCCTCGGGGGCGGGCAAGTCGACGATCGCCCGCAATCTTCTCGAATTCGATCCGAGCTTCTCGCTGTCGGTGTCGGTAACGACGCGCAAGCGCCGCACCAGCGAGATCGACGGCGTGCATTATCGCTTCGTCGACCGGGAGGAGTTCGAGTTCCTGCGCGCCGGCGAGGGCCTGCTCGAATGGGCCGAGGTGCACGGCAATTTCTACGGCACCCCCCGCGCGCCCGCCGAAAAGGCGATGCGCGAGGGCCGGGACATGCTCTTCGACATCGACTATCAGGGCGCCCTGCAGCTGCAGGAAAAGGCCGGCGCCGACGTCGTCTCGATCTTCATCCTGCCGCCCTCGATGGAGGAGCTGAAGACCCGGCTCCTGCGCCGCGCCGAGGACAGTGCCGAGACCATCGCCATCCGCCTCAACAACGCCAAGGTCGAGATCGCCCGCTGGCGGGACTACGATTACGTCGTCGTCAACGACGACCTCGACCGGGCCTTCCAGGCGGTGCGGGCGATCATCGCCGCGGAACGGCTGCGGCGGGACCGGCGGCCGGGGCTGGTGGCGTTTACGGACGCGCTGCTGGCGCAGGAGGTGGGGTGAGGGGGAGCCTTTGCAGGCTTTCACCTTCCCGCATATTCGCGCATCTTCGAGCGAGCTCAAGGGCGGACATGAGTCAGGTCGTCACGCTCGCCGCAACTTTCGGGTCCCCGTTTGCTTCACGGCTGAAGCAGCCTTTGCCACTCGCGGCTCGCCCGCGGAAGGCGAAGCACGACGATGCGATCGGCCCTCACCGTGTAGATGACGAGATGGGCGCGAAACGGATGAACGCGAACCGGTGGTGTGATCTCGGCTCGCTCTCGCGCCATCTGCGGATTGTCGGCGAGGAGGGATAGGAGATCCAGGAGTTCCGTCGCGTATGTTTCCGTCTCCCGTGAAGAATTTCGAAGCCACTGAAATGGCTGACTGATCGGCATGTGCAAAGATTTGACTTTCGCCGGTTTCAGCCGTGTGTGGCCGCAGAAACTTGCAAATTGCGTTGCTGCGGCGGGC
>NZ_JAAAMG010000044.1 GCF_010500815.1 Jiella pacifica
GGCCGATCTCGACGCCTGGCTCGTCCACTACAACACCGAACGCCCGCACCTCGGCTACCGCAACATGGGCCGTAGGCCAGTCGAAACCGTCATGTCATTCGTCAGTCAAGAAGCTTAAGTGGACACATGACAACACCGCTTTCTGTACAGATCAGTTTTAGGGCTCGGCTTTTTAACGACAATACTGCGCGTTTGGTATCTGCGTTTCTTTGATTTCAATCAGGATCCGTTCGCGGGTCGAGGACTATGGCGACAGGCGTTGTGTCGGGAACAGCTATGAACATTTCTTGCTGATCCGCAGGCAAGGGCGACTGCTGTCGAATACGAAGCAGCAAAAAAACCGCGAAGCTCACGGCCACGGCCGATTCGAACGCAAAAAAGCTGTAGGGGCCGTAAAGAGCCATTAAAACGGACGCCAATAAGGGTCCAACCGTCGCGCCGAAGGAATAGATCATCAAGAGACGCCCGGCCGCTGCGACATAATGCTTGCGTTCGAGCCGATCGAATGTCTCCGCGACGCAGGAGCTATGGCGGAAGCTGGGTGATGACGGACTGAGAGAGGCGGCGTATCGAGGCGGGTGATCAGACCTGCCAGAACCTCCCGAAGGAGCGATACGCCCATGACGACGGATAGCACCGTTTGCGCATTTCGACATCCCGACACGATCGATGATCCCCTGACCACGGTTCTCCGCGATGGCGCTCGGCGTCTTCTTGCCGAGGCGATCGAGGCGGAAGCCGCCTCTTTCCTCGCCGCGATGCAGGAGAAGCGACTTTCCGATGGTCGCGCTCGTTTCGTTCGCCATGGCCACGGCCCGGAGCGAGCGATCCAGACCGGCATCGGCCCGGTTCCTGTGAAGCGAGCGAAAGTTCGCGATCGCGGTGCCAATGATGGTGATGGCGACGAACACGTGACCTTCACCTCGGCAATTCTCCCAAAGTGGGCGCGTCGCACGACAAGTCTCGACGCCCTGCTCCCGGTTCTCTACCTGCGCGGCCTTTCGACCGGCGATTTCCAGGAAGCCTTGTCGGCGCTGCTCGGCAAGGACGCGCCGAACCTGTCGCCTTCAGTGATCACCCGGCTGAAAGACGATTGGCAGGCCGATTACGACCGCTGGCAGCGCCGCGATCTCTCGGCCCGCCATTACGTCTACGTCTGGGCTGACGGCGTCTACCTCCAGGCACGCATGGAAGACGCTGCCGCCTGCATGCTGGTGATCATCGGCGCGACGCCGGAGGGAAAGAAGGAACTCGTCGGCTTCCAGGTGGGCGTGCGCGAGAGCGCCCAAAGCTGGCGCGAACTCCTCGTCGATCTGAAGGCTCGCGGACTTGCCATCGCGCCCGAGCTCGCAGTCGGTGATGGCGCCATGGGCTTTTGGAAGGCGCTCGATGAGATCTTTCCAGGAACGAAGCACCAGAGGTGCTGGGTTCACAAGGTCACGAACGTCCTGAACAAGGTCCCAAAGTCGGTGCAGCCGAATATGAAGGCTGATCTGCGAGAGGTCCGCGATGCGCCGGATCGTGCCAGAGCAGAGGCTGCCCTCGCGATGTTCGAGGAGAAATACAGCGCCAAATATTCGAAGGCCGTCCACTGCTTGACGAAGGATCGCGGGGCGCTCCTCGCTTTCTTCGACTTCCCGGCGGAACATTGGGATCATTTGCGCACGGCCAACCCGATCGAGAGCGTCTTCGCCACCGTCCGGCATCGAACCGTGCGAACGAAAGGCGCCCTTTCGCATAAAACCGCCCGGCTCATGGTCTTCAAGCTTGTCATGGCGGCTTCGAAGACCTGGCGAAGGCTGAAGGGCGAAAATCGCTTGCCGATGGTCATCGCAGGCGTCACATTTACCGACGGTGTCGCCGTCATCCCAGACGCCAATCAACGCGCCGCCTGATCGGCCACGTCACCCAAATTCGACCATAGCTCGCAACGCAGACTGGGTAAACACTGCTCATGGCTCCGCCGAAACCTATCGCCAGAACCAGCAGCGCATTAAATGACGATCCCGTCACGATCGAACGCGCCAGCAAACCCCAGCAAGCGCCGACCATCAAAAGCGCTCCGGCAAGGACGACGCGGCGATCATATCGGTCGGCGAGTATTCCAACGGGTAGTTGAAACGCGAAACCACCCAGCACAACGACGCTCATGAAAAGTGCGGCGTCAGAGACATTCAGTCCGATACGCCGCGCGAAGACAATGCCGAGAGCGTAGAAGGATCCGACCAGCAATCCCGCGACACCAGCACCGAAAAAACCGTCGGGAGATGCCGCGTACAAATCTCTCATACGCAGTGGACGATGCTGTTTAAGATTAGGTTCGTTGAGGCTCGTCAGAGCCACAGGTACGAGTGATAACCCAATCAAACACGCGGAAAGGATGAATAATTCAGAACCATCGATATTCGCGACGTTGACTAGCGTTTGGCCCGTCGCGACGGCCAGATAGAAGGTGAGCATGTACAGGCCGAGGATTCGCCCCCTTGTCGCGTTGTTGCTACGCTCATTCAACCAGCTTTCGATCGCGGTGCTCAGACCGGCAATGCAAAATCCATTAAGGATCCGCAAGATGAACCACACCGTGGGCGTGAACGCTTGCGAATAAACCAAGGTCGTTACCGTGGTCAGTGCCGCGAAGACGGCGAAGGAGCGGATATGGCCGATCCGTAGGATTAGCCGCTTCGCATGCAGGCCACCAAACGCCAGACCCAGATAGTAGGCCGCCATGATCATACCAGTCAGTGTGACCGAATAGCCAGCCACTTCCATGCGTAGTGGCAGGACGAGGCCGAGCAGTGAGTTGCCGACAATGAAAGCGCCTCCCCCGACCAGCAAACCCTTGACCGACGCAATAACCTCACGCACGCCGTGCGCCATCGTCATTCCCTCGTATACGCGGATCCACCACGGGCTAGGTGTTCAGTCCCGGCATTTGATGGATTGGATCGATTCTGAAACGTCCTGGTTCGGATGTCCATTGTTTGCAAATGAACTCGTACGGTGTGAGGCCTTTGAGAGTCTTGAGACGTCGGGCAAAGTTATAGGCTGAGACGAAGTCGCAGAGGTGTCGCTCGAACTGCTGATGATCGTCGTAGTGGAAGCGTTTGACGGTGGCTTCCTTGATCGTACGGTTCATGCGTTCGACCTGACCATTGGTCCAGGGATGCTTCACCTTTGTGAGACGATGTTCGATCCCATTCTCCCTGCAGCGCATGTCGAACATGTGCGTGATGTATTGAGCGGTCGGCCCATCCGCGTAGCGAGGCGGGAAGGTGAACTGGATGCCGTTGTCGGTCAGAACGGTATGGATCCGGTAGGGCACGGCCTCGATCAGGGCCACGAGGAAGGCGGAGGCGGAGGTTCCCCCGGTCTTCCGAACAACTTGGACGAACGCGAATTTGCTCGTGCGATCAATGGCAACGTAAAGGTAAAGCTTACCTTCGGCGGTCTGAACCTCGGCGATGTCGATATGGAAATAGCCGATCGGGTATGTCTTGAACTTCCTACGAACCGGCTTGTCGCCTTCGACGTTGGGCAGTTGAGAGATGCCATGTCGCTGAAGACAACGATGCAACGAGGACCGCGTCAGATGCGGGATGGTTGCCTGAAGCGCGTAGAGACAATCGTCGAGCGGTAGCAAAGTGTGGCGCCGGAAAGAGACGATGACGGCTTCGTCCTCGAGCGACAGCACCGTCGATTTTGGCTCGGTGGGACCGGTCTTGCGATCGGCCGTCGAGGTCCGCTTTGAACCGCCCCGACTTTCCCGGAGACCAGTTGGCTTGAATCCTACGCGGCGATCGGCACCGCCTCAAGCTGTGCGTAGTAAGCGGCTTCCGCCTCGGCGGGCGGGATGCTTCCGATTAGCTCGAGAAGACGGCGATTGTTGAACCAGTCGACCCATTCGAGGGTGGCGAACTCGACGGCTTCGAAGCTGCGCCAGGGTCCGCATCGATGGATGACCTCGGCCTTGAACAGCCCGTTGATCGTCTCGGCCAGTGCGTTGTCGTACGAGTCTCCGACGCTACCGACGGAGGGTTCGATGCCGGCCTCGGCCAGACGCTCGGTGTAGCGAATGCTCACATATTGCGATCCGCGATCCGAATGGCACACGAGCCCGCTACCCGCAAAGGGTCGCCGATCGTGAAGCGCCTGCTCCAAAGCGTCCAAGACGAAGTCGGTATGAGCCGTCCGTGAGACGCGCCAGCCGACAATCCGGCGGGCAAAGGTATCGATGACGAAAGCGACGTAGACAAAACCTTTCCACGTGGCGACAAGCGTGAAGTGGCTGACCCACAGGGCATTCGGCCGCGGTGCTTGGAACTGCCGGTTCACCCGGTCGAGCGGACAAGCGGCGGCTTTGTCGCTGATCGTCGTCTTCACCGGCTTGCCGCGGACGACGCCCTTCAGGCCCATGGTTTTCATCAGCCTGGCGACCGTGCAACGAGCGACGTCGAAGCCCTCGCGCTTCATCTGGCGCCAGACCTTGCGGACCCCGTAGACGCCGAAGTTCGCCTCAAAGACACGGCGGATCTCGCCGCAAAGGTCGCCATCGCGGCTTTCTCGGGCCGGCCTGCGAGATGGATTCCGCTGGCGGGCGGCGTGCTCGTAATACGTCGACGGGGCGATCGGCAGAACCCGGCAGATCGGCTCGACCCCGTAGGCATCGCGATGGTCGTCGATGAACCTCTTCATGGCTTGAACCGGCGGTCGAGCTCCGCCTGGGCAAAATACGCCGATGCCTTGCGCAGGATCTCATTGGCTTGGCGCAGCTCGCGAACCTCGCGTTCGAGAGCCTTGATCCGGTCGCGCTCCTCGCTCGTCTGCCCGGCGCGCACGCCCTGATCCCGCTCGGCCTGCTGCACCCACTTGCGCAACGTCTCGCCCGAGCACCCGATCTTCGCCGCGATGGAGGAAATCGCCTCCCACTGCGACGCGTGATCGGCGCGATGCTCTCGAACCATTCGGACAGCCCGCTCCCGGACCTCCGGCGAATATCTCTTCGATGTTGGCGTCGTCATGATGACCCCATTCTCTCAGGAAATGAGGTCTCCGGGAAAGTCGGTGCGGTTCACTTCTTCCACTTCGCCACAGTCTTTGGGTTGATCCCGTAGCGTCTGGACAGCGTCCTCAGGCTCTCTTGACTATGCTGTATCGTTCGACGGACTGCCGCAGTCGTCGTGGCGCTCCCATGGTGGACTTGGCCCATAATGCCTCCTTCCATTCAGGCGAAAAGATTGCACCATCAAAACCTGGGATCAAACACCTAGAGCAGCATGGCTTCACATACGCTTTTACCGAAGCGGCTTATGTGATCGTCCTAGGGCCGAAACTCAATCAGCCTGTTGAAGGTCCGTAGCAAATCAGATTCCCTCCGGTTGTTAAGCGAGGGAGGCGATAATGGGCAGGCTTTTCTGGTTGAATGACGAGGCATGGGCGCGATCGAGCCGCACCTTCCGAAGAACCAGCCAGGCGCACGCCGGGTCGACGATAGACGGGTCATCAGAGAGCTATGGCGGAACCTGGGTGATGACGGTTTGAGAAAGGCGGCATATCGGGGCGGTTGTTGAAGCCAGCCCGAACCTCCCAAAGGAGCGATACGCCTATGACGACGGATACCACTGTTTCCGCATTTCGACATCCCGAGACGATCGAGGATCCCCTGACCTTGGTGTTGCGCGAGGGCGCCCGCCGACTGCTCGCCGAGGCGATCGAGGCGGAAGCCGAGACGTTCCTGGCCGCGATGCAGGAGAAGCGATTGGGCGATGGCCGGGCTCGTTTCGTGCGCCATGGCCATGGCCCGGAGCGAACCATCCAAACGGGCATCGGCCCGGTGCCGGTTCGTCGAGCGAAGGTTCGCGACCGCGGCGCCGGTGCTGATGACGGTTCTGGCGAGGACGGTGAGCGCATGACGTTCACCTCGGCGATCCTGCCGAAATGGGCGCGCCGGACGAAGAGCCTCGATGCGCTGCTGCCGGTCCTCTACCTGCGCGGCATCTCGACGGGCGACTTCCAGGAAGCGCTTGCGGCGCTGCTCGGCAAAGACGCGCCTGGCCTCTCACGCTCCGTCATTGGCCGCCTCAAGGACGACTGGCAGGGAGAATATGACCGCTGGCAGCGCCGCGATCTGTCGGCCCGCCGCTATGTCTATGTGTGGGCCGATGGCGTCTATCTGCAGGCGCGGATGGAAGACAATGCCGCTTGCATGCTGGTCATCATCGGCGCGACGCCCGAGGGCAAGAAGGAACTCGTCGGCTTCCAGGTCGGGGTCCGTGAGAGTGCCCAGAGCTGGCGGGAACTGCTCGTTGATCTCAAGGCCCGCGGTCTTTCCGTCGCGCCGCAGATCGCGGTGAGAGACGGCGCCATGGGCTTCTGGAAGGCGCTCGACGAGATCTTTCCCGGCACCAGGCACCAGCGCTGCTGGGTTCACAAGATCGCCAACGTCCTCAACAAGGCGCCGCAATCGGTGCAGCCGAACATGAAGGCGGACCTCCGCGAGATCCGCGACGCCCCGGATCGCGCGAGCGCCGAGACGGCCATCGCGGTCTTCCAGGAGAAGTACGACGTAAAATACCCCAAGGCCGTCCTATGCTTGGCGAAGGACCGCGAGCCGCTCTTGGCTTTCTTCGATTTTCCGGCCGAGCATTGGGACCATTTGCGCACCGCCAACCCCATCGAGAGCGTCTTCGCGACCGTCCGACACCGGACCATACGGACGAAAGGCGCCCTGTCGCACAAGCCTGCGCGGCTGATGGTCTTCAAGCTCATCATCGCCGCCGCCACGTCCTGGCGAAGGCTGAAGGGCGAAAGTCGCTTGCCGATGGTCATCGCAGGCGTCAAGTTCACCGACGGCGTCGCTGTCGCACCGGACGCCTATCAACGCGCCGCCTGATCGGCCCCATGACCCAAATCCGGCCATAGCTCGTGGGCAAACCGGCAAAAGTCCCTCCCACCGCGATAAAGCATAGCGGATTGCCTCGGCGAGCTTGCTCTTCTGGCTGATCAGGCCGAGCTTCTCGCGCAGGAAGGCTTCCAGCGCGTCGAGGAATGGCAAACTCTTCTCCTGCCGCACTTTCCAACGCTCGTCAGGAGACCGGCCGCGAATGGTGGTCTCGACCTGATAGAGCGCGGCGATGCGCTTCAGCGCCTCCGTCGCGATCGGCGCAGGTCCATTGGCGGCGAGTTCGTAGAACCGCCTACGGACATGCGCCCAACAAAAGGCGAGACGGACCTGTCCCTTCTCGGCCAGAGCCTTGTAGCCGCCATAGCCATCGACCTGCAGGATGCCGCTGAAGCCCTGGAGATGTTCGGCCGGGCGCACCGCCTTGCGATCCGGCGCATAGATGAGGGCGACCGCCGGCGGGTCATCTCCACCGAAGGGACGATCGTCGCGGGCATAGGCGAAGAATTGGCCGGTCTTGGTCCGACCGCGCCCGGGATCGAGAACCGGCGCGGTGGTCTCGTCGGCGAAGAGCTTGGCGGACGTCTTCAGGTGGCCGAGCAGCCGCTCGTGAACGGGCCGGAGCAGGAAGGCCGCTCGCCCCACCCAGTCGGCGAGCGTCGACCGGTCGAGCCGCACGCCCTGGCGTGCGTAGATCTGCGCCTGACGGTAGAGCGGCAGGTGATCGGCATATTTGGAGACCAGGACCTGCGTGACGGTCGCCTTGGTCGGGATGCCGCCCTCGATCAGCCGGTTCGGTGCCGGCGCCTGTACCACCACGCCCTCGCAGGCCCGGCAGCCATAGCGCGGCCGCCGTGTGACCAGCACCCGGAACTGAGCAGGTACAATGTCGAGCCGCTCGGTGATATCCTCGCCGACGACGTGGAGCCCATGCTGGCAGCAGGGACAAGTCTTGTCCTCGATGTCGACGACTGTCTCGATCCGCGGCAGATGGGGCGGCAGGGAGCCGCGGTTCGTCCGGCGCTTTGCCGCCCGTTCGGTCTTTCGTTCCGGGTCGGCGCTCTCTTCTTCGGCCTCTTCGACGGCAACGCCTTGTTCGACGTCTTCGAGACCGAGAAGAAGCTGGTCCTCGGGCAGCGTCTCGGCCCGGCGGCCGAAGCGATGACGCTGTAATTCCTTGATGATCTGCTCAAGCCGTTCGGACCGCACGCGCTCGGCGATCAGCATCGCCTTCAGCGTGCCGGGATCGTCGGGGAGTGCTTCGAAAGCGGTGGCCATGAACCGAAGGGAATCATAATCCCGTGCCTTCGGCGAGAGATTTATCGACCCCGATCACCTTCAGCTCACAGCTTCGGGTACCCGTGTCGTTCGGGCCTCGTGAACGCGGCGCCAGTCCAGACCTTCGAGAAGCGCGGAGAACTGCGCGGCCGTCAGCCGAATGACCCCGTCCGTGATCGCAGGCCATTTGAACGCACCGTCCTCAGAGCCCGAGCGAAAAGAAATTGAGCGATATCATCAGGTTGTGATTCTCCTTCGTTGTCGAGACGATGGGAGAAGACAATGCCGTGGGATGATACCGCTCGCCGCGAACATAGCCGCGAATGCCCCCGCTATCCAAGCGATTTGACCGATCGGGAGTGGGCGCTGATCGCGTCGATGCTTCCGCCTGCCAAGCCTGGCGGGCGACCGCGGACCACCTGCCTTCGCGAGGTGATGAACGCGATCCTTTACGTCGGATCGAGCGGTTGCCAGTGGCGCATGTTGCCGAAAGATTTCCCACCGCCCTCGACGGTGCGCGGCTATTTCTACGACTGGCGTGACAGCGATCTGCTGAGGGCGATCAACGGCGTTCTCGTCGTTGCGGCCCGCGAGTTGGAGGGGCGGCAGGCGAGCCCGAGCGCCGGCTTGATCGACAGTCAAAGCGACAAAACCACTGAAAGCGGCGGTGTTTCGGGATATGATGCCGGCAAGAAGGTCAAGGGTCGAAAGCGCCATATCGTGACCGATACGCTGGGGCTTCTGCTCGTGATCGTCGTCCACGCCGCCGACATCCAGGATCGCGACGGCGCGGTGGCCGTTTTGAAATCCCTGCGTCATCGCTTCCCCTGGCTGCGCCATGTATTCGCCGACGGCGGCTATGCAGGCGAAAAGCTGAGGCGCGCGCTGAGCGGCAACGGTGACTGGACCATCGAGATCATCAAGCGATCAGACACCGCGAAGGGCTTCGAAGTCCTGCCGCGCCGATGGGTGGTCGAGCGGACCTTCGCTTGGCTCGGCCGATGCCGACGTCTCGCCAAGGATTGGGAGCAATCCACCGAAAGCGCGACCGCTTGGGCCTTCATCGCCAATATCCGCCTCCTCACCCGACGCATCGCAAGGTATTGGATCTACGCCTGAACTTTTGAATCGGGCACTTAGAGCCTGGGGACATCATGCCGAAAAGCCTCGATCCCATCGAGATCCTGATCCGTAGACTGCAGCGCTCGGCAGGACTGGAGCAGTCGGAACTTGCGGAACTAAGGACTCTGCAGGTTGATGTTGCCGACGTTGCCAGGAACGAAGCAATCAGTCGTGAAGGTGACCGCGTCGAACACTGCATGCTGCTTGTCGAAGGATTTTTGATTCGTTTGCAGCATACGCGCGGTGGTAAACGCCAGATTCTCTCTTTTTACGTTCCTGGCGACATTCCGGACCTACAGACTCTGCACCTGCCGACCATGGACCACAGTTTGGCTGCGATCACGCCTGCACGGCTTGGGAGGATCCCCCACAAGTCGATTCAGGAATTGTGCAACCGTAACCGCCGCGTAGCAGATGCGCTCTGGCGGGAAACTCTGATCGATGCCGCGGTCGCCCGCACCTGGGTACGGTGCGTGGGGCGGCTGACGGCGCGAGCCCGCGTTGCGCACATGTTGTGCGAGCTTCACGCCCGCCTTGACGCAGTAGGCTTGGCCAAAGACCCTATCCGGATGCCCATTACCCAAGCCGATTTCGCCGATGCAATGAGCTTGAGCGTGGTGCAAATCAACATGACTCTTCGGGATCTACGCGAGGAAGGGCTAATCACTGTCCACAAGCGGGAGATGATCGTGCACGATCTGGTTCGATTACAGTATGTTGCGGAGTTCGATCCGCTCTATCTGCATCTCGATCCCGCCCAGCGTAGATAGACAGCGACTGATAATCTGCCGTGAGCGATCGGATCGAAGAGACGCCCCACAGCGTCTAAACATTCAGCATACCCGTTCTTCGGAGAGTTGAATGCCTCGGTTCTTTTTTGGCATACAGGATCAGGACAGGTCCAGTATCGACGACTTAGGAGTCGAGTGCGCCACGCGAAGCGACGTACGCACAGCGGCAATCGACGCGCTTCCGGATGTAGCAAGGGACGTCCTTCCGGACGGGGACCACCACGTAGTCACAGTAACTGTTCGTGACGAAGCTCACAGAACGATTTTCAGGGCATCGCTCACGCTGGAGGCCGGCTGGCTGGATGAAGGTTGATCGCAGCGGCTCCGACGCTCGACCTTGACCTGCCGTCGGGCGGCCTTGGCCGACTCATCCGACGATGATCGGCAACAGACGCCAAGGCGAAGCAGACGGTGGGAACGGGGCCCGGATGGACCCTCGCTGCCTTGTCCGAATTTGGAATGCATCGGTGTAACCCTCCGGCGAAGGCCGTCAGCGGTCAGCGCCTTTGCTCGGCGGCCATGATGCGTTCAATCAGGTCCGCCGCGCACTGCTGATCGATGAGGAATTGGCGGATGCCGCCAGGCCAGGAGCGGACATCGACAAGGAATTCCTGCAGGCTTTCGATGCCGCGCGCGGTGAAGGCCGTGATGCCCTCCTCGGTCCCGTCGCGGACATGGATCATCTCGCCATAGTCGATGTTGTCGGAATCGGCAGTGACGACTTCGATCAGTTCGCGGCTCTCGCCGATCCTCTTGGCGACAGAGTCGAGGGTGTAGACGAGCGTGTCGCGGGCCATCAGGCGGCTTTCTGCTCCCGTTCTCGTGCGGCGATCCAATTCCACGGGAGCAACTCGGGCAGGCGAGAGGCCGGCATGTTCGGCATGCGGGCGAGAACGTCGGCGAGCCAGGCCTGGGGATCAATATCGTTGAGCTTGGCCGTGACGATCAGGGTGTACATGAAGGCGGCGCGCTCGCCGCCCCGCTCCGACCCGGCGAAGAGCCAAGCCTTGCGGCCGAGGGCCGCACCGCGCAGGGCGCGCTCCGCCGCATTGTTGGTCAGACAGATGCGGCCGTCGGCGAGAAAGCGGGTGAAGGCCTCCCACCGTCCTGCCTTCTCGAACATGTAGCCGATCGCCTTGGCGACGGGATTGTGTTTGGACATCCGTGGGCGCTCGGCCACGAGCCAATCATGCAGATCCTCGACCAGGGGGCGCGACAAGCTCTGCCGCGCGTCCATCCGTTCCTCGGCGGACAGACCATTGATGTCGCGCTCGATGGCGAAGATCGCGTCCATGCGCTCGACTGCTTTGAGCGCGATCGGCGAAATCGCGTGGGCGGGCTTGCCCTTGCGGACATTGCCGGCGATGTCAGCCAATTCGAAGAACTTACGTCGGGCATGGCTCCAGCAGAGGGCGCTGACGACCGGTCCCGGGAGGCGGCCCTGCCGATAGAGGTCGTTGTAGCCGCCATAGGCGTCGGCCTGCAGCACGCCCTGCCATCCGGCAAGATGTTGGTTCGGCCGCGTCTTCTCCCGATCCGGCGAGAAGTGGAACAGCGCCGCGGGCGGCGCTCCACCCGCAAAGGGACGGTCGTCGCGGACATAGGTCCAAAGCCGCGCCTGCCGCGTTCCACCGCGGGTCAGCAGCGGCACGACGGTGTCGTCGCCGTGAAGTCGTTCGGCGGCCAGGACATGGGCCCTGACGAGAGCGTAGATCGGCTCCAGAGCGAACGCCGCCATCCCGACCTGATCGGCCAGGGTCGACAGGCTGAGATCGACGCCCTCCCGGCCATAGCGCTCGGCCTGTCGGTTCAATGGCGAATGCTGGCCGAACTTCTCAAAAAGGATCTGGGCCAGGAGGTTCGGACCGGCCCAGCCCCGGGGCGTGGCATGAAACGGCGCCGGCGGCTGGCTGATCTTCTCGCAATCCCGGCACGTGAACTTCTCCCGCACGGTCTGGATCACCTTCCACTGCCGCGGGATCACCTCGAACGTCTCGGTGACGTCCTCGCCCATCTTCACCAGACGCGACGACCCGCAGCAGCGACAGCTCGTCGGCGCCTCGACCACGACCCGCTCGCGCGGCAAATGCTCCGGGAAGGGCTTGCGCACTGGACGGCGCCGTTTGAAGGCCTTCACGGTGGTGGTGCGCACCGCCACGCGTTCGGCCGCGATCTCGTCTTCGGTCTCGGCGGCCTCGAGTTCCTCCAGTTGCAGTTCCATCTGTTCGATCAACCGCGCCCTGCGTTCTGAGCTGCGGCCATACTGCCATACTGCTCGCGCCGGAGCTTGGCGATCTCGAGCTTGAGCTGCGAGATCATCGCCTCGGAGGTCGAGACGACCGCCCGGGCCTGCGCCAGCTCGGCCTCGGCGAGTGCGGCACGAGCTTCGGAGGCGGCCAGTTCGGCCCGCAATCGGGCGATCTCTGAGGCGGCGTCGGACATGGCGAAAGCTACCATGCCAAGCGGCCAAATCCCAGCAAAAACAGTTGAATATGGCGCTCACCCGGCCTTTGCTGGCCGCTGTGTCCAACGCGGATTGCGCCAGTCGATCCCGTCGAGAAGATAGCCGAGTTGCGCTTCGGAAATCGGCACCGCGCCCCCACCTTGGCTCGCCGGCCAGATGAACTTCCCGGCTTCGAGACGCTTGACGTAGAGCGACATGCCGACGCCGTCGTGCCAGAGAAGCTTCACCAGGTCACCCCGACGCCCGCGGAAGCAGAAGATCTCCCCGCCGTGCGGGTCGCGCCCCAGCCCCTCCTGCACCTTCAGCGCCAGACTGTTCATGCCGCAGCGCATGTCGGTCACGCCGTTGGCGATCCAAACCCTGGCACTGGCCGGAAAGGCGATCATAGGCCGTCCAGAACCGGCAGAAGACGTGCCAGCGCGGCCGGATCGATCGAAGCGGGAACCGTGATCCGGCGCCCGTTCCGCAGCAGGACCTCGATCGTGGCTGCGCTGGCCGTCGGCGCCCTCGATTGCCTCTCGCAGACCGAAGCTTGTGCCGTCTCCGCCGCCAGCGTCAGCGGCGCGAACATCAATCCATCCGTCTCCAGTTGGCCCGAACGATATTGCGCCCGCCAACGCGTCAGCAGAGACCGGGAAATCCCATACCGCCCCGCCGTCGTCGAGCCTTGCCGATAACCGCGCAGACTCTCCTCGACGATCCGGACCTTCTCCTCGTCGCTCCAGCCACGCCGACGCCCGGCATCCCCCGCCGCCAGAACCTCAAAATCCGAAATGACCTTAGCACATGCCATAAGGCATGCTCTTACCCGACACCGTCACCGCAGGTCAGGCAGAGGTGGCTTGGTTTGTCTGAACAGCCTCGGCGGCTTGATAAGTGGATCGTCTGCCGGGTTTACGCTGCTGCGAGAAGCGGCTGGTTGAAGTAGGTCTGGTCGGGCGTTTTTCCTCCCAGCCGTGAATGCGGACGACGCCCGTTGTAAAAGTCGAGGTATCTGCCGATCGACGCTCGTGCATGGCTGACGGTCTCGTAGGCCCGCAGATACACCTCCTCGTATTTCACCGATTTCCAGAGGCGCTCGACGAAGACATTGTCGCGCCAGGCGCCCTTGCCGTCCATGCTGATCTTGATGTCCCTATCCAGCAGGACCGTCGTGAAGTCGATGCTGGTGAACTGGCTGCCCTGGACGCCCGTCTGTTTGTCAAGCCGCGATCTGGCCCTGATTGACCTCCTTTTGCCGACGCATGATGACGCCGAAGACCTCGCGAGCGATATCGCGTTTCAGAGAACGCAGGGCTTCGAGTTTCGAATGGCCCGCAGCGATCCGTCTGGCGACATAGTCTTTCGTTCGTTGATCAGTCCGAAGGCGTCCGATCGCGATGATGTGGAGTGCGCTGTTGGCGCGACGATCGCCACCGCGATTGAGACGATGCCGGATCGTTTTTCCTGAAGAAGCCGGAACGGGGCTCACGCCGCACAAGGCGGCGAAGCTGGCCTCGGCTTTCATGCGTTCCGGATTGTCCCCGGCGGTTAGAAGCAGTTGCGCAGCGCCGATATGCCCGATGGAGTTTCGGGCCGTGAGATCGGGGGCGAGATCGGCGACGATGGCGGTGATCATCGTGTCGAGATCAGCGATTTCGTCGTGAAGCTCAAGGTATCGCCGGGCAAGCGATTTCAGAGCGATCCGATAAGCGGTTGAGATCTCGCGATACCCGGTCAGATCGGGCCGCCAAGCTGCGAGCGTTCGCACGAGTTGCATGCGCGTCATCTTGCGCAAATCGTCCCGCAGGCCGTCCGGCGCGCAGACGATCGTGTTTTGGATCATCTGGAGAGCGACACGACGTGCCGAGACAGCAGTCTTGCGACATGCCATGAGAACACGGAGGGCTTCGACCATGCCGTCCCGCGAGCGAGGCGTCATTGTCCGTTTGCCTGCGAAGGCGGCATGGGCTGCGTTCTGGGCATCGAGATCATCGTTTTTCCCACGTCGCCGACGATCCGATTTGTCGGGTGTGGTCACTTCCAGAACTTCGATCCCGGCTTTCTGAACGAAGCGGAGCAGGCCAGCTCCGTAGCTTCCGGTACACTCGATGCCAATGCGTCGAAGATTGCCGAACGAACGCATCCAGGCGATCATCTGCCGGTAGCCGTGTCGGGTCGTCGCGAAGCTTTGGGTGTCGAGCAGATGATCGTGATCATCGACGACGGCCGCGACATGCAGATCCTTATGCGTGTCGACGCCGCCAACAACGCATGGAAGTGGTCTTTCTCGATCCATTCCGAGCTCCTGGTCACAGTTGATGGCTTTGCCTGGAACCGGATGCGCGGACAGGACAGTCACGAGACCAACGAGGGCAGGCCCTTCTTGGGTCACAAGCATCGGCGAGGCAAAACCTCACCGCAGGGCGTTCCCGGGCAGTCGACAGGTCCAGGGAAAGACACGGCTGGTCTATCGGAGTGTGGGTCAGACCACACCGAGACGCCCTACGGCGCCAGCCTACCAGACGGTCGATCGGTGTTTGAGACAAACCACCCGGGAACTAGCGACCATCTTCTGACTATCCGTATTGAAGATTTCCGGCTTTCCGAAGCGGGCCAAGGCCTCCTCCACGGCCTCGATGCAGAAGTCCGCCTGCATCGTGATGGACAGCCGCCAGCTCAGCACCCGCCGGCTGAACCAGTCGACGACGGCAGCGAGATAGACGAAGCCGCGAGCCATCGGAAATGGAGTAAGAAGCGCTTTCGCGCTTCTCCTCCCCGAACCGTACGGGCACCTTTCAGCGCATACGGCTCTCCATTCAAGCCTGGCCCATGGCCATGGCGACGTCATGATATCGCGACGTGACGGTGTTCCGGCTCTCGTCCCGAATGATGTACGGGTTGATCTCCGGATTCCGCCATCGGAACTGCGCCTTCGAACTCGAGACCAGCCGGCGCAGCGCCTTTCCGACACGGCTTCCTCGTTCACTCGTCCCGTAGACAAGCCAGGTTTTCGCCCTTCCTGCCTCCGGTGCCCGGTACCAACTTTGCATCAAGGGTTTGATGCGCGAGCGGTATTTTCGGGCCAGCCAGTGTGCCAGTTTCCAGAACACGACATGGTCGATGCGCCGGAACGTCCGCGCTGTGAAGTCGGCGAACTTGTAGAACGCCGCCCATCCCATCAGTTGACGGTTCAGGCGGTCGACCATGTCGACCTTGGCGACATCATGATTGCCGGAGAGAAGCTCGGACAGCTTGCGGGCAAACGCCTTGGCCTTCTCCTTTGGTATCGTCGTGACGACGGACATGCGTCCGCTCGACCCCCGCTTGCGAATGATCCGGTGCCCGAGGAAGACGAACCCGTCGTTGACGTGCGTGACATGGGTCTTCTCCATGTTCAGCGTCAATTTCAGGCTGCCTTCCAGAAACACGCGGCATTCCTCGCGGATTTCCTCGGCCTGCGCCTTCGTCCCCTTGACGATGACCACGAAGTCATCGGCATAGCGACAATAGACGACGGCCGGTTTCCACTGCCGGTTCTCGCGAACCGCAATGGGCCGGCCCTTCTGAATGCCGAAGTTCCACGCCCAGCGATCCTTGCGGGCCTTTTCGTTCAGGTATCTCGCCTCCAGCCAAGCATCGAACTCGTGGAGCATGATGTTGGACAGGAGCGGCGACAGGACGCCGCCTTGCGGAACACCCTCGCTGGAGGCCGCGAACAGACCACGATCGACGTGGCCTGCCTTCAGGATCTTCCAGAGCAGATCGACGAACCGTCCGTCCCGGATCCGCCGCCGCACGCAGTTCAGAAGCAGCCGGTGATGGACCGTGTCGAAGTAGCTCGCCAGATCACCTTCGATGATCCAGCGGCCCCTCGTCGTGTCGGCCCCATCCTGAAGCTGTATCTTCACCGTGCGGACGGCGTGGTGCACGCTTCGCTCGGGGCGGAAGCCGTAGGACAGGCGATGGAAGTCGCTTTCCCATATCGGCTCCATGGCCATCAGCATGGCGCGCTGGACGATGCGGTCCGTCAGGGTTGGAATACCCAACGGTCGCAGCTTTCCGTTGGCCTTCGGGATATGGATTCGCTTGACCGGCTTCGGGCGATACGTGCCCTTCAGCAGATCCGTCCGCAGATCGTCGAGCCGTTGATCCAGCCCGATCTGCATCCGCCGCTTGTCCATCCCGTCGATGCCCGGTGTTCTTGCGCCACTCGACGCCAGAACGATCCGGGCGGCCTCGGCCAGCCACTCCCGGTCGGCAACGAGCCGAAGAAGACGATCGAACCGTCTGGTCCGGTCGCTTTCGGCCCACATTGCGAGCTTGTGCTGCATTTCGCTGATTATCAAAGGTCTTCACCTCATAGGGTCAGGTAATCTGCACTCCAAGCAACTCGAACTGTTCCCCTTCGCCCCCGATGAACGGGATGTGTGACGGGCTTTCCCCGTCTCGGACTACTACGGGAACTCTGCCAGCATGGCGGACGTCGGGGTCGATCCCTTGGCATTCCATCCATGCCTTCCCTCGTTCATGTGCCGGACTTCCAGCGTATTGGCGAGGCTGCCGGTCGCAGTCTTTTCCCTTGCTTTCCGCAAGTCGATGCCGAGCCACTGTCTGGCTGCGTTCTCCCCGTGACACCGTGCGGGGCGCCATACATGTACGCCCGCAGTCGGATGTCCCCGCCCTACGTGTCGGGGGACATCATCGGTATTCCGCCTATCAAGCCGTGTTGGCGGAGGCGACATTTCAGCCCTCAGATGCGAGTGAACCGGTTCGTGTTCCTCAACCTGCCGATACTCAGCCTCGGAGACCATCTCGGCGTAACGGCTTCGCCTCAATCCCCTTTTCCCACGGGCTACGTCACCCTGCCAGTCGACGACAGGTCACCGCCGCTTGGGCTCATGCCCCTTCACAGCAAGGGGCAAGGCAGTTCAAAGTCCCTCCTTTCCTCAAGCATTCCAGACACATGCACCCGGACTATCCGATCGAGGCGCACTGTAGGTGATGTCCATCGCCTGGCCTGCCCCCATTGAAGTGGCTCTTGCGCAGGTTGTGTGGTCACATGGCTCGGCGACTCTTTCTAACACCGCAGATGATGCGGTGGAGAGAGCATGCTTCAGATTTCTATGGTGCCCGGCTGCCTTTGCGGCCAGATCCGGCGGG
>NZ_JAAAMG010000045.1 GCF_010500815.1 Jiella pacifica
GCCGATCTCGACGCCTGGCTCGTCCACTACAACACCGAACGCCCGCACCTCGGCTACCGCAACATGGGCCGTAGGCCAGTCGAAACCGTCATGTCATTCGTCAGTCAAGAAGCTTAAGTGGACAGATCGGCTTCCAGAGCACCTTCTTGGAGAGCTGCCGGTCCGCGGAAACACCAGATCGTAACAATTCCGCGGCACCCTTTGAGCGAGAGCTGCAGGTTAATATCTCAACGAACGAGCGGGATGCTGCCCCGCCGCATTCCACCCGACAAGTGTTTATGGTTCCGCGATCCCGCCACCCGGCAGCCAAAGCCCGAATGTGAACGACTCTCTTTCAGAAAGCTCACGTCAAGAAGCACCTGTTTCGAGAAGCGATATCCGCTTCCTACGTATCGCAGATACTATCGAATGCTGAAAGGAAAGTATTTCGCATTGATGGCATCATAGGTTCCGTCGGCCGTTATCGCGGCCAGGGCGACATTCAGCTTTTCTCGGAGTTCCGTGTCCGTCTTCCGAACGGCAATGCCCGCTCCATCGCCAAAAAACTTGGGGTCTATGATGTCCGGGCCCTTGAACTCGCAGCAGTTACCAGCTCTTGTGTTCGTCAGCCAGTCGTATATAGCGAGCTTGTCTTCGAAAACGACATCAATACTTCCGTCGGCCAGTCCTTTGTAGAGATCCGGCGACGACGGAAAGATCGTGACCTTAGCATCTGGAAAAGTCTGTTCGACATAGGCCGCCTGGACGGTTCCGAGCGCGACGCCGAGAGCAAGACCTCCAAGCGACTTGGACTGGAAGTCGGGCATCTCGGTTTTTTTGCGAACGACGAAGACCGACGGGCTGGTGTAGTAGCTGTCCGTAAAGTCGACGAGCTTCATGCGTTCTTCGCTCTTCGACATTGACGAGACGATCGCGTCGTACCTGTCAGCGTTCAGGTTCGGGATCATGTCCTCCCACCCTTGCATGACGAATTCGCACGAGAGATTGGCCTTGGCGCAGAGCGCTCGAGCGACTTCCACATCAAAGCCCTGGAGCTGGTTTTCCGCGTCGAGGTAGTTGAAGGGTGGGAAACCACCTTCCACCGCAATCCGAGTAATTTTGCCGTCCCGCGCCTGCGCTACCGTTGCAAGTGCCACCGTGCAGACACCGGCTAGAAGCGTCAGCAGAGTTCTCGAAACCGCAAGGGAATGTGCCTGGGCGATGCGCATGGGTTTCCTTTCCATCTGACATCAGGGCGCTTGGCAACAGCCCCCGGTATCCTCGCATTAAAGTGGCATACATTCCTTAAAAGCAGCTGAAACCCGTCTGACGCTTTGACCCGAGCAGAAGCGATTTCTCTTTCATTCTGTAAGCTTTAGTCAACGCATCGACAGGATAGTGGGCCTCTGTCGAGGTGCAGTCTGTGCGTATTAAATATCCTGATCCTATTCTCCGCATTTATCAGGCAGCGAAGTCTTCCAGCGCGGTTCTTCTCCTCATCGGTGGGATTGGCGTCGCGACATTGGGGCTCGTCGTGCTGGCCGGCTTCTGGGCCGGCGCTGAAAGCGACTCCGCTGCCTTCGAACGTCAGCGAGACCTCGTCACGCGACGTCTGAGGGAGCAGGTCGAGCAGGTTGCCAAAGCAATTGACCAGGTCGGTTCGGGCTACATGTCGCTTTTGTCCGCAGACCTGGGGGATCAGCCCCGCCCCGGGGCTAACATCGCGACATCACCGAAAAGTCTCGATCCGGTCTCTGCGGAAGCCATTACCGTGATCGTCACAGCGGTCTTCGGCTACGATCAGGCATTCGTCGTCGATGGCACAGGCCAATTGGCCATGCGGTCGGACGTGGAAACGGAAAAGCGCTTCCGCTGGATAAAGCCGTTGTTGCTACCACTGCTGCAGGATCGCCCTGGCAGGAGAAGAGCGGCGGCTGATCGCGCCAGCGACAGTGTTTCCCGGCAGGATGACCATCGACGTGGTGCCTTTGCCGAACTCATGCGTCTCGAGGGCCGGCCGACGATCGCGGGGGTTGCGCAGATATCCCGTGGTATGGAGCCCGGTGCGGAAGAAAAGGATCCGCCGCTCGGAGAGATGCGATATCTGATCGCGATCCGCTTTCTTGACGGCGAGGTTCTCGACAATCTCAGCCGGGAACAAGGCCTCAACGGAGCACGCTATGCTCGCTCGGCCGACCCCGACGGGAATGAAGTCGCCGTGCAGATCGACGCCGGCGCCACGGGTGATCCAATCGGATTTATCGTTTGGAGCCCGGACCTTCCGGGATCCCGCGTCATCGGTCGCCTGCTGCCGGCTCTCGTCACCGCCGCGCTCATCATTGTGGTCCTGTTCCTGCTGCTGCTCGTCCGGCTCAGGTCAAGTCTCATCGAGCTTAAGAGGAGCGAAGTCAACGCTCGGCATCTAGCCCGCCACGATGTCCTGACCGCTCTTCCAAACCGAGCCTTCTTCTCGGCTTGCCTCGAAGAGCACCTTGCCAAGGCGGAGATTGCCGGGCACCGTTCGGCGATCGCCCTCATCGATCTCGATCGTTTTAAGGCGGTCAACGACAGCTTCGGTCACGCCGCCGGTGACGAGCTCATCCGAAATGCGGCCGAGCGCATGCGGAACGTCATTCGCCCGACAGATATCCTGGCGAGGTTGGGGGGCGATGAATTCGCTCTTCTTCTTCGCAACATCGGCGGTGACGACACCCTTCTCGAAGGTTTGGCGGACGCGCTTCTGGCCGAACTGAAGCGACCCTTCCATCTCCGGTCAGGCGAAGTGGTGGCCCATGTGGGGGGGTCAATCGGCGTGTCACGCCTTCCTGCCTCCGGAGGAAACGCTAGCGAGATCCTGCGTCATGCCGACGCTGCGCTGTACGAGGCCAAGCATCAGGGCCGGGGGCGATCGGTCATATTCCAGCCTGCGATGGAGCACGGGCGCAACACGCGGGAGACGCTTAAAAGTGAATTGCGCGCTTTGCTAGGTGTGCTGCCGGGTGCCGATCGCCGCGACGACGCCGCAGATGATCGCATCGCTGTCAGCCACGAGGAGACCGGAAAACTCGAACTCTATTTCCAGACCATCCACCGTGTGTCGGAAGGCAACAGGGCTTCCGGTGCAGAAGCGCTGGTCCGCTGGCACCATCCCAAGCACGGACTCCTCACCCCAGATCGTTTCATTTCCATCGCAGAAGAGGGCGGGTTGATCGAAGCACTCGGCCGTTGGGTCCTGCTTGAAGCCTGCCAGGCCGCCACAAACTGGCCCTCTGCCACTTTCGTCGCAGTCAATGTTTCGCCCTTGCAGCTGCGCGCCCCTGGATTCCACGAAGAGGTTGGAAGGATTCTCTACGAGACAGGTCTCACACCATCGCGTCTCGAACTTGAAGTAACCGAGTCTGCCTTGATCGCCGATAGTGGCCATGTCACCGCATCATTGGAACGTCTCCGGCAAAGAGGAACCCAGATCTCACTCGATGATTTCGGAACCGGTTACTCGTCTCTCAGCCACCTCATGCAGTTCAGGATCGACAGGATCAAGATCGATCGATCTTTCGTGTCTTTGCTGGGCGCCCGAGCCGAGGGAGCAGCGATCGTATCGGCCATCGTTAGCCTCGGGCGCACCTTAGGCATCTCGACGACGGCCGAAGGGGTTGAGACTGACGCGCAATGTGCCTTCCTGGCTGCCGTCGGATGCACAGATCTTCAAGGCTACCTGTTCTCGAGGCCGATGCCACTCCACGATCTCCAGCGACTGGATGGCTTCTCGGCAATCTCGGAAGACCGCCAGGAAGAGTTGCTGAGGATTATCCCTTCTAAGGCTCTTTAGGCGGTCGACGCAGACGACGCTGCCTTGGCCGGCAGGTCGGTCGCTTCGGACGGCGGAATGTCTGCTTCCAAGACAAGCCTATAGCCAGTGAACGTCCGTAATGGACGCGAAGCTGCCGCTTTGACGGATGCAGGCGACTGCCGATCGCCTGTCTTTCTTCGCCAGACTGCGACGGCTGCCTCTGACTTGTTGAACTCACCCCTTTTCCGGTTCTCTTAATCGTCCCCGATCCGGAGCCGCCGTCGGCGGTCCGCCGGCAAAGGGGACGAGATGGCGGTTTCTTCGCATCAGCACTCGGAGGCGGTCTCACGCGGCGCGCGCATGCTGCGCACGGCGCTGGGGCCGGCGATTGCCGGATACCTGGAGGATCCGGGCGTCGTCGAGGTGATGCTGAACCCCGACGGCCGGCTCTGGATCGACCGGCTTGCCGAAGGCCTCGCCGAATCCGGCGAGAGACTCTCTGCCGCCGACGGCGAGCGGATCATCCGGCTAGTCGCCCATCATGTCGGCGCCGAAGTTCATGCGGGCGCGCCTCGCGTTTCGGCGGAGCTGCCGGAGACCGGCGAGCGGTTCGAGGGCCTGCTGCCACCGGTCGTCGCTGCGCCGGCTTTCGCCATCCGCAAGCCGGCAGTCGCCGTGTTCACGCTGGAGGATTACGTCGCCGCCGGCATCATGGGCGCCGATCAGGCAACGGCGCTGCGCCAGGCTGTCACCGAGCGAAAGAACATCCTCGTCGCTGGTGGCACCTCCACCGGCAAGACGACGCTGACCAACGCGCTGCTCGCCGAAGTCGCCGGCACCGCCGATCGCGTGGTGCTGATCGAGGATACGCGCGAGCTGCAATGCGCCGCGCCGAACCTCGTCGCCTTGCGCACCAAGGACGGTGTCACCTCGCTCTCCGATCTCGTTCGCTCCTCGCTCCGGCTGCGGCCCGACCGGATTCCCATCGGCGAGGTGCGCGGGTCGGAGGCGCTCGATCTGCTCAAGGCGTGGGGCACCGGCCATCCTGGCGGTATCGGCACCATTCATGCCGGCTCCGCCATCGGCGCGCTGCGGCGGCTGGAGCAGCTCATCCAGGAAGCCGTCGTCACCGTCCCGCGGTCGCTGATTGTCGAGACCATCGATCTCGTCGCCGTGCTCTCCGGCCGCGGGGCCTCCCGTCGCCTTGCCGAGCTTTCCCGCGTTGCCGGCCTCGACCGCCATGGCGACTACCGCATCGCGCCCATCGCCCAGCCCCGCACCGGAGACCGTGCATGATCTCGCGCCAACATCGCCTTTGTCGATCTCTTGGTCGGCGCATCACTGTAATAGCCGCGACCATCGGTGCCGCCAATCTTGCCCTGGTCTCGGCCGCCCAAGCAGCGGGCTCGTCGATGCCTTGGGAGGAGCCGCTGGAGCAGATCCTCGAATCCATCGAAGGGCCGGTGGCCAAGATCGTCGCGGTGATCATCATCATCGTCACCGGCCTGTCGCTCGCCTTCGGCGACACCTCGGGCGGCTTCCGCCGGTTGATCCAGATCGTTTTCGGCCTGTCGATCGCCTTTGCGGCATCGAGTTTCTTCCTGTCGTTCTTCTCCTTCGGCGGCGGAGCGCTGGTCTGATGGCCGCGCCCTTCACCTCCGCCGGCGCGGTCGCCGGCTTCAGCGTGGCCGTGCACCGTTCGCTGACCGAGCCAATCCTGCTTGGCGGGGCGCCACGCTCGATCGCCATCCTCAACGGCACGCTCGCCGCCGCCCTCGGGCTCGGCCTGCGCCTCTGGCTGGTCGGGCTGGCGCTGTGGGCCATCGGGCACTTCGCCGCCGTCTGGGCGGCGAGGCGCGATCCGCTCTTTGCCGATGTCGTGCGCCGGCACCTGCGCATTCCCGGCCATTTGGATCTCTGAGGAAGGCGCGCACAATGATGAACCTTGCCGAATACCGCCGCACCGCCACTCGGCTCGCCGACTTCCTGCCCTGGGCGGCGCTGGTCGAGGCCGGTGTCGTCCTCAACAAGGACGGCAGCCTGCAGCGGACCGCCCGGTTTCGTGGGCCCGATCTCGACAGTGCGGTGGAGGCCGAACTGGTAGCGGTTGCCGCCCGCCTCAACAACGCCTTCCGCCGTCTCGGCTCCGGCTGGGCGATCTTCGTCGAAGCCGTCCGGCTGGGCGCGCAGCGCTATCCGGAAAGCACCTTTCCCGATCCAGCCTCGGCGTTGGTCGATGCCGAGCGCAAGGCCGAGTTCGAAGCCGAGGGCGCACACTACGAGTCGAGCACTTTCCTTACCTTCGTCTATCTGCCGCCGGCGGAGACTGCCGCCCGCACCGAGGGCTGGCTCTACGAGGGCAAGACGGGGAAAGGCACCGATGTCCGCGAGGTGCTGCGTGGCTTCATCGACCGCACCGATCGCGTCCTCCAACTCATCGAGAGCTTCATGCCGGAATGCCAATGGCTCGATGACGGCGAAACGCTCTCCTACCTGCACGCCACCATCTCGACCAAGCGCCAGCATGTGCGAGTGCCCGAAGTGCCGATGCATCTCGATGCGCTGCTCGCCGATCAGCCGCTCACCGGTGGGCTTGAGCCGATGCTCGGAACCGCGCATCTGCGCGTTCTCACCATCACCGGCTTTCCGACCGCCACCACGCCCGGCATTCTCGACGAACTGAACCGGCTCGCCTTCGCCTATCGCTGGTCGACCCGCGCCATCCTTCTCGACAAGGTCGATGCCGTGCGTCTGCTGACCAAGATCCGCCGGCAGTGGTTCGCCAAGCGCAAGTCGCTTGCCGCGATCCTCAAGGAGGTGCTGACCAACGAGGCCTCGATGCTGGTCGACACCGATGCCGCCAACAAGGCGGCCGATGCCGACCTCGCTTTGCAGGAACTGGGCGCCGACTATGCCGGCGCCGCCTTCGTCACCGCGACGGTCACCGTCTGGGACGAGGATTCGCGCATCGCCGAGGAGAAGCTGCGGCTGGTGGAGAAGGTCATCCAGGGGCGCGACTTCACCGCCATGCCCGAGACCATCAACGCGGTCGACGCCTGGCTCGGCTCGCTGCCCGGTCATGTCTATGCCAATGTCCGACAGCCGCCGATCTCGACCCTGAATCTGGCCCATATGATCCCGCTCTCGGCGGTCTGGGCGGGACCCGACAAAGACGAACATCTCGGCGCACCGCCGCTGCTCTTCGGCCAGACCGAGGGCTCGACGCCGTTCCGGCTGTCGCTCCATGTCGGCGATGTCGGCCACACGCTGGTGGTCGGCCCGACCGGCGCCGGCAAGAGCGTGCTCCTGGCGCTGATGGCGCTGCAGTTCCGCCGGTATCGGGATGCCCAGGTCTTCGCCTTCGACTTCGGCGGGAGCATTCGTGCAGCGGCGCTGGCGATGGGCGGCGATTGGCATGATCTCGGTGGCGGCCTAACCGAGAGTGCCTCCGTCTCGCTGCAGCCGCTGGCCCGCATTCCCGACACGCCCGAGCGCGCCTGGGCCGCCGACTGGATCGTCGCCATCCTCGCGCGCGAAGGCATCGCCATCACGCCGGAGGTCAAGGAGCATCTCTGGACGGCGCTGACCTCGCTCAGCACAGCGCCAGTGGCCGAGCGGACCATCACTGGCCTCTCCGTGCTCCTGCAGTCGAACGTCCTCAAGCGAGCATTGCAGCCCTACTGCCTCGGCGGCGCCTTTGGCCGGCTGCTCGATGCCGAGGTCGAGCATCTGGGCGAAGCCTCCGTCCAGGCGTTCGAGACCGAGGGGCTGATTGGCACCGGCGCGGCCTCGGCCGTGCTTGCCTATCTCTTCCACCGCATCGAGGATCGGCTCGACGGCTCCCCGACGCTCCTCATCATCGATGAAGGCTGGCTTGCGCTCGATGACGAGGGCTTTGCCGGCCAGATCCGCGAGTGGCTGAAGACACTGCGCAAGAAGAACGCCTCCGTCGTCTTCGCCACCCAGTCGCTCTCCGATATCGACGGCAGCCCGATCGCACCGGCGATCATCGAGAGCTGCCACACCCGCATCCTGTTGCCGAACGAGCGGGCGATCGAGCCGCAGATCGCGGCCAACTATCGCAAGTTCGGCCTCAACAATCGTCAGATCGAGATCCTGGCCCGAGCCACGCCGAAGCGCGCCTACTACTGCCAGAGCCGGTGCGGCAACCGCCTGTTCGAGCTCGGCCTCGGTGAAGTCGCGCTCGCCCTCTGCGCCGCCTCCGCCAAGACCGATCAGACCGAGATCGAGGATGTCCTCGCACAATACGGCCCGGACGGCTTCCTTGCCGCCTGGCTGAGGCGCCGCGGCCTGGCCTGGGCCGCGGATCTCATTCCCGACCTTGCCAATCTGGAGACGCCGTCATGATCCCTCGTGCTTTGCGTGGTCAGTTGTTGGCTGCGGCGCTCATCGCTCCCGTTACTCTATCCCCCGTGATCGTCGCACCGGCCTCGGCCGCCTGGCTCGTCTTCGACCCAACGAATTATGCGCAGAACGTGCTGCAGGCGGCCCGGGCGCTGGAGCAGATCAACAACCAGATCACCTCGCTCCAGAACGAGGCGCAGATGCTGATCAACCAAGCCCACAATCTAGCGAGCTTACCATACTCCTCGCTACAGCAGCTGCAGCAGTCCGTCCAACGCACGCAACAACTCCTGGATCAGGCCCAGAGGATCGCCTTCGACGTCGGCGAGATCGACCAGGCCTTCTCCTCCACCTATGGCGCGGCCTCGACCTCGGCTTCCGATCAGGATCTGATCGCGGCCGCCAAGACCCGCTGGCAGGACACCGTGGCGGGGCTCCAGGACGCCATGCGCGTCCAGGCCGGCGTCGTCGGCAATCTCGACACCAACCGAACCGAGATGTCGGCGCTCGTCGGTGAGAGCCAGGGCGCGACCGGCGCCTTGCAGGCGACCCAGGCCGGCAATCAGCTCCTGGCGCTGCAGGCGCAGCAACTCGCCGATCTCGTCGCGGTCGTTGCTGCGGACGGGCGGGCCCGTGCTCTGCAATCGGCCGAACAGGCAGCCGCCGCCGATCAGGGTCGCGAGCAGCGCCGACGGTTCCTGACGCCAGGCACGGGCTATGAGCCCGGCAACGCTCAGATGTTCTACGGCGATTGAGATGCAGGCGAAGCACTTTGCCCGGCTTGCCGCCGGCGCCTTCGTGGCGGCCGCTCTGGCCGTGGCGGCGCTGGGAGGGGTCGGAAGGGAAGAGAAGCCAGCGTCAGAGGCATCGGTGCCGAGCTCGGCCGCCCCGGCCGATCCATTGCGGGCCGAGCTAGTCCGCTGCACCAGGATCGGCGAAGCCGCCATTCACGATGCTGCCTGTCTCGAGACCTGGGCGGAGAACCGCCGCCGCTTTCTGTCGGCGAACGGTGACTGGATCCGCGACCGCCTGCCGGTCTCGCCGCAGATGAACCCGGAGGCCCGCTAGCACCATGCAGGGCACCGGCGTCATCGACCACTTCCTTGAGGTCTTCACCCGCTATATCGACAGCGGCTTCGGCCTGCTCGGCGGCGAGGTCGCCTTCATCGCCACCACCCTGATCGTCATCGACGTGACGCTCGCTGCTCTCTTCTGGTCCTGGGGCGCCGACGACGACATCATCGCAAGGCTGGTCCGCAAGACCCTCTTCGTCGGCGTCTTCGCCTGGCTCATCTCAAACTGGAACAGCCTCTCAAGGATCATCTTCGAGAGCTTCGCCGGCCTCGGCCTGAAGGCCTCCGGCACTGGCTTCACTGCCGCCGATCTGCTGCGTCCCGGCAAGGTGGCGCAGACGGGATTGGATGCCGGGCGGCCACTGCTCGACTCGATCTCCGGCCTGATGGGCTATTGGTCGTTCTTCGAGAACTTCATCCAGATCGCCTGCATGTTCCTCGCCTGGGCACTGGTGCTCTTCGCCTTCTTCATCCTCGCCGTCCAGCTCTTCGTTACCCTGATCGAGTTCAAGCTGACGACATTAGCAGGCTTCGTCCTGATCCCCTTCGGACTCTTCGGCAAGTCCGCCTTTATGGCGGAGCGGGTGCTCGGCAACGTCATCTCGTCGGGCATCAAGGTGCTGGTGCTCGCCGTCATCATCGGCATCGGCTCGACGCTGTTCTCCGAGTTCACCGCCGGCTTTGGCGACGTCAATCCGACGATCGATCAGGCGATGGCGATCGTGCTGGCGGCGCTGTCGCTGCTCGGCCTTGGCATCTTCGGTCCCGGCATTGCCAACGGGCTTGTCTCGGGCGGACCGCAGCTCGGCGCGGGTGCCGCCATCGGCACCGGCCTTGCCGCCGGTGGCGCCGTGGTGGCGGGCGGAGCCGCTTTGGGGGCTACCGTCTCGGGCGCCGGCACCATGATCGGCGGAACCGCAGCCGCGGCCAGAGGTGGCGCGGGACTCGCGGGAGGCGCCTCCACAGCTTATCGGCTTGGCGCAGGCGAACAGTCTGGCGCGGCCGGGATCGCCTCCGGTGTTGCGGGCGTTGGCCGCGCCGCCGGACAGGCTGCAAGTTCGCCGCTGCGGCGCACGGCATTCACCGCCGCAGGCAGCATGCGCTCCAGCTTTGCCGAAGGCGGCCGCGCAGTCGTTGAGGTAAGCGGCGGCGCGATGGCAGGAGGCAGTGCCGTCAGCCAAGGCACCGAGACCGGTCATTCACCCGCCGCCGCCGACAGCGGTCCACCCGCCTGGGCAAAGCGCATGAAGCGGTCTCAGGCGATGAGCCATGGCGTCAGCCTGACCGCCCATTCCGTGCTCGCCGGGGACAGCCACGGTACCGGCTCCTCCATCGATCTTTCCGAAGAGAAGCGCTGATGTTCAAGCGACCGGCCACCCACTACGGCAAGACGCCAGAGCCCGAAACGCCCTACCAGAAGGCGGCCCAGGTCTGGGACGAGCGCATCGGCTCCGCCCGTGTGCAGGCCAGGAACTGGCGGCTGATGGCCTTCGGCTGCCTGTTTCTCACTGCCGGTTTTGCCTCGGCCCTCGTCTGGCAGTCGGCGCGCGGCACGGTGGTGCCCTGGGTGGTCGAAGTCGACAAGCACGGGGAGGCGCAGGCCATCGGCCCCGCCACCGCCGACTACCGCCCGACGGATCCGCAGATCGCCTTCCACCTGGCGCGGTTCACCGAGAACGTCCGCTCCATTCCCGCCGATCCGGTCGTGCTGCGCCAGAACTGGCTGAGGGCCTACGACTTCACCGCGACCAGCGGCGCCCAGGCCCTCAACGACTACGCCCGCGCCAACGATCCCTTCGCCAAGGTCGGCAAGGAGCAGGTCGCCGTCGACGTCTCCAGCGTCATCCGCGCCTCGCCCGACAGCTTCCGGATTGCCTGGAGCGAGCGGCACTACCAGGACGGCGCACTCGCCGAGACCTCGCGCTGGACCGCCATCGTCACCGTCATCACCCGCCCGCCGCACGATGCCGGGCGTCTGCGCAAGAACCCGCTCGGCATCTTCGTCACCGCCATCAACTGGTCGAAGGAACTCGGACAATGAGGAGCGCCAATTTCCGGCGTATATGGAGCAATCGGACCATCTGTGTGGCGCTGCTGCTATCCGCTTCCGCACTGGCCGGCTGCGCCACAGCGCAGAGGCCACCGGCGATCGCCTATGATGACGACGCGCCGCCGCTGCCGCCGGCACCGGCTGTTGCCGAGGACAAGGCACCGAGGCCGCTGCATGTGCCGCCGGGTTGGACACCAAGTCACGGTGGCGCCAGCGACGCCAAGAACCCGGCGGCGCGGGTGGAACTGGCCAATGCCGCCGCGCGTGTCGAGCCGCGCCGTGGCGGCTATTACAATGCCATCCAGATCTATCCCTACAGCGAGGGTGCCCTTTATCAGGTCTACGCCGCACCGGGCGAGATCACCGATATTGCGCTCGAGCCCGGAGAGTCGCTCCGCGGCTCCGGACCGATCGCCGCCGGCGACACGGTCCGCTGGATCATCGGTGACACGACAAGCGGCAGCGGCGAGACCGCGCAGACCCATGTGCTGGTGAAGCCGACGCGACCGGACATTACAACCAACCTCGTCATCAACACCGACCGGCGCACCTACCTGATCGAGCTCGCCTCGCGCGAGAAGCCTTACATGCCCGCCGTCGCCTGGGCCTATCCGCGCTCAGCCGCAAAGCAGCAGGCGTCAGCACCAGCGACTCCAATCCTGCCGACGATGGCGATGCGGCGCTATCGCTACGCGCTGTCGGGCGACACGCCGCCGTGGCGCCCTGCCACGGTCTATGACGACGGACGGCGCGTCTATGTCGAGTTCCCGCGCGGCATAGTCCAGGGCGAGATGCCGCCGCTCTTCGTCATCGGCCCCGACGGCGATCCGCAGCTCGCCAACACCCGCGTCTTCGGCAAGCTCCTCATCGTCGACCGCCTCTTCGGCGCGGCCGAGCTGCGCCTCGGCGGCAAGCACCAGCAGAAGGTCCGGATCCTGCGGGTCCATGGGACAAGAAGCGGAGATCGCGTCTGATGAGCGATCCGGCCGACCACCCCGCCGCGAACGACAGGGAGAACTCGGCGCAGGCGTTTCGCCTGCGTCCGGCCCCGCCGCCCGTGACGCGCCTGTCGCGCAAGGTTCTGACCACCCTCGGCCTCGGTGGTGGCCTCCTCATCGGCGGCGCGCTCGTTTACGCCCTGCAGGGGCAGCACCGTTCAAACGCGCCGTCCGAACTGCTGACGACCGATCACCAGCCGACGCCGGACGGACTGCGCAGCCTTCCGTCGGATTATGCGCAGGTGCCCCGGCTCGGGCCGCCGTTGCCCGGCGATCTCGGCCGCCCGATCGTGCGCGCCCGCGACGAAGGCAGGCCCGTGCCGGCACCTAGCGTCCCCGGCGCCGGTCGCGAGGAGCAACGGCGCCTGCAGGAACAGGAGGCCGCGCTGACCAGCCGCCTGTTCGTCGCGCAGCAGGCGGGGCATGACATGATGAATGCAGAGCAAGGCGCTGCATCTGCGGCGCAAGGCACCGGTTTGCCACTTACCCAGGACCGGCAGTTCGCCTTCATCAACGCATCGGCCGATCATCGCACCATCTCGGCCGAACGTCTGGCCTCGCCCGCGAGCCCCTTCATCCTTCAGGCCGGCGCGGTCATTCCCGCTGCGCTCGTCACCGGTATCCGTTCCGATCTGCCCGGCCAGATCACCGCCCAGGTGACGGAGAACGTCTTCGACAGCCCGACTGGCCGTTTCCTGCTCATCCCCCAGGGAACGCGCCTGATCGGCACCTACGACCACGGCGTCGCATTCGGCCAACGGCGCATCCTGCTGGTCTGGAACCGCTTGATCCTGCCGGACGGCAAGTCCATCGTTCTCGAACGCCTGCCGGGCGCCGACACTCAAGGGTATGCCGGTCTGGAAGATGGCGTGGACCATCATTGGTGGGATCTCGCCAAGGCCGCCGGCCTCTCGACCCTCCTCGGCGTCGGCGCGGAACTGTCGACCGACAATGACGATCGTCTCGTCCAGGCCATCCAGAAGGGCGCTCAGGACACCCTTAATGACGCCGGCCAGCAAATCATCCGCCGCGAGCTCGACGTTGCGCCCACGCTCACCATCCGGCCCGGCTTTCCCGTCCGCATCATCGTCACCCGCGATCTCGTGCTTGAGCCCTACGGGAGCTGATCCGGCATTCCGGAAGCCGCTTAGCTGCCGGTCGCACATCGGAAGGACATGCCCATGGTCAAGCTGAAGCTCGGTCCGCTCTCCGACGAAAAGCCGATCAAGATCACGCTGGAGCTTCCTGCCAGCCTGCATCGAGATCTCGCCCTCTACGCCGAGATCCTTGGCCGCGTGACCGGCCAGCCCGCCGCCGATCCCGTCCGCCTGATCGTGCCCATGCTCCAGCGCTTCATCGCGACCGATCGCGGCTTTGCGAAGACCCGGAACGAAGCCTCGGCTCAGCGCGGAGCGGCAGCCGATAGCGAGGCAGAACGTCGCTGAGAGCCCGCAGGGACAAACTTTCCGAGCCAAGTTCCACCGATAGCAGCCGCTTCATGCGCATCGGTTCAGAGGACGACGAGGTGCCGTTCATCTCCCACCGGCAATCCGCATGCCCATGTACGGCCGCCGGAAGGAGAGGATAGGCTCCGCATCTCACCGATATTTCCCGGTCGATGGCTATCGTGCCGCGATGTGGCTCCGCTCGCTCCGAACAAGCGGCAGGAATATTGTGTCCACCCAATCCTGTCGCAGCGCTTGAGGCGGCGGCTTAAAGTGCATGACAACATGATAGCGGAAGAGGTCGCCCAGCAGGGAAGCGACGGGAGGCGTCAGCTTGTCCGGATCGACTTGCCGGCGCCCGACGGCCCGATCCAGAATCAGCGAAAGCGAGCGCGTCTCCCCGCGGGCAAGCGCCTCATGCAAGTCCTTCGGCGCCGACGAACCTTCCGAGAAATACTCGCTGTGGAACAGCGTAAAGGCGGCTGCAATTCCGGAGGCGCGCGCGGACGCCCGCTCGAGATAGTCGATGAGTTCGGTCCGCACGTTGCCGCTGTCGGGCACGTCCAGCGGATGCTTTGCCATCTGGTGCCGGATGGTTGCGACGGCGAGCTCTGCCTTGCCCTCCCAACGGCGCGCCAACACCGGCCGACTGGTCCCGGCTCGCTTGGCGACACCGTCCATCGTCAGTCCGGCATAGCCATGATCGGCCAGTTCGAGCCACGCCGCACCCAGAATAGCTCTTTCGAGGTCGCGGCCCCGACGTCGTTCGGTCACCTGATCTCTTCCCCTGCATAAGATGCATTGCCGCATCTTGACTCCGCGATGCCGTCGTCGCTATCTGGATGCGATCTTGCATCTTAAAGCGTGAGTGCGGTCGTGGCAACGACCGGGCGCCTCTGCGTCTCTCGAAACGCCGAGACGTGCGTCGAGACCGATGGGGACCAGAGGGGGGCTGCCGTTCGTGCCCAACCTCGAACCGCGACGATACGTGGATCGATGGTGCCGCCGCACCACATGGCAACTGGGAGAGCACCACCCGCAGATCGATCTTCCTCGTAATGCTGCCGCAACCCGGCTGCGGGAAGAGCAGACGAAACGGTGAGGTGGACAATGAGGCTTCTCCTGGTCGAAGACGAGAAGGAACTGGCGGCAGCCCTGTCGGCCGCCCTCGAGAAGCATGGGATCGTCACCGATCACACAATGCGCCTCGACGAGGCCGTCGAGCTGACGCGGCAGAGTTCCTACGACGCCATCCTCCTGGACCGCCGACTTCCCGACGGCGACGGGTTGACCTTCACTCCGCAGTTGAGACGGTCCGGCCTCGACACGCCGATCATCGTCCTGACGGCAAGGAACGAGCCATCGGAGCGGATCAAGGGGCTCGACCTCGGCGCCGACGATTACCTCGGCAAGCCGTTCCTCGTCGAAGAGTTGATGGCGCGGGTCCGGGCCGTCCTTCGAAGGCCCGCCAACCTCGCGCAACCCACCATTACGGCCGGCCGCCTGACGGTCGATCCGCTGCATCTGACCGTGACGCTCGACGCGGTCCCGCTCGATCTTCCCCGGCGCGAGCTGCTCGTCCTCGTGGCCTTGGCGAAGCGGAAGGACAGGACCGTCGTTCGCTCGTCCCTGGAGGCGGCGGTCTACAATTACGAGGAAGACATCCAGTCGAACGCGCTCGACGCCCATATCTCTCGCCTGCGCAAGAGGCTGCTGGAAGCCGAGGCCGGCGTTGCCGTCCACAACATCAGGGGCGTCGGATATCTTCTCAAGGAAGATGGATGACCTCGCCTCCTTCCAATCCATCGCTTTGGTGGCGGCTGAGCTGGCAATTGGGCCTCGTCATCATCGCCGTGATTGGCGGCGTCATCGTCGGGCTCAGCGTCTACGCGACGATGGTTCTCTCCCCGAATGTTGCCGCCGAGCGCGAAATCACGGCCGCGGTGGCAGCGGCGATCGCCCGCGACGATCAAGGCCGTCTCGTCCTGCGGGAAACGCCGCAGCTCAAGGCACTGAAGGAGCGCAACAGGCAATTGTGGACCGTGGCCGCGACGACCGATGGCGCCTCGGTCTCGTTCGGCGCCATCCCGGCTCCCTTCGCCGGGCTCGCGCCGCTCGTGCACCTGTTCGAATCGGCCGACATCCGTGGCGCCGCCGGCACCGACGAGATCGCCTCGGTGGAGAACGTCGACACGGACCTGGGGGAGGTCCGCGTCCTCTTCGGCGGGTTCGCCGACAAGGGCTGGCCCGTGCTCGCCATCCTCGCCGAAAGCTACCCCATCTATGGGTCCTTGATCGCCATCGCCCTGCCGGCCATCTTTCTCACCGTTCCACGAATCGTCCGGCGCGCGCTTGCCAAGGTCAGCGACGTCGCTCGCAAGGCGTCGCAGATCGCGCCGCGCGTGCACGGCGCGCGGCTTCCGGTGAGCGGCATTCCCAAGGAGGTCGCGCCTCTCGTAACCGCCTTCAACGGCACGCTGGGGCGGCTCGAAGCCGAGTTCGAGACGCGCGAGCGCTTTCTGATCGATGCTGCCCATGAGCTGCGAACGCCCATCGCCATCATGCAGACGCGGGTCGACGGAATGTCGGACGGTCCGGAGAGAACGCGCCTTCTTAGCGACGTCGCACGCCTGGCCAGCATGGCCGAACAACTTCTCGATTTCGAACACAGCGACCAAACGATCGACGTCGGTCAGAGCGTCGACATCGTCGCCGTTGCACGCGAGGTCGTCGCCGATCTGGCGCCTTTCGCCATCGCCGCAGGCTACGAGATTTCCTTCGAGAGCGAAGCCGAACGCGTCGCCCGCAAGGGCGATCCGACCGCGCTTCGCAGGGCCGTCAGCAATCTCGTTCGGAATGCGATCGACCACGGCGGCCAGCGAGGCATGATCACGGTCTCGGCTTCTGCCGGCGCGGCGATCGAAGTCGCCGATCAGGGGCCGGGCATCGCGGTGGAACATCGGGCGTTGGTCTTCGAGCCGTTCTACCGCGTCAAGCCAAAGAGCGAGGGGGCGGGCCTGGGGCTGAGCCTCGTGAAGAAGATCGTCGAAAGGCACGGCGGACAGGTGATCATCAGAAGCAATGCGACCGGGATGCGGATCGCGATTCAGCTTTGAGCCGACTGCGTGCAAACGACGCGGCATTTGTCGCCAAGGCAGCCCTCGCAGCCAAGGAGAGACGGTTTCTCCCGATCTCAGGCGGGCTGTGCCGCTCACAACCGACGAGGAGATGTACAAATGGCGTCATCTGACCGAGAATTTCTTCCGCAAGATCAAGGGATTCAAGCAGATCTCGATGCGTGCCGACAGAACCGATACGAGCTTCACCTCTTTCATCTACATCACCGCCGCCGTCAGCCAATCACGCTGAACCTCAACAGGCCCAAATGCGATGATATCAAGAGCGGCATTCTAAACCTTATGTGTCCTCTTAATCTTCTTTCCATGCTATTTTTGGGAAGGAGGACCGAACCATGGGACCGTCACCATCAAGGAAGTCCGCAGGGCCGCGTGATGCGGCCACCAAGGTTGCGCATCATCGCCTGAGTG
>NZ_JAAAMG010000046.1 GCF_010500815.1 Jiella pacifica
CACTCAGGCGATGATGCGCAACCTTGGTGGCCGCATCACGCGGCCCTGCGGACTTCCTTGATGGTGACGGTCCCATGGTTCGGTCCTCCTTCCCAAAAATAGCATGGAAAGAAGATTAAGAGGACAGGTCGTGTCCCCACACGTGGTGTAGCTCGGCGGTAGCGTCGCCGATCACATCCGCGCCCTTCATAGCGCTGTAGGACGGGATTGGCGGCGCGGTGGTCACCAGCGGTTTCCGGTTAGGTTTGGGTTGCGAGACCTAACCGCAACCGGAGATCCCCTGATGACCGACGACATGATGAGCCTGCGCGGGCTCCTGGAGAAGACCCCGGACGCCGATCTGTTGCGCGAGATGATCGGCTTTGCCGCCGAGCGGCTGATGGAACTGGAGGTTGGCGCAGCGACCGGCGCCGGCTATGGCGAGAAGAGCGGCGAGCGGCTCGCCCAGCGCAACGGATACCGCGATCGGGACTGGCAGACGCGTGCCGGCACGGTCGAGCTGCGCATTCCGAAGCTGCGGAAGGGGAGCTACTTTCCAGGCTTCCTGGAGCCGCGGCGCATGGCCGAGAAGGCCCTGACCGCTGTCATTCAAGAGGCGTATGTCCAGGGCATCTCGACGCGCTCGGTCGACGATCTCGTCAAGGCAATGGGCATGACCGGCATCTCGAAGAGCCAGGTGTCGAGGCTCTGCGAGGAGATCGACGGCAAGGTGAAAGCCTTCCTAGAAAGGCCGATCGAGGGCGACTGGCCCTATCTCTGGATCGACGCCACCTATCTGAAGGTCCGTCGTGGCGGTCGTATCGTATCGGTCGCCGTCATCATCGCTGTCGGCGTCAACACCGACGGCCGACGCGAGGTGCTGGGCATGGAGATCGGCACATCCGAGGCGGAGCCGATCTGGACCGAGTTCCTGCGCAAGCTGACCCGCCGTGGTCTGCGCGGCGTGAAGCTCGTCGTCTCCGATGCCCATGAGGGTATCAAGGCGGCCGTCACCAAGGTTCTGACAGCGACATGGCAGAGATGCCGGGTGCACTTCATGCGCAATGTGCTGGCTCATGCCGGCAAGAGCGGACGCCGTGTCGTGTCGGCCTTCATTGCCACCGCATTCGCCCAAGACACCCCGGAGGCCGCCAGCCTGCAATGGCGCTCCGTCGCTGACCAGATACGGACGAAGGTCCCCAAACTCGCCGCCATCCTCGACGATGCCGAGCCCGACGTGTTGGCCTACATGACCTTCCCGAAGGAGCATCGCGCCAAGCTGCACAGCACGAATCCCATCGAGCGGTTGAACGGCGAGATCAAGCGGCGCACCGATGTCGTCGGCATCTTCCCGAACGACGAGGCCCTCCTGCGTCTCGTCGGCGCCATGCTGATCGAGCAGAACGATGAGTGGGCCGTTCAGCGGGCCAGGTACATGACACTGGAATCCGTCGCTCCCTTGAGCGATGATCCTCTCATCAGCCTGCGAGCCGTGGCCCGCTGATCAACCCGGTCTAGCCGGAACCGCGGTGCGGCGCCGTCAGCTACACCACGCCAGGGGACACGATCCGCACTCATATTTGGTCGGTTTTTCGGACGGTATACGGTCAAGAATCTTCATCTATCTGGAGGTATCGATGCATCGTCGAAAGACCATAAACCGCATACGGCTTACGGTTCGCCGCCTGATAGGCCGCGGAATTGGCGCGGATCACCTCAACATCGGCCTGGAGGTCGTCGTTGCAGGCTTTGAGTTCCTTGATGGCAGGAGCGCGGCCTAACAAGCGTTTGTCCCACGCTTCTTGGATCTTCACCGTTTCAAAGGTCGGGCGACGGCCGAGCCGGCGCCAAATCGGCCATTGTCCTTATCGACAGTCCGCGCGTACCGCTTCGCTAGTACGGCTCCGACCAAGATTTGTATCTGGTTGTAGAGCATGATCGGCAGCACAATCATGCCAAAGCCGCTCGCGCCCGCGAACAGGACCTGTGCCAGAGGTAGCCCCGAGGCGAGGCTCTTCTTCGATCCGCAGAACACTGCCGCGATCTCGTCGCCGCGGGAGAAGCCGAGCCGGCGGGAAGCGAACATCGTGAAGGCGATGACGGCGCAGAGCAGCAGAAGGCAGAGGAGGGCGGCAGTACCGAGGGCTGCCCGGGGCAGTCGGCTCAACAAGCCGTCGACGACGGACTGCGAGAACGCCCCGTAGATGATGACGACGATCACCAGCTGGTCGTACTGGTGCAGCCGCTTCTCGTGACGGAAGAGGAAGCCCGAGATCCAAGGACGGGCGAGCTGGCCCGCGAGGAACGGCAACAGAAGTTGGAGCAGGATGTCCCGAAGTGAGCCGAGCGGATCAATGACGGCAGATGCTGCATCAGGATCATGGCCAGGAGCGGGGTGAGCATGAGTCCGAAGACGTTGGACCCAGCGGAGTTGCAGATTGCCGCAGAGACGTTGCCCTTGGCCATCGCGGTAAAGGCGATCGACGAGGAGACGGCGGACGGCAGAACGGCGAGGTAGAGGAAGCCCATGATGAGACCGTCGGGCAGCCATCCTTTGGGCAGGAATGTCAGGGGATAGACGCCGTTGGGAACACTAGGAACGTCGTTGCCAGGATGAAGAGATGAAGCCGCCAATGCCGCAAGCCCGCGAGGATGGCCTGCGGCGCCAAGGATGCCCCATGCCCAAAGAAAAGCCCGGCCACGCCAATGGCCCCCAGCCAGGTGACCATCGTTGCACTATCTCCGGGTGCGGGAAGAACGGTAGCGAGTGCAACTGCCCCGATCATCAAGCCTAGGGATGGATCAAGCCGGAAACGCATCGACAGCCCTCAAACGAAAGTGAGGTCTGAGGCTTACGTAACACACCGAATACTTCCTTTAGGTAACGACCATAACTTTGCGGATGGCGCAAAGATGGTCATTCATGGCTTGGCGCGCGCCTTCCGGATCCCGGGCCTCTATGGCGTCGATGATGGCGCCGTGCATCCGGCTCTGCTGCTCCGTGTACTCCTTCTTCCGGTCGCGCCGGAACGTCAGGTTGTGTTCGCGTTGCCACCGCACTCGCGAGCGGACACTCGAAAGGATATCTAAAAACGCGATCGCCACCGGGTTTCCGGACGACCGGGCAATCGCTTTATGAAAGGCATTATCCGCCACTTCGTATGCCTGCCAGTCGGCGGCCCGCATGGTTCGCCCCACGAGCTCCCGAAGAAGGGTTAGATCCTGGTGTGTGGCTTTTTGCGCAGCGGTCGCCGCGATCCCCGGCTCTAGGAGAAGCCGGGCATCGATGATGTCGGCGGGCGACGCCGTCTCGACAAGGACCATTGGAGGGATCGGCTCGTGCGCGGGGCGCGGTCCAAGAAATGTTCCCTGACCGACATGTCGCCAGACCCGTCCTTCCAACTCCAGTACACGGATCGCCTTGCGCAGCGTTTCCCGGCTGCACCCGATCCGCTCTGCCAACGCGCGCTCGGACTCTAGCCTGAACTGAGACGCAAGTGCCCCCTTTCCAAGGTGGTCGCGGAGACGCCTCAACGCTTCCTCGCTGGATGTGTGCTTTGCCATCGAATTCGAGACCATTTATGGACCACGCCAGCCATAGGGCTCCCGCGACGGGCAGGGAAGTTGAATTTCCGCGACAATGCAGCAATGTGTTGACAGATCGGCGCGCAAGCGCGATCATCTTCCGATGACGACGATCGATCTTCGCAAGGCGCTGAGCGCCCGGGTCACACCCGCCGCACCGCGGTAGCCCCGCCTTCGAAACGCCCCGCGTTCGAAGCGCCGGGGTTCATGTCGTCACTTTTTTCAAGCACAGCCCGCGCCCCCCCAAACGGACGTCCGTCAACGAGCACGGCCTCCACACGGAGGTCGCCGCGCTCGCAGGAGCACATCTATGCGCCATCATCAGAGCGGCAGTCGATTGCCGAAGCTCGCCGTTACCGAGCAAGATTACGAGAGCCTATCGCGCCTCGCGAATGCCGCGCTCGATCGCATTCCCGAGGTGGCGGAGGAACTGCTTCAGGAACTTGAACGCGCTCGCATCGTCTCAGAACGTGCCGCCAAGCCGAACGTAGTGCGCATGGGATCGAACCTGACATATCGCTCGGACGACGGTGCCGAACGGAACGTGACCATCGTCTATCCGGCGCATGCCGACATCTCGTTGGGGCGAGTATCAATTCTTACACCGATCGGGGCGGCGTTGATCGGTTTATCGGAAGGTCAGTCCATCGCCTGGACGACCCGTTCCGGCAGGAAGCAGATGCTCACCGTTCTGGCTGTCACAGCACCCAGCGAGGCTACCGTTTGACTGCATCCAGAATTGGCATGGAGTCCAATTTGGATTGACGATGCGACCTTCCCGAACGCATCAAGAATTCCGTTCCAGATGCCCAAGCGTAGGAGGGGGATCGGAAGTTTCCGAACAACTCCTACGCTCCCGCCCATGTTGTCGCGTAAGCGGCCGAACGGTGCCATTTGCAAGGTAGCTCCAGCCGATGAGACGAGGCCCTACGACCTTGCCCAGCCATCGCCCATCCGTCGATCGGATCCTGCCGGGCATTGGATTGATGCTTGTGTTCTGCATTGTCGCTCCCTTGATCGACGTCGCGTCAAAGATAGCGGTGCAGACGGTGTCTGCCGGCACGGTGACCCTCGCACGCTTCCTTGTTCAGGCGGTGCTCATGGCGCCGATCGTGCTCGTCATGCGTCTGCCCACGAGGATGAACATCCGGATCGCGCGGCTGACCCTCCTGCGCGCTTCGGTCAACATCGGCTCGACCTTCTGTTTTGTCGCCGCCGTTAGAGCGTCGGGCGATTAATCGGCAACATATCCTGCGGCCTTGAGATAATTCCAGCATTCGTCGGGCTCGAAGAGGTCGCAGATATCGCCGAGGGCTCGCCAGAGGTCGTCCGTGGTTCGGGCTTTGGCTTTGCGCAGAAGGGCCTTGAGCTTGGCGAAAGCCATTTCGATGGGATTGAGGTCGGGCGAGTATTTCGGCAGGAGCAGGCGCCAGGCGCCCCGTTCGGCGAGCGCCTTGGCCGCCCGGGGGCTCTTGTGGACATTGAGATTGTCCATGATCACCACGTCACCAGGCGAAAGACACGGCGCCAGTTGCGTGCGCACGTAGAGATCGAACGCCTCGCCATCCATGGCGCCGTCGATGACCCATGGTGCGACAAGTTCATGGCAGCGCAGGCCCGCCACGAAGGTCTGGGTCTGCCATTTGCCGAATGGCGCATCGGCCCGCAGGCGTTCACCCTTCAGGCTGCGGCCGCGCAGCGGCGTCATGTTGGTCTTCACGCTGGTTTCGTCGATGAACACCAGCCGCGCCGGCTGCCGCCGCGGCATCGCGGACAAGAGCGATGGTTGCGCGATGCTGTTCGTAACCGGAATGCTCCGCGGAACGCCCATGGTGGAAGTCGGTGTCGATTCCGGTCCAGCCCTCCGGTGCTTTCGGTGGGGTCCAAGTCAAGGCTGACAACGCGAAAGCAGTGCAGAAGAGAATCGCCGGTATCAGCCAGATGCGAGTCGTCATCATCGAGAGCCCGATGGCCGTCGCGGCAAGGCCCCACCACCCCCAGCCAGGCAAGAGGATGCCGGCGGCGGTGACGGGACTTGCCCAACCGGTGATGCCGAAGGGCGGAAGGCTCATCAGGATCCATGCGATCGCGTAGCGCATCGATCGCTGCCATGCCGATTTCTGACTCCACAGCACCGTATGGACCAAGACGAAGAGCGACGACGCGACAAGCCAAAAACCAAGTGGCACCCCCATATCGGTCGCGTAGAAGATCGAGACGCCGACCGGCAGGTCGCGCGAGGCCGCGAGGAAATACGACAACGCTGTGAGGCTGGCGGTAAACCTGCCGGGTGCGAACGCCCACAGGGTCGGGAACAGGACCGCGACGGGCAAGGCCAAGGGCACGCCGCACCAAGCAACGGCGCCAACTCCAGCGCCGGTGGCGGCAAAGCCGAGACCGATCAGACAGTCACGCACCGAAGGTGAGGATCGGTGTAGCCAGGCCGAGAACACCTTTGGCCGGGATCGGCCCGAAGTAGCGCGAGTCATACGAACCCTTGAACGGGGAGTGCAGGAAGAGAAATCCGGACGGGACGGCGCCGCCCGGATACGGCGGCAATGATCGGCCGGAGCCATCGACCGCTTGAAGTTCAGAATGAGGGAGATCGCGCCCGTCGATGGTGACCGATGCCGCGATGCCAACGCAGTGGCCCGATGTTGCAACCACCGTCTTGATCAACGGGCTCAGCCAGCCTGGGCATAGCCCTTGGCGGAGATATCCTCGTCTCCGGGCGAGCTCGAACGTCGCATTGCGCGGCGGGCAGATGAAAATCCGATCGCCAATCCGAGCAGCCCGATCAAGCGTCGCAATCCGCCAGAGCCCGAGCGGATAGCTCGGCGAAAAATTGATCCTGAACCCGCCCCACCCACCGGCGATAAAGACGGCGATCGGAAGAGAAAGAAGGAGGGTCAGGACTGCAAAGCGGCCGCGCGTGATCATTGCTTCACCGTCTGGCTTTGGCGCTGCGACTGCCGCATCGCGTCCGCCTCCTTCAGCGCGACCTGGGTTCGTTCCTGAGCCGCAACTTGCTGGCCCGTGCGCATCAACGGCCAGCTTTCGGCGAGCTTCTCGCGCTCGGCAGGTGCCAGTCCGGCGGCCGCCTTTTCGAAGACCCGACCTTTCGGCTCTTTCGCATCAAGGGACAGGAAGGCTCGGTCTCCGAACCGTTCGCAGACGGCTTTATCGAAAGCGTCCAATTCGGCTTTGACCATCCGGTCCGCGAACGCGAAACCGAGGGCTGCGGGCAGGTCGTTTCTGTCGATCGCGTCGCGGACCTTCTCAAGGACCCGGCCAGCCGCGGGTGAGAGACCCGGAATATCGATAGAAAGGCGCTCCCGCTGCACCTCCTCCGCCGCAACGAGCTTTTCTCGTGTTGTCTCCCGCATCTCGAGATAGCGCTTCAGGTCACGATGAAGGGCCGGACCATTGAGCATCGCAACGCGGCGGGCCTCACGATCCGTTTTACCGGCGAAGAGGCCGTCGCGGCCACGGAGCGCCCCAAAGCTTTCGGGATTTTGATCGATTGCAGAGAGGCGTTCGGCGGCGACTTTGCTGTCCGCCATGACCGCGTCCATGCGCATCGCGGCGAAGGCGGTTTCAGGCTCGGCGTAAACGAGACGAATGCGATGGGAGACGTTCTCCCACTGTGTCTGCAGCATCGGTTCTGCGGTGCATCTCTACGGATGGAAGACGGCATTAGACAGCAATGGCACGCCACGATCTCAAGTTCATGTGCCGGAAGGCGAGACCTCCCATAATGAGGTGGTGCCGGTTTCCCGGCCAGTTGGATAAGCGTGGGTTCTTGCTGCGGTCATGGGAATAGCCGCCCTGGGTGCTTACCCAGATCGGGTAGGCTGGCTGCTCGGCGTGCCTATGCATTGAAGCCCGGCCGGCTTTTTTCGCCGGCCCGGCTCCCTCGGCGCGATGGGGAGAGCGATGGGCCCGGACTGTTCCACTTAACCTCGGTTCAATTTCCCGGGCCACCTCTTCTCTGCCAGATCAAAAGAAGCCATCCAGACCGTCCTAAGCGTCGTGTCGACATGAAAATCCAGCCATCCGTTCGTCGACGGTCACGGTCCTCGCGGCAACTAAATCGGACGGCAGCTTCCAAGAGATGTCTCGAAGAGCCTGATCGACCTGAATGGGGTAAGCGTCGTCCCAGTCCCACCTTCCGTTTCTCGATCTGAGCGCCGAGTCTGACGATCCAACGCGAGGATCGTTTTGTGTCTGGATTTGACCATAGGCTTGACCCTGATCGGCCGTTGCGGCGGGTTGAGATCATCAATGGGGCTGGCGGACGCCGGCATTGGTCGGCGGACGACAAGGCGCGGATTCTTCAAGAGACGCTGGCGCCGGGCGCGGTGGTGTCGGAGGTGGCGCGTCGCCACGGTCTTCGACCGCAGCAGGTCTTTGGATGGCGCCCGGAAGCCCGTATCGAGCCGGAGGCTGGATCGGTCGTGCCGGCCTTCGTGCCGGTGGTGGTGGAAGCGGCACCGCCGGTTCCGGCGACTTTGCCGACCAGGCCGAAGCGCCGACGGCGAACGGCACCGCGGCCGAGCGGCGGGATCGAGCTGGAGATCGACGGTGTCGTGGTGCGGGTGGGATCGGGCACGAACGCCAAGACCATCGCGGCGGTGATACAGGCGCTGAAGGTCGGTTCGTGATCGGTCCGACGGGCGCGGTCCGGGTGATGGTGGCAACCAAGCCCGTCGACTTCCGCAAGGGCGCGGAAGGGTTGGCGGCGCTGGTGCGCGAGACGATGGGCACCGATCCGTTCTCCGGTGCCGTTTACGTCTTCCGGGCCTAGCGCGCCGATCGGATCAAGCTGGTATTCTGGGACGGCACCGGCGTCGTCGTGGTCGCCAAGCGACTGGAGGACGGTCAGTTCCGCTGGCGGAAGGCCGAGGACAGCGTCATGCACCTGACCGCGGCGCAGCTATCGGCGCTGCTCGAAGGCCTCGACTGGCGCCGAGTCCACGAGGTCCAGGCCAGCCGTGTTCCGTCGTCATCCGGCTGACCTCTGGCGACGCAAAAGCTGTTGCTGCCGGTGTGACGAGATGATTCACTTCGGGTATGACACCCGCGACCGACACGCTTCCCGACGATCCCGGCACGCTCACGGCGATGCTGATCGCCGAGCGTCTGAGGGCCGAACGTCTCGAGCAGATCATCAAGGAATTGCAGCGCCCCCGCTTTGGCCGCCGGGCCGAGACGCTGCTGGAAGATCAGCTTCTGCTCGGCCTTGAGGAAGTCGAGCAGGCCGCGGCCGATGACGAGGCGTCCAACGAGACCGCGGCCCCGGCAGTGCGGACAGAGCGCGCCGCCAAGCGCCGGGCAAATCGAGCTCTCTGCCTGCCCACCTGCCTCGGATCGAGATGATCGTCGACATCGAGAACAAGGCCTGCCCGTGCTGCCGCCATGCCCTGCATGTCATCGGCGAGGACGTTGCCGAGCGTCTCGATATCGTGCCGGCGCAGTTCCAAGTGCTCGTCACCCGCCGTTCCCGCTATGGCTGCCGGGCGTGCGAGGGCGTCGTCGTCCAGGCGCCGGCGCCGGCACGGCTGATCGAGGGCGGCATGCCCACCGAGGTGACCGTCGCCCACGTCCTCGTTTCCAAATATGCCGACCATCTGCCGCTTTATCGCCAGGCGCAGATCTACGCCCGCCAAGTCGTCCATCTCGACCGCTCGACGCTCGCCGACTGGGTCGGGCGGGCTGCCTTCCTGCTGCGTCCCATCCACGAGCAGCTGTTGGGCCACCTCAAGGCATCATCGAAGCTGTTTGCCGATGAGACCACGGCGCCGGTTCTCGATCCGGGGCGCGGCCGGACCAAGACCGGCCAGCTCTTCGCCTATGCCCGGGACGATAGTCCCTTTGGCGGCGATGATCCGCCTGCCGTCGCCTATGTCTATGCGCCCGACCGCAAGGCTGAGCGGCCCATCGCCCATCTCAAGGGGTTTGCCGGAATCCTCCAGGTGGACGGTTATGGCGGCTACAGGGTGCTGGCCGAGAAGGGGGACGTCCGGCTCGCCTTCTGTTGGGCGCATGTTCGCCGGCGGTTCTATGAGCTGGCCGCCGCCGGTCCTGCGCCGATCGCCACCGAGATGCTGGAGCGCATCGCCGCGCTCTACCGGATCGAAACCGAGATCCGCGGGCGACCGGCCGAGGCCCGCCGTCTCGCACGTCAGGAAAGTACCAGGCCCGTCCTCGACGCGCTCGAGCCGTTCCTGCGCCAGAAGCTTCAGTTCATCAGCCAGAAGACCAAGCTCGCCGAGGCGATCCGCTACACGCTCTCGCGCAGGGAGGGTCTCTGCCGCTTTGCTGGGGACGGCCGCGTCGAGATCGACAACAACACCGTCGAGCGCTCGATCCGTCCGCTCGCCCTGACGCGCAAGAACGCCCTGTTCGCCGGCTCCGACGGTGGCGCCGGACACTGGGCCGTCATCGCCTCCCTGATCGAAACCTGCAAGCTCAACGGCGTCGATCCTCAGGCCTATATAACCGCCGTCATCACCCTGATCGTCCAGGGCCATCCCAACAGCGGCATCGATGATCTCATGCCATGGCAGTTCAGGCCCGTTCACGCGCTCGCAGCCGTGGCCTGAGGACGACGCTTACTGAATGGGCGCAAAGCCGCCACTGAACCGCAGCGTTGCGAGCGGCCCCTTCCACCAGCAATTGCCCCTCGGCTAGCGCCGATATCGACCTGTGAAGAGGTCACCAAGGGCTCGACGGAGCAGCATCGTCAGGCGGCGCTTCTTAAGGTTCCAGGGGCGGTCGTGATCGAGATGGCAGCGCTGGCAAAGGGCAGCGAGATTTTTTTGGCGGCGTTGTTGGTCGTGTCCTGGTCGAGGTGTGCGCAGGCGAGATGGACGAATGTCCGCGCGATGCCTGTCTCGTCATCGGCCAGCCGTGGATCCGGCGGCGTCTTGGTTCGAACCAGTCGGCCGCGGCCGTCGCGCCACCGATCGGCGACGTCATCGAACCAACGCCCGTCACCCAGATGGTAGACGGTTTTGCCGTGTGGTCGACCACAACGTTCACACCGGCCCTTGGCGCGGCCGAACCGAATGGCTGCGGATAGCTCGCGCCAGTCGATCGGATAATAATGCCGATCTTCACGCCGGATCGGCATCCGCCCCCTCCCCTGCGGTTGCGCTCTTCTCCTCGGCCGGTTGCGTCATCTCGATCGAGCCGTGGTCTTTGAACTTGTCCCGCGCTCGGGAGATCGTCAGCCGGCTGACGCCATAGTCACGAGCGAGCCGCGAGATGGATGCGCCGTCCTGCAGCTTGCGGATAACGGCGTGTTTCTGGTCCTCGGTCAGACGCGGTGGACGGCCGAGCATCTTGCCCTCGGCTTTGGCGCGGATGAGGCCGGCCTGGGTGCGCTCGATGAGCAGATTGCGCTCGAACTCGGCGACGGCATTGATGACGCCCATGGTCATGCGCCCCGCCGGGCTCGTCAGATCAACGCCGCCGAGCGCGAGACAATGAACCTTGATGCCGAGGTGGTCGAGCTGGTCGATGGTCTTTCTCACATCCATGGCATCGCGGCCGAGACGGTCGAGCTTGGTGACGACGAGGATGTCGCCCTCTTCCAAGCGATCGATCAGCCGCGCGAAGCCGGGCCGCTCGGACGCGGCAACCGAGCCGGAGACGGTCTCGCTGACGATCCGCCGCGGCTGCAGCTGAAACCCGGCCGCGCGGATCTCCCCAAGCTGGTTCTCGGGGTGCTGCTCGACGGTCGAGACCCGGGCGTAGGCAAAAATGCGAGACATAAGGCGACTCGGAGCGGCAAACTCATATCAAAAACGTAGAGCGACGTATCGCGCATGCGCAAAAATCGAGCAAGCTATATTTCGCACATATTGGAGGAAATATGCTCAGAAACGGTCAATTTAGCGTTGGATGAAAACGGGAAATAAGGAGATTGGGTCATTCTCTTCCCATCGTCCGGAAATCACCCTATCTTCATCACTGACCCAATCACTCATTGGCTACTAGAGACTGTTTTCATGCTCGACCGACATATCGTTCCAGTGGCAAAAAATGGGCGTATGAACCTTCCGTCAGCCCTACGGTCCAAACTCGACCTCAATGGCGAAGGAAAGATCGTGTTCATCGAGAAGGAGAACGGCGAGGTTGAGGTGACGACGCTGCGACGGTCCCTCAAGCGCGCTCAAGATCTTGTTCGTCAGTCCATTCCTGCCGATGTCGACTTGGTTGGTGATCTGATCGAAGAACGGCGCGCAGAGGCATTGCGCGAAGCTGAAGGTGGAAAATGACCGGCATGGTCCTCGACACCTCGGCGATCATGGCCTTTCTTCAAGACGAGGTCGGAGCTGACACAGTCGCGCCGATGCTCGAAAACCGCGCGATCATCTCCACAGTCAACGTGCAGGAACTGCTCGCGAGTTTGGCATCGAAGGGCATGGCGCCGGAAGATGCGCGTCTTGCTGTCCGCTCTCTCAATCTCGAAGGACACGATCTGACCTGGGAACTCGCCGAGCGTGCAGCCGAACTGGTCGAATGGACCAAAGCCATCGGCCTGAGTCTCGGCGATCGTAGCTGTCTCGCTCTTGCGCGGATGCTTAATATGCCAGCAGTCACTGCAGACCGAGTCTGGTCAAACGTCGCACAGAGCGTTGGGGTTGAAGTGATCGTAATACGATAATCTGTCGCCACCACGGCAGCCTTCTCTCGCGTGCTGCTTGGGAGTTGTAACGGGCCGAAGAACGAACCCGCTCGCGCGGGATGGGCGGCGGCTTGGCCGTTTGCGGAATGATACAAGCGTTACGCGCTGATTGAGCGTCGCCCGGTGCGGGCGGACGATCCTGGCTCCCTTTGTCCAACAGAGCCTTCCCATGACGACCCTTCCCGTTTGCGCCAAGCCGGTCAGCCCACTGCGCCAGCGCCTGATCGACGACATGACAATGCGGCGGTTCTCCCGCGCGACGCAGCGCAATTACCTCCGGGACATCGGGCGCCTGGCATCGTTTCTCGGCCGGGCGCCGGATACGGCGAGCGTCGAGGATCTGCGTCGCTTCCAGGTCGCCTTGCAGGAGGCCGGTGTCGGCGTGCCGACGATGAACGCCGTCGTCTCGGCGCTTCGCTTCTTCTTCGTCCATACGATCGACCGTCCCGATCTCGCCCGCAAGCTGGTGCGGTTGCGCTATCCCCGGAGCCTGCCGGACGTCCTGAGCCCGGAGGAGGTTCGCCGCCTGCTCGGCGCGACGGTCTGTCTGAAGCATCTGGCCGCGCTGTCGGTCGCCTATGGCGCGGGGCTGCGTGTGGCCGAGGTCTCGAGCCTGAAGGTCGCAGACATCGATTCCATCCGCATGCTCTTGAGGGTTGAGCATGGCAAGGGCGGGCGCGATCGCAACGCCATGCTGTCGGCCGATCTTCTCATCCTCCTGCGGCAATGGTGGGTCGAAGGACGAGCATAAGGTGTCCTTCATCGCGAGGGCTGGCTATTTCCCGGCCAGGCATGGTCACGGCCGATCTCGACGCGCCAGCTCCATCGTATCGTGGTGGAGGCTGCCCGGCAAGGCCGTGCCGCGGGTCGATGACCATGACATGACGCACCAGCCCATCGATGATGACGGCATCACCCGATGCTTGGTAATCCGACCATCGCCGACGCCATTCTCGACCGGCTCGTCCACAACGCTTATCGCATCGAACTGTCCGGCGAGAGCCTGCGGAAGCGAGCTCCACGGACGACGGCGGCAGCGACACCTTGACCGGAAACCCGACACCGACCCATCATCGAATTTGACCCAGGACCAGACCAGGAGGTGGCCGGCTTCAAATCGGAACGGCGGCCGGAATGCATGGCCGGCTTCGTCGGAATCCGCAATGATCCATCTCGGCATTCAGCGCCCGTTCGGCGAGCGCCTTCTTCAGCCCGTCGAGCAAGCCACCGGGAAGGCGGTCTTGGGATCGGAGCCAGACAAAAGCTGGTCGAGCAGCGCGTCAGGGATGCTGGGTTCTTTGCGGCGGGCCATGGGCGATCTCCTTCGGTCCTATTATGACCCGCCCACACACGGAATTCCCGACAGTCCCTTGCAGCCACCGTCGGCCACCGCAGTTCCGCCTTTGCCGTTCAGGTGGTGATGCTTCCAGTTCGCGCTCTTGACGTGTGCCGGGCCAGCGCCAAAGCGTCTAAAGCCCGATGCCGAGATCCTCCACGATCTCGCGCTACGTTCGCCGCTCGTTTCGACCAGACGCACCGCCTCCGCGTCGAGTTCTTTGCCACACCGGCGATGTCGCCCGCCCATAGAAAGATACCCCTTACGTCAGAAGATGCTTCCCCGTTTCGCAATGCAGGTCCATCTGTCCAGACAGCCAAGCCATAATCGACGCATGCTGCGAGGCCTGTACCCCGCGGCGACATAGATCCGGGCCGCATCCGGGTCCCTCCGCAACCATCCCCTACATCCAAGCGCTCAGGTCCTAAGCGGGCCGTTATATGGCGCGGGTGTCGCGCTTTAAATGGGTCGCAGTGGACGTCGGCGCATACGGTCCATATCCCTTGCCGCCTTTGTCATGACTCTCGAACGCGATGAGAAAGAGGGCTGTTGGATGAGGCACTTTGTTACGCGTCACGCCTGGTGGACAATCCACGCATCGCGCATGACCATCGCCTGCCTGCTCACGCTAGCGGCAGTTCACGCGCTCGGTCTGACGGTGGAACTCTCAGCGGTGATCAGCGCCATCGTGGCAACCCAAGCGAATATCGGTAGTTCGCTTCGCAAGGCGTTCGAGCAGGGTGTCGGCTCGCTCGCGGGTGCCATCGTCGCGACGGCAGTCGCGCTAGCGTTGCGGCCGGACGATCCGATCTCGACAGCGCTCGCCCTCGCCATCGCGTTAGTGCCACTCGCGGTGATGGCGGCCATTTCGGTTGGCTTCCAGATCGCGCCGATCTCGGCCACCGTGGTCCTCCTCGGGGCGCCGGGGCTCGAGGTCGGCCCGGAGATCCTCGCCGTAGAAAGGGTGATCGGGGTCGCGATCGGCCTAACAGTCGGGCTGGCGGTCGGGATGGTAGTGCTTCCGGCCAAAGCATCGCGCTCGGCGGTGGAGACGGCAGCCCGGGTTGCGCATCTAATGTCCGCGCAGTTGCGGGCGATCTTGCCTGAAGTTGGCACGGGGGAGGACGAACTGACGACTCGCGCCGGGAAAGTCCGCGGCGAGCTGACGGCACTGGCTACCTTCGCCGCCGAGGCCGCCCGAGAGAGACGGCTCGCCATCGGGCGCACGCCCGATCCCGAACGCATCCTACGGGCCCTGCGCCGTGTGCGCCACGACGTCAACATGCTGCGTCGCGCTGCCCGCGGTGGCGGAGACGATACGCTCGTAGGCACGCTTGAACAGCCATTCCGCCGCGCGATAGTCAGGGGGGCCGAGGCGCTCGATAGCGTAGAGGGACAACTCTTAGGCCGCCCCATCCCCGGCCCGTCCGCCCCCCTAGAACCCATCGTGCGTGATTACCGCGACGGCTTGGACACGATGCGGAAGACCGGTGAGACAGAAAATTTGACCACACCCGAGCTTGCGCGCCTGTTCGGCATCAAATTCGCTCTGCGCCAACTTGAACGCGACCTGAGCGCCCTCGCAGAGGTAGCGGCCGAGATCGCTGCTCCGAAGATCCGTTGGTGGCGACGGTGAACTGAAACACCGACAAATGCGTGCTCCGGCACGTAGCGAAAAAAGAGGGTGTTCCAAAGCTGCGGCCTCCGTGAAGAACGAACCGCGCCCTCGACAACCATTCAAAGGAATTTGTCGCTTGAAATAGACTGTCTTTTGTTTGCCACTCGCCATTTATCGCTACATTTAAGCTAATAATCGAAATAGAATCTACTTCTCTTCTGCTGCATCCCATGGGTTAGCAATTTTCATACCTTTCGCTCCCGTCAACAATTTAGATACTGCATAAATTTCGATGCAAGTAAAAACTTGCATCCCCTTCTATTGATTCTATCATAATAATAACACATGTATACTTCTGTACAATGATCGTTTATTTTTAGAGAGGAGCCTCGATTGTCCTATCATGGAAAATATAAACTGCCTTTTGATATTCTTTATGACGCAAAGCTGAGCCGCATTGAAAAGGCTCATATGCTTAAACAATGGCGAGACGACAAAATGGACTACATGCGTGCTAGTTGCGAGGGTATGGTGGGCGAAGACAGGCCCGACCTTCTGACGAAAATCAACATAGCGCTCACCGCGGTCTGATCATGACATGTCCTCTTAATCTTCTTTCCATGCTATTTTTGGGAAGGAGGACCGAACCATGGGACCGTCACCATCAAGGAAGTCCGCAGGGCCGCGTGATGCGGCCACCAAGGTTGCGCATCATCGCCTGAGTGT
>NZ_JAAAMG010000047.1 GCF_010500815.1 Jiella pacifica
AGCGAGAAACAATCGAACATCGGCGCTTGCAGCACCGCAAGCTCGCCGCTTAAAACCGAAACAGAGACGAAGCCCGCTCTTCGCTAATCCAAACCCCAATCTGCGCGAAATGTTCTGACGACGGACACAGGTTCTACGAGGACATCGGTCTGATCTCCGCCCCTGCCCGCACGTCCGGCAATCGGCGGCAATACGGCATTCACGAGATCGACCGCATCAGCTTCATCCGGCACGCGCGGGAGCTGGGCTTTGAGATCGAAGACATACGCGGGCTTCTGTCCATGTCCGAGAAGTCTAACGCTTCGTGCCAGGAGGCGGATCGCATAGCGCGCCATCATCTCAGGGCGGTGGACCACCGAATCATGCAGCTCAATCTGCTGCGCCGCGAACTTCAACGCATGGTCGACGAGTGCGAGCACGGCCGCATATGTGATTGTCGTGTTATCCAAACGCTCGCCGATCACAATGAGTGCCAGCATCACCATTCTGTAGCCGAGTAAATTGCGCTTTCTCCTCCAGCCGGAAGGCTCTATGAGCGTGCCAGATATCTGGCTGGAGGCTCGCCGAGCTTTCCTTGGGCGTGGAGATGCAATTCTCGGTCGCCGGGCAATCGGCCGTTGCGGGCTGGGCGGTGCTGCTGGCGGCGTTCGCCACCGTTTTGTATCTTCGGTCCTCGTCCGGCGACCGGATCTCGCGAAGGGAAAGCTGATCTCCGTACGAGCCGCTAACATCGCTCTTGGCGGATCCAGCCTCCCTTCATGTTGGAAGCGATACCGATATCTGAAGCGCCACCACCAACGCAGATCATTTTCAGCGCCCGGGCGGCTGCAGAGAATAGTAGAGCGCCAGCGCGTCGATCTGCTCCTCGGTCAGGTTGATGGCGATCGGCTCCATCAGATGGGCAAAGGGCGTGCCGAGGCGCTCTCCCTCCTTGAAGAGCTGGAGTTGGGTAGCGAGGAACCATTCCGGCTGCCCGGCAATGTAGGGATAGTTCTGGTTCTTCTCTCGCTCCGTCGCGCCATGGCAGCTCTCGCAGGCCGGCAGCTTGCGTTCGGGCAGACCCTGCGTCGCGATCCGGCGGCCCAGCTCGGCAAGGCCCGTGGCGGCGTAGGGCGGGCCGCTGGCCGCGGCGGGGTCGACCAGTGCAGCATAGCCGGTGGGCTCGCCCCGACTTGCGGCCGCCTCCCCCTCGATCGAGTGCCGCGGCATTCGGCCAGCGCCCTCTTCCCCGAGCGCAACGCCGACGGGCGGCGTGATCTCGGCCCCGCCGGACTCGCCGCCTTCACCCGCGGGCGGCAGCTGCGCGTAATAGCGCGCGAGATCGGCCAGGATCTCTTCGGAGTAGACGCCCGCGGCCGGGGTCATGATGCCGCTTTCGCGGCGGCCGGAGGCGAAGGCCTTCAGCGTCTCGAAGAGATAGGCTTGCCTCTGCCCGGTGATGTTCGGGAAGGCCTCGGCGGTCTCGCCGCCCCCGACGCCGCGCCCGTCGAAACCGTGGCAGCGCGCGCAATTGGTGAGCGCGTCGGCGACGTCGTCCGACATCCCGGCGGTCGAAAGGCCGGAGGGCTCCTCTCCTGACTCGGCCGGCCTACCCCTCTGCACATCGGTGTGTGCGGTCCCGCCAGCGCCTTCACCTTCGCCCTCGGCCTCTCCCAGCGCGAGTTTCCGATACTCTTCGGCCGTGATCTCGGGCAGCGCGCGCAGGAAGGCGACCATCGCCCAGACCTCGTCCGGGCGGTCCTGCGTCGTCCAGGCAGGCATGCCGGAATATTTGATGCCGTGCTGCACGATCCAGAAGAGCTCGCGGTCCCTCCATTCCGGAATCTGTTGTTCGAGTCGGGGCGGCGCCGGGGTCATCGACAGGACGACCGGCGACTGCAGCACTCCGGGCGCGCCATGACAGGAGGCGCAGCCCGTGGCGAACTGCCCGGCGGCGCGCTGGACGAGGTTCGGGTCGGAGAGCTCGACCCCCTCCGGCACAGAGATTCCGAGCGACTGGGTGCGCACCGCGTTCTGCATCGTCCAACCTAGGAACCACTTCACCACGCCGAAGTGGCCGGTGTTGGCGGCGATCGAGACGAGGCCCGAGAGGCTGACGGCGAGCGCGCCGACGACGGCGATGACCGGCAGGAGCGCCAGGCGCTTGCCTGTGACCGTGACGTTCAGCTTCATCGCCGCCCCCCTGCCCCAGGGGCGTGCTCGACCAAGATGGACGCCAGAAGTCCGAGCCCGCCGGCGAGATAGGCAAGGCCCCCAACGCCCAGCATGATCGCGCCGCCGAGCTGCTGGTCCTCGAGCGGCGTCATCGTCGCGAAGGGCGCGCAGAGATCGGCGCACGCATACAACGTTCGGGGCGACAGAAGGAGAAGCGCGCCGAGCAGCGTCATGTGCATGGAGGTGACGAGGAGGCTCGCGACGCCGGCCGCGCGCGATGCTCCTGGGCCCGTCCGGTCGGCTCCCAGGTGGCCCGAGAGGGCTGTGAGCCAGACAAAGAGCCCGGCGAACAGAAAGGATCCCTGCTCAAGGATGCGGAAGGCGAGGCTCTCACGAGCGGCATCGTGCAGCGCCGGAGCGTGCCATCCCCAGACGAGGGCGAACTCCACGAATGCGGCGAGGAGTGCCAGCCGTCCGGGGACGTGGGAGGCCAGAGTGGGAGCGGAGCGTACGATGCCGAAGGCGAGAAGCGGCGCTGCGACGGCGACCACGCCCATATGCATCATGTAAGCAGCGAAGGACCCCCCTGCACGGAAGGGCAAGGGCCCGCCCCAGAGCAACGCGAGCAGAATGAGACCGAACGTCAGCGGCAGATGGCGCCGAAGGCCGCCGCTTCGCGCGCCCTCCGACCCGGCCGTCATCGGCAGTCCTGCACAAGCAGCGCCGGCAGCGCCGTGAAGACGATGGCGACGAAGGAGAGCGCGGCAAGCAGCATGGTGGAGAATTCCAGGAAGCGCTCGCGATCCTCCGCCGTCGGCGCGTCGAACGGTAGGTCGCCGCGGAAGGCCCGCCATTCACGCGTCGCCCGGATGCCGGCAAAGGCGCAGAAGGCGAGCGCCGGCAGGGTCGCAAGGGCGATCGCGACGCGCACGCCGCCGATCGGCTCGAAAATGCGGGTGTTGGGCGCACACACATAAGCCGCCACGAAGTAGCAGAACAGGAAATGCACACCCCAAACGGCTGGCGTCGAAATCAGCGTCCAGAGATTGTCCCGCGTCCGGTTGTCGAGCTGCATCGGGCGTTCCTCAGTTCGCCAGGGGGAAGAGCGCGATGACCGCGACGGTGACGAGACCGGTTCCCGCGGCGAAATGCCAGTAGAGCGCCACGTTGGCGAGGTCGATGTCGTATTTCGGCGTGAGCTTCCCCGCCAGCGAGCGGGCGAGGCAATAGCCGAGCATCACCGTTCCGACGAGCGCATGGATCGCCGTCCAGATGGCAAGGAGCCAGACCGTCGCCGGATAGACATGGACCGTCGGCTGCAGATCGGTGACCCACGGACCCCAAAGGAGGGCGGCAGCGGCAGCCACCGAGGTTGCGGCGCCGGCGGCCATGAGCAACCGCGCGGCGCTGACTCGTCCGCGCCTTAGCAGCCGGTGCGAGACGAGCGTCAGGAGCCAGCTCGCGGCGAAGAAGGCCAGCGAGACGAGCGGCCAAAGCAGTCCCGGCCCATCCGCGTCGGGCGGCGGGAAGTCCGTGTGGATGGTGAAGAAGTAGATATAACCGAAGACGAGGCCGACGAAGGCCGTGGCATCGCCGAGCATGGTGATGAACATCGCCCACCAGGAGACCGAGTGCGGCCCCGCGATGTAGATCGGCAGGGAAAGGCCCCGCCCGACATCCTTCTCCTCCTTCTCCGGGATCACGGAGGTGGCATTCCACAGCCAGTGGATGATCGTTACGACGCAGAAGAGCAGCGCCGCGAACATCGCCGTCCAATAGTGGAAGGTCGCGGCGATGAAGCTCGCGCCGAGGAAGAAGGCCGCACACATCGGCACGAAGGATGGCCCCGGCCCGCGAAGGCACTGCAGGGGCTGCGCGTCGAGCACGCTCGTCACCATGGTCTCGCGCTTCATCTCCTCGGCGTCCGGCATGTAGAACCGGCCCTTGTCGATATCGTCGATGAAGTTCGGCTGGTCCCAGATCGGGTAGCGCGAGGAGACGATCGGCACCGAGCGGATGCCCCAGTCCTCGCCCGGCACGTCGGCGACCCATTCGAGCGTGCCGGCGTTCCAGATGTTGCGCTTGGCGAGCGGCTCCTTCCCGCGCGGGCGCAGGACGTCGAAGACGATGATGAGGATGCCGGCGGCGAAGATGAAGGCGCCGACCGTTGAGATGAGGTTCGGCAGTTCGAGGCCGAGATTGGCCGGATAGGTCCAAATGCGGCGGGGCATGCCGATCATGCCCGAATAGTGCATCGGGAAGAAGCCGACGTTGAACCCGACGATCATCAGCCAGAAGGCGATCTTGCCGAGACGATCGGAGAGCCGGCGGTCCGAAAGGATCGGCCAGTAGTAATAGAGGCCGGCGACGAGCGGGAAGAGGACGCCGCCGATGATGACGTAATGGAGGTGCGCTACGATGAAGTAGGTGTCGTGGACCTGCCAGTCGAAGGGCACGATCGCCACCATCACGCCCGTCAGCCCGCCGAGGACGAAGATCGCGAGCGCTCCCGAGATGAACAGCATCGGCACGGAATAGATAATGCGGCCGGTGAGGCAGGTCGCCAGGAAGACGAAGATCTGGACGCCGGTCGGGATCGCCACGGCCTCGCTCGCGGCCGAGAAGAAGCCGAGCGAGATCGTCGGCAGACCCGTCGTGTACATGTGGTGGACCCACAGGCCGAAGGAGATGAAGCCGGTGCCGACGGCCGCGAGCACGATCCAGGAGTAGCCGAGGATCGGGCGCTGCGCGAAGGTCGGGATGATCATCGCCAGGAGGGCGATTGAGGGCAGGAAGATGATGTAGACCTCCGGATGGCCGAAGATCCAGAAGAGGTGCTGCCAGAGCAGCGGATCGCCGCCGCGCTCCGGGTCGAAGAACGGCCAGTTGAACAAGCGCTCGAGCTCGAACAGGATGTCGCCGGCGATCAGCGGCGGGAAGGCGAAGAGGATCATCGTCGCGACCACGAGGATGTACCAGGCGTAGAGCGGCATGAGGTTGAGCCGCATGCCCGGCGGGCGGCACTTCAGCACGCCGACGATGAGCTCCACGGCGGCGGCGATCGAGGCGACCTCGATGAAGGAGAGCCCGAGCAGCCAGATGTCGGCGCCGTAGCCCGGCGTGAACCGCTCCTGCGTCGTCAGCGGCGGATACATGAACCAGCCGCTCGTCGGCGCCTGGCCGAAGAAGATCGAGCCGCAGACGAAGATGCCGCCGATCAGGAAGCACCAGAAGCCGAACGCCGAGAGCCGCGGGAACGGCAGGTCGCGTGCGCCGAGCAGTTGCGGCAGGAGGATGATCGACACCGCCTCGAAGATCGGGACGGCGAAGAGGAACATCATCACCGTGCCATGCAGCGTATAGGCCTGGTTGTAGAGGTCGGCCGTCAGGAAGTCGTTCTCGGGGACGCTGAGCTGGGTGCGGACCATGAGAGCCAGGACGCCCGCGAACAGCATGAACGCGAAGGAGGTCGCCGTGTACCAGACGCCGACCGTCGTGTTGTTGGTGTCGGACCAGTAGCGCCAGCCCGGCGGGGAAGCCCAGACTTTCCGGAGGCGCTCCTCCTGCTCCTCGCGGACCTTTGGGTCCTCCTGGTCGCGGGTGGAGGCCGGCGGGACGTCGGGAGCGTTTGCAGCCTGGCTCATTGAAGGCTCCCGAGCCAGGCGGCGATGGCGGCGATCTCCTCGTCCGGAAGGACGCCGAAGGACGGCATCTGCACCCCCGGCTTCACATGTTCGGTGGAGGAGATGAAGCGGGCGAGGTTTGCCTCGTTCATGGCGAGGATGCCGGCGCCGATCGTCTCCCGGCTGGCGACATGGGTCAGGTCCGGGCCAACGCGCCCGTCCGCCTCGGTGCCGCGCACCGTGTGGCAGGCCCCGCAGCCATTGGCGAGAAAGGCATCGAGCCCGGGATGGTCGAGCACCGCGGCTGGTTGGCCCTGTGCCGCGACATAGGTCTCGTAGTCTTCCTGCGAGACGACACGAACGCGGAATGCCATCTGCGCGTGGGCGGTGCCGCAGAACTCGGCGCAGACGCCATTATACAGCCCTTCACGCGTCGGCTCGACGACCAGTCGGTTGATCCGGCCGGGAATCGTGTCGGTCTTGCCGGCGATCGCCGGCACCCAGAAGGAGTGGATCACGTCCGGGCTCCCGAGCAGGAGCTCGGTGCGCCGCCCGACGGGCAGCCAGATCTCGTTGGCACTCTCGATTCCTTCGTGGGGCAAGCTGCGCGCCACGCCCGGCTCGGCAGGCGAGTCGTAGAAGACGCGCCACCAGAAGCGCTCGCCCGAGATCGCGATCCGTGGTCCGTTCGCCGGCGCACGAAAATCCGGCATCATCTGCAGGCCGAAGACGAGGAGGATCGTCAGGACGACGGTCGGAAAGACGCAGCCGCCCCAGATGATGAGGCGAAGGCCCGTCTTGTCGCTGTGGGCGCCGGGATGGGCCTTGGTGGCGTAGACCGACAGCCCGATGACGAAGAACCAGATGAGGACGGCGCCGCCGAGCATCCACCAGAAGAGGGCGGCAACGCTGGATGCCTCAAGACCCGCATCGGCAAAGGTCGATTGCGGGCCGCGGCAGCCGGAAATCAAGACAAGGGTGGCGAGGAGAAGAGGAGGGCTCGCCTTGAACGAGCGTCCGAGCCGGACGCTGCATGAAGTTCCCCTTGAAACCCGGTGCTGCCCGCCCTGGCGGATCGGCCCCCCTGCCATGCCGCTGCTCTGCCCCTCTTCGATCGGCCCGGTGAAGCCGGGCACTCGCGTGAGTGCAAGGATAGCGGTCATCGGGGGATCGGCCAGCGCAATGCGCAAGGGCGATTTCCGGACCTGCCCTGTCGAGTCCGACCCCAGGGCCGCGCTCCATGCTCCTTGCACGAAAACTTGATCCCGACGTGCAGACAAACGCGCGGCTTAGGCTACTGTCCCACCGGCTGTTGGACATACTAGATGGCGACGGCAATCCCACCTGATTCTTACGGACGCTTATCTGGAGATTTGAGTTGAACCACCCACACGAATTTGCAGCCTCTGACGATGCCGCAGACGATTCCGCCCTGACCCTGCGTGATTATCTTCGTCGCCGAAAGAGAAGGAACAAAGTGTTTCTCGTCATCCTTCTTCTTCTAGTCGCATATATTTTCAGTCTCAGCTTCGGTCATGTCGAGCAGATGGCAATTCTCTCTGCTGAGGGCTTGCCGTTATCGACGTAAGCGGGTGTGCATTCTTTTCCCATTCTACCGGCCCTAGCGAATGTTGAGCCGGTGATCATGGCTCTAGAAGAGCGATGCCCACTCGCTTGAGCGTCGATGAAGGGTTTCGATCGACTTTGAACTAATTTGGGCTGTGTAATTTGATTCGAGAGTAAATCGGCCGTGCCATTGTTTTCCTCAGAGACGGGGAGACGGCGATGCGGATGATCTATAGTGTAGTTACCAAGATTTCAATTGGGATTGCGGCTGTTGTTATTTCCTATACCAGTGCGGCGGCTGATCCTTCGTGGATGCCCACGACCGGCAGGACATCGCAGCCCGTCGGCCACTACGAGTTCTGCCAGCAGTACCCGACCGAGTGTCAGCCAAACGAACCGACGGCGATCCCGGAGCTGACCGACGAGTTGTGGGAACAGATGATCGAGGTGAACGATGCCGTCAACACGGTCATCGTTCCCCGAACCGATGAAGAGATGCACGGCGTCGCAGAGCTTTGGTCCTATCCCACGGCCGAGGGAGACTGCGAGGATTACGCGCTTCTGAAACAGTACATGCTCCAGCGCACCGGCGTTCCGCGCTCGGCGCTCCTGATCACTGTTCTGCGTCAGCCCAATGGTGCCGGGCATGCCGTGCTCACGGTGAAGACCGATCGGGGCGACTTCGTGCTGGACAATCTCAATGAACGCATTCTCGCCTGGAACGAGACGGATTACCTTTATCTCAAGCGGCAGTCGGAGCGGGACGCCGGCGAGTGGATCGCCATTGTCGATGACCGCGACATTCTTGTCGGCAGCGTCCGCTGACCGCACGATCGATGCCGAAGCGATCGTCTAATAAGGCATCGAGTTCCCGATTAATTCATAGCCTCTGCTAAGACGCCGTATGCAGAGGACGACATAGCTTCCGCGGTGAGGCGTTCTTCGCCGGAATCCCTGACAGGCGCATGGTGCATATCTCGCCGCCCGCAAACTGGCTTTATCGCAGATGGCGGTCCAAGCCCCATAGGGCTGCGCGGTGTCAATGGCCAGTGCTTGAACCTCCCGTATCCGAAGCAACGGAAGATTCACCGCCGTCATGGTGATCTGTTTACCGATCACGCATATCGACCTGAAGGAGCACCATATGATCAACCGGCGGCAGCTTTTGGCCGGCGTGGCGGCATGGATTGCTCCTGTCACCGAGGCAAGCGCCCACGGCGAGTTTCAGCTCGATCCGCAATTCCTGCCGCAACGTGTGCCCTTTTCCGGCCATCCACCCGGCACCATCGTGGTGGATCCTGATGGAAGATTCCTCTACCTGGTGGAAGACGGCGGCGCGGCGCGGCGATACGGCATCGGCGTTGGCCGGGCGGGTTTACGCTTTTCCGGCAAGGCCGTCATCGGCCGCAAGGCTGAATGGCCGCGCTGGACGCCAACCCCGAACATGATCAAGCGCGAGCCGGGAAAGTACGCGAGGTACGCCGGCGGCGTGAAGGGTGGCCCGGGCAACCCTCTCGGGGCGCGGGCACTCTATCTCTATAGGGACGGTCAGGACACTCGTACGCCTACGGCCTAAACCGCCTTCCGAACTGCTCTGCGCGGTAAGACCCTGCGCATATGGACAGTCATAAGCACAGTACCTTCGAGCGTCTGGAGATTGTGGAGACAGGTCGTCGCCGCCGCTGGAGCGAGGAGGAGAAGCTTCGGATCGTGATGGAGAGCCTTTCGGCTCCGCGTCTGGTCTCGGCGACGGCTCGCCGGCACGGGATCTCGCGCTCGCAATTGGGGAATTGGCGACGGGCGTTTCGGGCCGAACGGCTCGGCACGCCGTCGGAGCCGGTGTTCGTGCCGGCGGTGATCGCCGCGGTGCCGGAGCCGGTGGTGGACGATCCGGGCGCGGCGATCGTGGTGGACCTGCCGAGCGGCGGGCGGATGAGGATCTCGGCGTCAACGCCGCCGGCGTTGGCGGCTGCGGCTTTGAAGGCGCTGCGATGATCCCCTCGCGGGCTCGGGTGTGGATCGCGATGGGCCACACGGACATGCGGAAAGGGATGCAGGGTCTGTCGCTTCTGGTCCAGGAAGGGCTGAAGCGCGATCCGAACGGGGGCGACCTCTACGTCTTCCGCGGCCGTGGCGGTTCGCTGGTCAAAATTCTCTGGCATGACGGGGTCGGACTGTCGCTTTACGCCAAAAGGCTGGAGCGCGGACGCTTTGTCTGGCCCTCGGCCAGGGACGGCGTGGTGGCTCTGTCACACACGGACCTCGCCTGCCTGCTCGACGGGATCGACTGGCGGAACCCGCAGAGAACCTGGCGGCCGGAAGCGGCGGGATAGCGAGCAAAAGCCTTTGCATTGCAGGGATTGCGTGGCAGAATCCGACTGTCGCGAACGGATCCCGAGCCCCGCTCCATGGCCGATCTGCCGGAGGATATCGCCGCCCTGAAGACCGCCCTGGCGGCGGCGGAACGGCGCGCCGATCTGGCCGAGCGCGACAGGGATGAGGCCGTGGCCGACGCAGCCCATGCCAAGGCGAAGGCATCCGGTATCGAGGCTCTGGTGGCGCATCTAACGCTGCAGATCGAGAAGCTGCGGCGCGAGCTCTACGGCACGCGGTCCGAGCGGACGGCGCGTCTCCTCGACCAGTTGGAGATGCAGCTCGAGGACGCCGAGGCGGCACTCAGCGAGGACGAACTCGCCGCCGAAGAGGCCGCGGCGAAGACGACGACGGTGGCGTCCTTCGAACGCCGGCGGCGCGGTGGTCGCAAGCCGTTCCCCGAACATCTGCCGCGCGAGCGCGTCGTGGTTCCAGGCCCGGTCGCCTGCAAATGCTGCGGCTCGGATCGCCTGCGCAAGCTGGGCGAGGACGTCACCGAGACGCTGGAAGTGATCCCGCGCCAGTGGAAGGTCATCCAGACGGTGCGCGAGAAGTTCACCTGCCGGGACTGCGAGCAGATCACGCAGCCGCCGGCACCGTTCCACGTCACGCCCCGTGGCTTCCTTGGGCCGAACCTCCTGGCGACGATCCTGTTCGACAAGTTCGGGCAACACCAACCGTTGAACCGGCAATCGGAGCGCTATGCCCGCGAGGGCATCGATCTGTCGCTGTCGACGCTGGCCGACCAGGTGGGCGCCTGCGCCCATGCCCTGCGCCCGCTGCACGATCTGATCGAGCGCCATGTCCTCGGTGCCGAGCGCCTGCACGGCGACGACACGACGGTGCCGATCCTGGCCAAGGGCAAAACCGCAACGGGGCGGATCTGGACCTATGTGCGCGACGACCGACCCTTCGGCGGTCCGGCCCCGCCGGCGGCTCTGTTCTTCGCGTCTCGGGATCGCACTGCCGAACATGCCGAGCGGCATCTGGCGGGCTGGACCGGCATTCTTCAGGCCGACGCCTACTCAGGCTACGGACGCCTCTATGCGCCCGACCGAAGTCCGGGGCCGCTAATGCAGGCGCTGTGCTGGAGCCATGCCCGGCGCAAGTTCTTCGAGCTCGCCGATATCGCCAAGAGCGTCCGGCGGAAGAACGCGGCGCCGATCTCGCCGATGGCATTGGAGACGGTGCAGCGCATCGACATCCTGTTCGCAATCGAGCGCGAGGTGAACGGCTTGCCCGCCGCCGAGCGCTTGGCGATCCGCCGGGAGCGATCCCTGCCGCTTCTTTCTGACCTTGAGGTTTGGATGCGAACCGAGCGGGCGCGTCTGTCGCGCCATGCCGACGTCGCCAAGGCCATGGACTACATGCTGACGAAGTGGGAAAGCTTCGCCCGCTTCACCGCCGACGGACGGATCTGTCTCTCGAACAACGCAGCAGAACGAGCCCTACGCGGCATTGCTCTCGGACGACGCTCATGGACCTTCGCCGGCTCGGACCGTGGGGCGGATCGCTGCGCCTTCATGCTCACGATGATCGCGACCGCCCGGCTCAACGACGTCGATCCCCAAGCCTGGCTCGCCGACGTCCTCGCTCGCATCGCCGACATGCCGCAGGCACGCCTGGCCGAACTACTGCCGTGGAATTGGTCGGCGACCGCCCATCACGAACAGGCCGTCGCCGCCTGACTGCGGCCTACGACGGATGCGTACGGACACTCTCTACCGGATTCACGGAACCAACGAGCCATCCTCGATCGGCAAGGCGGTCTCAAACGGCTGCATCCGGATGCTGAACGACCATGTCATCGACCTTTACGACCGCGTCGGCGTTGGAGCCGAGGTCGTGGTTCGGTAAGCGCGCGGTACACCGCACCAGCTCTCCGCAGTCGACGCCATTGTCGTTGCATACACCTTCGCCGTAAACGTCCAGGCCTCTTCGAACTTTCGACTGGTCCTATGAAGCGGTTGTACCGCGCAACGAGGTTGAGCTTTTCGGCCCATTATTGCTGCGACTCCGCTCCGTCGACCACGGGGCCAGAGATCGGTTCGGCCGGTTCTGCCTCCCGAGGAATCGGCACCTCGCCTTCCACGTCCATCATCTGAATGTCGGCCCCTTGCTTCACCTCGGCCATGATCTGCGGCACCAGCGTTCGGAGCAGCTGTTCATGAAGTTGCGGCTTGATCTCCTGCATGCTCGGCTGCGGCGGGATACGCTTCTCCTCAACCAGAATCACATGCCATCCGAACGGCGTCTCGACCGGCTCTGTCGTAAACTCGCCGGCATCTAATTCGAAGGCAGCCTCTTCGAATGCCGACACCATCTGGCCCTTCGCAAACCAGCCGAGATCGCCGCCCGCCTGCTTTCCCGACGGATCGGTCGTGTTTTCGCGGGCCAGATCCTCGAACTTAGCTCCGCTCTCAAGCTGCTCAATAAGTTCTCTGGCTTTGTCCTCGCTCTCAACTAGGATATGGCGTGCCTTCAGCTGCTCCTGTGGTGGATTGTTGGCGAGATAATCCTCGAAGGCGCCTTGAAATGCCTGGTCGGTCATGCGGCGATCCAGCTCGCGCTGCAGCCAGACGTCCCCGACGATGCGGCGCTCTTCTTTCTTTATTCGGTCCTGCACCTCTGGATCGTTCTGAAGTCCAGCCTCATATGCCTTCTCGGCAACGAGCCGGACCGCAGCGATCTGTTCGGCCATCTGGGATATTAGCGCCTCGATAGGCACTTGCTGGTACTGTGGCGGCAAGCTGCTAATCGCGTCCAAGACCTCCGACCTCAAGATCGGTTGACCATTGACCGTCGCCACCACGGCATCGTCGTTCGCAAGCGCCTGCTGTTCCGAAGATGGTGAGGATGGCGCGGGTGCCGGCACCTGCGCCATCACCGGCGCCATCAATCCTGCCACCACTGCCGCAGCAGCGAAACCACGTATGCGAAGAGACGTCATGCGATGCTACCTTTCCGAGAGCCGAGTCAGCCAGCTTCTGCACACCGGATAGGACAGACTTGCTGGGGCGGAGGATGAGATGACGATGGCGTTGAGTTGGGCACGAAGGCGAAAGTGAAAAGCCTTAACGTCGTTGCCGTCTTCGACATGAATGCTGCGGCGCTTTCCTTGCGTCTTGTCCCCCTTCTCGTCAGGAACTGAAGGCGGCAGCGTCCAAGGTCCCAAAGCGGCGACAGCATAACAAAATGGGACAGAGCGCGGCCATTCAATCCCAGCCGCCGTTGATGGTTCGATAAAAGATGTGGCGTCCGATCTTGTCGACGCGCTTCATGGCCTGGGCCCAACGCGGGCTGACATAGGTTGCGTGATAATTGGTCGCAGAGCCGACACTCGAAAGCCAGATTTCCCCGTTGGTGACCTGGTGGCCGATCAGCTCAGCTGTCGCATAGGCGCGGCGATCGGTGATTCGGTCCTTGATGCCGTCACAGGCGAAGGAGAATTGGCAGCGGTTCTTCCAACTCTGGTTCTGATAGACGACCCCGCAGATGGTTTCGGGATAGGCTGGATTGCGGACACGGTTGAGGATGACCTGCGCGACTGCGGCCTGACCCTCCTTCTTTTCGCCGCGCGCCTCGAAGTAGATGCCATTGGCAAGGCATGTCTGCTCATCTTCTGCGAAAGCTGCAGCCGGCAGCGGCGTTGCGGCCCAGGAATGGTCCTCTGGCCCGAGCGGTGGCACGAAGCTTCTCTTCGGCTCACCGAGAACATGATCGAAAAGCGAGAGCTGCGGTCTGGCAACGAGCGCATAGGCAAGCGTCAAAAGGTCGTCCTTCTCATCGGCAGCATCTCCCGCAAGTTCGTCAAACCGAGACGGCAATGGCCCGTCGACCGCCTTGTCCTTTCCTTCGAGGGGTTGGAGATCGGGAAGACGTGAACGGAAGATCGTGGCGGTACGGAAGCGACCATCAATCGATTCGGGCCCGGCGAGCGACGTGCGTAGTTGCTCATCTCCGATCCCTAGTTCCGCGCGCAGAAATGTTTCACGTCGTACCGAGCCAGAAGAATCCGACCGGCTGGAAACTGCGGTAACGAGAACACGACCACCCTTCCCAGTGGAAGCTCTGGAGGCTTCATTCCCCGGAACTCCAGACGGGCGCCGCGGCCTCTCGGCAGCACTCGCTGTTAAGGCCGGAGCGCCTGCTCCTGGCCCGGGCCTCTGTTCTTCGGTGGCCCTGGAATGCCTTTCGCCCTTCGACGCTGGAACTTTGAGGACCTGACTGACCGCCCTAGCCTCTCTGGAAATGGCAACGGCCGCCAAATCTTGGCCTAGAATTGCAGCGCTGTCCTCAGATGCTGGTCCTTCTCGAAACCTCGTTCGCTCGCTCGAAACGAGAACCAGGCCACACGAAATAAACCCGAGCACGACAGCGCGGGCGACAACCGACGGGACCGGCAACCTCAAATCCTCGGCTGTCTACTGTTTCGGCCGCTTTTCATTTGACGTCCCCAGCCCCCAACAAAGCATAGGCTAATCATCATCTGTTAACCCTAATAGTTGGTAAAAGGGTGCTCGGTGGCGAGAGTATGGCAAGCCGCGCGGGCGCCGATCGGTCTGGAGACGGCCACGATCGGCGTCCAAGTCATCTAATGCGCGTCCTGATAATGATGTGTCCGCGATCGACGCGGAGCCTGCTGGATCGCGGTTCACGCCGCGTGAAGCCGCCGACGATGACGAGGATGGGCAACAACGCACCGGGCAGGGTCAAATTCGAACCATGATACAAGCTTGCAAGCCGTTCGACATAGTTTGGCGACAACCCCTTCTTAACCATGCCAGGGCGACGCTAGGCGGAATGCCTAAATGCGGGATGGGACTCCGCAAGCGGAACACGGGCGCTAGAGAATGCTGCAAGCGATCAGAATGGCGGGGATCAAGGCACTCGCCCTTATGTTGACCGCATGCGTTTCCGCCGTGCTGGAGGTTGACGGCAAGGCAACCCAGCCTATCCCCGCAACGCTTCTCGCCGAGATTTCGCGTAAATCCATGTCTCCATCCGCACCGATCCTGATCCGGATCTTCAAGCAGGAGAGTGAGCTAGAGATCTGGAAACGCGACCGCAGCGGTCAATTCGTGCTGTTGAAGACATATCCGATGTGCCGATGGTTGCGGATTTCGCTGATTCAGGACAGCCGTTTCGCTAAGTCGCGGACACTTGTTCCGGAAAGTCGCGGACAGCTGGATGGGTTGGAGATCGAGGAGCCTTGTTTCGTTTCAGTGTGATTGATTTCGTGGATTTCGGCGCGGGTCAATCCGTGACGGTGGCCGCGGCGGCTTTGGATTTTCGCATGCTTTCTCCTTTGAGGTCGATGCGGTGGGCGTTGTGGACGAGCCGGTCGAGGATGGCATCGGCGATCGTC
>NZ_JAAAMG010000048.1 GCF_010500815.1 Jiella pacifica
GTGATGGCATCTCCGAGCTTCGACAATCGAGCCGAACCGCAGCACGAGCAAGAGGTCGGCGCCGGCACGATCACCCGTTCCCGCGGCAGATGCTCCGGGAACGGCTTCTTCGAGGGGCGCTTGCGGGCGAATGCCTCGACGACCGTCGTCTTCGCCGCGGCCTGCTCGGCCGCCAGTTCGTCCTCGGTCGCGGCCGCCTGGGCGTCCTCGAGTTGCATCTCCAACTGGTCGAGGAGACGCGCCTTCTTCTCTGATCGCGTCCCATAGAGCTCGCGCTTGAGCTTCTCGATCTCCAGCGTCAGATGCGCGATCAGGGCTTCGGCACCTGATGCCGCCGCCTTAGCGCGGGCGGCGTCCGCCACGGCCTCGTCACGCTCGCGTTCGGCCGCCGCGAGGGCGGCTTTCAGGGCGGCGATGTCGTCCGGCGCGGCGGCCATGGAGGAAGGCCCGAAGCAGTTGATGACGCCATCGATTCTGCCACAAAACCCCTGCAATACAAGGCTTTTTAACTATCCAACCGCACTCGGACGCCAGGTTCTCTGGGGATGACGCCAGTCGATCCCTTCCAACAGATAGCCGAGCTGCGCCGGCGAGATCGTCACCGTGCCGTCCGCCGGCGAAGGCCAGACGAAGCGGCCCCGCTCCAGCCGCTTCGTGAACAGGCAGGCGCCCTGCCCATCGTGCCAGATTACCTTGATCAGATCGCCACGTCGGCCGCGGAATACGAACAGGTGGCCGCCCATCGGATCGCCCTTCAGCGTCTCCTGGACCAGCAGCGACAGGCCGGGAAAGCCCTTGCGCATATCGACATGCCCCGTCGCCAGCCAGACCCGAACACCGCTCGGGATCGGGATCATGCCAAGCTCTCCAGTGCCTGCACGATCCGCACCAGCGCCACCACGTCAACGTTCGGATCAGCGATGATGCGGCGACCATTGATCGTCACCACCTCCACGCGGCCACTGCTGTGCCCCGCCTTTATGTCGGGCAACTCTGGTGCCATGATCGCCGGCACGAACCCCGTCGCCCCACAGTCGCCAAGCCGGCCTTCGCGATAGGCGCGGCGCCAGGCGAATATGAGCTGTGTTCGAAATCCCATGTCGACGCGCCGTCGACGAGGCCAGCCGTGGCTCTGCCAGGCTCTCCTCGACAATCCTGATCTTCTCTTCCGAAGACCAGCGCCGCCGCCGCCCAGTCTCGACGATCTCGAGCCGTCGAACACGATGACTGTCAGTATGAATATCCATACCGACAGTCAGCTACCGGCCAACGCTCCAGGCAAGGCGGTTCCTGCCGGGTGCTTACTCAGCACATGACATTGACATGGCTCCAAGCCTTTCCCCTCGTCCGAAAGGCCCGAACTCGCGGGCTACGCCGCGATGAGCAAGATGGGATAGCGATGGCGCTTACGATTATGCCGCTGCCGGAAGAAGCCCACTGAATGGAATCACTTGATTCCGTCCAAAGGCCTTAGCGCGATAGACCGCGCTGTCTGCCTCAACAAAAAGCTTCCCAAAGTCGTGGTTTTCGCAAGCCGTCGCAACACCGATGCTGACGGTGACGTTTGCGATGTCACGGGAGAGATGAAAAACATCTGTGTCTATTGCGCTGCGGATGCGCTCGGCAATCTCTACAGCAAAATTGCCCGATGCATCAGGCATCAGCATGACGATTTCTTCGCCGCCATAGCGCGCGATGATGTCGTTGGAGCGGCTATTCGCGCGGACGGTATCTGCGACTTGGCGCAGCATCCGGTCGCCGACGCTGTGCCCCCAGCGGTCGTTGATTACTTTAAAGCGATCCACATCGATCATTAGCAATGACACCGGACGGCCTGCTCGACGGCAGTGGTCAAAAAGCACCTCGGTAGATCGATCCAGCACGCGCCGGTTTAAAAGCCCCGTCAAAGGGTCCGTCTCGGCCTCGCGTTGCAGGAGCCGAATTGCATGCCGCCGATTTTCTTCCGATGACAGAAAGTGACCCAGAACGAGAATGCCGAGGAAGTTCATAATCATGTGAAGCGGGATCGTCGCCAGAATACTGGACCCGGTCACGAACAGCGGCACGAGCGCAAGAAAGATGCTATGGACGCTGCCGACGGCAGCCAGGGCGCTCAGCCGCTTCATGTCATAGCCGCCCTGTATGCGCGGAACAAAATTAGCGAAGATTACTCCAGTCGCGGCGGCGGCCATGATCGTCAGAACGCCAACCGGCATGCCCGCGCCACCGAGCCAAATCCGGTAGACAAGCGCGCATGCAGAGGCGACACCAGCAGCCAGAGGGCCGCCAAATGCACCCACGAGCACGAGGATCACGCCGCGACCGTCAAGGATTATGCCGGGATCTATCTTCAAAGGATCAACCATGGCCAGCACTGCGCCGGAACCAAATGTGAGCCCGATGGCGATCCCGCGAGAGAGTACCGAAGCCGGCGCTCGGATCATGAAGCCGTAGGTCAACGTCACCAAAGCCAGCATTGCTACGCCGTGGACCAGAGCGAGATGGTCGCCTCCCGGCATGAATGCCAGCATCATTCCATGATCCTTCTATCTAAGGATTCAAGCAATATATGAACACTTCTTAATCAATTCTAATTAGGCGATGCCAGAATTCAATAAGATGGAGTTACGACAATCATGTCTGGCTAATTGTAAAACCGGCATCACAAATTTGCGCTTCGGAAATTTTGCAACCTGTTGTTAACATCAAAGATTGCAGGGTTATGCATAAATTAAGCTACCATCCAAAGCCGAATTTGCATCTCTGGAGTACGCAGTGTTTGGAAATATCCTCACAGGAAAAAATGGGGAGGCCGCCGACGATGCCATAACGAAGGCCCTTGCGGCTTTGCGCAGCCATATGGGGATGGAGGTCGCGTATATCTCCGAAGTGGCGGAGGGACGGGTTATTCTCAGGCATGTTGATGCGCCTGGATTTGAGCACCTGGTCCAAGTCGGGAATTCCTACCCACTCGACAGCAGCTATTGCCAGCATGTCCTTGATGGTCGCCTCCCGGAACTCATCAGAGATACGGCTGATCATCCAATTGCGCAATCGTTGCCGATTACTCACGTACTACCAATACGAGCCAATATGAGCGTCCCTTTACGTCATTATGATGGGGAGCCGTTCGGGATGTTTTGCTGTCTAAGTCCCCACCCGAATAAATCTCTCAACGAACGCGATCTGCAGGTGATGCGGGTGTTTGCAGACATGGCTGCAAATCAGATAAGCCGCAGTATCAATGTCCAGCGTGAAATTGATCAAAAGCGGTTCAGCATCGAGAAGATTATCCACGGCGACGATTACAAATTTCTCTACCAACCGATCTGGAACTTTCGATCATCACGCCCGGTCGGGTTTGAGGCGCTTTGCCGCTTTACCGCCGAACCCTACCGAACACCCGACCTATGGTTTCATGATGCCGCCGAGGTGGGTTGTGGAGCAAGATTAGAGATGGCTGCGATCGGCAAGGCCTTGAACGCTCTTCACGCGCTTCCTGAAGATACGTTTCTATCCATCAATGCCTCTCCAGAGACCATCATGAGCGATGCGTTTCAAAAATTATTCATCGACCAACCAAATCATCGTCTAGTCGTAGAGGTCACAGAGCATGCCTTGGTCGATGATTACACGAAGCTGCGGCGAGCAATCGATGAGCTGAGAGCCAAGGGCATTCGCCTTGCCATCGATGATGCTGGTGCGGGTTATTCAAGCCTTCAGCATATTTTGCATCTAAACCCAGACATCATCAAGTTGGACATGGCGCTTACTCGCTCCGTGGATATAGACCCCGCACGCCGGGCTCTCGCTTCGGCTTTGATTTTCTTCGGACATGAAACGGGATGCGTTATCGTAGCGGAAGGGATCGAAACACAAGCTGAACTTGACACTTTGCGTGTCTTGGGTGTCCCGAGAGGGCAAGGCTATTTTCTAGGCCGCCCCATGGCTCTGCCTGATGTGTTGCGGCTGACCGATTCGTCATCTCAAATGTTGAAATGATTCTCAACAGAGTCCGTTTGAGAATGGTCTCCATGGCTGATGCGTCGCAGCAGGATGCTTCCCATGGCGACGTGGATCATGGCTTCGGAGATGTCGATGCCCTGTTCGTAGTCACGCACGAGGCTTCGCCAGCGGATCATCCATCCGAGGGTCCGTTCGACCACCCATCGGCGGGGCACGACCTTGAAGCCTTCCTCCTTGTCGATCCGGCGCACTCACGGGGTGATCGCCACTTTGAGGACGCCGTCGCGCTGGTTGGCGAAAAGGTAGTAGGCCTCCTCGATATCTTCCAGCTTGTAACGATGGGTCACGAGCGGCCGCGTGTCGAGCCGCGAGGATGCGATGACCGACATCAGCCGTCGCATGCGCTCCTTGCCGCCTGGGCAGAGCGTGGTCACGATCTTGTGGTCGCCGAGCCCGGCGGCGAATGCTCCGAGCGGGATCACGAGGTCCGAGGAATAGACGCCGAGCGAGGCAAGCGTCCCGCCGGGACGCAGGATCCGCAACGCACCCTCGAAGGTTTCCTGGCGGCCGAGCGCCTCGATCGCGACGTCGACGCCGCGACCGTCTGTCAGTGCCATGATCTGCTCCACCACGTCGCCCTTGGTGAAGTCGACCACGTGGTCGGCGCCCATCTTGCGAGAGATCTCCATGCGGGCCGGAACCGATTCCACGGCGATGATCGTCGTCGCGCCCATCAGCTTGGCGCCGGCTGTCGCGCAGAGACCAATCGGACCCTGAGCAAAGACGGCCACCGTGTCGCCGATCTTCACCGTGCCGCTCTCGGCGCCGGAAAAGCCCGTCGACATGATGTCCGGACACATCAGAACCTGCTCGTCGGTCAGGCCGTCCGGGATCGGCGCAAGATTGGTCATTGCGTCCGGGACCAGAAGATACTCGGCCTGAGCGCCGTCGATCGTATTGCCGAAGCGCCAGCCGCCCATCGGCTTGAAGCCGTGCCTCGTCCCCGCGCCGTCCTGGGAATGGCAGCCGCACAGGCAGGCGTTGGAGTGACCGCTCGGCGTAATCGCGCCCGCGATCACGCGCTGGCCTTCGGTATAGCCGGCAACGGCAGAGCCGAGCTTCTCGATCACGCCGACCGGCTCGTGGCCGATGGTGAGACCCCGTTGGACGGGATATTCGCCTTTCAGGATGTGTACGTCGGTGCCGCAGATCGTGGTGGTCGTGATCCGGATCAGGGCGTCGAGCGGGCCGACGTCCGGGATTGTCTTGTCTTCCAGCACGATTCGGTTCGGCTCGACGAAGACGGCCGCTTTCATCATCGTCATGGCTGCTCTCCACGGATGGCCGGCAGCGAATGCGCCGGCTCTTCATGGCGCCTACACTCGTCTACCCATGCCCGTGGTGGCATTGACCTCGATCAATTCGCCGGACTGATCAAGCTGACAAAGTGGCGTGAGCACAAACATGCGAGCTCGTCTCGGCGTTTCAGCCGCCAAGGCGATGCTCATCCATAGTCCTGTTTATCGTATATAAAACTTACTTGTTTGCGGGTATCCGCATCGGTAGTTTCGGACTCAACGGGACGGTTCGAAGGCAAGCCCAGCGAAGGGAATATCAGTGAAGAGAGGGCCCACATACGTCCTTGCGGCGATTGTTCTGATTGCGGCCGTCGCCGCCTATTTCGCCTGGGACCGCGTCAATGCACCCGCATTGCCCGAGGGGATTGTCAGTGCGAATGGCCGGATCGAGGCAACGGAAATCGATATCGCGGCCCTGACAGGGGGGCGGATTGCCGAGATCACGGCGAATGAGGGGGACTTCGTCAAGGCTGGCGCCGTTCTCGTCCAAATGGACGTCATCCAGCTCAACGCCCAGAAGCGCGAAGCCGAGGCACAGTTGCGCCGCGCCAGGATCGCGGTCGACACGGCCAGGACAATGATCACCAAGGCCAAAGCGGAGAAGCGTGCCGCCGTCGCCAACGTCGATCAGGCGAAAGCGGTCGCCTACGCGGCGGCGCAGAAACTGTCGCGCTCTCGGCGTCTTCTTCAGACGAACGCGACCTCCCAGCAGACGGTCGACGACGACGAGGCGCGGGATCGTCAGGCAAAGGCGGGCATTGCCTCGGCCGAGGCTTCGGATGCCGCCGCTCAGGCCGGGATCAATTTCGCCGAGGCGCAGAAGATCGACGCCGAAGCCGCGGTCGAGGCCGCGCAGGCATCGATCGACTCGATCACCGCCTCGATCGACGATGCGACGCTGGTGTCACCCCGTGACGGTCGGATCCAGTACCGCATCGCACAGGAAGGCGAGATCGTCGCCTCGGGTGGCCGTATCCTCAGCCTCGTCGACCTCACCGATGTCTACATGACGATTTTTCTTCCCACCTCCGAGGCCGGTCGGCTGAAGCTCGGATCCGAGGTGCGACTGGTCCTCGATGCCGCGCCCGACATCGTCATCCCGGCGGTGGTCAGCTACGTGGCGGACGTCGCACAGTTCACCCCGAAGACGGTCGAAACCGCCGACGAGCGCGAAAAGCTCATGTTCCGAGTCCGTGCGAGGATCGATCCGAAACTGCTCACCCGCTACATCGACTACGTCAAGACCGGCCTGCCCGGCATGGCCTATCTGCGGCTCGATCCCTCCGCCGAGTGGCCGGAAACTCTTGCCAATGTCGCACAATGACGGAGGCAGACCATCGCTCCGTCGCGTCGGTTGCGGGTCTGACTTTGCGCTACGGCAAGGTCACGGCGCTGAAGCATGTGACGCTGGACATACCCGCCGGGATCATGGTCGGGCTGATTGGCCCCGACGGCGTGGGAAAGTCCAGCCTTCTATCTCTTCTGGCCGGTGCACGCGAAATTCAGGACGGGACCGTTTCGGTACTGGGCGGCGACATGCGAGACGCCGGGCACCGGCGTCTGGTCTGCCCGCGCATCGCCTATATGCCGCAGGGTCTGGGCAAGAACCTCTATTCCACGCTTTCGGTCGAAGAGAATCTCACCTTCTTCGGCAGCCTCTTCGGCCATGACGAAGCCGAACGGGAGCGTCGCATCACCGAGCTTTTGGCGGCGACCGGGATGGCGTCTTTCCGCGATCGACCGGCCGCAAAGCTCTCGGGCGGCATGAAGCAGAAGCTCGGCCTGTGCTGCGCCCTGATCCACGACCCCGATCTGTTGATCCTCGACGAGCCGACGACGGGCGTCGACCCTCTGTCGCGCCGCCAGTTCTGGGACCTGATCGACAGCATCCGCCTGTCGCGCCCCACCATGAGCGTCATAACGGCCACGGCCTATCTGGAGGAGGCGGCCCGTTTCGACTGGCTGGTGGCGATGAATGCCGGGGAGGTGCTGGCGACGGGCACGGCCGCCGACCTTCTGGAACGCACCGGCGCCCCCGATCTCGACCGCGCCTTCATCGCGCTTCTGCCGGGTGAGGCTGGCGACGGCGACCGGGGCGTCGTGATTCCGCCGCGTGATCCAGGCGAGAGCGAGATCGCCATCGAGGCCGAACATCTAACCCAGAAATTCGGGGACTTCGTCGCGGTCGACGACGTCAGCTTCCGCATCGCCAAGGGCGAGATCTTCGGGTTTCTCGGCTCCAATGGCTGCGGCAAGACAACGACGATGAAGATGCTGACGGGCCTGTTGGAGCCCACCAATGGAACGGCCAAATTGTTCGGCCAGGAGGTCGATGCCAGCGACATGGCGGTGCGCAGCAGGGTCGGCTTCATGAGCCAGGCCTTCTCGCTCTATTCCGAACTGACGGTTCGCCAGAATCTGGAACTGCACGCCCGGCTCTTTTCGCTGGAGGAAGCCCGGATCCCCGCCCGCGTGGAGGAGATGATCGAGAGGTTCGGTCTTGAAGACGTGGAGCACGCGCTGCCCCAGGCCTTGCCGCTCGGCATCCGCCAGCGCCTGTCCCTTGCGGTCGCGCTCATCCACGGCCCGGAGATCCTGATCCTCGACGAGCCGACCTCCGGCGTCGACCCCGTCGCCCGCAACGGATTCTGGCGCATTCTGGGTGAGTTGTCGCGCAAGGACGGCGTGACCATCTTCGTGTCGACCCATTTCATGAACGAAGCGGAATGGTGCGACCGTATCTCGCTGATGCATGCTGGCAAGGTGCTGGTCAGCGACACGGCGGAGGCGATCAAGGCGTCGAAGGGCCTCGACACCCTCGAAGAAGCGTTTATCGCCTATCTGAAGGAGGCCATGAACGCCGGCGGCTCGGCCGAGCCCGATGAAACGGTGAGACCCGCTGGCGCCGGCGGTCCTGCATCCGCGCTCGAGCAGAAGCAGGGCTTCAGCCTGCGCCGTCTGCTCAGCTATTCGCGCCTTGAAAGCCTGCAGCTGCGGCGCGATCCGATCCGACTGGCGATGGCGCTCGTCGGCAGCCTGATCCTGATGGTCGTCATCGGCCTCGGCATCAACCTCGATGTCGAAGACCTGACCTTCGCGGCTCTCGACCGTGACCAGACCACCGTGAGCCGAGGCTATATCGCGGATATCGCCGGTTCGCGCTATTTCATCGAACGGCCTCCGCTTCAAAGCTATGCCAATATAGACGCAAGAATGCAATCGGGCGAGATCAATCTGGCGATCGAGATTCCGCCCGGCTTCGCAGCCGACGTCGCGCGCGGCCGCAAGGTGGAAATCGGCGCCTGGTTCGACGGCGCCAATCCGAACCGCGCGAACACGGTTCAGGGCTATATCCAGGGAATGCACGCCGACTGGATCTCCGGCAAGATGCGCGAAGCCTTGGGCTCAGCGGCTCTCAGCGGCAATTTCGAGCTTGTCACCCGCTACCGATACAATCCGGACGTCAAGAGCATCGTCGCGATGGTGCCGGCGGTGCTGCCCATCCTGCTTCTGATGATCCCGGCGATCCTGACGACGCTGTCGGTCGCCCGGGAAAAGGAGCTCGGCTCGATCATCAACTTCTACGTCACACCGGTGACGCGCCTCGAATTCCTTTTTGGCAAGCAACTACCCTACATCGCGCTCGCCATGGTCAACTTCCTTTTGATGATGGCGATGGCGGTTTTTGTCTTCCAGGTGCCGTTTACCGGCAGTTTCTTCGGCTTTGCCCTTTCCGCGCTGATCTATGTCACGGCCAGCACCGCGCTCGGCTTCCTCGTTTCCGTCTTCATCTCCAGCCAGGTGGCGGCTCTCTTCGCCACAGCGCTTCTGACCATGATTCCGGCGGTGCAGTATTCCGGTGTGATCGATCCGGTGTCGTCCCTGCAAGGGTTCGGGCGGGTGATCGGCGAGATCTACCCGACCACCCGGTTCGTCACCGCGGCTCGCGGCGCTTTTTCGAAGTCCTTCGACCTCGCCCAAATGATCCAGCCGATGTTGGCGATGGCGCTGTCGGTCCCAGTCATCCTGGGATTCTGCGTGATCTTTCTGAAGAAGCAGGAGGGGTAACGCCATGAAGCTCGATAACGTGCGGAATCTCGGGGTGAAGGAGTTGCGCGGGCTTTCGCGCGACTGGATGATGCTGTTTCTGATCGCCTATTCCTTCAGCCTGTCGGTGTGGACTTCGGCAAATTCCAGCCCCGAAACGCTAAGCAAGGCCGCCATCTCCATTGTCGACGAGGACCAGTCGCATCTGTCGTCGCGCATTCTGTCGGCCTTCTATCCGCCCTATTTCGTACCGCCGCACATCATTTCGGCGGCCGAGGTCGACCGCCGGATGGATGCGGGTCTCGATACCTTCGCGCTGAACATTCCGCCGGATTTCGAGCGCGACGTGCTGGCGGGCAAATCGCCCGCGATCCAACTTAATATCGACGCCACGCGCATGAGCCAGGCGTTTACCGGCGCCGGCTATGTCAGCCAGATCGTGTCCAGCGAGGTGTCTGAATTTGCCGCAGGCCACCGCGCGCAAGCGGCAACGCCGGTGGGGCTGTCTTTGCGAGCACGCTACAATCCGTCCCTCGATCCGACCTGGTTCGGCGCGATTTCCAGCGTGATCCAGTCGATCACCATGCTGTCGCTGATTCTGACCGGGGCGGCTCTCATCCGGGAAAAGGAGCATGGCACGGTCGAGCATCTCCTGGTCATGCCGGTGACGGCGACCGAGATCATGCTGTCCAAGGTCTGGTCCATGGGGCTTGTGGTGCTGCTCGGATCGGCTTTTTCACTGGTGATCGTCGTCGAGACGCTGATGGCGGTGCCTGTCGCCGAATCGGTTCCGCTGTTCCTGGGGGGGGCGGTGCTGATGCTGTTCGCGATGACGTCGCTCGGCATCTTCATGGCGACCGTGGCCGGCACCATGCCCCAGTTCGCTCTTTTGATGATGATGGTCCTGCTGCCGTTGCAGGTGCTGTCGGGCGCGCTGACGCCGCGCGAATCCATGCCCGAGATCATTCAGTTCATCATGCTGGCGGCGCCCAACACCCATTTCGTCATTCTGTCGCAGGCGATCCTGTTCCGGGGCGCCGGTATTGATGTCGTCTGGCCTCAGTTCGCGGCGCTGGGGCTGATCGGGACCGTGCTGTTCTGGCTGGCGCTGCGCAGATTTCGAGGCTTCCTAAAGTAGAGGGGTTACCGATGGCAACAGAAGAGTACGCCTCCGCGTAGTCAGCGGGAAGCTGATTTTTTCTGTTTCGAGCGATTTTGGCTTGCGTCTTCCTGCTTTACCCGCTGGCGAGTTGTGGCGAGGTCATGGACAAGGTGCCGGTGGGGTAGGGGCAGGTCTTCCGCGAGTTGCGGTCCATTGTGGTATCTTTGCAACCGATAGCCGGGAACAAACCGCATAACACTTTCCCGGAAGATCAAAAGCGTCACGGCGTATGTAGGAGTAACGGGGGTGTTGAGGGGTTTGGTGCGTACGGCGTGACGCATGAGCTGCGTCAGGCAGCCCGTTCGTCGGATACATCGCCTGTTGCCAGTTCCACGGCAGCAGCTCGTCGAGGCGGGTCTGCGGCGTGTCGGCGGTGCGGGCGAGGACGTCGGCGAGCCAAGCGTGTGGATCTACGTCGTTGAGCCTGGCCGTGGCGATCAGGGTCAGGAAGGATTGGCTCGCCTGTGCGCCTCAGCCATAAGGCGTGCCGGGACGATTGATCGGTTCTCTATCAGTGCGTCGAGCGTGAAGAATGCCCGCTAGAGCGTGATGAGTTTAAGTTCGTCCATAGCCTGAATTGACGAGATAGTTGCGGCATTCGTCTTGGGTCACGTCCCGCAGGATCTCGCCCACGGCGTTGCAGAGGTCCTCGCGGGTTCGCTTGGCGGCTTTTCGCATGAAGTGTTTGAGCTTGGCGAAGAGTTGCTCGATCGGATTAAAGTCAGGAGAGTATTTCGGCAGAAACAGCAGCTTTGCGCCAACCGCCCGATGGCGCGGCGGGCCGCCTTGTTTTTGTGGCTGCCGAGATTGTCGAGGATGACGATGTCTCCTGGCTTGAGGGTCGCGACGAGCACTTTCTCAACATAGAGGAGGAAGCGTTCGCCATTGATCGCCCCGTCGATCAGCCAGGGTGCGGTCACGCCATGCTCACGCAGTGCCGCGATGAAGGTGGAGGTCTTCCAGTGGCCGAACGGAGCCTTGTCGCGCAGCCTTTGACCCCGTGGTGCCCAGCCGCGCAGCGGAGCCATGTTCGTTTTGGTCCAGGTTTCATCGATGAAGACAAGGCGGGAGGGATCGATCCGTCCGCGATACTTCAGCCACTGTTCGCGTCGGCGTGCGACGTCGGGGCGGTCCTGTTCGCTGCCGAGCAACGTCTTTTTTTGAAAGACAGGTTCTCTGCGTGGACGAACTCCCACACCGAGCGATAGTCGACGTTCAGGTCGCGCTCTTCGGCCAGTTCCTTGACCAAACCGCGCAGCGTGAAGGCCTTTTCGGCGCAACGCTGGCGCAGCCACTCGGCATGGCCGCCGGAAATCTTCTTCGGCTTGTGCCCGCCATCTGGCCGGGTGCAAAGCTGCCGCTCTCCTCAAAGCGCCCGACCCAGTTGATCGCCGTGCTCACGGCGACACCAAACCGGTGGGCAGCCTGGTTGCGCGACATCCCTTCCTGCGTCACCGCTGAAACCACCCGGGCGCGCAGATCCTGGCCTGCCCCTACCGGGTGGTCCGGGGTAAATCTTAGTGCATTGTCGGCCTTTTCGCCATGGTTGGTGTAGCCGGAGACGCCGGTTCGTTGAGCGGCGCCGGCCATTGAACGACCTGCGGAGCAGGCGGTCGGTAGCCGAGCGACGAATGCGGACGCTCCGTGTTGTAGTGACGGCGCCAGTTTTCGATCACGACCTTTGCCTCGGCGAGCGAGTAGAAGATCTCACCGTTCAGAAGCTCGTCGCGGAGCTTGGAATTGAAACTCTCGCAATAGCCGTTCTCCCAGGGACTGCCGGGCTCGATGAACGCGGTCTTCGCACCGACTGCGACGATCCATTCCCTGACGGCTTTCGCGATGAACTCGGGACCATTGTCCGACCGAACATGTCCGGGCGGACCGCGCAAGATGAACAGGTCCGTCAGAACATCGATGACATTGATCGAGTTCAGCTTCCGGTCGATCCGGATCGCCAGGCTTTCGCGTGTGAACTCGTCGATGACGTTCAGCATACGGAACTTCCTACCGTCATGGGTCCGGCTCTCCACAAAGTCATAGGACCAGACGTGGTTGGGATAGAGCTATGGCGGAATGTGGGTGATGACGGCCTGAGGAGGGCGGCGTATCGAGGCGGGTGCTGAGCCTGCCAGAACCTCTCAAGGAGAGCGATACGCCATGAGTACAGATAGCACCGTTGTTGCCTTTCAACATCCCGACGACGTCGACGATCCCCTGACCTCGGTGTTGCGCGAAGGCGCCCGCCGACTGCTGGCCGAGGCGATCGAGGCGGAAGCCGAAGCGTTTTTGGCCGCGATGAAGGAGGAGCGGCTTGCCGACGGCCGGGCCCGTTTCGTGCGCCACGGGCACGGTCCGGAGCGGACGATCCAGACGGGGATCGGCGCGGTGCCGGTGAAGCGGGCGAAGGTTCGCGACCGCGGTCCGGACGAGGCGGCTGGCATAGCAGGTGAGCGCGTCACGTTCACCTCGGCGATCCTGCCGAAGTGGGCGCGTCGCACGAAGAGCCTCGATGCCCTGTTGCCGGTCCTCTACCTGCGCGGCATCTCGAGCGGCGATTTCCAGGAGGCCCTGGCAGCGCTGCTCGGCAAGGATGCGCCAAACCTGTCGCCTTCGGTTATCTCTCGCCTGAAAGAGGACTGGCAGGGCGAATACGAGCGATGGAAGCGTCGCGATCTGTCGGCGCGCCGCTACGTCTACATCTGGGCCGATGGCGTCTACCTGCAGGCGCGCATGGAGGACAATGCCGCCTGCATGCTGGTCATCGTCGGCGCGACACCCGAGGGCAAGAAGGAGCTTGTCGGCTTTCAGGTGGGCGTGCGCGAGAGTGCCCAGAGTTGGCACGAACTCCTCATCGACCTGAAGAAACACGGCCTTAGCGTGGCGCCCGAGATCGCCGTCGGCGACGGCGCCATGGGCTTCTGGAAAGCGCTCGACGAGATCTTTCCCTCTACGAGGCACCAGCGCTGCTGGGTCCACAAGATCGCCAACGTGCTGAACAAGGTCCCGAAGTCGGTGCAGCCGAACATGTTGGCCGATCTGCGCGAGGTCCGCGACGCGCCGAACCGGGCGAGCGCCGAGGTGGCCATCGCGGTCTTCCAGGAGAAATACGGCGCCAAATATCCCAAGGCCGCCCTATGCCTGGCAAAGGACCGCGAACCGCTCCTGGCCTTCTTCGACTTCCCGGCCGAACACTGGGACCATCTTCGAACCGCCAACCCGATCGAGAGCGTCTTTGCTACCGTCCGGCACCGAACCGTGCGCACCAAGGGCGCCCTGTCGCACGACACCGCCCGCCTGATGGTCTTCAAGCTCGTCATGGCCGCCGGAAAGACCTGGAGAAGGCTGAAAGGCGAAAACCGCTTGCCGATGGTCATCGCCGGCGTCAAATTCACCGACGGCGTCCCGGTCACCGCGGCCGCCGATCAACGCGCCGCCTGATCGGCCCCATCACCCAATTCCGACCATAGCTCGTTGGGATACTCCGGTCGCAGACGGATGCACGCGCCGTCATTCAGCCAGAGCCGACCTTTCTTCGGTTGCTTCTGCGGGACTTTGAGCCCTTCCCGACGCCAGATCCGTTCGACACGTTTGACGTTTACCGTCCAGCCTTCGCTCTTCAGCAATGCGGCGATCTGAGGTGGTCCCGGTTTCCCGGCTCTTCCGCAGATTGTGTGGTCATGAGGCTTTGCGACTCTTTCTGACACCGCAGATGATGCGGTGGAGAAGGCATGCTTCAGATATCCATGGTTCCCGGCTGC
>NZ_JAAAMG010000049.1 GCF_010500815.1 Jiella pacifica
CCACGGCGAACATTCCCGGCCGCTCTCCCGACAAAGGAAAACAGCCTAACCACTGGCCGGATTTTACTCCGGCGCGGCAGCCCCAACTGGCGCCGCTTCGTGGCCTACTTTCTCACCGCCCTACACACGTTGGCGCGGTCATCGCGGTCATATTCTTCCGCTCGGCCTTTCGCGTTCTTTCCGAGGCATGGCCGCAATACCGGGCAGCCTCGACAACAGCGGCTGAGTAAAGCTCACCGGCCTTCAAAGGACGCCCAAGTCTCGCCCACGAGCGTCGACAGGTGCGGCAATCTGCTTTGTGAGATCTGTTGACCTTATAGCCGCTATAGGCCGCATAGTCCGGCGATGACATCGGGTGGCATGTTTCGGGGTTCGCTCGTCTGAAGGACTTCGCCAGAGCCATCGACCGGCGCTCCGGAGCTGACCTTCTAGCGCCGGTAAGTCCGGAAAGTAGAGGCTATCTGCACATGCCCAACAGAAGATTGAAAATCGCAATTGCCGCTGTCTCCGGGGTCGCCAGCCTCCTCCTGATCGGAGCGATTCTGACCGTCTATCTGGCGCCGAAACAGGGCTTCGCCACGGTCGGGACCACGGGTGAGAGCGAGTTCGTCAAGCCTGGATCCGTGCCGATCGGCGGTTCGTTCACCCTCGTCGATCACACCGGACAGGCCGTCACTCAGGACGACTTCGAGGGCAAGTACCTGCTCGTGTTCTTCGGCTTCACCTACTGTCCCGACATCTGCCCGACGACGCTCGGCGAGATCGCCAAGACCATGGACCTGCTGGGCGATGACGCCGGCGCCGTGCAGCCGCTCTTCATCAGCGTCGATCCAGAGCGGGACACGCCCGAGGTCCTGGCCGAGTACGTCGCCGCGTTCCACCCGGCAATCATCGGCCTGACCGGCACGCCTGAACAGACCGACGCCGTCGCAAACGCGTATCGCCTTTATTACGAGAAGACATCGGCGGAAGGAGAGGCAAACAGCTCTTCGGGAGCGGATGACGACGGCAGCTACACGGTCAACCATCAGGGCAACACGTACCTCATGAGCCCGGAAGGCGAATATCTCCGGCATTTTTCCTATGGCACGCCCCCGGAGGACATGGCGGCGTCCATTCGCCGGGCCATCGACGAATTCGGCGCCCCCACCACGGAAGGTGCATAGATGCGAGCCTTTTTATCCTCCTTCCTGCTGACCTTCTCGGTTCTGCTGCCGGCAACGGGCAATGCCCAGGACGAGCCAGGTACGGTTCGAGTCGAGCAGCCATGGGCGCGGGCATCGATCGGGACAGCACGGCCCGCGGCGGCATACCTGACGGTGATCAACGAGGGCGAGGATCCGGTTCGGATCGTCGGCTTCGAGACTCCTGTGGCTGAGCAGACCGAACCGCATCGCACGGTCGCGGAAAACGGCATGATGAGAATGCAGGCCGCCGGCGCTCTGGAAGTGCCCGCCGGCGAACGCATGGTTTTTGAACCTGGCGGCCTGCATCTGATGCTGATGGATCTGGCCGAGCCGCTTGAGGAAGGCGAAAGCTTCCCGCTCTCCGTGCGCTTCGCGGTTGACGCTCCCATCACAGTCACCGTCCCTATTCTGGGCGTGGGCGCCCAGGGCCCGGAAGCAGACGAATGAGCACGCCGAGCGCAACGGAGCGCGTGGGGGAACGGCGCAAGCCGCTGCGTCTGGTCCTCTTCATGCCGCTGGCGGCGTTCATCGGGCTGGCGGCCGTGTTCGTTTGGGGGCTTGGCCGCGATCCCAGCCAAATCCCCTCGCAGCTCGTTGGAAAGCCCGTCCCAGGATTCACCCTGCCGCCGGTCCAGGGGCGGACGCTCGGGTTCTCGAGCACGGACCTGAAAGGCGAGGTGTCGCTCGTAAATGTCTTTGCATCCTGGTGCGTCGCTTGCCGGGACGAGCACCCCCTGCTGATGGAATTGAAGGAGAATGGCATCGTTCCGGTTCACGGCATCAATTACAAGGATCGGCCGGAGGATGCCGCACGCTGGCTCGGCGCGCTCGGCGATCCCTATACTCGGACCGGCGCCGATACCGATGGCCGGGTCGCGATCGACTGGGGTGTCTACGGGGTTCCCGAAACCTTCATCGTCGATGGAGACGGCACGGTCGTCTACAAGCAGATCGGCCCGATCACCGAGGCGGCCTTGAGGGAGACGATCCTTCCACTCGTCGAGCGGCTGCAAGCGGAGTGAGGGGGATGCGCATGACCCGCGGCCGCTTGTTGTTTGCCCTCCTCGTCATCTGTCTCGGCCTGGCGGGCGCTGGAACGCTTCTGCTCAAGGCCGAGCCCTCGGGTGCGACGCGCACCGTCGCGGATCTCACCTTTGAGAATTCCGAAGGCAATTCGGTCAGCTTGGCGGATTTTCGTGGCCAGGCCGTTTTGCTGAACATTTGGGCCACGTGGTGCCCGCCGTGCCGTGAGGAGATGCCCTCGCTAGACCGGCTCCAGGCCGAGCTCGGCGGGCCGGATTTTGAGGTCGTGCCCCTATCGATCGATCGCAACGGGCTCGATGCCGTCCGTCCCTTCTTCGCTGAGATCGGCATCGAGAACCTGGACATCTATCTCGACCGGCCTGCTGACAGCATGAAGGCCCTCAATGTTCTCGGTCTTCCCACGACCCTGCTTATCGACAGCAACGGCCGCGAGTTGCAGCGCTGGGCCGGGCCGAAGGAATGGGATAGTCCGGAGGTGATCGCGGAGATCCGCGGCTATCTCGATCTCACTGATGCCTCTTCGCGCTCGGACACGGTATCCCAATGAAACATGCGAAGCTAAATCGTCGCGACCGCACCCACTCTGCCAAGGCGGGCCATCGAAGGTAGCGCATGTCAAAACGAACTATGGGCTTCACTGTTTCGCTTGCGCTTTCGGTCCTGGCTGTCGGCCTGTCCGGAGCAGCACTCCTTTTTGCAACCGGTATGCTGGACACCGAGAGGCCTGTCTCTGCGGACTTTGCTTCGCAGGCCCGGAGCTATCTTCTCGAGAACCCCGAAGTGCTGGTCGAGTCCTTCCGTCTTCTTGAGGAGCGCCAACTGGCAGCCGAGACCAACGAGCTGCAGGCCGTCATCGCCGAACGACGCGACGAGATCTTCAACGATCCGGCTGCGCCCGTCGTCGGCAATCCGCAGGGCGCGGTCACGCTAGTCGAGTTCTTCGATTACAATTGTCCCTATTGCCGCAACGCGACCCCTATTCTGGCTGACGCCGCGGAGGCAAACGACGAACTGCGGATCGTCTATAAGGAGTTCCCGATCCTCGGGCCCGGTTCGGAGTTTGCGGCGCGGGCGGCACTCGCCTCGCAGAGGCAGGGGAAATACGAGCCGTTCCACGAGGCCATGATGGCCTATTCCGGGTCGATCGACGAGAGCTCGACCCTAGAAATCGCCGCCCAGGTCGGCCTTGATATCGAGCAACTCAAGCAGGATATGCAGGACCCGCCGATCGAGGAGGCGATCGGCCGCAACCTTGCACTGGCGCAAGCTCTGCGGATCACCGGCACGCCGACCTTCATCGTCGGCGACGAAATCATACGCGGCCTCGTCGATGCTGCGACCTTAGAACGGATCATCGCCAATGCGAGAATGCCGGGCGAGGGCTGAGCGGTGTTCGAGATCTCCAATATCGGCGTCCTGACGGCGCTTGCGGCGGGCGCCATATCGTTTCTCTCGCCATGCGTGCTGCCGCTGGTGCCGGGCTACATCTCGTACATCGCAGGCAACTCGGCGGGCCGCGGCGAACCGTCGGGTTCGAGCGGCGGCCGCCTCTCCACGCTGTCGCTCAGCGCGTTCTTCGTGCTCGGTTTTTCGACCATCTTCATCGCCCTTGGCGCGAGCGCCACGGCCCTCAGCCGTCTTCTTCTGGCTTACCGCTATGAGACCAACATCGTGGGCGGCGCCATCATCATCGTCTTCGGCGTCTTTATGACCGGCCTGGTGCGGCTGCCCTGGCTGGATCGGGACGTGCGCTTCCACAGCGAGGTGCGGGGCGGTCGGCCTCTCGGCGCCTACCTTTTGGGGCTTGCTTTCGGCTTCGGCTGGACCCCTTGCATCGGCCCGGTCCTCGGCGCGATCCTAACCGTGAGCGCCCTATCCGCGACGGCTTCGGACGGCATCGCCCTTCTCAGTATCTACTCCATCGGGCTCGGTCTGCCCTTCCTCGCATCGGCGCTGTTCACGGAAGGGCTGGCGAAGCGCTTGAAACCGATGCGGCGCGTGGGGCGGCTGCTCCAGATCGGAGCGGGTGGAATCATGATCGCCATGGGCTTTGCCATGATCACCGGCAAGATGTCGATGTTGGCCTTCTGGCTGCTTCAACGGTTCCCGATATTCGGGAGCATCGGTTGAGGAGCACAGCATCACAGTCGCATGCCGTCACTTGCCGGAGTGCAAAGCCAGAGTAGCGAAAGCGTGAGTGTTGAAGACAATGAAATCCAGACTATCGAAAAACGTTCGTGTCGTAGCAGCTCTAAGCCTCATCCTGGTGTTCATGACAGGGCTCGTCGCCTACTCTCCGACGCTGTATCAGCTTTTCTGCCAAGTCACAGGTTATGGCGGGACTGTGCAACGGGCCGATGCCGCCCCTCGCCCGGTCTCCGAATCAAACGAGATCGTGACGGTTCGCTTCGACGCGAATGTCGGCGCAGGACTGGCGTGGGAGTTTCGTCCTGAGCAGCGTGAGGTGAAGACCCGCTTCGGTGAACCCGTCAGGGCATACTATTATGCTAAGAACCTGTCGGACGAGACGCTTGTCGGCCGGGCCGTCTTCAACGTAACACCTTATCAGACCGCCCCCTATTTCTTCAAAATCGAGTGCTTCTGCTTCACCAATGAGAAGTTGGCGCCCGGCGAGAGTGCGCGCATGCCGCTCGTCCTCTATGTCGACGAGCAGATGCTTAAAGACGAGGACACCAAGGGCTTGCGCGAGGTCACGCTCTCCTACACCTTCTACAAGCAGGACGATCTCTCGCCGGAGGAGGTCGAGTCCGCCCGGGATCTCAAAACCGGATCACAAGCTCTCGACGCCGCGCTGGAGGCTCGCACCCCAGCCGAGTTCGATAACGACGCGCCACGGCGATGAGGAGGGATCCTCGATGAAAAGACATCGCCGTCATTTGACCCGCAGGCAGCTGTTGGGAGCCTTGGCGGCACTCGCCGCGCTCCTTGCTCCGACCGTCCCGAGAGCGCACAGCTACAAGCTCGGGGACATCGCCGTAGGCCATATCTGGGCGTCGGCGCCCGAGAGCGGCGAGGGCGTCGCGGTGTATGGCCCGATCCTGAACCGGGGGGATGGAGCAGCACAACTCACCGGCGCTTCGACGCCGGCGGCCGAGCAGGTGCGCATCCGAATGGCGACGGAGGGAGAGGAGCACTGGGTTGATTGGATTGATCTCGAGCCCGGTAAGCCTCTCGCCTTGGCACCCTGGCGCCAGCACCTGTGGCTCACAGACCTGAAACGTGAGTTGAAGGAAGGCGACGCGTTCGAGTTGCTCCTTGATTTCGGACAGGCTGGGACCTTAACGGTGCAGGTCGAAATCGAGCCGGAAGGCGGCCATTGATTCACTATTTCGCTCTTGGCCGGATAGCTGCGGGGACGACCCTCCCGATGCTCCGCCGTGGCTTGAGCTTGAACTCTCTTGCGGAGAACGCCTGCCATGCTGCGGCTCGGATTCCTCGTTGCCTTCCTCTGGTTCGTGGTCGATCAGACCTCCAAATGGTGGATTGCGAACCATGTCATGGACCCGCCGCAGGTGATCCCGATGACCGGCTTCTTCAACTTGGTCCTCGGGCGCAATACGGGCGTCAGCTTTGGTCTCTTCGGCGATGCACCGCCCTGGATGCTGGTGGCGTTCACCGCGACCGCGGTTCTCGCTCTCTTCGTGTGGATGAGCCGCGCTGAAACTCGCCCGACCGCAATCGCGCTCGGGCTGATCGTCGGCGGCGCCATTGGCAATGTGGTCGACCGGCTGCGCCATGGCGGCGTGACGGATTTCTTCGACTTCTATGTCGGCCAGTGGCACTGGCCCACCTTCAACATGGCGGATGTCGGCATCGTCTGCGGTGTCGGGCTCCTGCTGCTGGAGAGCTTTCCGCCCGCGAAGCGGGCTGAGCCTTTTCGGACTTGATCGACCGCGGACGAATGCTCGACTTGGGTCACAACGCCAGGCTCAGTGCGCGCCTCGGGCATCGTAGGGCCGCCGATGATTCAGTATCGCTGGTGCTGCGGTGCATCTTGGCGGCCAGCTTCGGTGGGCTCGGTGCACTTTCCCTTGCGCCCTTCTTTTGGACGCCACTCCTCTTCCTCGCCTTCACTGGTCTTTTCTGGCTGGTCGATCGGGCCCCGACCTGGCGGGGCGCATTGCTCGTGGGATGGCTGTTCGGGCTTGGCCACTTTCTGATCGGTCTCAGCTGGATCGCCGAAAGTTTCTATGTCGACGCCGAGCGGTTCGGTGATCTCGCAATTCCTGCAGTGGGAGGACTAAGTGCGTTCCTGGCCTTATTCCCAGCCCTCGCGTGCAGCGCCGCGAAGAGAGTTGGTGCCACAGGATGGAGGCTGCTCCTTGCTCTTGCAGCGTCGTGGAGCGCGGCCGAATGGCTGAGAGGTCACGTCCTCACAGGCTTTCCGTGGAACCTGATCGGCTATGCCTGGGGCGTTACCGACGAGACGCTTCAAGCCGCATCGATCTTCGGCATCTACGGTCTCGGCTTCGTGACGGTCATGCTGGCCACACTGCCAGGGCTCGCGCTTAGCGTTATCGCCGAGCGAGGAACGCGGCGCTGGGCGCCTCTCGTCATCTCAACCATTGGTGTTCTCGCATTGTGGGGCTTCGGTGCGATGCGGCTCGCAGGACCGATGCCCGCGGATGTACCCGGTATTCGCCTGCGCATCGTGCAGGCCAGCATTCCACAGGCAATGAAATGGGATCCTGCCGAGAGCGAGCGCATTCTGGCCCGCTATATCGCTCTCAGCACGCAGCCGGCCTCCGCCGCGCCGACCCACATCATCTGGCCGGAGACGGCCGTTCCCTATTTCATTGCCGAGGACGCAAGCGTCCGAAACGCCATGGCCACGGTGGTCCCGCCTGAAGGTGCTCTCCTTACCGGAGCTGTCCGCCGCACAGCGGACTTTGAGAGAGATCCGGCCCTGCTCAACAGCCTCGTCGCTCTCAGCACGTCCGGAGACATCGTCGCAGCCTATGACAAGGTCCGGCTGGTCCCGTTCGGCGAATACATGCCGCTTCGTCAGATCCTGCCGCTGCAGAAGCTGACCGAGGGCAGCATTGAGTACGTCCCGGGTGATGCGCGCACCGTGCTCGCTGTGCCTGGCCTGCCCCCAGTCGGCCCAATGATCTGCTACGAGGCAATTTTCCCGAATGCCGCATGGCAGGAAGGGCGGCCCAGATGGCTCCTTAACGTGACAAACGATGCTTGGTTCGGCACTTCTTCAGGCCCTTACCAGCACTTTCTGGCAGCACGCGTGCGAGCGATCGAGCAGGGGCTACCGCTCGTGCGCGCGGCAAACACGGGCATCTCGGCTGTCACCGATGCCCATGGCCGGGTAAAATCTTTGCTGCCGCTGAACGCGGTTGGGGTCATCGACGCGAGCCTTCCTGCCGCTATGGAGGGCGAAACCTTCTACTCCTTGTTCGGAGATGCTCCGTTCGCACTAGCCGTGCTGCTTGGTCTTGGAATAGTCATCATGAGCCCAAGATGCAGCGCGCGCTCCTGACGATATCCGAAACTGAAAGCGTTCCTCAAGACGGCCGAGGAGTTCGCCACCTACATTCGGCGCAACGCGCATGCGATCCCGAACTACGGCGAACGCTACCGCAACCACGAGCGGATCGCGACCTCATTCGTGGAGTCCGCCGTCAACGTCGTGATCGGTAAGCGCTTCGATAAGAAACAGCAGATGCGCCGCGGCGCTCACATGCTGCTGCAGATCCGCACGCGGATACTGGACGGCACTCTCCACGATCTGTTCGACGAATGGCATCCCGGCCGCGCGGCGAACGGCGATAATCCGTCAGATGAGGCAGTTGCGGCGTAGCGCACCCCACAGTTTTTCCTCACATTGGGAGGATAAGGTCAAGGGGATCGCATCGAGGTGACATCGACAGGTCTCCGGCGCATTTCGGTATCCAAGGTCCGAGCCCTTTGGCGCCGCTTTAGGAGATACAGGCGCTCCTGCTCGCTCGCATGCGCGGTCTTTTTTCCACGTCAGGCTATGGCGGTCGAAGAAGCGCCAGAGGGTGCCGATCCCGACCTTCACCCCGCGATCTTCGTCCAGGCGGCGCTGCATCTCGGCCAGGGTGAGGTCGTCCTCGCCCTCGATCAGTCCAAAGAGGAAACCCGCCTGTGCCTCGATCCGGCCTGAGCGACAATCGCCGCCCACCGGCGGAGGGTCGCTGCGTCCAGCCCAGTCCTGCGAGCGCCAGCGAACAGCCGTCGCAATCGCAATCCCGAAGCGCTCGGCAGCCGCATGGGTCGAAGCGCCCTCGCGCATCGCTCGAAGGACCCGATGCCGAAGATCAATCGACAATGCTCGTGCCATTCCCTTCGACGCTCTCTTTCCTTCCGTGTCGTGGGTGGCCCCGATCGGCGTTTCCGTGGACGGCAGGAGACAGATCTACGCCGCCGCCAGCAACGAGAACACCTATACCAACCTCTGGACCCGTCAGTTCTACGGCTTCCGGCTGTTGCGCGAAACCCTGAAGAACACCGAGACGCCGCGGCGTCTGAAGCCGATCAACGTCTATTACCACATCTACGCCGGTGAACGGCTCGCCAGCCTCAATGCCTTGATCCAGACCCTCGGTGAGGTCGGGAGCCAGGAGATCTTACCGGTCTGGACGAGCACCTATGTGCGGATGGCACAGGGCTTCTACTCGACGCGCTTCGTCGAGCTCGCACCGCGGAGCTGGCGGATCGAAGACCGCGGCGACCTTCAGACGATCCGCTTCGATCATGCGCAAGAACTCTCCGTCGATCAGGGCCGATCCTCTGGCGTCCTCGGCTGGCGACATCACCAGGGCAGTCTCTACGTGGTGCTGGATCCCGTCGATAAGGCTCCGGTGATCACGCTCGGTCCTCGACGGCAGGACCGCGCAGGCATGCGCCCCGCCCTCATCCAAAGCAGCTGGCTGATCGAGGATCTCCGCCTTCGGGACGACGGCTTCTCCTTCCAGGCCGGCGGGCTCGGGCCCGGCCGAATGCTGTGGCAGGTCCGGCTGGGCGGGACATACAGGCTCTCGTTCGAGCGAGATGGATATGCCGCGACCGAGACGGTGGCCGCCGATGGAGAGGGTGTCCTGAGCTTCGAGCTCCCGGCCCGGGAGCCCGAGAAGCGCCCCGTCGAACTGGCGCTGCAAGCGCCTTCTCACACGTGATCGGAAACGATCATCCCGGGCTTGCCTCGGGCGGCGATCAAAGTAGTCAGCTCGCGAGCGACACGACGGCCATCGTCGAGGCCACGGGCGGTCAGGCCCTCGGTCACGGTCGCATCGGCGTCCGAGCCGACGGGTCTGTGGCGATACGAAGGCCGACGAGGTCGCGGAAGCTCGGGTACGGGCTGTCGGCCAGCACCGCGGCGCCGATCTCCCACGTACAGCCGGGGTAGAAGCCGAGGATGACGTGCGGAAAGGGATACCGAGTTGACCCCGCTGGTCCGGGAAGATCTGAAGCTGAAGTGCGATCCTCACGGCGGCGAGTTTCTCCGTCTTCCGGGGCCGTCGTGGTTCCTGATGAAGAACCTGGCATGACGGGGTCGGCGCGTCGCGTTATGCTGGGCGTCCGGAGATGAGGCGCTTCGCCGTCTGCCATTTCGATGCCCTGAATGGGCCTAGACCGACCGGCCTGGACCCATGACGTCGAGCCTAAGAAACCAGGACGGCGGCCGCGACGATGGGGCCCAGCTTTCCCTCGCCGGTCATGGTCTGCAGCAGCGCCGCGTAGCCGACCTTCTCGCCCTCGGGGCCCTGGAGCAGCGAGATCGGGATGTTCACCTCGACCGGCTTCTCAGTGACGGTGCCGAGCACGCGCCAGTCGCGAACCATGTTGGTGTTGACGAGTTCCAATCCCTGGTTTTCACCGTTGTCGACAAGCGTGATTGCCTCGTCGCGAAAGGTAACGAGGATCAGGACCAGTTCGCCGGTCCTTGGACGCTGCGGCTTCACCATCTCCGCGTAAACCTGCATGGTGGTGCCGTCGTGCGTCAGGCGGATGCTCGTCTTCTCGCCTTGCGGAGCGAGCTTAGTGTCCTGCATCGCGCCTTCAATGGCGCGCTTGTGCGAGCCGACGACCTCCCTCTGGCCGTTTATGATCATCTGAGGGGTGTAGATCGACCTGGATTGGAGGGCGGCGCCATAAGCGCGCTGGCGTTCGGTGTTCTGGCGGGTGCCGTAGACGTCCTTCCAGCCGATATAGTCCCAATAATCGACGTGATAGGCCAAGGCCACCACGCCGTCGCGCCGGGCATAGTCGCCCAGCAGCCGATCGGCCGGGGGGCAGGAGGAGCAGCCTTGGCTGGTAAACATCTCCAGCACGCTGCTGACATCGGCGCTGGTCGCCACGACATTCTGGGAAAAGGCCGATTCGGCGCTGGCGAGCATCAGCAGGAACGTGATCAGCGTTCGCACGGGACACCTGCGTGAATGGTTCGTGGCTCGGCGGCAAAGCCGTTCATGTAGGCTTTCCAACATGGCTGAACATTACGGAGCGGCCAGCGCGTCAGCTAGTCAATTCAGGGTGAGAGACGGTCGGCAAAGGCCCGATGCTGGAAGACCGCCTGTCCAAAACCAGGCGGCTTCCCCGCATTTGACGAACAGGGTGGCAGCTCGCGATTTTAGAGGCAGCTCGCAAGATACTGCTTAAAGAAGCTCAGAGCTATCTCCGGCATTCTCTCATCGCCGAAAGGGCCTTCTCGAGTTCCTCGATTATCACCCGTCGATCATCGGCATCGATCATGGCCTGAAAGGACGAGTGAAGCTGCTGCAAGCTTTTCCTTGCCGACGTAAGGTGCGAATGCTGGTGAGCTCGCCCTGAAGGCCCATCTTGCAGTTTTCCGCTTGCGACGTCGCTGATGCTCGCTGCCACTATTGGAAAGTCCTTCCTCATCCAGGCGTGGATCGTTCCAATGGGCTTACCTAAATCGGCAGACATTTCTCTGTACGATTTTATCTTCCCTTCCGGGAGAACATGCTTCCCAGCCTCCACATAGGCTCGAAAGACCTTGCGAAGCTCCCTCGAACTAAGTGGGGTGCCTTGCTTAAGAGCGGCCATCCCGGCCATCCAGAGGGCGACATCGCGGGTGGTCTTGTAAATCTTCGCTTCGATCTCCCGAACATCAAGGCGCTCTAGCGCCTCTATGCGATGCCATCCGTCGACCAAAATGAAGATGCCGCCGACCTGTGCCACGATCACCAGCGGCACAGTCTCGCCGGCGCGATAGCTGTCCTCATAAGACTGTACATGCTCCAGATTTAGCTTGCTCCGCATCCGAAACTGCTCATCCCGCACCAATTTGTCGAGGCGCAGTGTGGCAGTCACAGGACTGCTGCCCGTCACCATAAGTGCCGCTCTCCCAGTTCAATACGCAGCTAGAGCTGTCTTTCTGTGCCGGTTCCATAGTGTCATTTCGTTCGAGCCTGGTAGCTGAGCGCCAGCGTCTCACAGACGCGGTCCCGACCCGCGGCCTTTCATCACAGGTTGGCCTCTATGACAGCCGACATCTCCTCCGGCGACAGGGCGCCCACGTACCTCTTTCCGTTCACGAAGAAGGTGGGCGTGGAATCAACCCCGAATTCGCTTTGTCCACGCTCTTGCGTTGCAACGACCTTCGCCTGCAGGTCGGTGTCCTGGAGGCATGCCGTGAAGGTGACGATCGAGATCACCGCGGCAGCCGCTGCCACCTTGGCGAGGCGCTGGCGAAATTTGCGCCACCGCACACCGTTCCCGTGCGCGAGGACAAGGCTGACACCGGCGAGGAACATGAAGGAGCCGGCGAGCGCCCGCGCGAAGATGATGACTGGCTCGCTGAACATCATATCAGGCGAGGCAAAGCCAAAGAAGCTCAGATCCCACCCGAAGTGATAGACGACGACGCCTAGAATGGCCAAACCGCGCCATATGTCGATTGTCCCCCGTCAGCGCCTATCGCACAGATTTGAGGTTGTGATGTGAGGAGGGTTTGGGCTTCGTCGTAGTGACGAAGGAACGAAGATGAAGCCCAAACCCTCCAATCCAAAATCGCCGGCCAA